>CAVZTH010000014.1:0-191132 GCA_963778125.1 uncultured Alphaproteobacteria bacterium | reverse complement strand
GAAGTTGCCGGTGGCGTTGTCGGGCGGCAGCAGGGCGAAGGTACTGCCGGTGCCCGGGGACCAGCTGTCGACGTGGCCGGTCAGCGCGAGGTCGGGGAATGCGTCGACGGTGACGCGTGCCGGGTCGCCGAGACGGATGTTGGTCATCTGCGTCTCCTTGTAATTGGCGATCACCCAAATGCGAGGCAGCGGCACCACGGTAATCACCTGGGTACCGACATTGACGAACTGGCCGCGACGAACCTGGCGCAGCCCTACGAGGCCGTCGGCCGGGGCTACGATGCGGGTATAGGTCATGTTGTCCTGGGCGAGCGTGACCTGTGCCTCGGCGGCATGCACCTGCGCGGTGAGCTGGTTTTCTTGGACGTCGAGGCTGGCGAGCAGAGCCTTCTGCTGGTCGAGCTGGGCGTTGTTCAACAGCAACTGTGCATTGGTCCGGCGTTCATTGGCATCCGCCTGCTCGACGGTCTGTTCGGTGCCAGCGATGCGGGTCCGCAGCAGCTCACGCTGACGTTTCGCTTCCAGATCATAGCGTATTACGTCGGCCTGGGTGGCGTCGATGGTGGCCTGAGCCTGGCGGATCAGGGCGCGCTGGACGTCCTTCTGGTTGGCCAGGTTGGCCAGGTTGGCCTGGGCGGCCGCAAGATTGGCCTCGGCCTGCATGAGCTGGGCGCGGTAGTCGGCGGGATCGATTTCGACGATCAATTGGCCCTTGCGGACGAGTTGGTAGTCGGCGACCGCCACATCTGCGACGTAGCCGGATACCCTGGCCGAGAGCGGCGTGACGTCGCCGGCGGTGTTGGCATCGTCGGTGGATTCGTAGCGAACCGCGCCGGTCCAGCGGTTCCAGTGACCGGCGATGTACCAGGCAAGGAATCCCGCCGCGACCACCCCCAGCACACGCAGTGCCGGGGGCAGCCAGCCGAACCGGGGCGGCCGTGGGGCGAGTGTCGCGGGGGGCACTGGCGCCGTTTCGTTGGCGTCTGGCATCGAGAGTTCCCGATCCTATCAGAGGGAGGGGCGGGGCTGGTCGTGCGAGCAGAGTGGTGGGGTGGAGGCTAGGCGGAAACAGCGGATTGCGGCAAGGCAGGCACGCGGCACGCGATTTCGGACGGCGGTCACTCGCTTCGCCGAGCGGCGTCATCAACGCCATGGTGAAGCGCGCGGTGAAATCGTCGGTGACGACGTTATTCGAGGACACCCTCATCGTCGCATTGTTCCGGCCCGATCCAAGTCTCCGATTGGTTTTTGGAGGAAAGGACTTCGGCGATCGGCATCGGGCCGGCCACAGCGTATTCCTCTTCTTCCTGGTAGGGCGCGAATATGCGGCAGATTGGATAGACGAATATTTCAGCGCAGCGGCCGCTTCGGTTCTGTGAATATTGCACATCCCCAGCCTCCGGCTACACTCGCCGTCAACCGATCGCCCAGGGAGCGGCAACGTGGACATCCAGATCAGCGCGCAACAGCGGGAGATGATCGCCTCAGTGCGGTCTCTGGCGCAGACCGAGTTCAAAGCAAAGGCGATGCGCTGGATGGACGGCACGTTTCCCTGGGAGAACATGAAAAAACTGGCGGAACTTGGGGTATTGGGAATGTCGGTACCCGAGGAATACGGCGGCCTTGGACTGGCAATACTGGATACCGCGCTCATCCTCGAAGAAATCGCCAAGGTTGATTACGTGACCGCCATGGCCGTGTTGGGCGAAGCCGGAGTCCAAACGCGGGTGATCGCGCGCTATGCCCCAGCGTCGATCCGCCAGCGGATCCTACCGGCGGTGGTTACCGGCGACTGCGTCCTAGCCGTGTGCATGACGGAGCCTCATGCGGGGACCGATGTCGCGAACTATCGTACCAACGCGCGGGTCGTCGGTGACCGGGTAATCCTGAAGGGGACAAAGACCCTGATCAGCCGAGCAAATGAGGCCGGAATGTTCGTGGTGTTCACCAGGGTGGACGGAAAGCCGGGTCAGGGAAGGGATTGGCTGCGTTCTGGTCGAACCCGATACGAAAGGCTTCTCGGTCACCGCCACCTACCACACGATGGGCGGAGAGAACCTGCACGAGATCCAGTTCGACGACTGCGATATTCCCGTGGAAAATCTGGTCATTCGCGAGGATGGGTTTCGAAAGCTGCTTTCGGCGTTCAACACGCAGCGCTGCCTGAACCCTTCGATTTCCCTCGGGCTAGCGGAAGGCGCATTTGACGAGGCCGTGAATTATGTCCGTGAGCGCACCGTGTTCAACAAGCCGATTTCCGATTTTCAAGGTATTCGCTGGAAGCTTGCCGACATGTTCAAGGATATCGAGGCCGGGCGCGGCCTGTTGTATCGCGCTTGCCTGACCGCCAATCCATTCCCCGACCCCTTTATGGCCGCCGCGGCCAAGATTTTCTGCAACGAAATGTCGTTGCGTGTGACGTCCGAGGCTGTTCAGGTGCATGGCGGCTTTGGTTTCACCGACGAATACCCCGTCTCCCGCCTCTATCGCGGCGCGCGGTATGGCTCGATCGGCGGCGGCGCGTCGGAAACGTTACGTGATCTGATCGGCAAGAAGATCGTTGGGGACTTCGATGTGACGGACGGTATCATGGGCCTGGGAACGTTTTGACGTGCCGCTGATCGTGGCCGACGGGGAGGCCCCGTGGTTAAATCGAGACTGTGCAAAAATACCCTGCTCCGCCAGTGACTGAGCGGATCCAAAGATGAGGCCGCTCTCATCACTCCGCCGCTTGAACGAGCCGGCTGTATTTTTCGATCCAAGCGCGCCCAAGTTCGACCGCCTCATCCGGGGTTAACCAGGACCATTCAGCGCCGCGGGATCGGACGGCGACCCAGACCGTTTCGCCATGCACATGCTCTTCGACCGCGAGAGGCGCGGAGTGGGCCATGATTCTTCCTCCTGTGTGATAGATTGTCATAGGCCGCAAGGAATTCGCGGACTCAAGGCGCACACCGTGCTTGTTATCACAATGTTGTGATCATATATGCCATATTCTTGCCGCATTGGCCGTGCGCTCCGCAATAGAAAATTGAGATCATTCTGGCATCGCACGGTGGAAAATACCGGTCGTGTGATCCGCGCACCAGCAGCGGTTCGCAAACCAGCATCAGAACCCAAACATATGGTCCAACGAGAATCCACCGGCGTTGTCCATCAACCCATGATAGCCGAACAATCGGCACGTCGGATCCCGTATCAGCACATACCCGTCGGGCCCGGCCGCCGCCAATGCCGGGGGAGCGAACGCCGTATTAGGCCAGATGATGACCGATCCGCCGCAGGCGATCGAGATCGGCGTCTCAGCAACTTGCGCCCCGGTTCCATCATGAAGAAGCAGTGTAGTCGAGGAAACAGCGTGCCACGGTCCGGACGCGGGGTAGATCAATGCGGCGAAACAATGCCGGCGCCGGTCCCCCAGCTTCAGAAACAAGCGCGTCGAAAGCCCCGGAGGTGGGCCGGAATATGATTGCGGTTCGTCGCGATAGGTCATCGCCGTGTTGAAAATATGGGCGCCAAAGCTCGATTCCGCGATATGGCCGGAATGACGGTCCTCATAGCGAAACAGCGCGTGCAACCAGCCGTCAGCCTCTCCGCCATCGCGAAAATCATAAACCAATTCGGCGTGCCCTTGATCCAGGCCGAACTCGTCCATATCCACCGCCAGGCTATGGTCGCGGGCCAAGCACCCTAGAAATCGCTTCGCCCGCAGGATGCCCGTGGCATCGAACACGTCCAGGCGAATCGGCAGCGTCGTCTGCGCTGTTGACATCGGGGTCGGCAAGAACACAGTTCGGAATTGCGCCTGAGGCAGGATGGGGAAGGGCAGTAAGTAGCCTCGGCCCATCTCCTTCGGCAGGGCGGGAATGTTCGGGTCATTTCGCAAATTGTCGCGTTCCACGTTCACATGTGCAATGCGCACGCGCTCGTTCTGCGTGATCTCATACCGCGGCCGCACGACGTGCCGCCCCGCTCGGATTTCTATCTGTGCCGGCCATCGCAGGCCGGGCAAATAATCCGCCACATCCATGGCGACTGTCGCGAATGAGCCGACGGCCTCGCCAAGATAAACCGGCTTCTCTGCTCCCATACGGTCGAGCGAAACTGTTCCCGCCGGGATCGGTACGGCGTGGCTGTTCTGTAGCCACAGTATGACCTTTTCATCCGGCCGCGGCGCGGGCAGGCCGGCGAAGCGATCGGATGGCCATGCATTGGCGTCATGAGTGCACGACAGCGAGGCGCCGTTATCGGACGCGTAGGTGTCCAATGCGTATTTCACCACATCGTGGCCGGCGACTCCAACCGCATGGATAAACAGTTGGCCGGTGAATGGAGCCAATGCGAACCGTTCCCGCACCTGCCGGCTATCGATGGAGAACCCACCTGGACCAGATGGCAGAATTTGGTCCCAGGTCCCCAGAACCGTGCCATCCGAATCGAATAGCCGCAGCCACAGGCGCACGTCCAAGGCGCCGTAACCTGCCCAGTAATTGGCCGACACCAGTCGAGTATGCAGCCCATCCGAATCGCGGAAAAAGGCGAAATTCGTAGCAAAGTTGAGCTTGTCCAGATATCGGAACCGGTTGGTGAGCAAGCTGTCCGGCAGCCGGACATCGTCCAGCGTCAGCAGTACCGCGCCGGCCGGCAGCATATGGGCGATTCGGGCGACGATCCTGTCAGCATCGAACGCTGCCACCAGGACCGTCCGGGCACCACTGCCCCCGATTTCAGTCAGCGCTCGAGCCGTCAGACCGCCTCGAGTTTGACCCACAGCAGCGACGTCGTGCACGAACAGGCCTTCGAAGCCTGCAGGATACATCGCGACAAGCGCATCGGCGATGCCGTCCGGATCGTACAAGGCGACCGGGCCATCGAGGCGAGCATAAAGCCGTTCGATCGCCTCGGCCGCCAACGGGTGTGCCAAAGCCTTATAGATAACGTTACCGCCGGCCTTGGCGTCGAAGGTCTGAATGCGCAGCATAGCAATCCTTAGATAAGTATCAGGCCGACGTTCCAGCCGCGTCGGCGACGTTCCGCCAAGCGATCACACTTTAAAGCCCCAGGCGGTGACGCATCTCGGCCGCGGCGAGGGGTGTATCGTTCAAGGGCGACACCTTCCAGTTGGAGAATCGGCCCTCGAATGGACGGATACGATCTTGGTCCATCAGCGGCTTCAGGAACAGACCCTGCCTCCGCCACGAACCAGGCAATGGGACGACCATGACCGGCGCTGTCGTCGCCGCAGCCTCGGAGATCATCGAGACGCTGTCCTGCGTCACGAGTATCAGGTCGGCCAGCGCCAACATCCCAAAATAGGGATTCTCGCCAACGAAATTCCAAACCCAGCCGCCGCTGGGCGCCAGCGCAGTGCGGATCATCTCGGTGACCGCGGGATCGGTCCGCCGTGACGGCGTAACAACCACGCCCACTTTGTCCTGCTGAGCCATAGTCGCTAGGTCAGCCGCAAGCCGAGCGCCCGCGTCTCGATCAAGGCGGTATCGGCCGTTGGTCCCCCCCAAAAGCACGGCGACCAGGGGCCGCCGGTAAGGCGCGAGACGGTCACGCCAGATCTCGGCCTCCGCCGCCAGACGCTCTGGGGTCACCCGGTGCAGTGCGGTTCGCGTGACGAAGACATTCCGTCCCGTCAACTCGTCGTGGTGATTGGCAATGATCAGGTCGAAGCGGCCGATATCCATGCGCGGGTTCTGCACTTGCACCACGCGCATGGATTTTCGTCGCAACGCCGCCAGCACCGATCCAGCCATGCCGCCACAGCCAATCGCCAGCGACGGCAGCGGCGCGTGCACCGCATCCCCCACCGCGGCCAGTGGATCGGGCCAGAACTTTGCGGCGACCCATTTCCACGGCGCGACGGGCTTCAATTCGCGAAGCTCGGCTGATATGCCCGCGGCCTCGGCCAAACCGAGAGCCTGCGAGCGCAGGCCGGCCAGACCTTCGCTGAGGATCCATGGAGCAGCGGTGTCGGACATAAATAAGTTCTCGCCGTCATGTATTGGGAGGTCAATGCGCAACCGACGCCTCTCGTTTATGGTCCGAGATCTGTCTTCAAAGCGTAAGTGGACGAGCCAGGGGGGAATCTGCGGGTGGCAAGCTTCGGATAAAAGTTCAACAAATAATTGGAACATTTTGTTATTGTGAAAACATTGCAATGATCGGGGTGCTGACGCAATGGTTTCGAGACCAATTTACGCGCAACATCGATGTGACAACGACTATGGGGACGGCTGCCGTGCAAGCCGAGCTTTCACCCCGTTGGGGCGGACGCCGGCCATGAGCGATCTAAGCGGTCGGCTGATGGGTGCGTAATCAGACCTGATGCTGTGGTTTGGGGGCTAACGGATCTATCAGCTTCCGCTGCGGGGCCTGCTAAAAGTGGAACAGCACGTAGCCGAAACATCGCTATGTCGCACGGTCTTGCGCTGGTTCCTCACCCTGACCGGGGATGAGTGCTAAAGACCAGTCGATCGCCGCTCCATATCTCAACGCCTTCTGCAGGGGTGGGCAAATCCGCGGAATGGGCGGCGACCAATTGCCAGCCGGCGGCAACCGCGGCGGCATCATCATTCGCCTGCATATCCTCGCTAAGGAGAATGTTGCCTTGGTTATCGAGCACATAAGCGCGATAGAATGTCATAGTGCGTAATCATGGCGTCTATCAGAGCCAAAATATACATCTATTTTACAAAACGTAATCTAAATCATAATGATAATGATATCATAACGATATGCGCTACTAGATCATGCGGCTCCTGAGCCCTGCGGGCCGCGACTACTGAGGCGTTCTGTCCCGCTGCCTAGGCTGGGATGATGGGTTTCTAAACGGGAGAAATTACGATATGCGGGACCTGCGCCGCGCTAAACTCACCATTGAACCGAACCTGGATCGGCGCCACATTCCTGCTGTTCGGGTTGTTCTGACAGACCCATAGGGACCCCCATGACGAACGAAGAACGCGACATCATCACCCAGTTCATCGGCCGAGTCGGAGGCGTTAGCCAGCAGTCGGCGGTTTCCGTTGGATCGGGCGTGGCGTCGCAGCAGCCACTGCCCCCAATCGACCGGGACGCTGACGCCTTGATTGGCCAGGCGTTCAGCCAGTATCCGGAGGCACGCTACCGCATCACTCAGCTAGCCTTCGTGCAGGAGCACGCTCTGGTGGAGGCGCAGAACCGCATCAAAAGGCTGGAGTGGGAATTGCAGCAGGCGCAGCAGGCAGCCCAGCAGGCGCAGCAAAAACCAGGGGGATTCTTTAGCGGGCTGTTCGGTGGCGGTGGAAATCGGCCGCAGTCGGGACCACCGCAGGGCGATCCGCGGTGGGGCGGTGCGGGCGGTGGGCAGGGGGCACAGCCCGGCTATCCGGGCGGGCAGCCGCAACAGCCGTATTATCAGCAGGCGGCTCCCCCGCCGCCGCAGTATCCGCCCAACTACCAGCAGGGCATGTTTCAGCAGCGTGGCGGCTCGGGGTTCCTCGGGTCGGCGCTAACGACAGCGGCTGGCGTAGCGGGTGGCGTGGTCGCTGGCAATGCGCTGATGAGCCTGTTTTCGCCGCATCAGGGCCTTGGAGGCGAGTTTGGCGGCGGTGGATTCGGCGGCGCGCAGGCCGGCAGCCCATGGGCTACACCGGCGGCGCCCAGTCAGGACTATGTTGATACCGGAACGTGGGGCCAGGGCGGCGGTGCTGCTCCGGCAAACCAGGACTACGTCGATAATGGCACCTGGGACCAACCGAGCGCCGGTGGCGATTCGTCGTGGACGGATAATAGCGGCGGTGGCGACAGCGGTTGGGATAATGGCGGAGGCGGTAGCTCAGACGACACGTTCTAGCCAAGCATAGGCTCGGGCGGCGTGGGATAGCACTGGCCAGTGCTATCCCTGACGGGCGTCCCGCACATAAAAAAACGGCGGTGCTTTTGGCACCGCCGAAGTTTAGGGAGGAAACGTCCAAGAAAGCAGTGCGCCTAAGCGCGTCTGCGAGTTCGAAGAATGGCCTTCGCAACGGCAGCATGCAAGGCCTTTTTTGCTGCGACGCAGCATATCCTGAGTTAGCTGGTCGTAACGTTGCAAAATTGCCACATAAACGGGCACTAACAAATGGAGCCACCTGCTACGCCTGTATATCAGGCAGGATCGGTTGCAGTTGCTCGTGCCAGGGCAACGACTGTGCCCAAGCTGTTTGCCATATCGGTCGGGATCAGCACCGTCGTCCCGCGCTCCTTGTTCATCTCATAAAGCAGGTTCATCTGCCGCAGCTTCAGTGCGTTCGGATCGCTGCCGTACAGCTTCGAGCCGCCTCCAGGATCTGCTCGGCGATCGCCTTCTCCGCCGAGGCCAGCGTCACGCGCGCATCCTTTTCCCGCTCCGCCTGGGCTTGGCGGCTCATGGCGTCCTGCAGTTCGCGGGGGATCGACACGTCCTTGATCTCTACGCTGCGGGCGGTAACGCCCCAGGTGCTGGTCTTAGCTGTGATCGTCACCCGTAGCTGCTCATCCGCGGTCTTCCGGTCAGACAGCAGCTTCGACAGGTCGGTGGCGCCGATCATCTCACGCAGGCTGGTCTGCGCCACCCGCTCGATCGCCTCGCGATAGTTGGCGATGCGGATCGCGGCGGACTTCGGCGTTCTCCACCTGCCAAAATACGATCGCATCGACGCCGACCGCCACGGTGTCCCTCGTCAACGCCTGTTCGGCCGTGATCATCGTGGTCTGGATCCGCAGGTCGATCACCTGGGCAACGGCGTCGATAAACGGAAACACAAGATAAATGCCGGGACCCTTCACCTTGTGAAACCGCCCAAGCCGCAGGATCACCGCCCGCTGCCATTCCGAGGCGATGCGGACTGATCGGGCCAGGACCAACAGGACCGACAACGATGACGACTGCAAACGCGATACTCATGGCCAACTCCAAGATCGTTCCGATTCTTATAGGCTTACTCTTCGCGTCGCGGCGGGCGGCCACCGTTTGCTCCTGATGGTGCCGAGACCAACGCCGCGGTGATAGAAGCCGCCGATGTCCCTAACCTCAATCACGGTGGCTGTCGTTCTCCCCCCGCGTGAGGGATTTGGTCCCGGCCGCACCGGCGCCATCGGCCTACTCGCTCGCCGCCTTGTGCAAACGCCCGGATTTCAGACCATCGTCTTCGGCGGCAAGCAGGACGGTCCCATCTTCCCCGGCATAGATTTTCGTCACGTCTCGCCCGGGCTCTGGCGGCTCGGCGGCACCAACATTCGCTACGCCGCAGCGCTCAGCGGATCCTTGAGGACGCTCAACCCCGGCCTGATCGAGGTCCATAACCGTCCCGAAATCGCCCTGGCTCTCGCAGCGCGTCTGCCGCAAATACCCGTTTACTTGATCCTGAACAACGACCCCCAAGGGATGCGCGACGCGGTGTCCCCCGGCCAGCGCGCCGAAATGTTGCGCCGCCTGGCGCGGGTCATCACCTCGTCCGAGTATCTCCGCCAACGCGTTCTTGAGGGGGTAGGTGCGCCCGCAAGGGACCCCGTTGTTCTGCACAACTGTCTGGACCTCAGCGAACTTCCCCCGCCGCGCACGCGCGAGCCGCTGATCCTGTTCGCCGGCCGGGTCGTCGCCGACAAGGCGCCTGACGCCTTCGTCTCCGCCTGTGCCGCCGCGTTGCCGCACCTGCCTGGCTGGAGCGCGGAGATCATCGGCGCCGACCGGTTCAGCTTTGAAAGCCCCGACACCGCTTCGTCCAAACGGTCCGCGCCGCCGCCGAAAGCCGCAAATGTCCGCATGCTGGGATATCGCGACCACCCCGAAGTGCTTATCGCGATGGCCCGAGCCGCCATCGTCGTGGTGCCCAGCCGCTGGCCGGAACCGTTCGGCTTGGTCGCGCTGGAGGCGCTGGCGAGCGGGGCCGCCCTGATCTGCTCCCCCCGCGGCGGTCTGCCGGAGGTTGCCGGCGACGCCGCTATTTACGCCGATCCGGATCGACCCGCCGAAATAGCTGCAGCCATACGAACGTTGGCGAGTGACGAGGGCCGCCGCGCCGCTCTGGCTGCAGCCGGCCGCGAACGCGCGCGGCAGTTCGACGTGCCAGCGATCGCGGCTCGCTTGGCGGCGCTGCGGAGGCAAGCAGCAATACCGAATTAGTCTGAAGACGAGAGATCGGCTTCCCGACCGCCCATTCGGGACGCGCTCAAGGCATTGGCAGGCGCGGTTTCGCCCTACAGCGCAGCACTGCGTCGTCGGCATGGTTGACCGGTCGCACCACACCTATATTGCTGCTCCACACAGCTTAGGAGCCGATGATCATGGCCTGACTCGACGACGCAAGTGCCGGTGACAGTGCTGACCGGCTATCTGGGCGCCGGTAAGACCACATTGCTCAACCGCATCCTGACCGAGACATCACGGCAGGAAATACGCTGTCGTAATCAACGAGTTCGGCGAACTCGGTGTCGATAATGACCTCGTCGTGGATAGCGATGAGGAAGTGTTCGAGATGAACAACGGCTGCATCTGCTGCACCGTGCGCGGCGACCTGATCCGCATCGTCGGCGGGCTGATGAAGCGGCGCGACAAGTTCGATGGCATCATCATCGAGACAACCGGCCTCGCCAATCCCGCCCCGGTGGCGCAGACGTTCTTTGTCGACGACAACGTCAAGGCCAAAACCCGACTGGACGCGATCGTCACAGTCGTCGACGCCAAGCATCTGCCTGCCCGTCTGGCCGACAGCCACGAGGCCGCTGACCAGATCGCCTTCGCCGACGTCATCGTGCTGAACAAGACCGATCTGGTGACGCCTGAGGAACTGGACAGCTGTGGAAGCGGCCATCCGCGGCATCAACCGCTTCGCCATTATTCACCGCACGGAGCGCGCGAGCGTGCCGATCGAGGCAGGTGCTGGACCGCGGCGCCTTCGACCTCCAACGCATCCTGTCGATGCATCCCGATTTCCTCGATGGCGACGACGACCACGAGCACAACGAGGATGTCTCCTCCATGAGCTTCGAGGTCGAGAATCCGATCGACCCCGAGAAGTTCAACGCCTGGATCGGCGTGCTGCTTCAGGACAAGGGCGCCGATTTGCTGCGGACGAAGGGCATCCTGCACTACGCGAATGAAAATCGCCGCTTCGCCTTCCAGGCGGTGCATATGATCGCCGATGGCGACTTCATTGGTCCGGCAAAGGAAGGCGACGCGAAGACCAGCCGCCTGGTGTTCATCGGCCGCAACCTGAACCGCCCGCAGTTGCGTCGCGGTTTCGAGAGCTGCGCGGCGGATTGAGCGGTCATGGGCCAATCCGCCGAAGCCGCCTACCTGCTGAAATCCCGCGGCACGTCCCGCGACCTCGAACGCCTTCGTGGTTGCCGCCCGCTTTTCCCGCGACGGCCGCCAGGTCGGCTTCGGCCTCGGCGATGGCACCGTCCAACTCGTTGCCGTTGACGCGCCCGACTACTGGACAGCCAGCTCAGTCCACGATGGCGCGATCCTGGATTTCGCCGCCGACCCAGCCGGCGATGGTTTTATCTCCGGCGGAGACGACGGGAAGCTGAACCGCGTCGCCATTGATGGCAGTATGTCCAACATCGGTGGTTTCGGCATGAAGTGGGTGGAACACGTCGCCACCTACGCCACTGAGAAAGGCAGGGGTCTCATTGCGGCCAGCGCCAGCAAGATCGTGCGGCTATTCGACCAGTCTGGCCATCTGCTTAAGGAGCTGACGCATCCCTCTACTGTTACCGGTTTGGTGTTTGACGGCAAAGGCAAGCGCGTCGGAGCCTCGCACTATAACGGCGCGTCGCTCTGGTTCGTGGCGGCCAAAGTCGACACCCCCCGCAAACTGGAGTGGAAAGGCAGCCACACCGGCATCATTATCCATCCCGAAGGCGAGGCGGTCGTCACGGCGATGCAGGAAAACGCCCTGCACGGCTGGAAGCTGCCTGACGGCGCGCACATGCGCATGAGCGGCTATCCCTCCAAGACCACCAGCCTATCGTTCACCCGTAACGGCAAATGGATGGCCAGCAGCGGCGCCGATGCGATGGTGCTGTGGCCGTTCTTCGGCGGCGGCCCGATGGGCAAGGCGCCACTGGAACTCGCGGGGGGCGATGGCATCATCTGCACGCAGGTTGCCTGTAACCCGCAAGATGAAATCGTCGCCGGCGGGTTTGCCGACGGCTTGGTCGTGGTGGCGGATATTACTTCGTCCCGCATCTTGCCGGTCGTGCCGCCCGACCACGGGCCGATCAGCACCCTTGCCTGGAGCCCAGACGGCACACAACTGGCGGTCGGCACCGAAACTGGCTTCGCCGCGCTGATCGATTTCGCCAAACGGTGATCGGGTCCAGGTGGAACGCCTCCTCACGATTCGTCCGGCCGTCGCGCACGAGATGGCGGCTGTCGCGTCGTTGTTTCGGGACTATCAGGCCGCCCTAGGAGCCGACCTCTCCTATCAGGGGTTCCAGGCGGAACTGATGTCACTTCCCGGGCTATACGCTCTGCCGGACGGAGCCCTTTTGCTCGCCGTCTCCCCGCAAGCAAATCCGCTTGGATGCGTCGCGGTTCGCAAACTGCCGGAAACCGGTGCTTGTGAAATGAAGCGTCTTTACGTAACGCCAAGCACAAGAGGTATGGGTCTCGGCCGAGCGCTGGCGGTCGCTGCAATTGATGCGGCCATGCGGGCCGGGTACCGGACGATGCGCCTGGATACCCTCCCGTCTATGGTTTCGGCTCAAGCGCTGTATCGCACCCTGGGTTTTGAGGCCACACCAGCCTATTACGACACTCCGGTTGCGAGCACGGTGTTCATGCGGAAGACGCTCCTCCCGCCCTAAGCGGCTATTTCGCTGATGCCTTGCGCGGTTTGGGTATTTTACTCCGCCGCGCGCGTCTTCGCCGCCAGCCGGTCGATCTCCGCCTGCACCGCGGCGCCGGACAGTGCGGTGTACTCGTCATTGTGCCCGGGCCTGATCGTAGCTTCCGCTGCGCCATTCGCGGGACGACTGGAAGTGCGGATGAACATACCGGGCCATCAGTTCGTAGTGTCGCTTGGTCTGCGCCCAGTCGGCCCAGTTCTGCGCCAACTCCATGATCACGCCGAAGCCGCCGGAGCCTTCCAGCAGTTTCTCGATAAACGCGATCGCGTCGTCGGGCGTGCCGATGCAGGCGGAGCGGCTGTCGATCATGAACTGGTAACGATCGGTGATATCGTTCGGAACGATCGGGAAGGTCGCGACATCGCGGAAATAGTCGCAGAACCGGTCGAGGCCCCACTTCACGTTTTCCCGAGCCTGCTCCCGCGTTTCCGCGATGTGCATCAGCGTGACCAGCCGCCAGTTCTTGCGGTCCGGCACATGCCCATTTTCCTTGGCGGTGGAGGCGTACACATCCCAGTTGCTGGCGTGATGTTTCATCGCATCGTCGCTGGTGCCGCCGATCGACAGCATGCCCAGCCCGTGCCGTCCTGCCGCCAGCGCGCCGGCCGGGGACCGGGCGGAGGCGACCGCCATCTCCATCCGGGGGCGCGTGTAGGGCGGCAGTTGCAGCCGCGCCTCGCGCAGGTCGAACCAGTCGGTCTTGCGAGTGACGCGTGTCGCCGCGCATCAACTCGATGATGACGTCGATCGATTCGTTCATCATGCGCCGCTGGTCGGCCGGGATCGATGCCGATTTTCTTCGCGTCGTGCACCAGCGCCCCCGGGCCAACCCCGAACATCGCTCGTCCGCGAGTCTGGTAGTCCAGTTGCACCATCCGGTCCGCCAGCATGAACGGGTTGTGATAGGGCAATGAAACGACGCCGGTTCCGAGACGAATATGCTTCGTGCGCTCGGCTGCCGCCGCGATGAACATCTCCGGGCTGGCGATGATCTCGAAGCCGCCGGAATGGTGCTCGCCGATCCAGGCCTCGTCGTAGTTCAGCGCGTCCAGGTGCTGCAGCAGCTCCATGTCCCGCTCCAGCGCGAGGACCGGGTTTTCCTGCAAGGGATGGAACGGCGCCATAAAGATGCCGCTGCGTAGATAGGTCATGAGGAGTTTCCTTTGCTTCAAACGTCCAGTCTATAGCCGCCGCCGTCCGTGACAAGCCGTCCGGCCGTCGCGCCGGCGAAATGGGTGCCGATGATCAGCACCGGCGTCCCGGCCAGGCGCTGGAACATCCGCCGTCGCGTCTCGATTCCCTGATCGGGATCGCTGTCCGCCAGCGTGCTCCATTCCGGATGCGCGATCTGGCAGGGGTGGTGCATGAAGTCGCCGGTGATCAGCGCCTGCTCGCCCTTCGACTGGATCATCACGCTGACATGGCCGGGCGTATGGCCAAGTGTCGGGACCAGTGAAATCTCCTCGCAGATCCGTGCATTCGTTTCGACCATGGTCGCCAGCCCCGCCTCGACGATCGGCGTTACCGAGTCCGCCATGATATGCTCCATGTCCGGCCGGTCCTTCACGCTGCGCCAATGCTCATATTCGGCACGCCCCATCAGATACTGCGCTCGCGGAAACGTCGGAACCCACTTGCCCTCGACCAAACGCGTGTTCCAGCCGACATGATCGACATGAAGATGCGTGCACAACACGGTATCGATCGATTCCGCCGGAAATCCTGCCGCGGCCAGATCGGCCAGGAACGGGTCCATCGCGATCATTCCAGTGGGGGATTCGTCGCCTCTGCTTGTCATTGCCCAAGCACGTATCGACAACAATCCGGCGATCGGGCGTTTCGACAATGAAACTGTGGATGCTCATCCGCAGCCGCCCCTCTTCGTCGGCGAAATGCGGCCGCAGCCACGCGATCGGCAGGATCTCTTCGCGCGTCGCCTGAGGCAGCAAGAACCGCGTGCCGCCCGTCATCTCCAGTTCGACGACCTTCGTCACGGTGACGTCGCCAACCACCCACTTCATGCCGCCCTCCCGTCGTGACGCCATCCTAAGCCGGTTCGCTCGTCTTGTGCCAATCCGGCCCGTCCCTCAGGATGGTCAGCAAGCGCGTGGAGGAAACAGATGCACATAGACTACTACGTCTCTCTCAACTCTCCCTGGACGCACCTCGGCGCCGCCCGGATCGAGGCCATGGCGATGGCCAGCAACGCGAAGATGCGCATCTATCCGGTCGACTTCGGCGCTATTTTCGCCAAGTC
Organism: uncultured Alphaproteobacteria bacterium; assembly: GCA_963778125.1. Classification (GTDB taxonomy): domain Bacteria; phylum Pseudomonadota; class Alphaproteobacteria; order Acetobacterales; family Acetobacteraceae; genus Rhodopila. The sequence goes on along the minus strand of CAVZTH010000014.1, from coordinate 176,008 downwards.
GGGTGGCCTGCCTTTGCCGCAACGTTCCCCGCAGCGCCAAGCCTACCGTCTGCAGGAACTCGCCCGCTGGCGCGATCATCTCAACATCCCCATCCAGATCCGGCCTAGATACTTCCCGGCCAATGAACAGCTTTCCGCCGGCTGTGTTATCGCGGTGCGCGAAACCATTGGCGACGATCCGGCGATCAAGCTGGCTCACCGCATCCTGAAAGCATTGTGGCAGGAGGAAAAGAACCCGGCCGCTTCCGCGACTCTGGCTTCCCTGATTACCGACGTCGGCCTCGATGCCGAATCCATCATGAATCTGGGCAGCGATCCGAAATGGGCCGAACTGCGCCTCGAAGACACTCAGAATGCGCTCGACCGCAACGTGTTCGGCGCCCCAAGCTATGTCATCGGCGATGAAATATTTTGGGGCCAGGACCGCCTCGAATTCGTCCAACGCTGCCTAGCCCGAGGCTAAACGGCATGCGCGTCTATACCATTCTGCCACAGGCGCATTGGCGCGACGCCGGTCCGGCTGCCCGCGAAGCCGAGGCCGCGGGCTTCGACGCCTTGATGACCGTCGAGCTTGGCCACGATCCGTTGGCGCCGCTCGCCTTCGCCGCGCTGGAGACGTCCCGCGTCGAGTTGACACCATCCGTGGTGGTGGCCTTCCCGCGCAGCCCCACCACGCTGGCGCAGCAGGCTTGGGACTTGCAGGCCAACTCCGGCGGACGCTTTGTTCTGGGCCTCGGCAGTCAGGTGAAAGGCCACAACGAGCGCCGCTTCGGCATCGCCTGGACGGCTCCGGCGCCGCGAATGCGCGATTACGTGCTCGCATTGCGGGCGGTCTGGAAAGCCTGGGAAACCCGCGGGCGCCTGAACTTCGATAGCCCACACTATAAGCTGACGCTGATGACGCCTGATTTCTCGCCTGAACCCACCGGACTGCCGATGGTGCCGGTTACCGTTGCCGCTGTGGGCGAGGCGATGCTACGCGTGGCCGGGCAGGTCGGCGACGGCGTGCGACTGCATCCGTTGTGTTCCCGGACCTATCTGGAACAAGTTTGCCTGCCGCAGATGATGGAGGGGATGCGCCGCAGCGGCCGCTCCCGCCTAAACTTCGATGTTCACGGGGGCGGCTTCGTCTGCACCGGTGCCGACGAGGCGGCCGTTGTGGCCCAAATGGAAAAGGCTAGGCGGCGGATCGGTTTTTACGGGTCCACGCGCACCTATCTGCCCATTCTGGCGCTGCACGGGCTGGAAGATCTCGGCGCAAAGTTGCACCGCATGTCGGTGGAGGGACAATGGGACCGGATGGGCGCCGAGGTCTCCGACGATACGGTGCGGATCTTCGCTGCCTGCGGCACCTATGACACGCTCGCGACGGCCGTCGAGGCCCGTTTTGGCGGACTGGCGGATTCCATCGACTTGCATTTCCCTGCCGCCACCCCGATGGGTCTGATGAAGGAAATGGTCGCCGACATCCGCCGCATCCCCCACGCCTTCGCCGGTTTCAACACGAACTGGTAACCGAATCGCTGGCGTGCGCGGATGGGTTAAATCGCGATCGCATAAGCTGGCCGCCGGGGGTCCGCGGCAGCCCCCATCATCCCGGTCTCCGGATCGGTGAGAATCGCTTCCACCGACCCTGCCAGCCACGTCCAGTCCGGCCAATCCTGAACACGGTGTCCGCGTGCTGCCAGTTCGTTGCGCGTCGACTTGTCGATCCGCCCTTCCACAGCCAACCGACCCGGAAAATACTCGAACGGCGCAAACGACGAGGGGAACGAATATGAAGCCACCCGCGGCGCCTCGATCGCGCTTTGCGGATCCATCCCGAAATGCATCACGTTCAACAATACCTGCAGCATAGCCTGGATCTGCACGTCTCCGCCCGGCGTGCCGAATGGCATAACGCCGCCCTTGTCGGTCACCAAGATCGCCGGATTGGGGGTCAGGCGCGGCCGCTTGCCCGGCGCCACCCCCGCCGGATGTCGCGGGTCCGGCCGGCTCTGCGACCCGCGACCCGAGGGGGCAACGCCCAGCCCAGGCACCACCGGCACGTTCCATGACCCGTCCGACGGGGTCGCGCTGAAGGCATTCCCCCAACGATCGACGACGCAACAATACGAGGTATCGGCTTCGATCTTTGGCAGATCGGCATCGTCACCCCGGTGCTGCGGCTGCCCCTGAGGCGGGTTCGACCCGGGAATTAGCTCCAGCTGGGGCGGCATTTGCCCAAATGCCCGGTCGTCGTGCACCGCCGATGCCCGCCGCGCAATGGTTGTCGGGGCAAGCAGCCAGTCCAGCGGCACATCCGTTAAACGAGGGTCTCCGAAGTAATACTCTCGGTCTGCCAAAGTCAAATTCAGGCATTCAACTACGCGATGCAAGTAATCCGCCGAATTATGCGCCAGCCCATCGATGCCGACCTGCTCGACCAGTGCCAGAGCCTGCTGCAGGGCCGGCCCCTGGCACCATGCCCCACACGTCACCAACTCGTGTCCGCGCCACGACCGGCGCACGACGGGTTCGATGGCGGAACTATAGACCGCCATATCCTCCATCGAGAGGTATCCGCCTTCCTGCTGCTGGAAGCGCACGATATCGCGAGCAATATCGCCGCGATAAAACGCATGGTGCGCGGCATCGAGTCCCGCGATCCGGTCCGACCCCGCGGCACGGTCCTGATCTGCCATAAACTGGATCGTCCGTGCCAGATCGGTCTGCACGAACTTGTCCCCGGTCGCGGGGGGCCGTCCCCCAGGCAAGAATACCGCGGCGTTGGACTCCCACCGGCGATACTCCGCCGCGTGTGCACCGATCGATTGTGCCAACAGCGGATAAACGGCAAACCCTTCAGCAGAGAAACGGATGGCCGAAGCCGCGACCTCGGCGAACCGCATCGTGCCATGCCGGCGCAGCGCGGTGATCCAAGCGTCGGGCGCGGCAGGTACCACCGTTCGCAGCACGCCGTCCGGGATTGTCCCGCCGTGATCGCGCATGAACAGATCGGCCGGGACTGCCTTCGGCCACCAGCCCAGACCTGCGATACTTTCCGTCGTGCCATCCGCCAGCCTGATGAGGATCGGCGCCACGCCGGCGAAATTCACCAGATCGGGTTGCAGCACCCCCAGCGCGATCCCCGCCGCCACGCCGGCGTCAATTGCGTTGCCGCCACCCTCCAGGATTGAAAACCCGGCCGAGGCGGCGAGGTAGTGGCCGGCCGCAATCGCGTGCCGCGTGCCAAAAACGGTCGGACGGTAGGACATGCGCGATACCCTACGCTGAATTGACCAGCGTGCGTCAAGATCGCTCGCCGGTCCAGCAGCCGGGACAAATGACGTGATCACCCCGGCCTGCCTTGCCGCAATCCGCCGTTTCCGCGTAGCCTCCACCCCACCACACTCTGCTCGCACGACCAGCCCCGCCCCTCCCTCTGATAGGATCGGGAACTCTCGATGCCAGACGCCGCTCAGTTATGCTTCACCGCAGCTGCGTAGTTCTGGTTGCGGAACCACGTCATGTAATCTGGATAGGTGATCGGTTCATAACGCGGCGGATTGTCCGGGCCATGGCAAGTCGGCACGCATTCCATCCGCCAGTCGTAGCTGCAATCCATGAAGAACGGGATGGCGTAGCGTTCCCGGCCTGAGCGGTTGATGACGCGATGGGGAGTTGCAAGGAACCGATCATTCGTCCAGCGCCGCATCAGGTCGCCGCCATTGACCAGAATCGAGCCGGGCAGCGACGGCGCGTCCAACCAGCGGCCGTTCGGCAGTCGGATCGAAAGGCCGGGGATCTCGTTCTGTGCGAGCAGGGTCATGAAGCTGGTGTCGGAATGCGGTGCTAGCCCGAACTCATTTTCCTCGACGACGTCCTGACGCGGATAATGGGCCAACCGCAGCGTGAACATTGGTTCGCCGAAGGCCTCGTCAAACCAGTCGGGTGGCAGATCCAGGGCTGCGGCATAAAGCGGTAGCAGCGATTTTCCCAGGGCTTCCATCGCGTTCTGATAGGCCAACACGGCATCACGAAAGCCGGGCAGGTCGCCCGGCCAGCGATTGGGCGCACGGAACGGCTGCACCCGCGCATCAACGCGCGTCTCGCGCTTGGTGAAGAACGCTTCGACCAAGTTCGGCCTGTTGTTGTCGTTCAGCTTGGAATGCCGGGTCACCGACGATTTGAACGGGAGATAGCCGATATTGTGCTGGTTGATCCGCAGCGCCAATTTTGTCTCTTCCGGCTGGTCGTGGAATCGTCGCGCGGCATCGAACGCGGCGGCGATCAGCGACTCCGGCACGCCATGGTTGATGACGAAATAGAAGCCGACGTCCTGCAATGCGTGCCTAAGTTCGGCGCTGATCCGGGACAGCGCGCCCGGGGCGCCAGCCCGGTAATCGCTGAGATCGACAACCGGGATTTCCTCAGGCGCATCCTGGCGAATGGGAGCAATCGACGGGGCATAATCGTTCACGGCAATCCTCCACGGCTGTAGCACACCAGTGCGGCGCGAATTGACCGAGCCGTCAAGCGCCCAGGTCAGGCATCGCCTGGGTCAGGCATCACAGACTTATAGTATCGGTGACCATCCCGGCACGTACGTGTCGCTGATGTCAGCGCCAATCGAGGGGGGCGCAACGTGATTAGTATCACCCGGATAACATACGATGTATAGTCGACCCCAGTCGATTTGGGACCTTCAGGAGCGGTGGTGGCCTCGGCCCTCCCGAGACCGTGGATCCAGGTTCTACTCCGCGACCCTCAACCTATTCGCGATACGATCGTCGTATCCGATGGGATCGCGCCACGGCGAGACGAAATGCGTGTTGATGACAGGAAGTTTGCCTCAGTAGCTCCGCATCAGCGCGACGATCCGGCCTTGAACCTTGACGCGATCGGCTGGGAAGATGCGGGTTTCATGCCGTTCGTTACAGGGCTCCAGCGCGATCGAGTTGCCTCGGCGGCGCAGACGCTTGAGGGTGACCTCCGTGTCGTCGACCAGGGCTACGACTATCTGGCCATTCTCGGCGGTTTCGCCCTTCAGGATGATGACCGTATCGCCTTCCAGAATTCCGGCCTCGATCATCGAGTTGCCGGCCACCTCCAGACCGTAGTGCTCGCCTGAACCGAGCAGCGCCATCGGTACTTCGATGAAACTGCTGGAGTCGCGTAAGGCCTCGATCGGCAGGCCGGCGGCGATGCGGCCGTACATGGGAAGCTGGATAGCGCCGACATCGCTGGTGGCGCGCACCCCCGGCAGGCGCTGCGTGAAATCGCCGCGAATGACGTTGGGGGAAAACCCAGAGGGCACGTCGGCTTCGGGCGGCGACTTCGCGGTGTTTCTTGCGGCACCATGTTGTCCGGCAGACGCAGGACATCTAGCGCCCGCGCCCGGTGATGGCGGCGTGCGAGGTAGCCGCGTTCTTCCAGTGCCGAAATCAAGCGGTGAATACCCGACTTTGACTTCAGGTTCAGCGCGTCCTTCATCTCCTCAAAGCTTGGGGAGAATCCGGTCTGCTTAAGATGGCGGTCAATATAAACGAGCAGTTCGTATTGCTTGCGCGTCAACATAGCGGTCTTCCTCGAATGGCCGTCGGAACAAACCGGCAACCGTCATGGCTGTTCTATGTTGGTTCTGCGCCCTTCGTCAAGCGAAACTGTGGGCAAATCTGAATGCCCCAGCATTCCAGCGGATTTTCTTGAACTAATAGCGTCACAAACCCAGGGAATTGAGTCGGATGATGCCGACCTCGGCCCCTTCGGGGAGGGCGGGGGCATGCGGCGCGCGCAGGATCAATGCGTCGGCGTGGGCCAAACGGCGCAGCATCGCGGAATCCTGGACTGCGAACGGGACGGCGACGACGCGGCCGATTTCATCCGTGCGGATAGAGGCCCGCAGGTGATCCGCGCGCCTGTCGTTTGCCTTGACCGCGGCGCCGAGTAGGGCGGTGGAAATCGGCGGGGGCGCGGCGGGTAGGCCGGACAGACGGGCCAAGGAGGGCAGCAGGAACAAGATCCCGCACACCATGGCGGAAACCGGATTGCCTGGCAGCCCGAGCACAGGGGTAGCGCCGAGCTGGCCGAACAACAACGGCTTGCCTGGGCGCATGGCGATTTGCCAGAAATCGAGGGTCATGCCGCGCGCTTTCAGGGCCTCGATGACCAAATCGTGGTCGCCGACCGAGGCGCCCCCGGTGGTCACCAGCAAATCCACTCCGAAGAGAGAATCGGCGACCGCGCCGATCGCTGCGTGCTCGTCGCGTGCCACCGGCAGGACCATCGGCTCGCCGCCCCCGGCTCGCACTAGAGCGGCCAGGGCGTGGGAATTCGAGCTGACGATGCCGCCCGGAGGAATGGGTTCGCCTGGCATGGCGATCTCATCGCCGGTCGCGAGAATGGCGACGCGCGGGCGGCGATGGACCGTCAGCCAAGGATGATTGGCGGCGGCGGCCAGTCCGACGTCGCGGGCGGTGATCCGCCGGCCGGGGGGAAGCAACAGATCGCCCGCCGCGAAATCCTGGCCGGCGCGGCGGATGTGACGGCCGGCGATAACCGCCTCGTTGACCTCGACGACATCGCCGTCGCGTGCCGCATCTTCCTGTAATAGGATCACATCTGCGCCGGGCGGGACCACACTGCCGGTAAATAGGCGCACGGCTTCTCCCGGGCCGATGCGACCATCGAATGGGTGCCCGGCGGGTGCGGCGCCGATCACTGTCAGCCTGGCACCCAGGGCTCCGTCGGCGGCACGCAGCGCGTAGCCGTCCATGGCGGACACATCGGCTGGAGGCTGTGTCACCCGCGCGGCCACGGCTGCGGCGGTCACGCGATTCCAGGCGTCGGCGAGGGCCACAACCTCGGCCGGCGTCGGGCGCATCGCGTCCAGAATGCGCGCGCGGGCTTGTTCGACGCTGATCATTTCGGCGCTCCGTTTGGGATCAGCCAGTTTGGGCGAAGTGGAGGCACGCCTCAAGTGACCGGTGATGGCTTGGCGCTGAAGCGATCCGCGACACGCCGACCACACTCACGTTTTCGTGATATATCTGATCCACGGGAGAAAAATGATCGTAGACAAACGTCCATCCAGACAAACGATGCCTTCTTCCACGGAGAAAAACCCATGTCCAAGCGTGCCGTTACTTTGTTGCTCGCTGGCTTCGCGGTCAGCGGACTTGCAGCCATCCCCGCCATCGCGGAGACCCCGATGGCAGCAGATACCGTAATGGTTGGTGGCGCACCGATGTATCCCGCAAAGAATATCATCGAGAATGCGGTGAATTCGAAAGACCACACCACGCTGGTTGCCGCGGTGAAGGCGGCCGGTCTGGTGGAAACGCTGGAGGGTAAAGGCCCATTCACCGTGTTCGCACCGACCAACGAAGCGTTCGCGAAATTGCCGCCGGGAACCGTTGAGACGCTGCTGAAGCCGGAGAACAAGGCTACACTGGTCAAGATACTTACCTATCATGTGGTCGCCGGCAACTATACCGCCGCTGACCTAATGAAAATGGTTAAGGCGGGCGGCGGCAAGGCTACACTGAAGACGGTGGAAGGCGAGCCTCTGACATTGAGTGAGAACGGCAAGAAGTTGTTCATCAGCGGCGAAGAGAGCGGTGTGGCCGAGGTGACGATTTCGAACGTGAGGCAGTCAAACGGCGTGATCCACGTGATCAATACCGTTCTTCTCCCCACCTGATGCGATCTACGCGCGTGATGGCGGGTGAAAGAGCCCGCCATCACGGATCCACTGAAAAAGCCCGGTGCGTCCGAGTCAATTTCGTGACGCCGCGATGTCACCTGTCAGGGTCGTATCGGTCTGCTGTGGGCTATGATCCGTTTCGCTACATTTTCACGCGACAAGTGCGTCGCTTGGCTTCATGCTGCTGCGATGCGCCGCCTTCTGCCTGTGTTGCTGCTCGTCGCACTCGTTGTCGCTGGGTTTGCGCTTGTGCATGGTGTCGGTTGGGAAAGCCTCGAACGCCATCAGGCGCGGCTGGAGGATTGGGTCGGGACGCATCCAGTGATCTCAGCTGGAATCTACCTCGTTGCTTACGCAACGACTGCGGCACTATCGTTGCCGCACGCGGCAATACTAACGGTCGCCGGAGGGCTATTCTTCGGCGAGTTCCTTGGGTGCGTTTTGACCGTCGCGGGGGCCACGCTCGGGGCGTCGGCCCTGCTGGTAATTGTTCGATCGGCCCTCGCCCAGATGCTGAGCCGGAATCGGCATCGGATACCGGAGACCGTGCGAAATCGGTTGGCGACCGACGGGTTCAGCTATCTGCTGGCGCTGCGATTGGTGCCGCTGTTTCCGTTCTGGATCGTCAATCTCGCCGCTGCGGTCGCCGAGATACGGTTGGCGGTATTCGTGCCAGCCACCTTGATCGGCATCGCCCCAGCCAGTTTCATTCTGAGTTCGATCGGGGCGGGCGTCGGCGCGATCCTCGCCGAGGGTAAGACCCCGGATTTGTCAGTGCTGTTTTCGGCCGCGTATTCTGCTGCCACTGGCCGGGTTGGCATTGCTGTCGCTGCTGCCAACGCTGTTCCGCCGCCGCCCGGATAGCCATGCCTGATTTTGACATCGTCATCATCGGGGCCGGCGCTGCCGGCCTGTCCGTTGCTGCCGGGGCCGCGCAGCTTGGAGCCTCTGTGGCGCTGATCGAGCGGGGCCTCATGGGCGGCGATTGCCTCAACACGGGGTGCGTCCCGAGCAAGGCGCTGCTTGCGGCGTCGCGGGCGATGCGGGAGGTGCGGCAGGCCGCGCGGTTCGGCATTATTGCCGCTGAACCGGCCGCCGACTGGGATCGCGTTCGCGCGCACCTGCACGGGGTCATCGCGACAATCGCCCCGATGGATTCCGAGGCTCGTTTTCGCGCCCTGGGCGCCAAGGTGCTCCGGGGGGAGGCCCGCTTTCTCGACCATAGGAGCATCGCGTTGGATGGGCGAACCGTTACTGCGCGGTGGTTCGTCATCGCGGCTGGAAGCCGAGCGACGGTGCCCCCAGATCGAGGGGTTGGACCGCACCCCTTACTGGACCAACGATTTGCTGTTCGATCTCAAGGAACGGCCCGATCACTTGCTGATCCTGGGGGGGGGCCCGATCGGCCTGGAGATGGCGGATGCGTTCTCGGGCCTAGGCTGCAAAGTCACGGTGATCGAAGCTGGGCGGATCGCGGCGAAAGAGGATCCGGAGCTGGTGGCTGGGTTGCGCCAAGCCCTGATCGCGCGGGGCGTTAGCATCCGGGAAGGTGAGACCGTTACTGCCGTAGCGCCAGGACCGTCGATCAGCCTCGCGGACGGGACACGGATCGAGGGTTCGCATCTTCTGGTGGCGGTGGGGCGGACGCCAAATCTGGCGGCGCTCAATCTGGCGGCCGCAAACATTGGGGCCGGGCCTGGCGGCATCGCGACGGACCGTGGCCTGCGCAGCGTCAGCAACAAACGCGTCTTCGCGGTGGGAGATATCGCTGATCCGGCGGGGATCGGGCCGCGCGCGTTCACCCATGTTGGGTCGTATCACGCCGACATCCTCATTCGCCGGCTGCTGTTTCGGCTGCCCGCGCGGATCGACTACACAGCGCTACCTCGTGTCACCTACACCGATCCGGAGCTGGCGCAGACCGGCCTGACCGAGGCGGAGGCCGACGCGATTGGGCTAAAACCGCAGATCCTGCGCTGGCCGCTGGCGGAAAACGATCGCGCCATCGCTGAGCGGGGGACTGCCGGCCTGGTCAAGCTGATTGTTAGCGGCAAGCGGGTGGTAGGGGCGGGTATACTGGCGCCTCATGCTGGCGAGATGATCAGCCAGTGGACGCTGGCCATAGCCGAGCGCACGAAGCTTTCCGCACTGGCCGGCCTGATCGTGCCCTATCCAACCCGCGTCTGAGGCGGCAAAGCGCGCAGCCTCCAGCGCCTATGCAGCAAGCCTGTTTTCCGCGCGGACCAAGCGGCTGGTACGCCTGCTATCCCGGCTGCCTTGACCGTCGCTCCAGGGTAGGCGGGCGACGCAGGCCGTTGTCAGGCGGCCGCGGAAGCCGAGCGCTTTTCCCGCGCCTTCTCGATGCGGCGCTTCAGGCGTCTTGCCCTCGATCGTCAGCTTCGTGTTGGGCGTGCCGAGCAGGAAGGCGTCGATCCCGCCGTTGTGTTCAACCGTGCGGATGGCGCGGGTGGACAGGCGCATACGCACTTCATGCCCCAGGATGTCGGACAACAACGACGTCACCTGCAGATTGGGCAGGAAACGGCGACGGGTCTTGTTGTTGGCGTGGCTGACGTTGTTGCCAGACAGAACGCCCTTACCCGTGATTTCACAGCGACGCGACATCGCACCTAATTCCTTGAGACATATCGGAAGGCGCGGGTTATGGCGACACAACACCCCGGCGTCAAGGAAGACGGCGCCAGAAATCGGGGTCAGTGGCCGTTATGATCCTGATGCGCGCGCAACTCGCCGGAGCGGACGCTGCCGATCGCGTTATTCAGGATGCCGATGATGGCCTCGTCCGACATCGACCGGGCCAGCAGTGCCATCGATCCCCCCAGCAACGCGGAGGCAATGGCCAGCGAACTGAGGTTCTGGCCGATCATATGTTCGATCGCCTTATCGACCACCGCACCGGCGTGGCTGAGATGGGCGGGGGTTTCGTTCGTGTCTTCGGACATTGGCCTGTTCCTTCATCGGATGGTCTTCATCGCTTTACCAGGCGTTGGCGCTGACCGGATCTCCTTCGGCGCACTGGCCGCGAGGTCACCGGTTTCATCTACGCCTGAACCACGCTGCGCCCAGTGCCATCATGCTCGAGATCGTGCTCGACGGCCTGCAGCGCCCACATCCGGGCATAAAGGCCGCCTTTTGCCAGCAGGGCGGCATGGCTGCCGCGTTCGGCGACGAGACCGTCATCAAGGACGATGATCTCGTCGGCGTCGACGACGGTGGATAGCCGGTGGGCGATGACGAGCGTGGTCCTGCGGTGCGATACGGCGTTCAGCGCGGCCTGGATGTCCTGCTCGGTGCGGCTGTCCAGCGCGCTGGTTGCCTCGTCCAGCACCAGGATGCGCGGATCCTTCAGAATGGTGCGGGCGATGGCGACACGCTGCTTCTCGCCGCCGGACAGCTTCAGTCCGCGTTCGCCGACACGGGTATCGTAGCCCTCGGGCAGTTTCAGGACGAAATCGTGTACCTGGGCCTGCTTCGCCGCGTGCTCAATCTCGGCCTGAGAGGCACCCGGCCGACCATAGCCAATATTGTATCGGATGGTGTCGTTGAACAGCACCGTGTCCTGCGGCACGACGCCGATCGCGGCGCGCAGGCTGTCCTGGGTGACGTCGCGGATGTCCTGGCCGTCGATCAGGATACGGCCGCCCGTCACGTCGTAGAAACGGAACAGCAGCCGGTTGATGGTCGATTTGCCGGCGCCGGTGGGGCCAACGATCGCGAGCTTGCCGCCCGCCGGCACGGTGAAGTCGATGCCCTTAAGTATCGTCCTGTTTGACTGATAGCCGAAATGAACATTGTCGAACACGACCTCCCCTGGGGAACCGTCGGACAGATGTCTCACCAGCGCCTTGGCGCCGGGCTTGTCGGCGATCTCCTGCTGGACGCGGAGCAGGGTGAACATCTGCTCCATGTCCACCAGGCCCTGCTTGATTGTCATGTAAACGATGCCGAGGAAGTTCAGCGGCTGGTAAAGCTGGATCAGGTAGGTGTTCACCACGACGAACTTGCCGACGGTCATGGTGCCGTCGCGCATCCCGGACGCCGCCAGCAACATGATCAGCGTCAGGCCGATGGCGATGATCGCGGCCTGGCCCAGGTTCAGCATGTTAAGCGAAACCTGCACCCGGACGGCGGCACGCTCATAGCGGGCGAGGGCGTGGTCGTAGCGCTGCGCCTCGTGCGCCTCGTTGCCGAAATACTTCACCGTTTCGTAGTTGATCAGGCTGTCCAGCGACTTCGTCGAGGCATCGTTGTCGGTGTCGTTCATGGTCCGGCGGTAGCGGCCGCGGCGGCCGGCAAGGATGGTTGTGAAGCCGATATAGACCAGCACCGCGAGGCAGGTTACGAGCGCGTAGCGCCAGTCGAACATGTGCCAGATGATGGCGGTGACCATCACCAGCTCCAGCGCAGTAGGAACGACATTGAAGACAGCGAGGCGCAGCACCGACTGCATTCCCAGCACGCCGCGATCAATGATCCTCGAGAGGCCGCCGGTCTGCCGGTCCAGATGGAATCGCAGGCTGACGGCATGCAGGTGGCGGAACGTTCTCAACGCTAGCAGCCGCACGGCGCGCTGCTGAACCGAGGCGAAGAGGGCATCGCGGATCTCGCCGAAGCCCGCCGATCCCACGCGGATCGCGCCATAGGCCAGGATCAGCGCCACCGGGACGACGAAAATGGCGGCGGCATCCTTGGGCGCCAGCGAGTCGACGATGCGGCCATAGATGACCGGAACATACACGGTGGCAACCTTGGACAGCACCATGAAGACCAGCGCCACAACGACACGGAGTCGCGCGCCCGGGTTGCCGACCGGCCAAAGGTAAGGCAACAGTGACAGAACGGTTTGCATCGTGGATCGCTGCACCCGGAGGGAGGGTGGCAAATCCGCGGGTGCGGGTGGGCGGCTGCTTCGTCTCATGCTGCGCATGTGGCATGATGTGGTGTTGTTTGAAAGGCGAGTTGCTTGCAGCGGCATCCGAAAGACTTCTCGATTTCAACGCCATGTGCGCGCCTGCAACAACGCCGGGCTACCGGGAACGAGGAAACCGTTCCTGGTCAGATGAGCAAGCTGTTGGGTGGGTGCCGGCGCGGATCGCCGCGGCGCTGCGGGATATGCCGGGAATCCGCTGTCGCGGGATCAGGTGCTGCTGGATGACCCGGCCGCGCTGCCGGCCATCGCCCATGCGTTGGCGGAGCGTGGGTACTATCGGTGGCGAAACGAGGCATTCGATGTAAGGGCTCGGCCATGGGGGCCGGTCTTGGCACGGATCGACCGCGGGGCGCTGCCGTCCTTCGGAATCCAGGCCGCGGGGGTTCACGTCAACGGGTTGGTCAGGCGGCGCGACGGGCTGCATCTGTGGGTGGCTCGTCGAGCCAGGGACAAGCATCTGGACCCGGGAAAACTGGACAATATTGTCGCCGGCGGAGTACCGGCCGGCCTGGGTCTGATGGAAACATTGATCAAGGAAGCCGCGGAGGAAGCGGCTATTTCGCCTGATCTGGCCGCGGCGGCGGTTCAGGTCGGGGTAATCGAATACGCGATGGAGCGGCCAGAGGGACTACGACGCGACACTCTGTATTGCTACGACCTATCCCTGCCCGAGGATTTCATGCCCGCGGCGACCGACGGAGAGGTCGAGGCGTTCGAACTTTGGCCGATCTCACGCGTGGTCGAGACCGTGCGCGAGACCGACGACTTCAAATTCAACGTCAATCTGGTGCTGATCGATCTGTTTCTCCGCCTGGGCCTGATCGCGGAGGCGTAGTCAGTCGTCGGGTTACCCTTCAGCGCCGGCGCGGGAAGATGGGATCAACCTTCCGGTGGCGAAGCGGCGATGGGGATTTCGCGCGGTTCCGGCTGATCCCCCATTCCGGGCGTGCGTTGATCCGGGCGCTGTTCGGCGTCTTCAGGTTCGGTTGGGCCTTGCGCATCGTCGCTGCCCTGGAAACCCTCGTTTTGCTGGTAATTGCGGCGCTGGTTTCCCTGCGGATGTTGTTGCTGGCCCCCCTGGCCGTTCTGCTGGCCCTGCTGCTGGGCCTGATTCATGGCGTTCAGGATGCGGAAGTAATGTTCCGCATGTTGGAAGAACGCTTCCGCCGTCACCCTGTCGCCGCTGCTGGTCGCATCGCGCCCAAGCTGCAGATATTTCTCGAAAAGCTGCTGGGCAGTGCCGCGGATGCGGATTTCGGGCCCGTTGCTATCGAAAACGTGGTTGCGATTGAGCGGAACTCCGCCGCCCGAATGATGGCGGATAGCACCACCCGATCCTCCTCCACCGCCACCACCACCGCCCGAGCGATGGTTGCGGCCACGCATGCGCTTCATGTTCATACTGTTGCGTCGAGCTTTCCCATTGTCGGTGGACCTGGGAAGTGAGGAGCACCTGATTACAGGTGCCCGCGGGGTCTTCCCTTGGCCAACCACGATCCATCGGCGTTGATGATGGCACACGAAGGACCTAAAAATGGCCTTCGCGATCTAGGGCGACCGCTATGCGACACCCCTGCCACTTGGTTACCGTACACCCGTCACCTAGGACTGCCAAACAATTTTTTCGCGATCACGGGCCGTCAAAACGATCGCACGGGGGATGGCCGCCAAATCAAGGCGAAGAGTTGCCTTCAGACCAGCTTCCCGCGCGCGTCCCGCCACGTAAGTGGCCTGCCCCTGGCCCAGTTCAAGGACTGCCGTGCCGTCCGGCTCAAGGTGTTGCCGAAGGTGTGGCAGGATCGCCCGGTAGGCGTCGTAGCCGTCCGAGCCGCCGTCAAGTGCTGTGCGAGGCTCGTGATTGGCGACCTCCGGCATCAAGGAGCCGATGTCAGAGCATTTGATGTAGGGCGGGTTGGAGACGATCAGGTCGAAGCAAGCGGCCGATGGGATTGGTCCAATCGCCGACAGCGAATGCGGACCGATCGGCCAGACCAAGTCGCGTGGCGTTCTCTTTGGCCAGTGCCGCGGCATCCGGGGCAGATGTCGAGTCCGATGCCGAAGGCGGACGGAAACTCGGTCAGCAGCGCCAGCAGCAGGCAGCCGGTGCCGGTGCCGAGGTCGAGGATGCGGCGCGGCGGTGGACGGCCGGCAAAGGCGGCGAGCGCGGCTTCGATCGAGGGTTTCCGAAGTCGGGACGGGGGATTAGCGTGGCGGCAGAGACCTGGAACTCCAAGCTCCAGAACTCGCGGTGTCCGACGATGAGGGCAAGCGGTTCGCGGGTGATCCGGCGGGCGAGGTGGGATTCGTAGGTTGTGGTGTCGACCGGCAAGGCGGGATCTCGGATCAGGTCGTTCCGGGTGAGGCCGTTGGCGTGCGCGAGGAGGAGGCGGGCTTCCCGGTGCGGGTTGTCGGCGACCCCTGCTAGTTTCTCGGCGCCGTGGCGGATCGCCTGGGCGATCGTTGATAAGGTGGTTGCCTTCACGGCCGGAGTTCCCCGCCGGCCGGAGGCGTGCGGGGGATCACGGCGATGGTTCGCTTTTGCCTCATTCCTCCGCGGCCAAGCGTGCGGCCTGGTCTTCGGCGGTCAGGGCGTCGATGAAGTCGTCGAGGTCGCCCTGCATCACGCGGTCGATCTTGTACAGCGTCAGATTGATGCGGTGGTCGGACACCCGGCCCTGCGGAAAATTGTAGGTCCGGATGCGCTCGCTGCGGTCCCCGGTGCCCACCTGCGACTTCCGGTCGGCGGCGCGCGTCGCAGCCAGGGATGATCGCTGCTGCTCATACATCCGTGCCCGAAGGATCTTCATCGCCTTGGCGCGGTTCTTGTGCTGGCTGCGTTCCTCCTGCATCGCCACGACGATGCCGGTGGGGATATGGGTGATCCGCACCGCGCTGTCGGTCTTATTGACGTGCTGTCCGCCCGCGCCCGAGGCGCGATAGACGTCGATGCGCAGGTCGCCCTCGTCGATCTGGACATCGACCTCCTCGGCTTCCGGCAAGACCGCGACCGTCACCGTCGAGGTGTGGATGCGACCCTGGTTTTCGGTGGCCGGGACGCGCTGTACGCGGTGCACCCCGGACTCGTACTTCAACCGGGCGAACACGTTGCGGCCGGTGATTTCGGCTGTGGCCTCCTTGATGGCGCCGAGGCCAGTGTCGGCGTACTCCAGGATCTCGAAGCGCCAGGCTTTGCTCTCGGCGTACTTCTGATACATCGTGAAAAGTTCCGCGGCGAACAACCCGGCCTCATCGCCTCCGGCCGCCGGCCGGATTTCCAGGATCGCGGACCGGGCGTCCGCCTCGTCCCTGGGCAGCAGAGCCAGGCGGATCTCATGCTCCAGCGCGGGAATCTGCTCTTTAAGTTCAAATAGTTCGGCTTCGGCCAGATCCTTCATCTCCGGGTCGGCCAACATCGACTCGGCCTCGGATTGGGCGCGTTCAGCCGCCCTCAGGTCGCCGATTCGGGCTACCACCGGCTCGATGTCGGAGAGTTCCTTCGACGCCTTCACGTAGGCTTCGCCGGAGATGCCTTCGGACAGCAACGCGCGCAGTTCGTCGGCGCGGGCGGCGATGCGGTCGAGTTTGAATGCCAGATTCATCTTAGCCGGGAGGGGATATGGGAGAAGGGGATGGCCTCCTGGGTGCCGGTGGCCAGATCTTTCACCTGCGCCACGCCGTTGGCGATGTCGTCCTCCCCCAGGATGACGGCGGCACGGGCGCCCATGCGGTTGGCCCGTTCCATCCGCCGCTTGAGGTTGCCTCGGTAGGCCATTTCCGCTCGGATCCCGTTGTTGCGCAGCGATTGCAGCAGTTCGATCGCCATCGGTTCGGCGGCGTCGCCGACCGGAATGACGGCGACCGGGGCTTGGGTCGCGGGCGCCACGGGCATCAGCATGGCCAGGCGTTCGATCCCCGCGGCCCAGCCGACGGCGGGGGTCATCGGGCCGCCCATCTCAGCCACCAGCCCATCGTAACGGCCGCCCGCCATCACGGTGCCCTGGGAACCGAGCTTGGAAGTGACGAATTCGAAGGCGGTGTGGCCGTAGTAGTCGAGGCCGCGGACGATGCGCGGGTTTTCCACGAACGGGACGCGGAACCGGATCAGGTGGTCCTGCAGCTTCTCGTAGAAGGCGCGGGCGGTGTCGGTCAGGTACCGGGCGATCGTCGGCGCATCGGCGACGATGCGGCGGTCGGCCTCGTCCTTGCTGTCGAGGATGCGCATCGGGTTGCGGTCGAGCCGCGCCAGGCTGTCTTCCGACAAGGCGGCCCGGTGTTCGGTGAAATAGGCGACGAGGGCGGAGCGGTAGGCGTCGCGGCTGGCCTTGTCGCCGAGAGTGTTGAGTTCCAGCACCGTGTCAGCGGCGACTTTCAGCGCCTTCAGGATAGCCCAGCCGCAGGCGATCACCTCGGCGTCGGCGAGCGGTTCGGCGGGGCCGATCAACTCGATGCCGATCTGGTGGAACTGGCGGTAGCGGCCTTTCTGCGGGCGCTCGTAGCGGAACATCGGGCCGGCGTAGAAGACCTTCTGCGGCAGCGACTGGGTCAGGCCGTTGGAAACGAGGGCGCGGCAGACCCCGGCGGTGCCTTCGGGTCGCAGCGTGATGGATTCGCCGCCGCGGTCGTCGAAGCTGTACATCTCCTTCGTGACCACGTCGGAGGTCTCGCCGAGGGTGCGGGCGAAGACGCGGGTGTCCTCGAAGATGGGGGTCTGCCATTCGTCGAAGCCGTAGGTGGCGGAGACGCGGCGGGCGATGTCCACGACGCGGTGGAAGCGGCGCTGTTCCTCGCCGATCAGGTCGTGGGTGCCGCGGGCGGGTTGCAGAGCGGTCAACGAAAGGTCCTCGGTGGGTCTGGCGGGCCTTATATAGGGGAGGGGGCGCCGGAAGCTACTCAGGTGAGGTTGCTAGGCAATCGGCGGAAGCTTTTAGGCCCGCCTCCGGCATCCTTGATCTCATGCTCGCTTCTGCAAGGCATCGCGAAGCCTGCGCCAACTCAAGGATCGCACTTCTGCGCCCGGCGCCATGGCCTTGATGTCAGCCTGCAACTCCCCTCGCTTCTCGTGGATAGACGCAATCACAGGCCCCATTGGGATACCGATATCAACCAGAACCGCCTCTGAGAGCTGCAGGCTGGCCTCCACCGTCTCGGGCACCGCGTCCGAGGCACCACTTTTGTAGAGCTGCGCCGCGTGCCTGGCGTCGCGGGCGCGCGCGATTATGAGCAAATCGCGCCGCTCTGCCCGCGCGCCGGCAACCAACCGCTGAGCTACATCCGGGTCGTTCAGTGTGATGACAAGTGCTCGCGCGTTTTCCAGGTGGAGCCCGTGAAGTAGTTCCGTCCGCGTCATGTCGCCGTAGTAGATCTTCCGACCCCGGTCCCGCTGTCCGGCCACTAGATCCGGGTCCTGGTCAATGGCCACGTAGGGCACAGCGTGGGCATCGAGCATCGCAGCGACGAGCTGACCGACCCGACCGAACCCGGCCAGGATAACGGGCGGCGGCCCTTCCTGAGCAGCCGGCAGCAACAATGTGGGGTCGATCGGCACCTTCGTGACGAGGCGGGGGGCGAGCGCCTGCCCCAATTTCGAGAGATACGGGATCATGGCCATCGTCAGCGCGACGACTATCAGAACAAATTGGCCTTCGGTGCCAGTCAGCAGCTTTTCCGATCCGGCGATGGCCAGGATGACAAAACCAAACTCCCCGCCCGGGCCCAGCAGCAGTCCGCTCTGCACGCTGTGGGCCCAAGGCAGCCCGAATGCCCGCGCCAGGGGTGCTATGACCAGCGCCTTCACCGCTATCAGTCCGGCGGCTGCGCCCAGAATGGCTATTGGGTGAGAAATGAACAGTGGGATGTCGAGACCCAGGCCGATCGAGATCAGGAACACGCCAACCAGCAGGCCCTTGAACGGGTCGATCGTAATCTCAACCTGGCGCCGATATTCAGTTACGGCCAACAACAATCCGCCGATCAGTGCGCCGATCGCCATGGAAAGGCCTGCTGCTGCAGTCGCAAGGGCGCTGGCAATGACGACGAACAGGCAGGCGGCAACGAACAGCTCAACGCTGCGGGTGCGCGCCACGCTGCGAAAGAGCGGGCGCAGAACAAGGCGGCCCAATGCAACGATGCCTGCTATGGTCAACAACGCCTGGCCCATTGCGATGCCAAGACCGGCCGCACTGAAAGCCCGAGCGTTTGGGTCCAGGGCAGTGACCGCGAACAAAGCAGGAACCACCGCGAGGTCCTGAAAGAGGAGAATTGAAAAGCTGCCTCGGCCGGCTGGCGTGTGGAGTCGCTTCTCCTCCGACAACACCTGAAGGACGACCGCGGTTGAGGACATGGTCAATGCGATCCCGGCGATGACGGCGCTTGTCGGACTCAGGCCCAACAGAATACCAGCCCCGGTCAGCACGCAGGCCGAGACCGTGACCTGTAGCGCGCCAAGTCCGAACACCAGGCGGCGCATCAGCCACAGGCGCTCGAATGAGAGCTCCAGGCCGATCATGAATAGGAGCAACGTCACGCCCAGATCAGCGACCGGCTGGATCGCGTGGGGGTCGTCGATGGTGACTGCGGCGAGCCAGGGATAGCGTGCCGCGAGCGCACCAAGACCGAAGGGTCCCACGACGATGCCTACCAGCATGAACCCGACTACCGAACTGATCTGCAGTCGATGAAACAATGGGATGACAACGCCGGCGGCACCCAAAACGATCAGAGATTCTTTGTAGAACGCTATATCAGGTACGGCTTCCATCCCATCCCTGTAGCAGATCCAGCGGGGTGCGGCAGGCTGAAGTGGCTGTAACAGTGACGGATGTGCCGTCAGCCCGAGGAGCGCATGTAAAGGTCTCTTTTGGGATATGGAATTCGAATGCCTTCCTGCTGAAACAAGCGCCAGATTTCATAGAGCACTTGGCTTTTCACGTTGTGCACCCCGTTCTGTGCATCAGCGATCCAAAAGCGCACCTCAAGCTCGATCGCGCTTTCGCTGAAAGTCATAATGAGCACGGTGGGCGATGGCGAGGCCAGAACGCGGGGGGGCACCGCGGCTGCCTCCAGCATCAGGGCCATGACCTGATCGAGGTATAAGTCATGCGGCACCCGCACCGGGATTTTCAGGCGCACCCGTTCGTCGTTGTGTGACCAGTTGATGACCTGTTGGGTGACGATGTCTTCGTTTGGGATCAGAAATTCCGTCCCGTCGCGCGTTTCGACTGCCACGTAGCGCGCGCCGAGCGCGGAAACCCAGCCATAAGTTCCGCCAACTTCGATCACGTCTCCGGGCTTGATCGACTTATCGAGCAGCAGAACGATTCCACTAAACAGATTTGACACGGTCCGCTGCAGCCCTAATCCCACACCCACGCCGAGAGCGCCCGTGAACAGGGCAAAGGTCGATAGATCGACACCGATGCTGGCCAGAGAGAGCACCACCGCAAGGGTCACCAGGGTGGTCTTGAGCAACTTGCCGAGCAGGACGCGTGCCCGCGGCGTTATTTCCGATACTCGGGTCATTCGTCGCTCGAACAACGCCGAGCCGACAGTGGCCGCCCAGAGTAAAACGGTCAGTGAAAGTACGCCCTTGACGACGGTCAGCAAGGAAACCCGGAGCCCGCCAACCAGAATGGCCGCGCGGTCGAGCAGATCGAGCGTCGGACCCAGCAGATGCACGATGTTCAAGGCCGCCACCACCCACGCGAGCACGGCAATCAGCTGGGCGAGCGGGGCATTCGGAACCAAATCAGCCGCCAGGCGGATCACCAGCCAGGCCAGGACCAAGCTTATCGCAATGTGAGCGACGGCATCTGGCCACCCTACCTGTTCGGCCACGGATACGGAAATCCATAGCCCTGCGACCCAGGCGATCGGGGTGACCAAAGGTATCAGTCGGTCGATCACCCAGGAGCGGTGTTGCTCGAGCCAGTCGAGATGATTGACGTTAACTCGGTTCAGCCAGTCAGTGAGCCAGGCGCGGACCGGACGACAAAGCAGCCAGGCGATTGCCGCAGTGAGCACCAGGGCCGGGATTTGGATGATATTTGCCCACCCCAAGATATCGCCGAACAGCCATTGGGTAAACTGCTCGAGTTCCTTTAGTGACAGCGATGTTGGCATGAACGCGTCGATCGCTTCTTCCTCCGGGTCAGCGGTCCATTAACTACCCAGTGTAGCCCGAGCTGCCGGATCCGATCGAGTTCGGCGCGGGATACCTGGCGCTCGATTTTGATCCGGGATTGCGGCCATTTGCAAAGCAAGCGAGCCCAGTTCCTTTGACACGCCGTTCGGATGCAGACTTACTGTGCGGATCAAGGAGATTGGCATGCCCGATGCTGTTGAGGCTACTCCTTCGTCTGAGGCTGTTCATTCGTCGCAGGTTCCTCGGGTTCCCGCGGTCGCCGCTTCTCCGTCGTCGCACAAGCAGATATGGAATGATAAAGAAACACAAACGCGAAGCCGGCTGGCGTGAATAAGACGGCGCTGTTCGATGTGTTCGCCCATGTCTGATGACGGGCTCGGCCGGCCAAACACGCTGCACCGGAGTTCTCTTTCTGTATATTGTCACCGCATGGCGATGCGAAAGATCATCCACATCGACATGGACGCGTTCTATGCGTCGGTCGAACAGCGCGACAATCCGGCGCTCCAGGGGCACCCCGTGGCGGTCGGCCATGGCGCCAAGCGGGGCGTGGTCGCGGCGGCAAGTTACGAGGCCCGCGTCTTCGGCGTGCGATCGGCGATGCCGTCGACCACGGCGATACGCCTATGCGCCGAACTCCTGTTCGTGTTGCCACGTTTCGACGTCTATCGCGCCGTCTCGCGCCAGATCCATGCCATCTTTTCGGAATATACGGCGCTGATCGAGCCGCTGTCGCTCGATGAGGCATATCTCGATGTCACGGAAAACCAGCGCGGCCTGCCGACCGCATCTGCTAGCGCGAAGGAAATTCGCGGCCGCATCCTCCAGGAGACGGGTCTGACAGCCTCGGCCGGCGTTTCCTACAACAAGTTCCTCGCCAAGCTCGCGTCCGGCCAGCGCAAGCCGAACGGCCAATTCGTCATCACGCCCGAGACGGGCGGAGATTTCGTCGCATCGCTGCCGGTCGCCCGGTTCCACGGCGTCGGACCCGTCACCGCGGCAAGGATGCAGGGGCTCGGGATCGAAACGGGCGCGGATCTGAAAGCGAAGTCGCTTGCCTTTCTGCAGCAGCATTTCGGCAAATCCGCCGCCTGGTATCTCGGCATCGCCAACGGCGAGGATGATCGGCCCGTCGTCGCCGATCGTCCGCGCAAATCCTCCGGCTCCGAAACCACCTTTGCGCGCGACCTGACTGCTGCAGCCGAAATTGAGGCCGGCGTCGAGGCCATGGCCGACGAGGTCTGGGCCTGGTGTGAGAAGGAGAAGGCCTTCGGCCGGACCGTGACGGTGAAGGCAAAATTCGCCGATTTCCAGCAGGTCACCCGAAGCCGAAGCTTCACGGCGGTGATCAGGCGCCACGATCTCCTGCGCCGATCCAGCGTCGAACTCGTGCGCACACTGCTGCCAACCGGCAGGGGCGTCCGATTGCTCGGTGTCACCGTATCGAATTTTGGCGCGGCGCCGGCCGGTACCGACGAGGTGCTGCCACTGTTTGGGGCCGGCGCGGACTGCGAGCCACCCGTCGCCATCACACGCGCGACTTGATGGGACGGCGTGCGGGCAGCGCCAACCTGCCGCCCAACGGCAGCCACCTGCTCAATGGCCGGGCGACAGGATGACACGGTCGCGGCCCGACGCCATTTTCAGCCGAGCTTGGGATACTTGTCTGAGGCGGACGCGGCGATCACTCGCACCAAACGCCGCACGAATTTCGACTTGCGCAAGTCGCGCTAGCTTCGCCGCATCCCGTCGACGAACACGTCTACCAGTCGAAGCACGTTGCTCTGCCAACCCGGCTTGTCGTGTGTGTAGCACAGGCCCACGATCGTCCGCAGGATGTCCTCCGCGCCGACGTCGTCTCGGATGACCCCGGCCTCCACCGCCCGCCGCACCAGCGTCTCCAGCGCTCGTCCCAGCCGGTCCATTGAATAGGCCGTGAGGTCCGACCCAGCGTGCACAGCGATGGCGAGGGCCGTGGACATGCCCTTCTTCGTGGCCACGAACGCGACATTGGCGCGCATCCAGCCGCGCAGCGCCTCCAGTGGCGGCAAATCCGTCTGGAGTTGCTCCGCCAGTTCCACAAGCTGCTCCACCTCGTGACGGTAAACCGCTTCGAACAGGGCTTGGCGGGTCGGAAAATGCCGGTATAGCGTTCCCACGCCGACACCGGCCTGACGTGCCACTGCCTCGAGGCTCGCCTCGGGGCCGCCGGCAGCGAACACGGCCTTCGCCGCCTGGAGCACGCGCTCGCGGTTTCGGACACTGTCGGCGCGGGGTTTCCGCGCGGACCTGGCTGGCACAACACCGTCCATGCCGATTTAGACTCGCTCCCCTTGCAAAGCGGAGGGTGCCTCCGTATTTGCCGTCATATCACAGCTCTGATCGGAGTACCGCATGAGCCTGTCAATCACTCTCACGATCAACGGCGCCGAGCGGGTCATCACGCTCGATGATCCCCGCATCACGCTGCTGGACCTGCTGCGCGAGCGGCTGGACCTCACCGGCACCAAAAAGGGCTGCGATCGCGGCCAGTGCGGCGCCTGCACCGTGCTCATCGACGGCCGCCGGGTGAATTCCTGCCTGGCACTGGCGCTGAGCCACGACGGCGCCGACATCCTCACCATCGAAGGCGTGGCGCAGGGTGGCGCAACTCCACCCCGTCCAGGCCGCGTTCATCGCGCATGACGGCTTCCAGTGCGGCTTCTGCACGCCGGGCCAGATCATGAGCGCGATCGGCATGATCCGCGAGGGCCAGACCTGGGGAAAGCGGGACCGGCGATGATCCCGAACGGGTGCGTGAGGCGATGAGCGGCAATCTCTGCCGCTGCGGCGCCTATATCGGGATCACCGAGGCGGTGCTGGAGGCGCAGCGGACGATCGCAGCGTCCGGCCGGAGGGATGCGGCATGAACCGCTTCGAATACGCCCGCCCGGCGACGCTCGCCGAGGCCGTCGCGGCCGCTGCCGTCCCAGGTGCGGCTTACCTGGCGGCCGGCACCAACCTGATGGACCTGATGAAGGGCGGCGTGATGCGCCCCGGCCACCTGGTCGATATCAGCCGCCTGCCCGGGCTCGACCGGATCGAGCAGCTGAGCGACGGCGGCGTGCGGATTGGCGCGCTGGTGCGCAATGCCGACCTGGCGTACGACGCGGACTTCGCCCGGCGGTTCCCGGCGGTGGCGGAAGCGTTGCTGTCGGGCGCCTCCGCCCAGCTGCGCAACGCCGCCACCGCGGGCGGCAATCTGCTGCAGCGGACGCGCTGCGCGTATTTCTACGACACCGCCAGCGCCTGCAACAAACGCGACCCTGGCGCCGGCTGCGACGCGCTGCGGCGGCGAGAACCGCCTGCACGCCATCCTGGGATGGAGCGAGCACTGCATCGCCACCCACCCCTCCGATTTCTGCGTCCCGCTCGCCGCCCTCGATGCCGTGGTGGAGATGCAAGGCCCGGCCGGACGCCGCGAAATGCCGCTGGAGGATTTCCACCTCCTGCCCGGCACCACGCCGGAGCGGGAGACCGTGCTCGAACCGGGCGAGCTGATCACCGCGGTGCGTCTGCCGCCCGAAGCCGCCGAGCTTCGCCGCCCATGCGCGCTACCTGAAGATCCGCGAGCGCACGTCCTACGCCTTCGCCGTCGTCTCCGCCGCCGCCGCGCTCCGCCTGGAGAACGGACTGATCGCGGAGGCCCGCATCGCGCTGGGCGGTGTCGCGCTGAAACCCTGGCGCGCCCGAACAGCGGAGGCGGCGCTGGCCGGCGCCCGGCCGGAGCCGGCCGCCTTCCGCCGGGCGGCCGAGGCGGCGCTGGCCGATGCCAAACCGTCCGGCGACAACGAATTCAAGATCGAACTGGCGCGCCGCATCGTCGTGCGCGCGCTCACGCTGGCCGCCGCAGGCACGCCCGAGCGTATGCCCGCACTTCCCGCCTCGCCCTTCTTCCGGAGCCGTTACCCATGCCTGAGATCGCTCTTACGCAAGCGCCCGCGCATATCCGCATGGGCTCGAGCATCGGCCAGCCGCTGACCCGGCGCGAAGGCGTGCTGAAGACCACTGGCGCCGCACGCTATGCCGCCGATAACCACCCGCCCGGCATGGTCTATGCCGCGCTCGCCGTCAGCAGCATCGCCCGCGGCCGGGTCACCTGCGCTCGATGTGGCCGCGGCCAAGGCGCATCCCGGCGTGATCGAGGTGATGACGCCCGCGAACGCGCCGAAGCTCGCGCATGGATCCGGACGCCAAGGACAATCCGTTCATGTTCCGGATGGACGTGCTGCAGAATGACAGGGTGCGCTACGCCAACCAGCCGATCGCGGTGGTGATCGCGGATACGCTGGAAGCCGCGACCGAAGGCGCCGTCCTGCTGGCGCCCGCGCTACGAGACGGAGCCTGCGCGCATCGGCCTGGATTCGGACGACAGCTTCGCGCCGCCGGCTGTCGGCGCCGGCGATGCCGGCCGAGGATAGCCATGGCGACGTCGAGGCCGGGCTGGCCGCAGCGTCGCGTTCGGATCGAGGCGGTCTACGAAACGCCGGCGCAATATCACAACGCGATGGAGCCGCACGCCATCGTGGCGGCCTGGGACGGCGACACCCTGTCCATCGACACGCCGAGCCAGGGCATGGCGATGGCGCAGGCCCGCATCGCCGGGCTGTTCGGCATCGCGCCCGAGAACATCCACATCCGCAGCCCGTTCCTCGGCGGCGGCTTCGGGTCGCAAGGGGCTGGTCTAGGGGCCGCAGATCCTCGGCATCATGGCCGCCCGCCTCGTCGGCCGCCCGGTCAAGCTGGTGCTGCGGCGCGAGCAGATGTTCGGCCCGGTCGGCCATCGCGCGCCGACCCGGCAGACGCTGCGCCTGGGCGCCGACGCGCGATGGCGGCTGACGGCGCTCGAGCCACCACGCCAAGACCGCCACCAGCACGTTCGACGATTTCTTCGAGCCGGCGGCCAATGCCTCGCCACGCGCTGTATGCCAGTCCGGCGATCAGCGACGTCGCACGAGGCGGTGCGGCTCGACACCGGCACGCCGCTGTTCATGCGCGCGCCCGGCGAGGCCTCCGGCAGCGCCGCGCTGGAAAGCGCGATCGACGAGATGGCACTGGCCTGCGGCATGGACCCGCTGGCGTTCCGGCTGAAGAACTACGCCGAGGTCGAGCCGATGACGCGGCAAGCCGTTCTCCTCCAAGGCGCTGCGCCAGTGCTATCGGCAAGGCGCCGAGCGGTTCGGCTGGGCCGGGCGCCCGCTGGCGCCGCGGCAGATGCGGGACGAAGCCGGCATGCTGGTCGGCTGGGGCATGGGCACGGCGACTCTTTCCCGGCGATCATGTTCCAGGGCCAGGCGCGGGCGGCGCTGCGGCGGGATGGCTCGGGCGTGGTGGAGATCGGCGCGCACGACATGGGCCAGGGCGCCTGGACCGCGCTGGCCCAGATCGCGGCCGACGCGCTGGGCCTCGACCTTGACCGGCTGGAGTTCCGCTCCGGCACCTCCGACCTGCCGGATGCGGGCATCGCGGGCGGTTCCGCCCATACCGCCACGGCCGGCGCGGCGATCCACGATGCCGGCGGCGACGTGATCGCCAAGCTCGCGGACCTGGCGACGGGCGACCAGCGCTCGCCGCTGTTCGGCGCCGGCAATGCGGGCGTGATCGCGCGGGGCGGCCGGCTGCACCGCCGCGACGACGAAGCGCGGAGCGAGAGCTATGCCGACATCCTGACCCGCGCGGGCATGGAGCGAGATCGAGGGCCGCGGCACCGGCGCGGCCGATCCGGCGGCGCAGTCCGCCTACGCCATGTACGCGCATGGCGCGGTGTTCGCCGAGGTGAAGGTGGACCCGGATTTTGGCCAGATGCGCGTCACCCGGCTGGTCGGCGCGTTCGCCGCCGGCACGGTCGTCAATCCGCGGATGGTCCGCAGCCAGTATTACGGCGGCATGATCTGGGGCGTGTCCTTCGCGCTGCACGAGCACGCCGTGATGGACAAACGCACCGGCCGCCCGATGAACCCAAATCTGGCCGAGTACCATGTGCCGGTGAACGCCGACGTGCCGAGCATCGAGGCGATCCTGGTCGAGGAACACGACGTCCACGTAAATGCGCTCGGTATCAAGGGCGTGGGAGAGATCGGGATCACGGGCACCGCGGGCGCCATCGCCAACGCGGTCTGGCACGCGACCGGCGTGCGCGTCCGTCAATTCCCGATCACGCTGGACCGTCTGATAGGAGCTTAAGGCAGAGCCGAGGCGGCTGGGGGAACTTGATGCTGTCGATCAACAGCGCGAGCACGCGTGCCGTTGGTTAAGCGCGTCGTCCGCTCAACTCCAAGGCCGCGTCAGCCGGAAACTCAAACTCAGCGAGACCTAAGCCTCTGGACACAAACCTTCCGTGGTCGCCAAACTGTCGTGGCAAGGAGGAGCTTCCACGATGACAATCATCGATTCACAGGTCCACGCCTATGAGGCGAACACGCCGAAACGCCCCTGGCACAGCGTGCCGAATTGGCCCGATCACGTCACGGGCGACGAGATGGTGGCGGCGATGGACAAAGTCGGCGTCGACGGCGCGATCTTCATCTCCTCCTTTTCCATGTACCGCTTCGACGCCAGCTATGCCGTGGAAGTACAACGCGCCCATCCCGACCGATTAGCCATTGTCAAGCCGGTCGACCCGGACGATCCGGCGGTGGCCGATGTCATCGCCGACTGGAAGAAGACGCCGGGCGCGGTCGGGGTCCGCATTATGCTGCCGAAAGAGGCGCAACGCGAGCCGAACGACCCTGGCCTCGACCGGGTCGCGCGCGCGGCCGCTCGCCACGATTTTCCAGTCAACATCCTCTGCTGGGACAACCTGGACACAGGCACTTCGCTGATCGATCGCCATCCCGACACGAGATTCATCATCGACCACCTGGGCATCCTGCAGCCGCGCGTGCCGCCTGCGCCACCGCAGCCCTGGGCCGACCTCCCGAAGGTGCTGGAACTCGCCAAGCGCCCGAACGCGGTGATCAAGGTCAGCGGCGCCTGCACGCTGTCTCGTAAGCCGTATCCTTTTCCAGACATTTGGGACCCGCTTGCCCGCGTGTTCGATGCCTGGGGTTTCGACCGCTGCTTGTGGGGTACGGACTGGACGCGCGCATTTGCTGTCGTCAACTACGAACAAGCCGTCGAACCCTTTCTTGGTACTGACCGCCTGAGCGACACTGAGCGGGCAATGCTCATGGGGGGCGCCTGCGCCAAGGCTTATGGCTGGTCGCCGCGGAAAGCTTGACAGGGGCCTCCGCGGCCAACCCAGCTACGCCCACCCTGCTCAGCTAGATCCGTAACATAAGTGGGTTGCGTCCCAATGAAAAAGATCGGGCTCCTCTCGTTCGGGCACTGGACGCCCTCGCCGCAATCGAAGACTCGTTCGGCGGCAGACGCGCTCCTGCAATCTATCGATCCGGCGGCCGAGGCGCTGGGCGCGGACGGAGCCTATTGCCGCGTTCATTCTCGGCTGACCTCGGCTAGCGTGCATGTCTCCGGGAATAGTGCTTTGAGCGTTTCGGACGTTGTCGCGCGCACAGTTGCGCTGATTGGTGGCGCTGCGCTCCTGCTGCGACGGTCTACAGGCGGCAGGCCAGAACCGGCGTGGGGCGCCACACCAGCGATTCCGGCCGCAAAGCCGCAGGGTAGTATCCCGACCCTCAAGATGCCGACGGCAAGGGGATGGACCACGGGGCAAACACCGGTTGCCGCACCCGGGCTGAAAGTCAATGCTTTTGCGACCGATCTCGATCATCCCCGCTGGATCCAGATATTGCCTACTCATCGCCGAGGCGCCCGACCAGACCGGCCAGATCGATCCTTGACTACGCCATGGTCAGCACGATGAAACGCGCCGACGCCATGGGGGTAAGCGCGATGCGCAATATCGCGACGGCGTGACCGAAGTCCAAGAGTTGTTTCTGGAGGGGCTCAACCATCCATTCGGCATGGCCCTGGTGGGCGATACGTTCTACGTTGGCAACACTGACGAGCCTTCCCCTACGCGGGGAACAGCTGTCGCATTAGTGCGCAAGGGCGAAGGCTAGCCACGTTCATGCCCGGCGGACATTGGACGCGAAGCCTGTTGCCGAGCCTCGATGGGCAGAAGCTGTTCGTGGGCGTGGGTTCGCTCACCAATATCGGCGATGATGGTACGGACGTCGAGCAGGGTCGGGCCGCCATCCACGAACTCGATCTTGCAACCGGCCGGAGCCGTATCTTTGCCTCCGGTCTGCGCAACCCTGTTGGCCTTGCATGGGAGCCTCAGACCGGCGTTCTCTGGACGGTGATCAACGAGCGCGATGGACTGGGGGACGAGACGCCGCCCGACTATCTAACGTCCGTGCGCGAGGGCGGCTTCTACGGCTGGCCCTATTGCTACTGGGGGCAAACGGAGGATGAACGAGTGCCGCGGAATCCGGCCACAGTTGCAGTTGCAATCACACCGGATTACGCGCTGGGCGGGCACACCGCGTCACTGGGTCTGTGCTGGCTGCCGGCCGGCACGCTTCCCGGCTTTCCGGATGGCATGGCCATCGGACAGCATGGCTCCTGGAACCGCAGTACGCTGAGTGGCTACAAGGTCGTCTTCGTGCCGTTCGCGAACGGGAATCCGTCCGGGCCGCCACGAAATATTCTGACAGGGTTTCCTCTCTCCGGACGAGCGAGCGTCCTACGGACGACCGGTCGGGGTGGCGATCGGCCCTGACGGCCGCTCCGTGCTAGTGGCGGACGATGTAGGCAATGTTATTTGGCGCGTGACTGGCGCGGAGCAGGGTTGAGCAGATGAACGGATGCTCACGGACTATTATAGCGTAGGCGCCTCGCAAAAGATCGTGGCCTTATCGAATCCGCGCGGACAATTTATCCGGGAGCACCACCGGTACACAGTGATTGGCGGAGATCGGCGCCGATTGAACCAAAGGAGACTTGGCAATGCGTTTGATTAGGTTGGCTGGTGTGGTGACCGTAGCCGGCACCCTGGCCGGGTGCACCGTTGGCTTTCCAATCAGTAGCAGTCAGATCGGTTCCCCCCCACCCAATTCGGCAAGGCTAGTTATCTACAGACCATCTGGTCCGATGTTGGTGTTCCGGTCACCAAGCGTGGATGTGAATGGTGTTCCGGCCTGCGATCTCCCACGCGGCGGCGGATTCAAAAAGGATGTCGGAAGCGGGGAGGTAACCGTGGCGGCACATTTGTGGGACATCCCCGAACCGAGCAGCCTTTCATTCATGGCTGAAGCCGGGAAGACCTACTACATCCGGGTGCGGGTGGCGGGGGAGGAATCGCCTGGGGCGGTCGGAGGATTGTTTGGCCTTGGTGCCAACCCGCCTCAAGGGTCACTCGGAAACTCGGGTCCGTTCGAGCTCGATTTGACGGACGAACACGCCGCGTTAGCTAGTGAGGTGGACCTCACGGACGCCGATGGCAAAATAGCCTGCTAGCGCAGGTCGAACGGGAGGTCGCGACAGAGGGCCGGAATGAGTGACGTAAGGGTATTTCGACGCGGTCGAATTCTT
Source organism: uncultured Alphaproteobacteria bacterium (assembly GCA_963778125.1). GTDB lineage: Bacteria > Pseudomonadota > Alphaproteobacteria > Acetobacterales > Acetobacteraceae > Rhodopila. The sequence continues at coordinate 145,696 of CAVZTH010000014.1, read as the reverse complement.
GACGTTTATGCTGAAACGGGCGCGTTAAGGGTATCGACCTTGGCGGCCACACGCCGCCCGATGCCCGTAAATCATCGACATGGGCGGGATTTCGTGATTGCGCGTAACGCGAGCAGACAAACTCTTGTTGCTGGACGCCCTGAAACTGCGTGTGCATGACGCTGCCAGCCTCCCGTTGAACGGTGCGAGACACGCCGCAAGGATCGGTAGAGGCAGTGGAGGAGCGGCGGCCCGAACAGCGCGTTGGGCTGTGGCACGGAAATTCTCGTCTCGCGTTCACCCGAGACCCTTTCAGCCCCAGTAGATGGACCAAGCGTCATGCCGGACCTTCCCTCCTATGTCAGCGCGGTGTTCGTTCCAACACTGGTCTTCACACTAGTGTGGATTTCCCTCGGCGTGACCGTGTTTGGCTTGCTGCATTGGATGCTCAAGGCCCAGAAGCAGCCGTTTTGGCGCAGCGACATGAAGACGGACCTCGCCTACTGGTTCTTGGCTCCGCTCCCTTACGGCTATGTCGCGCTTGTGGCGCACAGCTACGCCGTGGACTATGGGCACCTTGATCGGATTGTATCGACGGTCACGGCTCCTCTAGCCACGCTGCCGGTTCTGGTGCAGGCCGCCATCATCTTGCTCCTCACGGACCTGCTGCAATACTGGGGTCATCGGCTATTTCATCGAAACCCACTATGGCGCTTCCATTGCATTCATCATGCTCCAACCCGAGTTGATTGGTTGACCTCGGTGCGAATACATCCCGTCAACTTCGTTCTCTATTCTACCCTGATCAATTTGCTTATCGGCCTCCTCGGATTCAGTGCTGAGACACTTTTCTTTCTTGTGCCGTTCAATACGCTTTACGCGTGGCTGGTGCATGCGAACTTGAACTGGACTTTTGGCCCATTCCGCTATGTTATCGCCAGCCCGGTCTTTCATCGTTGGCATCACACCTACGCTGATCAAGGAGGGAACAAGAACTTCGCTCCCACCTTTCCATTCCTCGATCTTGCATTTGGCACCTTCTATATGCCTAACGGCCAATTGCCGTTGATTTTTGGCACTCCCTATAACGACGTCCCCGATCGCTTATTGGGGCAGTTGCGCTACCCATTCGAGCGACAAGAGCCGGCGCCCGTAGGACAGGATAGCCGCCCGTGATTCAAAAATTCGACCACCTTACGAGATCAACCAGATTGCGGCTGAAGTGCGCGTTGCCAGGCCCAGAACCCTTCATAGCAATAGCGAAGCCGGCCGAAGTAGGGCAGTGTTGCAGGGTCCTTTACTCCCATCGCCGTCCACACGTCCTGATCCTGCGGGTTCGTGCCTCGGTTCAGTCTGATCATGCACTGGCTCACCATATCCGGCCGGCGAATCCAGTCGGTCAGCAGGAACGAGTAGGACGGACTTGTGCCCGACGCATGGATAAATCCGACAATCGCCAGCGACACCGCTATAGCGGTAAGGGCGCCCCATACATAACGTCTCACATCATTTCTCTCCTGTGGCTCCCTCGCCGCCCTTCCAGCGATTTGGGATCGCGCCGCGCCCCGCCCAGCGCCGGTCGCCCTGGTGCGAGAAAGACACCCCGCTGTCGGTCTACGGGAACTTGGTGGCCATTTATAGTGACGATGTCTTTTTTCAAAGCCTGCCAAGCAATCCCCGGCTGGCTGCGCCGAGTTACCTTGGCGTGGTGCTAAAAGGACAAAAAGCCATGCCGCCGTCCAGGTCTTTCCATCGCCGCCGTGGCCAGCTATATTCGTACCCTCTTCGCAACAACGTCGCTGACGCCGCAACCGTGTGGAGGTGGAGATCGAGCGCTGACCGCTTGCTGGCCACATGCCTCGATCCTGGGGGCGTCGCGCTAGGCCGCGTGATGACGCTCCCGCAGGAACTGGAAGAATTCGACACCTTCGCGCAGCCGGCGCTTCATCATCTGCGGGCTGCGCACCATCTCGCCCACGATCGATGCGATCTTCGGCGCTCTGAAATAGAAGCGCTTGTAGAACGTCTCCACGTTGTCGAAGATCTCCGTGTGCGACAAATGCGGATAATGCAGCGGCGCGATCTGCACGCCGCTGTCGTCGACCAGTTCTGCGTGGTCCGCGTCCAGCCAGCCATTCTCCACCGCCTGCTTGTACAGGAACGTGCCGGGGTATGGCGCGGCCAAAGAGACCTGGATGGTGTGCGGGTTGATATCGGTGGCGAAGCGGATCGTCTCCTCGATCGTTTCGCGCGTCTCGCCCGGCAGTCCCAGGATGAACGTGCCGTGGATCTTGATGCCCAGTTCGTGGCAGTCCTGAGTGAACTTACGCGCAACCTCGATCCGCATGCCCTTCTTGATGTTATATAGGATCTGCTGATTGCCGCTCTCATATCCCACCAACAACAGGCGCAGCCCGTTGTCCTTCAAAACCTCCAGCGTCTTCCGCGGCACGTTTGCCTTGGCGTTGCATGACCACGTGACGCCCATCTTGCCAAGTTCACGCGCGATCGCCTCGGCCCGCGGCAAATTGTCGGTGAAAGTGTCGTCGTCGAAAAAGAACTCCTTCACCTGCGGGAACATCTGTTTCGCCTGCCGAATTTCCGCGGCGACATGCTCCGGCGAACGCACCCGGTACCGATGACCGCCGACCGTCTGCGGCCATAGGCAGAATGTGCAGTGGGACTTACACCCGCGGCCAGTGTACAAGGACACATACGGGTGCATCAGGTAGCCGATGAAGTAGTCCTCGATTCGTAGATCGCGCTTATAGACCTCGGTCACAAAGGGGAGCTGGTCCATATCCTCCAGGATTTGCCGATCCTTATTATGGATAATGACACCCGCCTTGTTGCGATAGGAGATGCCATCCACGAAACCCCAGTCCCGGCCCTCCGCGATTTCCTTGATGGTGAAGTCGAACTCGTTACGCGCGACAAAATCGATCACACCGCCCTGTGCAAGGCTTTCCGCGGGCTGCACCGCGACCTTCGCACCGACGAAGCCGATCTTCAGCGACGGGTTAGCCGCCTTCAACGCCTCCGCCACCCGCACATCCGACGCGAACGACGGGGTGGAGGTATGCATCACGCACAGCTCATAGTCTCGGGCCTCGCGGCTGACCGCGTCGAGCCCGATGCGGGCCGGCGGCGCGTCGATCAGCTTGCTGCCGGACACCAGAGCGGCGGGCTGAGCGAGCCAGGTGGGAAACCAAAACGATTTGATTTCGCGTTTCGCCTGATAGCGGGCGCCGGCGCCACCGTCGAAACCGTCAAAGGAGGGTGGATGTAGGAACAGGGTCTTCATCATCACGCGTTAATTCCCTCGATCGGTGGCGGGGTATCGGCCTGTAAGCCGTAGCCGCGCCAGATAACGTGGCGCCCGCCATAGCTGGCCAGCATAACGGCCACCGACATGATGTCTCGCAGCGGCAAAAGCCAGACCGGGCACGAGAATGCAAGAGCAGCTTCGTCATTGCGCCGTCTCGGCCATCGGTCCGTTCTCGCTCCCATATTGACGCCAACGCACCGTCCACGGCAATGGCGGCAAGCGCCCTCAACACCCAGACGACAACGAACAGAGCGATCGACCACAGCGCGCCGCCGGCCAGAGCGATCGTCAGTAGACACCAGGCCAGCGGATACTGCACGATCGACGCGGCAAACCCGATCGGTTCCAGCGCCCGTATCGTCCGCGCCCAGCGCAACTCATGCTGGAACAGCGCGGGAAATCCGGTTTCCGGCACCGTCGTCAGCGGCACCGTCTGGGCCAGCACAACACGCAACCCTAGCCCAGCGATGCGGCGCCCCAGCACGTTATCGTCCGCCAAGTGGCCAACCAGCGCATGGAAGCCGCCGATCGCGCTCGAGATCCTTCCGGCGGAGGCACATGGTCGCGCCTAGGCAGTCCTGCCGCCCGATCGCCCGAGACAGTAAAGCGCCTGGCAGGAAGCCGTTGGTGATCTGCATAGCACCGAGCCGGCCCGGCAACGTGGCAGGGAGCAACGGCAGGCCAACATATAACGTTGTGACTAAACCGACCCCCGGCTGTTCCAAAGCGGCCACTAGCCGTTCCAGGTAGTCCGGGCGGACATGCACATCCGAATCCGCGATGACCAGCACGTCATGCCGAGCCGCCGGCATCATATTGATAAGATTATCGATTTTTGGATTGACCCCGTGCCGAGTCGGATCAGCCACCAGCGTCATGTCCACGTCCGGAAACCGCCCTCGCAATCGCCGCACGACTTCCGTCGCGGCATCGGCCTTATCGCTGACACCGAATACAAGCTGTCGCTCCGGGTAATCCTGCCGGCAAAGCGTCGTCAACGCGGCCTCTAACAGCGGCTCGTCGCCATGCAGCGGCTTGAGCACCGTAACTGGTGGCCGGGCATCAGGCTCGTTCACTGAAGCGCGAACGAAGGACACGACAAGCCGAGATGCCACCATCGCCTGGGCCACGCCGATGCCGGCGAGGGCAGCCGTTGTGCCCGCAATAGGCGCGATCATGAACTCAGTGCGCCGTCCGACAGGTCGACGATTTTGCGGCGCAGGCTAGTGATCAGGGCGTCGGCGTCGCCGCCCGTCAGGATTTTCCGGAAATCCGACCGCTGCACGGCGACCCGGCTGATCGATCCTTCCAGCAGCACGTCCACCGCCCGCCACGCGGCCCCGTCGTCTCGCATCACATAGTCCACGCGCAGATGATCTCCACCGGTGATGATCTCTGTTCCAACGATCCGATCAGAGCCGGCGTCACGCGAACCAGGCAGAATTAGAAAGCGCTCGCCGTCATATCTGTGGAAATTGGCGACATATGTCGCAACCGTGAATCGGCGATAAACACCCAGAAGGCGGCCCCTACTTTCTGCATCCAGGCCGTCCCATCGCAGCCCGATCGAAACCTTTAGAACAGTTTCCAGGTCGAAAGCTCGGTCAACCACAGGTGCAAGTGCTTCGAAGCGCTGGGCGAACGGCGTTCTGGGTCCGGCCCGCATGGCCCTGTCCAACGCCGCGTAGAGCTCATGCAGCGGCTGATTCACGGAAGTTGGGCGGTTTCCGCCCGCGCGGGCAATGTAAAAGCCATCACAGCCGTCGCTGCCGATACCAGCGCGACGCGTCGAGTAACCATTCTTCCTCGTGCCGCCAGCCTGATCATCGTGAGGTAATGACTTTTGTCGGAGAAGCGGCGGTAACTTCGATCCCCATGGCTCTGAGCGCCACGGCAACGATGTCCTTCGCCGACAGACCGGCCTTTGCCAATTGCTTGGCCTGGGAATCATGATCGATGAACAGATCAGGCATCACCATCGGCCTGATCTTCAGCCCAGAATCGAGTAGACCCTTCCAAGCCAGATGCTGCATCACCTGGGCGCTGAAGCCTCCGATCGCCGCCTCCTCGATAGTGATCAAAACCGCATGATTCCTCGCCAGTTGCTCCACCAGCGCGGTGTCGATCGGCTTGGCGAAGCGGGCATCGGCAACCGTGGTGGGGAAACCGCGCGCCGCGAGTTCATCCGCCGCCTTTAACGCATCGCCCAGGCGGGTGCCAAGCGACAGGATGGCGATATTGTTGCCCTCACGCAAAACGCGCCCTTTGCCCAAGGTCAGCACCTCACCGGCCTTCGGCAGTGCAACGCCGGTGCCCTCGCCCCTCGGATAGCGGAACGCGCTGGGCCGGTCGTCGATGGTGACGGCGGTCGCGACGACATGCATCAGTTCCGCCTCATCCGCACGGCGCCATGATGACCATGTTCGGCAGACAGCCGAGGTAGGACAGGTCGAAGCTGCCCGCGTGGGTAGCGCCGTCCGCGCCGACATAGCCCGCTCGATCCATGGCGAAGCGCACCGGCAGCGATTGCAGTGCCACGTCATGCACGATCTGATCGTAGGCGCGCTGGAGGAACGTCGAGTAGATCGCGCAGAACGGCCTCATCCCCTCGGTCGCCATGCCCGCTGCGAACGTCACCGCATGCTGTTCGGCGATCCCGACATCGAAGCACCGATCGGGAAAGACCTTGGCGAAACGGTCGAGCCCGGTGCCGGACGGCATCGCCGCGGTGATGGCGACCACCTTTGGATCCTTCGTCGCCTCGGCGATCAGCGCGTCGGCGAAGACCTTGGTGTAGCCCGGCGGGCCAGGCGGCGCCTTCGCCTGTTCGCCCGTGACGACGTTGAACTTGGAGACACCGTGATACTTGTCGGGTGACTGCTCGGCCGGCGCGTACCCCTTGCCCTTCTGAGTGATGGCATGAACCAGGATCGGACCGGTTTCCTCGGCTTCGCGCACGTTGCGCAGCACCGGCAGCAGGTGGTCGAGGTTATGCCCGTCGATCGGCCCGACGTAGTAAAAGCCCAGCTCCTCGAACAGCGTCCCGCCCGGTCAGGATGCCGCGGGCGTATTCCTCGGCGCGGCGGGCGGTGCGCTCGATGCCGCGCGGAAAGCGCTTGGCCATGCGGCCGGCCAGTTCCCGCAACGACAGGAAGCTGCGCGAGGACATCAGCCGCGACAGATAGGCGCTCATGGCGCCGACCGGCGGTGCGATCGACATGTCGTTGTCGTTGAGGATGACGATCAGACGCGATTTCAACGCACCGGCGTTGTTCATCGCCTCATAGGCCATCCCGGCGCTCATGGCGCCGTCGCCGATGACGCAGATCACGTTTCGGTCATCTCGCTCCAGCCCATTCGCCCGGCGTTCCTCCTCGCTGGCGGCTGCGTATCGCGCGGCCTTCAGGTCGCGCGCGACCGCCATGCCCAGGCCGGCAGAGATCGATGTCGAGGAATGCGCCGCGCCAAACGGGTCGTATTCGCTCTCGGATCGCTTGGTGAAGCCCGACAGCCCGTCGCCCTGGCGCAGAGTGCGGATGCGGTCGCGGCGTCCGGTCAGGATCTTATGCGGATAGGCCTGATGTCCGACATCCCATAGCAGCCGGTCGCGCGGGGTATCGAAGATCGCGTGGATCGCGACCGTCAGTTCCACCACCCCCAGCGAGGCGCCGAGATGGCCGCCGGTGACCGAGACCGCATCCACCGTTTCCGCCCGCAATTCATCCGCAAGTTGCCTCAACTGTTCCGGGGAGAAGTTGCGCAGATCCGCCGGATATCGAACGCGGTCGAGTAACGGGGTGCTGATAGCGCTCATCAAATCTCCTGTTCTCGGTCAACTTCGCCGGGCTGTCACGAAGTCGGCCAACGCTCGCAAGTTCGCTCCGCGATGCCCAAATCCGTCGAGATGGGCAGCCGCCTGGCGCGCCAGCATATCGGCATGGGCGCGGGCCAGTTCCAACCCAAGCACCGCCACCATCGTCGCTTTGCCAGCCGCGGCATCCTTTCCGGCGGTCTTGCCGATCTCTGTTTCGTCGCCTTCCACATCCAGAAGGTCGTCGGCGATCTGGAACGCCGCACCCAGATCGCGCCCATACGCCGCCATCACATGTCTCTGCTGAGTCGTCGCCCGGCCAAGGATTGCGCCAGCTTCCGCGCTGTATTGGATCAGACGGCCGGTTTTCAGCGCTTGCAACCGCGTTACCGCCGGTCCGTCCAGGATCTGCCCCTCGGCCAGCATGTCGATCATCTGGCCGCCCGCCATGCCTCGCGCTCCCGCCGCGGCCCCAAGCGCCATGACCAGCTCGCAGCGGGCCTGGGGGTCGGAATGGGTATCGTGTTCTCCCAGTATCTCGAACGCACGACACTGCAGTGCGTCGCCGGCCAAGATCGCGGTCGCCTCGTCGAAGGCCTTGTGTGTGCTTGGTTTGCCACGCCGCAGGTCGTCGTCGTCCATCGCCGGCAGATCGTCATGCACCAGCGAATAAGCGTGCATCATCTCCACCGATGCAGCAACCCGCGCCGCACAGGTTTCGTTGACGCTGAAGAGCGCGGCGCTTTCCATGACCAGGAAGGCGCGCAGCCGCTTCCCGCCGCCCAGCGTGGCATATCGCATGGCCTCGGCCAGCCGGCCTTCCGCGCCCTCGATCGGGGGCAGCAGGACGTCCAGGGCCTGTTCCACGGCCGTCGCGACGCGCGCCATTTCTCTGCTGAAGATCGGATGGGGACACGGAAGCGATCAGACGTCACACGCATCCTCGTGACAGCAGCGACTCCGACCACCGGGAGCCAATTCTGGCAACGGTTAACACGTCGGAACGAGTTGCGCATGGTAACGTCAGACGCGATCCTCGTGATAGTTGCCAGATTTGCCACGCAGAGTGTGGTTCATGAGTGATCCGCCCAGGCGCCGCATTGATCAGGATCGGCATGGCAGACACCGGAACTGCGACCCTATGTACCGTGGCAACAGCGAATCGACCGCTTGACGGGCATTTTTGCGGCGTTGCGGCAAAACGGCCTACCTGCCATATCCGAGCCCTGATCGCTGCGTCCGGTATCACTTCGGAGACTGTCTGCATGATTCGCGTTGTCCTTGCCCAGCCCCGCGGCTTTTGTGCCGGCGTCGAGCGGGCCATCGAGATCGTCGAACGCGCGCTCAAGAAATACGGTCCGCCGATCTATGTGCGTCACGAAATTGTGCACAATCGCCATGTCGTCGAGGATCTTCGGACCCGCGGCGCGGTGTTCGTCGACGAACTGGACGAAATCCCGCCGGGTTCGATGACGGTGTTCTCGGCCCACGGCGTGGCCAAGCGGGTCGAGGAAGCCGCCGCCGAGCGGCGGCTTGCCGGTGATCGACGCGACCTGTCCGCTGGTTGCAAAGGTGCATAACGAAGGTCGGCGCTATGCGCGGCAGGACCGGGAGCTCGTGCTGGTCGGCCATGCCGGCCATGCCGAAGTCGAAGGCACCATCGGCCAGGTGCCGGCGAAAGTGCATCTGGTGCAGACCGTCGAGGACGTGGCCCTGCTGGATGTCAAGGATCCGGACAAGCTGGCCTACATCACCCAGACGACGCTGTCGGTTGATGACACCCGCGGGATCATTTCGGCGCTGAACGAATCGGTTCCCGACCATCGTCGGACCGGATGTGCGGGATATCTGCTATGCGACGCAGAACCGGCAGCAGGCGGTGCGCGACCTGGCGCACTAGGTGGACATGATCCTGGTTGTCGGGTCGCGCAATTCTTCCAATTCCAACCGGTTGCGGGAAATCGGCCAGGAACTTGGCAAGCCATCGTATCTGATCGACGATGCGGATGCGCTGCGACCGGAATGGTTCGACGGGGATCGCGTCGGTTGGCGTCACCGCCGGTGCGTCCGCGCCGGAAACGCTGGTGCAAGGCGTGCTGGAGGGCCTGCGGCAGTTTGGCGAGATCGACATTTCCACCCAGGACGGGGTGGCCGAGGACGTCCGGTTCCGCTTTCCCTCACAGCTCGTGGACGCATAGACCTTTGTTTGAATTGCATGATCCAGCGTATGGACGTTTCACCCAGCGCGATCATGGTAAGGAAGTAGACCAGAATGACCGTTCCGTTGAACCAGGCGCTGCGTGTCGGCGCCTATGTCGTCAAGCAGCATCTGATCGGCCGCAAGCGGTATCCGCTGGTGCTGATGCTGGAGCCGCTGTTCCGCTGCAACCTGGCCTGCGCGGGGTGCGGCAAGATTGACTACCCGGCAGAAATCCTGAACCAGCGCCTGTCCGTCGCCGAATGCCTCGAGGCGGTGGATGAGTGCGGCGCGCCTGTGGTCGTGATCGCCGGCGGGGAGCCGCTGCTGCACAAGGAAATCGACCAGATCGTCCAGGGCGCTATTGCCCGAAAGAAGTTCGTGATCGTGTGCACGAATGCGCTGCTGCTTGAAAAGAAGATGGACCTGTTTCAAGCCGTCGAAGTGGTTCTCCTGGTCGGTGCATCTGGATGGCGGGCGGACCGAACACGACATTTCCGTTTGTCAGGACGGTGTTTATGACCGGGCGGTGGCGGCGATCGCGGAATCGAAGCGGCGGGGTTTCCGCACGATCATCAACGCCACGCTGTTCAACAACGCCGAACCGGCAAAGGTCGCTGCATTCTTCGATGACGTGATGGCGATGGGGGTGGACGGGATTTCAGTTTCCCCCGGCTATGCCTACGAGCGTGCGCCGGACCAGCAGCATTTCCTCAACCGGACCAAAACCAAGGAACTGTTCCGCGGTATTTTCAGTCGGCAAGGCAAGGGGACGTGGAAAAAGAAGTGGTCGTTCAACCAGTCATCGATGTTCTTGGATTTCCTGGCCGGCAACCAGACCTTCCATTGCACACCCTGGGGTAACCCGACCCGCACCTATTTCGGTTGGCAGCGCCCCTGCTACCTGCTGGGCGAGGGCTACGCTAAATCGTTCAAGGACCTGATGGAGACGACGGACTGGGACAAGTACGGCACCGGTAACTACGAAAAATGCGCCGACTGCATGGTGCACTCCGGCTACGAGGCGAGCGCGGTGGCGGAGACCATTCGCAAACCATGGGCGGGCGGCGGCGCAGGCGATGCGTGGCATTCGCACCGAGGGCCCGATGGCACCGGACATTCCGCTGGATAAGCAGCGGCCTGCCGAATACGTGTTCAGCCGGCATGTCGAGACTGCGTTGAAGCGGATCCGTGCCGGCAAGAAGCCTGTCGAGGAAGTGGCCGACGCCGCGGATTAGCGTGGATTGGCGGTGTGGTTCACTGCTGACACGCATTTTGGGCATGCTGGCGCCCTTGCTCTGTATCGGCGCCCGTTTGGCTCTGTCGCTGCGATGGATGCGGCAATGGTGGCGCGATGGAATGAGGTCGTGCACCCCAACGATGACGTCTGGCATCTCGGCGATTTTGCGCTAAGGATCAGGGCGGTCGAGGCCGGGGCTCTGCTGCGCTCATTAAACGGACGCAAGCACCTAGTAACTGGCAACAACGATCGGCCCGAGAACATTGGGCTAGGCGAGTGGTCCAGCGTCCAGGCCTACACCGAGATCACGGTGGAATCGCACCGGCTCGTCCTATGTCACTACGCCTTCCGCACCTGGAATGGCATGGCCAAGGGTACACTGAATCTTCACGGCCACAGTCACGGACGGCTGAAACCATTGCCTCGACAAACGGATGTCGGGGTCGATTGCTGGGATTTCCGGCCCATCGCCGTAAGCCAAACCCGCGGCGCGGGGCACTAACCTAAAGCCGGACTTCTCCACATTGCCCGGCAGCGATTTAGTCGCAGACGCACCCATCGGTCGGACCAGGCGCCTTGCGGACCAAGTGGTGGTCGATCCATTCAGCCACCAACCGACGGGCCTCGTTGATCGAGGCCTCCGGGTGATGGATTCGGTACAGCGCGGTGCAGGCCTGAAAAGCCGACATGTCGTCCGACCCGATTTGGCGCAATTCACTGTATGCGGTTATCACGGCTCGTTCGCACCGGCGGCCAATCTGGCTTTCCTGCTCCATCGCGGGAAGCGCTCCTTATTGCGAGTCATTCGCATATAGTCGAAGCATAATCAGTCTCGTATCGAACGGCAAGGGCGATCCCGCACGTCAGCCATTCGTGCCCCGGAGCGATCCTTCGGATGGAGGTGGGCCTCTTACTCTGATGCGGGCTTCTCGGTTCCCGGGGCGGGTTTTGGGGAATGATCAGATACCGTTTCGGGCATCGGCTGGTTCTTCGCGATCGCCCCTGTCATAGGTATGAAGAACACGCCGATGTCCCGGCGCGAATGGATCTTTCCATCAGTATCCTTGGAATAGATATACAGCACCTGCCCGCGCTTGAACGGCTGACCGATGGGAATGATCATGCGGCCGCCGGGCTTTAGCTGCTTGAACAAATCCGGGGGAGCGAAGGTCGCCGCGCATGTGACGATGACAATGTCAAAGCCGCCGTCGACCTCAGGCCAGCCGTAGTAGCCATCGCCAACCCGGGTATGAACATTGTTGTAGCCGATCGGCGCGAAGATCTTCCCGACGGCCTTGCCCAACGGTTCGATAATCTCGATCGAATAGGCGGTCTTGACGATCCGCGACAGCAGGCTGCTCTGAAATCCGCTTCCGGTTCCAACCTCCAGTGTGACCTCGCCGGGCTGCGGTTTGCAGACCTGGGTCATGTATGCCTGTCCGAGATAGTCGGACAGCGCCGACCCGTAGCCCAATCCCCAGGGCTTCGGGTTGTCTTCGTAGGCGTCGCCCGGTGTCGCACGATGCTCCGGATACTCGTAGTGAAAATACTCCCGTGGCACCGCCTCGAAATGCCGCCAACACGGCGGGATCGGCGTTACCCAGATGATCCTTCAGATAGGCCTCGATCCGCTTCATCGCAGCTGGCTTGCGCTGCTGGATCGCGTCGAACTGCGCTTCGGTCAGGCTAGCCGGCCGGCCGGATTCGCGCATCGCCTGCTCATAGGCGGCTCTCGTCCAGACCGACGCCGAACGGGCGGGCGGCGACAGCACAGATGTCACTGCGGCGGCGGCGGCGATCACTCCGCGACGGGTGATGGTACTGTAATTTCGTGCCAAGCCAAATTCTTCCTCAATGCCGGAAACGCAACCAAGGCGATGCCATAGAGGATCGCCGCGCACAAAAAACCCTGCTGAATCCGGCCTCGCGCGCAATGAGGTTGGCCAGTGGCGTCGCCACGACGGAAAACGCGCCATTCAGCCCCCATGCCCAAGGCAGGAACCCACCGGTTCCCGCCCGATTCAATCCTAGCGGAAAGGGCAGCCCAAGGGCGACCGACACCGGCGCGATCACCCCAAGCAGCAGCCCTGCGCGGACGGCGAACGGCCAGTCGAGCGTGGCTAGCATCGCCGGTTCGCAGAAACAGCATGACCGCGGCGCACCATACCAGCACCACCCAAGCGGCCAAGGCCATCCCCTGCCGCGGCCTGGACTCGAACCACGGCGAACACAGGCTCCCGAGGCCGGAGAATATCAGCATTCCGGTCAGCACCAGCGCGAAGCCATTGGTGCGGTCGCCGAGCCAGAAGCTGGCCTTTCTCGATCAGATAGATTTCGATGAACAGGAAACCCAGCGCGAGAGCCGGGAAATAAACGACCGACCGCAACATCCCGGCGCGAGAGCCCCGGATCCGCCCTGGCGCCGCAAGCGGCACCAGCAGAACCAATGCCGCGATCAACACAGCCTGGGCCAGCACCGCGAGGTTCACCAGTGCTCCGACCTCCGCCTGCGGCAGAATTTCCAGCCGCTTCAGGATGGTGCCGATGCGGTCCAGCCGCAACACAGCATAGAAGAAGGGCTGGTCCAGCGTAATCGGGGAAAGATTGAATTGCTCGCGCGAAGCCGTTGGCTGGCCGGACAGGACGGCCGCCGCCTCATCGGCTATCGCATCGTCCGGACCGTTGGACTCGACCTCGCCTTTTTCGAAGGAGACCGCCGGCAAATCGTTGTAAAGACCAGCCCGCGCCTTCGCGACATCAAACCGCGGATACCAGGACAAGTCGAAGGACCGATCGTCGCAGAATTTGCGTGCGACCTCGACAGTCGTCGCACTCCAGCCATCGCGAGCCACCAGGATGCGGACGTTCCAGGCGGACCGATAAACAAGGACGTGGGCGGCAGGGTCGGCGATCCCGACAGTGAGCAACGCGGCGCGCACAGTTGCGAGCATCCGCAAGGCATACACCGGGAAGTCACGGATCGAGACCGGGATCGAGACGATTCCGTTCGGCGACAATACGCGCAGATACGAAACAAGTGCCTCCTGTGTGAAAGCCGTCGCGTTGGTTTCAGCGGCATCGAGGAAGTCGGCGGACAGGTCCACTACGTCATAAATGCCTCGATTGGCGCCAGCCAGCGGTCCATTCCCCTTGATATCTATATTAGGCAACGCTTCGACCGGCGGGACCGGACCGAGCCCGTGGCGGATAGCTCGCAACATTTCTGGTTCCGGCTCCAGCACGCGCACCTGCGACGCGCCCAGCCGAAGCACCTCTTCGATTCGAAATCCGCCGGATGCCCCGGCCAGCATTACCCGTGGATGTGGGATCAATTGGTATGGCAGAGCGTCCAGCGCGGCCGCCGCATAGCCAGACCGGGTCGGAAATTCCTGCGGCAGGGCCGCGATGCGGTTGCCGTCCCGGTAAAGCCCGAAGCTGCGTGGCGGTCCCTCGACGCCGAGCATGCCCGCGTTGTTCGAAATGTCCGTGTCCACGCGTTCGGTGAAATCGTCGAGTAGTGCGTAATCGCCGCGCGGCGAGTTGACCGACGCCAGGATCCTGGCATCAGGCGTGTGCAACGGTGCATAGATCGCCTTGAAATCGTTATACTCCGCCTGATTGTCCAGCAGCAGCACGGCATCGGCGGCAGAAAGCGCGAGCATCGCCGCCACGATCGCCCTGATCCGATACGGGCCGGCGATGAAAAGGGCCGATGCGGCAAGCGGTATCAGCAACAGCGGGACCAGGTTGAATGCGTGCACCATGTACATCATCGCCAGCACGCTGGCGGCGCCGACCCCGGCGCCGGTCAGGTCAAATGCATAGACCCGGCCGATCCGGTCCGCGTTGAGCACGAAGCTCAAGCTGACGAAGAGACCTGCCAGAAAAAAGAATGGCAGCAGCGCGGCGTAGTATCCGCCGATGTTCCAGATCTGCGGCTGCCAGGTCACGGGATTCTGCAATTGCAGCGGGTTGAAAGGGTTCGTCGTCGTGAAGCGGTATCCCACCGCGGCCGTCAGCACGAGCGCGGTTGGCAGCGACGCCATCAGAACCGAGGCTTTACGAACGAAAAGATTTCGCCAAAGTGCGAGGACGACCCCGCTAAGAGCGAAGCCCACCATCGCGATCGAGATGACCCAGTAGCCATACTCCGACCACTTGGCGACGGCGAAATAGCGGGTGAGCGCGATTTCGTACCCCACCGCGGCGAGGGAGACGAGAAACAGCGGTATCAAGTTCATCGCCAGACATGCCGCCTGATAAAATCATCGGTCACGCTGTTGAAACGCGCCGCATCGTCGATGAACAGCGCATGGCCTGCATCGGTAAACACTTCCATCTCGGTATCCGGGCGGTTTCGCATGAGGTTCTCCCCCTGCGCCACCCAGCGCGGCCGAATGACGTACAGCAGCGGCACTTTCGTGGCGTAAACCGCCTCCCTCCAATACGATCTGGGCATCGGATAGGCCAGTAGCAAACGGCTGGCAGCCGGCGGCGTTCGCAGGGTCGCTTCGGTTAGCCGGTCAAGATAGGCCGGCGGCTGCGGGCGGCGGAACATGGCCCGAACGAACGCCTTCATTGACTCCGGATAGCTTGGCGGCCGGGCGCTCCGGCGCGGCCCCGATTTAAACGGCAGCGGGGCCGGGGCAGGTTCTTCGCCGACCGAGTTATCGACCAACACCAGACCCGCCAACCGGCTGTCGCCAGCAACATGGATTGAGGCGAGTGTATCCAGCACGCCGAGCGACCAGCCGATCACCACCACTGATTGGCTACCCAAGCGGCCAATAAGCTCAGCCACATCGAGACCACGGCGCACAGGTTCATAGCCGCCGGCGGGAGCAGCGGAATCCCCCTGCCCGCGCGGGTCGAACGCCACGACGTGATAGCGGCGCGAAAAGGCCTGGATCTGCGGCATCCAGATCCAGGCAGGCATGGTCCAGCCAGGAACGAATATCAACGTGTGCGCGGCAGGCGGTCCTGCCTCCAGGTAGTGCAGCCGCACACCGTCACTGGACAGGAAAAAATGATCGGTTACGCCACCTGGCAAGGACTGGGCCAAACACGGCGCGGCCAAAGGACCCAGCAACAGACTCGCAAGCAGAAACAGGAGGCGCATCCCTGTCAGAAGACCACCCAGGATGCGCGGGTCAACCAGAAAATCGCCAGGGAACCGCTCCTTCCTCGCAAGTCGCCCTGCAGCCTAGATCAGCAGGTACAGCGCCAACGCGAACAATGCCCAGAAAGGGGCCACAATCAATGTGGCGATGACGATACCCCGAGCCGCCACCAACGGACGCTTCTGGTATTGGAACTGATTGGGGCGTCCAGTCATCGATTTCGCAGCGTCGGGCGCGTGGGAACGGGCTAGTTCAACCTCGGCGATCAGCGCATGCATCTGAAGTTTCCCTTCGGGCAGAGCGCTGTCCTTTCGGTCACAACACGCTTACCACATGGGAACAGTTCGTATCCAAACCAGTTACAAATTTCAACTATTTGTAAGAATTAGGCACTCAGGGGCTATGTTGTGCCCGTGCTCCCGAAGCCGCCCGCGTTGCGCGTCGTTACATCCAGGCTCTGAACTTCACTCCATACCGCTCGGCTTACCGGAGCCAGGACCGCCTGGGCGATCCGGGTGCCGCGCTCGACGACAAACGGCTCGGTGCCAGTGTTGAGAACGATCACCCCGATTTCACCTCTGTAATCCTCGTCGATGGTACCCGGCGAGTTCGGCAGGGTGATGCCGTGCCGGAGAGCGAGACCGGAACGCGGGCGGATCTGCAACTCATAGCCCGGCGGCAGCGCGACGGTCAGTCCGGTCGGGATCAGCGCGCGCTCGCCTGGTTGCACGGAGATCGGCTCCCGGATCGCCGCGATCAGATCCATACCTGCCGCGCCGGCGGTGGCATAGGACGGCAGCGGCAGGCCCTCGGCATGGGGCAAACGGCGGACAAGGAGGGGAATCGACATCGGATTATTGTGCCGCACGCGTGCATTCGTCAGCAAGCCTATCGGGCGAAATCGAGGCAGAGACCCTGGCTCTAGCCTGCCGTAATCGCGCCAGAATGGTCGTTGCGCCGGAAAGTTCGGCCGGCCGCCGGTAGGCATCGGCCGACGCCCTGCCCTACCAGTTCGTCCGTCAGACCTTAAGCCAGGCCCAATGGTGCCAGGGCAATCAGCCAATATTCGTAAAAACGCGAACGGTGATCCCATATTCATGCGCAAATGTTTCACGCAATACGATTGCCAGTTGGTCTGCCCCATTTCCGGTCAACTGAAATACCCGCCGGGATCGCCGCGCACGAAACGCGGCAGCCGCGTGTGCGTCTGACGATTCCGGGCTAAATCGCGTCCCTGCGACGATCTCGCCCAGCGGATAACGGTCGATTTCGTTACCTAAAGGTCATGTTGATTGATCAACCAAAGCCGCTTCAGCCCCTACAGTATGCCGTCATTAATAGCGATCGCATGACTCGAATTGCAATTTTCCACTCACCGCGATCAACCTCTACTCGATCGCCGAAGACGACTTCGCCAGTTGCCGAAGGACGAACTTCTGAATCTTCCCTGTAGACGTCTTCGGAATGTCACGGAAAACAAACGTCTTCGGGACCTTGTATCGAGCCATGTGCTCGCGACAGAAATCACGCAAGCTCTTCGGCGGTCACTGATGCCCCCGATTTCAGTTCGATGAACGCGCAAGGGGTTTCGCCCCATTTCTCGTCGGGTTGCGCCACCACCGCGGCATTCATCACCGCCGGGTGTCGATAGAGCGTCTCCTCCACCTCGATCGAGGAAATGTTCTCGCCGCCGGAGATGATGACGTCCTTCGACCGGTCGCGGATTTTCGCATACCCGTCCGGCTCCGCGACGGCGAGATCGCCGGTATGGAACCATCCGCCGGCGAAACGCCTGTTCGGTCGCGGATGGGTTCTTCAGATAGCCCTTCATAGTAATATTGCCGCGGAACATGATCTCGCCCATCGTTTCGCCGTCCCACGGAACAGGCTGCATAGTTTCGGGGTCGAGGACCGCCATCGCCTCCTGCAACGGCGATCCGCACGCCCTGGCGCCCGTTTCGCTCGGCCCGCTTATCGACGGGCATGAAGGTCCAGGATTCGTGCTTGGCGCAGACGCTGGCGGGGCCGTAGGTTTCGGTCAGCCCATAGACGTGCGTCAACTCGATGCCGATCTGTTCGGCCCCTTCGATGATCACCGCGGGCGGCGCCGCCCCGGCGATCTGGCCGGCGATGCGGTGGTCGATCGCCGGCGCGCAGGTCCGCGGGCGCGTTGATCAGCATCCCATAGACGATCGGAGCGCCGCACATGTGGGTGACTCCGATTGTCGCGGATGGCGTCCAGCATCGCCTTCGCCTCGACCCGGCGCAGGCAGACATTCACCCCGGCCCGCTCCGCCATCGTCCAGGGAAAGCACCAGCCGTTGCAGTGAAACATCGGCAGTGTCCAGAGGTACACCGCGTGGTGCGGCATGCCCCAGTTCAGGATGTTGTTGACCGCGTTCAGATGCGCGCCGCGATGGTGGGTGACGACGCCCTTCGGGATCGCCGGTGGTGCCGGAGGTGTAGTTCAGTGCGATGGCATCCCATTCGTCGCCGGGGTTCTGCCAGGCGTATTCCGGGATCGCCCTCCGCAAGGAATGCTTCGTACTCGGTTTCGCCGAGCAGCTTGCCGTGCGGGCAGGTTGGGTCGTCGATGTCGATGACCAGCGGCTTGTCGTCCAGCAACGCCAGGGCGGCCTCGATCACCGGCGAGAACTCGCGGTCGGTGAGCAGCGCCTTGGCGCCGCCGTGGCGCAACTGGAAGGCTATGGCTTCCGCATCCAGGCGGGTGTTCAGCGTGTTCAGCACCGCCCCGCACATCGGCACGCCGAACGCCGCCTCGTACATCGGCGGTGTATTGGGGGCCATGATGGCCACGGTATCGTTTTTGCCTATGCCCCGCCGGGACAACGCCGAGGCCAGCCGCCGGCATCGTGCGTAGGTCTGCTTCCAGGTCCACCGCTGGTCGCCATGCACGACGGCCAGTCGGTTCGGGATAGACGTACGGCTGCGCGCTCGATGAAGGTCAGCGGCGTCAGACGGGGCGTAGTTCGCCTGGTTCTTCGGCAGGTCGTCGTAGGGACTGGTCATGGCGGCTGTTCCCCTGCGCGATCGGTGGTTCGATCACTAACGTCCCGAGATAACGCTCAACCGAGAAAGCCTGCAATCCGGGGGTCGTGTGGAGAAACAACGGGTTCTTTGCAGACCTCCCACTGTCCCCGTAACCTTCATGGTCTCAGTGCTTCGCGACTTAAGGACGGCCGCGGGTCCAGGTCGAGTCCAGGTCCTGCGGAATCCAGCCGAGCGGTTCTGCGCCAAGCGCCATCAGCGAGGGACGCGAAGATCACCTCGGGGAATGGTGCAGGCAGGGTGGCCTTCGTCGGGCTTCACCCAACGGAATATACCCGCGTAACGGGAATAATGCGATAGTATGCACGTATAGGTTGATTTCAGAACGATACGCCGACTAGGCTGCCGCCGTCCTCGACTTGCCGCGCCCGCGGCGCAATTGGTGAAGGGTATCTGGCACCGCCATGGTGGAACGCGTCAAGCTCGAGCCGACGATGGAAGAGATTGTCGTTGCACTTCGCGAGACGAGGCGGGGCGCGAGTGGAAGACCGCTCTACGCTGTAGTCGGCCGGGCGCCGGCATGCGACTGGCCGTCGGGTCCAGCCGGGCACGGCGATAAAGCAGGCGACCTCGTCAGGGCCGCGGACGCTCAGAGCCGGTCGGGATCGACCGACATCAACGATCTGCGCGACGGCGAGATCGAGCGGCTATTAGCCGACAATGCGCGCCTCAATGAGCGCATTGTATTTCTCCTCAAAGTCATCGAGCGCGTGCAAGCGTCCAACGTTGAGTTCGCGGCCGTTCAGGCCGCACTCGAGACGGAACGCTACACGCTCCTAAGCGACGTGAAGGCGGCCCTAGGGGCGGAACTCCGCCCTGTCTTGCTCGTGCTACTGCGGCTGCTTGAGAAGCAGCGCGGCGACCCGCCCGAGGTCGCGGCCCGCGGCACCGGCGCGAAGCGGAACGCCCAACAACGCCAGTGGCGGCGTCTACCAGATTGGATCGCCGAAGCGGCCCGCAAGTTGGGCGACGAAGCTGAGGCCCGACCAAAGAAGGCGGGCGCTGCAACAAGCTCCATGCCGCAGCAGCTGAAGCTGCGCCAGCGCATGGCCCGTGTTCTGGACGTGAATTCGCTTTTGGTCTCGCTCGGCCCGGTAACACATTTGCAGACTTCGGTCGCCCGCCGGCAGCGCGGATGGCAGGCGTGACGGCGCCGGAGCCCGCCGCCACGGCGCCGCGTCGAGCATCATGTTCCCGCGGCACCCCGTTAAACCAGCAGACCTCGATGCTGACCAGTGGCCGGGTCAACGGTCGCCATTTTTGTTTAATTTCGCGCGCGGCCGCCCCACCAGCCCCGTGCGCAAACCAGCCTGCCCTTTTGGGCGGCTGGCGTTACACGTGGGCGATTAGAACACGTGCCAACCGGTACTCGCGCACCCGGGCTGCAAGCCTTTCCAATTTTTTAATCAGGAGATTTTTCAATGGCCATCGGAACCGCGTCGCAACAAGCCGTCAAGGGGCTCGACCTTGGAACGAGTCAAATCGTCCTCGCCACCCTGAACGGGCAAAAGGTCAATTTTAACCCACAACTCAATGCCTTTGTCGACATCCCGTACAGCAAGATGACGGAGCAAATGCTGACGCGCGAGAACATCCTGCACCAGGTTGAAGGCACACATATCTACGCCTTCGGCAATCGGGCCGACGAATTCGCCAAATTCCTCAACGGCGACACCCGCCGGTCGATGCAAAGCGGCCTTCTCAACCCGGCCGAACCCAAGAATTTACAGATGATCGAACTTCTGCTGACGCAGCTTTGCGGCAAGGCCAGCCCGGAGGAGAAGCTGTGCTTCAGCATACCAAGCGCACCGTCTGGCCACGATTCTGACCTCATTTTCCACGAGCGCTCGGTTCAGGGCATCTTCGAGAAGCTCGGCTATCAGGCGCGGTCAGTCAATGAAGGGCTGGCGGTGGTCTATTCCGAGCTCAAGGACGCCAATTTTACCGGCATCGGCATGAGCTTCGGCGGCGGCATGTGCAATATCTGCCTCGCCTATCTCGGCCTCCCTGTGCTCACGATCGCGACGACCAGGGCCGGGGACTACATCGATCAGAGCGCCGCCTCGGTGACCGGCGAGACGCCGACCACGGTACGCCTGCATAAGGAGAACGGCGCCGAGATCGGCTCCGCGCACGACAGCCGGGCGGGCGGCTCGATCGACCGCGCCCTGTCCGTCTACTATGCCGACGTCATCGAAACGGCGGCGGCGGCGCTGCAGACCGCGCTGGCTGAATCGAAGAAGCTGCCCCGTTTTGCGGCAGCAATCCCGATCGTGTGCGCCGGCGGCACGACGATGGCGGGCGGCTTCCTCCCGAAGCTCAAAACGGTCATCGCCGATACCGATCTGTCGGTCGCGGTCAGTGAGGTTTATCTCGCCAAGGATCCGCGCAACGCCACCGCCAAGGGCGCGCTCGTCGGCGCCATGCTCAACATGTGAGGGTGGCGATATAACCGCATCCGTCCATCTGAAGAAGTTCGGCAGGAGGCGGCGTTCTTCATGAGCTCAACGTTGTTGTCCGCCGCCTGCTACGCATCGAGACATTGGCCAATTCAGGTTGCTGCCATCTCTGATTGGCATCGAGGATTACGCCACCTCCGCACAAGCGGGCGCGGAAACTGGATCGTTTACCGGTGGCGCTTGCAGAAGCGGCTGTCCGAGGTTCATCAGCCTCCTGGGGGCTAATTCAAGGTAGCGCCGCCTCGACTTCGCGCCCGCGACCGCCTGACATAAATTCCTCCGCCAGCGAAGGGTTCTGACCAATCCTCAGGCGGTAAACGCCTTTCGCCGCGTCGATAAGCTCGCCTTTCCTGCCGAGCGCGCTATCTCCCATCTCGACGATACGCAGGTTCGGCCAGATCTGTGGCCGAATTCGGAGGATCTCGGCAAAGATCTCATGACCGGAGCAACCTGGGGCGGCCTGGGCGATCAGCAGCGCCATCGATGCAGATGACCGCGAGACGCCGGCGTGGCAATGCACGAGCAGATGCGCATCCGCTACGGGTCCACGATCAAGTCCGCGACCGAACGCGAGTAGTTGCTCTATATGGAACGCCATCGGCGCGACCGCATCCAGGCGGTCCTCGATCACGTCGTGAAAGCGAAGCTCAAGTTTGTCATGCTCGCCGAAGGTGCCGAATACCTCCGGCACCGGCCACTCCGGATCGAGAATGGAAAGAACGTGACTAACACGCGCGTCGCTGTGTCCGGAAAGCTCGTCCAGGCCGCAGACGGTAATTCGAAACGGAAGTTGCATGGGGTGCTCCGGCAGTGATGACCGCGACGTGATGTTCGGGCGCTAACCGCGAAGGGTCAGAAAAGCCCAGCGTCCGGCTTCGTCAAGTTACCGTTCAAACAACGAGGGATAACGGATCTTTACTACCTGCAAATTGTTACAATATCCCGGATCGGCCATATTTTCGACGCCGGTCACCGCACCCGCGAAATCGGAAAGGCCACGGCCCTCGCATCGCCTTCGCCGGGCCGGAACGCTTGCAACTCCCGCGAAATCCGCTGGCACGCGTCCACCGCCAGCCGCCCCAGCTCCGCGGCATCCGTTTCCGTCACATTTTCCTTCAACCGCACCAGGCAGAGACTAGCCGCCACCGCACCGGGTGCATGAAAAATCGGTGCCGAGATCCCGACCAGAGCCTTGTCGATATCGCTCGCCACCAGGTATCCCGTCTTCCGGATCGCCCGCATCGCGTCCCGAAACTCCGTCCAGTTCTCTCCCAGGCCCGCAGCGGCGATCGCTGCCTGATGGCACAGCGCCAAATTGCGCAACTGATAAGTCGGCAGATGCGCAAGGATCACCCGCGACGGAGAACCCTGGAACAATGGAAACGGCCGCCCCCGCTCCATGCTCATGGTGATGTTCGGATCGGTCTTGTCCTGCAGCACGCTCAGCACCCGCAACCCGTAGAACGCGCACAGCAACTGGGCGCCGTTCACGGCCTGCCGCAGTTCCGCCATCACCGGGGGAACGATCTGCAACAACGGGTCCGCCAACCTTATGCTGCGGTCGAACTCAATGAACCGAGGCCCGAGCACGTACCCAGCCCCCGAGACTGGCACCAAAAACCCTGCGTCTCCTAACGCTCGGACATACCGATAGATGGTGGCGCGCCCGAGCGCCAAGCGTTTAACGAGCATATCAACCGTCCACACCGGCGTCCCCGGCGTGAAAAGGTCGAGGATCCCAAGCACACGCGCAATGCTCGTATCGCCTTGCGGCGGGCGGGCGAATTCGGAGGGGCTGCCTTGATCCATACCATCACCTTGCCCGATTGAACCGCGGGTCCACGTCCGCCGGTGCAAATCAGGCGATATTCTCTTGTTATGAGAAACAGCAAGATTCCGCCCTATAAGAGATTTCATTCTTGCCTGCTTGACCATGCAAAAATCTCTCATTATGAGGATTTCACCCATTCAGGATGATCCTCATCATTGGGTGGCGCATCCCTATACGGGGAGGAAAACCCAATGGCAGCCCCACAAGCAATTTGACGCTATCGTCATCGGTGCCGGCATGTCAGGCCTGTACCAGCTCTACCGCTTGCGGGAGCTCGGCCTCTCTGTCCGCGTGCTCGAGGCCGGCACCGGCGTTGGGGGCACCTGGTACTGGAACCGCTATCCTGGCGCGCGCTTCGATTCCGAAAGCTACTCCTACGCTACTCGTTCTCGCAGGAGTTGCTGGACGAATGGGACTGGGCGCGAGCATTTCGCAGGCCAACCGGAGACGCTGCGCTATCTGAACTACGTTGCCGACAAGTTCGACCTCCGCCGCGACATCCAATTCCGCAGCCGCGTGGCCTCGGCGCACTATCAGGACGCAACCCGCAGCTGGGATGTGACGCTGGAAGACGGCAGCCGCTTCAGCTCGCGATTTCTGATCACTGCCATCGGGCCGCTCTCAGCGCCGACGATGCCGACAATACCGGGGGTGGATACGTTCCGGGGCCAGTCTTTCCATACGGCCCGCTGGCCGCATGAGCCGGTCAGTTTTGAGGGCAAACGAGTGGCAGTGATCGGCACCGGCGCCACCGGGGTGCAGACGATCCAGGAAGTGGCCAAGACCGCGGGCCAATTGACCGTGTTCCAGCGCACGCCGAACTGGTGCGCGCCGCTGCTCAACAGCAAGATCAGCACCGAGGAGATGGCGCAGATCAAGGCGGGATACCCGGAGATGTTCCGACGCTGCCAGGAGACGTTCGCCTGCTTCCTGCACACCCCGGACCCGCGCGGCACATTCGAGGTTTCCGAGGCGGAGCGCGAGGCATTCTGGGAAAAGCGGTATGCCGAACCCGGCTTTGGCATCTGGCAGGGCAATTTCCGCGACATCTTGACCGACCGCGAGGCCAATGCGCTGCTCAGCGACTTCGTAGCCCGGAAGATCCGCCAGCGAGTAAAAAACCCCGAAACGGCGGAAAAACTAATCCCGAAGAACCACGGTTTCGGGACAAGACGTGTACCGTTGGAGACCAAGTATTACGAAGTCTACAACCAGGACAACGTGAAATTGGTGGATATATCGAAAGCGCCGATCGAGCGTATCACTGCCACCGGCATCAAAACCACCGATGCCGAGTTCGCCTTCGACATGATCATCTATGCGACAGGTTTCGATGCCGTCACAGGTAGTTTCGACCGGATCGATATCCGCGGGGTTGGCGGAGAACGGCTGAAGGACCGATGGAGGAACGGGCCAGAAACCTACCTCGGCGTCATGATCAACGGCTTTCCGAACATGATGATGCTGATGGGACCCCATACCGCGCTTGGCAACATCCCCCGCAGCATCGAATACAACGTCGATTGGGTGACAGGATTGATAGGATACGCCCGGAACCACGATGTAACACGCCTGGAGGCCACGAAGGCGGGAGTGCTGACCTGGACCGATCACGTCAAGTCGCTGGGTGTGGGTCTTCTGTCCAACGAGGTGAACTCGTGGATGACCGGCGTTAACACCAATGTCGAGGGCAAACAGACCCGCATTATCAACCGCTACAGCGGCAGTGCGCCGGCCTATCGCGCGAAATGCGACGATGTGGCGGGGAAGGGCTATAAGGAGTTGGCCCTGAATTAGACCATGGACACGGCGGTGAGCTCAATAAGAGCGGCTTGTCCGTGCAGCACCGGCGCTCGCGTCAGGCGCCGGCTGACTTCGATCGCCGAATGGCAAATTCCGCTTAGCCGGCGATCGCCTTCGAATGACTGACCTCCCGAAGCCAGCACTCGTCGAAAGCATCAACCCAGCGGCCCCGAGGCTGTTCCTCCGATCAGCCCTGTGACAACCATGGCAACTATTGCGGCCCAAATAATTCGCAACTCGGGCCAGAGGAGCCAGAGCAAAGTCGCCGCAGCCCCGACGGAAATGAATCCCAACCTTGACCGCCGTGGAATGGAGAAAATTCGAATACACCGTCACGGATCCAGGACGGATTGTCGCCCAGCCAGCTTTCAGGCCATGTTCGCCCAAACACGCTCTTGATTTCATGGTTTACCGGAAGCGTGACGAAAATAGAAAGGCAAAGGGCCAGGACAGAGCGCCAGTGCCCTTTAGGACGCCACCCTGCCGTCGCGGCAAGAGCCAGCAGCACGAGGGCAAGGAGAGCAAGTGGCCCGATCGCCTCGGCCGGACCGGCCATAAAGCTGAAAGGGCCGACAGGCAGAAGATGACCATCACGGTATAATTTCAACCAAACAAATCGCAAATCGCCTAGATGTTCATGCACCCAGGTGGCCACTGGCCGGTCGATTGGCCGTCCCGTGTCCCAAAATCGCTTACGCCAACCTCTTCTGCACACTCAAAACGCTGGATCACTGAAATGGCCACCACCATCGGAATTTTTGTCACGCGGAAACAACATGAACCGTTGGCCGCCATACAACAGCGACTTCCACGAAGTCTACGAGACCTTGAACGCCGAGGAACTCGCGACGATGAAGCGGGTGCGGGCGTTCATGGAGTTCACGGTGGCGCCAGTCGTCGCGCAATACTGGGTGGATGACCCCTTTTCCTTCGGGCTTCTGCCGGCCTTGAAGGAGTTGGGCATTGGCGGGCTTGGAATGCAGGATTACGGCTGCGCAGGGGGAGTGTGGCGTCGTCGGGCTTTGTGCAAATGGAGATTGGCACGCACCGCCCCCTCGTTCGCGACGTTCATTGGCCTGCACAACGGCCTGTCGATGGACGCCATCTATCTCGACGCATCGGAAGAGCAGAAGCAGAAATGGCTACCGCCGATGGCGCGGTTGGAAGGATCGGCTGTTTCGGTCTGATCGAACCGCTTGTGGGGTCGGGTGTGAGCGGCGCCATGCTGAACACCGCGAAGCGCGACGGTGACATCTGGACCCTCAAAGGCGAGAAGCGGTGGATTGGCAACGCTTCGTTGTGCGATGTTTCCGTCATCTGGGCGCGCGCTCTTGCCGATGACCACGTCAAGGGGTTCATCGTCGAGAACAAGACGACGCCTGGATTTAGCGTCGAGAAACTCGAGCACAAAATTAGGCTAAAGATTGCCCGCGTGCTTCTCGGCGGCAAAGGCATCGTCGCCGGCTACAAAGTCGCGCGGTGCTTGCGGAGCGCTCTACTCATACGAAGGCACCTATCAGATGCAGACCCTGATTCTCGGCAAGGTCGTCACGGGACTCAGCGCCTTCATCTGATGCGGCGCGGTGGGTCAACGGCGTCTTCGATGACCCACCGCTTTTTGCTGCGGGCGTTCTCGCACTGGTTGAAGGGCCGTCTCCAGGCAGCACTTTAAGCAGCGCTGGCGGCCCTGTTATCGTCCGCCCACATCTTATTAGATGGCCGGAAACGATATGGGCGAACCGATGGGCAAAAGGTGGACGTTTGCTCATCCACGTCATAGAAACGCCTTGCTTGAGATGTAACTCCCGGCGTGCCCATACTGGCTGGCCAGATGCCACGTCTCGGGGCATGACGAAAACGCTGGCCAGGGCAGGAACCGATCTTGACGCACGTGACCGCGAATAAACACTCATGGAAACAACATGCAGTGAAAGCGCTGGCCGGGACCGGGGTGCAAGTCTCGTGTCCTGTTCATTCCAATCAGACCGCGCCCGCGCTAGTCGCCGCAGCACTGCGGCGTGGAGAGGGGCGTCTGTCCACTGATGGCGCCTTCATGGTTGAAACCGGCGCCCACACGGGTCGCTCGGTCCAGGACAAGTTCGTGGTCGATGAACCCTCGGTCACCGCCGACATCTGGTGGGGCAAGGTCAACCAGCGCATGACGGTGGACAGGTTCAACGCCTTCAAAGGCCGCGTCCAAGCCTATCTTCAAGGGCAAGAGCTGTTCACCCAGGATCTCTACGCCGGCGCCGATCCGGAATATCGCGTGCGGGTTCGCCTCGTCACAACCCACGCGTGGAACGGGTTGTTCGCGCGCAACATGTTTATCCGTCCGCCCGAGAGGGAGCTGGATGGCTTCGAGCCCGACTACGTCATTCTACATGCTCCATTGTTCCAGACCGATCCTGTAGTGGACGGCGTGCGGTCCTCCACCACCATCGCCCTGTCTTTTGAGCAGAAGCTGATCGTCATCGCCGGGACCGAGTATGCCGGCGAGGTGAAGAAGTCGATCTTCACCGTGATGAACTGGCTGCTGCCCGCGAAGGGTGTAATGCCGATGCATTGTAGCGCAAATATCGGCAAAGATGGCGACGTCGCGCTGTTTTTCGGGCTGTCGGGAACCGGCAAGACCACGCTTTCCTCCGACGCGCACCGCAGGCTGATCGGAGACGACGAGCACGGCTGGGGACCGAGCGGCACCTTCAATTTCGAGGGCGGCTGCTACGCCAAGGTAATCAATCTGTCTCAGGAAGCCGAGCCCGAGATCTGGGCGGCGTCCAACCGATTCGGCGCCGTGCTCGAGAACGTCATCGGCGACAGGCACGGCAATCTGGACCTGAGCAACAGCTCGCTGACCGAGAACACACGCTCCTGCTACCCGGTGGAGTTCATTCCGAACGTCAACCTGACGGGCCGAGGCGGCGTGCCGAAGAACGTCTTCATGCTCGACCTGCGATGCGTTCGGCGTGCTGCCACCGATCTCGCGGCTGACGCCCGCGCAGGCGATGTATCACTTCCTGTCCGGTTATACCGCGCGGGTCGCGGGCACCGAAAAGGGCCTCGGGCGGGAACCGAGCGCCACTTTCAGCACCTGCTTCGCGCAACCTTTCCTGCCGCGACGGCCGGAAGTGTACGGCCGGATGTTCTCCGAGCTGATCGCGAAATATGACGCGACCTGCTGGCTGGTGAACACCGGCTGGAGCGGCGGGCAGTTCGGTGTCGGCCACCGCATGGCGATCAAGCACACCCGTGCCCTGCTGCGCGGTGCCCTCGACGGGACGCTGACCAAGATGGAGTTTCATAAGGAACCGTTCTTCGGCCTCGCGATCCCAGCGCACGTTCCGGGGATCCCAGACGAGGTGCTGGACCCACGCCAGGCCTGGGCCGACAAGGCTGCCTACGACCGGATGGCGGAGCACCTGATCGCGCGGTTCGAGGCGAATTTTTCGTTGTTTGAAGCTGGTGTCGGCGAGGATGTGAAAGCTGTCGCAATTCGCGCCGCCGCGTAGAGCGCAAAGCGTCTCTACGGCAGCCACTCTTTCACCCCGCGATTCTCAGCGAGCCCTCATCGTTCCGTGCGTAATGCGCAAGCAGCCGCCTGGACGCAGCGCTCGAACACCGACAAATCGTTCCAGCGGTCGCGGTCCTCGCGGATCAGCGCGCCGCCGGAGTCGGTGATCCCACCCTCGATCATCAGGTTGTCGAACAGACCGAACTGCTCGACCAGCAGCCCGTCCGGGTCCCACCATGACCCATCCCGGTCTTGCCGCCCTCCGCCGATCGAGGACAGTGTGCGATCGAGGAAAGTCGCGGTCACGGTGGTGTAACCGAATACCCTGAGGCCCAGTCCACGGGCGAAGCCGACCTCATACACCGTGCCGACATCCGCGCTGGGCCCGCGAAACGGGGTCAGGTTAGCGACGACGGCGGCGCAGCTTCGGATATGAGCCTCGTTGCGAAGCGCAATCCGCCGCCACTCCGTCAGACGCCCCCACGCAGCCGGCTCCTCCGCGAGTGCGTCGAGTGGAGATACACCGGTCAGGCGGAATCCGGCACAGATCGCCTTCTTCCGCTCCAGCCAAGCGCCGGCGTCGGGCAGGAAAACGTCTGGGCCGGCGAGATAAACCCTGATCATGCCGCATCGCTCCGCCAAGAGACCGGAAGCGACATACTGAGGTTTGCCGCTTCCTCGCGCGCTCAGCTTTCGAGGGCAGCCACACCCGGCAGTGTCTTGCCTTCCATCCACTCCAGGAAGGCGCCGCCGGCGGAGGACACGTAGCTCATTTTCTCGATCACGCCGGCGTGGCGGAGCGCGGACACGGTGTCGCCGCCGCCGGCAACGCTGCGCAGGCCCGAATTCTGCGTAGCCTCGGCCACGGCATGGGCCAGCGCCGTGGTGGCGGCATCGAACGGCGGCGTTTCGAAGGCGCCGAGCGGACCGTTCCAGATAAGGGTCTTCACTGACGCCAGAAGCTTGATCAGCGACGCGACCGAGGCTGGGCCGACGTCCAGGATCATCATGTCAGCCGGGACGGCATCGACCGAAACGGTCTCGACGGGCGTGTTCGGTTTTAGCTCACGCGCGACGACGGCATCGGTCGGCAGGACGATCCGGCAGCCGGCTGCTTGCGCCTTGGTCAGGATCTCCAGCGCGGTGCCGTGCATCTCGGCTTCCTGCAGGGACTTGCCGACGCCCTTCCCCTGCGCGGACAGGAAGGTGTTCGCCATGGCACCGCCGATGATCAGCACGTTGACCTTGCCGACCAGATTGCCGAGCAATTCCAGCTTGGTGGATACCTTGGCGCCGCCGACGATCGCCGCGACCGGGCGCACCGGGTTGCCCAACGCCGCATGAAGTGCCTCGAGTTCGGCTTGCATGAGGCGGCCGGCATAGGAGGGCAGAAGGTGCGCCACGCCCTCGGTGCTGGCATGGGCGCGGTGAGCGGCGGAGAACGCATCGTTGACGAAGATATCGGCCAGTTTGGCCAGAGCGGCGGCGAAAGCGGGGTCGTTTTTTTCCTCGCCGGCGTAGAAGCGGGTGTTTTCCAGCACCAGGACGTCGCCGCGGGACAGCAATTCGACAGCCTGTTCCGCCGCGGGGCCGGTGCAGTCCTCAACAAAACGAACCTTCCGGCCGAGCACTTCTCCCAGGGCAGCGGCCATCGGCGCGAGCGACATTTCGGGCACCCGCTTGCCTTTGGGCCGATCGAAGTGGCTGCAGACGATGACCTTGGCGCCCTTGGCGGACAGTTCCTTGATCGTGGGAGACAGCCGCTCGATGCGGGTCAGATCGGTGATCTTGCCGTCACGCACCGGAACATTGAGGTCGGCGCGCAGCAGGACGCGCTTCCCTGCAACGTCCAGGTTGTCGAGAGTGCGGAAGGGCATGGCAAAGCTCCGAGTTATGACGGCTCCCGACCGACCAGGAAGATCCTGGGCTGTTGTGCACGAACGGCTGCGGCATCACGGCCGGGACGCGCCAAAAGACGAGCTCGGCCGTGACGCTAAGCGAGAGTCTATAGGCTACCAAGCAACGCGGCCGTGTCCGACATACGGTTGGAGAAGCCCCACTCGTTATCATACCAGCCCATGACTCGCGTCAGCGCGCCATCCACAACGGCCGTCTGGGTCGCATCGAAGGTGCATGACGCCGGGCAGTGGTTGAAGTCGATGCTGACCAGCGGCGCCTTGTTGTAGTCGAGGATTCCAGCCAGTTCGCCCTTTGACGCATCCTGCATAGCCGCGTTGATCTCGTCCTTGGTTGCCGGCCTTGGACAGGTTCACGTCCAGCGAAACGATCGAGACGTTCGGGGTCGGGATGCGGATGGCGGTGCCGTCCAGCTTGCCCTTCAAATCGGGCAAGACCAGCCCTACTGCTTTCGCCGCGCCGGTCGACGTTGGGATCGCCGACACCGCCGCCGCCCGGGCGCGGTGCAGGTCCTTGTGCAGTGTATCTACCGTGTTCTGGTCGCCGGTATAGGCGTGGATCGTCACCATGTAACCGCGCAGGATACCGAACCGCTCGTGCAGCACTTTCGCCATCGGCGCGAGGCAGTTGGTGGTGCAGGACGCGTTGGACACCACGGTCATTTCCTTCGTCAGAACCTTGTGGTTCACGCCATAGACCACCGTCGCGTCGACCTCATCGCCCGGGGCGGAGATCAGGACCTTGCGGGCGCCCGCGGTCAACAGCGCCGAGGCCTTTGCCTTGCTGTTGAAATGACCGGTGCATTCCATGGCCACGTCGACGCCCTGATACGGCACCTTGGTCGGATCCCGTTCCGCGGCCACTTTCAAGGGGCCATACACCTTGCCGTTGTAGCGGATGGTGATGGTGTCACCCGACACCTCGACCTGACCCGGAAATCGGCCATGCACGCTGTCATAAGCAAAAAGGTGGGCGTTGGCTTCGACGCTGCCGAGATCATTGATCGCAATGGGAACGACATCGTCCCGGCCACTCTCGATAATGGCGCGCAACACCAGGCGCCCGATGCGTCCAAATCCATTAATCGCAACCTTGACTGCCATGACTTAACTTCCTTTCCGCTGCTGGCTGATGACTCACCATAGCATATCGTCTCAGTCATTGAGCTAAATCAACAGCACCGAGCTGCATAAGACGCAAGCCTGACCGGCACTTCATCCAATTCGGCGGGTTACCGCCGCGACCACTGCATCTGGCGTGATGCCGAAATGGCGTAGAGTCTTCGTAGTTGGCCGAGGCACCGAAATCGGTCATCCCGATGAAGCTGCCCTCCGGCCCCAGCCATTGTTCCCACCCGAAACCACTGGCGGCCTCAATTCCGACCCGCGGCGCACCGCCCAACACCTGAGCGCGATAGACTTCATCCTGATGCGCAAACAACTCCCAGCAGGGCAGGGAGACAACGGCGGCCGCGATGTTGTCGCCGGCCAGTTTCTCACGCGCCGCCATGGCGACCCGAAGCTCGGATCCGGTGGCGATGATGGTGGCCTGGCGCGGACCTTCCGCTTCCGCGAGGACGTAACCGCCGCGCGCGCAACGATTCTCGGTGGTATCTGTCCGCCACGCCGGCAGCGCCTGGCGCGACGATACCAATAGACTGGGCCCATCCGTGCGCCGGATCGCGAGTTCCCAGCATTCCACCGTCTCCATCGCATCGCCAGGACGAAAAACGTGCAGGTTGGGCATGGCCCGCAGGCTGGCCAGATGTTCGACCGGTTGGTGGGTGGGACCGTCCTCACCCAGGCCGATAGTGTCATGCGTCAGCACGTAAATAACCCGCTGACGCATGATCGCCGCCAGACGGAGCGCCGGACGCAAGTAGTCGCTGAACACCAAAAACGTATCGATATATGGGATGATACCGCCATGGAGCGCCATGCCGTTGGCCGCGGCGGCCATACCATGCTCGCGGAGGCCACATTGGACGTATCGGCCACTGTAGTTGCCAGCTGAGAGGAAGACCATTCCCCTCCCCTGCGTCAGGTTAGACCCAGTGAGGTCAGCGGACCCTCCGATCAGTTCAGGGGTCGCGGCCACCAGAGCATCAAGGCATTTATGACTCGACGCTCTGCTCGCCAGCGTTGGCCTGTCGTAGGCCACCTGTTTGCTTCAGTTCACCCACCGCCTCGTGCCAGTTGTCCGGCAGCCGGCCTGCCACCACGCGCTCGAACTCGCCGCGCTGAGCGTGCCGGGCGAGGCGCTTGAGCCAGGAGCGTCGGGCGGGGGCGCCGCGGCGTGCCGACGGCGTGCCACCGCTCCTTCAGGTCGTCGGGCGTCACGAAGGGAGGGTCGTGCCAGCCGAGCAGCTTCTTCGCTGCGGCGGCTTCGCTTGGACCGAGTTGACGGAGCCGTTGGTTCCATCCTTGGGCCGGGCGTCGAGGCCGATAATGGTGCGGCAGGCGATCAACGTCGGCTTCCTGGACCGGACGGCAAAGGACAAAGCTGCGTGGATCAGGTTCGGATCGTGACCATCGACCTTCTTGGTCGCCCAGCCATAGGCGGCGAAACGTTTCACCACGTCGTCCGAGCGGGCCGGTGAGGTTTCACCGTCGATCGAGACGCGGTTGTCGTCATACAAGACTGTCAGCTTGGACAGACCGAGATGTCCCGCGAGCACCGCTGCCTCGTGGCTGATACCCTCCATCATGTCGTCATCGGAGGCGACGACCCAGGTGCGATGATCCACCAATGACTTGCCGAAGCGGGCGGCCATGTTGCGTTCGGCGATCGCCATCCCGACGGCCGTTGCCAGTCCCTGCCCGAACGGGCCGGTCGTGGTCTCGATCGCGGGATGTGCCGCTCAGGCAACTGCGCGGAAATTGCGAATGTCGTCGATCGACATTCCATCGTAGCCGGTCAAGTATGTTAGCGCGTATAGCAGCATCGACCCATGGCCGGCGGAGAGCACGAACCGGTCGCGGTCGGGCCAACTCGGGTCGGCCGCGTCGAACTTGAAGTAACGTGTCCACAGCGCGGTCGCGACATCGGCCATGCCCATCGACAACCCAGGATGGCCGAATTTCGCCCGCTCGGTCGCGTCGATCGCCAAGGCGCGGATGGCGTCGGCCATATGCCGCGCCTGGGTCATTGGGCGCGACAGGGCTTCAGCCTGACGGGCCAGCGCGGGTTTTTCCGCAATCGCCTCGGATGTGCCGTCCATTCGGAACTCCTTAGTCCCGAGCCATAGTGGAGGCTATAGCAGCGCGAGGATATCGCGGCAACCCCGCCCGGCGGTGGGCGTGACCCCTTCGGCGGCTGCGACTATCCTGCGGCCAACTTCCCCAGAGCCGCCTGTCACACCAAAATCCCCCGGCAACGCCCCGCGTGGGAACAGTCGCGTGACATGCCCCATCTTGCGGCCCGGCAGCGCCTCGGCCTTACCGTAGAGGTGCGGGATGATCCCGGGTTCAGCGAGGGCGATCGGCCAGAGCGCCATGCCCTCGGGCCCGATCAGGTTCTTCATCACCGCATCGGCATGGCGGGTCGCCGGCGGCAGCGGCAAGCCGGCGATGGCTCGAATATGCAGTTCGAACTGGCTGGCCGGGCATGCGTCGATCGTCCAGTGGCCGGAGTTGTGCGGACGCGGTGCGATCTCGTTCACCAGCACCTTGCCGGTGCTGTCGAGGAACATCTCCACGGCCAGCAGGCCGACAAGGTCCAGTGCCTCGGCCACGCGGCGGGCGATGGCCTGCGCCGCGAGGTCGACCGGCTGCGAGATGCGAGCGGGCGCCAAGGTCAGGTCCAGGATGTGGTCGCGATGCCGATTCTCCACGGTGTCAAAGGACTGCGACCGAGCCGTCCGCGCCCCTGGCCACGACGACGCTGATTTCCTGAGCAAAATCGACAAAGCCTTCCAAGACCAGGGGCTTCGGGGTCAACCGCTCCCAGGCCGCATCCAGATCGCCGGGCACGCGCAGCATGGCCTGACCCTTGCCGTCGTATCCTAGGCGGGTGGTCTTCAGGACCGCCGGCAGACCGAGGCGCCCCACCGCCGCCTCGAGTTCCTTCCGTGACGTGACCGGCGCCCATGGGGCGGTCGCGACGCCGGCGGCGTTGAGGAAGCTCTTTTCGTCGATCCGGTCCTGGCTGATCCGCAGCACCGACGGTGCCGGACGGACCGGGCGCAGCGAGGCGAGAAGATCCAGACCCTCGGCGCTGACATTCTCGAATTCGAAGCTGATCACGTCCACCGAGTCGGCGAACGCCCGCAGCGAGACGGGGTCGCTGTAATCGCTGATGGTGACGGCATGGGACACTTGTGCCGCGGGGCTGTCGATCTCCCGCGTGAGGATATGGCAACGATATCCCAGACGAGCCGCCGCCAGCGCAGACATACGGCCAAGCTGCCCGCCGCCGACCAGCCCGATGGTCGCATTCGGCGGCAACGGGAAGCGCGTCATGGCGGCTCGGCGGCCGCCTGCTCGGGAGCATCGGGCACCGAGGCGGTCTGCTCGGCCCGCAGCGCATCGAGCCGGTCGGCCAGCGCCGTGTCCTGTGTCGCCAGCATCGCCGCCAAGAGCAGGGCCGCGTTGACCGCCCCTGCCCGGCCGATCGCCAGTTGTGCCCACTGGGAATTCCAGCGGGCATCTGGACGATGGACAGCAGGCTATCCATGCCTTTCAAGGCGTGCGTTTCGATCGGAACGCCCAGCACAGGCAGCGGCGTCCAGGCGGCACACATTCCGGGCAGGTGGGCAGCCCCCCCCGCTCCGGCGATGATGCCCTTCAACCCGCGATCTCGGGCCGTCGTCGCGTATGCGCGCAGACGGTCTGGAGTGCGATGGGCGGACACGATCCTCACCTCATGAGGCACGCCGAGGTGGGCGAGAACGTCGGCGGCATGGGTCAAGGTCGGCCAGTCCGACTGGCTGCCCATGATGATCCCAACCAGCGGCGCCGCATTCGGCTGCGCTGGCATCTCAGGCAATGCTGTCTGGAATCAGCCGACTTTCCAGCCAGGCGATCTCGTCGCGCAACATCAGCTTGCGCTTCTTGAGCCGCTGCAGATGCAACTGATCGGACGCCCCCTGGTCGGCCAGCCGCGCGATAACAGTGTCAAGGTCGCGATGCTCGCTGCGTAGCCCATGGAGTTTGCGCAGCAGCGAATCCCTATCGCTCAGCATGATCGCAACCTACGATAGAAAATTGCGTCTTATCTGCCACTTTGCTTTCGCATCTGTTCAGACAGGTGTCAAACGCGTTACGGTGCGCCGCTGCGGCCAGTGTGGCAGCAGCTGGCAGCCAACCGGTTAGACACGGAGGTACACAGTCCATGAGCCTGAATACCCGTCTCGACGCTTTAAAGGAACGGCACGCTTCGCTCGAAATGCGAATTTTTGACGAGGACCAGCGGCCGCGTCCCGATTCGGAGGCTCTGATGCGACTTAAGCTAGAAAAGCTGCGTCTGAAGGAAGAAATGGAAAGGCTGCGCACCCAGGTCAGCTGATCGGACACAATCCAACCCAACCCGCCACGCCGGTCAGGCGGCCTCATCCGCCTCCGGCGGCGGCGGCACGGGGACGGCCCGGCCCTCCCGTTCCAGCCGGTCATTCGCCTGGGACACCGCTGCATTCAAATCGGTCTGGCTACATAATCCGAGGATTACCGGATCGCGGGGCTTGATATTCGCGCTGTTCCAGTGGGTTCGCTCACGCACCTTTTGAATCGTGTCCTTGGTGGTTCCGAGCAGCTTACCGACCTGGGATTCTGACAATTGAGGAAAATTGCGTAGCAGAAACGCGATCGCGTCGGGTCGGTCATTGCGCTTCGCCACGGGCGTATAGCGCGAGCCACGCAGGCGCTTGGGCATCGGCAAGGCGTTCGCGATCAGCTTTAACCTGGCATTTGGGTCGCGCTCGCATTGGCGAATATTTTCCAGCGTGGTCTGCGCATTTGCCACGGGGTCGTATCCAACGATCCCCTGGGCGACCTCACCGTCCGCGATCGCCTGCACTTCCAGCGGATGCATGCCGCAGAAATCCGCGATCTGGGTGAACGTCAGAGCGGTTTTCTCGATCAACCACACGGCGGTAGCCTTAGGCATCAGTGGAAGGGTCATGGCTTTCGCACTTTCAGGGCCGCCGGGCGGATAAATTTCGGTCTGACGATGTCGCTGGACCGATCAGCGCTAATTGACGTGTCGCAGAGGCGGCCAAGGCGCGGATATGACAAGGCAAGGGGGGTGGGTCAAGCGGCTTTAGCTGTATTATGATAGTTGGAATGCACATGGCTGACGCGCCATGACCGCGAAGCAATCGATATGAGGGAAGTCGAAATGCCTGTGGAAGAAGACGCGCCCCCAGTGAAACGGCGTCGACTGGAACCGCCGCTTCTGGACAGTCTAGGGATTGAAGAACTCCATCTTTATATACAAGAATTGAAGGCCGAAATCTCTCGGGTAGAGGCTGATATCGGCCGCAAGAACGCGCATCGCAGCGCGGCGGACGCCTTCTTCAAACGGTCCTGAACGAAAAAGCGGAGGCCGGATAGGCCTCCGCTTTGGTAGTATCAGATATGCCGTCCGTCAGGCGGCCTTGGCGACGCGCGTCGACGTGCGCAGCGTTGTTCGCTATCGGTGTCGGGGCAACCTGCTGGCCGCTGCCGATCGTGATTTTACGGGGCTTTAGCGACTCCGGAACAATGCGCTTCAGGCCGACATGCAGCAAACCATGCTGAACGTCCGCACCTTCAACCACAATATGGTCGGCGAGGACAAAACGCCGCTCGAACGCCCGGCCGGCAATTCCACGATACAGGATCTCGGCCTTCGGACCGTCATTCGCGACCCTGCCCGATACGACAAGGGTGTTGTCCTTTACGGTAAGGTCGAGCTCGTCCGGCCGAAACCCAGCCACCGCCATGGTCAGGCGATAGGTGTCGTCACCGGTCTTTTCGATGTTGTAGGGCGGATAAGATTGCGCGTCTTGACCTGACGCAGCGGTATCCACGAGACGCGCCAACCGGTCGAAGCCAATGGCGGTACGGAAAAGCGGAGCAAAATCGACAGTAGTCATCAAAAAACCTCCTGCAAAGCAAGGTTGCCTGTGCGAGCCGCCCACCTGGGCCAACTCATTCATTTTACCTCGGAAACCCCATTGGGCATTCCCGACGATGCAGCAATTAGGCAGTGGCTAGTGACGGTTCAAGAGCGTTCCGGGGGCGGATCTGCGTTTTGCCGAGAGCCACTGAGGTGCCGCGAAACAGCGACGTTTCGCCGAACGGGAGTCGGGCGCGGTATCGATGCTTCGCACGCCCTTCCCAGCACCTGGCGGAACTACTTCTTTATGCCCAGCCCAGCGAACTTCTTGTTGAACTTCGCGACCTGACCTCCGGTATCCATCATGCGCTGCACGCCGGTCCAGGCAGGATGCGACTTCGGATCGATGTCCAGACGCAGCGTATCGCCCTCCTTGCCCATGCAGGAGCGCGTCTTGAACTGCGTCCCATCGGTCATGACGATGTTGATCTCGTGGTATTCTGGGTGAATGCCCGGCTTCATGGTCCGATTCCTTGCTGGCGCCGCCGATCCCGACCGGCCGCGCAAGCAGGGGGCTATAGCGGCGCACCGCCGCCGGCTCAAGATCAAGTTTGATCACCGCGGCGGTGGACCCACCCGAATGGAGCGACTACTCCTGCCGCTCCATATCATTAGGCTTTTTTCACGCATGCTGATCCGCCTGCTCGTCCGTCTGGTCGATTTCAGCCGCCGTCATGCCTGGCCCGTGGTTTTTGCCGGCGTGTTGCTGGCCATTGCGTCCGCTTGGGTCGCGTCCACCCATCTCGGCGTCAGCACCGACACCGACCTGTTGTTCAAGCCGAATTTGCCCTGGCGGCAGCGGGCAGCGGAGATGAACCGCGATTTCCCGCAGTTCCGCGACCTGCTGGTCGCTGTGGTCGATGCCCGCAACCCCGAGGAGGCCGACGCCACCGCCAGCGAACTCGCCGCCCGATTGTCCGCCGACAAAACCCATTTCCTGACCGTGCGGCGCCCCGACGCCAATCCGTTCCTGGAAAAGGAAGGGCTGCTGTTTCTGCAACTGAAGCAGTTGTCGGCGCTGATGGACCAGACCATCGACGCACAGCCGTTCCTCGGCCAGCTTGTCGCCGACCCGTCGGCGCGTGGCCTGTTCTCCGCGCTATCGCTGCTGGGCATCGGCGTGACCCAAGGCGACGCCGACCTGTCGCCCTACCTCTCGTCGATCAAGGGTTTCCACCAATCGATGGCGGACGCATTGGACGGTCATCCGAAGCCGCTGTCATGGGAAACCCTGCTGGGCGGCGGCCTAGCTGAACTGGCGGGTCCCTATCATTTCGTGCTGGTGCAGCCGCATCAGAATTTCGGCGCGCTGGAACCGGGCGGAGCGGCGACCCAGGCTATGCGGGATGTTATCGCCGGGCTTCCCTTTGTGCAGTCCGGCGACGCGCATGTGCGGATCACCGGGCAGGTCGCGCTGGCGGACGAGGAATTCGCCTCCGTCGCCGAGGGTGCCGTGAAGGGCCTGATCGGCAGCCTGGTGCTGATCACGCTATGGCTGTTCCTGGCGGTGCATTCCTGGCGGCTGATCTGCCGATCCTGATGACGCTGGTGCTGGGCCTGATGCTGACGGTGCTTTTCGCGGCCGTCGCGGTCGGCACGCTCAATCTGGTGTCGGTCGGGTTCGGGGTCCTGTTCGTCGGTATCGCGGTCGATTTCGCTATCCAGTTTTCGGTGCGCTACCGCGAGTTCCGTTTCGAGACCGGCGATCCTGCCGCCGCGATGACCGAGACCGCGCGCCGGGTCGGCGTGCAGATCCTGATCGCTGCCCTGGCCACCGCCGCCGGCTTCCTTGCGTTCGTGCCGACGGCATTTTCCGGCGTGGCGGAGCTTGGCCTGATCGCCGGCGCCGGCATGATCATGGCGTTCATCTGCACGCTGGCCTTCCTGCCAGCCGCGATCACCGTGTTCCACCCGCGCGGCGAGGCGGGCGAGGTCGGCTTCGCCTTCGCGGCTCGGATCGATCCGGTGGTTGCGCGGCAGGCGGTGGCCGATCCTGATCGGGTTCGGCGTGCTGGCGGTCGCGGCGATCGCGGTGTCGCCCTGGCTGGCGTTCGATTCCGATCCGCTGGACACCAAAAACCCTAACACCGAGGCGATGCGCACGCTGCGCGACCTGATCAATAATCCGCTGACCAACCCCTACACGATCGATGTGCTGGCGCCGGACGCCCAGGCGGCGAAGACCCTGAGCGAAAAGTTGGAGACGTTGCCGACGGTTAACGGGGTCATCAGCATCAACAGCTTCGTGCCTAACGATCAGCAGCAGAAGCTGGCGGTGATCGCTGACGCCAACACGATCCTGGCCCCGACCCTCGCCCCCCACGGATCAGCGGCGCCGGTCACCGCCGAGGAAATCCGGATGGCCGCCAAGAGCGCGTTGGCGCAAATCGATCCCGCTCTGGCGAAACTGCCGAAGGATCATCCGCTGGCGTTGATTGCCGCCGATCTGCGCCGCATGCAGACCGCGCCTGACGACGTGCTGATGGCGGCGAATGCGGCTTTGACCCGCTTCCTGCCGACGCAGCTTGCACATTTGCGGCTGGCTCTGAGCGCGGAGCCGGTCACGCTGAACACGATCCCACCCGACTTCGCGCGGGATTGGCTGTTGCCCGACGGACGCGCAAGGGTGCAGGTCAATCCCAAGCCCGAAGCCCAGACGCCGGAGGGGTTGAAGGTGTTCGTCCAGCAGGTTTCGGCGATCGCCCCTGATGCGGGCGGGTCCGCCGTCACGATCGCGGCGACCGCCGACACGATCGTCGGCGCATTTCGGCAGGCGGCGATCTACGCGGTCATCGCGATCGCCGTGATCCTGCTGGGTCTGCTCCGCCGTTTACTCGATGCGGCGCTGGTGATGGCGCCGTTGCTGATGTCGGCGCTGCTGACGCTGCTGATCGCTGTGCTGCTGCCGTTGCCGCTCAATTTCGCCAATATCATAGCGTTGCCGTTGTTGCTGGGCGTCGGTGTGTCGTTCAACATCTATTTCGTGATGAACTGGCGCGCCGGGCAGCATCATCCGCTGGGGAGCGCGACGGCACGGGCGATCCTGTTCTCGGCTTTGACCACCGGCACGGCGTTCGGATCGCTGGCGTTGTCGGCTCATCCGGGAACCGCGAGCATGGGGAAGCTGCTGCTGATCAGTCTGGGGTGCACGTTGCTGGCGAGCTTGGTTTTCATTCCGGCCCTGCTCGCGAGCCTGACGCCAGTGGCGAGCGAGCGGACGGTCGAGCGGCTGTAACAGACTGTGTCCGGTTAAAGATGAAGACTGTGTCCGGTGCAGACTGGATTTCCAGGGATCCCACAGCCGTTCGGGCTGAGGATTGTTCTGGGAGCGCATCTCAGGAACCATTTGAACGCGGTTGCGTTGTGAATTGACCCATCCTGAAGGACCCCAACGCATGCGCAAATTGTTCCTGGCCGCCCTCATTCCGCTCGGTCTAGCTGGCTGCCTCAGCTTTAACGAAAGTGCACCACCGTCAAGAACACTACTGTTGTTGTCCCACCGGGATCGAGCGTCGCCTGCGCGAACGGCCAAGTGCCGCCCTGCTAGGGCGGCGGAACTGAGAGGCGCCCCTCAGCTACTGCCGATGAGGATTCCCACGCCAAAAACCAGGGCCCCGCCGAACGCGACCTGAAGCGTCGCCGACAGTGGCGGCGTGTCCATGTACTTCCAGCGCACCCACGAAATGACACCCAGCTCGACGATCACCACAGCGATCGCGACAGCCATGGCGTACCAGAACGACGGTATCAAGAACGGCAGCGTATGTCCGATGCCGCCGGCCGTGGTCATCAGCCCGCAGATGCCGCCCCTGATCAACGGCGCGCCTCGGCCCGTCAGGCTGCCGTTGTCTGACAGCGCTTCCGCAAAGCCCATTGAGATCCCGGCGCCAACCGAGGCCGCCAACCCGACCAGGAAGGTCTCCCAAGTGTTGCCGGACGCGAACGCAGCGGCGAATACTGGCGCCAGAGTGGAAACCGAACCGTCCATCAGTCCAGCCAGGCCGGGCTGGATCACGCGCAGCACGAATGATTGGCGGGCGTGGGCGTCCTCGTCGCGGCGGACATTGGCCGGCAGATTTTCCACTACCAACTGATCGGCGCGATGCTCGTGCTCCACTTCGGCGTCGGCCAGATCGCCGAGCAGCTTGCGGATGGTGACGTCCTCGCTGCGGGCAGCGGCGCGACGATAAAAAGCCTGGGTTTCGGTCTCCATGTCCTCGGCAAGAAGGCGCACCGACTTCAGGTTCATCGGGTACATCTGCCAGACCGGCTTGTGCTGGATGAATCCGCGGACGTCCTGGCGGCGGACCAGCGGGATGTGCTCGCCGAATTTCCCCCGGTAGACGTCCAGCAGGCGGCGGCGATGCTCCCCCTCCTCGGCCGCCATCTCGGTAAAGACATTGGCGCTGCCGGGATATTCGGCGCGCAGGCCCTCGGCGATGTCCAGATAGATACGGCCGTCCTCTTCCTCATTGGCGATGGCAAGGGCGAGGATCTCCCGCTCTGTTAGGTCGGAGAAATTTCGCATGGCGCGGAATGTGGCGGAGTTGTCGTATTCGTCAAGTGGCGAGCATGATGGTGCGAATGCTTCTCAGAGGCTGTTAACAGCGGCGTCCCCCGCGCCGCCAACCGCTCCACGATCGTTTCAATCTCCGCGGCGCTGACAATGTAGGGAGCACGCGATGGCGTGGCCGCCGTTCTTGCCGTCGATCGCGATGTAGAATGGGGAAAACGGCTTTGAATTCGTCCTCGAGGACGGCCGTCGGCTGGTTAAAGGCAAGGTCAATACTGAAGCAGCCATGCGGGAGCAGATCGAGGCGCGGCTGGTCACTTGCAGCGGATAGCAACCTCGGCCTCAATCTCCACCGGGATATCGAACGGCAGGCCCGCCATTCCAACGGCGGAACGTGAATGGGCGCCCATGTCGGGGCCGAACACCTTCAGGATCAGATCGCTGAACCCATTAATGACCATGGGAAACCGGTTGAACCCGACGCCGGTGTTGACCATGCCGAACACCCTCAGCCACGCCTCAATCCGGTCGAGATCACCCAACGCCTGTCTCAGGCTTCCCAGAATTGCCAGGCCGGTCAACCGAGCGGCCTCGTATCCTTGGTCCTCGGTCAGATCAGTGCCAACCCGGCCCAATGGCCTCGCCAATGAGCCGTCGGGAGCGCGTGGGCCATGACCCGACACAAACGCGCGGTCGCCTAATACCCGTACCCATGGAAACGGCAGCGCTACGCCTTCAGGCGGTTGCGTCGGCGGCGGCAGCGTCAGGCCAAGGGATGCCAGACGCTGCTCGATCCGCGCCATCTTGGTTACTGCGGTGTCAGATGCTTTACCCGGGGCGCCACCTCCTGCGCCAGCAGCCGCAGTGAGTTGTGCCAAGCCTGCGGATTGTCCAGATAATCGAACCCGAACACCAGCAAGGTTCCGAAGCCGTTGACCTCGTTGTAAACCCGCTCCAGCTTCTCCGCTACTGTCGCCGGCGACCCAACCAGCCAGTTGTGCTGCGCGCAATACTCCGGCGTGACATCCGAATCCGGCACCGAAGGATCGTGCTTCAGGTAGTCCAGGAAGCCGAACTGCCCGAGCAACGGCAGGAAGTATTCCCGCATCATCCGCCCCATCGAGCCGTCGGTGGACAGCCGCATCGCCTCGGCGTCCGTCTCCGCGACGAACACTTCGCGCACCATACGCCAGTCGCGGCGGTGCGGCGTGCGGCCGGACCGTTTGGCGCCTTCCTCGACCGCCGCCCAGTGCGTCCCGACATAGGCGGGATTGAGGTTCAGGCTCAGCGGCAGGAACCCATGCTCGCCCGCCATCTTCAGGGTGTCGGAGTTCTTTGACAGCCCGGCCACCCCGATCGGCGGATACGGCTGCTGCAGCGGCTTGAGGTGAGTACGCAGCACGCCGAACATCGGTTCCGGCTTGTCGATGTTCCAGAACTTT
Organism: uncultured Alphaproteobacteria bacterium; assembly: GCA_963778125.1. Taxonomy (GTDB): domain Bacteria; phylum Pseudomonadota; class Alphaproteobacteria; order Acetobacterales; family Acetobacteraceae; genus Rhodopila. The sequence goes on along the minus strand of CAVZTH010000014.1, from coordinate 102,381 downwards.
CCGCGATACTGGAATGACGGCTCGTCGCTCCACAGCCGCAGGATGATATCCAGCGCCTCGCGAGTCATTTCCCGGTTTACCCCTGACATCCCATCGACGTTGAACATCGCCCAGTCGCTCGGCAGCCCGGACGCGGCAACGCCGAACATCAGCCGCCCGCCGGACATATGATCAAGTGCCGCCACCCGGTTCGCCAGTTCCGCCGGGTTGTGATACGGCAGCAAGAAACCGCCCGGACCGATGCGCAGCCGCTTCGTCTGCAGCAGCGCCTGCGCCACCAGCAGGTCAGGCGCTGGGTGCGGCTCCCACGGCGCTGTGTGGTGTTCGCCGATCCAGGCTTCGCTGTAACCCAATTCGTCCAGCCAGCGCATTGTCTGGAGGTCCCAGTCGACACCCGCCTTGAAGTCGCGCTCCGGCGGGTGCGACGGCATCGCAAAATATCCGAATTCCATAAGACGAGCCTCCAGTGTACGTGTCTTTGTGACGTGAGCCCCAGAGGCTGATCATAATTGCGGGGCCGGTCAAGTCGCGACTTCCTGCCGCGGGTCAATTCTCATCCGAGGGACAACGCGCAGGTTGTTCCATTCAAGGACATCGCATGTTGATTATTGACAGGCCAGGCGGCTGACACTACTTTGGGTTGTCGCGATAGATCGAACCAGCAATAACCGGTTTACTCTACGCTAATTTCCGATCCGGGTGCGATCAAAATCAAAAATGCTAGGCGCGGCCGTCAGGTTTGACAAAGCATGACGGTTCCAGCCCTGCCACATTGACCGTGTCTGAAAGGAAAGGAAAAACGCCCATGAAAACAACGTAGCGCAAATCTATTATTTGTAGATCTGAAGTCGCACATTCATAATCTGGTGTATTCCACCGGCATTACTTTTGCCACATGATGACGGCAGCCACTTAGCCGTACTTCAGGTCTGCAACCGGTGCCACGGCAAGTCTGTATCTTTAAGTAAGCCGAAGCCGGATAAGCGACTACAATAAACCGACACTGCAAGATGGACAGTAAAAATGGTTGATCTGACGAAATTACCGCAACCGGCGGCAGACTGCTTTCCGGCCGGTGTCACGGACAAGCGTGGCAAGAACGCATTCATTCTTCGATTTGGAACCGCGACCGCCCGAGCGGAGCAGACGAGTGGTCTTCTTCACACGACCAACGGGGATGAGACCCTATACGCGGATAAATCCGGAACCTATACGAAGACGCTGAAGCAAATCTCGCCGGGTGTCGTCGATCCCGGAACCTTCTTCGCGTTCCGTAAGGCGCTCGGCAGCAGTGACGGTGCCACCCCTGGCACGGGCGATTTTGAGGACCTGGCCCTTAAGCTGGGCGACGAGCGCAAGTTGAACGGTCCACAAGGCGCCTTTGCCGGCACGTTGATTGGTGCCGACTCGGAAGTCTTTGGGGACATGGTGGTTCCACCGCCTCCGGCAGTCACCAGCAAGGAATACGCGACAGAACTCGTCGAACTGTATTGGGCGTCGCTCCTGCGTGATGTGCCGTTCGGCGAATATAGCACGAACTCGATCGCCCTTGCGGCAGCGACCGAGCTAAGCGGAATGCCCACGTATGCGGGTCCACGCGACGCAGGTGGCAAGGTTACGCCGGGTCTGCTTTTCCGCGGCGGACTGACCACCGGCATGCCGTCGAAGACTTACTTCGCGGGGGAAACCGTCGGTCCTTATCTGTCGCAGTTCTGCATCCAGCCGACCAATCTCGGCTCCCAACCGCTGGACCAGAAGATCGCGACACTGGCCGCCAACACCGACTATATGACCAACTTCGATACCTGGGCTGCGGTGCAGAACGGGGTTACTCCATTGACACCCCCGGCGCTCGATCCACAGCGGCGTTACATGCACAACGGGCGTGGACTAGCGACATTTACCCATGACGATGAGCTTTACCAGGCGTACTTCGTTGCCTATCTGGCGATGAACACCCTTGGTATTCCCCCCAATCCCGGCAGCCCCTATCTGACCTACAAGAATCAGCAGCCGTTCGGGACCTTTGGCGGCCCCGACATCGCCGCCACGCTAGCCGCGGTCGCGCGCGTAGCGATCAATGCGGTCTGGTATCAGAAATGGGTTGTGCATCTTCGCCACCGGCCGGAGTCCGGCGGTGGGATCGTTCACCTCATGAAGAGCGGAAGCGGGCATGTCGACGCTACGGTCGATCCGCTGGTACTGAACTCAGAGGCGGTAGAGCAAAGCCAGCAGCGGTGGGGCACTTACCTGCTGTCCCAGGCGTTCCCTGAGGGCAGCCCGGCACATCCCGCCTATCCCACCGGCCACGGCACTGTCGCCGGTGCCTGCATAACCGTTCTAAAGTTCTTCTTCGACGGTAACGCGACGGTTCCCAACCCGGTGATGCCTTCGGCGAATGGCCTTTCAACGGAGCCGTTCAGCGGTTCGAAACTGAGCGTGAACGGCGAGTTGCACAAGCTTGCTCATAACATCTCGTTCGGTCACGGCATCCATGCCGGGATTTACTGGCGGAGCGATACCGACTACTCGATGCTGCTGGGCGAGGCCGTCGCGCTCAAATTCCTGCAAGACCAAGCGTTTACCTATAACGAGAATTTCTCGATTTCGTTGACCAAAATGGACGGCACACCGGCGGTGATCACCAACTTCTAACTTCGGCCTCACCCAACCAGTCTCTGGCTGGGTGAGGTCTAGTGGTGCCCCAGCATGTGGCGGCCGATCTCCTGCGGGTCGGCGCCCTCGGCGGGCATCTCATGGGCGACCCGGCCTTCATGCATCACCACGATACGATCCGCGAGTTCGAGGATTTCGTCCAGGTCCTCGGAAATCAGCAGAACGGCGGTGCCGGCGTTGCGGGCCGCCATGATGCGCGCCCGCGTCTCGGCCACCGCCTTTACGTCCAGACCGAAGCACGGATTGGCCACGATCAGCAGTCGCACATCGCCGTCCAGTTCGCGGGCCAGCACGCAGCGCTGCACGTTGCCGCCGGACAGCACGCCGATCGGTGCCTGGGGCGACGGCGTGCGGATGCCATAGGCCGCGATCATGTCCTTCGCCCGCGCCGCCATCCCGGCATCGGTCCAGCCAGCCGCGGTGCGACTTCTTCGGACCCAGATCGAAGCTGCGCAGGTTGAGATTATCGACCACCGTCATTGGCGGCACGCAGCCGTTGCGCAACGGTTCCTCCGGCAGCACGCGCACGTCGTGCGCCTGGGACTGCCCGCGGCTGGCGTCGTAGGGCGCGCCGTCGACGATGATCTGGCCGGATTCCATCAGCCTCTGGCCGCCAAGAACCTCGACGAGGTCCTTCTGCCCGTTGCCGGAGACGCCCGCGATGCCGACGATTTCATGCGCATGGACGTTGATCTGCTCGATCGATAAGCCTTTGCGGCCGCTATCCTCGGCGGTGCGCAAGGCCGACACGGCCAGCCTCGTTTCGTTGGACGGAGCGCCCTTTCGTTCGGGGTTTTTCGGGGCGTGCGGCTCGCCGATCATCATCGCGGTCAGGTCGGCCGGACCCAGATCCTTGACCATGCCGGTGCCCGCCATCCGGCCGCGGCGCAGCACCGTGACCTCATCGACGAAAGCGGCCACTTCCTTCAGTTTGTGCGTGATAATAACGATCGTCAGCGCGCCGGAATGCGCGAGGTCACGCACCAAACCGAGCATCTCCGTCGCTTCCTGTGGGGTCAGGACGGAGGTCGGTTCGTCCAGCACCAGGAATTTTCGTTCCAAATAAAGCTGTTTGATAATCTCTGTTTTTTGCCGTTCGCCGGCGGCGAGCCCCCCCACCTCGACCTCCAGCGGCACCTTGAAGGGCATCCGTTCCATAAATTGCTTGAGGCCGGCGATTTCCTCGCGCCAGTTGATCACGGCCGGAACGTTCTGGCGGGACATCACCAGGTTTTCCGCGACGGTCATCGACGGGACAAGGGTGAAATGCTGATACACCATGCCGAGGCCCAGCGCGTCGGCATCGGCGGGCCGCTCGATAGTCGCTTCGCGGCCATCGACGATGAAGCCGCCCTCATCGGCTCGATAGTAGCCGAGCAGGCACTTTACCAAGGTGGATTTGCCCGCGCCGTTTTCGCCGAGCAGGCCGTGCACGGTGCCGGGCGTGACTTTCAGCGACACCTCCGACAGCGCGTGAAAACTGCCGAAATGCTTGCCGATGCCGACCGCCTCGACACCGATCGCCTGGGTCCTGGTTATTTGGCTCATGGCAATCCAGCCAGCAATGCCTTGCTGTCGCTGACTGCGCCGAATACGCCGCCCTGCATCTTGATCATGTGCAGCGCGGCGGCGTGGTTGCCGGCATCGGTGGCGCCGCAGCAATCGGACAGCAGCAGACACTCGAAACCGCGATCGTTGGCGTCTCGCATCGTGGTATGGACGCAGACGTCGGTCGTGATCCCGGTCAGGATGATGTTGGTGATGCCGCGGGTGCGCAGGATCAGTTCCAGGTCGGTGGCGTAGAAGCTGCCCTTCCCGGGCTTGTCGATCACGATCTCCCCCGGGAGAGGCGCCAGATCGGGAATGATCTCCCAGCCCGGTTCACCTCGGGTCAGGATGCGGCCGCAGGGTCCGGGATCGCCGATGCCGGCGCCGATCTGCCGGGACCGCCAGCGCTTGTTGGGCGGCAGGTCGGACAGGTCGGGACGATGGCCCTCGCGCGTATGGATGATGGTATAGCCGCGCGGGCGCAAGGCCGCCAACACCGACGCGATTGGGCCAATCGGCGCGCGTGTCAGCGACAGGTCGTAGCCCATCTTATCGACATACCCGCCGACGCCGCAGAAGTCGGTTTGCATGTCGATGACGATGATCGCGGTGTTCTGCGGCCTCAATGAGCCGTCGAACGGCCAGGGATACGGGTCGGAAGCGATGGTTGCCATGTTTACCGTCCGATCGATAGTTGCCCTGGCATGCCGCGCAAGGATCGGCCACCTCGGGCGGTGATGATCAATACAACCAGGGTCACGATGTAGGGCGCCGCGTAGAACAGGTAGTAGCCCCAGGTAATCCCCACCGTCTGCAACGACGGTCCGAGCGCGCCGGCCGCGCCGAACAGCAGCGAGGCATAGATGCAGTTGATCGGGTTCCAGCGCGAGAATACGACCAACGCCACTGCCATCAATCCCTGGCCGGATGACAGACCCTCGTTCCAACTTCCGGGGTAGTACAGCGACAGGAATGCACCGCCGATTCCGGCCAGCGCGCTGCCGCAGGCGGTGGCGAGGAAGCGCGTGCGGTCGATCGGAAGCCCAAGCGCCAGCGCCGCGTCCTGACTGTCGCCGACGATACGGACGCGCAGTCCGACCCGGGTGGCGTTGAAGCCCATTCAAGCGCGATCGCGGCAACGATGCCGAGCAGGAACAGCGGGCACACCGACAGCGCGTTGCGCACCTGGGCGTTGTCCGACCAGAAGCCGAACGGAATGCCGGGCAGCAGAGGGGCACTGGGCTGCACATACGGCTTGCCGAAGAAGAACGCGATGCCGGTGCCGGCCAGCATGATGGCGATCCCCATCGCCACGTCGTTCACCCGGGCGAGCGAGCAGATCGCGCCGTGCAGGCCGCCCAGCAACAGGCCGGCGAACGCAGCCGCGGCCACGCCGGCCCAGGGGCTGCCGGTTTCATAGGACGTTGCGTATGCAACCATCGCCCCGAGGACCAGGACCCCTTCGTTGCCGAGGTTGATGCGGCCGGATTTTTCGGTCAGGCACTCGCCCAGGCTGACGAACAGGAAGGGTGTGCTGACCCGCAGGCTGCCGGCAAGCATCGCCAACAGGACCGTGCCGATGGCCTCCATCAGGCACCTCCGCGCGGCTGAAACCAGCGGAAGCGTCCATACAGCGTGTCGCTCGCCAGGATCGAGACGAAGATCAGGCCTTGCAGCACCTGGATGGTTGCGTCGGGCAGGTCCATCCGCCGTTGCAGCAGTCCGCCGGCGGCGCCCAAGCCGCCGAGCAGGATCGCCATCGGCATGATCGCCAGCGGGTTGAAGCGGGCGAGGAAGGCGATCAGGATTCCGGTGTAGCCGTATCCGGCGTTCAGCGACGCGTTGGCGCGGCCATACTCCGCCGCGACCTCGATGGCGCCGGCCAGGCCGGCACAGCCGCCGCCGATCGCGCAGGCCAGCAGGATCAGCTTGGTGACCGGCAATCCCTGCAACTGCGCCGCGCGGATATTGCCGCCGGTGACGCGGGAGGCGAACCCGACGCTGGTGCGATAGATCAGCACCCAGCACAGCACGCAGGCCAGGATGCCGACCGGCAGCCCGGGATGCACATCCAGCCACGGCACCGTATCGAGCATGTTCTGGTCGCCGATGCCGTAGGTGGAGGGTTTGTTCAGGCTGGCCGGATCGCGCAGCACGCCCTCGACGAGGTGGTTGAACAGTGCCAGGCCGATATAGGACAGCACCAGGCTGGCAATCACCTCATTGACGTTCAGTCTCGCGCGCAACCAGCCGCTGAGGCCGATCCAGAAGGCGCCCATCGCGGACCCGGCGACGGCCATGGCCGCCCACACGATGACCGGGCTGGTGTTCATCAACGGCAGCGCCGCGACCGTGGCGGCGAGGCCACCGAGGACCACCGCCGCCTCGCCGCCGATGATCACCAGACCAAGCTGGCCGGGCAGGGCGACGCACAGCGCGGTCAGCAACAGCGGCGAGGCCCGTTGCACGGTGTTCTGGATGGAAAACCAGCTGCCGAAGGCGCCGCGCCAGACCAGATCGAGAAAATCCAGCGGCGAGGCGCCCAGGAACAGCAGGAAGATCGAGAACAGGACCGCCGCGCCGAGCAGTGCGACCAGCGGCGCCAGCATCGCCTCGGCGGAGCGGCGCAGCGGATACCACTGGTCGCTCGGCGGTACCGGCGGGGAAGCCGGCACCGTCGTCGCGGTTGTCGCGCTGCTCATACGCGGGCTTTCAGGCATCGAGCCGTTGATCCCTTCGACCAGGTAGTTGCAGGACTCGAGTTCGATCGCGGTTTCCGGCAACGCTTTCCCGGCCGGCACGACGACGGTGCCCTTGTTGTCCTTCATCGGACCCTTGAAGACCGAGAAGCCGCCTTTCATGATTTCCGCCTTCACCGTGCGTGACGTTCTTGCGGCCGGCTTCGGGCAAGGCCGGGGCCGAAGGGCGACATCTTGACGAAGCCTTCCGCAGGCCGCCGCGGACGAAATTGGGCATCGGCTTGCCGGTCTGGGCATCGTCGACGAACTGCTTGTAGACGGTGATCCAGTTCCATTCGGCGCCGGTCAGATAGCCCTTGGGCGCCAGCTTGGACTGGTCGGCGTGGTAGCCACAGGTGTAGATGCCGCGGCGTTCGGCGGTCTCCATGATGACTTTCGGGCCATCGACGTGGCAGGTGATGACGTCGATGCCCTGGCCGATCAGGCTGTTGGTGGCCTCGGCTTCCTTGACCGGCATCGACCATTCGCCGGTGAATATCACCGAGGTGGTGATGCGTTGGATCGACCGAGCGGGCGCCGAGGGCAAAACTGTTGACGTTGATGAGGACCTGCGGGATCGGCTTGGCGGCGATGAAGCCGAGCTTCTTGCTTTTGATCGCATGGGCGGCGGCGATGCCATTTAGGTACTGGCACATGCCGATATAGCCGAAATACGAGCCGGTGTTCATCGGGTGCTTGTCTTTCTGCCACAAGCCGCCGCAATGGCGGAACTGGATGTCCTTATACTTGGCGGCCATTTTCAGCATGTACGGGTCGAAATAGCCGAAGCTGGTGGGGAACAGCAGCGTTGCGCCGTCCAGCTGGATCATGCTCTCCATCGTCTTGGAGACATCGTCGGTCTCGGGAACCTTCTCTTCCTCGACGATCTTGACGCCGGGCATCTTCTTCAGCATCGCAGCGGCTTCGGCGTGCGCCTGATTGTATCCATAATCGTCCTTCGGCCCGACATAGATAAAGCCGACGACGAGTTCCTTGGCGGCCTTTGCCTGTGCACCGGAAGCCCGAGCGCAGCCAGGCCGGCGGCTCCGGCGGTGCCTTGCAGCAGGCGACGGCGCGAAAAATCGGATTGTCGTGACAGACATGCTTTTCCCCGTTCGCAATGATTGTCCTCTGCGCGGCGAATCGGCGCGCGGATCGGGCCCGGATTGCGATTGGTCCCGGCTTGGAGCTATGGTCAGCGCAAAGCGGCATGCCATTCCGCGGCGGAGGCGTGGCTGGACGAAATATCTGAGGGCGGTCCTCTTTTGCTCATGAAATCGGCATTGAGGCGGAATTTGTGCGATTTCAGCCCCGAATGTTACCGAATTCTGTACAGACCGCCTGCCGCTCTACAGATCAAGCTTCGCGGCACGGAAGAACGGGTACCCGGGGCGCGTGGGATGACCGTTCTCGTAAGCTCTATCGCGACGACTGTTGCGCGGTTTCATCACCGTTGCCGAACCGTCGCCCGGCCCCGCTTATCGTCCCACTGTTGGCACATCGATTGCTGATTGCACACGTTGCGGAACGCAACCATGCCCGTCGTCGCCATTAGCGGCCGAGTGCAACCGTGGGCTGAAGAAAGAAGGATCAGATATGAAGTTGAGACATTTATTAGTCGCGGCAGCCCTGGTCGCTGACCGACCACGCGGCGCCCGGGCACAAGGGATTTCAGTGATACCTCGATGGGCGTGCGCGACGGTTCGTGTCGATCTCCAACCCCGGTGGCGGAGAGGGCTCGCGCAGACGTCAACAAGATCATCGTAAATGTCGGCCACTTCGACGTGTGGAACTACGGCTCCAACTTCTTCAACGTTGACATCCTGTTCTCCAACGCAAACGAGCCGGCCAATAACTCGGCCGGCGGATCAACTGAATTCTATGGCGTTTATCGCGGCCAGTTCAGCCCGGACAAGATTTTCGGCCTCAACACCAAATTCGGCCCGATCGATGCGATCAACTTCGAATTCGGCGGTGACGCCGAAACCGAGAACACCGCAGTTCGCGCCGGACAAGAAGCTGCTCATCGTCGGTCCGAACTTCCACATAGCCGATGCCGGCCGGGTTCCTGGACATCGGCGTCCATGTGTCGAAGGAATGGAACAACAACGGCATTGCCGGCAATTTGGCCACGCTGCATATCCCGGCCACGCATTTCAGACCCCGTCGAACTTCCATGCCACGCCGGAATTCGAGTTCGTCTGGCTCTATCCGCTTGCCGTTCACCGGGCTGCCGCTGGACTTCCGGGGGTTCATGAACATCGTCGCGCCGAAGGGCAAGGATGGCTTTGGCAATCAAACCTATACCGAAATCCTGGCCCGGCCGCAGCTTCAGCTTGGACCTCGGCACGATGATGGTCAACAAGCCGCACAAGCCCGACATCTATCTTGCGGTCGAAATCTGGGAGAACAAGTTCGGCAACAAGAGCGACACACCCCCGGCGGCACCGAGGAATTTCCCCGACGATTGGTATCGAGTACCACTTCTGATAGGTTCGCTGCGGCGGTCTTCGGCTCGCCGCAACCTGCTTCGCTGACTGGTTACCGGGAACGCGCCGATGATCGATATGCTGCTCGACTGGATCAGCCTGCTGGTTCGCTGGACGCATGTCATCGCCGGCATCGCCTGGATCGGTTCGTCGTTTTATTTCATCGCGCTTGATGCCGGCCTGCAGCCCAACTCCGCGGCTCGATCCACCGGGTAAAGGGCGAGGCGTGGCAGGTGCACGGCGGCGGCTTCTACCACATCCAGAAATTCTGCCGTCGCGCCGGAGTTCATGCCGGAGCACCTGACCTGGTTCAAATGGGAGGCCTACGGCACCTGGTTCTTTGGCTTCACGCTGCTGGTGCTGGTCTATTACCTGAACCCGACGGTCTATCTGATCGATACCTCGGTGATGAACATCGATGTGGCGGACGCGGTGCCGGCCGCCGCCGCGTCGCTGGTGATCGGCTGGTTCGTCTACGATCTGCTGTGCCGCTCCTGGTTCGGCCGAGAAACCGGGCGGCTGGCGATCTCGGGCTTCGTGCTGCTGTGCGCGGCGGCGTTTGGCTATACGCATGTGTTCAGCGGCCGCGGCGCGTTCATCCAGGTCGGCGCGCTGGTCGGCACGATCATGGCGGCGAACGTGCTGTTCATCATCATCCCGGGCCAGCGCAAGACCGTCGCAGCGCTGCTTGCCGGGAGGAGCCCGACCCGGTCTGGGGCCAGGTGGCCAAGCAGCGCTCGATCCACAACAACTACCTGACGTTGCCGGTCGTGTTCACGATGCTGAGCAACCACTACTCCTTCACCTACGCCTCGCCGCGCTGGAGCTGGCTGATCCTGGCCTGCATCTTCGTCGCCAGCTTCCTGGTGCGGCACTGGTTCAACACGCTGCATGCCGCGAGCCACCGGCGCGAAGCCGGACTGGCGGCTGTGGCCGGCCGCCGCGGTGCCGGTGTCTCTGCGCGATCGGCCTCGGCATGCTGGGCAGCCGTCGGCTTCGGTCGCCGATGCCGGCGCGGCGCCGGTCACCTTCGCCGACGTGAAGCAGATCGTCGATCAGCGCTGCCATGTCTGCCACTCGGCCAAGCCGCAATTCCCGGCTTCGCCGAGGCGCCAAAGGGCGTGATGTTCGACACCCCGGCGCAGATCAAGCGGCTGGCGCCCCAGATCATGGCGCAGGCGGTGAAGACCCACACGATGCCGCTGGGCAACGTCACCGAGATCACCGAAGCGGAACGTTCGACGCTGGGGTCGTGGATCGAGGCGGGTCAAAACTGAACTAGATCACAACAGAGGTATGACAAACTGCCCATCAAATGGTCATATATCCGCTCATCGTCGATGTCATGATGAAACCTTAGCCTTATCGCGTGCCGTGCGCTTCAGCGTCGACGCTGCTGTGCGGCACCAAGCAAGGAGGTCGTGATCCACTGCTCCAATGCTGTCGACGAACCCCATTTAATGATATATCCACGGTCGTTGCGGTCTCGATCGCGGCGCAAATTCTGCAACTAATGCCACAATTCCAACACCAACTCTCACGGCGGAGCGCAGCCTCAATGCCAACCTTGACGCCGACGGTCGAACCAAGCTGTGGCACTTGCGTCTGCAGTCCTATTATCGCCGAGGCGCGCCGCTGATGACCAAGGAGGAGCCAGGGGCCGGCTACATGCGGCGAGCCATCGAGTTATCGTTGGACATGATGCGCACAGGCCGCGGCGGCCCATTCGGAGCGGTAATCGTGAAAGACGGAAAGATCGTCGCTGAGGGTTTCAATCAGGTCATCTCCACCAACGACCCCACCGCGCATGCCGAAGTCGTGGCCGTCAGGCTGGCCTGTCAGGCGCTGAGGACGTTCGATTTGACGGGCTGCGAGATATATACCAGTTGCGAGCCCTGTCCGATGTGCCTCAGCGCGATATACTGGGCTCGACTGGGCCGCATTTACTATGCGAACGATCGGCACGACGCCGCGAAGATCGGCTTCCGCGACGACTTCCTGTATCACGAGATCCCGTTGCCGCTGGACCAGCGAACCATCCCGATCCAGCCGCTGCTGCGCGCGGAGGGCTGGGCCGCGTTCGAGGAATGGGACCGCAAGCCGGACAAGATTCAGTATTGATCCTTCTCGGCCCCTACCCTCATGGACGGGCGCGTCCCGGCCATCCATGCACGAACGGGCGGTAACGGCGCGACCGAGCCCGTCCGTCGGGACCTTGCCGTGGCTGCTCGTCGTCCGATCTCGTGATCATCGCAGCCGAACCGAGTTCTCGCACACTCTCGCTCGGTTTTGCACAGTCGAAGTCCGGGCGCTCAATGAGTTCACCGCCGAATCCGCATAGCTCTTTTCCGTTGTCGGCACTACGCCGTAATCGGCGTCGCACGGAGTGACGTCTCGGACTTTGAACGCGCCGCCGGAAGCCGCGTGCAGAACATGGAGGACCCAGCATGAAACGCGCCGTCATCGCCCTCGCGGCATCGCTACTGGCACTTGCCACCCATGCGATTGCGCAGGACATCCCTACCGAGCAGCAGCTTCTGCATGCCTGCGGGAGCGACGTGGACCGGCTCTGTCCCGGCGTGCCGCCGGGCGACGGGCGCATTAAGGCGTGCATGAAGGCGCATGCGTCCGAACTGTCGGCTGGCTGCTTCGACACACTGATGGCCGCGATGTCGGTTCTTTACACCGTCAACAGCGACCTCGCCTTCCAGCCTGGAGGCTGGGAACTCTCGGCTGCCGGTAAAGAAGAGTTCGCGAAGATCGTCCATAAGCTCGGGCCGAGCCAGTCGCGCCCCCTCTACGTCAGCGGCTTCACCGACAGCACGCCGATCGGGCCGGAGTTGCGCGCACAGGGCATCGAATCCAACCTGCAGCTCTCGCAGATGCGTGCGGATAATGTGCGGATGTTCCTGATCTCACAGGGCCTGAACCCGAGCCTCGTGCTGTCCAAGGGCTTCGGCGACGCCGATCCGGCCGCCTCTAACGCCACCACGGAAGGCCGCGCCAAGAATCGCCGCGTGGAACTCAGCCTCAATCCGCTATAGCCGCCCGGGTCACGTTTTGCCGAAGCGAAGAAAAGGTGGAGCGATCGGGTTCGGCAATCAGCGGCCGAACGGAATGACGGTACCGCTGTGGTCCGTTGCCCCTACGCCCGGTGACCCCTCGATCAATAGCGTCCGCGTCGGGAAGGCGAACGCGACGCCCATCCGTTCGGCGAGGTCCATAATCTGCACCAGGACCTCGTGCCGACCCTTCAATTCCGAGGGATAGTCCGTGACCAAAAGGTGGAAGATCACCAGGATATCCAGGCTGCTGTCCGCCAGGTTGTTGAACGAGACCTGGAAATTGTCCTTGTCGGTCAGATCTCGCTCTAGGATCACTTTCCGGATCCCCTCCACGAACGCCTCCAGTGTCGTCAGCTTGGTGTCGTAGGTAACGCCGACGGTGAAGCGCTGCCGCCGCTTCGGGCGCAGGCTCAGGTTCTCGACCGTAGTGTTGATGACCGAATTGTTCGGGATCGAGATCAGCGAATTGTCCTGGGTGCGGATGCGCGTGCTGCGGAAGCCGACATCCTCCACTGTCCCTTCGGTGCCCATGAGCCGGATATAGTGGCCGACGCGGAACGGTTTTTCGAACATGATAAGCATGGAGCCGAGCAGGTTGGCCAGGCTGTCCTTTGCGGCAAGCGCTACCGCAAGGCCGCCGACGCCGAGGCCAGCCAATACCGAGTAGGCTGGGAATCCAAGTTGGTCGGCCCCCTTGATCAGGCATCCAACGGCAATCAAGGCGCCGAACAGCCGGCTGCCGAGCCGGATCAATTGCCCGTCCAGACTACGGATCGCCAAATGCTCCGTGCCGACGATGATCTCACCCACGAGAGCGCAACTGACCAACGCGAGCCACGCGGAGGTCAGGTAAATCAAGACGGTTTCCAGCACCGTGATGACGATGCGTGGGGTGCCGCCGATCCGAATGATCGTGCACAGCAGCGGTGTCAGGACGGCCGCGACGATAAGGATGCCGATCGGCAGCGGCAGCGTGTGCCAACGGCGGCTCGGCTTGTCCTTGTTCCGTTCCGCCAGCCTCGATGCCAGGCGGCGGCCGAACAGAATTAGCAGCCCGGCAATGAAGCCGCCGATGCCGACCCCGATCCATTGCCAGACCGTCGCCCCGCCGATCATCGCCCTGCTCCAATCAGGCCAGTTCAGCACCCAACGCAGCGGGATGATGTAACTCAGGCCGAGCGGGGAACCGCTTAGAATGTCGTAGATCGTTCGGTTCGAGTTCGGGCTGAACCGGTGGTGCGCGTCATCCACCCTGCGGGCCGGCCCCTCCTTATACGGCAGGTCCTTCACGCGCTGATAGAACTCGGGAAGCCGCTCGACTGTTTCGGGCGAAATCAGGTACTCGCCGGCACGCGGCCCCTCCTGGACGAGCGCGAAATCGATTTCTGTGTTCGGCAGGCGCCACCGTTTCGCCGGCTGGTTTGCCATCGCCGCGGCATCCGGAACATCCTGCATTGGCGGCAGGTCGATGCGATCGAGGATTTCCCGGAGCTGCACGGCGCGCTCTGCGCCAACGATCCTCAGTTCGACCGGTGGAACCTCGGACATGTTGAGCGGGTGGACGGCGTTCGGAACCCCGCGGAGGATATCTGCCTGGAGCTTGCGCTGATCGAGGGTCGGGTAGAGTTCGCCGGAGTCCCAATAGCTGGTCAGCAGGTCTGCCCATCGCGTGTAGATGTCATCGGTTGTCTTGATGAACCCTTGCAGCGTAGCCCTGGGGCTGGATGTGTCCGGGACGCGCAACGGCGTCGGGTCCGCCGCTATAGCGCCGGACGACAAGCAGACGAGCACCACGGCCACGATCGCACCGGCGTAGGTGAAGATTCGGATCGTTTGGGTCACGAACTCAGAGTTGCCCTCGTATCTCATTCAAACCCAAATCCGCGCTTTCAGTCGCTGCTCCGATCATAAGCAGATTCGCGCTGGGCGTCATCGTGATGTACATCATTTGCAGCGCACCTCGCCCGCGCCCGTCCATACACACGCTGCTAGCGGTCCAAATCAGACGGATCGTGCCGTCCGTTTTCAACCACTAGCCTCTAATTTTGGGGGCCGATTTACCCGACCGCATGGAACGCTTCTGTCGGAATCGGACCACTAGCCCATTGCCGCTCCGTCCGTGATGATTGGGGGCCGGTTGATCCGCATCAACGCGTCCGCGCGGATTACGTGCTTCCTCCCGATCTAACACACCCGGGAGACCTCTCATTCATGGCAAACGGCTCCTCGCACGACCTGACGCCGGTCATCGACCTGACGCTCGACCGCGGCACCGGTCCGTTCCGCACCCGCCATCCCATTTGGTCCGATCTGCTGCCGCCCTGCAACCACGCCTGCCCGGCCGGCGAGAACATCCAGGCCTGGCTCGCGCTGGCGCAGGCCGGCGATTACCGCGAGGCCTGGGAAGTCCTGGTCGCCGACAACCCGTTGCCCGCGACGCATGGCCGGGTCTGCTATCATCCGTGCGAAACCGCCTGCAATCGCGGGCCAGATGGACGCGGCGGTGTCGATCCACGCGGTCGAGCGGTTCCTCGGCGACCTGGCGACGGCGAGGGCTGGGACGATCCGCGCCGCCGCCCCGCCTTCCGGCAAGCGCGTCCTGGTCGTCGGCGCCGGTCCCAGCGGCCTGTCGGCCGCCTACCATCTGACCCGGCTCGGCCATCAGGTGGAGATCCACGAAGCCGGCCCGGTCGCCGGCGGCATGCTGCATTTCGGCATCCCCGCCTATCGCCTGCCGCGCGCCGACCTGGCCGCGAGATCGCCCGCATCGAGCGGATGGGCGTGCGGATCGTGCTGAACCACAAGGTGACCGACGTCCTGGCCGAACAGCAAGCAGGCCGGTTCGACGCCGTGTTCGTCGCCATCGGCGCCCATGTCGCGCAGCACGTCGATATCCCGGCGCGCGATGCGGCGCGAGTGCTCGATGCGGTCGCGATGCTGCGCGACGTCGGCACCGGCGGCAAGCCCACTCTCGGCCGCCGCGTGGTGATCTATGGCGGCGGCAACACGGCGATGGACGCCGCGCGCACCGCCCGCCGCCTCGGCGCCGAGGAAGCGCTGATCGTCTACCGCCGCGACCGCGCGCACATGCCGGCGCACGGTTTCGAGGCCGACGAGGCGCTGGAAGAGGGCGTCAAGATCAAGTGGCTGACCACGATCAAGGAAATCGTCGGCCCGTCCCTGACGGTCGAGCGCATGGAACTGGACGACAAGGGCCGCCCGCAGCCGACCGGCGAGTTCGAGACGCTGGAGGCCGACAGCGTCGTGCTGGCGCTCGGCCAGGCAGACCGACAGCGGCTTCCTGCCGCAATGTCCCGGGCATCGAGGTCAAAGCGGACGGCACGGTCGTGGTCGACCGGCACATGATGACCGGCCATCCCGGCATCTTCGCCGGCGGCGACATGGTGCCGAGCGAGCGCACCGTCACCGTCGCCATCGGCCACGGCAAGCTGGCGGCGCGCAACATCGACGCCTGGCTGCGCGGGCAGCGTCTACAGCCGCCGGCCGAGCCGCACGGTGGTCGAGCTTCGCCATGCTGCATCTGCCGGTGTTCAGCGACGCCGATCCGGCAGCCGCAGCAGCGGCTGGCCGACGCACGACCGGACTCGCGGCTTCGCCGAGGTGCTGGCCGGCCTGACCGAACCGGCGGCTCGGCACGAGGCGCAGCGCTGCCTCGTCTGCGGCAACTGCTTCGAATGCGACAACTGCTTCGCCGCCTGTCCCGAGAGGCGATCATCAAGCTGGGCCCGGCAAGGCTACCGCGTCGAACGATGCGCTATGCACCGGCTGCGCGGTCTGCTTCGAGCAATGCCCCTGCCACGCCATCGAGATGGTGCGGAAACGATCACCCGACCCCTTGCCAGACGGTACCTGAGCCATGGACGGTAGCCCTCGCCGCGCAATTCGACCGACACCTGGAGCCCCATGTCAGAACCACGCGACCATGGACGGCAACACCGCCGTCGCGCATGTCGCCTATCGGGTCAACGAAGTCTGCGCGATCTATCCGATCACGCCGTCCTCCACCATGGCCGAACTGGCCGACGAATGGGCGGCGCAGGGCATCACGAACATCTGGGGCAATGTCCCGGTGGTGCAGGAAATGCAGAGCGAGGGCGGCGCCGCCGGCGCGGTGCATGGCGCGCTGCAATCGGGCGCGCTGACCACGACCTTCACCGCGTCGCAGGGCCTGCTGCTGATGCTGCCCAACATGTTCAAGATCGCCGGCGAACTGACCCCGACGGTGTTCCATGTCGCCGCGCGCGCGCTCGCCACTCAGGCGCTGTCGATCTTCGGCGACCATTCCGACGTCATGGCGGTGCGCACCACCGGCTTCGCGCTGCTGTCCTCGGCCTCGGTGCAGGAAGCGCACGACATGGCGCTGATCGCGCAGGCGGCGACGCTGGCAGTCGCGCGTGCCGTTCCTGCATTTCTTCGACGGCTTCCGCACCTCGCACGAGCTGAACACGCTCGAACTGCTGACCGACGAGCAGATCCGCGCGATGATCGACGACGATCTGGTGCGCGCGCATCGCGCCCGCGCGCTGAACCCGGAACATCCGTTCGTGCGCGGCACGGCGCACAACCCCGACACGTTCTTCCAGGCGCGCGAGACGGTGAACCCGTTCTACGCCGCGCATGCCCGGCATCGTGCAGGCGCGCGATGGACCGGTTCGCCGCGCTGACCGGCCGGCACTACCATCTGTTCGACTACGACGGCCCGGCGGACGCCGAGCGCGTCCTCGTGCTGATGGGCTCCGGCGCGGAAACGGCGCGCGACGACGGCCGCAGCGCTGCGGGCGCAGCGGCGAGAAGGTCGGCGTGCTGCAGGTGCGGCTGTTCCGGCCGTTCGCGGCCGACGCACTCTGCTGGCGGCGCTGCCGGCAGACGGTGCGCGCGATCGCGGTGCTGGAGCAGACCAAGGAACCCGGCGCGCCGGCGAGCCGCTGTATCTCGACGTGGTCGACGACCCTCGCCGCAGGCGGTCGCGACCGGCAAGCGCGCGATCATGCCGCGGGTGATCGGCGGCCGCTACGGGCTGTCGTCGAAGGATTTCACGCCGGCGCTGGCGAAGGCGGTGTTCGACGAACTTGGCGCAAGCCGGAGCCGCGGAACAGCTTCACCGTCGGCATCAACGACGACGTCTCGCACACCAGCCTGGCGCTCGATCCGGCTTTCCGCATCGAGCCGCCGGACGTGGTGCAGGCGGTGTTCTACGGGCTGGGCGCCGACGGCACGGTCGGCGCCAACAAGAACAGCGTGAAGATCATCGCCGAGGATGCCGGCCTGCTACGCGCAGGGCTATTTCGTCTACGACTCGCACAAGTCCGGCGCGCAGACCGTTTCGCATCTGCGCTTCGGCCCGCGGCCGATCCACGCGCCCTATCTGATCCAGCAGGCCAGCTTCGTCGCCTGCCACCAGTTCCAGCTTCGTCGAGCGGCATGACGTGCTGCGGCTGGCGGCGCCGGGCGCCACGTTCCTGCTGAACAGCGCCGTACGGCCCGGACGAGGTCTGGGACCATCTGCCGCGCGCGATGCAGCAGCGCATCATCGACAACGAAGCTGCGGCTTCTTCGTCATCGACGCCTCGCAAGGTGGCGCAGGATGTCGGGCTTGCGCGGCCGCACCAACACCGTCCTGCAGACCTGCTTCTTCGCGCATCTCCGGCGTGCTGCCGCGCGACGCGGCGATCGCGCAGATCAAGGAGGCGATCCGCAAGACCTACGGCCGCAAGGGCGAGGACGTGGTGCGCCGAACTTCGCGGCGGTCGACGACACGCTGGCGCGCCTGTTCGAGGTGCACCGTGCCGGCCGCGCGCCACCAGCACGCTGGGAACGCCCGCCGATCGTGCCGGCCGACGCGCCGGACTTCGTGCGCCGCGTCACCGCGCTGATGATGGAAGGGCGCGGCGACGAGATCCCGGTCAGCGCTGATGCCGGTCGACGGCACCTTCCCGTCCGGCACCGCGGCCTGGGAGAAGCGCAACATCGCCGAAGCGGTGCCGGTCTGGGAACCGGACCTGTGCATCCAATGCGGCCAATGCAGCTTCGTCTGCCCGCACAGCGTGATCCGCGCGAAATACTACGACGAGGACGCGCTGGACGGCGCGCCGGACGGCTTCAAGTCGGCGCCGATCAACGTGCGCGGCTTCCCCGACGTGCGCTTCACGCTTGCAATTCTAGGTCGAGGACTGCACCGGCTGCGGCCTGTGCGTCGAAGCCTGCCCGGCGCTCAGCCCGCGCGAGCCCGGACACCAAGGCGATCAACCTGCGCGACAAGCTGCCGCTGCTCGAAGCCGGAACGCGCCAACATCGCCTTCTTCGAGACGCTGCCGGTGAACGACCGCGCCCGGGTCGATTTCGCCAATGTGCGCGGCGTGCAGTTCCTGGAGCCGCTGTTCGAGTTCTCCGGCGCCTGCGCCGGCTGCGGCGAGACGCCGTATCTGAAGCTGCTGTCGCAATTGTTCGGCGACCGCGCTGCAGATCGCCAACGCCACCGGCTGCTCCTCGATCTATGGCGGCAACCTGCCGGTGACGCCGTGGACCGAAGAACCGCGAAGGCCGCGGGCCGGCCTGGTCGAACTCGCTGTTCGAGGACAACGCCGAGTTCGGCCTCGGCTTCCGCCTGGCCGCCGACAAGCATCTGGAGCTGGCGCGCGACGCTGGCGCCGCGGCTGGCGCCGAAGCTCGGCGCGGACCTGGTGCGAGGCGATCCTGACGGCGCCGCAGATGCAGGAATCCGAAATCCGCGCGCAGCGCGCCCGGGTGGCGACGCTGATCGAGCGGCTGCGCGCGCTGGGCGACGACGCCGCGGCGAAGGACCTGCTGTCGGTGGTCGATCATCTGGTGCGGCGCAGCATCTGGATCGTCGGCGGCGACGGCTGGGCCTACGACATCGGCTATGGCGGCCTCGACCACGTGCTGGCGACCGCGCGCGACGTCAACGTGCTGGTGCTGGACACCGAGGTCTATTCCAACACCGGCGGCCAGGCGTCGAAGGCGACGCCGCTCGGCGCGGTGGCGAAATTCGCCGCCGCCGGCAAGCGGGTGGCGCGCAAGGACCTGGCGTTGCAGGCGATCGCCTATGGCAACGTCTATGTCGCGCAGGTCGCGATGGGCGGCCAATCCGCAGCAGACGCTGCAGGCGTTCCGCGAGGCCGAGGCGTATCCGGGCCCGTCGCTGATCCTCGCCTACTAGCCACTGCATCGCGCACGGCATCGACATGCAGTTCGGCATGAAGCAGCAGGACCTGGCGGTGGCCAGCGGCTACTGGCCGCTGTTCCGCTACAACCCGGCGATGCGCGAGGTCGGGCGACAACCCGTTCCGGCTCGACAGCCCGCGCC
The DNA here is from genome assembly GCA_963778125.1 of uncultured Alphaproteobacteria bacterium. GTDB lineage: Bacteria > Pseudomonadota > Alphaproteobacteria > Acetobacterales > Acetobacteraceae > Rhodopila. Next base: position 82,520 of record CAVZTH010000014.1, on the reverse strand, counting down.
CGACGCTGCACGTTCCGCGACTACGCCTACAACGAGATGCGCTACACGCTCGCTGGCGCAGACCCGGCCGGACGACGCCAGGCGACTCTTGGATGCGGCGCAGGCGGCGATCGTGGAGAAATACCGGACCTACGAGGAGATGGCCGGCTGGTCGGCCGCCGCTTCCATCCCGCCGGCGTGGAACATCCCGCCGGCGCCGAGCGGATGGCCGCCGGTCAGCCTCTGGGCGAGGGTGAGGGCGTCCGCGGGTAGCTTACAGCCGGCCAGGCGTTGCCGCAGGCAGCGCCAACATAACCTCGCTTAAGCCGTGTGGCACACCCGGGTTGGGTGAGGTTTGCCCGCGGGGTTGAGAGCGAACGCTGCCGCCTCCACAATGACCTATGAAATCCCGTCCCGCCATCGACCGCACCATGTGGTTTTTCGCCATCGTCTACGCGGTTGAGGGCACCTGCCAGGCCAGGGCCGGCATCATGGCGCAGCCGCTGACATACTGGCTTAAGGAGGCGATCCACTGGGACCCGGTGACCATCAGCGCCTCTCTCTCGATCCTGGACCTGCCTTGGATCATCAAGCCGCTATGGGGCGCGATATCGGACTTCGTGCCGCTGTTCGGTTATCGCAGGCGGCCGTATCTGGTGCTGGCCAACCTTGCGGCATGCGTGGCCTTTGCGTGGGTCGCGATGATCGACACCACCACAGCGCTGATCCCGGCCCTGGTCCTTAGCGCGACCGCCATGGCAATCTCGAGCACATTGAGTGGCGCATTGCTGGTCGAGATCGGCCAGAAGACCAACAACAGTGCCAACTACGTCAACCAGCAATGGCTGTGGTACAACATCGCCCAGATGATCGCCCTGGTGGTCGCCGGGTATCTGATCGAGATCCTCTCGCCGATTGGTGCCATGCATACCGCGGCCGTCATTGCGGCGATCGCTCCGCTGATTGTTCTTCCCGGTGTCTTGTTGATTGGCGAAGCGCGGGCGCCGATCGATCTGGAGGCCTTCCGGGAACATTTCAGCGCCTTAGTGAGAGCATTCCGCAATCGCAACCTGTGGTTCGTCGCCGGGTTTCTCTTCCTGTATTATTTTAGCCCGGGGTTCGGCACCCCGCTGTATTTCCAAATGACCGACCGGCTGCACTTCTCCCAGGCGCTGATCGGCGACCTGTCCGCGGTCAGCGCGGCAGGCTGGATCATCGGCGGCCTGCTGTATCGCTGGCAGCTGAAACGCCTGGATCGCCTGGCCATGTTGCGGCTGAGCATTGCCGGCGGCATTGTCAGCACCCTGGCTTATCTTCTGCTCAGCGGCCCGGTCACTGCCGTGGCAATCTCACTGCTTGCCGGCATCACCAGCATGATCGCGATGGTCGCCACCATGTCGCTGGCGGCCGAGTTCGTGCCCCGAGGGGGCCGAGGGCTTCGCCTTCGCCGCGATGATGTCGATCCTCAACATTGCCGCGCCGGTGGCTGATGTGACGGGATCGATGCTTTACGAACACCTGTTTGACCGCCAGATCGCGCCGCTGATCGTCGTGTCCGCGGCGGCCACGGCGCTGGTATTCTTCCTGATCCCGTTGATGGTGGTCCGAGCCGTGACGAAACCCGCATAAGCCTTTAGGCGCGACCTCCGGCCAAAAACGGCTCCCCTCCCCTGGACGCATGCGGCGGTCCCGATGCAGGCTCCCGATCGGCTGAGCAGGAGGAAATGACCATGACCGCAATCATTGGCATCGCCGGCATTACTGGCCGCATGGGTCAGCTTCTGGCCGAGGAAGTCCGCAATGCCGGCGCCACCCTTGCCGGGGGCACCAGCCGGAGCAATCCCGACCTGGGCGCCCTCGCCGCCGCTTCCGACGCCGTCATCGACTTCACCAACGCAGCGACGGCCCAACCCACGGCGCTGACCATGGCGGCGTCTGGGAAAGCCTGGATCCTCGGCACCTCCGGCCTGTCCGCCGCCGACGAGGCCGCCGTGGAACACGCCGCCGGCCGCATCCCGGTCGTCTACGCGTCGAACTTCTCCGCCGGCGTCAACCTTGTGCTGGCCCTCGCCGAACGGATGGGCGCGGCTCTGCCGGCCGAGGCCTACGACGCCGAAATTGTCGAAATGCATCACCGCCAGAAAGTCGACGCCCCCTCCGGCACGGCCGTCGGGATGGGCCGGGCAGTCGCCAAGGGGCGTGGGGTAAAACTCGACGATGTCATCGAAAGCGGGCGTCACGGCCATACCGGCGCGCGTAAGACCGGCGCCATCGGATTCGCCGCGCTGCGTGGCGGTCAGGTTGTCGGCGAGCACAGCCTGATCTTCGCCGCAGCCAGCGAGCACATCGTACTGACCCACCGAGCCTTTGACCGCCGCACTTTCGCGACCGGCGCGGTGCGGGCGGCCCTGTGGGCCGTGTCGCAACCGCCCGGCCTCTATTCCATGATGGACGTCCTCGGCATGGCCTGAATGCTTGACCCTACCGGTGCTTTCCGCCACACACCGGCGACTTTGGCATCCTGCCAGAGGCCGCCCCTTGGCTGGCTGCAACCTATAGCGACGCGAGACATTACCTAATGCGGGACACGGGCGAATATCTGTTCACCTCGGAATCGGTTTCCGAGGGCCACCCCGACAAGGTCGCGGACCGGATCAGCGACACGGTTCTGGATGCATTCCTCGCTGCCGACCCTTATGCACGTGTCGCCTGTGAAACGCTCGTCACCACCAACCGCGTCGTTCTCGCCGGCGAGACCCGTGGGCCGGAGACGGTCACGCCGGAACTGCTGACGCATCTGACGCGCATGGCCATCCGCGACATCGGCTATGAGCAGGAAGGCTTCCATTGGGCCACCGCGGACGTCGCTGTCCACCTGCACTCGCAGTCGTCGCGACATCGCCCAGGGCGTCGACAGCGCCGGCAACAAGGACGAAGGCGCCGGCGACCAGGGCATCATGTTCGGTTATGCCTGTCGGGAAACCGAGACCCTGATGCCGGCTCCGCTGTTTTACTCGCACGAAATCCTGCGAACCATCCGCGATCTGCGGAAGGCCGGCGACATCTCGGTGAAGGGACTGGCGCCGGACGCCAAAAGCCAGGTCACCCTTCGCTATGTCGATGGCAAGCCGGTTGGCGCGACCTCGGTCGTGGTGTCCACCCAGCATCGAAGCAGGAATGGAGCAGGCCGAGATCAAGCGCCTGCTGTGGCCGCTGGTGGAGAGCATTCTGCCGAAGGGCTGGATGTGCCACGAAGACGAATTCCACGTTAATCCAACGGGTAACTTCGTCATCGGCGGCCCCGACGGGGACTGTGGCCTGACAGGCCGGAAAATTATCGTGGATACCTATGGCGGCGCGTCCCCGCATGGCGGGGGCGCCTTCAGCGGCAAAGATCCGACAAAGGTTGATCGATCTGCCGCTTATGCCTGCCGGTATCTGGCGAAGAACGTCGTCGCGGCCGGCTTGGCCGACCGCTGCACCCTGCAGATCAGCTACGCGATCGGTGTGGCTCGTCCGCTTGTCGGTGTATGTGGACCTGCAAGGGACCGGCAAGGACGTCGACGAAACCCGGCTGGAGAGGACGCTGCGAGACCTGATGAACCTGTCTCCGCGCGGCATCCGCGAGCATCTGCATCTGAACCGACCGATCTATGTGCCGACCTCGGCCTATGGGCATTTCGGGCGCGAACCGGATGAGGCGAAGGGCACTTTCACCTGGGAAAAGACGGATCTGGTGCCGGCGCTAAAGGCCGCATTTGGTCGGTGAACCATTTGGCATTTGCCCCGAAATCTACACCCTGGCGGGGTTCGGGCGAGCGCCGCCGAATACGAAGCCACCGCCCGATCGCCTTTACGGTCGGGCGCGCGGCCATAAGCTGCGCCCGCGCCAGGAACGTCTGCTGGATGTGACGGTGCCCCGATTGGCGGTGCCCAGTAAATTGCCCGACGGCCCTTTGTGGCTCGAAGTCGGCTTCGGCGGCGGTGAACACGCGTTAGCACAGGTGCGCGCCCATCCCGAGGCAACACTGATCGCTTGCGAGGTGTTCGAAAACGGCATCTGCTCCTTGCTTTCGGCCCTGGTAGCCGGAAGGCGAGGAAGCCAACGCTCCCCTTCCCCGCAATCTTTACCTCTGGACCGAAGATGCTCGGATACTGCTGAGGATCCTGCCCGATGCCTGCCTGGACCGGCTGTTCCTGATGTTCCCCGATCCATGGCCGAAGGCACGTCATGCCAAACGCCGCTTCATTCACCCGGCGCAGCTACCGCTCCTGGCTCGTGTCCTGAAACCTGGTGCCGAATGGCGTGTGGCGAGCGACGATCCGACCTATCAGGCCTGGGTGCGCGACCTGATGGCGTCGCAAGCGGAGTTCACCGCCGGCCAACCCGCAACTAAGAGGCCGGATGGATGGCCACCCACCCGCTACGAGGCGAAGGCGCTGCAGGCCGGCCGCCAGCCGCTGTACTGGACCTTTCAGCGGCGTAAGGGGTTTGATGCTGGTGCCCGGTAAGGTCTAACGAATTGTTACTTCCACTTTCGATTTTCTGGCTCGGGCACGCCGCGCGACCGGGGTATGCGCGGATCGTTGGAGCCATGGTAGCCAACGTCGGTCACCGACGGCCAAATGTTGTCACCCGCGCGCCGCCAACGAAACGCGGTCTGTACGCCGCCCGATGGTCGACGCTAAGCCCATCGACCGAAAAAGCGGAGAGCACCGCGTCGGAGGCGTTCACCGGTTGATTTGCGTGGATTTGTTTCTACGCCGAAGCGTTGTCCTAAGGTCCCGAGCCTGAATAATCGCGTCATCCGTCCGGCCGCCTCGGGGCGATGATATAGTTCCCATTCGCCCTGGAAATCGGCGGGTTGGATGTTGAGAGCGGCCATCTCGGCATCGGTGACCTTGATGCCTTTCGCATAGTCACTTTCATCGAGGCGACAAGCGACGGTGAGCCCGCGTCGCTTGTTCTGGCTCAGACCCTCTTAGCTACGCAACGGCCGATACCGAATTGCGTGTGCGGTTCCAAGCAGAGGTTCCCAACTCACCCGTTTCTGCTTTTAGCAGCAAGAAGGCGACCGGCAAGCTATTGCCGTGGTGTCGGGCCGACAAAGCCGCGCCCTAACCAGAACCGAGGGATCAAATCGGGTGCTGGGATGGGTTAGCGATCCTAGAAGCTCATCGGCGCATCCGTCACCGGGGTCCAACGCTTGTTCTTGACCAGGGACAGGAAGGATTGGTTTGACGCATGATGATTGGTCGGGCTGAGTGACAAGGCCGGGCCGCCAAAAATGTCGTGCCAGTCCTTCATGCTCTCCATTGCGTTGATGAAACTGTCGAGCGTCAGGTCCCTGCCAGCCTTCTCAAGCACCGCGAGCGTGAAGTTGGCGCAGGTGTAACCGGCTTCACCCAGATAGTTCACGTCGATGCCGAACATTTTTCGGTATTTCGCGGTAAACGCCTGCACCGCTGGGTTCGGATCGTCTGGGTAGCGGTAGAGAGCGGGGGCCATCGAGTAGAACCCATCTGCCGGCTCACCAGGCGCCTCCGCCACCGCCGTGGAATAACTGGCGAACTGTCCGCAGCAATCCACCTCCCAGCCGATCTTGCGCACGGTCTGCAGGATTATCGTGGTGTCCTTGACGATGGTACCCATGCAGATCAGATCGCAGCCGGCCTCGTGCTGGCGCTGCACCGCCGCGTTAAAATCGGTGTCGGTCGGCCGATGAGCCGTCTCGGCGGCCAGCGTCAGCCCCATCGCTTTAAGCTGCGCCACCACACCGGCATGAACGTCCCTGCCGAAGTCGGTATCCTGATACATCGAGCCGACGACCTTCTTGCCGCGCTGCTCCACGAAATACTTCACCCCCGCCCGCATCTGATCGTAGTAGGAGGCAAACTGCCCGAATTTCAGCCGGTTGAACGGCTCATACATGGAGCGGGCGCAGGTCAGCGGAAAAACGTTCGGCACGTTCTTCTCGAACATCGATGGCATTACCGCGTCGTTGTGCGGGGTGCCGCCATTTCCGAGTGCGAAAAAGATGTCGTCGCGGTTGAGCAGCTTGTTCATCGCCTGAACGGCCTTTGGGACGATGTATTCCATGTCCTCCACGATCCAGCGGATTTTGCGGCCGTGGACGCCGCCGCGCGCATTGGCTTCGTCGAACGCCATACGCACGGCGTTCGCGTTGTTGACCCCTTGCACGGCGGTGACGCCAGAAAGATCGGTCATCGTCCCGATGACGATCTCGGTGTCGGTCACACCACGGGTGGCGGTGGCTGCACGACCGATGATGGCGGGCGAAGCGAGCAGGCCTACGCCGCCGCCCACTAGCAACCGGCGCGAGATCGCGCGTGTCGTATGCATGGCGAAGTCTCCCTGGCGCGACCGGATATTCCAGTCGTCTAATTACTCCAGGTATCCTGCGCCTATGCGGACCACGCCGTAAAGATCGGTTTTGCTGTCCCAAAGGACAGCCGCCCGGCCGACTATGCCGGCTTGCTCGCCACATCGATCTTCTGAATCGACTCTGCGTCGAGATCGATCTCGGCGGCCTCCACCAGTTCCGCCAACTGCCCCAGATTCGTCGCGCTCGCGATCGGCGCCGTGACGCTCGGACGAGCGATCAGCCATGCAAGCGCAACCTGTCCCGGCTTGGCTTCATAGCGAGCCGCCACCTCCTCCAGCGCCTTGATCACCCCAAATCCATGGTCAGTCATATACTTCTCGACACCTCGCCCGCGGGCACGACCTTCCGTGTCGGCTCGCGACTTGTACTTGCCGGTCAGGAACCCGCTTGCCAGAGAGTAATACCCGATCACGCCGACTTTCTCCGCCAGACACAAATCTTCCAACGGCCCTTCGAACTCCGTCCGTTCCACAAGATTGTAGTGCGGTTGCAGGCTCTGGTAGCGCGGCAGTCCCTTGTCGGTGCTGATCTTCAGTGATTCCGCCAACCGGTCAGCAGAGAAATTTGATGCGCCGATCTCGCGAACCTTGCCCTGCTTGATCAGGTCGGCATAGCCGGAAAGCGTTTCTTCGATCGGCGTCTCCGGATCATCGCGATGTGACTGATAGAGGTCGATATGGTCCGTTTGCAGCCGCCGCAGCGATGCCTCGACGGCGCTCTGCATATACGCCCGGGACAACCCCTTCTTCCCAGGGCCCATCTCGATCCCCAGTTTGGTCGCCAGCACGACCTTGTCCGCGATTGCCCCGCGCCTTCAACCACTTTCCGATGATCGTTTCAGACTCGCCGCCGCCGTTACCGGGGTGCCAGCGGGAGTACACATCGGCGGTGTCCAAGAAGTTGAAATCCGGCGTCGACCCACGCATCCAATAGGGCGAAGGACGCCTTCTCGTCGACTGTCCATCCAAACACGTTGCAGCCGAACGCGATCGGCGATACCTGCAACGAAGATTGACCCAGCCTACGATTTTCCATTTCTGTTCCCTCGCCGCGCGCTTGAGATATCCGGGCCCACGTGGCACCGCATACCTTGTTAGTCAATGTAACTCAGCACGCACAAGCGCGCACCAGACGGTCGGGCAAGGCCCGGTAAGACGCAGTTTTCGAACGGCATCGCCGCAATGCTGCCCTTCTTTTCGGGTTCGTAGTCCTGCGGGTCTCCCATCAGGAACATCCGGTTCCACCGGATTGCGATATGCTGGCGGAATTACGACAATCGGTCGAGCAACTGCTGCGAAGGCGCCTCCGATAAAGCCTGAGCTCGAAAAGCTGGGATCCTGCCTCCGCTTCATCCGTTCCTCGACGGAAAGCGCCAGCAACGTCGCGGTGTGAGCCGTCTTCCCGGTTCCATCGACGGCCGCACCGCCTCGATCAGCTTATCATGCATTGGCCGCTCCTGAATTCGTCTTTCGTGGCGGCATGGGAAACCGCCCCATGCCCTCGGTCAAGTTTCCGCCCCGCGTCTTGCCGCTGAACACCCGTCGGACGTACGAAGCTTGCGCCGCCACCAAGCTGGCTCAGTCAAACGGGAGGTTCTACCGATGCGCATCGCCGCCGCGATCATCGCCACCACCATAACCGCCTTGCCGCTGGCACATGCCCAAACTCCGGCCGCCACTCCCGCCCCGGTTCCCGAGGCAATGCCGTTCGATATCCCCTATGGCACGCCGATCGGCATGGATGAGGCGCAAAAGGCGATTATGGGGGCCGTGGCGGAAGCCAAAAAGCATAACTGGAAGATGTCCATTTCGGTGGCCGATACCGCCGGCAATCTGGTTGCGCACGCAACGATGGACGGCACTCAGTACGGATCGATCTTGATCTCGCAGGCCAAGGCGCGGACTGCGGCGCTCTTCCGCAGGCCTTCGGGCGCATTGCAGGCCGCGGTCAACACCGGCGGTTCGCCGTCGCTTCTCAGCCTGCTACCCCTGAACGGTGCCGTGGCGAGCGAGGGCGGTTTCCCGATCGTAATAGATGGCAAGCTGGTTGGCGCGATCGGCGCCAGCGGCGGCATCTTCACCCAGGACGCCGTCGTCGCCAAAGCCGGCCTGGAGGCGGTCGGCGGCAAGTAATGCCGGATCCCGCTTGTCCACGGCAACCCCGCGGGCTACGCAAGCGCTGACGCTTGTGCAGGCAAAAGGATAGACACCCATGGCGAACCGACCGGTTATGCTGGTGATCCTCGACGGCTTCGGATGGCGCGAGGAAAGCGCCGACAACGCCGTCCGGCTGGCGAACACCCCAACCTTCTCCGGCCTGTGGGGCTCATGGCCGCACACCTTCCTGCACACCTCCGGCCGCGATGTCGGGCTGCCGGAGGGCCAGATGGGAAACTCCGAGGTCGGGCACCTCAATATCGGCGCTGGCCGGGTGGTCAAGCAAGAGTTGGTGCGGATCGGCGACGCCGTGGCGGACGGCAGTATCGCCAAGGCGCCCGCGTTCGTCGCACTGGTTGATACGCTCAAGAAGACCGGGGGGACCTGCCACCTGATTGGGCTGGTGTCGCCGGGCGGTGTCCACTCGCACCAGGACCATGGCGCGGCGCTGGCGGGCTACCTTCATAGAGCCGGCGTCAAGCCCGTGGTGCATGCGATCACCGATGGCCGTGACACGCCCCCGCAATCAGCCGCCGAATACCTAAAGCATTTTCAGTCCGCTCTACCGGACGGCGTTCCGATCGCCACCGTCATCGGCCGATATTTCGCCATGGATCGCGACAAGCGTTGGGATCGTGTCGCTCTGGCCTATGGCGCGATCGCCGAAGCCGAGGGCGCCCGCGCCGCGACGCCTGGGGCCGCGATCGAGGCCGCCTACGCCGCCGGGAAATTCGATGAGTTCGTGCCGGCCTCGGTGATCGGCGACTACGCCGGAATGAAGGACGGCGATGCCGTCCTGTGCTTCAACTTCCGCGCCGACCGCGTACGCGAAATTCTCGCCGCGCTGCTCGATCCGGCGTTCGACGGCTTCCCTCGCAAGCGCGTCCTCAAGTTCGCCGCGGCAGTGGGGATGACACGCTATTCCGACGCGCTGGCTCCCTTCCTTGGCGTGCTGTTCGCCCCCGAGCACCTACACAACATCCTGGGCGAGGTCGTCTCCAACGCCGGCAAAACGCAGCTTCGGATGGCGGAGACAGAGAAATTCGCCCACGTCACATACTTCCTGAACGGCGGCCAGGAAACTCTCTACAAAGGCGAGGAGCGGATTATGGTTCCCTCCCCCAAGGTCGCCACCTATGATCTGCAGCCGGAGATGTCGGCGCCCGAACTTGCTGACAAGGCGGTCGAGGCGATCAATTCCGGAAAATATGACCTGATCGTCCTGAACTTCGCCAATCCTGACATGGTCGGCCACACGGGCATTCTGGCCGCGGCGATCAAGGCGGTGGAGACGGTCGATACCGGCCTCGGCCGGATAGCTGATGCGGTCAAGCGTCAGGGAGGCGCGCTGCTGGTTACCGCCGACCATGGCAATTGCGAGCTGATGAGGGATCCAGTGACCGGTAGTCCGCACACCGCGCACACAACGAACCCAGTCCCGGTGGTCCTGATGGGCGGGGGTGCCAAGACCATACAGGAGGGGCGTTTGGCCGACCTCGCACCCACTCTGCTAGACCTGATGGGGATCAAGCAGCCGGTGGAGATGACCGGACAGTCCATCATCCGCCGCTGACAGAGGAGCCCCGATGCCCATTGAACGCCCGCCACTGCCGCCTTTCACCGCTGAAACCGCGCGGCAAAAGGTCCGTGGGGCTGAGGACGGCTGGAACAGCCGCGACCCCGAACGCGTCTCCCTCGCTTACACCGAGGACAGCGTGTGGCGAAATCGCAGCGAATTCCTCCAGGGGCGCCACGCCATTGTCGCCTTCCTGGCGCGTAAGTGGAACCGCGAGTTGGATTACCGCCTGATCAAGGAACTCTGGGCTTTCACCGACAGCCGCATCGCCGTTCGTTTCGCCTATGAGTACCACGACGACTCGGGCAACTGGTTCCGTGCTTACGGCAACGAGAACTGGGATTTCGAAGCAAATGGTTTGATGCGTGCCCGCCACGCCAGCATCAACGATCTGCCGATACAACCTGGATCTCGTCTGTTCCATTGGGACCACAGTGGGCCAAGACCAGCGGACCATCCGGGCCTGACGGAACTGGGTCTGTAACGAGATCACGGCCCACGGATCAGGCCGGTGCGCTCGGCCCACTCTCGCCCCTCGGTTGCCGCCCGCGCGGACCCGTATAGACTGACACCATGGATGCCACCCCAACCTCTGTAATGATGACGACGGACATGCTGCAGCGGCCGGTGTCGTTCGACACCAGCAGTCGGAGCTCTAATCTGGCGTTGATCGGCTTCGTTCCTCGACGATTTGGGCGCGGCCTCTTGCATCAGCAGCGATCCTGCCGCTCAAAAGGTAAATTTGCGCGCCGTGATCGGCCCGCGAGGAGCCGACGGACTGGCGCTCGGCAGGCATCTCGTTTGGCTAGGGTGGTGAAGCAAATCGCCGGCTCCAACAACTCGGGCAAGGTCGGTCACGGCATCGAGGATTGGTTCTATCAAGACGGCGGCATTCCGACGATTATCCGCGGGCCTAGCCATATTGCGCAGGCGCATAAGTCGGACGAGTGGGTCGCGGAGTTCTGAGTTGAAAGCCCGCGACGGTTTCATCCGCCGACTTGCCAAGCGCCTCTTAGCCTGAGCCACGGCACGCGATGGGTCCTTTCACCTCACCCGCCCCACTGCCTGACTTCAAAGTCCGGCTCGCAGCGCCTGACATCGCACGATGGCTCGAAGGCAACAGCGGTATCGCCGGCATCATCACGCGCGATTCCGGGCGGCAGGGTCCGCACGTCACGTTGCTGTCGCTCATGCATGGCAACGAACTCGCTGGGGCAATCGTCCTGGACCACCTTTTGCGGGCCGGTCTGACGCCCATAAGAGGGAAACTCTCATTCGGCTTTCTTAACCTGGCCGCCTTCGGCCGGTTCGACCCGCAGCGCCCGACCGCGTCGCGCTTCCTCGATGAGGACTTGAACCGAGTATGGGACGTCACGCTCCTGAACGGACCGCGGCACTCGATAGAGCTGGACCGCGCGAGGGAACTCCGATCCTTCGTGGATACGGTCGACGTGATGTTGGACCTGCATTCGATGCTGTGGCCATCGGAGCCGCTGATTCTGAGCGGGACGCCGCTGAAGGGCAGGGAGCTGGCCAAGGCCATCGGCACACCGCCTCTCGTTGTCGCCGACTATGGCCACGTCAATGGCCGCCGCCTGATCGACTACCCGCGATTTGCTAACCCTGCCACTCCGTGCGCCGCTTGTCTGGTTGAAGCCGGCCAGCACTGGGAGCAGACCACGGTCGAAGTCATGCTGGCGAGTGTCGCAGGCCTGCTAAGGCACCTAGGCATCGTCGGCCCGGACGCGCCGCTGCCCGCCGCCCCATCAGGCGGCGGGACACGCGTAGCCACAGTCACCACAGCGGTCACGGCGATGACCTCAAGCTTTGCCTTCGTGCAGACCTTTCGCGGCGGCGACATCGTCCCGCGCCGCGATACACTCATCGCAATGGACGGCGAGACGGAAATCCGCACACCCCACGACAACTGCCTGCTGGTGATGCCGAGCCTGCGGCCAAGCCGGGGGCACACGGCAGTGCGGCTGGGACGGTTCGAGTGAGGGAAGACGAGGGCTCCGCCCCTCGACCCCGCCAAGGGCCGACGGCCCTTGGAACCCCGGTATTAGGATCAAAGGGGCTGCTGCCGGAGCCTTTTCGGGTCGGGGACAGAGCCCTGGCCTTGCTCCATCCGCCCGCGCTGTCTGCGGCCAATCGCCAGTTCCGTCACCACGCCGTGTAGCGTCCGCAGTTCCTGTTCGGTGACTTCGCCACGCTGAAAGAAGTGGCGGATGTTACGCACCATCCCAGGCCGTTTCGGCAGGTTGCGCAGGAAGCCGCAGGCATCCAGTTCATCGACAAGATGCGCCAAAAAACCATCGAGTTTGCCCTTTGTGGCGACCATCGTCTCGTTGGTCATCAGGGTGCGCGACGGGGTGTCGTCGCCGGCCGTCCACCACTCGTACGCCATCACCATGACAGCCTGTGCCAGGTTCAGCGACATGAACGCGGGATTGAGCGGATAACGTACCAGCGCATCGGCGGCGGCCATGTCATCGTTGTCCAAACCGGCCCGCTCCGGTCCGAACAACACACCGGCGCGCAGACCACGGGCACCGATCTCCCGCAGTTCGGCTGCGGCGCCGCGTGCCGTCAGCACCGGTTTGACGATGTGGCGCGGGCGAGGGCAGGTGGCAAAGACGTGGTGCAGGTCGGCGGTAGCGTCGACGACAGTTTCATGCACGGTCGAGGCATCAAGAATCCGATCGGCACCAGAGGCCGTTCGCCACGCCTTCTCCTGCGGCCAGCCGTCCCGAGGCGCGACGAGGCGCATGTGGAACAGGCCGCCGTTCGCCATGGCCCGCGCACACGCGCCGACGTTGTCGGCGAGTTGAGGCCGCACCAGGATCACCACCGGGCTGTTGCCGATGGGGCCCAGATCGGCGCCCCCATCCCGTCCGGTCATTAATTGGCACGCCGCCAGGTCGTGCCTTGGGGACCGTCCTCAAGGATGATGCCGTTAGTAGCCAGAGCTGCCCTGATCGCATCCGCTTTGGCAAAATCCTTCGTCGCGCGCGCCGTCAGGCGTTCGGCAATGGCGGCTTCGATGTCAATCGTGCTAACGCCGATTCCCGTCGCAGAACCGCCGCCGACACCGGTCGCGGTCGATACCCCCTTTAACCAGGCATCAGGGTCCCACTGCAACAATCCTAGCGCCGCACCGGCGGCAAGCAGGCCGGACGCCGCATCGCGGTCGCCGGCCATCGCCGCGTCTGCCAGTCTGCGCATCTCCGAGATCGCCCGAGGCGTGTTCACGTCGTCGCATAGTGCCTCCAACACCGGTGCCGGCACATCGGTGGCAACGGCACTGGGAATTTGTCGAAGGGCACGGTAGAAACGATTCAGTTCCCGCGTCGCCTCGGCAAGACCCTGGTCAGAGAAATCCAACTGCGACCGGTAATGTGTCCGCAACAGTAGCAAGCGAACGATCTCGCCCTTGTCCTTCCCCACCCTCTCTAGCACGTCACGAACGGTGAAGAAGTTGCCCAGGCTTTTGGACATCTTCTCACCGTTCACTTGCAGCATGCCGTTGTGTATCCAGTAGCGGGCGAAGCGGCTGCCGGGGAACGCGCACAGGCTTTGCGCCATCTCGTTCTCGTGGTGCGGGAAAATGAGATCACTACCGCCGCCGTGGATGTCGAAGGTCTCGCCCAGGTACTTCCAGGACATGGCGGAGCATTCGATATGCCAGCCGGGTCGGCCCAGGCCCCACGGGCTGTCCCAGCCCGGCAAGTCGTCGGTCGACGGCTTCCACAGCACGAAATCACCGGGGTCGCGCTTGTAGGGGGCGACCTCGAACTCGAGCGCCGGCGAGGAGTTCGTCCTGGCTGCGGCCGGAGAGCTGACCGTAGCTGCGGTCGGAGGCAACCGCGAACAGCACGTGTCCCTCGGCGACGTAGGCATGGCCGGAGGCGATGAGTTGCTGGATGATCATGATCATCTCGGCGATGTGCTCGGTGGCGCGGGGCTCTTCGTCGGGTGACAGAGCGCCCAGAGCCGCCATATCGGCGTGGAAGTCGGCGATGGTGCGGGCAGTGAGGACGCTGATCGGTTCGCCCGTTTCCAGTGCACGCGCGTTGATCTTGTCCTCCACATCCGTAATGTTACGGACATAGGTCACATGTGGATACATCCGCCGCAACAAACGCGCGACGACGTCATAGACGACGACCGGGCGCGCGTTGCCGAGATGAGCGAGATCATACACGGTGGGACCGCAGACGTACATCCGTATGTTGGCCGGATCGGCGGGTACAAACCGCTCCTTACGGCGAGTCAGGCTGTTGTGCAGGAAAAGATCGGGCATCGCGCGGTCCATCATCGGCCAGACATACATTGGCGAGGGCGTTGTCCGCGAAACCGGCCGTGAACGCAACGCGATTGACACCAGCAGGACGGCGCGTTAGCCACGAACGCTTGTATTGAGAACCATTCGCAAATGTCGGGTGCATCATTGACCCCTGAGGCCACCCTCCGCGCGGCGTCCCGCCTGCGACGCTTCCTGGCGGTATTCGGCCCGGGACTGGTCGTGATGTTGGCCGACACCGATGTCGGCAGCGTCATCACCGCCGGCCAGAGCGGTGTGCAGTGGGGCTATCGCCTGCTACTGCTGCAACTCATTTTAGTGCCGATCCTGTACATGGTCCAGGAACTGACGGTGCGCTTGGCGATCTTCACCGGGCGCGGCCACGGCGAGCTGATCCGCGACACGTTTGGGCCGATCTGGGGTTGGGTTTCCGCCATCGGGTTGGGCATCGCCTGCATTGGCGCGCTACTGACGGAATTCTCCGGCGTCGCAGGCGTGGGGGAGCTTTACGGGCTGCCGCGTTACGCATCGCTTCCGATCGCGGCCGTCGCATTGCTGGTCGTAGTCATCACGGGCTCTTACCGCCGCGTGGAGCGAGTGGCGATCGTAGTGGGCCTGTTCGAGCTGGCATTCTTTTTCATTGCGTGGGCGGCGCACCCTGCGGTGGCGGATCTGCTGGCGGGCGCGTTCGACATCCCTTACCGGAACCCGGACTACCTGTATCTGTCGGCCGCCAACATCGGCGCGGTGGTGATGCCGTGGATGGTGTTCTACCAACAGTCGGCCGTCGCCGATAAGCGGCTGCGAGCCGAGCATCTGACCGCCGCGCGATGGGATACCGCTATCGGTGCGCTGCTGACGCAGCTGATCATGGCAGCGGTGCTGGTTGCCTGCGCCGCGACGATCGGCCGGGCCCACCCAGACGCATCGCTGGCAACGGTCGGCGAAATGGCGCAGGCGCTGACGCCGTTCCTTGGCACGGCAATGGGCAACCTAATCTTCGGCTTGGGCGTGCTGGGCGCCGGAATGGTTGCCGCTATCGTGGTGTCCCTGGCGTTCGCCTGGGGCCTGGGCGAAGTGACCGGCTACCGACGCTCACTGGAGATGCATCCCTTTGAGGCCCGCTGGTTCTACGCCGTTTACGCTCTGTGCGTGGTCTTTGGCGCCCTGATTGTGGCGGTGTGGCCCGATCTCGTGTCGCTGAACGTCGCCGTGCAGGTCATGAACGCGTTCATGCTGCCGCTCGTTCTCGGCTTCCTGATCGCGTTGGCGGTCAAGGCCCTGCCCAGAGCACACCGTCTGCGGGGCTTCTATCTGTGGACCGTCGTCGCTGTCGCCGCGGTGACCTGCGCGCTGGGGGTTTTCGGCGGACTGTCGGGCGTAGGCTTGATGTAGGCAAGGGCTCTGCCTTGACCGCAAAAGGGGCCGCCGGTCCCTTTGATCCCGCTCATATAGAGATTCCGAGAGCGTTCGTCTTTCCTACGCCAAAGCCGCCACCGGCTGCTCCGGGACCGATCCCAGGTATCGATCGAGCACCTCGTCCGTGGGGCCATCCGCCATGATCTGGCCTTGGTCAAGCCAGAGCGCCCGCGTGCACCAGTTCCTGACGATGCTCATCGATGACTGGACAACACCAGGATGTCGGCGCCGCGCACCATCTCCTCCAACCGGTGACGGGCCTTGTCCATGAATGTCGCGTCGCCGGCCAGGAACCATTCGTCCATCAGCAGGATCTGCGGCTTGATCGCCGTGGCCAGCGCGAAGCCCAACCGGACCACCATGCCCGCGGAATAGATCCGAACCGGCAGATCGAGGAAATCCGCCAGCTCAGCGAATTCCGCCACGTCTTCTTCCAGCCGCGGAAGCGCCGACCGAGGCAGCCCGTTATACAGTCCGCGCAGCAGGATATTCTCCCGTCCGGTCAGTTCAGGGTTCATCCCAAGGTTAGGATCGAGTAACGCGTTCAGGCTTCCCTTCACGTGCAGATTGCCAAGCACGGGTTCGTAAATTCCAGCCAATACCCGCAACAGCGTGGTCTTTCCCGCCCCATTCGAGCCGACCAGTCCAAGCCGGTCGCCGCTGGACAGGCTCAGATTGATGTCGCTCAGTGCTCGCACCACGACGCGCTGCTGCTGGTCCTTCGCCAGCCGGCCGGACGCGGCCGCGACGACCATCTTTTTCAGGCTGCGCGAGCTTCCATGGTACAGCGGAAACAGCACGGAGAGGTTCGTCACGTCGATCAGGGCTTCAGGGGCCATCGTTCAAACCCAGAATGTCACGCGACCGCGGGCCCTGACGAAGAACGCCCAGGAAATCGCACAAAGACCGATGCTGTAGGCCACCGCACCCAACCAGGTCGTGCCGGCCACGCCGGTCCCCAGAATTGGACCGCGAACGATCTCCAGCAGGTCGAAAAACGGGTTGAAGGCCAGATTGGCCATGCTTTCGGCGCCAAGCTGCGTCGGTTTCCAGATCACCGGCGTCACGAAAAAGGCGATTTGCATTACGCTGTTCACGATAGGCTGGATGTCACGAAAGCGAGCGCAGAACGCCCCCAGTAACAGGGTTAGCGCAAGTGCATCCGCCGCCCATAACAGCAAGCCGGGAAGCGCAAGAAGCGACCCGGCGCCCGGCCACATCCCGAATATTGCGAAAACCACGACAATGACCACGATGTTGTGGCCTAGCGCGATAACGTTCCGGATGAGCGCACGCAGTGAGAACACAAAGAACGGCATGCGCACCGATCGTATAACACCCTCGGCGTCCGTGAACACAGTGCAGGCCTCCGATACCAGCGACCCGAGGAAGCCCCATAGGACCTGCGACAGGGCCAGAAACGGAAGATACTCCCGCACGTCCAACTTGAAGAGCGTGGAATAAAGCACGCCCAGAGCCCCGACCATCACGCCCGTTGAAATGGTCAGCCAGAATGGGCCCAGTACCCGAGCCGCGATATCGCAGACGGATGTCCAGCCAACCCAGCGCCCAGGCGAGTCGCCAAAGTCGTATCCCGCCCAAGACGTCGGCGATCGCCCAGCGATTGCGCGCGGCGATGGTCATATCCGCCCGCAGACTGAACTCCATTTCGGGGGCGATAGTTTTCGCCGCAGGGGCGATGGTTATCAAGGCGCTGCTCATGTGGCGCGTGCGATTACTCCATTCGCGAGACCCACACAACATTGGGCTGGCCTTTCCGGGATGCCGCGATCGTGACCCAACGTTGCGGACAGGCAAGATTTTTTGAGACGGCGAAATCTCTTCGAACGACGCGCGTCGGCATAAAACGACACCACACCGCCGTGTATGCGACAAGGCCGAGATGACTTGCAAGAAAGATAGAACTCGGTTAAGGGCTTAGGTAAGGTTCCTGATTGTTTAGATAAACGGCCACCCTGTCAGCCGTCTCGCCATTTTATTTGTCGTGC
Source organism: uncultured Alphaproteobacteria bacterium (assembly GCA_963778125.1). Taxonomy (GTDB): domain Bacteria; phylum Pseudomonadota; class Alphaproteobacteria; order Acetobacterales; family Acetobacteraceae; genus Rhodopila. Next base: position 64,671 of record CAVZTH010000014.1, on the reverse strand, counting down.
CGCCACGGAGACGCTTTTGATGATCGCATTTTATCGCCCTGCTACTTTACGTCGTATCCGCGCCGCGGGAACCATCGCTGTCATGACCGCTCTCGCAGCCTGCGGCACCGTCGCCCCCCACCAGGATGCCATTCAGGAAACCGCCCGTTACGTTGCCCATGCCAAGCATAACTACGTCCCCCCCGGTCCGGCCGAGGATCCCTGGGGTCCATATATCCGCGAAGCCTCCAACAGGTTCGACGTTCCGGAGACCTGGGTGCGCTCGCTCATGCGGGTGGAATCCGGCGGCAAGGAGTACCTGAACGGTGAGTTAATCACCTCGGGTGCCGGTGCGATGGGTCTCATGCAGGTGATGCCGGCGACATACGACGAACTCCGGGACCGTTACAATCTTGGCGACGACCCGTTCAATCCGCATGACAACATCATCGCCGGCGTCGCCTACATGCGCGAAATGTATGAGGTTTATGGCTCGCCCGGCTTCCTCGCCGCCTATAATGCTGGCCCGGCTCGGCTGGACGATTATCTGGCGAACCTCCGGCCTCTGCCGGACGAGACTCGTCACTACGTCGCGATGATCGGCCCCTACCTGCGGGGCGTTTACCCTAACAACCGCTCCGCCGCCGATCAGATGGCGATGAATGTGCTGCCGATCAACATTCCGCCCGGCAAGCGGTACAGCCGTCCGGTGATGCTGGCTAATGCCAAACCGGTCGGCGGCGGACGGGTGCCGAAGCGTATGCCAGTGGAGGTTGCTCAACTTCCAGAGCCACCGCGGCAGGGCGGAATGTGGGTCGGTCAGCAACTGGCGCTGGTCACGCCGCCGCCCGCGCCGCATGGCGGTTTTCGCCTGATTTCCGCCGCCAACGCCGCCGACGCCTCGTCAGCCCGGCACGAATTTGTTGCGCCGGGCCAGTGGGCGATCCAGGTCGGCGCCTTCGCGAATCCAGGCCAGGCGCACAGTGCGCTGCTCGCAGCGCAACATTCCGCCCATGTAGAGCTGGCTGTGGCGCATCCCTTCACCTCCAGCGTGCACCAAGGCCGTGGCGTTCTCTGGCGCGCCCGCATGACCGGGATGTCGCGTGAAACTGCGATTCAAGCGTGCGAGAAGATCACGCATGGCCGATCGAACTGCATCGTGCTGTCGCCGGACGCTCAATTGTAAGGGCACGCGGGCGTGCGCCGCCCTTCCGCTGGCAGTCAGAGCGGCTTGAGTGGCGGCCTTTCGCCGTCGGGCAACGGCACCTGTGCGACGTTCAGCACCATGGACACCAGGCTGTAGTAACCGACAGCGCCCACTAGATCCATGATCCCACGCTCCCCGAAGCGCTCCGCCGCCGCGTTGTAACGGCCGTCCGAAACCTCGCCGGTGGAGAGCAGATCGGTGACGAACTCATAGACAATGGTTTCGTCGCCGTTCAGGTCCGCCGGGCGTTGACCGAGAGCGACTGCGTCCAGGATCGCCGGGTTAAGGCCGGCCTCGATGCCGATACGCCGATGAGCGAAGAATTCGTATTGAGCGCCCCATTTGCGGCCGGCCATGCAGATCGCGAGTTCGTTAAGCGGCGCGGGGATCGAACTGCCGAAGCGGACGTAAGCCCCAACGCGCTGCACTAAGTCGCATAGTGTCGGGCTGCGGAGCAGGGCATTGAACGGGCCACGAAGACCGGCGCCGCGTGGTCCGGACTGGATCGCGTCCACAACGGCGCGCTGCTCATCGGTCATCTGTTCGTGTGCGAGTGGCGGGAAACGAGTCTCTGGCATGGCGGTTTTCTTCCCTTTGCAGCTTGTTTTCGGACGGATCGCGGGATGCATCATAGACCGGGTCTATCGGCTGAACGAGGGGCGGCTCCAAAAGAGGGTCGATCGGCGATCGAGCAGCGCCGCGGCTTGCAATTGCGAAAATCGCGTGTTGGCGTCGATCCGTGCCTCATTGATCACTCTCTGTCTGCCGCTTGATCTCGGCGCAGGGCATCCGCAAAGACGACAGGGAGGGCGACAGCGGCGCGTGTCCACGCGACCGGCTTTTCTGTTAGATCGAGACCGTGCCCGCCCGGTTCGCCCCAATCCTGTTCGTCCTGCTCTGGAGTTCGTCCTTTATCGCCGCGAAAGCCGGTCTGCGGCACATTGTCACCACTGTTGTTCGTCGCTGTTCGTTTGGCCGGATGCGCGGTGGTTCTCGTTGCCCTTATGGTGGTCCTGCGGCGGTCCTGGAGGCCGCTTCGGGGCTGGCGATGGCTTCACTGTGGAGTTGCCGGCGCATTGCTGAACGCTGTTGGGCTGACGGCGCCACACGTTTGCGTCGCACCAACCAGCGTTGAAGACGCCGTTGGACATACCATTGCACCAACTTGTAGGTCGGAAGAACCGGCCCTTGATTGAAATACTCGGCCCAGCCCGGAGGAGCCGATTGATCGCGGCAACCCGCAGTTCTGGACTCTCGGCATGCTGGTGTGGCGTCGTCGCATCGTGAATCCGCTGCAGCAGGCGCCGAACAGCCTTCCGGGACGGGCGCGTGCCGGTATATGGCACCCCGTCATTACCGTAGAAACGACCGATGCTGTATCCGAGGAAGTCAAAGTTCTCCTCGGGCAGTCGCGCCAATCGCGTCTTGGTCTCGTTCACCGTCAGCCCGAGCCGTGTCATCAGGTGCCGGATCCGCGTCGCCAGTGCCTCCAATCCGTTTCCCGGTCGGCAGCAGATGACGAGATCGTCGGCATAGTTGACGACGTGGGCGTCGACCCGTTTTCGGTGATCGAACCGCTCCCAGGCCAGCAGGAAGCGGCGGAAGTAAAGATTCGCCAGTAGGGGCGAGATCGGGGAGCCTTGCGGGGTCCCCCGATGTCGGTCCTTCGCCATTGTGCATCGGGTCGTGCCGTGTGACCGGTGCCGTGAGCCAGCGCTTGATCACGGACAGGAGCGTCCCATTCGCGACATGTCGGCTCACGCAGCGCATCAGCGGCCCGTGCGGGATCGACGAATAATAGTCGCTGAGATCAGCGTCTACCACCTCTGTCCGGCCATCGTCGCTAACGTGCCCGAAGGCTTGGCGAACCGCCATCTTGGCGTCCATCCCCGGACGGAAGCCGTACTGATTGCGCAACAGGTCCGCCTCGAAGATCGGCCCCAGCACCAGTAAGCACCGCCATCTCGACCACGCGGTCGCGGATGCACGGAATGCCAAGCGGGCCCTGGCCGCCGTTGCTTTTTGGTATCCATACGCGCAGCAGGGGCTGTGGCCGATAGTCGCCGGCCCGCAGCTCCTGCCGCAACTCTTCCGGCCATCGATGGTGCACCTGGCTGCGATCGGATCGACGTTCGACCAGATCGCCCGCCCATGGGCAGGATCGTTGCGACGGCATGCCCGGTATGCTTCTTCGAGGACGTCGGCCCGACACAGTTTGTCCCACAACGAGTAGAACCAAAAGTCCGGTTCGGCCTTAGCTTTCGCCTGCAGCGAGGTCTGTAATTCCTGAACTCTTTCGAGCGGAGTTGCTGGGACATTGGCCAATCTCCGAGATCTCATCACTTTTCTCGCCTGTCGCAGGTCAGGGCCCCTTCCCTCAGCCGGCATTGCCCGGCGTCAACGGTAGTACAGACCCATCCGCCATCTGCCCGGCCGGCGCTGACCCTCCCGGATGTCGTTGACCTCGGTTGCCACCTGGTCGCCGGGACAGACTTCCGTTGTTGCGCACTGATTGTTTTGCCATACGTGCTGCCACCGTTACCCGGTGCGACCTCGCTCGCTCGCAGGCTCGCCTTGCGACGGCGGCCTTCCCGTTCCACTGGCGGGTCGGCTCTCACTTTAATCCTTTCGAGGCCTCCTTCCACCGCGAATGGAACTATATCATCGCCCCGAGGCGGCCGGACGGATGACGCGATTATTCAGGCTCGGGCCCTAGCTGTACACTCTCCGGAGCTCACGTTTCAGCAGTTTGCCTGCAGTGTTCCGCGGCAGATGGTCCACAAACACGACCCGTTTCGGGCGTTTGTAGGGCGCGAGATGCTCTCGAACCAAAGCCTGCAGCGCAGCCTCTTCGAGCTGATGGCCCGGGCGCAGCACCACGAATGCCGTGACCGCCTCGATCCATTTATCGTCCGGCAACCCGACCACCGCGACTTCCGACACGGCGGGGTGGGTGAACAGCACCTCCTCCACCTCGCGGCTCGCGACAAGGACACCACCGGTATTGATCACGTCGCGGATGCGATCGACGATGTAGAGGTACCCTTCCTCGTCGAAATACCCAACATCGCCGGAATGAAACCATCCGCCGGCGAACGCCTCCGCGGTTTCGGCCGGCTTGTCCCAATAGCCGACCATCAGGTGAGGAGAGCGGTGCACGATTTCGCCGTGCGTACCTGGCGGCACGTCGTTCATGTCCGGATCGACGACCCGGGTCTGCACGTTTAGGCAAGGACGCCCACAGGAGGCCGGACGTGTATCATGTTCCTCGGGACGCAGAACCGTAGCCAGCGGCGCGATCTCGGTCTGGCCATAACAGTTGTAGGGACGCGCAGCGGGCAGCCGCTCGCGTAGTTCATGCAACACCGGAACGGGCATGATGGAAGCGCCATAATAGATTTTTTCCAGCGAGGCCAGATCGCGGGTGGAAAAATCCGGATGCCGCAGCAGGGTAATCCATACTGTTGGTGGCGCGAAGAAAGAGGTGATGCGCTCCTGCTCGATCAGGCGAAGAACGATGTCAGCCGCCGGTGACTCGATCAGGATAGTGCGAGCGCCGACAAGAAGCTGCGGCATGGTGAAGGCGTGGGTCTGAGCCGTGTGATACAACGGCAGGGCAGCCAATGCGCGATCGGTTTCGGCGTAGTCCATGCCGTGAATAACCGAGTAATACTGCGACATCATCGCCTTGTGCGTCATCATCGCACCCTTGGGCGACGCCGTCGTGCCGGATGTATAGACGATCTGCGCGAGGGAGTCGTCTTGCAGGTCCGGCTCCGGCGCGACCGGAGCCTGGGGGTCGAGCGCGATGGCTACCAGATCGTCGAGCCGGTGGGTGGGAACGCCTATCCCGTTCAGATTGCCATGGAGGGTCGCGCCTGCCAGCACCAGCCGAGATCCGGACTGGTGCACGATGTAGGATAGTTCCTCGCCAGTCAGCGCGTAGTTCACCGGCACGTGGACGAAGCCGCCGCGCAGGCAAGCGAGCCAAGCGATGAAGTAGGCATCAGAATTGCGTCCATAGACGGCGATCCGGTCGCCCGTGGATAAGCCCAGCTCGGCAAAATGACTGGCGACGCGGTTTGCCGCATGATCCAAGGCTTTGAAAGACCAGTCCCGGTCCCCGAACACCAGTGCCGACCGATCGCGAAACAGAAGTGCAGCCCGGCGGATCGCATCGCCGACAGTGTTGCGACGAATCAGGTCCACGTTACGCCACCGCTTCGGCTTCGATTTCGACGACCCAGCGCGGGTCGGCCAGCCCGGCAACGAACAGCAGCGTGGAGGCCGGCACGTGGTCTCCAAACATCGCGCCGCGCGACTGGCGATAAGCGTCCAGCAGGCCACGATCGGTGAGGAACGCGGTTGTCTTGACAATATTCGCCACCGTCATGCCGTTTGCCGCCAGCACGGCGCGCAGATTGGCCAGCGCCTGGGCGATCTGGCCCTCGCCTGCGGTCGGCACGGACCCATCGAGCGCCATGCCGACCTGGCCGGAGATAATCAGGCGGCGGTAGTCGCCGGTGAGTTGAATAGCGTGCGTATAGCCGGTTGGCGCGCGCACCGCAGGCGGGTTGCTGCGGGTTACTTCGGCAGGCATGTCGTCACTCCCTGTAATTGCAGTTCGACCGTATGATCCATGGACGCTTTGACAACCATCTTGTCCCGGAGAAGGTGGCCGAACGCCGGAGACATGCCGGGCCGAGCGAATATACTCTACTGCGCGAGCCAGGCCATCACTTCGTTCCTGATGAACAGCATATCGGCCGGATTGGCAATCGGGTTGCCGGCGCGATGGCCCCAAATGCTAGGGATTGGCCGCAATGAAGCGGTGGCAAGGAACGGTAGCTCCGCCTCGTTGTCCGCGGTGCGGAAATATAGATCCGTGGCGCCGGGCATCAGCAGGACGCGCGCTTTGATGGCTCGCAGGGCGGCGGCGAGATCCCCGTCGTATCGGGCGTTGGCGCTGATATCGGACGCGTCCCAGGAGCGAAGCTGCGCATAGAGGTTGGCGGCGAGGCGAGCGCTGAAGCGATCCTCCCAGTCGGTCTTAAGGAAGGTCTCCAGATCGGGCGCGCCGAGGTTCGGAGCCGGTCCCGCTACCAGGTGCAGGCCGGCTCGATAGAAATCCTGGCTCAATGCCCAGGCGGCGTAGATCCGCCCAAAGGCCCGTTTCGCGGCGCGTGGTTCGGTGGAGAAGCGGCCATTGCCGATGTGCTGCGGCGCGGCCTCCAGCGTCGCCATCAAGGAGCGCAGGAACACCTGGTTATGCACGGCGGTGCGGGCAACGCCGCAATTGACGACGATCCGCTCCACCGCATCAGGGAACAAGGCCGCCCAGTGGTACGCCTGCAACGCACCCATCGACCAGCCGTACACGCAGGCGACGCGGTCGATGCCGAACAGGTCGGCCAACGCGCGCCGTTGTACCTGGACGTTGTCGTGGATGGTCACCAGCGTCGGGTAGTCCGGCATGTCGGACGGCGACGACGACAGGCCGTTGCCGAACATGTCGGGGATGACGATGAACCAGCGCTCTGGGTCGAGGATCTTGTCCGGACCGATCAGCCACTCCAGGTCCGGATGCTGCGCGCCGAAGCTGGTGGGATAGATGATGACGTTGTCGCGGGCTGCGGACAGCGTGCCGTGGGCCTTCCAGGACAGCCGGGCCGACGGGATGCGGGTGCCGGATTGCAGTATTAGGTCGCTTAGTTCGAACATGCCTTGCTGAGTCGGCCAGGTCATTGTGTTTCCGCCGGTCGGGTTCGCCAGCGCCCATTATGCTGTACGATACTCGGATCGGGCAGGGTGTTTTTGCTTGCATCGGTGTGCAACCCAGCGTAGAAGTTATTCGAACAAAAACAGAACATGGATGCCATGACTGACGCTTCCCGATCGACTCAGTTCCCCGAACGCCTGCGTGCCCAAGCGATCGCCGCGCTGGTTCCGTTCTTTGTTGATGCTCGCACCTGCGACGAGACGGCGGCCCGTGTTGTCGCCGAGAGTATGCTGGACGAGTATCAAGGCCGGCACCCCGAAGGAACTGCAACTTTCGACCCAGATCATCGCTCTCGGCTGGGCCTCGTTAGCATGCTTGAGCGCGGCGATGGTGGTGAAGGAGGAATTGCTGGAAGAAATGCTTCGTCTGCAGGACGCTGCCCTTGCGCTTCACCGCTCATCGCATAAAGCGACCAAGGCGCTGGAGGCGCGACGCAAGGATCGGGCTGAAGAATCCCCAGGCGCTAACCCCGGAGAACTCCCGATGGGATGAGGGTGCGTTTCAGTTGGCGATCAATCAGGCGCTAGAGAAGTTGCAGCATGCGAACGCCAAGCTGGCCGGATTTGTGCCTGCAAAGGTTGAGCAAAAGCCAAAACTGTCGTTCTTGAGCGTCGAACCGATGACGCCAACGGTGTTGGCGCGGCGTCAACGTCACTAGTAAAGCTCGCCGGGAGTAGGCCACGGGCGGGGCTAATGGCGGCGCCCATGCTTGGGTCAACGGTTGCCGGTTGCCGCCTTCCGTGGCCTTATCGCACTCTCTTGGACGCAAGCACCGTGGGAGACGGCGATGAGCGAGCACTCCAACCCCGACGACCGGCTTTTCAGTATAGCTGAGCGCGACATGGTGGAGCAAACGAGGCCCCTGGCGCTCGACAAACTCTCTAAGGAAGCGCTCCAGGCTCTGCAAAAGAGACTGCGTTCGGCCCGTGACAGGGCTCGCCGGATCGGACGCCAGCAGAGGCGCGAAATCCGGGGCAAGGCCGATTCGAAAGGCACCGAGCCCGCCCGCGACAACGCTGGGACGGAGGCGAAGGCGCAGGCTCTGGTTGAGGCGCTCAACCGCGTGAACGGCGCGCTTCGAAAATTGAAGGCACCGACCCAGGCTGAATTGACGCGCAAGGCCGCCGCTATGAAACGCGCGGCGGCGATCCCCCAACATCCCGGCCCTGGCAGCACAGCCTCCAAAGGCATGCAACCAATCGTAAGCCGTCAACGCACAGTAAAGGCAGATCCTCGTGAGATCGGTCGCGTTTCGCAGGCAGGCAAGGTGGCTCAGGCCAAACGAGACCGTTGACCGGGCCCTTAGCGCCCCGCAAAGCGATGAGCCTCACCGGGATTGCCGAACTTATTTCGGAATTCCGACGGTGGTCTCGGAGAGTCTAAGCGCCGATATAGCCGGCACGGCACCTCGGCGAGATAGCAATGCATCGAGCTGTCACCCAAGTGTAGCTGCCAATATCGCCACCCGATACGCGTAGTGCAGCGCTTCCCCCTCGCGGCGAACATCAATCCCCATGCTATCCCGCTCCGTTTGGGCCGCGAACAGCGCGGTAATCCTGTCCGCATCCCCCGGCAGCGGAAACGATCGTGCGAGCAGGCCTCGCACATCGCCCCTCAGCTCGTAGAGCTCCACAGTCGGCTCAGGCAATCCGGCATCGCGGAACAACCCGGTCAACTCCCCTAAGCTCAGGGCCCGAACATGCGAGGGGTCGCGCAGCACCTCAAGCCTATTCCACGCCTCGGCCTTTGCCTTCTCCTCCGACGCATACATATCCACCACGATGACCCGCCCTTCGGGGCGACAGACCCGTATCATTTCGCGCATTACCGCGAGCGGCTCCTCGAAATGATGAAACGAGAAACGAGTGACGACGATGTCGAAACTGGCATCAGGCCAAGGCAAAGAGCGCACGTCACCTTGCTGCCATGCAACGTTTTCTAGTCGCTTCTCGGCGGCGAGCGCGCACGCACGCTCGAGCATCGCCGGCGTCATGTCGATGCCGGTCGCATGCCGAACGTGTGGGGCAAAGGCGCAAACAATGAGCCCCCCGCCGCATGCCAGATCGAGCACGTCGTCGTTCGAGCGTGGCCGACCGGCGGCTACGATCCTTGTGAGCGCGTATTCGTCAGAGATCGGCGCGGCGGTGCTGAACGGTATCGCCTGGCGGGTGAACTGATCGCGGATCAAATCGTCATGGCTGTCGCCGCTCATGCTAGCCTCTTTGTAGCTGACGCCATCTTGGCATGTGGATCACACAGGCGAAATATTCTCGCGGGACGAAGCTGCATCATGAACTCTGGAAAGGGGAGGCGTATAGTCATGGGCCTGAGAACGAAATTCAATCTGGCAGTACTGGTGGCCTTTCTCATCGGTTTCGCGGGGTCCGGATACTTCCTGCAACAACTCTTCATCGAAAACGCGCGGCAGCAAGTGTTGCAGAATGCGCGAATAATGATGACTTCAGCGGACGCGATCAGACATTTCACCGACACCTATATCGCGCCGCTTGCGGAGCCGCAGAACAACACGGGGACCAAGTTCATTGCGGCCTCGGTGCCATCGTTCGCGGCTCAGACAACCTTTAAGGATGTACAAACCCATTTTCCTGACTTCACGTATAGAGAGCCAACGCTCAATCCCACGAACCTGGTCGACCGGCCATCGGACTGGGAGGCGGACTATATCAACGCGTTCCGTAACAAGTCTGGCCTAAAGGAACTAATGGGCGATCGCGATACGCCGACGGGCCGCGTGCTCAGCCTCGCTCGGCCGATCGCGATAGATGACCCGGGTTGTCTCGCCTGCCACAGCACGCCGTCCGCGGCACCGGCCACGATGCTCGCGACCTATGGCCGAAATAATGGCTTCGGCTGGCAACTGCACGAGGTGGTCGGCGCGCAGGTCGTGTCCGTGCCGATGGAACTGCCGCTGCAGCAGGCACGCCAGACCTTCATGACGTTTATGGCGATCCTATTCGGCATGTTCGTGGTGATCGTCGTCATTTTGAACGTTCTATTGCACTACACCGTCATCAAACCCGTAGTAAGGTTATCCCAGATGGCTAACGCCGTCAGCCTGGGGGATGTGACCGTGGAGGAATACGAGCGCAAAGGCCGTGATGAGATTGCTGTCCTGTCGAATTCCTTCAACCGCATGCGGCGCAGCCTCGATAGCGCAATGAGGATGCTGGACCCGTGAACCAGAGGCATCAATGAACCAGCGAACGCGGCCCGGAGGCGATCGGACGCTATCAGATCCTGGACGTCGTCGGCAGCGGTGCGATGGGCACTGTCTATAAGGCACATGACCCGGCGATCGGACGCGATGTCGCGATCAAGGTGGTGCGGATCGACGCGGATAGCGTCGCAGGACCGAGCCGCGGCGATCGACCGCTTCCGGCTGGAAGTCCAGGCGGCCGGGCGTTGCAGCCACTCGGCCATCGTCGGGGTGTATGACTTCCTTGACCAGTTGGGCGATCCGGCCATTGTCATGGAATTGGTGGACGGGACTAGCCTGTACCGGACCATGCGCGACCCGGAGCGCCGTGCGGCATACGCGTTGCCCAGCGTCCTGCACCAGGTGCTCGAGGGGCTGGGCTACGCGCATGGCCAAGGCATCATCCATCGCGACATCAAGCCTGCTAACATCCTGGTGACCCCGTCAGGCCAGGCGAAAATCGCTGATTTCGGCGTTGCCCGGCTGGCCGGTGCCAACGCCACCCTGACCGGCGCCATGTTCGGTACCCCCAGCTACATGGCCCCCGAACAGTTGATCGATGACCGGGTCGATCACCGAGCCGATCTGTTCTCGGTCGGCGCGATCCTGTATGAGATGCTGGCAGGCAAATCACCCTTCGCCGGACGCACGGTCCCCGAGACCATGATGCGATTGTCCGGGCCCAATCCCGCCGATATGGCCCCAGTCGTGGCGGCCGGCGGCAAGATGTTTGTTCCCGTCTTACAGCAAGCCCTCGCCAAGGATCGGGAGCGGCGCTTCCAGACGGCGGACGTCGTTTTCAGCAGCGCTTGAAGCCGCATCATCGGCGTCCAAGGCCGCCGCCGAGGACGATCCCGGCGCAACCATTGTGATGGTGTCGCAACGCCCGAAACCGGCCGCGTTCGATCCGTCGTTCCTCCAGCGCGTCGAGTTGCACCTTGCGCGGTTCGTTGGGCCTATCGCTCGTACGATGGTGACGCAGGCCGCGAGACAGGCCGGCAGTCCGGGCGACCTTTATGCCCTCCTGGCGCGGGACCTACCGGATGCGGCGGATCGCAGCCTGTTTCTGCGCCTGGTTGGAGGCGGTAGGGTGGAGCCGAGCCTCGGCGACCGGGGGCGACCGGGACAAACCATGGCTCCGCGGACCGTGGCCCCGCAGACCATGGGACCCGGGACGATGGCGCCTCAAACGATACCGCCCCAGACAACGCTGTTCCAAACGATACCGCCTCAACCGATACCGCCCCAAACAATACCACCCCACACGATACCACCCCAAACGATACCCCCTTGAACATTTGGTGCTGGATCGATCCCACCCGCGGCCACCGCCGCCGCCCAGGCAGCGCTCGTCCAATATGTTGGTCCCATCGCCCGAGTATTGGTGCGGGACGCCGCCGCCCAGGCGACGTCCCGCCGGGACTTCATCGATCGGCTGTGTGCTCAGGTCACCAAACCTAGACGAGCGTGCTGCGCTTCAGCGCAGATTGCGGGCGGAGGTGGAACCCAAACTGGTCTGAGTGTGACCGCGTCGCTTTCCCTGCCATTACAGCGACCGAACACTTGCAAGGTCCAAAGCCGACACCGTCACCTCACGTTCGTCGCGGTGTTCGTGGGCATTCGGGCTAACACTCGGGCCCTGGCTTGCGGCGATCCTACGCGTTTGCCAATGCTGCTGCCCACGCTTCCCAACAGGTTGACCCGTCCGCATGAGCGCAACCATCGCTGACTCAATAATGCCGGATAACGCCGCCTTCGCGATGCGCCTGGCCCGCAACATAAAGGGCGAGGTGCTGTTCGACCGCGCCAGTCGGGGCCGCTACAGCACGGACGCCTCGATCTACCAGATGGAACCGGTCGGCGTGATCGTCCCGGAAACGATCGACGACGTCGCGGCCGCGATGGCGATCGCCCGAGACGAGGGCGTGCCGATCTTGGCGCGTGGCGGCGGCACGAGCCAGTGTGGCCAGACGGTCAACCGGGCGCTGGTGATCGATTGCTCCAAACATCTCCGCCGCATCCTGCATGTCGATGCCGAGGCGCGAACCGCCCTGGTTGAACCAGGCCTCGTTCTGGGCCACTTGAACAACGCACTGCGGGGGCACGATCTGTTCTTTCCCGTCGATCCCTCCACCCACGCCCGCTGCACCATCGGCGGCATGGCCGGCAACAACTCTTGCGGCTCCAAGTCCATCCGCTACGGCCTGATGGCGGACAATGTCCGGTCGATCGAGGCCATCCTATCCGACGGGTCCCAGCATCGGTTCGGGCTCATTCCTGACAATCTGGGCGACAGCATGCCCTCCACGATCGCCGACCTGATCCAGCGCCTGCGCGTCCTGGGCACGTCCGAGGCCGAGGAGATCGCCGCCCGCTTCCCAAGACAGCTTCGCCGTGTCGGCGGCTACAACATCGACGCGCTGACCCCCGCCGCCCGCGCATCCGGCCGTGACAATCTCGCCCGTCTGCTGGTCGGATCCGAGGGAACGCTGGCGTTCTCCGCGGCGGTCGAGCTGACCCTGCACCCGATCAAGCCGCGCAAGGTGCTGGGGATCTGCCAGTTTTCGACGTTCCGCAAGGCGATGGAAGCGTCTCGGCATATCGTCGCCCTGGACCCCGAGGCCGTGGAACTCGTTGATCGGACCATGATCGACCTGGGCCGCGCCATCCCGATCTACCGGGCAACGATTGACCAGATGCTGATCGGAGAGCCTGACAGTCTGCTGATCGTGGAGTTCCATGGCCACGAGGACGGGCCGCTGATGATGAAGCTGGCCGAGTTGGAAGCGCTCATGGGTGATCTGGGCCACCCTGGCGTAGTCCGAGCGATCGATCCGGGGTTCCAGGCGGATATCGCGGCGGTGCGGGAGGCCGGGCTGAACATCATGATGTCGATGAAGGGCGACGGCAAACCGGTCTCCTTCATCGAGGACTGTGCCGTCGATCTCGACGACCTGGCCGACTACACGGAACGGCTGAACGGGGTGTTCGAAAAGCACGGCACCAAGGGCACCTGGTATGCCCACGCCTCGGTCGGATGCCTGCATGTGCGGCCGGTCCTGAACATGAAGGACCCGGCCGACGTGACAAAGATGCGTGCCGTCGCCGAGGAAGCCTTTGCTCTGGTGCGCGCATATAAAGGCTCCCACAGTGGCGAGCATGGCGACGGCCTGGTCCGCAGCGAATTCCACGAGCCGATGTTCGGTCCGCGCATCGTCCGGGCGTTCGAGGCGGTGAAGGAAACCTTCGACCCGATCGGTCTGCTGAACCCGAACCGGATCACCCGCCCGCCGTGCATGGACGACCGCACGCTGTTCCGCTACGGCCCGGGCTACGGTCCGATAAGCGATTTCACCCCCCAACTCGACTGGTCCGACCATCCCGGCCCGTTGGGCGGCATGCTCGGTGCGGTCGAGATGTGCAACAACAATGGCGCCTGCCGCGGTTTCGACGCTGGCGTGATGTGCCCCAGTTACCGGGCAACCCGCGACGAGGCGCATCTTACGCGCGGACGAGCCAACACGCTGCGGCTGGCATTGACGGGCCAATTGGGCGCGGATGCGATGACTTCCGATGCGATGGCCGACGCGATGGCGCTGTGCGTGTCGTGCAAGGCCTGCAAACGCGAATGCCCGACTGGCGTCGACATGGCGAAGATGAAGATCGAGGTCACCGCGGCCCGTACCGAACGGCACGGCGCTAAATGGCGGGAGACGCTGATCGCAGAGTTACCGCGGTACGCGCCGCTCGTCTCGAGGATCCCAACATTGGCCAATCTGCGCAACCATGTGCCGCCGTTGCGTTGGCTGACTGAGCATTTTTTGGGATTTTCCGCCGCGCGACGATTGCCGAAATGGCGCGGCGACCGATTTCTGGACAAGGAGGCCGCAGCGGCGGCGCCTGCCTCGCCGCGCGGCGAGGTCTATTTGCTGGCCGATACGTTCAACCGCTACTTCGAGCCGGAAAATCTGCGCGCCGCGCTGAAAGTGCTCGCCGCTTCCGGCTATCGTGCCGTGATTCCGAAGACGGCTGGGCGGCCGTTATGCTGTGGCCGCACGTGGCTGGCCGTGGGCATGGTTGACAAGGCGCGCACCGAAGCCGCTCGCACCATGGAGCACATGTCGGGGGATTTGCCGATCATCGGACTGGAACCATCCTGTCTAATGACGTTGCGCGACGAATTCAGGTCGCTGCTGCCCGGCGCGGCGACCGACCGATTTGCCACAAGATCCATGCTCCTGAGCGAGTTTTTCGCTCGGGAGAAGCCCGATCTGGCCCTTCAGGCACTGCCCGGGACAGCGCGAGTGCACGGACACTGCCATCAAAAGGCGTTCGGAGCGTTTCCCGATGCGCTCGCGATGCTGCGGTTGATCCCTGAGCTATCCGCCCAGCCGATCGTCTCGTCCTGCTGCGGAATGGCGGGCTCGTTTGGGTATCAGGTGGAGACCGAGGCGACATCTCGGTCGATGGCCGAGGCAGCCCTGCTGCCAGCCGTCAGGGCCGCTCCGGGACACCACTTCATCGTCGCCGACGGGACGTCCTGCCGGCATCAGATCCGGGATTTGTCGGGGCGGGAGGCGCTTCACTCGGTGCGGCTGATGGAGCGGGCGTTGATAGGATAACGCCCGTCACGCGGATCGCGCCCGCTGTGCCGCCCGCACCAATGTATCGAGCGCGCTCAAGAAGCGCGAACGATCCTGCTTCGTCAGAGGGGCCGGACCGCCTGTTGTCACGCCCATTTCCCGGAGGTGCCGGCCGACCTCGCGGCTCGCAAGGGCGTTGCCGATATTGTCCGCGGTCCAGATCTTACCGTTGGGTGCGACGGCACCACCACCCGAGGCTATACAGCGCGACGCCAGCGGAATATCGCTGGTGATGCAGACATCCGCTTTCGTCACCCGTTCCGCTATCCAGTCGTCAGCGACGTCAGCGCCGGCCGCGACAGTGATCATCGTCACGTTCGGCCGCCCAGTGGGCCGGATCGGACGCGAGCCGTTGGCCACGACAAAAACCGGCAAATTCAGCCGGTCCGCGACGCGATAGACCTCGTCGCGAACCGGACAGGCGTCACCGTCAATGTACAGAGTGGTCACGCGGCCGAGCGCATACCCCGGTTGCCGCGATCGTTGTAGCGGCGACGCTGGGCTTGGCCCGGAGCACCAGGGCGTTTCATCTGTTGCGCCATTGGCGCGGGCGCGTCGCCGACGATCTCGATAGTGAGGTTCATCTGACGCTCGATCTGCCGCAGCACCCCGCGCTCCGACGGGTCGCAGAACGAGATCGCAATGCCCGCGGCACCGGCGCGAGCGGTACGGCCGATCCGGTGGACATAACTTTCTGCCTCAACCGGCAGATCGAAATTGATGACGTGGGAAATTCCGGTCACATCAATTCCTCGAGCAGCGATATCGGTGGCGACCAGTACGCGGGCCCTCCCGTTGCGAAAATCGCGCAGGGCCTTCTCCCGCTGCGGCTGGCTCTTGTTGCCATGGATCGCATTGACCTGGATGCCCGCGTTCTCCAGCACCCCGGCCACCTTATTGGCCCCGTGCTTGGTGCGGGTAAATACGATCACGCGGGTCAAGGCATCTTCCTGCAGCATGGACAGTAGCAACGATTGCTTGCCGCTCTGAGGAAGATGGTGGACGAATTGATCGATCTTCGGCGCCGTCTCTTCCTTGCGGGCAATCTCCACGCGGACGGGGTTGCTCAACAGGCTGTTCGCAAGGCTCGCCACCTCGGCAGGCATTGTGGCCGAGAACAAGCAGGATTGACGCTGCGGCGGAAGCGCGGCGACGATACGCCGGATATCCTTGATGAAGCCCAGATCAAGCATCCGATCGGCCTCATCCAGCACGAATTGGCTAACGGCACCGAGGTGCAGTTCACGCGTCTGCATCAGGTCGCAGACGCGGCCGGGGGTGCCGATTACGATATCCGCCCCACGACGCATCGCTTCAACCTGCTTGAAGCGGCTGGCCCCGCCGATGATGACCACGGTACGCAGACGCAGGTTGATGGACAGTGCTCGAACGGTTTCGTCAATCTGCAAAGCCAACTCGCGGGTCGGAGCGAGGATCAAGGCGCGGGCCACAAAGGGCGCCGGCCGGATTTGCTGAGCCGCGAGATACTGAAGAATCGGCAGGGCGAAAGCCGCAGTCTTGCCGCTGCCGGTCTGGGCAACGCCAAGGAGATCTTTGTTGGCCAGCAAAGGAGGGATGGCATCGGCTTGGATTGGGGTAGGGATTTTGAACTTGCGCGTCTCGATCGCGCGCAATAGCGGCTCGGACAAGCCGAGGGCTGTGAAAGTAGTCTGGGTCAAGATGAAGTTATGCTCCAGCGCCCGTCCCGGTTGGGGAGCGGCAAACGCTCGTGAGTTCATCGCCCCGCGCGATTAAATGGGGACGAACGGTTTTCAGATTCAAATTTCCGGAATTTCGGACGAGATAAACCGCCCGCTAACCACGCAATTACGGAAAGCAACGCTCATATCGGCTCGGAGTTCCGGAAATGCAAGGGCTTTTCTGCTGATGGCCCGCGCGTTCAAGACGGCAACATACATTCGTGCTAGTGGCAATTCCCAATCGAAAAATTAACAGCATCCAGGGAAGGACACGTAAGATGGATACGCTGATACATCGCTGGTTCGAAGAAGTCTGGAACCAGGGGCGCGAGAGCCTCCCGCGGCCTATCGACTGCGGAGGGTGATCAAGTTCGCGGGCCGGCTACATGTTCTACCGGCGGCTGAAGGCCGCGTTTCCCGATATCCACTTCGCCGTTGAGGATGCCGTCTCTGAAGACGACAAGATCGCGGCCCGCATCTCGGTTACAGGAACGCACACGGTTCCCGGACTTTCGGTACCACCGACAAACCGAGCGGTTCAGCTGCATGGAATGGTCATTGCTCGAACGAAGGACGGGAAGATTGCCGACGTTTGGAACAATTTTGACTTCCTGTCGCTGTATCAGCAGTTGGGACTGCGATTAGTGTAGCGATCACGGGTCGCCGGCCAAACCTTCTTCCATCGCCTCAAATTGCCGCAATGGTGGCCCGATCCTGACGCTCACCACCGTACTGGGTTAAGCGGCCCGCCAAAACAATACCCAGGCCGTTGCACTAGAACATCGACCCGTAGCTACCTTGCGATGTGGGATTCCCTGGGAATTAGCCGGTATAACGTATTATCCGCCCGCAAACTTCGCCAAGAGACGCACGTGCGACCGGATGCCGTGGTGGAAGCAAGCCTCTTCGAACTTTTCATTGGGGCTGTGCACCTGATCGTCGTCCAGCCCGAACCCCATCAACAGCGAATTCCACCCCAAGGATCGAGCGGAGCGACGTCACCACCGGGATCGACCCGCCGCTGCCCATCATCAGTGCCGGCTTGCCGTACTCTTCGGTCAGAGCGGCGAGGGCCGATCGGACATGAGGACTATCGACGTTCACCTCGATGCCCGGCGCGCGCGAGAAGTCCGCGAAGGTCGCAGTCGCGCCAGGCGGTAAGCGGTCGGTGACGAAACGCTTGAATTGCTCCATCACCTCATCCGGGTCCTGCTTCGGCACCAGGCGGAAGGAGACCTTCGCCGATGCTTCCGACGCGATCACGGTCTTGCTGCCGGCGCCGGTGTAGCCTCCCCAGATGCCGTTTATATCGGCGGTGGGACGTGCCCACAGCCGCTCCAGCGCCGGATAGCCGCGTTCGCCCGCCGGGGTGCTCAGACCGATGCCCGACAGGAATGCCGTCTCGTCGAAGCCCAAGGCGTCCCACTGCGCGCGCTGCGAATTACTGACCAGGGCGACGCTATCGTAAAAGCCGGGCAGCTGAATGTGTCCGTTCTCGTCCTGCAACGCGCCCAGAATTTTGGTCAGCGCGTTGATCGGGTTGAGTGCGGATCCGCCATACAGGCCGGAGTGCAGATCGCGGTTCGCGGCCTTCAAGGTCACCTCAGCGTAGGTCATGCCGCGCAGCCGGGTGGTGATGGCAGGGGTTTCGACGTCCCACATGCCGGTGTCGCTGATCAGCGCCACATCCGCAACAAGGTCCGCCTTGTGATCCCGCAGGAATTTGTCGAGGTTGACCGAACCGACCTCTTCCTCGCCTTCGATCAGCACGGTGATGCGAGCAGGAATGCAATCCCCGGCCTCCTGCCAGGCGCGCAGAGCTGCGAGGAACATCACCGTCTGGCCCTTGTCATCAACCGCCCCGCGGGCGACGAAGCGCTTGCCGCGCGGGCCATCCACGTATTGCGGGTCGAACGGATCGCTGTGCCAAAGGGAGACCGGATCGACCGGCTGCACGTCGTAGTGGCCGTAGAACAGGATGTGTGGCCCATTGTAATCTGAAGGACCATTAAGATGGGCAACGACGACAGGATGGCCGGCGGTGGGGCGGACGGCGGCATCAAAGCCCAGTCCGGCTAATTGGGTGCGCCACCATTCGGCCGCTTTCGCGCATTCGGCTGCGTATGCCGGTTGGGCACTGATCGACTTGATGCGCAGCAGTTCAAACAGGGTGGCGCGCGAGTCGGCCAGATTGGCATCGGCATGATCCAAAACGGATGCGACGGTCGATTGGGATGGGGCCGGCATAACACTCTCCGCGATCGAGAGCCCCTCACTAACCCAAAGCCCTGGGCGCGTCACCCGAGCGGGAAACCAGGGCTTTGTCCCTTGATCCACCAGGGGCATAGCCTTTCAACTCCAATTTTGGTGGCTTGCCTCGCCCGGGTGACTAAGCGCCGGAACCTGCTAAGA
Source organism: uncultured Alphaproteobacteria bacterium (assembly GCA_963778125.1). Lineage (GTDB taxonomy): Bacteria > Pseudomonadota > Alphaproteobacteria > Acetobacterales > Acetobacteraceae > Rhodopila. The sequence continues at coordinate 45,734 of CAVZTH010000014.1, read as the reverse complement.
CTTGCGCATGCTAGTGTGCTTGATCGTTCCCGGGCCGCTCGCGACGGTCTCCGGTGGCCATACTTATGATCGACGAATGGCGAACGGCTTACGCGAACTTGGACACGAGGTGCGGGTCGTGGAACTCGACGGGCGGCTGCCCGACCCAGACCAAGCATCAATCTACGCCGCTCGGACGACCTGGGCAGGGCTGCCCGCCGACAGCGTAAGACTGATCGATGGGATGGCGCTGCATGCGTTCGGCGGATTACCGCTGCATCAGGTGACAGCACTGGTCCATCATCCAGCCTCGCTTGAAACCGGCTTGCCAGATGAAGCGGGTCACCGTCTGCGTGCGACAGACGTGGCGATGTTTCAGGAACTGCCGCGCCTTGTCGTGACGAGCGACCAGACGGCGCAGCGTCTGATACGCGATTTCGGCGCCTATGGGGATCGGATCAGCGTCATCATTCCTGGGATTGACGATCTTCCACGTTCTGCTGGTTCCCCCGGGCCGGGTTGCCAAATTTTATCGGTCGGCGCGCTGATTCCGCGAAAGGGGCATGATGTGCTGTTACGCGCGCTTAGCCGCCTGCTCGACCTCGATTGGGTATTGACTATGGCGGGTTCGGCTGATCGCGATCCGCAGCACGCATCGACGCTACGAGCGTTCGGAGAGGAGTTGAGGATCGCACATCGTGTGCGTTTCGTGGATGACGTGAGCGAAGCGGAGTGGACGGCAGCCGACATGTTCGCGTTGACGTCATATTTCGAAGGCTACGGTGTGGCGATCGCCGAAGCGATGCGTCGCGGTTTGGCGGTGGCGGTCACCAATGTCGGCGCCGTGCCGGCGCTGGTGACACCCGAAGCCGGCGTGGTGTGCGCGCCCGGCGACGTCGAGCAATTGTCGAAAGCAATGCGCCGGTTGATCTTCGACCGGCCCTTGCTGCGGCATATGGCGGATGCGGCATGGCGATGTGGCCAGTCGCTACCGTCATGGAATGAACAGGCCGCGCGCCTTTCCGCTGTGCTGGCCGAATAAACCTTAGAGAGCGAGGGCCGACAATGCTGTTGGGTGCGATCGCGGATGATTTCACGGGTGCGACCGACCTGTGTTCGATGCTGGTGCGCGGTGGGATGCGCACGGTGCAATTGATCGGCGTGCCATCTGCCGATATGCCTGCGCCAGACGCCGATGCAGTAGTGGTAGCTCTGAAGTCGCGCACCGTCCCGGCGCGCGAGGCAGTGGACAAATCGCTCGCCGCATTGCGATGGCTGAAGGCGGCCGGTGCACGGCAGTATTTTTTTAAGTACTGCTCGACCTTCGACAGCACGGATCAGGGAAATATCGGTCCGGTGGCGGACGCGTTGATCAGTGCCCTGGATTGCGGATTCGCGCTGGCGTGCCCGGCGTTTCCGACCAATGCGCGGACAGTATATCTCGGCTATCTGTTTGCCGGAGGCAGTCTGTTGAACGAGAGCGGCATGGAGCATCATCCATTGACGCCGATGACCGACGCGAACCTCGTTCGCGTGCTGTCGCGCCAGACAGAGGGCACCGTCGGTTTGGTCCCCTTTACCACCGTGGATCAGGGTGCGCATGCGATCCGCGACGCGATGACCCGGTTGAAGGAACTCGGTCGGCGCTATGCCATCGTCGATGCCATTACCGACGCGCATCTCGTTTCGATCGGTGAGGCCGCGTCCAGCCACGCACTGATCACTGGCGGGTCAGGCGTAGCGGTAGGATTGCCAGCCAACTTCCGGCGTGCGGGGTTGCTGTCGGACGCAATCGATCCGGGTGCTTTGCCGGTAGTCGAGGGTGCTAATGCGGTAGTCGCGGGATCGTGCTCCAGAGCGACGTTGGCGCAGCTTGGGTACGCGCGTGACCATCTGCCGGTGTTTGAACTCGACGCAGTGATAACGCCGGACGCGGCGGCTCTGAGCGCTGCCGCACTGGCATGGGCGGCCGACAAGATCGGCGACCAGCCGTTAGTGATCGCGGCATCCGCGCCACCGGAGAAAGTCGCGACGCTGCAGGCGCGTCTTGGCCGCGAACAGGCCGGTGCGCTGATCGAGGATGCCGTCGCACGCATCGCGGAAGGACTCGTCGCCCGAGGGGTGCGTAAGATGGTCGTGGCGGGCGGCGAGACCTCTGGCGCGGTCGTGGGGCGGCTCGGCGTGAGGTCCCTGCGCATCGGTGGGGAGATCGACCCTGGCGTGCCCTGGACGCTCGCGTCAGGCAGTGGCCCCGACCTGATGCTGGCACTGAAATCGGGAAACTTCGGCGCAACCGATTTTTTCTTGAAAGCGTTCCATGTGCTGGAAGGTCGATAGATGCTTGCAGGAAACATAAACGAGCATGAGACCCGCGTGCTCTTGAGCGAACTCGCGGCCAGCCTGTTCGCGCGCGGTTTTTCCGTCGGAAGCGCCGGCAATATTAGTGTCCGCCTGCCCGACGGCTATCTGATGACGCCAACCAATTCGAGTCTGGGCAAACTCGATCCTGAGCGCCTGTCGCGATTGGATCCGGACTTCAGACATGTCAGCGGCGACAAGCCATCAAAGGAAGTGTTCATGCATCGCGCGTTCTATCAGGCACGCGATGATGCCGGAGCCGTGGTGCACCTGCATTCGACCCAGGCGACGGCGGTGTCTTGTTTGCCGGATGTGGACCAGTCGAACCCGATCCCGCCGCTGACTCCGTATTTTGTCATGCGGGTCGGGCGGCGCATGCCAATCATTCCGTATTACCGCCCCGGCGATCCAGCCATGGAACCGGCGATCAGCGAAGCGGCCAAGGATGCTCGTGCAGTGCTGCTGGCAAATCATGGGCCGGTGGTTGCGGGCAGGACGCTCACAGATGCTGTTTATGCGGCGGAGGAACTGGAAGAGGCCGCCAAGCTTTTTTTGATGCTGCGTGGGCAGTCGCCTCGCCTGCTGAGCGCTCCTCAGGTTGACGATCTACTCGCCACGTTCGGGTAGAAAACACGGGCCGTTGCGGCCGGAACACTCGCCCAAAGAAAAGGCGCCACGTGGGCGCCCTTCCTTTCAGAAACCGAGGCAGGCGATTATTCCTTCGTTTCGCTCGCGGCGACAGGTGTCGCCTCCGTCGCCGGCGATGACCCGGCCATGACCTTCATCTTGCGGAGGGCCTTCTTCGCCACGAGCTTTTTTGCGGTGACCTTTTTGGCGGCCGGCGGTTTCGCCACCGCTTTCCTGGGGGCGGCTTTCTTAATCGCAGCCTTCTTAACCGCTGTCTTCTTCGGCGCCGCCTTCTTCACCGCTGACTTCTTCGGCGCGGTCTTCTTCAGCGCGGCCCGGGGAGCAGCCTTCTTCGGCGCCGCCTTCTTCACGGCTGCCTTCTTCGGCGCGACTTTGGCAGCAACCTTCTTCGGCGCAGCCTTTTTAGCAACCGGCTTCTTCGCGGCGGCCTTGGCGACAACCTTCGCCGGAGCACCCTTCTTCGCGGTGGGCTTCTTTGCCGCCACCTTCTTCGTCGCGGCCTTCATCGCCATAGCCTTCGCCTGGGGGCGGGAGGCGCGCGGCGTCTCGATCGTCGTGTCGTCAGTGCTCACCTGTAAAACTCCTTGTTGAACGTGGCGTCTTTGTAGTGCGCGCTTTGGACGAGGCCGCTTTTCGAGTTGTCACCGTGCAGGCCTCGACGGGTTTGTTTCATTGGCAAACCGGCTGGCCCATATGCCATCCTGGCACATGTCGATGGGCTTTCTTGACTCTTCTTCGGCGTTCCAAGGTCGCGGTCCATTGACCGTCCTTCTGCTGAACGTCCTCGCGCCTCGAGGGTTTAGCCCATGAAGTGAATCGATTCGCGAACACGGATTCCGCTATTCATCGCGGCGACCACATCTGTCAACGAAAAGCAACCGTTCCGCCGCATATTCGTCAAAAAACTTTCTGTGCGCAGCGTTTCAGTGACGTATGGAAAAACAAAACGCCGCGACATTGCTGCCGCGGCGAATTTCCTCGGCGTCGGAAGAAGTCAATCAGCCGCGCTGATCGATCGGAACAAACTTAAGATTTTCTGGCCCGGTGTAGTTCGCCGTGGGACGGATCAATTTGTTGTCGACGCGCTGTTCCATCACATGTGCAGCCCAACCCGATGTGCGCGAGATCACGAACAGCGGTGTGAACATCGACATCGGCACACCAATCATGTGGTAGCTGATGGCCGAGAACCAATCGAGGTTGGCGAACATCTTCTTGGCATCCCACATCGTCGCTTCGATGCGATCGGCGATCTCGAACATCTTCATCGATCCGGCGTGCTGCGAAAGCCGGCGCGCGACCTCCTTGATCACCTTGTTGCGCGGATCGGCGGTCGTATAGACCGCATGGCCGAAGCCGATGACAACCTGCTTCGCCTCTATCCTTTTGCGAATATCCGCTTCCGCTTCGTCGGGCGAGCTATAACGATTTTGGATCTCGAACGAGACCTCATTGGCGCCCCCATGCTTTGGCCCGCGCAGCGCGCCGATGCCCGCGACGATCGCCGAATACATATCGGCGCCGGTTCCCGCAACGACCCGGCAGGTGAACGTCGAGGCGTTGAACTCATGCTCCGCATAGAGGATCAACGAAGTGTGCATCGCCCGCACAAACATCTCGATTGGTGGCTTACCGTGCAGCAGATGCAAGAAGTGGCCGCCGATGGAATCGTCATCGGTCTCCACGTCGATGCGCTTGCCGTTATGTGCGTAGTGATACCAGTATAGCAGCATCGATCCCTGGCACGCCATCAACCGGTCAGCGATGTCGCGCGCGCCCGGCGGGTGTTGGCCTTCCTTCTCCGGCAGAACGCAGCCCAGCGCGGACACGCCGGTACGCATCACGTCCATCGGATGCGACGCCGCGGGCAGTGCCTCCAGCGACTGTTTCACCGCCATCGGCAGACCGCGCAGCGTCTTCAGCTTTGCCTTGTAAACGCCAAGCTCGGCGCGCGTGGGAAGCGTGCCATGCACCAGCAAGTAAGCGATCTCTTCAAACTCACAGGCGTCCGCGACGTCCAGAATGTCGTAGCCGCGATAGTGCAGGTCGTTGCCGGAGCGTCCGACGGTGCACAACGCGGTATTGCCCGCGGTCACGCCGGCCAGGCCGACGCCCTTTTTCGCGCGGTTTGGAAGCGCCGTTGTCTCGCTCATTTCGTTCTCCCTATTTCGAGATTATCGGGGCTCGCTTAAAGAATACCGGGCTTGCCCGCTGTCAGCGTGCCCGCGGGCAAGACGACGTTCAGACGGTGCAGTTCACCAGCCGGCAGGCGCGGCAATTCCTGAACCGCTTCCAGAAACCGATTCGCTTCCCGCGTGCTGATGATCCCATCGGTCAGGATCTGGAACTTCCGAATATAGTCATCGCGACCGAATGGCGTGGCGCCCAGCGGATGAGCATTGGCGACCGCCATCTCGTCTTCCAGCTTCGTGCCGTCGCGCAGAAAGATCTCAACACGGCCGCCAAAGGACAACTCGTTCGGATCGGTCGCGCGGTAGCGGCGCGTCCACTCAGGGTCTTCCGTCGTTTCGATTTTGTGCCATAGCCGCACGGTGTCGGCACGCGCGGCACGCTTCGGCGCATAGCTGTCCACGTGATGCCAGGTGCCATCCTGCAAGGCGACCGCAAAGATGTACATGATCGAATGGTCCAGCGTTTCGCGACTTGCCTTCGGGTCCATCTTTTGTGGGTCGTTGGCACCGGTGCCGATCACGTTGTGGGTGTGATGGCTGGTGTGAATCAAGATTTTTTCCACCTCATCGAAGTCGGTGATTTTCTCGCGCATCCGGAAGGCCAGGTCGATCAGCGCCTGCGACTGATATTCGGCGCTGTGTTCTTTCGTGTAGCTGTCCAGGATTGCGCGCTTGGCTTCGCCAGGCGCGGGCAGCGGCACGACGTAGTGTGCCTGCGGACCGTCCAGCATCCATGCGATGACGCTGTCCTCGCCTTCGTAGATCGGGCTGGGCGCACCCTCGCCACGCATCACGCGATCGACCGCCTCGATCGCCAGCTTGCCGGAATGTGCTGGTGCGTAGGCCTTCCAGGAACTGATCTCACCCTTGCGCGACTGACGCGTGGTGAAGCTGACATGCACGGCCTGCTGAACAGCCTGATAGATAATGTCCTGCTTCAAGCCAAGCAGCGTGCCGATGCCGGCGGCCTGCGCTGGGCATAAATGAGCGATGTGATCGATTTTGTGTTCGTGCAGGCAGATCGCACGAACCAGGTCGATCTGGATTTCATAGCCAGTCGCAATGCCACGGATAAGGTCGCGGCCGGATTTCTCCATCGTCTGCGCGACGGCGAGGATCGGTGGAATGTTGTCGCCTGGATGCGAATAATCGGCGGCGAGAAAAGTATCGTGCATGTCCAGCTCGCGTACCGCCACGCCGTTTGCCCAGGCAGCCCATTCCGGGCTGACGCGTTTGGAGGTTGGGACGCCAAAGACTGATGCGCCGGCCTTGTTAGGACGCGCCAGAGCCATGTCACGCGCCGAGACGATGCTGTGGCGATTCGAGGAAGCGATGGCCACTGAGGCGTTGTCGATAATGCGGTTGACGATCATCGCCGCGACGTCCTTGGTCACGGCGACCTTATCGGCGGCCACGCCGGCGATCTTCCAAGCGAGTTGATCCTCGCGCTTCAACCCGGCCTTGGATGGGCTGACCTTGACGTCATGTTCGATCATTATGCTTCTCCATCTTATGCGGCCCCCCAAAATCAGGCCAATCGCGGTGCTTCGTAGTGTCGCGCCAGCACAACGGCAAGTAAGGGAGATTGCTTAGCTGGGTAACCGTGGCAATCTGGGATGACGAGTAAAGGAGGAACCCTTGTCCCGCACCATCACCGTGGCCGCCGCTCAGTTGGGGCCGATCCAGAAAGCCGAACCACGATCTGTCGCCGTCGCTCGGATGGTCCGGCTGCTGGAACGGGCGCACAAGCGCGGCGTAGAGCTAGTCGTGTTTCCAGAACTAGCACTGACGACGTTCTTCCCCCGTCACTATCATGAGAATGTCGCTGAGGCGGATCCCTGGTTCGAAACGGCGATGCCGTCGAATGCAACCGCTCCGCTGTTCGACGCGGCACGACACTACGGGATCGGATTTCACCTGGGCTACGCCGAGATGGCGCATGAAGCCGACGAGACTGGCGTGGTGCGCAAGCGGCGGTTCAATACATCGATCCTGGTGGGGCCGCAGGGCGATGTCCTGCTGAAATATCGAAAAGTGCATCTGCCGGGGCATGCGGAATATGATCCGAAGCGTGTGGTGCAGCATTTGGAGAAGCGTTACTTCGAGGTCGGCAATCTCGGCTTCCCGGTGATCCGCGCGCCGATGGGTGGGCTGGACGGGATCAACATGGGGATGATGATCTGCAACGATCGCCGTTGGCCGGAGGCGTGGCGCGTGTTGGGGCTGCAACGCGTGGAGTTGGTGTTACTTGGTTACAACACGCCCAGCCTGAACACCGATGGGGCCGGGTTCGAGGCACATCACCTGCGGGTGTTCCACTCGCATTTGTCGATCCAGGCGGGGTGCTACCAGAACGCCTGCTTCGCGGTCGCCACGGCAAAGGCGGGAACGGAGGATGGGGCGGAGCTGTTTGGGCATTCCATCATCGTCAATCCACAGGGTGAGATCGTCGCGATGGCATCCAGTTGGGACGATGAACTGATCACCGCGGACTGTGATCTTAGCATGTGCACACTCGGGCGCACGACGATCTTCGCATTTGACAAGCACAGGCGCCCGGAGGCGTATAAGCGAATCACGCAGCAGGTTGGAGCGGTAGATCCATTGGTTTGGCAGACGCCGGGAGGGCGTTAGAGCGATTCGTTGAGGTTTGGCATCCGTAATGTCAAGGAGGCCGCAATTCTGGCAACCGGGATCGGTCGAAACGAGGTCCGATGCTTGTAGCGGGGGCCTCGGGATCGTGTTCCTTAACCAGCGCATGCAACCGGGACCGCGGCGCTTCGGAAAGACCGATGTTTGCCACGCCGGCTCCTCCGGAACGAAACCTCAGCGCCCGAAATACATCGCAAATGGGACGGCACTATGCTCTTTCGTAGATAGGAAAAACTGATGACTTCGAACGAAACTGGCGGACCGATTAGCGATATGCTTGACTTGGCCACACGAACCGCTGATACCGGGAACAACCTGGCCATCGGCGCGGGACAAATCATCGCGAAGCGTGTTGCGCTGGGATTTGCCGCCGCGGTCAATCCACTGGCGGCGGATCACACGGAATTCGCCCGAATGATGCCGGAGAAAGTGGAGGCCTTTTCCGCTGCTGGCATCGCTATGTTTGAACAATCCGAACTGGTCAGAAACCAGATAACCCGCTTCGCGTCCGCTGAGGTCGAGACCACAGCTCGGGCAACGATCGAGATGGCGACTTGCTTCACTCCACAGGCCATGCTGGAAGCGCAAGGCAGGTTTGCGCAAGCTTGGTGGGACCGTGCCGCGTCCAACTTTGTGGCTTTTGCCATGATGACCCTCAGTGCGCAGGCCGCTGCCCTCGGTCCGCTTCAGCTGGCGGTCGCGGCCAATAAACAACGCCTGGTCTAACCGCCGGCCTACGCCGTGTGAGGTTTGCCGCCAGGCAGTGCTTTGCTGGCCGCCCAGGCCAAGCTGTTCTGGTCAATGGTCCTCGAATGGCCCCTCCCCGAGCAGCATTGCCGTCGCGGCCTGCGACGGTTCGATCAGCTGAAGGCGACCGCATCCCGTTTCGCCGGCCGATGGTGTGCCTTTTCGGTGATACCGAGGATCATCGTTTCCGCGCGCCCATTCACGCGAGTCCCTTTGCCGCCGCGATGGGCCGCCTCCGGGTCCAGAAGTTAGGCAGCCGCGCCTCGCCACTAGTCGCGATAAGGCGCTATACCTGGAGCCGCTACTGGCAACCCTGGGTACCTTCCGCGGTTGTCTTAGGCTGTCCAAAACCAATGTGGTGTTGCGGCGCAGCGAGGCCTATCATGTGAGGCTTACCCTCGTTCGTCTGTTGCTGCCGTCATGCTTCACGAACGACCAGAAGGACCAGAGCATGATTCCCGCCCCGTGGCAGCCCGACCGGTCTGTCAAACCAAACCCGTGGCCGCATCCCCCGATGGCCACCGCCATTGGCCGCGGTCTGTTGGGCCGCTGCCCAGCCTGTGGCAAGTCGCATCTGTTCAACGGCTTCCTGCGCGTCACCGCCGAGTGCCGCAACTGTCATGCGCCGCTGGGGCTGGCCCGCGCGGATGACGCACCTCCCTATTTTACTATTCTGGTCACTGGTCATGTCGTCGTGCCGCTGATGTACGTTGTCGATCGTGTTAACGAGCCGCCACTGTGGGTTATGAGCGCGATCTTCCTCCCGCTCACGCTGATTATGGCACTGGGGCTGCTGCGACCGATAAAGGGTGGCACGGTGGGGCTGATGCTCAACCTCAACATGCTGAAAAGCGATCCTGGCGAAAGATGACCGGTTCCGCCGTCACCGCCTCCCGACTGGATCGTGTGATCCTCGACGGAGAGTCGCCCAATAACTTACCCCCATATGTCGAGGCGGATCGAGAACAGGCAGTCGCGGACCTCGCCGCGGCCAACCATTTCGCGCCGTTGATGGGGACCGATCTCCCCGGACCTTACGCACTCCATTTGTCGATCCAAGAGGGTCGGCTGATTTTTGACATTCGCAATGTCGCGGGCGACCCGTTGACCGCGGTCGGCCTCGCGCTTGGGCCTTTCCGGCGACTCGTTAAGGACTATCAGATGCTGGTCGACAGCCATATGAAGGCGGTCGAGGAAGGCCGGGAGCAACGAATCCAGGCCATAGACATGGGACGGCGCGGGCTTCACAACGAAGGCGCAGAGCTTATGACTCAGCGTCTTTCGGGCAAGATCGACATCGATTTCGACACTGCGCGCCGACTGTTCACACTGGTCTGCGTGCTGCATCAACGAGTTTCCTCGAGATGAGGATCAGGCGATGAAGATCGACGGCATTTCCTTTCGCACCGTCTGGCTCGACGAGGACGACAGGTGGTCGGTCCATATCCTGGATCAGACCAAGCTTCCTTGGGCGCTGGACGTCGTGAGACTGACAACCCGCGATGAGGCTGCGCATGCTATCAGGGCGATGCAGGCCCGAGGTGCGCCGCTCATCGGCGCTGTCGCCGCCTATGGGCTGTGCCTGGGCTTGCGCGCGGATCCGTCCACCGAGGCGATGGAGCGGGATGCGGCGCTGTTGAACGAGACCCGCCCGACGGCGGTCAATCTACGCTGGGCGCTGGACCGCATGCTGACCCGGCTGCGTAACACGCCCGCGGCGGAGCGTGTCGCGGTGGGATATGCCGAGGCTATGTTAATTGCCGACGAGGACGTGGCGCAGAATCAAGCTATTGGCCGGCACGGACTGCCGTTGATCGAAGATGCGGTGCGGCCCGGACGGCCAGTGAATGTGTTGACGCATTGCAATGCCGGGTGGCTGGCAACTGTTGATTGGGGGACGGCCCTGGCCCCGATCTACACCGCGTACAACGCGGGGATCGATTTGCATGTGTGGGTCGATGAGACACGCCCGAGGAACCAGGGCGCGGCGCTCACCGCGTGGGAGTTGGGTAAGCATGGCGTGCCCCATACAGTGGTGGCGGACAATGCAGGTGGCCACTTCATGCAGCACGGTATGGTCGATCTAGTGATAGTCGGCGCCGATCGCGTGTCGCGAATAGGCGATGCCGCGAACAAGATCGGCACCTATTTGAAGGCTCTGGCGGCTCGGGACAACGACGTTCCCTTCTGGGTGGCGGTCCCGTCTACGACAATCGACTGGACGCTGTCGGACGGCGTGCGGGACATTCCAATCGAAGAACGCTCAGCCGCGGAGGTTACCGACGTGACTGGACGGCTCCGTGACGGCTCCATCGCAACGATACGTGTTGTTTCAGCTGATAGCCCCGCCGCGAATCCCGCTTTTGACGTGACCCCTGCCCGACTTGTCACCGGTTTGATCACCGAACGGGGGCGCTGCTCGGCATCGTCCGAAGGTCTGCTGAAGCTATTCCCCGAGCGGCGCTAGTGTCCTGAACCTGAAGTCCGTCAGATCATGACGGTGAAGTGTTATAGAGGCAGAATTGCTCGATGGCGGCGAGGATGTCGTCCGCCGACTTGATCCAACGAAATGGCTTCGGCACAGCATTATGCTTATCGAGGAAGGCCGTGATGGCGGCTTCGAGTTCCTCAACGCTGCGATGAACACCGCGACGGATTTGCTTGTCGGTGAGCATGGCAAAGAAGCGCTCGACCTGGTTCAGCCAAGAACTGCTGGTTGGGGTCAGATGCACGTGCCAGCGCGGACGCTTCGCCAGCCAGTCGCGGATCAGCGCGGTCTTGTGCGTGGCATAGTTGTCCCAGATCAGATGCACGTCGAGATCGCGCGACACGTGGGCCTCGATCTCATCGTGGTTCATCGCGCAGTCCCTCGACCCGCTGGTCAAGGAAGCGGCGGCGCCACTTGCCGACCGTCATGGCATGCACACCAAGCTGATGGCTGACCATCTTGTTCTCCAGCCCATCGGCACAGGCCAGGACAATACGCGCGCGCTGGGCAAGCACTTGAGCCGTCTTTGGCCGCGCCGCCAACGCCGTCAGTTCAGAGCGCTCAGCCGCCGTCAGCGTCAGCGCTTCCAGCCGTCGTCCCGCCATGATTGCCTCTCGCCTTCAGTGGCAGGAAGCCTCACAAGTCGAGCCGAATCGTACCAAGTGCAGATTTCGAATCCCTGATATGACGAACTTAAGACTCGCGACACTAGAGCATAACCGCACTGAGCAGAATGTCGCCGGCGCGTACATCTTGCGATCAGGCAAGTCACCGTCAAATTCAAATGGTCAGGGTGGCCCGAACGAAACATCCAGTGCTTAGAGTTTGACTCGAATCGGGACCGCAATATCGGCAATCCATTGATATTGCTGGTGGAGGTCCAGCCCGTGCTTGGCGGCACGACCTACGCTACCGCGCTGAAAATGGGCGATCCAAGCTCGTTGCGGAAACATTCCGGGTCAGTCTCTTAGAGAAAATCGTCCGGGAGCCCCGTCTACTTTTTGGTTTCCTTTGCAACGGTAGTCTTTCCGTCGGAGGCTTGCGGACGCAGAAAGGTCGAGGCAACCACGGCCGCCTTCTTTTCGGCCTTCGGTTTTTTCTCTTCGCGACCTCTGGCTCCCCGTCCCTTTGACATCTGGTTTCTCCCGTCTTCGCCTTGGATTTACGGCGCGTGCTTCTCGGCGCTGTTGGTCACGGCGTGGCCACCAGCAGAAATATCCTCACCGGCACCCGCGACCATCTGGCAGCTACCCAGCATCGGCGCAATGCCGATCAGGGCGAGAACAGTTAGGCCATCTGAGATTTTCTTGCGCACAAACTTCAACCTTCGTTTTCAGGCGCGAACGCCTGAACGGTCGCCTGAGGACCGGCCATCAACGCCGCCGCCTGGAGCCATGGGCGCCAAATCGACACACCAGAGACCTCGGCGGGAGACGACAAGAAAGGCAAGAGAACAAGCAATGCGTCACAACATCGCCAACCAACTCGATATCGGCACGTGTTGACTCGATTACCAGGGGGCCAGCCTTCTAATTCGTTCTCCGATGAAACTTGATTAGCTGGCGGAGGCCGAGGCCGACCACCATAGCGCTCGATGGTCAAAGCCGATACGAGGGGCGTGATGCACTGGTTACCGCTCCTGCCGTTGCTGCTCCTCTCCGCTTGCTTGGGAAGACCAATGCCCGACGCCCATGTCCCACCCTTCGCCAAAGTCCCATACGAGCCGTTCTCGCGTGAGGCGGTGGTCGCTATCGCCATGCGGGAATGGCGGCTATTCGGGCAGAATGTGGCCGACCCCGGAGCCCACGCAACGCGTGTGGTGAAGCCCGAACGGGAGGATGGCTTGTGGCAGCGGGTCGGCGAATATTGGTGGCTGGGTCTGAACGCCGGATCGGCGGAGAGCGCCTGGACCGGCAAACACGACGCGAATGGCACCGCCTTTTCTCCGGATGTTGACGGAGACTACGCTTGGTCAGCGGCATTCATTTCTTACGTAATGCGGATCGCCGGGGCGGCGCAACGCTTTCCTTATTCGGGGGATCATGCCGACTACATCAATGCGGCCCGACGAGTCTCGCTCGGGGAAACAACGTCGTGGCTGGTCGCGGCCGAGCGCGTGCAGGACTATGCGCCTCGGGCTGGAGATCTGATTTGCTTTGGACGTGGCACAGCGAGAGGGCTCCGATTTGACGACTTGCCAACACCGGATCTGTTCCCGTCGCATTGCGATATCGTCGTTGATACGGCAGTGCAGGGACAGATTACGGTGATCGGTGGGAACGTGGAAGATTCGGTCACAATGAACACCGTGCCGGTGACCGCGGATGGCAAGCTCGCCGCCAACGAGGGCGTCGTGCTCGACACGCGATTTCCGTGGATGGCGGTACTGAGATTGTTAACTGAAAGCGCTCCGCCGACAGGCTGATCAAGCCACCAGCGGTTCATTTCGGCCCGTGCTGGACGTTCCGCCCGTTGCGATCGCGCCCAGCCTAGATTGCACGCCGTGCCGACCTCGCACCGGTATTGCGCCGCTCTTCCTCCGCGCGGACGCTGTCGAGCAAATACTGCGGACCAAGCGATTCAAGATTTACGGCGCCGAGTTGGCCGAGCACCAGATCGATCTCGCGTTGCAGGATGGAGACGGCCTTCCTGACCCCTTTAAGCCCGCCGGCAGTCGCACCATAAAGAGTAGCCCGGCCGGTCATTACGAAATCCGCTCCCAGGCAAAGTGCCGCGACGATGTCGGAACCACGTCGGACGCCGCTGTCCAGCAGCAGCGGCACATCCGGCCCCACAGCGGCTCTGATCATTGGCAGCACGTCCAAAGGGGACGGCATCATATCCAGTTGCCGCCCCCCGTGGTTCGAAACGATCAGCCCATCCACACCCATGCCCGTGGCGATGCGCGCGTCTTCAGGGTGCATTACACCTTTGAGCAGCAACTTTCCCGGCCAAGCGTTGCGGATCGCTTCAAGGTCGGGCCAAGTCTGACTGGCGTCCGGCGTCTGCTTGGCGAAAAGGCCAGCAACATCATCCGGCGTGGCGCCCTCCGGTGCATAAGCCTGCCAGTTAGCCAGCATCGGCAAGCCACCGTGTCGAAAGTAGTTGATGACCCAGGCCGGATGCAGCATCGCTTCCAGAATGGTAGGCAGCGTCATGCGCAACGGGCGGACGAAGCCGTTGCGCCGGTTACGCTCCCGGTTAGACGATACCGGCACATCGCAGGTCACGGCGAGGGTCGTCAGGCCGCAGTCGGTCGCGCGTTTCACAAGATCGAGCTGGAAGGCGCGGTCGCGGGCACCATAGATCTGGTACCAGAGGTTCTTCGGCGCCAGCTTCGCCCCTTGTTCCATCGATGCATTGGACGCGCCGGACATCAGATAGGGAATGTCGGCCTCAGCCGCCGCCCGCGCCAGGTAAAGCTCGGCGTCGCGACGGAATGCGCCCGCCATGCCAGTGGGTGCGACACCGAACGGACTGGCATAGCTTCGATCAAACAGCCTCGCCCGTTGCTCGCGCTTAGAGGTGTCGATGTAGTAGCGCGGCACCAGGCGGAGGTCACGGAAGGCATTGGCATTGGTGCGCAGGCCGACCTCGTCCTCCACGCCGCCTTCTATAAAGTCGAACATGATCTTGGGCAGGCGGCGCATCGCCATTCGTTTCAGGTCGTCGATATTGATCGCGCTGTCGATGCGGCTCATTTTATTCTAGATCCCCCCTTCGCGGCCCAGACGCGACTTCAGCCGTAAAGTCAGCCTGACGATGCCTCTACCGGCTCAACTCCTTCGTCATCTCGTCGATCCCGTTCACCGTAAGCGGGAACATCCGGCCTTCCATCAGGTCGTTAACCATATTGATCGAGCGCACGTGTCCCCAACTTTGTCTGGGCGTAGGGTTCAGCCACGCGCTGCGGCGGTAATGCGAGGACAGTCGCTCCAGCCAGACGATACCGGGTTCCTCATTGTAATGCTCGACGGAACCGCCTTGCATGGTGATCTCGTATGGACTCATAGCCGCGTCTCCGACGATGATCAGCTTGTAGTCTGGACCATAGGTGCGGAGAACCTGCCAGGTTGGGATCACCTGCTCGAACCGGCGGCGGTTGTTCTTCCATACCTTCTCGTAGGGAAAGTTGTGGAAATAGTAGTATTCTAGGTGCTTGAACTCCGTCCTGGCGGCGGAAAACAGTTCCTCGGTCAGCCTGATGTGGTCGTCCATCGATCCGCCGACATCGAGGAACAGCAGAACCTTCACCGTATTGTGCCGTTCCGGCACCATTTTCAGGTCCAGGCTGCCGGCATTGTTCGCGGTGGAGCGGATCGTGTCGGGAAGGTCCAGTTCAGTCGCCGCCCCCTGCCTGGCAAAGCGGCGCAAGCGGCGCAACGCCAGCTTCATGCCACGCGTGCCGAGTTCGACGGTATCGTCCAGGTCCTTGTAATCCCGCCGGTCCCAGACCTTCACGGCACGCCGATGCCGCGACTCATCCTGCCCGATCCGCACGCCTTCAGGATTGTAGCCATACGCACCGAACGGCGAGGTCCCCGCGGTGCCGATCCATTTGGACCCACCCTGGTGCCGGCCTTTCTGCTCCGCCAGTAATTCCTTCAATCGGTTCATGATGGCGTCGAGCCCGCCGAGCGCCTGGATCTTCTCCATTTCCTCCGGCGACAGCAATTTCTCGGCCAGCTTGCGCAACCATTCTTCCGGCAGATCTTCGACCTTCACGCCCTCCGGCGGCTCCAGGCCCTTGAAACATTGCGCGAACACCCGGTCGAACTTGTCCAGGTGGCGTTCGTCCTTCACCAGAGTCGCGCGCGCCAGATAATAGAAGTCCTCGACGCTGTATTCCGCCACGCCGGCTTTCATCGCCCCCATCAGGGTCAGATATTCGGTCGTGGATGCCGGCAACCCGGCGGAGCGCAAGGCCAGGACGAGGTGCGCGAACATCAGGCGCCCCGCCGAGCCAGAAAGGCGAGGCGCTCGAACAGATGCACGTCCTGTTCGTTCTTCAACAATGCGCCATATAACGGCGGGATGACCAGGTGCTTTTCGTTGGTCCGCAAGGCCTCGACCGGCAGGTCTTCGACCATCAACAGCTTCAGCCAATCCAGCAGTTCGGACGTGGCGGGCTTTTTCTTCAGACCCGGCACCTCGCGAACCTGGAAGAAGACGTTCAGCGCTTCCCTGGCTAGGTCCTTGCGGATGTCGGGATAGTGCGCCTGGACGATCCGCTCCATCGTTTCGCGGTCGGGAAAGCGGATGTAGTGGAAGAAGCAGCGGCGCAGGAAAGCGTCTGGCAATTCCTTTTCGTTGTTGGACGTGATGATCACCACCGGCCGGTGCTTCGCTTCGACCGTCTTGCGAGTCTCATAGACAAAAAACTGCATCCGATCGAGTTCCAGCAACAAGTCGTTCGGGAACTCGATATCGGCCTTGTCCACCTCGTCGATCAGTACAACCGTTTGCTCGTCGGCCTCGAACGCGTCCCAAAGTTTCCCGCGCACGATGTAGTTGCCGATGTCATGCACCCTGGGATCGCCAAGTTGCCCGTCGCGCAGGCGGGACACGGCGTCATATTCGTAAAGACCTTGCTGAGCCTTGGTAGTGGATTTGACATGCCACTCGATCAGCGGCTTGTCGAGCGAGGCGGCGACCTCGTGCGCGAGGATGGTCTTGCCGGTGCCGGGCTCGCCCTTCACCAGCAACGGACGTTGCAACGTGACGGCTGCGTTGACCGCCACCTCCAGATCGCGCGTCGCGATATACTTTTCGGTACTCTTGAACCCGGCCACTACTGCGGTCCCTTTGGCTGTTCGGGGGATTGTCGCGAGATTGGCCGTGCTGAGCAAGCGGTGGGGCCGCCGGTCTACGGCGCGGGAACAACGCGATAGTAGACACCGTTCGCACCATAGGCGGGGGCGACCCATGTTCCTGCGCACTCATATGCGTGAGGAAGAATCCGGTAAATGCAGCCGGACGGCAATGCCGCATAGGCGACCGGAGCGGGGGGTGGCGCGTACGCCGGCGCTCGGGCCGCGTTAGCTGCAGCGACACCGACGGCCATCCCAGCGGTCGCTCCAACCACAGCGCCGGCGGCAGCCGCGCAGCCGTTACAACCAGATGCCGAGTAATACGGGACAGCGACAGGCGGGTGGTAGGCGGGATACCCTGCATAGGCTGCGGAACCGGGCGGATGATAGGCTGTCGCCCCGGAGGGATAGGCATGCACCGCACCCTCTCCATAGGCTCCATATGAGCTGCCGCCGTAGGCGTTTGTGTGCTCCGTGCCGCCTCCATATGCGTGCTCGCTGCTTCCACCGTAGGCATTGGTGTGCTCGGTGCCCTCGCCGTAAGCATGGCTGGAGCTGCCACCATAGGCGTTCGTGTGGCTGGTCTCCCCATAGGTGTGGCTTGTGCTCCCGCCATATCGATTGGCGGTCGACCACGCGCCCGCCGGGTCGGGGCACAGGACACCCAGACACAAGGCTCCGGTCACAACAACGATTGGTCTCACGACATTCTGCCTCATCATGGTGACTTTGCGGCCGGCTGTGCCGACCCGGCCTTGGACGGCTTCGCGCTCCCAAGCGGTTTGAGGCCCGGTGGTGCGGACGCATGCGCGGGCCTGTCGAACTTCATAGGCGCAGCGCTTTTGGCCTTCTCCGATGTAAACGCGTCCGCTGGGATCTCCTGATCGATCTGCCAGTTCGACAGATCTAGTTGATGGTGCAAGGCCAGCGGGTCTGCGCTGTAGACCGCGCGCACGCGGCGCGGCAGCTTGTCATCGACGCCGATCCAGATCTGCAAGAAAACGTCGGGATTGGCCCATGCCAGCATCTCGGTCTTCGTGTCGCCCACCGTACCCGACGGACCGATGTAGAAGGCAAGGATCGCGCCGTCAGCCATCGCGGCATAAGGATCAGCGACAAGCAAATCGGTGAACGGGTAATAGATGTCGGCAGTCTCGTAGGCAGCCTTCAGCGCGCCGTCGATCGTCGGAGGTGCCTGGGCAACCGCAACCAGATTCTCTTTCGGCGCGTAGGCCATCATCGACTTGCCGTCGTAATAGAACTCGGATGCCGGCCCATCCCCTGGAATGATGACCCGGAGCTTGTCAGGCCGCTGCATGGCGACGTCGTAGCGCACCGTATAGAGGATTGGCGGCCCAAGCTGACTAGGATATTCGTAGCTTGCAACTGCAGTGAAGGACATCGATTTCGCGGCCGCAAGCCGGGCGCTGGCGGCCTTCAGCAAGTCCATCGCCTTCGGCTCGAGCACCATTTTCGTGGGCCCGCCCGGCTGAATTTTTGCCACCGGCGGTCCAGGTGGTTTCGCCTGTTTTGTGTCCTGTGCCCGAACCCCCGTTGTCGCGCCAAAGGCAATCATTAAGCAGACAATCGAGAAGTCGTCGACAGGCAGTGATAGTAAGGGATTTGTCGCGCTGCATTTTGCGCTCTTTCCTTATGTGGTAGGCTTACAGGATCGGCGTGTTACGAAAGAGGCGCCCGCCGCTGTGGGTGGGCCATGTATCGGAGGCTCCGTAGGTCTGATCGCCAGACCGTTGCTTTATCGCACCTACCCGAATGTAGAGTAACCGCTGCGCTGATATTCCGCGTAGGAAGCTCGTGCAGACGAGTTTGCCCGCCCCCCGCGGTAGTCCGTGCTCAAGTCGATAATCGCTGTACACGGCCATAGGTCCGCGCGCTATGCGTGTTCGGCAAAATCCCCACGTCAAGCGGCAATTCCCTCGACGGGTGCCAACGGCAACCTCCCCAGGATCATGTCCGACGCCTTCTCGGCAATCATCATCGTCGAGCTGTAGGTATTCGCCGACGGCATGCTCGGCATGATCGATGCGTCAACCACCCGGATCCCCTGCAGACCATGGATACGTAGTTCGTCGTCGACAACTGACGTCTTGTCAGTCACGGGCCCCATCCGAGCGGTTCCGATCAGGTGGTACGCCGTCGAACCATACTGGCGCGCGTAGCTTAGCCACTCATCGTCCGCATCGACATCGGGCCCTGGAAGCGAGTCGGCTTCGAAATAGGGCGCCAGGGCGCGAGTGTGCAACAATTGGCGCGCCCAGTGCATCCCCTTGACCAGCACGCGCTGATCCATCGGATCCTTCAAATAGTTCGGCTGAATGATCGGGTCCAAAAATGGGTCCGTGCCTCGGGCACGGACATAACCACTACTCTCCGGCCGGTGCTGCCAAACACCGCAGGTCATCCCGGGGTAATCGTCCAGCAACCCGACGAACCCCTGCTTATAGCTGGCGGGGCTGAACACGCCCTGGATGTCGGGCTGACGCATCGTATCCTCGGTCTTCCAGAACCAATGCACGATCGACGGGACCACAGCCAAGATGCTCGGTTTACCCACCGCCCAGCGAGCCACCTGTCCCATCAGCCCCATGCCGCGCGACATCTCATTCATCGTGCGGATGTTCTTCACGCGGGCAACGACGCGCGTCGAGTAATGGTCGCGGAAATTCTCGCCTACCGGCAGATCGGCGACCACCGGCACACCCAGATCGTTCAGCAACCAGGCGGGTCCGACGCCCGATATCTGCAGCAGCTTCGCGGTGTTGGCGGTGCCGGAGGAGACGATCACCTCCCTTCGCGCAACCACCTCACGGCTTACCGAGCGATCGCGATCGTGCACGTAATGCACCCCAATCGCTCGGGTGCCGTCGAATAGGACGCGCGCGGCGCGAGCACCGGTCCGCACATCCAACCGGCCGCTCGCACGCGCCGGGTGCAGAAAAACCCGAGCGGCGGAACGGCGAAAGCCGTGGTGGATCAGGCGCTGGAAGTAGCCGACGCCCATCTGGTTGTCGCCGCTGTTGTAGTCGTCGCAGCGCGGCATACCGAGTTCCTGGGCGCCTGCGATAAACGCCTCCATGGCGGGATGCATCCAATCGTTGTCGGTGACCGGAAGATTGCCCTGGCGCCCGTGAATCCGGTCGTCGCCGGCTCCAAGACGCCGTTCGCCGCGCTTGAAATAGGGGAGAATATCGACATAGCCCCAACCGCGATTGCCGCGCTGGGCCCACTGGTCGAAATCCTCCCGCTGACCGCGATTGTAGATCATGCCGTTGATGGAGCTTGACCCACCTAGCGTCCGCCCCTGAGTCGGTGGGGATCTGACGGCCGTTGATTCCCTCGCCTGGTTCGGTCTGGAACTGCCAGGTGTAGGTCGGGTTGAACAGTATCTTGATGAAGCCCGCTGGAATGTGGATGTAGGGGTGGCGATCGGGCGGTCCACACTCCAAAACGCAAACAGTGACGTTCGGGTCCTCGGTCAGGCGCCTGGCCAGAACCGAACCCGCGGCTCCACTGCCGACGATCACATAATCAAACGTATCCGCCATCTCGGTCTCCCCCATCGCGCCGCCTGTTTGCTCGACGGACGGTTTCATTCTATGCTCCGGTTTCAGACCAATCCAAGCCACGAGGTCCGCGCATGGAGTATGTCTGCGACGCTCCGCACAATCTCACCTGGTTCCGCCTTGTCACGGAAGGGGAAGCCGTCGCCGAGTCGCTGGAAATGCGGCACGCGGTGGAAAAGCACTACCGGCGGGAGCGCGAGCGCGCCGCCGACGCATTTCATCCCACGACATCCGTGTTCATCGAGCAAGACATCAACAAGGAGGCGCATATCAGGCGCGCGATGCCGCAGTTCCTGACCCTGCGCGACCAGGACGGCAAGGCACTGGTTACCGCGATGCTGCCCGCGAAGGGAAAGGCCGGCGGCGGCTGCATCATCGTCGGACCAGGAAACGCCGATCCCTATCCCGAACACAGTGACGCCATCGCCGCCTTGGCGAAGCATTTCGGAACGACCCTCGACCGGAGCAGTTGCTACCCGTATCGTCGGTAACGTTCGTTGGAGGATCAGCTATGGCTATCACGTTAGAAGAATTCGCCGCTGACTGCCACGAAGCCCTGAAGTCGCGGCCTGGCGCCCCCGGCCGGGAGCAGGTGCGCAAACTCGTGGAACAAGCGCTGGCGGATCATGAGTTTGTCGCGACCCACATCCCGCCGGGCACCCCGGAGCGGCATCTGCTTTACGAGGACGCCGAACTTGGATTCGCGATACTCGCCCACGCATATGTCGGAGCGAAGAGCAGCAAACCGCACGACCACGGCCCGTCATGGGCGATCTACGGCCAGGCAGCGGGCGAAACGATCATGACCGACTGGAATTGCGTGGCCCGACCAACGGATGGAGCGCCGGGCAAAGCGGTTGCGAACTCGTGACTACATAATGAAACCAGGCGATGCATACCTTTACGACGTAGGTGTGCTGCACTCGCCGGAGCGGAAGGGCGATACCCGCCTGCTACGGATCGAGGGGCTGAACATGGCGAAGGTGACGCGGTTCCCGTACGAGGCGGTGACGCTCAACCAGGCAGCGGAATAATCCGCCGTCGGGAGGGCGGTCGTTTCACTCCGTGCCTACGAGACGCATAGGCGCGCTCTTGGCGTAGGCCAGGATCTGTTCGAAGCATTCACGGAAATAAAGCTCGAAATTGTCCCATTCGGCCCATCCGAGATGTGGCGTGCACAAAACGTTATCCATCGAGAGGAAGGGATGGTTGCCGCCGGTGATCGGTTCCTCATCGTAAACGTCGACCGCCGCATAACCCGGACGGCCAGCGCGCAACGCCACCAGCAACGCACCGGGTTGGATCAGGTCGGCTCGTGACGTATTGACCAGCAGCGCAGTGGGCTTCATGCGCGCCAGATCTTCCGGCCCAACAATGCCGCGTGTGTCGGGGCGCAGGCGGACATGCAGTGTTAAAACGTCGGAACGCTCGAACAGATCGGCCTTGCTGCCAGCGAAATCGTAGCCTACGGCAGAGGCCTTAGCGGCTGACGTGTCTCGGCCCCAGACCAGGATATTCATCCCGATCCCTGCCCCGGCCCGAGCGACGATCGTTCCAATGGCTCCGAGACCGAAAATGCCCAACGTGCTGCCCGCGAGCCGATGCGACAGGGTGCAGGGCCAGTCGCCGCGTCGCATCCGCTCCGCCTCCAACGCGATGTTGCGGCGGGACGCGACGATCAGCGCGATTGTCAGTTCAGCCGGCGAGGTCGGAGAATTGCTGACGCCGGCGGAGACCAGGACTCCGTGGTCCTTGCATGCCTGATAGTCGATCGTCGCCGCCGCTCGTCCGACCAACGCGATCAGTTTCAGGTTCGGCAGCCGCTCGACCAGCCTTCGAGAGAAGGTCACGCGTTCGCGAATCGCGACCACGATCTCGGCCGGGCGCAAGCGCTCGACGAGTTGATCCAGATCAGCCGCGGGCTCACGGTAGCGAACAACCTCATGGCCGGCCAAGAGGGAGAAGCACCACAGCCGATCGACGATGTCCTGATAGTCATCAGGGATAATGATTACCATACTATGTTAATCCATGAATTCGCGTAGCAGGCGCCCCCAGCCCAAAACCGTCGCGTGATTATCTCGCCAGCCGCAACGCCGCCTGCAGGCTAACCTAACTCGTCGTCAATACCAGCTTACGGATCGACGCTTCCAGCCGATCCACGATGCCCAGCGTCGACCGGTTGCCCCAGGCCAGCTCCGCCTGACCGTGCCTCGCAGACCCCTTGTAGGGCTAGGGCGTGGGAGTGCGCTCGCGTACGCGCTAACCACCCCAGCCACAGTCCGCGGGCCGGATTGGCGCTCAACTCAGTCCGCCGCGCCCCCACCAGGGGTCCCCTATCCTACGAACTCGATCCAATCCTTGCCGCAAGGTCCTCGGCGGTGACGATCTGCTCTTGCACCAGCAGCCGTTCGAGAGCGGTCAGCCAGCGCTCGTAGTAGCTCCACGACGGGTCTTCAAGCGCGTGCGATTCTTCCCATTCGCCGATCGCGGCTATCAGCTTCTGCCTGAAATCCTCCCAGTCGAAATGCCCGTTCTTGGAAAGCGCTAGGGCGACCCCGAAAGCCTGACGCTCCCACGCCTGACTGAAGCACAGCTTACCGTCCAGCCGGGGCGGAGTGTCGGGGCTGCCCAGCATGCTGGTAACCGCAAACTGCTCGAACCGTGTCTGCATCGGCTGTGGTCCGTCTTCAGGAGATACGCGACACGACGTGCATTCCGGTCTTCACGTCCGGGCGACCCCCATCATGCCCTCTGGGGTGACGAGCTTCGCGAGTTCGGCTTCGCCCATCCCCTCAGTCTCGGGCGGGCGAGCCGGAACCACAAACCAGCGGATCTGCCCGCTGCTGTCCCAGGTCTCGATCTTCGTCGAGTTAGGGATCTCCAGCCCGAACTCCTTGAGCACCGCGCGGGGCTCGCGCGCCGACCGGGCGCGGAAAGACGGGTCTTTGTACCAGTATGGCGGCAGGCCGAGCACCGGCCAAGGATAGCAGGAGCAGAGGGTGCAGATGATAAGGTTATGCACCTGGGGAGAGTTAGCCACCGCGCGCATGTTCTCGCCTTCGGCGCCGGTCATGCCTTTGGGCAGGTCCATCTTGGCGATCGCGCCGGGCGTATCCTTGACCAGCAACTGCGCGAAGGCCGGATCGACCCAGGCTCTGGCGACGATCTTGGCGCCGTTGAACGGGCCCATCTGCGTCTCGAAGTACGCCAAGACGCTGTCTACCGTATTGTTGGTGATGATGCCTTTCTCGATCAGCAGTGATTCGAGCGCCATCGCACGGGCGGCACTCTGGGCTTCCCGATCGGGCGGAAAAGCGAAGGGCAATGCCGCTTTCGCCGTCTCGGCCGACGCCAGTTCAGTAGCGAGTGCGGCCCCGAGAACAGGTGTCGCCGCCGCGACCGGGCCGGCAACCAGAAAATTGCGCCGGCCGAGGCGTACATCATTCGCGTTCGTCCCGGGCGCTTTGGGGAGGTCCTCTTCAGGGCCTGCTGATTGAGTAGTCAAGTGTCGCCTCCTTTGGTTTACTTCGGGAACTCAGGCGGCTTTTCGAGATAGGCTTCGAACAGGTCGGCGTAGATTACCATGTTCTTGTCAGTATTGCCTTCCCATATCGTTTCTGGATCGAAGGCGACGCAGTAGACTGGCATGGCAGGACCGATCCCGTCCTGACCCGTCGAGGTCAAGTAGGTGTAGGCACCCGGATAGACAGTGTAGATCACGCCGGTGCGGTTGCGCAGATATCCCGGCAACCGGGTATGCTCGATCGTCGGCGGGTTCTTGACGTAGACTTGGTCGCCCTCCTTGAAGGCTGCGGGCTTTTCAAGCGCCCGCCGGGGCGAATCGCCTTCAACCAGGTAGGTATTTATGCGCTTGTCGATTGCCGGATCGCCGCCGGTCTTGCGGGCTGCCGCCGGGTTTACCAGGATCTGCTGAGTGCGAGTCTCCAGCTCGGCTTCGGTGATGTAGCCGTTTTGGACCATGTAGCCCGAGATGCCGCCCAACCATTTCTCATAATAGCGATATTTAAAGTAATCGAATGGACTGAGCAACTCGGCGCCTTTGCGCAGATCTGCCCAGGTCCAAACTGTGTGAAAGCCGCTTGGCGTAGCGGGCAGCGGCAGTTGCGAGCTCAAGGCCATCATGGCGACATGGATACCGAAGATGCGGGTCTCCCACGGCTCAACGAATATCTTCCGCTCAAACAAGACCGGCCCTACGTTTTCAAGACCGCCTATGTAATGCTGCAGCTTCATGGATGTGTCCTTGCGCTTAACGTTGCTGCCAAGCCTAGCCGTCGGCTTTCGTCGCATCGGCGCCAATGCACCGGCCGGCGACGCGACGTCATTCAGGTCGACGCCACTGCGGCGGTTGCACGGCACGCCTCGAATCCGGATCGCAACGCAGCCGCATCCAATGTCCTACCAATGAATACCAGTTCGTTCATCCGTGGCTCGCCTGGCTTCCATGGCTTTCCAGGGCGCCCGTCCAGCGTCATGTGGACGCCATGGAAAACGAACCGCCGCGGCTCGCCTTCCAGGTCGATAATGCCCTTGATCCGCAGCAGATCCTTGCCCTGGGCCTGTACAAGCTGATTGAGCCACCGCGTAAACCGCGTCTCGTCCATCCCGCCCGGTTCACGAATGGATACGCACCCGATATCCGCGTCGTGTTCGTGGGTAAGATCGTCCAGCAGTTGCGGTTCCAGCTTCAGCGCGTTGCGCAAATCGAACGCGCCGACATCCAGGACATGTTGGAGGCCGACATCGCATTGAGTGGCGGTGTAGATCCGGGCCAGCGGATTGAGCGATCTCAGCCGCCGGACAACGCCGTCCAGACCGTGCTCGGACACCAGATCGATTTTGTTGAGGATGATGATATCGGCGAACGCGATCTGCTCGCGGGCCTGCTCGTTGTCGAGCTGCTGGTAAATGTGCCGCGCGTCCACCACGGTCACGACCGCATCCAGTTCGGTGTTCGACCGAAGCGTCTCCTCCAGGATAAAGGACTGGATTACCGGCGCGGGGTCGGCGAGTCCGGTCGTCTCGATCACGATGCGATCAATCTTGCCCGGTCTGGCCATCAGGTTGTCTACCGCACGTGTCAGGTCACCACGAACGGTGCAGCAGATGCAGCCATTGTTCAGCTCCAGGATTTCCTCCTCGGCGCCGATCACCAACTGCCCGTCGATCCCGGCTTCACCGAATTCGTTAACAATCACGGCGATCTTTTCACCGGCTTGTGCATTCAGGATCTGGTTCAGCAACGTCGTCTTCCCTGCACCGAGGAAGCCGGTCAGAACCGTCGTCGGGATCCTGCGCATGGCGAATCTTTCGTTGCCTTTTTAGCCTTGCAGCAGCCACGCAATTAGCGTGCCAGGATCAAGCTTAAGTAATACCGTTCGTCGCGGCGTTTCATGCACATTCGATTGGCATGCAGTGGTGTTGCACCGCCCGATTCGGCGGCATCGTCTTGCCGGCACAGAATTGTTAACAAAGGATGAGCGGCCTGTCCCGACGATGACGTCGCGTAGCGGATGCGTCCTCGGCAACGATTCGGTTATTTCGCAGCAAACCCTCAGCCGAGCGCACGTAGCGCGACCAGCATGTTGTTCCGGCCGACGCCATATCGTTTGCTCGAATTCGGTGACGCCCCTGGCCTGATTTCACACACCGGCCCTCGTTGATCTAAGCTCCCCGAGCCACGGAGGAAAGATCCATGATACAGACCGATGCAGTCACCGGCGCGGAATATCTGGCACGCAGCCTGGCCGCTAACGGCACCAGCCATGTCTTCTTCATCGATGCGGTGCTGCGGCGCACCCTGATCGAGCTCGGCACCCTCGGCGTCCAGCGAGTGCTCGGTCACAGTGAGAAAGCCGTCGCCTACATGGCCGATGGCTATGCCCGCATCGCCGGTCGGCCGGGCGTCTGCTTCGCGCAATCGGTCGGCGCGGCGAATCTCGCCTCAGGTCTGCAGGATGCCTATCTGGGTCGCGCCCCGGTGATCGCGATGACCGGACACAAGCCGCCGTCAATGCAAAATCGTAACGCCTACCAGGAAATTCCGCACGCGCCGCTGTTCGCACCTGTAACTAAGTTCTCGGCGCGGGTGGATCAGGCGGCCGACCTGCCCCGGCTAATGCGTCAAGCATGGCGAGAAGCGATGACCGGCACGCCGAGGCCGGCTCATCTGGACCTCAACGGCTTGCAGGCCGAGGTGATCGAGAACGGGCATGGTTTCCGAAACGCCCGCCGCCGAACCGGTGTTTCAAATGACGATGCCGCCGCATCGGCCCGTCGCGTCCTCGCGTGGAAATCGAGCGGGCCGCCGAACGGATCCTGCGCGCGAAGAAGGTGGTGATCGTCGCCGGCGAAGGGGCGACGGCGTCTGGTGCCGGCAAGGAACTGCTGGCTCTGGCCGAGTTGCTGGCCGCGCCGATCGCGACCTCGCTAGGAGCGCGCGGCCTTGTTCCAACGCGCCATCGCCTGTCGGTCGGTTGTGCCGGTAGCTATGCCGCACCTCCGGCCAACCAGATCGTGCATGAGGCCGAACTCGTCGTGTTCATCGGCTGCGAGACCGGCGACCAGGTGACCCACACATGGCGCATTCCGGCGATCGATACCCCATGCGTGCAGATCGATCTCGATCCGACCGATATCGGCCGTTCTTATCCCAACACGATCGGCGTGATGGGCGACCCGAAAGCGACGCTGGCAGCGTTGATCGCTCGCACTGGGCCGACCCGCGCGGGACACTGCGTTCGCCGATCGCGCCGCCGGGATCATGGCGGCGTGGCGGCAAAGCCGGGCAGCGGCGCTTGGCCAGCAACGCGACGCCGATCTGGCCGGACCGGCTGTGCGACGGAGATTACGCGTGCGCTGCCCGCCGATGGTATTCTGGTCGCCGACACCGGCTATTCCAGCATCTGGAGCAGTTCGCTGATCGAACTGAACGGCGAAGGACAAACGTATCTACGAGCGGCTGGTTCGCTCGGCTGGGCCTTCCCGGCGGCATTGGGTGCGAAATGCGCGGCGCCGCAGCGAAAAGTCATCTGCTGGTCCGGCGATGGGGCGCTGTATTACCACCTGACGGAACTGGAGACCGCGCGGCGCGCGGCATCGCGGTGGTGCTGGTGGTCAACAACAACTCCGGTTTTGGCCAAGGCTGGCCGAACATCCAGCGACAGCAAGGCAACAAGCCAGGCGACGTCGCCGAGCTGGCGCGTTTCGGACCGACGAATTTCGCCGATGTGGCGCGGCGTCTTTGGACTGCGCGGGATCCGCGTCGAGGACCCCTCACAAATAGCGCCGGCGTTGCGGGACGCGCTGGCGTCGGATGAAACGGTCGTCGTCGATGTCGCAACGGATATCGATTGCAGGGCCCCGGAGCCCTGGCTGCCAGGAGGTAGTATAATGGCCGAAGTAGCGGTTGTTGGCGCGGGCCTGATGGGGCACGCGCTGGCGTTGGTTTTCGCGCTGGGCGGGCATCAGGTCCGGCTGACCGATAACAACGCCGAAACGCTGGCGCGGGCGCCTGGCCTGATGGCCACCGCGCTCGCTACCCTGGCCGAGGCCGGCGAGGCGGATGGAACCTGGAACCGTCAGCGGCTTTCAAAGGCGGTGCGCTGTGTGCCCTCGCTGGCGGATACGGTGAAGGGCGCATCGCTCGTGATCGAGGCGGTGGTGGAGCGGCCCGACGTGAAGCGCACGCTCTACGATCAGCTTAAATCGCTGATGGAGCCGGATGCGATCCTGGCGAGCAACACCTCCAATCTGGATATCTTTCCCGCTGGTGCCGGCGGGATTACAGGCACGCACGATCATCGCGCACTGGTATACGCCGCCCTATCTGTGCGACCTCGTCGATCTCTGTCCCGGGCCGGGGACAAGGCCGGGCGCGGTCGAGACCGTGCGCGATATGGTCGCGGCGATGGGCAAGGCGCCGGTCGTGTTCAAGCAGATGGTGCAAGGCTACGTCGCCAACCGGCTGCAGGCCGCGATGCAACTGGAGGTGTACCGCCTGCTGGATGAGGGGCTGGTCACGCCGAAGGACATTGACGATTCGGTGCTGCATGGGCTGGCGCTGCGCATCCCGATCCTGGGGATTATGGCGAAGGCCGACTTCACCGGTCTGTTGCTGATGCAGCAAGGGATGAAGAACCGCAGCTACACGCCACCGGTCCCGCGGGATCGCAGCGAGACGCTGGATCAAGCTGATCGCCGAGGGACGCACCGGCGTAATGGCCGGCAAGGGTTATTTCGACTGGGGCGGCCGCAGCGCCGGAAGAGCTGTTTCGGGAACGCGACCGGAAGCTGCTGGCACTGAAACAGGCATTGCGGGCGATCGGCCCGATGGAGGGCACATGATTCGTTACGACCTGACCGGCAAGACCGCTCTGGTGACAGGCGGCGCCTCCGGCATTGGTTTCGCGACAGCGAAGATGCTGGCGGGGTTCGGCGCCACGGTGGCGGTGAATTTCCTGGCCGATGACCCGCGCGGCCCGGAAGCCGTCGACAAGCTGACCGCCGCCGGAGGCAAGGCGATCATGGCGCCCGGCAGCGTGGGTGAGGCCGGCGAAGCGGAGGCCATGGTGTTGAAGGCGGTTGCCGACCTGGGCAGGCTCGATCTGCTGGTCAACAACGCCGGAACGCCGGGAACGCGGCATCGGATAGCGCCCGCCTGATCTTGACCTGATCACCGAGGAACTCTGGACGACGCTTTTGGAGGTCAATCTGCTGGGCGTCTTCCGCTGCGCCAAGGCGGCGGCTCCGGCGCTGAAGGCGGCTGGCGGGGCGATCGTCAACACCGCCTCGATCGCGGGCCTGGGCCGAGCGGGCAGTAGCCTGGCCTACGGTGCGACCAAGGCGGGGGTAGTGAGCCTGACGCAAAACCTCGCTCGCGCCTTGGCGCCGGAGGTTCGAGTAAACGCCATCGCGCCGGGTGCCGTCGATAGTTCGTGGATGGTGGAATGGACGAACGAGGAGCGGCAGCAGTCCATCGAGCACGCGCTGCTGAAGCGGCGCTGTCAGCCGGAGGACCTGGCCGAGGTGATCGTGTTCCTGGGCTTTGGCGCCGCTATGGTCACGGGACAAACCGTCACCGTGGACGGGGGACTGACGCTCTAGGCCGAAACAGATCCGTACGTTGGTCCCGGGGAGCGATCCCCGGAACCGTCGGGTATCAGAATGTCAGCACCGCGTCAGCGGCGAAGGTGAAGTTGTTAGCTGTATTTTTGTTGAAGGTCGGCGGGTTTTGATTGAACGGGTTGTTGTCCGTGAACGAATGATCCCAGCGGACTTCCGGGCGGAGCAGCAGGCCGGTAACGGGCGCGGGCACCGTGGGCTTATAGGTTACCCCGAGGGTCAGAGCGCCGTAAGTGCTGCTGCCGGTGCTCCCCGTCGCCGAGGGACCGTAGAAGCCCTGGCCGCCGTAGACCGGCTCAACCGTCGCCAACCCCTGCTGGAACCTCACAGGGTCATTGTTCCCGGAAAACGACGCCACAAAGAAGTTGTTGTCGTCCCGCCAAAGTTCAACCCGGCCGTTCAGGGTAAGGGTATCGGTCAAGCTGTACGAAGCATATTGCGCCGCGCCAAACCCGTTAACCGGTTTGTTCGACGAAGCCATAATCATCACGCACCCAGTTCAGTTCGCTGGTTAAAGTGAGTTTATCGCTCGCCTTGTAGGTGATAACGATGTCGTTGTAGAAGCGCCATTCCCCGTCCGCATTGAAGCCCGCCGGCGAAAGTACGCGAGTCGCCTGTTCCGGGCCGATATGGGTCAGCGCCAGGACCGTGAGGTTGCCGCCCATCAAAGTTAGGTTGACGCCGCCAATCCCGCCAAGGGCGCTGTTGTTATCCCCGGTCGGGCCAAAGGTCGTGTTCGTGCCGGTGTCCAAGCCCGCATAAACGTCGAGCACGTCGTTCACATGCGTGGTCGTCAGGACGCCGGTGTGCTTGAACGGCAGGCCGAATTGGAAGATGTAGGAGTGCGAGTAGAACGGGTTGGTCGACGGATCGATTGTTTCGAAGCCGAGTGGGGTTGAATATTGGCCTGCCTTAATATCGATTCCGCCGCTGGTCAGGACGGGTAGGTGGAACAGGACGTTCGCCTCCACCATGTCAAACTGGTAGCGATCGTCCGGGCAACGCGTTGTTGAACTCACCTAGGATACTGGGTGTAGCGCGCATCTGAACCATACATGACCTGCAGCTTGAAGCCCCACTGGGCGTCCGGGTTTTTTGGGTCCAGCGGCTTGTTGGCGGTCAGCAAAAGCTGGTTCAGGGTCGCCTGATTGGCGTGGTCGGTGAACAACTGGCCGAAGTTCAAACCGTTTCCTGGACGCATCGGATTGAGGTTAAATCCAGCATCCAACTGCCCCGAGAGGTGGATGCCGTCGATCCATAAGCCCGGTGGCGGAGCAGTGTCGGCCGCCGGAGCTGGCGCGGCTTCGGTCGTGGCGGCGGGCGGAGGTGTGGCCGTCTGCGCCAAGGCCGTTACCAACCCGGTCGCGATTGTCGCTGTCGCGGCGATCCCGCTTGCCAGCCACAGTTTATTAGCTGTCATTCGTGAGTTCCATCTTGAAGGCGGTGGAGGCTTTCCGGGCAGCCCCTGGGATATATTTTCATTGCGGTATAGGATAGGACTATATCGACGAGGCAAAAAAGGACGCCTCGGACAAATTCCGAGGCGCCTAAGGCACACTAGAAAATCTGCTCGCCATGCAGAACGAGATCCAGACCTTCCCGCTCCTCCTCCTGATCGACGCGCAGCCCGACGAGGGCCTTCGTGACCATCAGCAGGATCAACGTCATCACGCCGCTGTAAACGAGTGTCGAACAGACGCCGATCGCCTGCAGCTTGAGCTGAGCCAATCCACCCGGGCTGCCATCGGGGCTGGCGTCGGTGGCCGACAGCGGGCCGTAGGCGAACACGCCGGTCAACAGCGCGCCGACGATCCCACCGACTCCATGCACGCCGAAGCAGTCGAGGCTGTCGTCGTAACCCAGCAGATGCTTCAGGTAAGTCGCCGACCAGAAGCAGATCACGCCGGCCGCGACGCCGATGACGATCGAGCCGCCCGGCAGCACGAAACCCGAAGCAGGGGTGATCGCCACCAATCCCGCGACCGCGCCCGAGATGACGCCCAGCACCGACGGCTTGCCCTTGGCGATCCACTCCGCGAACATCCAGCCCAACGCCGCGGCGGCGGTGGCGATCTGCGTGACCGTCATCGCCATGCCCGCGCGGCCGTTGGCGGCCGTCGCGGAGCCCGCGTTGAACCCGAACCAGCCAACCCAAAGCAGCGAGGCGCCAATGACCGCCAGAGACAGGTTGAATGGCGCCATGTTGTCACTGCCGTAGCCGACGCGCTTGCCAAGCACCAGGGCACACATCAGGCCGGCGATGCCGGCGTTGATATGCACGACGGTGCCACCCGCGAAGTCAAGAATGCCCATCTGGTTGGCCCAACCGGACGGAGCCCAGACCCAGTGCGCGATTGGCGAATAGACCAGCAAGGACCACAGCGTCATGAAGATGCACAAAGCCGAGAACTTCATACGGTCGGCGAACGCTCCGGCGATCAGCGCCGGTGTGATGATCGCGAAGGTCATCTGGAACATCATGTAGACGGTCTCGGGAATCGTCGTCGACATGTCGGCGACGTCCTTCATGCCCGAGGCCAGCACGAAGGCCTGCGAGTCGTTTCCTTTGACGATGTGTTCGGCGATGCCGTTCAGCATAATACGGGAAAAGTCGCCCATGTAGGCATTGCCGGTCGTAAAGGCGATACTGTAACCGGCGATGGTCCACACGATGGTAACAATGCAGCAGATCGTAAAGGACTGCATCATCGTCGCCAGCACGTTCTTCTTCCGCACCATACCGGCATAGAAAAGCGCCAGTCCGGGGACCGTCATCAGCAACACCAACGCTGTGCTGCTCAGCATCCAGGCGGTATCGCCGGAATCAAGCTTAGGTGGCCCTGCTGGGGCAGCGGCCGCCGCCGCCGCCGCGGCGGGCGCGGCGTCATCAGCCAAAGCCGGCAATGCGAGCAACAGAGCGAACAGCAGTGCGCTCAGTCCCCAGAAGTAACGGGGTCTCTTCATAGTCATGTTTCCCTTTGTTCTTGAATCATAGCGCTTCGGCATCGACCTCGCCAGTGCGGATTCGCATGGCTCGTTCGATATCGAGAACGAAAATCTTGCCGTCACCGATCTTGCCTGTGTGAGCGGATTTCGAGATCGCTTCGATAACCTGATCCGCCAGATCGGCGGGCACCACGACTTCGATCTTGATCTTGGGCAGGAAGCTCACATGATACTCCGCGCCGCGGTAGATTTCAGTCTGACCCTTCTGCCGGCCAAAGCCCTTCACTTCCGACACGGTCAGTCCTTGCACCCCGAGCGGGGTCAAGGCTTCCCGGACGTCGTCAAGCTTGAATGGCTTGATGATGGCCATGATGAGTTTCATGTTTGCCGGTCCTCCGGTCGTTCGTTGGGGTTGAGGGAAGCCTGCATTTTCGTGTCCTGTATGCCATTCGCCGCGCCGCTACAGTGAGCAGCGACTAGGCTACAGATCTGTAAATCAATAATCATGCCAACAACCGATCGGGCCGCACCCCGCGCTTTCTACCGTCGGTCATCCAACCTACGCGACGAAGATGCACATTAATCGGGCAGTTGCCCGCTGCTGCCACAACCTCATCTGGGCAATCCAAGCCACCCCTCTATGATCGGTTGAGTCATAGCCGCCGTTTCGCAAGCAAAAAAAACCCGCCGCAAAATCTACGGCGGGTTCATTAAACGGCTGAAAGATCAAACCGAGTAATACATCTCGAATTCGACCGGATGCGGCGTGTGTTCGAAACGATACACCTCGTTCCACTTCAACTCGATATAGCTTTCGATCTGGTCCTCGCTGAACACGCCACCCTCCAGCAGAAACTCGTGGTCCGCCGTCAACGCTCCGAGGGCTTCACGCAGGCTGCCGCACACAGTCGGGATCCCGTGGAGTTCTTCCGGCGGAAGATCATACAGATCCTTATCCATCGGGTCGCCGGGATGGATCTTGTTTTTGATGCCATCCAGAGCCGCCATGGCTATCGCAGAAAACGAAAGGTAGGGGTTGCAACCCGGATCCGGGAAACGAACCTCAACGCGCTTGGCCTTAGGATTGGTCGTGTATGGGATGCGGCACGACGCCGAACGGTTGCGAGCGGAGTAAGCCAGCAGCACCGGCGCCTCGAACCCGGGGATCAACCGCTTGTAGCTGTTGGTCAATGGGTTGGAGAACGCGTTGATCGCCTTGGCGTGCTTGATGATGCCGCCGATAGCGTACAGGCAAGTCTCCGACAGGTCGGCGTAACCGTTGCCGGCGAACAGCGGCTTTCCGGCCTTCCAGATCGAGATGTGGGTGTGCATGCCCGACCCGTTGTCGCCGTAGATTGGTTTGGGCATGAACGTCGCCGTCTTGCCGTAGCTGTGCGCGACATTGTGGACGCAGTATTTATAAATCTGCATCTGATCGGCCATCGTCGTCAGCGTGTTGAACTTGGTGCCCAGCTCGTGCTGTGACTGGGCCACCTCGTGGTGATGCTTTTCGATCGGCAGACCCATTTCGCCCATGGTCGAGAGCATCTCGGCGCGCAGGTCGCTGTCGCCGTCGACCGGCGGAACCGGGAAATAGCCGCCCTTCACGGCCGGTCGGTGACCCATGTTGCCTTCCGGATAATCCTTCAGAGAGGATCCGGGACCCTCCACGCTATCCACCTGGAAGTTGGCATAATTGCCTCCGGTGCCGAACTTCACGCTGTCAAAAATGAAGAATTCAGCTTCGGCGCCGATGGAAACAGTGTCGCCGATGCCGCTCGACTTAACGTAGGCCTCGCACAGCTTGGCCGTGGCGCGTGGGTCGCGGGCGTAAAACTGCCCTGTCGAAGGCTCGATAATATCGCAGAACAAAATTAGGCTCGGCTTCGCCGAAAATGGGTCCATCACCGCGCTAGCCGTATCCGGCATCAGGATCATGTCGCTCTCGTTGATCGCCTTCCAGCCGGCAATTGACGATCCGTCGAACATGATCCCGTCACGGAACGCGTCCTCATCCATGGTAGAAACATGCTGGGCGGTGTGCTGCCACTTGCCGCGCGGATCGGTGAACCGCAGGTCGACGTATTCCACGGAATTATCGGTTAGCATCTTAAGCACCCGGCTCACGTCGCCACTCGAACCTGATGCCGGTGCTACTGCCGCCGCCTTCTTCGCCATTCTGTTTTCCCCGTTGGCTGTCTGATCGCCGCAGTTGTCCCGCCCGTCACGGGACGCAACGGGACGCGGCAGGTGAAAGGCCCCACACCACGTGGCGCCTGGTGACCATGCCCTCTTTCAACCGGTTAGCTGAGGGCCGGTAGTCCAATGAAGATGGTTTTTTTGAAAGATCGCCTCACCACAACCTCATGCCGCCAGACGGCACGCTCGGGCGGCAAACCTTAGATCGCGTCCTCCCCCCGTTCTCCAGTTCGAATGCGTATCACCTCTTCGATCGAGGAGATGAAGATCTTGCCGTCGCCGATTCGACCGGTCCGAGCGGAGTTGACGATCGCTTCAACGGCCCGTTCCACAACGGACTCCTCGCAGATAACCTCGATCTTAACCTTTGGTAGAAAGTCGACGACATATTCGGCACCGCGGTAAAGCTCGGTGTGGCCCTTCTGACGGCCGAACCCTTTGGCTTCCACCACGGTGATGCCTTGCAGTCCAACCTCGTGCAGCGCCTCTTTCACCTCATCGAGTTTGAACGGCTTGATGACAGCTTCGATCTTCTTCATGTGCATCAAGCCCGGTTTAGCCGGGCCTCCCACTAAGTTCAGGCTGCCCGTTTCGCCTCGGAGATGTCAGCGGCATGAACAGCGCCATAGGTTTGCACGCGCCGTGCCAAGCAGCAACAATCAAGGTTGTTCCTCACCCACCTTTCTTCTTTCGTCGCCGCGGTCGGTCCCATTCACGGAAGATAATGCCTGCCCACCGTGAGAAATAAGAATGTGCTTCATATTTGCGCAGTTGAAACGGATGCAAATCGCCCGTTTTTTATGCATTGGTTGGGGTAAATATATACGCTCTGGAACTTGTCTTCCATGCGGCACATGTCCGGAAACAGGTCTCGGACCGGCGACCGGCCCCGCCTGTTGGGTTGGAAACCTAGCTTTCAGCTTCTTTTAACTCAGCCCACCGCGTGCCGCGACTGGCCAAAGGCATTCGACGCGCCCTTTTCGGACGCCGACATACCAGTCGAACTTATCGACAGTCGGGTCGCAATGACCCGGAACGAGTTGAACCTTTTCACCAACCTTTGGCGCGACGGTCTCGCTGCCATATTGCAGCTTGCCGTGCTCGTCCGAGGCGCTGGTGTAACTGACATCCGGACGCTGCCAGACGGTCGGAAACCCAGAATCGACCGCTACCGCCTTATGCCCGGCATCCAGCACCGCGATGCCCGCCTGGCTCTGGCTCATGACGGTGGACAACACGAACAGAGCGTGACGAAACGTACTCACCGGCTTGCCGGCTTCGTCCAAGTTGCGCCCGTAGTCGGCATCCATGAAGACGTAGCTGCCAGCCTGCATTTCCGTGTAGACGCCGGACCTCAACTCGATATCGAATGTGCCAGTTCCCGCGCCGCCCACAATCGCGCAGTCCAGGCCTTGCTGTCGCAGTTGCTCCACCGTGCGGCGGGACGCATCAACGGCACCGCCGATCAGCGAGCGCCGCTGGGCCAGCGTGCGCTTGTGCTGAGCACTGCCATGATAGGCCTGCAACCCGCCAAATATCAGATGCTTCGATTCCGCGATCCGAACCGCCAGTGCCACGGCGTCAGGTCCGGGTTGCACCCCGCAGCGACCGGCACCGACATCGATCTCCACCAGCACCGTCATACGGACACCGGCGTCCGCTGCGGCTGCCTCGATGGCCGCGACTTGGCCGGCATCGTCTGCGCAAACCGCCACCTTGGCAATGCGCGACAGGGCAGTAAGCCGCGCCAACTTGGCAGCGCCGACTATCTCGTTGCTGACCAGGATGTCTGGGATGCCACCCCAGGCGAGCACCTCCGCCTCGGCAACCTTCTGCACGCAATTGCCGACCGCACCCCGCGCCATCTGGAGCCTCGCGATAACCGGAGACTTATGCGTCTTGGCATGCGCCCGCAGTTTCACACCGGTCGGCGCGAGCAGCGCGGCCATGGTGTCGAGGTTAAATTCAAATGCGTCTAAGTCGATGATCAGCGCCGGCGTGTCGACCTCTTCTTCTCGCATTCCGGCAAAGGCGGGGGGCACTTGCAGCATCGGTCTCTTCCCTTCAGACGGCACACGGCTCCGATCGGACGTCAGGCGGCAACGGTGAGGTGTTAAGGAAATACGCCCTTCCTCTGGTCGCGTCGAACCTCATTGAAGCCGCCTTGGCACGGCCTGGATTCCCCGTGCATCCAACCCGTCCGCAGCTTTCCCTTCCCGCCTGACCTACTCTAGAAAAACCCCTTGCCCCGACGCGGGCGTATCGGATTCGATAGCGCATCGGATCGACAGGCGAGGGGCGGCTTCGGATGCGGGTGGAGATATTCGACGGGACGGACTTTTCAGCTACGTCCGCCCGGAGAGCCGGATCCCCAGCAACCACCCGCTGCGCCTGATCCGCCGCGTCGCCGACGAAGCGCTGAGCGCGCTCGACGCCCAGTTCGCGGCGCTCTATTCGCGAGAACGGCCGTCCTTCGATCCCGCCCGAGCAGCTTCTGCGCGCGCTGCTGCTGCAAGCCTTCTACAGCATCCGTTCGGAGCGGCAGTTGATGGAGCAACTCGACTACAACCTGCTGTTCCGCTGGTTTGTCGGACTGTCGGTGGACGAGCCGGTGTGGGTGCCGACGGTGTTCAGCAAGAACCGCGACCGGCTGCTGGAGGGCGATATCGCGGCCGCGTTCATGGATGCGGTGCTGAACCTGCCGCGGGTCAAGGCGCTGCTGTCGGACGAGCATTTCTCGGTTGACGGCACGCTGATCCAGGCCTGGGCGAGTATGAAGAGCTTCCGCCGCAAGGATGGCAACGATGAGCCGCCCGCGCCCGGGCGCAACGGCGAGCGCAACTTCCACAAGGAGAAGCGCTCGAACGAGACGCATGCCTCGACCACCGACCCGGATGCGCGGCTGGCGCGCAAGTCCAACGGCGAGGGTGCCAAACTGGCGCTTCACCGGGCATCTGCTGATGGAGAACCGCAACGGCCTGGTGGTGGATGCTTGTCTGACGCGAGCCACCGGAACGGCGGAGCCGGAGGCGGCGCTGGCGATGCTGGAGGCTCTGCCGGACGCAGGCCACAAGACGGTTGGCGCCGACAAGGCCTACGACACCGCCGCGTTCGTCGCCAGCAGCCGCGCCGCCGGTGTCACCCCGCATGTGGCGCAGAACATCAACGCGCATCGCGGCTCGAACATCGACGGGCGGACGACACGGCACGCTGGCTACCGGCTCAGCCAGGTCGTGCGCAAGCGGATCGAGGAGGCGAACGGCTGGATCAAGGAGGTCGGCGGCATGGCGCAAACCAAGCTGCGCGGGGTGGAGCGGGTCGAGTGGATGTTTGTGTTCAAGGCGGCGGCTTACAACTTGATCCGGTTGCCGCGGCTGCTGGCGACAGGATGAGTTTGCCCGGAATCTGCCCAAGGCCGCATCAGCGGCTTTGCGGCACCGGGAAAATGGCTGAAAATCACCCTGGGGATCATAAATCGGCGGTAAATACAGTCGAAATTCGATTTTGAAGGGCTTTTTCAGCAGCCTGCTAAGCTGCGAACCACAACACTCCGGGGGGAAATCGACCATGTGGGAATCGAGCCAGCGCTACCCTGACCCAAATGTGCAGGCTATAGACCCTTCATTCAATGCGCTGCGCCTGCCGCTTGCATCCGTGGAGCAACTCGCCACCGGCTGCCGCTGGTCAGAAGGGCCGGTCTATTTCGGTGACGGCCGCTACCTCCTCTGGAGCGACATCCCAAACGATCGCATCTTGAAATGGGAAGAAGAGAGTGGCGCCGTTAGTGTTTTCCGGAAAACCTCGTGGAACGCCAACGGCAATACCCGTGACCGCCAGGGTCGCCTTGTAACCTGTGAGCATCGGGGCCGCCGCGTGACCCGCACGGAATATGACGGCTCCATCACTGTGCTGATGGATAGTTACGAGGGCAAACGCCTGAACTCTCCCAACGACGTGGTGGTCAAGTCGGACGGCTCAATCTGGTTCACCGATCCGCTGTTCGGCATCAGCGGCTATTACGAGGGCGAGAAGGCTGCGTCTGAACTCCCAGCCGCGGTTTGGCGGGTCGACGGCCACACCGGGCAGCCCACAATGATGGCCGACGATATCGAGGGGCCGAACGGCCTCGCATTTTCGCCCGATGAGTTGACCCTATATGTGGTCGCTTCCCGTGCCATGCCAAATCGCTTGATCCGGGCATTTGACGTGGTGGATGGCGGGAAAAGGCTGGCTAAAAATCGAGTCTTCATCGACGCCGAGACCGGGACGCCCGACGGATTCCGTGTCGATATCGCAGGCAATCTGTGGTGTGGCTGGGGCATGGGCGACCCGGAACTGGATGGCGTGCGGGTGTTCGACGCCACAGGCAAGCTGATCGGCCATATCGCATTGCCGGAACGTGCGGCCAACCTTTGCTTCGGCGGGCGATTCAGGAACCGGCTGTTCATGGCCGCCAGCCACGGGCTGTATGCGCTCTATGTAAACACCCAAGGTGCCCCAGGCGGCTGACCCCACCTGGAGTTTCACCGAGGTCGGGCCGACGACCGCTCGATGCAGCGCCCAGACGCCGGCGCAACTGGCCAGTAGGATGCGCCCCATATGGCGCTCGACTGCCAGTCGCCCTCTCTCAATCGTCCAAGCGACAATCCGGCGAGTTGGGCGGGGTAGATGTGGATGGGTGCCCAGACAAAGGCGGAGGCGACATTGGCCAACACGAAACGCCGTCTGACGCATCCCCGCCATCCCGGCGACCAGCGGCACGGTTGACCGCAGCACCGGCACGAATCGGCACAGCGCGACGCTCGAGAGGCCATATCGTGTCGAAAAACCGCTTTGCGTCGTCCATAAGCGTCGGCCAGCGGGAAAACGGCCATAAGCCGTATAATCTCCCACTAAATCGCCTTCCGAGCCAGAACGAGAGGAAATCGCCGATGACCGCGCCGAGGATCGACAGAGCGAGAAAGGGCACCATTCGCTGTCCTGCCATCGCCGCGGCACCGGCCACTGCCATCAGGATCGGCGTGCCCGGGACGAGGATGCCGAGAACTGCCACGGCCTCGATGATTGCGGCAAGGAAAACCACGCCCAACGCCGCGTGCGGGTTGAGCGCAACAAGATCCACGGCGGCGTCGATCCAGGTCCACATGCGGTGTTACGGAGCTGCTGTTTGAAATAGCACCGACCACTATGGTCAATTCCTGCGATGAAAGGAAGGGATGTTGGTTCAACGGGTACTCCCAACAAAATTGATCCGGCTCTTGAGGGCGGCAAAAGCCAGGCTTCCTGGCCCTTGTGCACCAAGGAGTGCCGGCACTGCCTGTGCATACCGATTAAAGATCGTCGAGAATCCGAATGACGCTTTCGAAGCGACGCCCTTTTCACAATGTTAACATCATACTATATGGGCGAACGGCTCGTCGCACTGGCCCACATATGATCAACCCAACAAATTTATTCCGGTAGTCGTGACAATCTTCAAGTCGTGGTGACTTGCCGCCAGCTACCCACTGCCGAATATGTCTCAATCCCGAAGGGCCGCTTCGTTCAGGGTGACACCGGGCGGGTTGTCCCATCCCGGACGTTCAAATAACCAGGAGTCCAAGCGCATGCGTTACCGCGATGCGATCCTCGCCACTACGTTTTTAGTCACCCCGATCGCGGCAATGGCGCAACCAATCACCGGTCTTTATCTCGGCGCCGGCGCCGGCTTGCATGCCCCTGACGACCCCAAAGCGACATCATACGGACAGGGCTTCGGGACGGGGACTGTAAAGTTGATTGAAGACTTAGGCTTCAACTCAAACCTGGCGTTGGGCTACGGTATCGGAAACGGGTTCCGCTTCGAAATCGAAGGGGATTTTATGCGCAGCGACCTGAGCCATCTCCGCAACACACCATTCCCCACCGCCAGCAGCGGCACGGTTCGCACTTGGGGCGTGATGGCCAACACGCTTTTCGATATGGATATCGGTGTCCCTTTTGTCTTCCCCTATATCGGCGCGGGGGCGGGCTATCAGTGGACGAAGCTGAACGACGTTGTCTCAACTGAGGTTGGGGGTCCGTTCACCTTCGGCACAAACGCTCAAAGTGGAGCGTTTGCCTGGCAAGCAATAGCCGGTGCGTCGTTCCCCGTTCCAAACGTGCCCGGTCTGTCCCTGACCGCAGACTACCGCTTCATGAACATCCTGGATGGCGGAAAATATAGTGGCACGACGAATACCGCACCCGCTTTGTTGAAGATGCATGATCAATATAACAACGATGTTGTCTTCGGCGTCCGCTACGCCTTTAACGTGCCCGCTCCGCCGGCACCCCCGATGGCCCCTGCCCCCGTCGCCTCTCCGGCGCCCGCGCCCGCGCGGTCGTATTTGGTGTACTTCGATTGGGACAAATCTGCCCTAACCGAGCGCGCGAAGTCGATCATCAAGGAAGCCGCGGACAACTCAACTCACGTCTCGCTCACCCGAATCGAGGTCAACGGTTACACCGATACATCTGGCAAGCCCTCGTACAACCAACGCCTGTCGGTCAGACGAGCACAGGCTGTCGCAGGCGAGCTCGTGCGTGACGGCGTGCCGCAGAACGTCATCGACATTCAGGGCTTCGGCGACACGCATCTCCTGGTGGCAACCGGCCCGGGTGTGCGGGAGCCGCAGAACCGCCGCGTCGAGATCATTATTCGCTGAACTTGAATGAACGCACGCGAAGGGGGTTAGGGAGCGTTCTTCCGGCTGTCTTGTCTGTGCCGCGCTTTAGTCCGCCGCCGGGGTTTCCGGCCTAAACGTGACGGCTTCTATGGTCTCGGTTACACTGTCCCAGTCTCCGAACTGAAGTCGGAGCTAGGGGGAAAAACATGGACAGACGCCTATTTTTGACCGCAACCGCGGCCAGCGCCACCGCCGCCGTCACAAGCGCCGCAGCCGGCATCGCCGCCACAGTCCCACCGACCAGCGAGACCGGCGTGCCACTCCATGCAACCGGTGACTTGCAACTGCCCCTCGGCCCGCTGCCCGGCTCGCGTTATCCCGATCCGCACATTGAAGTGATCGACAAGGCACGATTTAAGGGGAGCCCAGGCACCGGCGGCGTCGAGAGAGTCGCCACCGGCTTCCGCTGGGCGGAGGGTCCGGCCTATTTTCGCGCCGGCCGCTATCTGGTGTGGAGCGACATCCCTAATAACCGCATGATGCGGCTGCTGGAGGACGATAATCACCTAAGCGTGTTCCGCTCGCCCTCTAACAACTCGAACGGCAATACGACCGATCGTGAAGGGCGCCTCGTCACGTGCGAGCATGGGGGCCGGCGCGTTACCCGAACCGAACATGACGGAACCATAACCATCATCGCTGATCGATACAATGGCA
Source organism: uncultured Alphaproteobacteria bacterium (assembly GCA_963778125.1). Classification (GTDB taxonomy): domain Bacteria; phylum Pseudomonadota; class Alphaproteobacteria; order Acetobacterales; family Acetobacteraceae; genus Rhodopila. The sequence continues at coordinate 3,620 of CAVZTH010000014.1, read as the reverse complement.
AGCGGTTCAACTCACCGAACGACCTCGTCGTCGCGTCAGATGGCTCGATCTGGTTCACTGATCCCAGCTACGGGATCCTGGGAAACTACGAAGGCATCAAGTCTGAACAGGAGCAGCCCGGCCACTACGTCTACCGGGTAGACGCGCAGAGCGGCAACATCGCGGTCGTCGCTGACGATTTTAAGCAACCGAATGGACTGTGCTTCTCGCACGATGAGAAGCGCCTGTACATCATCGATAGTGAGGCACAGACGATCCGGGTTTTTGACGTGGATGTAGGGTCCGGCAAGCTGACCAACGGTAAGCAGTTCGCCGAGAAGGTGGCCACGGACGGTATACGCGTCGATATCGATGGTAACGTCTGGTTCAGCATAGGTTGGGGTGATCCAAAGGAGGACGGCGTCCACTGCTACAGCCCAGGCGGTGAAATCCTCGGAAAGATCCACGTCCCGGAGACTGTGGCCAACCTCGTTTTCGGCGGGCTGCTGCGGAATCGGCTGTATATCTGCGCCAGCACTTCGCTCTATGCATGCTACGTCAACACGCAGGGCGCGGCTCTGCCATAGCCCAGGTGGGTAACGGCGCGCGGAGGCTACCCTGTCTCCGCCGCCGCGGTGCTTTCTCGTTTCGTGGTCCGCCATTTCTCATTGAATCCGCGCGTACACGGTCAGATTTGCCTCAACCTCACTTATCGCGCACTGTGCACACTTTAATGTTAAAAACATCTCTTAACGCCACCACAATCCGAAATCTTTTCGCCATTTCCCGGCTTGATTATGGTTCCCCGAAGCAGAGGCGTTACCATTCAGCAGATGATAAGCCCCACGGCAAAGCCGCTATTCGGATTGGCGCGGCGTTATATCCGGACCCGGACGGATAGCGATTTCCCCACTTCACACAAACCGATCCGTTGAGTGCAACCCACTGAAGCCGAGTGTGTTTGGGCCGCACACCCCGCGGCTCGGAGCACTTTATGGCTGCCAGCACTACGGATAAGGCAAGGGACAGTCATATTTCGCTCTCGTCAGCGCAGTGTGGTCGAGCAATCCACGGAGGTCTGGATCGCGAATGCATCGATCTGACCGCTTCGCACTGTGTGCAGGGATCGACGGCCTGAGGGTGTGTTTCGCGGCACCCGCAGCGAGACAGTGTAAAAGTCTACCTTAAAGGATTGAAACATGCGATCGGAAGTTCGGGAACTACTCGTTGAACAACTGAGAGACGCCTACAGCGCCGAAAGACAGGCTCTCAGGTGCATGCAGAAAGTGGTGAAGAAGGCAAGTTCGCCGGCTTTGCGGGAAGGCATCCAGATGCACATTGATGAGACGCAGACGCAGATTGAACGTGTCGAGCAAGCAATGGAAAAGCTGGACGCCCGGCGCGGCCGAAAGGTATGCGAGGCGATGCGTGGTCTGGTTGAGGAAACTCAACACGAAATTGAGGAGCAGGATGGGAAAGGTCCCATCCTCGACTTGGTCATTGTGGCTGGCATGCAGCGCATCGAACACTACGAAATCGCAGCTTACGGAACGGACATCGCATTGGCGAAAGCGCTCGGTGAGCAGGAAGTAGTCAATCTCCTTTCGGAAATTCTTGAGGAGGAGAAATCAACGGACGTCAAGCTAACGAAAGTTACCGAACAGTCAATAATGCCGGAAGCACTTGAACTAGAAGGGGAAAGCGAAGAAGAATCGCCAGGAAGAAGCAAGAGAAACGGCACTCGCTCCAAAGCTGCTTAACCTTAACGGTTCAGTCGGCCGTTCGAGAGTAGAAAGGCGCGGTCTCGACTTGTGCGAGGCCACGCCTTCCTGATCTTATCAGCCGCAACTTGCGGTGACCGACTGTTCGTTCACGGCCAGCGACCGAAACTCTGACCGGTTCATTTCCGACCATAGTTCGAGGCTTAAACAGCTAATCTCGATTATGGCTTTCGTGTCCAACCTCTCCGGCCAACCGCGGCGGCTTTCTCTCGAGCACAACGAGCGCGTTCGAGTAGTTCCGGCAAATTTCCAGATGGAGAACAGTTATCTCCAACCTGCGGCGCCCTGCACATGCAGGCCTGGAAGTCAACGCTCGGCGTGTGCCAGACGCTTCCCGTCACGGCTGGACTTGCCATCGCGAAAACCCTACGGATCGATGCGGGCGGTTGCCGATCCGGCAACCACTTCCTTGCCGTCCTGGTTCGTGGTGGACAGCGTCAGATCGACATAATGCTGGCCGCCTTCTTCCCGCACGCCGACCACCGTGACCTTTGAATTGAGGGTGTCACCCGGCCACACCTGATTAGTGAACCGGACGCCGAATTTCGTCAGCGTGCCGTCGCCGACGTAATTTGTCACCATTTTGCCCGTCAGTCCCATCGTCAGCATCCCATGCGCGAAAACGCTGGGATAGCCGGCGATCTGGGTCGTATAGATCTCATCCGTATGCAGCGGGTTATAGTCGCCCGATGCACCGGCGTATTGAACGATCTGAGTGCGCGACAAATTCTCGACGACGCGCTCGCTGTGGGTATCGCCGACCTTTAGGGCGGATGCTTTTAGTGCCATTGCTGTCCTCCTCCCTTAGCCCTGATCCACCGGACGTTCGGTCGTTACGCCCACGCCGCGGGCAGTGATCACCAGTTCGCCGTTCTGGTCGCGGTACTCCGTGACACGCTCACTGAACGTCAGTTTGCCGGCGCGCTTGCTCTCCTTTTCCCATGTCTTACCTGGCTTTGTTTCAACCGTTAGTACGTCGCCGGGGCGGATATGACGGTGATATTCATAATGTTGTTCGGCGTGCAGACCTCCGGAGGAGGGCGGCTTCCCGTCAATTCCTGATGGGCCTTTCGCTGAACCAAACCACTTCTCGCCGGGCTTTGGCCGCAAATAATAGTCGGGGTCGAACTGTGCGACGGCTTGCGCAAACGTCGGCGGCGCGACAATCCCACCGGCCCCGGTGTCTTTCGCGGCCGCCGCGTCATGATACACAGGATTGGTGTCACCCACCGAGCGCGCGAACATCATGATGTGGCTTGCTTCTACGGGGAATGTGATTTTGGCCAAGGGTTTCCTCCGATTGCTCTCACTAACCCAGGTTAGCAGGATTGCGCAAAGAAGAAACAGGCGAGCCAGCGCGTGATGCGCCCACGCCACCGTTTCGGCATGCGAGAGGCACTGGCGGCCGCCGCGATCCCAACCTATAGCGGGCCGCGCCCGATGGCGGCCTCCGCTGACACGATCCGGTTTCTGCGCGCGCCCGGTCGGATGCCGCGCGGCCGGCGAGCCTATGCGATCGGAGACATTCATGGCTGCCGCGAAAAACTGGTTGCTCTACACCGTCTGATCGCCACGGATCTCGCCGCCCGTCCGGCTCGATCGGCGATCCTGGTACATTTGGGCGACTATATTGATCAGGGGCCTGATAGTGGCGGCGTGGTAGAGCTGCTGGCGGCGGGACCGCCTGTTCCAGGCCTGCAGGTTGTCAATCTGTTGGGCGACCACGAGCGCATGTTGCTCGCCGCTCTGGCCGGCGATCGGCCGGCTGCGACCGACTGGCTGTGGGCCGGCGGGAAGGAGGCACTCGCAGATTGGGGCTTGTCACCAGACCTGCCGCGCGATCAATGGGAAGCCGCCCTG
>CAVZTH010000013.1:0-134223 GCA_963778125.1 uncultured Alphaproteobacteria bacterium | reverse complement strand
CCGGAACTGCCGGCAATGGTCTGGATGGTGAACATCACCGACGAGACCCGGCCGATCCCGGTCAGTTGCTTTCAGCTGCCGGAACTCGTCGGTGTCAAGACGCCGTTGATGACGGCATGCCATCAACCGGTCGAAACGATTACCGGCAACGAGGTCCCGGCGGCGTGGTTCGCCAACGGACTGCGAGTGATCGACATCTCCAATCCTTTGTCGATGAAACAAGCTGCATGGTGGATGCCCGACGTGCCGCCGGGTGCGCAGCGCGTCTGCAGCAACGACGTTTATGTTGACCATCGGGGCCTGATCTACCTGATCGACCGCAACCGGGGTCTGTCAATTCTTGAGCGCATCTAGACCCGCCAAACCGGAGCAAGACAAATGCCAGGCATTCCCAAGACCCTCCAACCCCACATCAACTCCGCCTTTCCCAACGACGTCTGCCTGATCGGGACCGTGTTGCCGAACGGCTACGCGCAAATCACGCCGCGCGGCAGCACGCAGGTCTTCGACGACGAACATTTCTCGTTATGGGAGCGGGGAAGAGGATCGACGACCGAAAACCTGACCGATGGCACGCGGGTAACCATCTACTTCCGCAAGCCGCAGCTTCGCGCCGACGGCATCCTGCCCAAGGGCGGCATCGCCCGCTTCTACGGCACCGCTCGGCTGTTCAAATCAGGGCCGACTTATGAAGAAGTCTGGACGCGGCTAATTCAGCCGGAGAAAGATCGTGATCCCGACAAGAAAGGCTTCGCCGTTCTGATCAAAGTGGAGCGAGCCGAAGAACTCGACGGCACGCCGCTCCGCCTGGAATGAGCCAGGACGTCCCTTACGCGTTCTGGTCCCAATTGGGATCATCACTTGGATTCTCTCGTCCCCCTTCGGTCAGAAGTCCCTTCCCCGGGATATGGTTGATCTCGAGCCGGATGCCATCCGGGTCTTCGAAAACGAAGAAGTAGTAGCCATCGGCCCAGTCACGCTCCATCGGGCCTCGATCGATGTACGCACCCATCTCGCGCAGTTTGGCCGCGGCCTTATCGACGTCTTCGCGTGACCGAGCCCGCAGACAAAGATGGTGAAGCCCAATGCGGTTCTGCACGAAACGCTCGCCCTCATACGCCTCCGCGCACCGTTGTATACCCAGCGCCGTGCGCCCCCCGACGTGGTAGACGAAATTGTTCCCGTCATAAACTTTCTTCATCCCAAGAAACGGCAGAAGTTCACAGTAGAACGCGCGTGACGCGGCGAAATCACTGACCGTGAGAATGACGTGCGCCATACCGTTGATTTCGATCATCGCACAAATCTCCTGAAATCCATCGCTAAGTTGCGCCACAGTGTCCTGACACCCTGCCGCTCGGCCACCTTCGACATCGTCAGTTGAACGCCCCGACGATCCGGCCCCAGTCCTCGATTGCCGACTCATGTCCGGGAACGATCGCAATGACCATTTGCGAGATCCCGCCGTCGCGCATCGCCTCCATTCGCTGCTTAATGTCCTGCTCCGCCCCGGTGAACGTCGTCTGCCGGATCAGTTCGGCGGTGATGAATCGCTCCTCCTCGGGCTTCACCGCGACGCAATGCCCAGTGTGGTTCAGCAGGTAGCGCGCGTCGGCCGGCTCGAATTTGCGCGCCGCCTCCACGTAGCCCTGCAACACATCCTTGACACTGTCGGGCACCGGGGATGTGTTCTTCCAACCTTCCATGTCGAGATCGGCGGCGCGATGCAGCAGCACGGCAGCGCGCGTTCCCGCCTGCGCCCGCACCCTTGGACTGTCGAGCGTCTCGCCATCCCGCAACAGGCAGCCCCAGATCCAGGCGGAGGAATACAGATCGCCGGCCGCCCGCCCGCTCGCCGCCCAGGTTTCGCGCATCCCATTGAGCGCCGCCAGCCCGTCATCAACGCCCGACATCACCGTTTTCCACGCCGCCCCGTGCCGCGCCGTCATCTGCCGCCCCTTTGGTCCCAGCGCCAAGATATGCAGCCGGATCGGGTCCTTGATATATTGATCAGGCCCAGCTCAGGATTGAGGAATTTGAGCTTTTTCCACACCCCGGGCTCGACCTCGGCCGCGGTCATCTCACCGTTCAGCAAGGCATAGACGACCCGAATGTACTCCTCCATGTCAGCAAGCTTCATGGCGCCCAGCCCCATCGCCCGCCGGGCCGAGAACCCTGTCCCAACGCCGAAATCGATGCGCCCCGGCGCCATCGCGTTCAGCGTCGCGAAGGCCGAGGCGGTGACCGCCGGAATCCGATTGGTCGGTACCAGCACGCCGGTGCCCAACCGGATGCGCGAGGTCTTCAACGCCGCCGCCCCCATCGCCACGAACGGGTCGCCGACCAGCATCTGCGTGTCGTAAAACCAGGCGTGCGTGAAACCGAGTTCCTCCGCTCGTTGCGCCACTTTCCAGCTCTCGCCGGACGTCGGAATACCGATGCCGAACTCCATGATCTTGGCTCCCCCAGTCTTGCGGCTAGCCTAGAGGGTTACTCGGGCAGCGGGAAGCGCTCCAAATATGGCATATAGTCCGGCTCCACATCGATCTGCAGCGTGGCAAGAACCCGCACGACCGCGCTGTAAAAGCCGATGGCCAACGTCAGATCCACCACCCGTTCATTCCCAAGCTCGGCTTGCAATGCGGCGAACGTCGCCTCCGCCATCGCGCCTTCGACAGTCATCTCCCGAGCCCCCCGCAGCACCAGTTTCGACAGCGCGTCCAGACCCGTTGGCTTGCCCGCGGTGTCATCGATCAGCGCCTGCACGTCTTCATCGCTGACGCCAAAGTCATGCCCCAACTTGACGTGGTGCGACCACTCATAGGGCGAACGCGCCAGCCACCCCACCTGCAGAATTGCCAGTTCCCGCAACCGCGGATCGAGCTTGCTGCCATACCGAATATACCCGCCCAGTCCCGAGAACGCCCGCGCCGCCTTAGGCGAATTCGCCAAAGCCTTGTTCAGCGAGATCGGCCGCTTGAGCAGATCCTGGTCCTCCGGCGCCAGGTCGGACGGTTCGAGGTACGGAACACGGGCCATTTGGTTTCCTCCTTTGATCGCGCCTATCGTATAGGTCACTTCGAGGACACCCCAAAACCATGCGCGCAACCGTCGCCCGAGCCGGCTCCCTAATGATCGAAACCGAAACGTTTCGCATCGCACTGGGCTACGGTGGCATCAGTTCCGACAAGCGCGAGGGTGACGGCGCGACCCCCACCGGACTTCTCCCCCTCCGCGAGGTGCTTTTCCGTCCCGACCGCCTGTCCGCCCCTGAATGTGCCGTATCGACAAGACCGCTCACCCCATCTGACGGATGGTGTGACGATCCCGGACACCCTGCCTACAACCTGCCCGTTCGTCATCCCTTCGAAGCCAGCGCGGAGACGTTATGGCGCGACGATGCCGTCTACGACATCATCGGAATCCTCGGCTGGAACGACGACCCTGTTCAACCCGGAAGGGGCTCCGCCATCTTTCTCCACCCGGCACGCTCGGATTATGCCCCGACCGAGGGCTGCATCGCCCTCGCCCTCGACGACCTGCGCCACGTCCTATCGCTGGGTCTGACCGAAATTCTCGTCAGGGGCTGAACCGTTTCGCCTCCGCCTGACAGCGCAGCGCCAACCGGCAGGCAGAAAACACCTGCCCGCCCTCCATCGTTCGGCCGCCACGGTCTTGCACGTCTCCGAGGAAGTCCCGGTAATAGGTCACCGGCAGTCCACTGCAATCCTGGTAGCGAGTTCTGGTGCTTGTTCGCCACGAACAAATGGTCGCCGCCCGCCCTGCCCTCGATGTCCAGATTTTTGCGCAGTTCCAGGGCGCCCTCGGTGCCGACAAGAAACAATCGTCCGTCGCCCCAATCGGGCAACCCGTCAGGCGTGAACCAGTCCATCCGCATCGTTCCGATTATCCCGCCGCCATGCAAGGTCACCTCGGCGAAATCTTCGAAGCCAGGCGGCTCCGTCCCAAAACAACCGATGGTGCTCGCGGCGATCGCGGCGTCGGGCACATCCGCGAAGGCCAAAAACTGGTCGATCGAATGCGCGCCGATGTCGTTAATAATCCCGCCATACGCCTCCCGGTCGAAGAACCAAGCCGGGCGCAGCCCTCGGTTTAGCCGATGCGGCGCCAGGCTGGTCAGCGACACCAGGCGCCCGAGCTCCCCGGAGCGCACGACGCCCAGCGCGGCCTGCACCGAAGCCGAGGTCAGCCGTCCCAACGCGACCGACCAGATCCGCCCGGTCTCCCGAACCGCCGCCTCGACCGCGGCAAGCTGATCGGCTGTGGTCACACCCGGCTTGTCGACCAACACGTCCTTGCCGCGCCGCATCGCCTCGATAGCCAGGGCCGCTCGATCTCGGGGTATCGCGGCCAGGACGATGAAATCCACCGACGGATCGTCGAGCAACCGGTCCCGCTCTACCGCCGGCACATCCGGAAATCGTTTGCGAAAGCCGGCCAGCACACGGGCATCGGAAGTCTGCGGATCGTGACCGGCGCAAACAGCCCCGGCGGCGATCAACCCCGCCGTGAGATCGTAGACATGACGATGATCCAGCCCGATTGCAGCGAAGCGCGGCATCTACGTTTCCTCTCGCCCAAGCCTCGCACCCTCTTCCCCAGCCGGCAACCACCGTCCAGAATACGGCACCATTCACCGAGGGGAAGGAAACACTCAGATGACAGATCGTGTCGCCATCATCACCGGCGCGGGCAGCGGCATCGGACGCGCAGCCGCGCTGAACCTGCTCGCGGATGGTTGGTCAGTCGTGCTCGCCGGACGCCGGCAAGAGGCGCTGGACGAAACCGCCGGCATGGCAACCGGCGGCAAACCGCTTGCCGTGCCCACGGATGTCACCGACCCGGCCCAAGTGGACGCGCTGTTCGCCAAGGCGAAATCGACATTCGGCCGCTTGGATATGCTGTTCAACAATGCCGGGGGTAACGTCACCACCACCAATTTCGGCGACTACACCTTCGAGATGTGGCGCACGGTCAGCGCGATCAACCTGGACGCAATGTTCCTGTGCGCCAACGCCGCCTTCCGCATCATGCGCGAGCAACAACCTCAGGGCGGCCGCATCATCAACAACGGCTCGATCTCGGCGCACAATCCGCGTCCGGGGTCGGCGGGCTACACCACGACCAAGCACGCTATCACCGGATTGACGAAGTCGATCGCGCTCGACGGGCGGGAATACGACATCTGCTGCAGCCAGGTCGATATCGGCAACGCCGCCACGCCGATGACCGCACGGTCCACCAACGGTCAGTTGCAGCCGAACGGCCAGATGGCGATCGAGCCGAGGATGGACGCTGACCATGTCGGCAAGCAAGTGGCCTTCATGGCGAGCCTGCCGCTGGAATCGAATGTCCAGTTCGTGACCATCATGGCCACCAAGATGCCTTGGATAGGCCGCGGCTGAGAAGCGGGGCGGGCGGCGGCAAGCTCCCTAATCAGATCCGCCGGACATCAGGGCCGATCAAAGCCGCGGACCAGTGAACATCTCGTCCGCGACTTTGCGATGCTGCCACTTACCGTCGTCGAGGCTACCCTTGAACTCGCCGTTTTCCACCACGACCTTGCCCCGCAGCACGGTAAGGCAGGGCCACGCGTCCATCTTGCGGCCTTCCCACGGAGTATAGTCGGCCTCATGCAGATCTTCCGCCCGAATCACCCGCCGATCGGCCGGATCCAGAACGCAGATATCGGCATCCGAACCCGCCGCCAGCGCACCCTTACGAGGATAGAGGCCCATGATCTTTGCGGCGTTGGTGGAAACAAGATCGACATAACGCCGTAACGAGTATCCGCGCTTGCCCACCATTTCGGTGTACATCAGCGCCACCCGAGGCTCCACGCCGGCGTTCCCGCCGGTGGTGTCGTCGATGCGGATGCCCTGCAGTTTCTGCTTCAGAGTGCAGCAAATCTCATCGGTAGCCACACAGTTAATGGAGCCATCCAAGGTGCCTTGCCACAGCGCCGCATGATCCTCCGGCCCCTTCAAGGACGGGTAAGTATGATAGATCTGCCCGTTCGGCCTTTTGTAGTCCTCGCTGCTGTACAGCATGTATTGATGCAAGGACTCCCCATAGATCGGCACCCCTCGGCGGCGCGCCTCCTGGATCGCCGACACGCCGGTCGCGGCGGACACATGCATCATGTACAACGCCGTGCCGGGCACCTTCTCGGCCAGCCGGATCACCCGACGGAACGACACGTCCTCGGACAGAGTGTTGTGCACCTCGGCCATGTTCTCGAACCCGGTGCGGTCTTCCCGGATCAGCTTGGCATACATGTGCATGACAATGTCGTTGTCCTCGGAGTGGATCACGCCGAGACCCTTGTTCGCTGCCAGAACCTTAAAAATCTCCCAGATATCTCCGAAATCGACCATCCGTCCCTTGCGGCTCGGCGTGATGTCGGTGGTGAAAATCTTGACGGTCGAAAATCCGGCCTGGATTGCCTCCGCTACCTGCCCCGGCAGGTCGACCGGCAGGGCGCCTTCCACCATGATGTGCTGCGCGTAGTCGCAGGCGCAGTGACCTTTCCAGTCCGCCTCCCGCAGGTCGATCGCGTTGCGAACATCCTTGCCCTGGGAGGCTCGCGTGAAGTCGATCATCGTGGTTGTGCCGCCATGCACCGCCGCCTTGCTGACGACGTCGGGGGGCGCCGTCTCGGTCGCCGTCCCGTCCGGCCCCGGCAGGTGCCACTTGCAGTGCACGTGAGGGTCAATGCCGCCGGGGATGACGATCTTGCCAGTGGCGTCGATCAGGCGCGTCCCCTCAGGGACGGCGATACTGCCGGGCGCAGCAACGGCGGCGATGACCCCGCCGGAGATCAGGATGTCATGCGCGCCGATCCCCTGCGGCGTCACCACCGTGTCGCCGCGGATCATCAGATCGATCATTGTTCGCCCCCTCCGGTTTTTGGTTATCGTCGTCCATTTAAGGCCGAGGAACAACCCCGCGGAGGCTTTCCGGGACCGCCCGTCCGATCAGCCTCCGCATCAAACCTTCTCGGTCGACGCGCGATAAATCTCATCGATGGATTTACCCAACGCAGCGTCGAACTCAGCATCGCTCATCGAGTGCCGGAGGTCTCCGACCAGGGCGCGCGAAAAGCTAGCGATGACACCGTGATTCGAAGCCAGCCGCTTGCACGCGTCGGCCCGGGTGTAGCCGCCCGACAGCGCGACCACCCTGGCAACGCGCTTGTCGCTCACCAATCCGGAATAAAGATCCGGAACGTCCGGGATCGTCAGCTTGAGCATCACCTGGCGCCCATGCGGCAGGGCGTCGAGGTTCTTGGTGATTTCAGCCAGAAGGATCTCTTCCGCGCCGGCTTTGTCGGGGCTGTTGATCGAAACCTCCGGCTCGATGATGGGCATGAGACCGTGCCCGGCGATCTGCGCGGCCAGGTCGAACTGCTGCTTCGCAATCGCGGCAATGCCCTGTTTAGAGGCCTGGTTGATGACGGAGCGCATCTTGGTTCCGAAGACGCCAAGCTTCACCGCCCGGGCAAGCAGCGTGTCGAGGCCAGGAATCGGCTTCATCAGGCTGACGCCGTCGGCCTCGGCTTCCAGCCCCTTGTCGACCTTTAGGAAGGGGATCACGCTCCGGTCGTCCCACAAGAACGTAGGAACTGGCTTTCCTTGCACCTGCCCGTCCATCGTGGCCTCGAACAAGATGGCGGCGATGACTTTGGCGCCGGTGAACGCGGGCGCTGTCATGATCCGCACGCGCATCTCGTGCATGAGCCGGAACATCTCCGCCTCGCCGCTGTAGGCGGTGTCCGGAATGCCGTAGAGGCGTAGGGCGCCGGGTGTCGATCCGCCGCTCTGATCAAGCGCGGCGATAAAGCCAGCCTTTGTGGAAATTTGCGCCATCATCTTGTCATTGGCCATGATCGTCATCCTTGCCTGAGATCGCTGTGCCCGGTCGACCGGTTAACCATCGAGCGCATGAGATTGGCATGGCGTTCGGGGTCCACGCAATCTGGCGTAAGTGCTATATCTCACCGGTCCTTGCCCGCGGCCCTGCCCCTGGCCAATCTGTGTCCCAGGAACCAAGGAGCCACCATTCATGACAGATCGCGCCGTCATTGGCGACGCCCCGCGTCGGCGAGAGGACGCCCGTTTCGTCACCGGCCACGGCGCTTACCTGGATGATCTGCGGTTCGATGGCGTCGCGCACGCCGTCTTCGTTCGGTCTCCGCATGCGCACGCGCGCATTACCGCCATTGACACGGAGGACGCCCTGCGCGGCCCGGGCGTTCTCGCTATCCTCACCGCGCGCGATGCCGCAGCCGATGGGCTCCGCCCGCTGCGCCCCAGCGTCGAGGCCAATGTCCAGACCAACGAGCCGTTCCGCTTCCTGCCGCAACCGCTATTGGCCGAGGACATTGTCCGCTACGCCGGCGAGCCCATCGCCCTGATCATCGCGGAGACCCGCAACCAGGCGCTGGATGCCGCGGAACGCATCGTCATCGACTTCGAGCCCTTGCCTGCGGTAATCGGGGCTAGCGACGCGCTGACTGCCGAAGCCCCGCTCCTGACCGCCGACGTCCCCGGCAACCTCTGCCTCGACTGGCACTGGGGCCAAACCGCCGAGGTCGCGGACGCCCTCAAGACCGCGCCGCATGTCGTAACGATCGAGCTGAACAACCACCGTATCGTTACTAACCCGATGGAACCACGCGGAGCCGTCGGTCACTACGACGGTCGCTACACGCTGCATCTCTCCAGCCAGAACATCCACGGCAACCGCGACATGGCCGCCCGAGCGCTTGGTGTCGACCCATCCGCGGTGCGCTTCATAGCGCCCGATGTTGGCGGCGGTTTCGGGGCAAAGAATTTCGCCTACGCCGAACACGCGCTGATCCTGTGGGCCGCCCGCCGCACCGGGCGCCCGGTGAAATGGATCGCCACCCGATCGGAGACGTTCCTGTCCGACCACCAGGCCCGCGATCACCTCGCGACCGCCAGCCTCGCCCTCGACGCGGAGGGAAAATTTCGCGCGCTGCATGTGGACAGCATCGCCAACCTCGGCGCCTACATGGCGGGCGGCTCCGGCGCCGTGCAGACCAACCAATATCCGCATCTCCAAGGCTCAGTCTACGCTATTCCCGCGATCGCCTTACACGTCCGGGCGGTACTGACCAATACCACGCCGATTGGCGTGACCAGAGGCCCCGGCTTCGCCGAGGCAATCAACATCATCGAACGCCTCATCGACGCAGCGGCACGGCAATGTGGTTTCGATCGTATCGATCTGCGCCGGCGCAATTTCGTCGCCACCACCCCGATGACCAACGCGCTGAAGTTCACAGTGGACAGCGGCGACTTCCGCGCCCACTTCGATTCCGCGATCGGCAATGCCGACCTGGCGAATTTTCCGGCACGCCGGCGCGAAAGCGAAACGAATGGACGGCGCCGCGGCATCGGCATGGCTTGCCACATCAAGGCCACCGGCGGCCTGCCGACCGAAAACGTCGATATCCGCTTCGAACAAGACGGCTCGGTTTCGCTGATCACCGGCACCCAAACCATCGGCCAGGGTCACGAGACCACAATGCCGCAAATACTTGCCGACCGTCTGGGAGTGCCCAACGCGCTGATTCACCTGAAACAGGGCGACACCGACCTGATCCCGATGGGCGGCGGTCACGGCAGCTCCCGCGCCACCTACATGGGTGGCACAGCGATCTGGCGAGCGTCGGAAATTATCGTGGCGAAGGGCAAGACCCTCGCCGCGCAGGCGCTGGAAGCCGCCGAACTTGACATCGTTTTCGACAGCGGAACCTTCCGGGTCGTCGGCACCGATCGCACGATTACGCTGCTGGACCTGGCGAAGGAGTTTCCTGGCGCGCTCGACACCTATCATCAGTGGACGCGGGACGCGATGACCTTTCCCAACGGCACCCACATCGCGGAAGTCGAAGTTGACCCGGAGACAGGTTCGGTCAGCCTCGAACGCCTGACCGCGGTGGACGACTATGGCATCATCGTGAACCCAATGATCGCCGCTGGCCAGGCACACGGTGCCATCGCTCAGGGTGCCGGGCAGGCGCTGCTGGAACACGCTGTGTATGACACCGAATCCGGCCAACCCCTCAGCGGCAGCTTCATGGACTACGCCATGCCCCGAGCCGGGGACCTGCCCAGTTTTGATCTGTCATTCCGCGGCACGCGCTGCACCACCAACCCGGTCGGCGTGAAGGGCTGCGGGGAGGCCGGTGCGATCGCGCTGTTCCCAGCCATCGCCAACGCCATCGCCGACGCGGTAGACGTCGCCGCGCTTGACGGCCCCGCCTCGGCTTTCCGGGTGTGGCAGGCGATGCGTCGAACCGATGGATAATCTACCCAGCATTTCCCCGATCCGGCCAGCGCTGCGCCATGACATCCGTCACCACAACCGGCTCTCGCGGCGTCAGCGCGACGATCGCATCGACCACGGAGGAATAGCGACGGATCCGCCCAATCAGCGGCTGCACGAATACCGAGCTGGCATCGCGCCACATGATGTACCGGCATGGCCGGCCGCTCGCTGTGTGAAACGCGATGACCTCCTCATATTCTTCAGTCTCCGACCCATGATCGAGCCGCACAACCATTTCCTGCCCACGTGCCGCCGACCAAGCCCCGATCAGGAGCAAGTCAGCGATACTGAACGACAATCCACGCAAACCGGTGGAATACATCTGCTCGTTACCCATTGTTCCCTCGTGACGGTTGGGGTTGGACCAAGCGCTCGATCAGTCAGGCAGCGCGATCGTTGAAGCCAGCGACAGGACCCTAGGGGGTGCGCCGCAATTCCACTGTGACCCGGGCCACAGTCTGTGCCTTTTTGCAGGCCGTCGTCCGAATCCAGGTCGGTGAATGACGGGGTAGATCACCGCGGCACCCTTGGCCGCGCACCAAGGTCTTGTATGCTCGCCGAAATGTTGAGCACATCGATGCAGCGCCCGCCCGTCGCGCCCACCATGCGGCTGAAATCCCCCATGTGGCCTTTGCTGATCGTCGGCCTCGGTACGCTGGTGGTGCCGCTCGACTCCGCGGTCAACATCGATTTCTCCGCTATCGTCGCGCGCTTCGGGCTGCCGATTCCGATGATCCAGTGGATCGTGATCGCCTATGTCCTCACCCAAACGTCGCTGATGCTGACCTTCGGCCGGGTCGGCGACATGTTCGGCTACCGGCGGATCTTCCTGTTCGGCACCGCGATCAGCACCGTTGCCTTCATCGCGTGCGCGTTGGCCCCCACCTATGCCGCCCTGCTCGCCGGTCGAGTCGCCCAAGGCGTCGGCGCCGGCCTCATTCTGTCCTGCGGCCCGGCTTTGGCCACCAGCCTGTTCCCCGAAACGATGCGCACCCAGGTCCTCGCCCGATACATGATGATGTTCGGCATCGGCGCTGCCTTGGGGCCGTCGGTGTTCGGCCTCTTGGTGGAGCGCTTCGGCTGGGCCGCCGTGTTCAGCTTCCGGGCACCGATCGCCGCCGCGGCGTTCGCGCTGGCGTGGACTCTGCCCCGTCCTGTCCGTGGCGAGCGCGAACCGTTCGACGCCGGCGGCGGTGCCCTGCTCGCCCTGGCCCTCAGCTTCATGCTGCTGGCGATGAACCGCCTCCGTCCGCCTGGCCCGGAGACCGCGCCGCTCATCGTGCTCGCGGTGGCGGGTTTCGTCCTGTTCTACCGCCAGGAACGGCGCGCCGCGAAACCGATCATCGATTTCAGCCCGTTCCACGACACCGATTTCGCTGCGATCAACGTCAGCAACGTGCTGATCAACCTGTCGGCGTTCGCCATCATGCTGCTCGCCCCGTTCTACCTGAGCCGCATTCCCGGCCTGTCCCTGGCCGCCGCGGGCCTGATACTGGCGGCCTCGCCGCTCGGGATCATCATAGCCGCGCCAATCGCGGGGCGGTTGGCCAGGAAGCACCAGCCCCGGCTGATCGCGTTGGTCGGCACGATCCTCAGCGGCGTGGGGCTGTTCGGCATCTCGCTGTCCGACGGCACGACCGGCGTCTCCATCCTGGTGCTGTCGATGGTTATTCAAGGCTTCGGGATCGGGCTGTTCCAGGTCGCCTACTTCGACATCGTCACCGCCGCGATTCCCCCTCAGAACCGAGGCGTTGCCGGCGCGCTCGGCATGGCGACCCGGACCATCGGCACGGTGACCGGCGCGACGGTGCTGATGCTGATTTTCCAGTGGTTCCGGACGTCCGCTCCAGACGGGTTCCTGGCCGCCTTCCAGGCCACTTTCCGGATTGCCGCGGCGATCCCCGCCGCCCTGGTCGTTATTGACCTCGGTCGCGGCTGGCGAGGCGGGCGTGGAGGTTCGAGATCCAATCAACCGCGGTGACACCGATCCGCGGCCGCCAACCTTGCCCGCCGCCGCTTGCCGTGATCCTGTCCGGTTGCTGAAAGGATCCGGACCATGACCAAACCGCTCGAAGGACTGCTCGTCGTCTCTTTGGAGCAGGCCGTCGCCGCCCCTTACTGCTCCTCCAGGCTGGCCGATGCCGGCGCGCGCGTGATCAAGATCGAACGCGCCGAGGGTGATTTCGCTCGCGCCTACGATAGCGCCGTGCAGGGATTGTCGAGCTATTTCGTCTGGCTGAACCGAGGCAAGGAAAGCCTCGTCGCCGACATTAAACAGCCCGCCGACGCCGCACTCCTGCACCGTCTGCTGTTGCGAGCCGACGTGTTCATCCAGAACCTGGCACCCGGCGCGGCGGCTCGATCCGGGTTCGGATCGGAAGCTTTGCGCGCACGGCACGGCCGGCTGATCACAGTTGACATCTCCGGCTATGGCGAGACCGGCGAGTATGCAACGATGAAGGCTTACGACCTGCTGGTGCAGGCGGAGGCCGGCCTCGCGATGGTCACCGGGCTCCCCGCCGGTCCGGGCCGCGTCGGGGTCTCGATCGCCGATGTCGGCTGTGGGATGAATGCCTATACAGGTGTATTGGAAGCATTGATCGAGCGCCAGCAAACCGGTCGTGGCAAAGGGCTGCGAGTCAGTCTGTTCGATGCCGTTGCCGACTGGATGAATGTCCCGCTGCTGTATTTCGAGGGCACCGGCAAAGCACCGCAACGACTCGGCTTGGCCCACCCATCGATTTGCCCATATGGCGCGTTCGCAACTAATGACGGCGCGCTGGTCTTGATCTCTATCCAGAACGAACGCGAGTGGGTCACGTTCTGTGCCTCGTTCCTGGATGACCCGGCGTTGCCCAAGCAGCCTGGTTTCGAAAGCAACAACGTTCGGGTAGCCAACCGCGCGGTAGTCGATGCTCGGGTCGGGCAAGCCTTCGCTGCTCTCACCCGGGACGAGGCAGCGGCGAAACTGCGAGCCTCCAACACGGCATATGGCTTTGTGAACGATCTGACCGCGCTCCGCCACCATCCGGCTCTGCGCCGCACCAAGGTTGCCCTGCCCGGCGGTGGCACGGCGAACATCATTGCGCCCGCGGTCATCAGGGCTGGCGAAACGCTCGGTTTGGGCGCCGTACCGGCCATCGGGCAGAACACCGAGACAATCAAGGCCGAGTTTGGGGAATAGCGCAGCGTCGCGACGCTGACTTGGTTTTTTCCACACGGTTGCCGGACTCCATGCTAACTCGGGGACGATTTCGCCGTCCCCGTTTACTTCGGACCTACAAGTAAAAGACAGGACCGCATTTGGCGTCGTGATCCTGATTGGCGATTGCTACTTCCTCGACTTCATCCCGATGCCGATCGTCGACATCGAAAACGGACCCTCTGAGTAACGCCAGCAACAACAAAGCTCACCGTGGCCTCCTGCGGAAATGCGTTTCGCGTCCCTTAGCCCCAGCCAAATCCAGCCGGCGCCGGCGCGTCCAATGACCGCGGCGAGGAGGATGCCGCTGGCGGTGCGGACTGTTGCGCAGCTGCCGCCGCGGGCTGAGCGTGTTCGGACGCAGCATCGGCGAAAGCGGGCTGCGCCGCTGCAATAATGCCGGAAAGAACAACAGCGGAAAGGATAGAGCGGAGCATCTGATTTCTCCCGAACGGGCAGATCAAGCTGGCAAATCGATGGACGCAACTTAGGCCGGCGGGTGCGCTACCTCTATGAAACCCTTCATACGTGGTTGCTCCCGCTGCGAATATTTAAACATCCAAATCAGGACAGGCTGGATTGATGGCGCCATGCCTGACCAGCGACCCGGCTTGCCAAGGAGCGCGAATGAACGGACTGGTTGCGAAACCTCGGTCTTGAACGATACGCGGCGATTTTCCGGGAGAATGACGTCGATGCCAGATTGTTACCCAATCTCACAGCCGACGACCTCAAGGACCTCGGCATCACCTCGGTCGGCCATCGCCGCCAGCTTCTGGAAGCGATTGCCGCGCTGCGCTCCAACGATGCGCCTCCCCGCCCTCCGGCCACTCTACATGCAAATCTTCACCGAACTCGTGGAGAAATCCTCTTGAAGCGCCGGGCACGAAATGAGGCGGCGGCGGAAGCCGACTTCAACCGTGCAATCGCCATCGCCCGAAGCCAATCGGCAAAGCTGTTCGAGTTGCAAGCCGCGGTCAGCCTCGGACGTTTATGGCTGGCGCATGGCAAGCATGCTCACGCGCGTGAAGTGGTCGCACCAATCTGCGCTTGGTTTGATGCCGGGCCCGACTGCGAGGCCTCGGAAGCAAGGGTATTGTTGAGGGATGTGGGCGCTATGTGACCGCACTACGGTCTTCGAGCACCGGCCTCGCGGCGATCCAGCCCCAGGACTTCCGGCTAGCCAACAACGGCGCGATCCCGCATTCAGACGTGTGAAGCGTTTCATAGCACGGAACGCACCTGGCCGCCTAAGTTGGCTCCATCGAATTCATCCGACTGATATCGCCAGCACGGGAGAAGTCACATGCTCCGCTCTGTCCTCTCTGCGGTTGCCCTTGCGGCGGTTCTCGCGACGGTGACTCCCGCCTTCGCCGCGCCTCTCGATACGACGGCGTCCGACAATACCCAGGCCACGGCCGCCGCCACGCAGCAGGCCACGCCTTCGGCACCGGCCTCGTCCCGGCCATCCGACGTAAGCGCCCCGGCAAGCGCCAGGGACTTCAGCCCAGTAGGATTTGGCTGGGGCTAACGCATTACCGCGCTAAGCGGCACCTCCCCGGCGCGACACTAGGTCGGCCAGCCAACCAGATAGGCCAGTTCAGCTGGTGACCGACCCCAACACCCCAAAACCTGGCCGATCCCTGCGGACTTTGCGAGTTGGCACGAACATACTGCTCGATCACGGAGAGCGGAAATGGCCTTTATTGTGGCAGGTGGCGCGCTTCTCTTGGCGCTGCTTATCGGAATCGTTCTCGATAGTCTCGGTCAGAGCCCTCTTTCGAAATGTCGGCTGAGCGATCCCCGAGACCTTCTGCCTGACGAAGTCGAAACGGAGGAGGAGTCGCCGGACTACAAAAACTAGACAGCATGATCGCGCGCCGAGCGGAACGTCCCGGCACGCGATCTCGCGCTCCGGCCGATCGTCCGTTCCTTTGAATGCCGGTCTAACTAAAACCCCAGCGTCCGTGACGCCTCGGCCAGCGTTTCGCGGGCACCCTTTGCATACAGCAACCCAAGCCACCGCCCGACCGGCTCCACCACCCGCGGGTCAGTCCCGGTGTCGCCGAACAGTTGCGTCATCGCTAAAAGCGGCCGCGGGTCCGACCCACCCTCGGTCGCCCGCGCGCGAAGCTCCTCTGCAAGCGGATGGCGCACGTCGATCGCCTCTCCCCGCTCATCTTCCCCGCGCACCCGCCGAAGCCAAGCCGCCAGCGCCAGCGCCAGTAGATCCACTGCCCCCCCGGACCGCAGCCGGTCCCGGATAGGATCCACCAGTATATTGAGCGGCGCGTCAGTATTCACCCGCTCCACCGTGTCCTTGATCGCCGGATTGGCGAACCGTTCCACCAGCGTCGCCTTATAGCGAGGCAGATCGATCCCATTCACATCCGGCAACGTTGGCCCGGTCTCGCGATCCATCAGCGCCGCCATGAACCGAGCAATCAACGGATCCGCCATCGACTCCGCGATCGTGACATAGCCAATCAGCCGCCCCATCCCGGAAACCGCAAGGTGGCTGGCATTCAACAGCCGCAGCTTCATGAATTCGTAAGGCGCGACGTCCGTAACGAACTGCGCCCCGACCTCTTCCCACGCCGGGCGCCCAGCCGTGAAACGATCCTCGATCACCCACTGAGTAAACACTTCCGCGAACACCGGCCAACGGTCGATCACCCCATACCGCTCGGACAACGCGGCAATGTCCTCCTCCGCCGTCACCGGCGTGATGCGATCGACCATCGTGCTCGGAAAGCAACCGTTGACAGAGATCCAATCCGCCAGCGTCGGATCGCGCAGCGCGGCAAGCGCCAACACCGCGTCTCGCAGCACCGT
Source organism: uncultured Alphaproteobacteria bacterium (assembly GCA_963778125.1). GTDB lineage: Bacteria > Pseudomonadota > Alphaproteobacteria > Acetobacterales > Acetobacteraceae > Rhodopila. Next base: position 117,806 of record CAVZTH010000013.1, on the reverse strand, counting down.
GCCGTTGTGCTGGATGTTGTCGCAACTCAGCGCAGTGAACGGCCCCTGCCCCGCCGCCATGCGACGGCGATACGCCTCCACCACGATGCCAATCGCGCTGGCCGGCTGTTCCGGCTGCGCAAGATCCTTCCGAACAAGCGGATGCTCCGGATCGAGCCGCTTGGTCGACCGGTTCAAGCAATATCCATGTTCGGTAACCGTAAGGCTCACGATCCGAATCGCGGGCTTATCGATCGCCGCCAGCACCGCGCTACTGGACTCCCCCGCGAACACCACATCGGCGAGCGAGCCGATCACCGTCACGATCTCGTCCCCCGACCCACGTTCAACGAGCGTATACAGGTTGTCCTGTGGCCCCAGGCTTTCCTGCATGCGGCGATCAGCCGGCATTAGCCCCGCGCCAATGATCCCCCACTCAAGAGCGTCAGCCCGGCGCTCCATAAGGTTGTGCGTATATCGGGCCATATGCGCACGATGGAATCCGCCCAATCCAAGATGCACGATCCCGGCAGCCACCAGCGCCGCATCAAACCGAGGCACCTGCACGCTCGGCGCGAAGCGAGCCAGGTTGGCGCGGTTAAGTAAAACCGGTTCCACGATATCCCCCCGGGTTATGCAGCAATGCTCGCCACAGCGTATACGCCCAGCATCGATCTGAAACAACGCGGACCCGGCCGGTAGGCAGACGCTACTTCGCGACGACACCATCGCGGATTGTGGCCGCATCGAAACCGCCCGACTGATGCCGCCACAGCCGCGCATAAACCCCATCTCGGCGCAACAGCTCCGCGTGCGTACCGGCTTCAACGATCCGGCCCTCATTCAGCACGATCAGCCGGTCCATCCTAGCGATCGTGGACAGGCGGTGCGCAATGGCGATGACCGTCCGCCCTTCCATCAGCGTATCAAGTTGCTCCTGGATCGCCGCCTCGACCTCAGAATCCAGCGCCGAGGTCGCCTCATCGAGGATCAGGATCGGCGCGTCCTTCAGGATCACCCGCGCAAGCGCCACCCGCTGGCGCTGCCCGCCGGAGAGTTTGACGCCACGCTCCCCCACGTGCGCTTCATACCCCCGGCGGCCGTGCCAGTCTTCCAGACCAAGGATGAACTCGTGTGCCTGCGCCTGCTTCGCCGCGGCAATAATCTCCGCGTCCGTCGCCTGAGGCTGACCGTACCGGATGTTTTGGAAGATCGACCGGTGCAGTAACGACGTATCCTGGGTCACCATAGCGATGTGCCGGCGCAGACTCTCCTGCGTCACCCCGGCAATGTCCTGCCCGTCGATCAGGATACGGCCGGCGGCAGGATCGTAGAAATGCAGCAGCAGGTTGACCAAGGTCGATTTACCCGCCCCTGACGGGCCGATCAGCCCGACCCGCTCCCCCGGCGCGATGGTCAGGTTGATGCCATGCAGCACTGCTGGATAGCGGATGCCGATGGTGTCCCGAACGCGGCCATAGTCGAAATGCAGATCCTCGATCTGGATTTCGCCGCCGGTCACATGCAGTTCCACCGCATCCTCGGCATCGGGCATCTGCCGCGGCACGTCGATCGAGCGCATGCCGTCCTGAACCGTCCCGATATTCTCGAAAATCGAGGTGACGCTACGCGCCACCCACCCCGCGATATTGTTCAGTTGCCAGGCCAGGGGAATGGCCGTCGCCACCGCTCCGATGGCGATCGCGCCGGCCGACCATTGCCATAACGCAAGCGCTGACATCGAAACGATCAGTGTGGCGTTCATCAGCCCGAGTGTACAGGTATACGCCGTCGTCATCCGCGTCTGAGAACGAAACGCCTCGGTATGCTCGTCGACAGCATCCCGCACGAACGCGTCTTCATCGGCCGCACGTGCGAACAGCTTCACCGTCAGGATGTTGGTGTAGCTGTCCACCACGCGCCCTGTCAGATTCGAGCGCATCTCCGACGCGTGACGCGATCGATCCCGCAGGCGCGGCACGAAATAGCGCAGCATGGCGGCGTAGATCACAAACCAGACCACGAGCGGCAGCGTCAGCCGCCAGTCCAGCCGCCCCAGCAGAAACAGCGCGGTAGAGCCGTACACGACAATGTACCAGGCGGCATCAAACGCCATCACGAGGCTTTCTCGCAACGCCGGACCGGTTTGCAGCACCCGGTTGGCAATGCGGCCGGCAAAGTCGTTCTGGAAGAACGTCCAGCTCTGCCGCACCACGTGCCAATGGTTTTGCCACCGCACCATGTTGGACAGGCCCGGATTGACGATCTGGTTCACCAGGATGTTGTGCGAGATCAAACTGAGTGGCCGCAGCACCATCAGCACCCCCGCCATACCCAGCAACGTCAGCCCGCTATCGCGAAACAGCGTCTGCGGCGTGTGGGAGGATACCAAACCGACCACCCGGCCGATAAAGGCCGGGATCATCGAGTCCAGAATGGCTGTCAGCCCGCCAAAGACAAACAACGCGGCGGTCAGGCCGGTGACCTGCCTTATGTAGAACCAGTAGAACCGGACCAGGCCCGCGGTGGGCGGCGAGGCAGGCGTTCCTGCGGTGGGATCAAGCAGTGCTTCGAGGCGGCGTAACATCGGTACCGGCGGTGGTGGACCCTGTCGGCCGCTGCGTCAACTGTTCTGTGATCGCCGATCAGGGGCGCCCGCCAAGCCCATCGCCGTGATAACCCAAATCGTTCAGGCCCAGTGACCGCGCACCCAGTAGGGACCCTCCCAGTGCGGGGGCACCCACACGCGGCGCGGCGGGGGATAGTAGGGCGGCGGCGGATAGTAGGCGACCGGCGGTGGCGCGTAGACCGGCGGGGCTACGACCACGGGCGGAACCCAAATGCCGACGCGATATCCGCCACTCCACCAGGCATTCGCATCGTCCGGCATCGCCGCGAAACCAACGGCGGCCAGCCCGGCGACGGCGGCCACGCTGCCAAGGCGCTTCAGAACGGACATGCCAAACCTCCTGTTTAGAAGTTTCATCGTGACCGGCGATGTAGGCAGTCCCTGTTACAGGTGTGTATCCCAATTGTTTCGAACGTCGAGGTGCGCGCTGAGGCCGTCTCAAACATTCGGGAAGTCGGGAACGCCATAAACGCGCGCAGCTGTACCGGCAAATAGCGCGGCCTTCTCGGGCACGGAGGCGCCGGCCGCGATGCGCTTGAAGGCGTTCCACGTGACCTGATAGGAGCTCCAGCGCTTCTGAACCGGGAAGTTACTCTCGAACATACAGCGGTCAGCGCCAAACAACTCGATGCTGCTCTCCAGCCATGGGCGCCATGCCGCGGCCACTTCCTCGGACCCGGGCGGCATGTCGCGTGCCCCGGCGCCGGCTCCCGGCAGGCGGATCGGCAAGGCGCCCAGCTTGACGGAAACGTTGGGCCGTTTCGCCAGCGCCGTCATGCCAACCTTCCAGTCCGCAAACACCTTCGCTCGGTCGCCACCGTACGGACCACCCAATATAGGGCTGCCGACATGGTTCAGCACGATTTGCGTTCCAGGAAATGCGTCCGCCAGATCGCCGACCTCATGCAACTGAGGATGATAAACCCACGCATCGAACACCAGCCCGAGCGCGGCGAGGCCTGCGAAGCCGGAGCGGAACCTGCGGTCGCCCAACATGCCGGGGCCAGGCACCACCTTATGAATGCGGTCCGAGGCATCCCAGGCGGTAGACTGCCGGATGCCGGCGAAGCGGCCGCCGCTGGCAATCAGATGCTGTTCCAGCAACCCCCGCGCGCGGTCACCGGCCATCAAATCGACCCGCCCCACCATGCGGGCGCACACACGGCACGGACCGAATACACCACTCGCGCCCATCGCCGCGATGCCCGTCACAAATTCCGTTTCACCCAAGGATTTTTCGTCTTCCGCGCCCGTGGCGCGATCCATCGCGTGGCATTCCTCGAACACCGTCGCAATCACGTTATGGCCGCTGCCCAGGTCCGCCAGCAGCTCAGGCAACAGGTAGACGTTATTGTCGCGTATCCATAGGTGGTGGTGCGGGTCGATGATCGGCAATGGCGGCTCGAGCACCGGCTCAATGACGCGGTCCAGCCACGCTTGATCGACCTGGCCAGCAAAGCGTCTGGCGGTCTCGGACACGAGTTTCCTCCGGTTTGCTACCCCGCCGCGGCCATCGTCTGTGGCGCGCCGAGTTCGCGCAACCGCGGTGCCACCTCCCTGCCGAACAATCGGATATTCTCCTTGGCGTCCTGATGGGTCAGCAGCCCACCCTGGCCAAAAAACAGCAGATGACCGACCCCGCCCATCCGCTGATTGAACGCCTTCAACTGGTTGAACACGTCGTCGGGCGTCCCAGCAAAGACGGTCTCGGTGTCCATGAATTGCTCGACCGTCGCGGTGCGATGATCGATCGGCACCCCGTTCCGATCAGTCACCATCCGATGCGCCCGCGGTCCCGCCTTCAGCATCGCCACATTGGCACCGATCGAGTTATACCCAGGCGGATTGGTGAACGGCTCCGCCACCACCGGCGCCGTCCGCACATAATCCGCGATGATATCCGCTCGGCGTAGTCCTTCCTCGCGCGTGTCCCCTACCCCGACGATCGCGGCATAGGCCATGCGATCAGGACCCGCCTTCCAGCCCAACTCGGCGGCCCGCTTGCGGTACGCCTCATACATCGGCTTCGCCAGACCGCCGGACAGCAGCGTCCCGACCACATGCCCTCGTTCGGCCGCGGCGACGCCGGTATCGACGCTCATGCCGGTCATCCAGATCGGCGGCGTCGGCTGCTGGATCGGTCGAGGCCAAATGTTGACGGCGCGATACTGATAGAACTCGCCCTCCCAGGAGAACGGCCCCGTGGTTGTTGACAGCGCCTTGATGATCAGGTCATGGGCTTCCCAGTACCGTCGCATCAGCCGCCCGGGATTGGAGTTCGCCGGCGCGATCTCATACGGCGCGCCCTTGACCAGGCCCATCTCGATCCGCCCCCCGGACAGGCAGTCGAGCCAGGCCATTTCCTCGGCGACGCGCACTGGATCCGGCCGGTTAGCAATCGGGTTGCCCAAACTCAACAACCGAGCCTGCTTAGTTTCACGTGCAATGATCGCCAGCGCCATCGGCACCGACACAGTCATACAGGTCGCCGTGCTGTGATGCTCATTGACCATGATATCAAGCCCGACCTCGTCGCACAGTGCGAACTCGTCCAGATACCGGTTCAGCAGCTTCCCCGCTACCTCAGGATCAACATTCTCGCTGGGAAAATTCACCCGCAGCGAGCCCCGTGCAAGACCCTTTTCCCACGCCGGATGGTAAGCCATTTCGGAGAAGTACCAAGTGCGCATGTCTGTATCTCCTATAGCCGACCGGTGAAGCCGCGAACGCACCCGGCAAACGCCCCGGGCTGCTCCCAATGCGGGTAGTGACCCGCGTTCGGAATCGTTTCCATAGTGGCGCCGGGAATCTCCGCCTTCCACGCCTCGCCATACGACGTTGCGACAATGCCGTCCTGCTCGCCCCAGATCAGATGCGTCGGAATGTCGATCCGGTGCAGCCACCGTTTCAGCCGAGGGTTGTGCATGTAAGGCTTCCAGCCAAACACCACCAATGCCTCCCGCCCACGCGCGACGCCGGCCAGTTCGGTGTCCGGTAGTTTTGTGTAGTCGATCTCGCCCTTGGCCGGATCAGCCCAGGCCAGACGCATGAACTCAGCGCGCGAGATCGCGTGCATATCAACTATATCGCGATCCAGCACGCCGCCGGCCTTGATCCCCAGCGGCGCGCTCAGCAGCAAGCCCGCAAAGCGAGTAGTGTTGCGAACCGCCATTTCCGCCGCCACCCAGCCACCGAAGCAAGCTCCGGCCAGCACCGCGTCGTCCAGCTGAAGCTGTGCCGCCAGATCAAGATAGAGGTAGGCCAGATCATCGACAGTCCCCACCCAATCGGGCAGCGCCGACCCGCCGAACCCCGGATGATGCGGCGCGATGACCCGATGATCCTCCGCCAGCGCGTCGAACCACGGCCGGTCAGCCTGTAGGCCCTCGCCGGGGTGGAGGAACAAGACGGGGCGCCCATGCCCTTTCTCTTCGACCTTCAGGTTCACGCCGGAGACAATGACGTTATGACCCATGCCGGCTCCCATTCGTGATGTCGAACCGGAGTTTTACCCGTCACGATGGGCGGGGCAACTTCGTGGCGCCCCGGAAATCAGACCAGCGCAAACTTTGGCAGCGTCACATCATCCGTCACCGCGTCGAACACCACTTTCACCGGCGCCCCCATGCGCAAATTCTCGGTCCTATCGACCAGATTGCTAACCACGACCGGCCCTTCCTCCAGCCGTACCAGACACACCCGATACGGCAGATCGCCCTTGAACCCGTCCCAATACGCCCGATGCATATCGACCCACGACTCAAGCGTCCCATTGCCCGAGGACTCCACCCAATCCTGCTCCACCGCCAGGCACTTCGGGCAAACCGGCGATGGCGGAAACCGCGTATCGCCGCACGACGGACAATGGTGCAGAAGCAACCGGCCTTCCCTCGCCGCGGTCCAAAACGGCGTGTTCAGCGTGTCCAGTCGCGGCAGTGGCTTGTTGTAGGTCATCGACCCGTTCTCCCTCAGCCGCGCGTGTAGATGATCGACCGCGTGCAAGGCGTGGCCTGCACATATTGCACGACCTCGCAATCCGCGATCTGCCGAGCGCCGCATTCCCGGCGAAGCTGCCGCACGGCCTCAACATTCAAGGCCCAGCCCTGCATGTAGGAGTTCGAAAGATGCCCGCCGTCAGTATTGACCGGCAGGCGCCCGCCGAGCCGCAGCGCGCCATCCTCCACGAACGCGCCCGACCTCGCCGCGCCCGCAGAACCCAAGCCCCTCCAGGGCAAACAGCACGGTCGGCGAGAAGTTGTCATAGCACATCAGCGCATCGACATCGCCATGGGTAACACCCGCCATTTGATAGGACTGCTCGCCCGCCGCTTTGACCGCCGGATACCAGAAATCCAGATCGAAATTGGCGATCGAGGACGGACTGAAGGTCTCCTGCGCACCGAACCCGGAAATAACCACCGGCGGCTTGGCAAAATCCCTAGCTCGTTCCTTCGAGGTCATAATTAAACAGACCGCGCCATCGTTGATCAGACAGTAATCCAGCAGTCGCAATGGAGCGACGATGTAACGCGCGCTCTCATGATCCTCGATCGTAATCGGATCGCGCATCACCGCATCCGGGTTCAGCGAGGCATGATACCGAATTGCTACAGAAACTTCCGCCAGTTGTCGCGTTGTCGTTCCGTACATCTCCATGTGCCGGCGAAACGCCATCGCATGGGCCGCCCCGGGCGAGGTAAATCCCCACGGATCCCATGTCCCGGGACTTTCATCGCCACCGTAGTTCACTCGCCGCGACCGCCCGATATTGGCATACAACAGCGCAGCATAATCGCAGTGCCCCGCCGCAATCGCGGTCGCTGCTTCGATAATGCCGATCCCCGACATCCGGCCATGACCCGGCAACGTAATGGTCCAGCGCGGGTTGATCCCCAGCACCTCCCCCATGCGCGCGTAATACGGAATGCGAGACACCAACATCCCGTCGATCTTGTTCTTGTCGATGCCGCAGTCATTCACAGCATTACGGAACGCATGCGCGGCAAGGCCGTAATCGTCGATCTCGGGGAAGTTACCATACTTGGTGTTGCCGACGCCAATAACCGCGATTTTGTCCTTGAGTTCGTTCAGGTCGAACATGCGTTCCCCACTGCCACCCGACAGTGACCGGCGCCGGCACCGGTCACGACATAGATCCCAGCATGCAAGAACTCAGAACCCGACCCGGTCCCCACCCTTCAGGTTCAGCATCTCCCGCGCCTCCGCGGGCGTCGCGATCTCCAGGCTCAGATCCTCCAGTATACGCCGTATCTTCGCCACCTGCTCGGCGTTTGACTTCGCGAGCTTTCCCTTTCCGATGTAAAGACTGTCCTCCAACCCGACCCGGACATTGCCGCCGTTGATCCCGGCCATCGTGGTGAATGCCATCTGATGCCGCCCCGCCGCCAGCACCGACCAAACATACTTATCGCCAAACAACCGGTCCGCCGTCTCCTTGGCGAACAGCAGATTCCGCGGCTCCGCCCCGATGCCGCCGGTAATGCCGAAGATCGACTGCACGAACAGCGGCGGCTCGACGATGCCGCGATCCAGGCAATAGGCCAGATTGTATAAATGCCCGATATCGTAACATTCAAACTCAAACCTGGTGCCGTGCCCCTTGCCCAGTTTCTCGACGATCCCCTCGATATCCTTGAACGTATTGCGAAAGATGAAGTTGTCGGTGGCGTCCAGGTAGGGCTTCTCCCACGGGAACTTCCAGTGCTTGATCCGGTCGCCGGCCCTGCGAGATATTGAAGTTCATGCTGCCCATGTTCAGGCTGCACATCTCCGGTCGCGCGACCAGCGGCGCCGCCAGCCGCTCGTCCAGCGTCATCGTCAGCCCGCCGCCGGTGGTGATGTTGATCACCGCGTCCGTGCTCTGCTTGATGATCGGCAGGAAATTCATGAACACCGCCGGATCAGGCGTCGGCGAACCGTCGACCGGATTGCGCGCGTGCAGGTGAATGATCGCCGCGCCGGCCTCCGCCGCCTCGATCGAGGACCGCGCGATCTCCTCCGGCGTGATCGGCAGATAGTCCGACATGCTGGGCGTGTGGATGGCACCGGTGACGGCGCAGCTTATGATGACTTTGGCCATGGCGTTTCCCCTTCGCAGACATCGCGCGGACTGTGCCGCAGACTGGCCGGAAGGACCAGAGGCGGTCAGCGCGGCAGTGTGCGCCATTCGTGGATTGGGAAGCTGCTCCGTCAACAGGTCGATCTGGACCACCCGTCCGCCCCAGCCCCGCACGAGATCAGCGCCGACCACGTCCTCCGCGGCATGATTGGCGCCCTTGATCAGAACATCGGGCCGCAGCGCCTCGATCAGTGCCTCCGGCGTGTCCTCCTCATACAGACAGACCTGATCGACGCAGGCGAAACTGGCCAGCACGGCGGCCCGAGCGGCTTCGGGCTGCATCGGATGCGGGCTGCCTTTCTGCCGGCGAACGCTGGTGTCGGCGTTCAAACCGACGATCAGCCGGTCGCACGCCGCCCTGGCCTGCTCCAGCAACTGCGATATGCCCCTGGTGCAGCAGATCGAAGTAGCCGTTGGTGAACCCGACCCGCCAGCCGCGATGGCGCCAGCGCTCCGCCTGTTCCACCGCCTCCTCGTGGGTGACGATCTTTCGCAACGCGCTGTGCTGCGGCGTCAGCGCGGCGAGCATATCGGCCTCCCGCACGACCGACGCCCCCACCTTGCCGACGGATATGCCCGCCGCGAGGTTCGCCAGCCGCACCGCCACCGGCAGCGAGAGCTGTGCCGCCAGGGCCGCCCCAAGCGCAGCCAGAGCCGTGTCACCTGCCCCGGAGATGTCGAACACATCAGCCGCCTCGGCCGGAAAATGCTGCGAGCCGTTGGCATCCACCAGTGTCATGCCGTCATTGCCGCGCGTCACGACCACGGCGCCGAACCCGTGCTGGGCCCGCAGGTGCTGCGCCGCGGCGACGATCGCTGCCTCGGTGTCCACCGCCATGCGAGAGGCAGCCGCGAGCTCCTGGCGATTCGGCATCACCACGTCAGCCCCGGCATAGCGCGCGAAATCGCTGCCGCGCGGATCGACGATCAGCTTGCGGCCGGCCTTGCGCGCGGCCTGCACCAGTCTGGCCGGCACGTCAGCGGACAGCACGCCCTTGCCGTAATCGGACAGCACGGTGACGCTCGTCGCCGCCATCGCGTCCAGCGCGATGCGCAGCAGCCGATCCGCCAGCTTCGGGTGGATCGGGTCGGTTTGCTCCCGGTCGGCGCGCAGCAACTGCTGGCCGGCGGCGATCAGGCGGGTCTTCAGCGTGGTGGTGCGGCCGCCCTCCACCAGCAGCCAGGGCTCCACATTTGGCTGGCCGCCGATCAGCCCGGTCAGGTCCGATCCGGCCTGATCATCGCCGACCACTGAGATGAACGCCGTCGCCGCACCCAGCGCGGTCAGATTGCGCACCACGTTTCCGGCGCCACCCGGCAGCGCAACTTCCCGCTCGATCGCCAGAATCGGCACCGGGGCTTCCAGGCTGATCCGCGTCACCTCGCCATAGGTGTAGCGGTCGAGCATCACGTCGCCAATGACCAGGACATTGGTGTGGGCCAACCGCCGAACAGCCGCGGCGAGATCCGGCTGCGGCTCATCCGGGCGCGGGGCGGATCCGGGGGTTATCTGGTTCATTACACCTGCCGTAACCAGGGTGTCATTGGGGTGCAACCATCTTCGCTTGCTGCAATGCAACAAGCAAGCGCGTTCCTAAATCGGCCCCACCCTTCAAAAACGGACCAGATCCAGATCGCCCTCATGTTCGCGTCTTGCGAACATGGGATGAAGCTCTGAGCCTCCCGATCACAACAGGAGCAGTGCCCGCGATGACCACAGAAATCCCGCCTACCCCTGCAGAAACCCAACCTTATCCTCTTCCAGCACGACACAGGTCAACGCCCCGCCGAGCACCGCGCCGGTATCGATCGCGATGCGGTTAGGTTGGACGATCGGCTCCCGCTTCGGGGTGTGCCCATGAACAATGACGGCACCGTGATCAACCCGGGAGGACAAGAATGGTTCTCGAATCCACAGTATGGTCCTGGCGGGTCTGCTGGGCCAGGGGAATTCCCGGCCGGACCCCGGCGTGGACAAACATGTATGGGCCGATCCGATGGCTGATTGCCAGGTCGCGCAGAAACATCAAATGCCGCATCGGGATGTGGCGGGCCCACTCGGCCGGCGAGACGGCCCGGGAGAGTCCCCAACTCAAGCAGTGAGTCTGCGCCGCCGTTCATCAGCCACTGGTTCGGCGCCTCCTTGTCCTCCCCTACGACCGCAGTCAGCATCATGTGCTCGTGATTGCCCATCAGGTTGATGAATTCGTCCGCCGGAACCGGTGGTTGATTGATCAGCCATTCGACCACCTGGGCACTGTCGGTACCCCGATCCACATAGTCGCCGAGATGCACCAGTGTCGTGTGTTCCGCTGGCCGGGCGGCAATATCCTCGGCAATCATTTCGTGCAGTGCGACGAGGCGGTCCAGACAGCCGTGAATGTCGCCAATAGCGTAGATACGCTCACCGGGTGGCAAGGTGGCGGGGGCGGCGGTGAAATCGATCATGGGCAGGTAACCTAGACCATTTTCGGCCTGAGTGTGCAGGCTGAAAATATTTCTAGCGCATTGTTTGACTGTCGGATTCGCATCCTGAAGCTGTCCCGTTCAGCGCGATCCATACTCCAAAGCCGCCGGCATCCTTTGACCAAACTTCTCTTGGCGGATGCCTCTAGGCGCCTTATCCGGACGCGCATGAGTGCAATTCAGGTAGACAACCTTTCCAAACAATACGGCGACGTGCGGGCGGTGGACGACATCAGCTTCACCGCGCAACGCCGGAGCGACGCTCGGGTTGCTGGGCGGCAACGGCGCCGGGAAGACCACGACCATCGCCATGTTGCTCGGTCTGCTGGTTCCGACCTCCGGCCGAATCACCATTCTCGGTCACGACATGGCAAAGGATCGGTTCAATGCGCTCGCCCGGATGAATTTTTCGTCGCCGTATGTGGCCCTGCCGTCGAGGCTGACGGTGCGGGAGAACATGCTGGTTTACGGGCACCTGTACAATGTTCCCAGGGTCGATCAGCGAATCGCCGTCTTGGCGCGCGAACTGGACCTCGGCGGGATCCTCGACCGGCCGGCGGGGCAGTTGTCCGCCGGCCAGAAAACCCGGGTGGCGCTGGCCAAGGCGCTGATCAACCGGCCGGAGGTGTTGCTGCTGGACGAGCCGACCGCCAGCCTGGACCCCGATACCGGCGACCTGGTGCGCACCTGGCTGGAGCAATACCGAGCGGAAAGCGGCTGCACCATTCTGCTGGCCAGCCACAACATGGCCGAGGTGGAACGGCTTTGCTCCGACGTGGTGATGCTGAAAAATGGACGGGTGGTCGATCGCGGCAGCCCGGACGACCTTCTGACGCGCTACGGCCGTCATGACCTGGAGGCGGTGTTCCTGGACATCGCCCGCGATCGTAAACACAAGGTGGACGCATGAAGCCGATGTTTCGCCGCATCTGGGGGCTGATGTACCGCCATCTCGCGCTGTACCGCCGATCCTGGCCGCGTCTGCTGGAGTTGGCCTACTGGCCGGTGCTGAACATGTGCATCTGGGGCTTCACCTCCAGCTTCCTGCGGGCACGGATGGGCAACCCCGCGATCATGGCCGGCGCCACATTGCTGGGCGGCGTATTGCTGTGGGAGGTGACCTTGCGCAGCCAGATGGGCATGTCGATCTCGTTCCTGGAGGAGATGTGGTCGCGCAACCTCGGGCATGTTTTCGTCAGCCCGCTGCGCCCGTTCGAGATGGTGCTGGCGCTGATTGGCATGTCGATCATCCGCATGCTGCTGGGGACGATGCCGGCGATCCTGCTGGCCTGGGCGTTTTACGCGTTCAACCTGTTCGCCCTCGGGCCGGTATTGGTGCTGTTCTTCATGAATCTGATGATCATGGGGTGGGCCGTGGCACTGGGGGTAGTGTCGCTGATTTTGCGGCATGGCTCCGGCGCCGAGCCGTTGGCGTGGGGGCTGTTGTTCGGGTTGGCCCCGTTCTCGGCGGTGTTCTACCCGGTTTCGGTGCTGCCGGGGTTCATCCGGCCGATCGCGTATGCTTTGCCGACGACCCATGTGTTCGAGGGGATGCGGGCAGCCTTGCTGCAGGGCGTCGTCCGCTGGGACCATCTGGCGGCGGCGTTCGCGCTGAACATGGTATGGCTGGGCGGCGCCGCGCTGCTGTTCGGGCGGCAATTTCACGCCGCCCGGGTCAGTGGCGCACTGATAAGCATTGGTGAATGATGGAAACGGACTTCTGGCTGATCCGCCACGCCCTGGTGGACGAAAACGCTCGGGCCTTCCTGTATGGCGTGATGGACGTGCCGCTGTGCGAGCCGACATTGCTGGAACAGGCGCCGATGTACCAGGCCTTGGCCGCGCGGCTGCCGCGTCCGGCTGATTGGCTGGTCACACCGTTATCGCGGACGCGGCGCACCGCGGAGGCGATCTTCGCGCATGGCTATCCGCGGGCTGACCTCGGCGTCGAAGCCGGATTGATCGAGCAGTCGCTGGGCGAATGGCAAGGGCTGCCGCATCACGAGTTGCCGGCGAAACTGGTTCACCCCGCGCACGCGTTCTGGCCGCTGGCCGGTCAAGAGAAGCCGCCCGGCGGGGAAAGCATGGCCGAGGTGATCACCCGCGTCGGTGCGGCGATGGAGCGTCTGGCGGAGGAGCATGCCGGCCGAGAGGTTGTGATCGTCAGCCATGGTGGCGCGATCCGGGGCGCTATCGCGCACGCGCTGCGGATCGGGCCGGATAACGCGCTGCATATGTCGATTCAAAATTTGTCGCTGAGCCGCTTGCAGCGGACGCCGGACGGGTGGCGAGTGGTCTGCGTGAACGAACTGCCGGGGTATTGAACGACGCCTGCGCTTGGATCCCGGCCGGGATGTAATCGGGCTGAGGTGGTGGTCGGCTTCGAATTCACAAAGTAGAAGATCGAGGTTCAACCCACCCGAACTCTAATTTAGCCCGAGATTGGCTCGCCGAACGGCACCCACGTCATGCCGTTGAATTTGACCAGGCGGCGGGCTTGTCTGAGAGTTCACGACCAGTTCGCTCAGCCCGGCACGGCCGGGGATTAGGCGGTCGGGGCCGACCTATCAGGATCTGCCGCTGTCCCGGCACTCCCTCCCTCACGAACGCGCGATCTCGACTTGTCATATTAAGGATTTAAGCGTTTTTTGACGGCCCAGAATAGCGGCCGGCACAGGATGTCGAACCCTGGTTTGGGTGCCCCCGCCTCGCTTCCAGGCTGAGCGGTCACTACCATTTCCACTCGGGCTTGCTCTCCAAGCGCTGAACTCGTTCTTCGGAAAGTTTCCCTTCTTGTTTGTGGTCGCCTTTATCGTTGCGAATTGCAAACAACATGCTAGGGTGTATTCCAGCAAACCCACCGTTTGCCGAAATCCAGGCCGGTCTGTTCCCAGAGCCCCTCTTCGCCAACTCTACGACGTCAACCCATCGCGCGTGCCCGGTAATCCATGTTATGAAGGCGTTTCGGTAGCTCAGCAGGGAGAGCGCACAGTGCTCGTGTGGGACCTGCCTACGCGGCTATTTCACTGGCTCACGGTTGCCTTGATGCTGGCGGCCTACATCACATGGCGAATTGAGTGGGTGAACTGGCACGCGCTCGTGGGCGAGGCCCTCCTCACCATTGTACTCTTCCGCATTGTCTGGGGGTTCGTCGGCAGCGACACCGCCCGATTCGCGCGGTTCCTCGTTTCCCCACACGCCGCAACCCGGCATCTTGCGCGCCTCTTCCGCCGAGAGCCTGACGTGCAAGTCGGTCACAACCCGGCCGGCGGCTGGATGGTGCTCCTCCTGCTCGCGCTCCTGCTCGGTGAGACGCTCACCGGCATCGTGGACAACAACGACGTGGCCGATGAAGGGCCGCTGACCCACGCCGTACCGGCGATGGTTCTGAATCTGATCACCGATCTGCATGGGCTGCTGTGGAATGCGCTGCTCGCGGCGGCGGTGCTGCACGTTATGGCAATCTCGATCTACGCGGTCGCCAAAGGGCAAAACCTGCTGCGGCCCATGCTCACTGGCCGCAAACAGCTTCCCGATCAGACCACGCCACCGCGCATCACCTCCCTGGTGCTTGCAGGCGTCGGTACTCGGTGGCAGCGCCGTAGCGGTAGCACTGCTCGCAACTTTCCTCTGACTTCTTTGTCCGCCGAACAGCGGAGACAGGTCGGCGGCGCAAGTTAATCGCCATGCTACCGTGCGCAGGCCACCACAGCGGTGCCGAGCTTGCCGCCCGCCTCCACCGAGGCATGCGCGGCAGCGGTATCGTAGAGTGGGAATTCACCGGCGACCGACAGGATACGGCCGGGCGTGCGAACGAACGCCGCAATGTCGGACTGCGCCCGCTTCCGCGCCGGATGCGGACTGGTCGGCAGCACGAAGCCGCGAACGGTCAGGTTCTTCGCCATCAGTCCCCGCAGATCGATCTCCGGCTTCAGCGCCCCGTTGCTGGCGTAGTAGGCGATGCTGCCGCTCTCCCGCACCGATCCCAGCGTCGCGGCCAGGTTCCCGCCAAGATCAACATCGACGACGTGATCGACGCCGGCACCTCGGGTAATTTCGGCCACGCGGCCGGCAACATTCTCCGATCGGTAATTTACCACGTGTGCCGCCCCACCGGCCTGGGCGCGAGCGGCCTTGGCCGGCGAGCTGACGGTGGCGATTACCTCGGCCCCAGCCCAGGCCGCGAGTTGCACGGCATAATGCCCAACCGCGCCGGCCCCGCCGGTAATCAGCAGCGTCTTACCCTGCACCGAACCACCCGCGAACACGCATCCATGTGCTGTCATGCATGGAATACCCAGCGTGGCACCCTCGGCGAACGACACATGGTCCGGGAGTTCGGTCACGAGGTCCACGTCCAAAGCGATATACTCCGCGGCCGTGCCCATCCAACGTCCGTTGCGCTGACCGTTGTACAGCCAGACCCGTTGACCGACCCAGCGAGCCGAGACGCCGTCGCCAGCCTTGTCGACCACCCCGGCACCATCGCTGTTCGGGATGACCCTGGGATATTCGGCCGGGACCGCGCCGCGCCGGCGATAGGTGTCCGAAGGGTTCACCCCCGACGCTTCCAGTCGTACCCGCACCTGACCGGCGGTGGGTTCGGGCGTTGGCAGTTCACCGGTTACGATGACTTCGTTTGCCGGCCCCTGCCGGTCGTACCAAACGGCGCGCATGGTTTTCCTCCGTCAGTTCGGTTGGCGGCACTCTATACGCGATCCCCGGCGGCGTTGATTCCCCGGCGATATTTACTATCAATCCGATATCGAAAGGGCCTAGGCTGGCTTCAGCGTTTTGCGTTCGGGGAGACGAAGGTGCCATTGAATGGCGATTATGACGGCTCCATCGCCGCGGTTTTGGAGCAACTGCGCCTGACTGCCAAGCTGGAAGGCCTGGCGGTGATCGACTTGAGCCAGGATGCTGCGGACGCTCCCGCCGCTTATTTGCTTGGCGTCGCTGGTTCCGGCACCGCGGATCTCGGACAGGCGCTATTGAGCCGCAACCCCGATCAGCCCTCCCATACCATCGGCGCGGACAAACGTCCCATTCTGGCCTGTCCGTGGGTGCTGCCGCCGGCCCGTCGGGGCGGGCTGTTGCTATGGCGAGCGCCGGAAGCCCGCGCCTGGACGGAGGCCGACCACGAACTCGGCGCATCGGTGGCGATGCTGCTGCGCAGCGTCATTGGCGACGGCATGGGTCAGATTGGCGTCGATCGTCTCACCGGTCTGCCAAACCGTCGCTGGTTCCTGGAGGAGTTCGGACCGGCATATCGACCGGCTCGACGTGGACGTCAGCGTCGGAACGCTGATTCTGGTCGATATCGACGATCTGCGCAGTGTGAACTTTGTACTGGGCCGGGAGCAGGGAGACAACGTCCTGGTCCGCATGGCTAGCCGGTTGCGCGCGATGGTCCGCCCTAGCGACATCGTTGCTCGCGTAGGGGCCGACGAGTTCGCGCTCTGGCACGACGGAATGGACCATCTCACGGCCGCCGAACGTGCCGAAGCGCTCTGCCAGGAGCGCCTGTTCCAGGACTTGCCCACCGGCCACACGGTGACATTCTCCGTCGGCATCGCCAGCCGGCCGACCGGCAGTGCCGACGACGCCCGAACACTGCTGCGGCGTGCACACATGGCCGCCAAAGAGGCAAAATCCTCCGGGGGCGGCAAGTGGCGGGTATCCCACTCCGAACCGGCGTCCGGATCCGCATAAGAGCAGCCGATCGGCAACGAATGCGGTTGCCCTCTTGAGAGTTGACGGCCGACCGCGAAAATGCATAAGCGACGCAGGCGAAGCAAATGCCGCCTTCGCCATTGGCAACTCTGCCGCATCCTTGGGATATACTTACACCATGACCCCCGACGGGCTGGCTGATACAGTCGCCCGATCTCGGAGTTCATAAGTACGATGCCGAGGTTGACCAACGACAATCGGGTAAAATAATCCCAGGGAGGATCTCGTGGACGCGCTCGAACGTCTGCAGCAGTCACCGCTACCCTTCGCGGCGCTGCTCGGTATTCAATTCACCGCCGCAACGCCAGAACGGGTCACGGCGGAACTCATTGTGCGCGACGACTTGTGCACCCGGCCCGCCATCCTGCATGGCGGCGCCATCATGGCTTTCGCCGATACTTTGGGCGCGGCCGCCACAATCCTCAATCTGCCCGAGGGCGCAGGCACGACGACCATCGAATCGAAAACGAATTTCATCGCCTCTGCCCGAGCCGGCAGCAAGATACTCGGCGAGGCAACGCCTGTTCATCGCGGGCGACGCACCATGGTCTGGCAAACCAAGATCACGAACGAGACGGGGCGCTTGGTTGCCCTGGTGACGCAAACGCAGTTGGTGCTTGCTCCTCCAGGTTCGTAATCCCGTCCTGTCAGTCCCTTCAGAGGCTTGGCCTGCCCCTCGGTCACCTGAGCTGACACCCCGTGTCCGAGCCTTCGTCGGCGAATAAAGCGGCAATGAAAAAGCCGACAGGAGGGACCGGCCTCGCAATCCGGGCTTGATCCCCACCCTAAGTCGGATGACAATCCAAGGATGATCCTGCTCCAGGCCCCTGCCGAGCTTGACACTGGCGAGCCATGTACTGAGGTGCGGCCGGATCAGGCACGCCGGGTTTTCGGGCCCGCGTTCGCCGCTTTGGACTTAGGCACCAATAATTGCCGAATGCTTGTTGGGACCCCTTCGGGCAATGGGTTTCGGGTATTGGACAGTTTCTCCCGCATCGTCCGGCTGGGCGAGGGTCTGCACGCCACAGGCATGCTGAACCAAGGCGCGATGGACCGCACGATCTGCGCCCTGCAGATCTGTGCCGCGCGCCTCGGGCGCCGACCGGTGCGCGGTATTCGCGCCATCGCCACCGAGGCCTGCCGGCGCGCCACCAACGGCCCCGCTTTCCTGTGCCGGGTGAAGCAGGAAACCGGCTTCGACTTCGGCATCATCTCCAGCCGTGAGGAAGCCGAACTCGCGCTGGAGTTCCTGCACGCCGCTGCTGCCCTGTGACGGGCGCCGCGCGCTGCTGTTCGATATCGGCGGTGGATCGACGGAACTCGCGTGGGTGCGCTTGACCAACGGCGACCCGCATTTGATCGGCTACGAGTCATTGCCGGTAGGCGTGGTGACCTTGGCGGAACGCTGGGGCGATGCCGGCTTCACGCCGGACGGGTTCGAAGCGATGGTGGCCGACGTTGTTGAGCGTCTTCGAGCCTTCGAAAGCGTCCATTGCATCGCCCGGGAGATCCGCGACGGTGGCGTGCGCCTGCTCGGTACCAGCGGCACCGTAACCACCCTGGCGGGCGTTGCGCTGAATTTGGTGCGCTATCGACGGGTAGCCGTCGATGGCATCGAGCTTTGCAGCCAGGAAGCCGCCGACGCGCTGTCCTATCTGCGCACCCTGGGACGGGAAGGACTGACGCAGCACCCCTGCGTCGGTCCCGACCGGGTCGAGTTCGTTCTGCCGGGTTGCGCGGTATTCGCCGCGATCACCCGGATTTGGCCGGCGCCGCACGTCATAGTTGCCGACCGCGGCTTGCGCGAGGGCGTGCTGCTGCGGCTGATGCGTGCCGACCGCCTGCGTCAAGGACGCCGCCGCGACGGTTGCCGCTAATGAGCAAATCCCCGGCTATGCCGCCCTCGCGAGGGCTGTCGGTTCGCGTCAAGTCGGCAAAGTCCCGCAGCCCCGCGTCGGCACGGTGGCTGGCCCGTCAACTCAACGATCCCTACGTCACCGCCGCACGGCAGCAGGGTTGGCGGTCCCGAGCGGCGTTCAAGCTGCTGGAGTTGGATGACAAGTTTCATTTGATCCGAAAGGGTGTTCGGGTGCTGGACCTCGGCGCGGCACCGGGCGGCTGGACGCAGGTTGCGGTGAAGCGCGGAGCGGCTTCCGTGCTTGCGTTGGATTTGCTGCCGATTGACCCGGTCCACGGCGCGACGATCATGCAAGGCGACTTCGCCGATCCGGACATGCCGGCGCGGTTGATCGCTGAACTTGGCGGGGGCGCCGATCTCCTGCTGTCCGATATGGCGCCCAATACCACGGGCCACGCTTCGACCGACCACGTCCGGATCGTCGCGTTGGCCGAGATGGCGCTCGACTTTGCCGTCCAGGTGCTGTCGCCAGGCGGCGCGTTCGTGGCGAAGGTGTTCCAAGGCGGCTCGGAGAAGCAGATTCTCGATGTGCTGAAGCGAAATTTTGCCAGTGTCCGCCATGCCAAGCCGCCGGCCAGCCGCAAGGAATCCAGCGAACTGTATGTCGTCGCGACCGGGTTTCGTGGGCGTTCAGGAGCAGGCGTGGCGCAGTGATGCCGCAGCTCCCGCGGAAAAACCGGCCTGATCAGGCTGACTTCCGGGGCAGACCCAGAAGCGTGTGCAGCACGTGGTCGGTATGCGCGCCGACAGCCGGTCCCGTCCAGCGCACAACGTCCTCGGGCCGTTCGCCGTCCAGCCGGATCGCCGGTCCGGGATGCAGCGTGCGCCCGATCAACGGATCGTCCACGTTCCTGCACCGCCTGGCGCGCGCGGAAATGCGGGTCGGCGGCGCAATCGGCGATGTCGAACAGGCGGGAGCACGGCACCTCTGCTTCCTCCAGAATCGTTTCCGCGTCCTTCGCCGGCAGCGTCCGTGTCCACGCAGCGATCGCGAGCGTCCAGCGCATCGCGGTTCTCGCAGCGCAACCCGTTGGTGGCATAGGCCGGGTCACCAGCCATCTCCGGCCGGCCGATCGCCGCCATCAGCCGGGAGAAGATCAGGTCGGAGTTCCCGGCAATGCAAAGCCACCGCCCATCGGCGCAGGGATAGGTATTGGTTGGCGACGCGGTCGGCAGGGCGGCGCCCGCAGGCTGCCGGACCCGCCCGTCCAGGGCGTATTCGGGCAGCATGCCCTCCATCAGGCTGAACACGCTGTCCACCAGGTTCACGTCGATCACGCGGCCTTTGCCGGTACCCATCGCGTCGCGCTGCCAGACCGCCGACAGCAGCCCGATCGCGGCATAAAGTCCGGCCAGGTCGTCACTGATCGAAATCCCGCAGCGCGGCGGCGGCAGGTCGGTGGCGCCGCCAGGATGCCCGGTCAGGTGCCGCAAGCCGCCGATCGCCTCGCCAATCGCCCCGAACGCCGGCTTGTCGCGATACGGTCCGTCCTGGCCGTACCCGGATATCCGAGCGATCACCAGGCGCGGATTGACCGCGTGCAGCTCCGAAGGGCCGATCCGCAGCCGCTCCAACTGGCCGGCGCGCAGATTTTCCACCAGCACGTCCGCCCGCGCGGCCAGCTTCAACAGGATATCGCGATCCTTCTTCAGATCCAGTTCGATCGAGAGCTTGTTCCGGCCATGAATGCTAAACCACACGGAGTTGCCGTCCTTCGCCGCACCCCAGCCGCGAAACGGATCGCCACCCGGCGGCTCCAGCTTGATCACTTCGGCGCCAAGGTCGGCCAGGATCCGGGTGCAGAACGGGGCAGCGATATAATGTCCGATTTCGAGGACTTTCAGTCCAACCAGGGGCAGCGCGGTCATGGTCCGCTACCATGGGTTGAAAATTGGTCCGAAAACATTTCGCTCGATCAAAGATTTGTTAACCTTTCGTAAATATTCTGGTATTACATACAACCACGGCGCCGCTTTGGCGGTGTCCTGTTTCCTCCCCAAAGTCGCGCCACACAGTGCGCGACCAACTTTGGCGGTGCGGCCACTTTCCCCCGGCCGTGCCGCCCTTTTTTTATCCCATAAGCGCCGTCTGTCGATGGGCTGACCCCGCTTCTCCAACGTTGCGCGTTTCCCCGCCGTCCGGAAGCACCCGGCTCGCGGTATCGCCTAACGCCTCGCGATGCCAATGGGTCTGGCGATGAGGCTGGCTGCTGCACCGCATCTTTCCACGCTGCCTGGCAGGACGCATGATCGCCCGCACAATCATCGCGGAGTGATGCCATGGACCAGTATCGTCATCGCCCTGGCGCAGGCCGCCGGCCTCGACAAGGCCCTTACATTGTTTCCCGACGACGTGCAGGCGGCGGCGGAACAGGCGCTGAACAATGCCGGCGTGGTGCAAGGTTCCGACCGACCCCGCCGCCGAACCCTGGCCGCCGATGCGGGCCGGGCTTGGCCTATGAGCGCACGCCACTGGCTGTCCGCCACCGAAATTGCCCAGGCATACGCCGCGAAGACCCTGTCGCCGCGTCGAACTGATGATCGACCTGCTGACGCGCATCCAGGCGCTGGATCCCAAGTTGAACGCGTTTATCCGCCTGGACGCGGAGGTGCATGGCGGACGCGGTACGCGCCGACCAGGAGATCGCGGCCGGGCGCAGCCGCGGACCGCTGCACGGCGTGCCTGTCGGGATCAAGGACATCATCGATGTCGCCGGGCTGCCGACCACCTGCCACTCCAAGATCCTGGTCGACAACATCGCCAAGGCGGACGCCGTCGTGATCCAGAAGCTGCGCGAGGCCGGCGCGATCATCATCGGCAAGCTCTCGACGCATGAATTCGCCATTGGCGGACCGAGCTTCGACCTGCCGTTTCCGCCGGCGCGCAATCCCTGGAATCCCGCCACCATCCCGGCGGGTCGTCGTCCGGATCCGGCGCCGGCGTCGCAGCCGGCCTGTTCCCGCTCGCGCTCGGCACCGACACCGGCGGCTCGGTCCGCAATCCCGCCAGTGCCTGCGGCATCGTCGGCCTGAAGCCGACCTACGGTCTGGTGTCGCGGCGCGGCGTCTTCCCGCTGTCCTTCACCTTGGACCATGTCGGCCCGCTGACCCGCACCGTCGCCGACGACGCTCTGCATGTTGGATGCCATCGCCGGCCACGATCCGGCCGACCCGGGCAGTGCGGCGACCCAGGCCCGCGGCTTCGGCCGGATGCTGGATCGCGGCGTCCGCGACCTCCGCATCGGCTTCGTCCGCCATTTCCACGAGCGCGACCTGCCCGCCCATCCGGAGGTTACCGCCGCGCTGGAAGACGTGGCCCGCGTTCTGCAAGCCGAGGGCGCCCAGGTCCACAACGTCACCCTGCCGACGCTGACCGAATTCGCCGGCATCAACCGCGTCATCCTGTGCAGCGAGGCCTGGTCCATCCACGCGCCTTGGCTGCGCGAGCGTCCGGGCGACTACGGCCAGCTCGCCCGCCGCCGTCTGTTGCCGGGCGCGTTCATGACCGCCGGCGACTATGTCGGCGCCCAGCGCCGGCGCACCGAGGTCATCGCCGCGGTCGAGGACCGCCTGCGCGACTACGACGTGCTGCTGTGCGCCAGCTCGATGGATCCCGGCGAGCCGCATGGACGACGCCGAGGAAACCGCGCGCACCTATCCCCGCCAGGCTCGGACGCCGTTCAACGTGACCGGCCACCCGGCGCTGGCGATGATGTGCGGGCCTCGCCACGCAACGGCCTGCCGGTGTCCGTCCAGTTCGTCGGCCGCTACTTCGACGACGCGACGGTGCTGCGGGTTGCCGCCGCCTATGAACGGGCCACAGCGTGGCACAAGCAATAAACCGCCGATCGGCGTGGACATGAGCCTGCACGATGACGAAGATGCCGGAATCCGGACCCACCTCGCGCGTCTACTTCTCCCAGCGCCTGCGGCTGCACTATGTGGACTGGGGCAATCCCGACGCGCCTCCGCTGATCCTGCTGCATGGCGGGCGCGATCACTGCCGCAACTGGGACTGGGTCGCCGCCGATCTGCGCCGCGACTACCACGTGATCGCCCCCGACCTGCGCGGGCACGGCGATTCCGCCTGGTCGGCGTCCGGGCACTACACCATGGCCAACTTCATCTACGACCTCGCGCAGTTGATCCATCAGCAGACCCTGGCGCCGGTGACGATCGTCGCCCACTCGCTCGGGGGCAACATCGCGCTGCGTTACACCGGCATCTATCCGGAGAACGTCCGCCGCATCGTCGCGATCGAGGGGCTCGGCCCGGGCCCCGGCCAGGATGCCGTGTCCGACAAGCAAGCCCATCGCCGAACGGATGCGCCACTGGATCGACGCACAACGCGCGCACTTCCGGCCGCCAGCCGCGCCGCTATCCGACGGTTGAGGCCGCCTACGCGCGCATGCAGGAGGAGAACAAGCACCTGACCCCCGAGCAGGCGCGGCATCTGACCCAATACGGTGTCAACCAGAACGAGGATGGCACCTATAGCTGGAAGTTCGACCACTATGTCCGCCTGTGGCCGCCCTACGACATGACCCGCGACGCGATCGCCGAGCTTTGGGGCGCGATCGACCTGCCCGACCCTGCTGGTCTACGGCACCGAAAGCTGGGCGAAGAACCCGGCCGAGGATGGCCGGCTGGAATACTTCAACAACGCCCGCGTTCTGGGCGTGGAGAAAGCCGGGCACTGGGTTCACCATGACCAGCTCAATTTCTTCCTGCGCGAGGTGAGGGGATTCCTGACCAAGGCATGACCGAAACCGGCGGTAGGGGCCAGTTGGAATGGCGCCTTTGGACGCCGAGGTCCTCCGTAGCCACAGCCAATCGCCGTCTACCAGTTCCACGCCCTGGTTCGCCCCGTTAGCCGCCTTCTCGCGATTGCGGACGAGCGCGCGTACCTCCTTGCCCGTGCGCCAACAGATGTTCTGCCGTTGCGCCGCCCACTTTTCCCGTGATTCCCATTACTAAAAACATGCGTTTTCTCCTGATCTTGAGGGACAGAGCACTGCCCCTGTTGGTTCAACGGATGAGCGGCAGAATGGCCCGGATACGGGGATCGCGCGCGTAGAGGCCGCCCCATGTCATCGCGCCCAGAAGCAGGGAAATGATTTCCGGCGGCGACCCCAACTCACCAATGCGGACATGGGCGCAGATGGCGCCTCCCAGAAAGCCCGTCACCAGGATCGCGCCGAGGACGGCGGTGGCCGGGATGGCGTAAAGGATGGCGCAGGCGAGTATGATCGGACCCACGACACGGGTCAGGTCCATCGCGAACCCGGTTTCCTGCAACATGCTCGCGATCTGTGCCGGCGCGAAAAGCTGAATAGTGCCGTCTGCCACCAGAGCGATAACGACAAACGCGCTCATTATCCGGCCGGCCCACAGGGCGCGATGCAAGGTCATAGTTTCAGGCACCTGATGCAGGTTCATGGTTTCGGACATTTGTCGTTCTCCGATGGGGGATCCCATATTTCGAGGCTTACTGTGTCTCTCAGGTATGATAAACACCGAGAAAATGAACTCACTGTTCTCTCTGTGGTGAACAATACCGAGGCACGAAAATGCAGAATCTCGAACCCATCCTCATTTTCATAACGGTAGCGGAAATGGGGAGCTTCACCCGCGCGGCCGATAGCCTGGGCATCCAAAAGGGGAGGGCCTCAACGGCGGTCCGGAAGCTGGAAGAAGATGTCGGTGTCAGGCTCCTGCACCGGACGACGCGCAGCGTGCAGTTGACGGAGGACGGACGCGCATTTCATGCCCGTGCCCGCGATCTGCTTGCTGAAGTCGATGACCTGCACTCGATGTTCGCAGGCGATCGCGTGGCACTTCGCGGGCGTTTACGGGTCGATCTTCCGACCGAGGTGGCGCGCACAACGATCGTGCCGGCCTTGCCGGATTTCATGGCGACTCACCCCGAGTTGGAGCTGGAGGTGTCGAGTACGGATCGGCAAGTCGATCTGGTTCAAGAGGGGTTCGACTGTGTATTGCGGCTTGGACCCATAGGGGACGAGACGCTGATTGCCCGCCCACTGGGCCTGTTGCGCATGGTCAACGCTGCCAGTCCCGCCTATCTGGCGCGCTATGGCGTCCCTCGATCGCTGGAAGATCTCCAGCGTCAGGAACATCGGACAATTCATTTTTCGACGATGCTGGGCGCAAGACCCTATGGATGGGAATATCCGGACGGCGACAGCTACGCGACGCTTCAGTTGCCAGGTGCGCTACACGTCAACAGCGCGCAGACCTACGAAGCCGCTGCCCTCGCCGGCCTTGGCCTGATTCAGGCGCCACTCTTGGGGATTGGCCGATACTTGGAGAGTGGAGCGCTTGTGGAGATCATACCCGATTTTCGTCGCCGGGCGCTCGCCGTGTCCCTCGTCGTAGCACATCGGAGCAATCTGTCGCGCCGAGTCCGCGCATTCATGAAATGGATCGAAGATGTGCTGACGCCGTATCTGGAATAGCGAGACGAACATCTTCGTCCGGCCCTCGAAATCAACATTCTGAAGTTATGTCTGCCGGTCGGCGGCCTGCCGCTGAGGGCACGAGTGGCCTATGTCCAGTTTCCACCCTTTGCGGAGAATCACTCAAACTGACCCACTACCCGACAGCCGCGGTGATCGGCGGCGGTCCCGCCGGCCTGATGGCGGCCGAGGTCCTGGCGGGCGCGGGTGTCGCGGTCACCCTCTACGACCAGATGCCATCCGTTGGACGCAAGCTGCTGTTGGCGGGACGAGGCGGTCTGAACCTCACCCACGCCGAAGCACTGCCGTTGTTCCTGTCGCGCTATGGCGCCGCTCGCGCATGGCTGGAGCCGATCATCGCGGCGTTTCCGCCGGAGACGCTGATCGGCTGGTGCAACGGGCTCGGCCAGCCAACCTTCATTGGCTCGAGCGCCCGCGTTTTTCCCACCATCGATGAAAGCCTCGCCGTTACTGCGTGCCTGGTTGCGGCGATTGGCAGACCTGGGCGTGCAAATTCGGACGACGGCACCGCTGGATCGGCTGGCATAAAGACGGAAACCTGGCCTTCGAAACGCCGGATTGGCGTGGTGCTCGATCGTCCGTCCGTGACCATCCTCGCACTGGGCGGAGCGTCGTGGCCGCGTCTTGGCTCCGACGCCGGATGGACCTCCCATTTGCCGGGTTTGCTCGCCCGCTTCCGGCCTGCCAATTGCGGGTTCGCCGTTGACTGGTCGCCACATTTTCGCACGCGTTTCGCCGGCCGGCCGCTGAAGCGCCTGTCCATCCGCTTCGGTCCCGACACCGTCCGCGGCGAGGCAGTCATCACCGAGACCGGCCTCGAGGGCGGTGTCATCTACGCCCTGTCCAGCCGCCTCCGCGATGCGATCGCGGCCGAGGGGTCCGCGACAATACAGGTCGATTTGCGTCCCGATCTCAGCCTGACGGTGCTGGAGGATCGCCTCGGCGGCCCACGTCGCAGCCAGTCGCTTGCGAACACGCTTCGAAAGCAAGCGGGCCTCGCCCCGGAAGCCATCGGGTTGATCCAAGAAGCACTGCACACGGGCGCTGACGCCAACCACCTGCCAGCATTGATCAAATCGCTACCTATCCGTCTGACGGCCACCGCTCCGATCGCCCGTGCGATTTCATCCGCCGGTGGTCTGCGCGCGGACGCCCTGGACGCGCACCTGATGCTGCGCGACCATCCCGGCGTGTTCGCCGCCGGCGAGATGCTGGACTGGGAGGCCCCAACCGGCGGCTATCTGCTGCAAGCCTGCTTCAGCACGGGCGTCGCGGCGGCCAATGGCGCCCTGGCATGGCTGCGCTGACGCCGAACGGGTTGCACAACGCGAAGCGTTCGTCCAAATCAGCGCCTTAGACCGCATACCGCCCGGGAGCAAACATGTCCGCCAGCAGGCCACGCACCCTTTTCGATAAGATCTGGGACAGCCACGTCGTCGAGAAACTCCCCGATGGCACCTGCATTCTCTATATCGACCGCCACCTTCTCCACGAGGTCACCAGCCCGCAGGCGTTCGAGGGTCTGCGAACTGCCGGGCGCAAGCTGCGCCGTCCGGATCTGACCATCGCTGTCGCCGACCACAATATTCCCACCGTCGGCTCCAGGGTACCCTCCGACATCAAGGAAGAGGACAGTCGCATCCAGGTCGAGACGCTGGAGCAGAACGTCGTCGAATTCGGCGTTCCCTACGTCCCGATCCTGGATGTGCGGCAGGGCATCGTCCACATCATCGGGCCAGAATTGGGTCTCTCCTTGCCCGGCACCACCATCGTTTGCGGCGACAGCCACACCTCGACCCACGGAGCGCTCGGTGCGCTGGCCTTCGGCATCGGCACGTCGGAGGTGGAGCACGTGATGGCCACCCAGACGCTGCTGCAGAACCCGGCAAAGAACATGCAGATCGACGTCTCTGGCACGCTGGGCTTCGGCTGTTCGGCCAAGGACATCGTGCTGGCGATCATCGGCAAGATCACCACCGCCGGCGGCAACGGCCACGTCATCGAGTATACCGGTGACACGATTCGCGCACTCGACATGGCGGGCCGCTGCACCGTCAGCAACATGTCGATCGAGGCGGGCGCTCGCGCGGGCCTGATCGCCCCCGATCAGATCACCTTCGACTACATCAAGGGCCGCGAATTCGCCCCCAAAGGCGAGGCTTTCGAACAGGCCGTCGCCTACTGGAAGACCCTGCCTACAGACCGCGGCGCGCACTACGATACCATCGTTCGCATGACCACGGCCGAGATCGCGCCGATGGTCACCTGGGGCACAACCCCTGGCGCGGTGGTCCCTGTCACCGGCGTCGTGCCCAATCCCGTCCGACGAACCCGACGAGGGCAAGCGCGCGCAGTTGAACCGCATGCTGGAATACATGGCTCTGTCACCGGGCCAGGCGATGCAGGACCTGCCGATCGACGTGGTTTTCATCGGGTCCTGCACCAACGGCCGGATCGAGGACATTCGCGCGGCCGCGACCATCGCCAAGGGTCGAAAGGTTGCCGATGGCGTGCAGGCTTTGGTGGTGCCTGGTTCTGGTCTGGTCAAGCGGCAGGCCGAGGAAGAGGGCCTGGACAAAATCCTGCTTGAAGCCGGCTTCGAGTGGCGGGACCCGTGCTGCTCGATGTGCCTCGGCATGAACCCCGACAAGCTGACGCCGGGTCAGCGCTGCGCCAGTACGTCGAACCGCAACTTCGAGGGCCGCCAAGGCCAGGGCGGCCGCACGCATCTGCTGTCCCCCGCAATGGCCGCCGCCGCCGCGGTGAGCGGCCGACTAACCGACGTACGGCAGTTGGTGTGAGGAAAGTAACGACCGTGCTGGCGGGGGCCAATTGCCCCGTCATGGTCCGCGCAGCCCAAACCGCCTTTCATGCCGAACTTCGTGCCCGCATAATGTTGCCACCACGTCACCAGACCATCTAGGGCAGGGAACATAGCCATGGAACCCTTCACGACCCTCACTGCCGTAGCGGCGCCGATGCCGATGCAGAACATCGACACCGACAAAATCATCCCGGCCCGCTTTCTCAAGACCATTAAGCGCTCCGGCCTCGGCGTGCACCTGTTCGACCCGCTGCGGTTCGACAAGGACGGCAACGAAAGGCCCGAATTCGTGCTGAACCAGGAACCCTACCGTCACGCGCAGATCATCATCGCGCACGAGAACTTCGGCTGCGGGTCCTCGCGCGAGCACGCTCCATGGGCGCTGCTGGATTTCGGCATCCGCTGCATCATCGCGCCGGACTTCGCGGACATCTTCTATAACAACAGCTTCAAGAACGGCATCCTGCCGATCCGCCTGCCGCGCGCCATCTGCGACCAACTCATCGACGACGCCAAGTTGGGCGGCAACGCGCGCGTCACCATCGATCTCGCCCGCCAGGTGGTCGTCCGGCCGAACGGTGAGGAAATTTCCTTCGACATCGATCCCTTTCGGAAGCACTCGCTGCTGAATGGCCTGGACGACATCGGTCAGACACTGCAACACGCCTCCCAGATCGACGGGTTCGAGGCGAGGCGTCGACAGGACCAGCCCTGGATGCCCTCGACCACTGCCGCCTGATCCTATTGAAGAGCCTGCTTCGCCTGCTTTGAGGACATTCCGATGCCAGCCAACAAGAAGCTGCTGATACTCGCCGGCGACGGCATCGGCCCGGAGGTGATGCGCGAGGTTCGTCGCGTGATCGACTGGATGGACCGCCGCCGCATGGTCACATTCAACGTCGCTGACGACCACGTCGGCGGGTCGGCGATCGACACCTACGGCACGCCTATCACCGACGAAACGATGGCAGAAGGCCAAGGATGCCGACGCGATCCTGTTCGGTTCGGTTGGCGGCCCGAAATGGGACAAGCTTGGTTTCGACCTTCGGCCGGAAATCGCCATCCTCCGCCTGCGCAAGGAACTGGATCTGTTCGCCAACCTCCGCCCCGCCATCGTGCTGGACCCGCTGGTCGATGCCTCCACCCTGAAGCCCGACATCGTGCGCGGCCTGAACCTGATGATCGTTCGCGAGAGCACCGGCGGCATCTATTTCGGCGAGCCTCGCGGTGTCGAGACCTTGCCCGACGGCCAGCAGCGTGGCTTCGACACCGAGACCTACACGACCAACGAGATCGAAAGGGTGTGCCGCGTCGCCTTCGAACTCGCGCGCAACCGGCAGAACCGGGTGTGCAGCGTCGAGAAGGCCAACGTCATGCAGTCCGGCCTGTTCTGGCGGCAGACCGTTACCGCGCTGCGCGATCGGGAGTTCGCCGACGTCGAATTGACGCACATGTATGCCGATAACTGCGCCATGCAGTTGGTCCGCAATCCGAGGCAGTTCGACGTCATCGTCACTTCCAATTTGTTCGGCGATCTGCTGTCCGATCTGGCCTCGATGCTGACCGGCAGCCTGGGCATGTTGCCCTCCGCCACGCTGGGCGCCGTTCAGCCATCGGGTAAGCGGCACGCGCTGTATGAGCCAATCCATGGCAGCGCGCCCGACATCGCCGGCAAGGGCATCGCCAATCCGCTCGGCCAGACCCTGAGCTTCGCCATGCTGCTGCGCCATTCGTTCGGCATGACGGAAGATGCCGCCTTGATCGAGCAAGCCTGCGTCAACGTACTCAAGAATGGCCTGCGCACCGCCGATATCATGGCGCCCGGCTCGGCGCGGGTCGGCACCGGCGTGATGGGCGAATTGATCCTGCGGGAGTTGGATAAACTCGCCGCGTAGTCGTCTTGGGGCCGTTTAGAGGTGCGTCGGCGGTGACTGGACGCTTGGGGGTTGATACCGACTTGGGGTTCCGCTACACCCCGCCGCCTGACTGCGCCCGTAGCTCAATTGGATAGAGCACCAGACTACGAATTTGGGGGTTAGGAGTTCGAGTCTCTTCGGGCGCGCCAGTTTTCAATGACTTAGCAGTTGGTGATTTGCAGGATTCGCAAACAGATTTGCATTGGGTTGCTGGTCGGGTCAGCGCCTCCCAAATCCACGAAGACGGTTTAAGTCCGACAGGCAGCTAGAATGCGGGTCACCGCTTCCTCATACGCATCGTGCCCGCAGGAGTCACAGATTCGCTCGGCAGCAGAACGCCGGATGCTGACCCAAAGGTCCTCGGACCGGTACAACGCCACGACAAATTTCGCAAAGCTCTCTGCGTCGGACACCCCGGCAGCCAGCAGATCCCGCTGATTCTCCCAGCCGAGCTGCTCTCGCAGCAGCTCCGTCGCGACGACCGGCACCCCGTAGGATGCGGCTTCGTGCACCTTGTAGGGCACGCCAGCGGCATAACGAGTGGGCGCAACGAACACGCGATGGGCGTCGTATAAGGGAAACGTGCAACTCACCTCGCCGCGGAGCGTGATCCGGGCGTGGTCGCGGAACCGCTCGAGATCAACCCCTTCCCCCATCGACCCCACGATCGTCAGCCGTGTTTCGTAGCCCAATTCCTGCTCGATCAGCGGCAGCACCTCATCCACGAACCAGCACAGCCCGTCGTAGTTGGGCGAGTCCGGTGCCGCGAAGGCGCCGACGAACAACAGACCTGAACGATCCTTCCAAGGACGCGGCGTCAGCGTCAATGCCCGCACATGACCCAGCACGTGGACATCGGACAACCCCAGGTCGCGCAGGATTTGCGCCTCCGCCTCGTTCACCGCCACGATACTCTGACAGAAATAGGCGTTTGCCAGCTCCCGCCGGATCGCATCCTGCTCGTCGAACGGCTCCGTGCAACCATGCAGCGCATGGCGGCGGGCATCGCGGGTGGCCGCTATGGCCTCCGTATCGAGCACGACCTGCACCCCGCCGAGCACATCCACGCCGCCGCGCTCGAGGATTGGCTTGACCCGATCCAGGTTGTGGGTCCGCGCAATCCAGATTGTATCGAAGCTGCCGCGCCGGCTGACCAGGAACGGCTCCAGCGTAGCCAGGCAGCCGTCGTGCATGACCTCGACCGTGTCGGGCAGGTCGGCATAGACCGAAGCCAGATCGAACGTCTTGCGGATCACCGGGAACACCGTAACGCGATATCCCATCTCCGCCATCACCCGAACGATGTCGTTGCTGCGGACAAAGCCGGTGCCTAGGGCGCGCAACGGCACCTGGTCCTCAATGAACAGAATCCTACCGCGCGGCTTGTCGACCGATCGAGCGAACAGTTCCGCCCGACTGTCCTTGGCATAGTGGAAGCGAAGCGTGTTGAGATGTTTCTTGAGGAAAATCTCCCGAGCCTGCGCGATCCGCGCGTCCACGTCCGCAACCGCAGCTGTGGAGCCATATTCCAGATGATGCACCACGACCGACGGATCGTAGACAACGCGATAACCCGCGCTGCGAATTCTGAGGCACAGGTCGGCATCTTCGTAATAAGCGGGGGCGAATGCCTCGTCGAAGCCGCCGCAGTCGCGCACCACGCTCCGTGCGCGCGAGCAGGAATACCGCCGAACAGAAATCGACGTCGCGGACGAAATTCGCCTCCGGGCAGAGCGGAGACCGATCGCGCAGATAGCAAGTCGTCCAGCCGTCGCGCCAGATGATGCAGCCGGCCTCCTGCAGCACGCCGTGGGTGCGGATGATCTTGCCACCCACGGCGCCGATGCGGGGATCGGAGCGCAGCCGAGCCAGAGCGGCGGCAACCGCGCCGGCGGCGAGCTCCACGTCGTTGTTCAGGTACAAAACCGCATCCGCCGCGACGAATTCGAGGCCGGCATTGCAGCCGCGGAGGTAACCGACGTTGGACTCGAACCGGACCAGATGAGCCCCGGTTACATAGCGGGCGATATGGCGGGTTTCGTCGGTCGACCCGGAGTCAACCAGTATCAGTTCGATGGCGCCGCCGTGGCTCTGCCGCAGCGATGCCAGCGCCTGGAGCGTGAGGGCGAAGTTGTCGTGCAGGACCATCAGCACGCTGACATCGGGCGGCCCGTCGAGGTCGAAACGCAGCTTGTTGCGACCGTAGGCGGGCAGCAGGGAGGTTGCCTTGGCGCGAAACAGGGATTTCGTCCCGGCCTCCAGCGCCTCGTCCGGGGTCGGCAGCGGCCTGCCCCCATTTGGCGCTCGGTCGGACAAGGCAATGTGGCGCAGAGCGGAGCGGACGTCGAACGTCCGGGCCATGTCGAGGCGGTAGGACGCGATCGGGTCCAGGGACGGATGCGGACGCAGGCCGGCCAGCAGCCCGAATTGCACGAAGTGGCGCAGCAGGCCGAAGCTGGTGTCGGCGGTGTCGTCGAGCTGGGAACGGTAGTAGTCCAGCGAGAACAAGGGGCTTGGATCGATCAGGTCGCGGCACAGCAGGGCGTGAAGTGCCTCGATCGTAGGCCTTTCCGGCAACAGGCTGGGATCGGTTTCACGAATGTGGCGGAGGTCGATCAGCGGATGGGGTGAGCGCAGCTCCGACACGCCCCAGCACATGAAATGGATCAGCGGATCGACGCCGGCCGCCTGGATGTCCGGGTATTTCTGCAAGTGGTAGGCGCGGTCGAAGAACCACGACACGTCCGGGCGGGCGGCGACCGGCAGGCTGAGATAGAGGCGCACAGCCTCCGGGTCCTGTTTGCTGCCCCCCAGGTGGCCGCGAACAGGTCGTCGTCGATGAAGGGCGACGCGAATGTGTCCAGCACGAAAGGTTCGCTGAGTTCCAACCAAGCCATCTTCCATCCTATTACGAGATAATGATATATCCGTTACGGAATACAAAGCTAGCGTGATCTATCGGGCCTGATGTTGCCCGCATGGCTTCGGATCGGCGACCCGATGCAGGGCGAGCCAAGAGTTCGCCACGGTTGATGGCCGCCACCCTGACCGAGCCAACTCTACATCGCTGGAGGTCCTTGCCGCCTCCGTTGCAGACGGGTTCAGGCCGCGAGCGTCACCCACTGGCTATCATCGCGGCGTAATCCGGAGACGAACTCACGGCGAACCAGCACCAAACCGGTCAAAGCCTATCTCGATGTTCGTTCACTTCGCTGTGATGACAAAGAAAAGGAGCGCAAAATCATGCCGGATCGTATTCGTAAGCAGCGAGGATTTCGCGCATATGCGTTTCATTTCTGTCATCACGACGCTGGAGCACGGACAGGCTATCCGCCACCGCAATCTCCCGAGCCACTTCCCTCACAACGTGATATTCGCTTCGGAAGTCAAAATCGTGAATCATGATCAAAGCATCTCTGCGGCTGTGAAGTAAAATTTGCATGAAGCAGGCGACTTTAAATCTTCCGTCAACCATATACAGGTCGGCATCGGAACTTTCTGAGCGGACCCAGAGCTTACGGTGATAGTCTGGCCACCGCTCTCGAGAAACAAAATCTGATGGATACCCCCACTCAGATGTTGCCCCTATGTCAACGTGGACGAGCGTTGGTTGGATAAATCCGCTTTCAGACTCACAAGCGTTCCGGACTTTGTCAAGCCATTCCGAGGAAGAGTTCGACCGAAATCAACGAGTTCTTTTACCAGTGATGCCGCCACAAATGTGCTTCCACCAGAACCAAATTCTAAATACCTCCGAGCACGTCCCAAAACGCTTTTAAATAGAGCGCACTCATTATCAGACATGCGAGGGATCAAACGGCGCTCCATAGGTTGGTCGAATCCGGCCGCACTAAATCCGCGGAGACTAATTCAAAAAAATGCTTAACGGCTTCTTCTAATCGGGTACAGTCTACATGGAAAGCTGCATCCGGCGTATGCTGACAGCGCCAGTCGCGAAAGCGGCCGTCCGCCGGAGGCAAATACGCGAGCGATTGAGAGCGAAGAGATGCTACGCCGCTCTGATACCAATTAATACGATTGATACAGAACACCCGCGCGCACGACGAGAGAAAAGCGTATTGTGAATAGCTGATCCATATTCGCCGGCAACGCAATCCGCACCATCAAATAATGCAACCTGCTCAGGAAATGTTAGATCCTGCGGATGCACGACTTCGAAGCCGAGGGCAATCATCGTCGACTTCAACATCTTCGGCATTTTTCAATGTAGATCGTCCCGAAAATCGGCTTCGTGAAATCCAAATTCGCTTTTGTGCCCTGGTCTGACATGCTGTAGCACATGCCCCTTCATTTCTTCGATAGCGAGATTGAAATCAGGATGGAACTGATAGTTGACATGCATCATCGACGGTAGAACAAAACAAGGCGACCGAATCCGGGTGTTGCGAACGTCATAAAGTAGTATTTCTTCCGGCGAGAAATAGAGACCTACAATTGCCTTCACCCATGGCGCAATTTGTTCCGGCAACGCGACGGGAAATACCGTTCCAGCTGCTCGCAATCTCGAGAGAAGATGCAACTTCGGAAGTATTCTCGAGTAAGAAATGCCCATAGACAAGATTGGGGTGCAGCACGGAAGCGACCGGACCGTCCAGGTCGATTGTTGAGACATCATCACGGAATAAACCTCCACGCTGGTATTCATCCAGACTGTGTCCGTCGTGGCGTAGGCGCTGATTGAAATAAGCAGGAATGACGTCCGGCGCTAGAAATACTCTACCCCCGGAATGGAGAAAGCCGGCTCCGCCCAATTCATGCCCCTGAAGCCCGTAGATATATACAGCGGGCGGGAGGGATCGGTCGTAGTGCTGCCTAACTACCTCTGATGGTAATTTGCCTTCCTCAAATAGCGCCAGCTGCTTTGATCCTCCAAGTTGCGGTGCAAGACAAACTTTGTGCGATCTTGGATAAATCCCTAGTTCGGCGAGCGTGTTCCGGAGTTCAAAGGGTTCGTCATGATTGACTCCGCAATATGTGTAGTGGTCGCTTGGAACTTGAGTTAATGCTGGGAGAGTTGCGCGCAACCCAGCTAGTCGACCGCCTGGCCAAGTCTGAATTTGCACAATCAACTCCAAACAAAACCAGTGCAATGACGATACAGCGGGCGGCTTCCGGGTGCAAGTCGATAGAGTTCCATGATCATCACGATCCCCACAACGAACCAGATCTGCACCGTATCCGGGTTAGCCAACGCCCGAAACTGCTTTCTGTTAGCGCGTGTGACATCGCCGAGGGTGCTATTCAAAACCAGGTCAGAGCTTAGCGAGCTTTGACCCCTGCCGAGCCGTTCGAACGAATATACAGGGGAAATCTAACTAACTCTCGGTCTAAAGGGTGGGCGCAGGACATTTTGGTGACGAATAACCATGACGTCTCACTTAATGTCTCAAAATTTCTTCCCTCATCATAATTACTTAAGACTGCCGGATAGATGTATCTCTCGTCTTGCATGCAAACCTTCGACCAAGCTGGTGTCGCGCTGAGAAGATGCCGCCGGTTTGTCCAACGTAGCAAGTCGGTAGAAAAGTCTACGTCCACGAAGCCACCCTCCGCATTCCTAGATTTTGATATGGAAAAAGCCGCAAACATTTCACTACCTTTGATTTTAGCAATAGATCCTAGTGCGCCGCTGCTCAGGCCGATAACGGCCTCACAAGGCGCTTTGAGGGTCCAATCGTCATCGTATGGGCTTCCGAAATTGGGACGAATGCCGCACCATCCCAGGCCGTCCAGGATCCTGGCGTCATCACGTCCCGCGTTCGAAATAGGCACCGCCCCGCTTGCTTTCCGCCAAAGCCCGATCGCGCTATCAGAGCGTAATAGTAGTCGTGGTCGAAGATTATGTTCGAAGGACTGAAATATCCGCGCGGCCGTCCTTGCCCCGAGTTGCTCTTCATAGGTGGGGCCGCAATAGTTTCAGGATAATTTGCGCGAACGAAAGAGCGGCCACCGTTCGAGGAGATTAAGGGCACCACCGAGTTGTACCAGCACTCGTTATACGTCGCGAAACTGCACCGGCCCGGAACTTATGAGTCTGATATTCGTTGTGCCCGAGCGCCGCAACATTAACTCCGTCGATCGTCCAGGTAGCTGTGATCCAAAAACCGATCATCAAATTTCGCCGGATCGTCCAGATGCCGTCCTTCATACACTAACCGGCAGTCATGTGAGAGTTGGGAAAGTGATGGCCCGACCAGGCTTCGGTTCAAATAATGCGTTGCAAACTCAACCACCTAACCATCTGCTCGTCGAAAAGCCCCAGCGGAGCGTCAGGTATGTCCAGGACTTCACACTGCTGAGTATGCTTAAACACCGTCACGGGCGCGTTTTCAACCGTGATATTCGGGGCCGCGACAACCGCTGGGAGGCCTTGCAGGCCTGACAGCACCAGTGCCAAACTCGCAATCCAGATATGTCTTCTGATGCAACCCCCGGACTGCCAAGTTCGACCAGACTACGCTGAAACTCCCGTGCTTCTCCGTTTACGGGCTCCTGCTCGAGAACCAATGCCCACCACTTCGCCGCCATGTCGCTGTCGCCTTTTTGAGTAAAAGCGCGAGCAAATAGAATATTGTGCCAATACATCCCGCCAGGGTCTCCCTGAGACGGCATAGTTCCGCTGCCCTGGCCCAGTCTCCGCGAGCCAATAACATTCTCACTAACTCCTTGCTAAATGCCGGCCCTCCAGACCCACTGAAGAAAGTCTGGATGGAGGGCCATCCCTCGCCAAAGAAGCTTCTCCGCTCGCGGCCATTTGCCCTGCTGCCTAAGCTCCAGGGCGAACGCCAACAGCCAGCACGTGTCCCTTAGCCGGTCCTCCTCCGGTCCGATATTGAATGTCCGATCGATCAACGCCTTGCC
This sequence comes from uncultured Alphaproteobacteria bacterium, assembly GCA_963778125.1. GTDB lineage: Bacteria > Pseudomonadota > Alphaproteobacteria > Acetobacterales > Acetobacteraceae > Rhodopila. The sequence continues at coordinate 80,823 of CAVZTH010000013.1, read as the reverse complement.
AGAATTTAGGAATTCCGACAACACCCTTTGAACATGATCGTTTGAATAGTAGATATCTCCAGTAGGCCCCAGTCTCAGATAATCCTGCGTCCTGCGATGATCTTCCTTTGCCCCTGCGAGATCACGAAAAGCATGTCCCTTATCTCGTTTAGCAACCGCATAAAGCTCTTCTCGGTTCGACCACGAAAGTCCATTCGGGCGATCTCTTGGGTGCTCGACAGTCCGATCGATAATACCTCTGCTTATTAATTTATGTCGATTGACCGAAATCCTATTTTCAGGAAATTGAGTATAGTGAAACAGGAAAAAATCTACACCGAAATCTAGTCGAAAACGCAAAGTGACTAAACTGCACGTTGTGCATTCCCGGCTGAATGCCTACCAACTTTGAGGGAAGGATGGGCTTTCCCCACTTGAGGTTGTTCTCTAGCTTGGAATGAGACTCCGTATTTAATAAATCAAAAGTGTCTAAACAATTCAGAGAATTAATTAACCAGGTCGTCGGAATGATCTTGTCTTCCGGAGCTACTGGCCATCTTCGTTACGATTGAGCCATCCGCAGTCCAAATATTCTCGTGAATAAGCACCAGCCTCTCGTCGGCGTCGATGAATGAAAAGTAATGACAGGTCTCCCTTATCATATCGAAAAGGCTGGAAAATCGCGGATGCCAATGGATTTCGTTGTGCGGCCCATCGAACCGGAATATCGTCGCGAGATGAGAGAACCTCTCATATACGTCCAACGTTCGCTGCATCTGTCGATCCGTTGTCGGCGATAATCAGATTTTCGATACCAACGATCCTGGCATGGTGGTCGATCCAGTCCTCAATAAGAAGAGGTTCGTCTACAAGTTTAACGCATATCTTCAGCGTAGCCTTCGATCGGAGGCGATTGAGGATTTGATCCCTATCGCTATCCCACCTGTAGAACGGCATTTCCGGGCTCCCTTCGAGTTTATGCCCGCAAGCGATACTCAGACAGCTTCGACGCCTTAATTAGCAGGGCCTGTTGGGTCCTTGCGCTCGCGTCCGTACCACACGCGTGTAACGGAGCGATAGTCCCCGTTAGTCATAACCAAGACCTTGATCGGTCATATTTTTGAATAGCAATCACGTCATGATTATCACCCCAGCCCCGCTCGGTATAGGACAATAGGCGAACACCAGGTATGTTTTCCACGATCTCGGCAGTCTTCGAGACCTTTCCGAGCGATATTCCGTAGCCTTGCAGATCTTTCGTGCCGTAATCGGCATATCCAAATCCGGTGAGAAGATACTGCGACAGGATGCTGTTCCAGCCCTCTTGACTTAGCATCGGATACTTACTGGCGAATTGGATCGCACCCGGACCATGCAGTGTCACCACCAAGACGCCGTTGGGCGCAAGTTGTTCGGTCAAAAACTCCATCCAGTGCTTGTACCGGCGGTAGTCGATATGGGTGAAAAGCGAGCCAACCCAGATCAGGTCGAATTTCCTGCCCAGATCCACTCGTTCCAGTTCAATCTGCGAGTAAATGCCTCTCCCAGAAAAGGCCTGGGCGCAATAATCGACACCGGATCGGTTTACATCGCAGAAAGTCATGTCTGCGCGAGGGAAGGCTGACCTCAGATATCGGCCAACCCTCCCGTGCCCGCACGGAAGATCGAGTATATTGTCAATCGATCGGACATTACCTATCTGCAAGACATTCAGGATAGCGCGAAGGCCATCGAAGCCGACCGAAAAATACCACTCCTTGCCGGTATTGTACATCTCGTCGTCTTCCGCTATTTGCTTTATAGCGGCCTCCTCGGCACCCTCCAGCAGGGTTGTGTAATTCAACGAATCCTCCATTTTGCTTGATAGCGGCTATCAGCGATCGACCGCCGAGACAATCGCTTTCTTCCACTGCTCCGCGGCCGGGACAAAGAACGCGTTGGGACTGCGGCCTTCCGATGCCCCAATGACCCTGAAATGCTCAGAGGCCGATGCCACGTCGTTGGAAGCAACGGCAGCGGCAACGTCAGTGTAGGTGCGTAAATACCAGCCCTCATCGACCTCAGGTGTCGCCCCACTACGGCTCTCAAAATACCCGAATCCGACATAGTGCAGTCGCGCATCTTCCACCTTTGCCGACTTGATGGCTTCCGCCACGTCAGGGTTGTCTCGAAGATACCCGGCCTCGTTAAATTCGCTGCTGGCGACTGTAACCTGCAACAACAGCCTGAGGAGTTCCTTCGGGACCACGACTTCCGTCGAATCCTCGAACTCCGCCCTGGTAAGGCCAATAGCCTTCAGGAGAGAGTCGAATGGCGGCACGTACATGTAATTTCCTTCTTTCATCATCGATTGTTGACCGGACTGAGCCTCCGGGCGCGCATCTGCGCTGCTCTCGGCCGCCGAGTTTGTCTTTTCCACGAGCCGAAATAAACATTTGAGGTCCTTTCTGCTAATAAGCTTTCCCTTGGACTTCATTTCCTCTTTGCCTTGCGCCTAAGCGGCACCGGCGCCTTTACCCTGTCCCGCAGACCCACTCGCCACCTTTTTCGGCTTCGCGCTCCCCGCACCCAACTGCTGTGCAACTTCCGCCTCATATGCCTCCTGGTCCGCACACACCCGCGCCGGCAGCGCAAAAACCTGCCGAACGACCGCATGGCAGCGCGCGATCTCCTCCACATGCCGGTCCGCATCCAGTGCATGCGTCACGCTCGCCGCATGGCGCCGATGCACATTCAGCGGCTCAGCCTCATACGCGACCCTGGCACCCGGCAGCGCCAGTGCCTCCAGATACAATCGCCAGTCGCCAGCCATGCGGAACTCAGCCAGGTCAGCCTCACACGCGGTCAGCACCCGCAGCAGCGCATCGCGGCGCCACACCACGGAACTCACATTCAGAATCAGGTTCTTCACCGACAGGAAGCGCTGCACGAAGTCCTTCGCCTCGAACACCTCGGTCTGTGCCAGGCCGCCCGCCACCACGGTGTCATAATACGGCTTGTAGCTCGCCCATTGCGGCGCGCCCTCGGCGTCGATCGTGCGCGAATCGGTGAAGGCCAACTGGATGGTGGGATCGCTGCTCAGCAACGCCAGAGTGCGCGTCAGGAAATCCGGCTCCGCCGCGTCGTCCGCCTCGGCCAGCCAGATGAACTCACCGGTCGCCAACTCCGCCGCGCGGCGCCACTGGGCAAACACCGAGCCGGAGTTGGTCTCGTTCGGAATGAAACGAATCTCCCGGTCCCATTCCGCGGCGATCGCCGGGATCACCGTGGCGCTGTCATCGGTCGAGGCATCATCGAGCACGATAATCTCATGCACCGGGTGGGACTGCGAGAAGATGCTGCCCAGTCGCAGCGGCATGTGGCGCGCGTAGTTGTAATTCGGCACGGCCACGGAGACGGACGGCAACCCCGGGATCGCCAGCTCCAGCAGCCGGCGGACATAGGTCCGGAAGTTGAAGCGCTCGGTGATCAATGCGTGGCGGTCCGCGCGCTGCCGGTCGGTGATACCGGCGGTCAGTTGCGCGCCAAGGGCGGCCGCCATCGCGGTCAGGTCGCCATAGGGCACGACGTCGCCCTGCTGGGTCTCGCGCAACATATCCGGGATGCCGCCGGAGCGGTCGAACGCAACCACCGGCAATCCGGCGCTGAGCGCTTCCAGCACAACGGTGGGGAAAGGGTCCTCGCGGGAGGTCAACGCAAACGCGTCCGCGGCTGAGAACACGGCGTCCATGTCATCACGATAGCCCGCCATACGGAACGTTCCGGTAGCCTCGGCGTCAGCGATCTCGGTGGCGAGCCAGTCTTTCAGCCCCGGATCGATGCCGCCGATCCAAACCAGGCAGACGCGGCCGCGGCGTTTTCCCGCGGTGGTGGTCGCGCGCAGCAGGCGACTCACCTGAAGGAACAGGTCAAAGCCCTTGCGCAGATCCGCGTATCCCGCGCCGATGACCAGCTTATCATGCTTGGTGAGGCCGAACTCCGCGCGCAGTCTGGCACCCGCGGCCGGATCGTAAGCGATGGTCTTGTAGCTGCCTTGCGGCAGAATAAGCGTCCGGTCGGTCGAGTCCGTGCCTAGCAGCGCCAGCATTTCGTCGCGCACGAAGGTGGTGGCGAAAAGCGCGAGCCGCGCCTGAAGAGCGGCCCGGGCCCCAGCGAGCAAGTGCTTTTCGCGAATGATGCGCGGCAACTCATGCACCAGGACAATCGGGTCGATGCCGGCATCGCGAACCAGCGGCAGGATGTGACTCGCAGCCGTCGTGTTGATGATAGCGTGCGTGAATCCCTGTTCGACCACGGCTTTCAGCTTGGCGCGCAAGGTCGCTTCGGACGACGCGATAGTCAGCGGCCCAACCTGTTCGTAGGCGTTCTCCAACTTGCCGCCGTCCAGCAACAAGAACTGAATGTCCACACCAAAACTGTGACGTAGAGCGCGGCCCTGGGCGAGCAAATTGAGCTGTGCGCCGCTCGGAAAAGCGTCGTGTCCGATCAGCAGCAGCCGCGGGACGGCGGTGCGCCGCGACAGACCGGCAACAGCGCGGGCGGTCGCGTTCAGATAAGCAGACCCGTAATGCAGGTCGGGTTCGAGATAGGTCCCCTCGCACCATTCGTTCCAGGCATTAACGCAAACGATTGGCTCGCCGAAGAAAGGTTTCTGGCGGGCGAATTTCGCCAAGGCAGCCCAGCCATTCTTCGTATTTCGCGGGGGAGGAGCCGGTGATGCAAAGCCCGGTGCCCTGTCGCCTCGCGTCGTTGTCCCAGCTCGGCACCGCGGTCTTAATCAGTGGATAGGTCGGGGCCGGCTCAAGCAGCGACGTACGAACGACTTCGTCGTAGCTGTAGACGTGGCCAGTGAACTCGGAATCAAGATATTCGAGGCTGGCGTTGATCGGCGGCATGTGCTGCGTAAGCTTGTGCGGCGGGAATTCGATGGCGCCGTCCAGGCCATACGGCATCGGATCGGTGTCCGTGAAACTCTGAGCCATAATCAGGATGGGATCTTCGCCATGCTGCGTCCTGAAGATCTCACGCCACCGGCTGACTGTCCTTGCCGGCTCCGGAATCAGGCCCGGACGGTAAATCATCAGCAGCGGGCGCCCCTGCACCCGGATATAGCGCGGATCCTGAAAATGCCGGGCGAACTCCGCAGCCATTCTCTCATCGTCGTCTGGCCGGTAGTCCTGCGAGATCAGCACCTCGCTCTCGGCGCCATCCCACCGACGCGTCCAGTTCTCGTTCGCCCACATCAGGCTGAACGGGATATCGATGCTGCGATCATCCAGGAAGCGCCGGAGCGGTTGCTCTAGCAGGCGCTGTCCATTGAACCAATAATAATAGAAAACGAAGCCATAGACCCCAGCGGCGCGCGCCATCTCCGCCTGCCGGCGCATCGGCTCCACGCTATCAAGGCTATAGAAGCCGAGATCCCGCGGAATCCGAGGCTGATAATGGCCCTTGAATCGCGGCACCCCGCGGGGAATATTCGTCCACTCGGTGAAACCCTTGCCCCACCACGCGTCGTTCTCGGGAATTGCGTGGAACTGGGGCAGATAATAGACGAGCAACTTGAACTGATGCGCGGCCGAGGGCGGCAGCGCGCGGAAATTCTCGAATTCCGGACCCGGCTTGGTAAACCGCTTGACCTCACGCCAAACTGTTACTTCTTCGTTCGGCAGCCGGCCGAACACGCCTTGCTCGTGCTTGTGGATCAGGTAGTGAAGGAACGGATTCGTTTCGCTGTCGCCGCTCAGATACCGCTGGGTGTAGAACTTGACGTCGAAGTCGGCGGACGGGTTGCGATACTCCCGGTATCCATAATTGACGAAGTGTTCGAACGGATCGATACCCGCTGCCGCGACGTCAGGATTTTCTTTGAGATAAAATTCGACGTTGAAGTCAGGCAGAGGGCTAAACCGCCCCGTGGTTCGGTTGGTGAGATAATGCCCGAGTCCACATTCGTCCGAAGCAATATTATAGTTTTTGCGATACCAATCAGAATCGAATTTCAGAGATGGACGCCGTCCTTCCTTGTCCCCAACAAAAGCGTAGTGCATCAGAGGTTGTGCCTGAGCTTCCCTCACATCGGCATTTGTCTCGAGATACCATAATGGGTCAAAATATGGATTTGGGCACCTTCCCTCGCGAAATCCGTAGTCGAAAAAATGGCTGAAGGGATCCACGCCCGCAGTCGCGATATCTGGATAACTCGTCAAATAGAATTCGGCATCAAACAGTCCCGATTTGATAATGTATCTAATGGCGCGCTGGACCAACTCGTCTGATCGGGACGAATCCGGCGTCGCCATTTTTTCTGTGCTATAAACCTCAGGGTTTGATGATTCCGTTTCGCGGCGCCGAACGAGCTGAGAGAGAAAATCGGCCATGTTGACCTAATCTATGTTTGGCGATGGTAAGATATCGAAACGGTTTCCAACATTACATTCGAAACCTTGGCTGACACGCATTCAGTGTCTGGATTGAATGTTCGCCCGCTGCACCCTTCTTTGTTAAAAATTGCGGCAATTCCTAAACGAGTGGGGTTCGACCTGGCAATTTCCAAAAAGCCATATTGCGTCTCGACATTGACCCGATCGGACCCGACGTGCCCATCCGATTATAGTGGAAGCGTCTAGCCTCTGCAGAATGGCAATTGCAATCTTTAAGATCGCTACCGCAGCACGCAGCGCCTTATCGGTTTCGGTTGAAGACCGTCAACAAACTGGTGTGGATTTGCCCCGGTTTTTTTTGGGAAGGGCCCTGGATCGGGCTATCCGTGTTGATGCCATTTTGCCCTCCCGCTTAGAGTCCTTAACCGGCGCGAGCACGCAGCAGGCCAGCGTGCGCCGGCGTCCGGCATTTAAACGAACCGAGTTGCTAACTGACCATAGATCCTGGCTGCGTCCTCACCCTGCCGCCTGGAACCTTCCCCCGCCGCAGGGAAACCGTTAAACTCGTCCGCCGATTAGCAGTGAGGCTTCTTCCCACCAAACCCGGAACTGTGCATGATTCAGGCGTCCGCGGCGGCGGAGACCAGTCCCCGCTCGGGCGCATGATGCGTTTGTCGGCCGAGCAAATTCAGCGTCGAAGCTTTTTGGTTTCACTTTGGGGGGCATGCATGTTGCGCATTCTGAAGGTGTATAAGCTGAACACCAGATCCTTCTCCGTCTTTGGGTTGATTGCCGTACTGGCTGGCCATTGCGGTCAACATGGCGATGGCGGCGCAGGACAAATACACAGTGACAGTACCGGGCGGGCTCGCGTTCTCGGAGTTCAGGGGATACGAAAACTGGCAGTCCGTTTCTGTCAGCAAAACCGAGCACGCGTTCGCTATAATCCTCGCCAATCCCGTAATGATCGAGGCTTACCGATCCGGCATTCCCGGCAACGGCAAGCCATTCCCCGAAGGCTCCAAGATCGCGAAGATGCACTATAATCCGGTGAAGAGCGCGGACGCGCCTGATCCAACGACAGAGGTGCCGGGCACCTTGCTGAACGTCGACTTCATCGAGAAGGACAGCAAGCGGTTCACGGACAGCGACAGCGGCGGGTGGGGCTACGCCGCGTTTAACTACAACGCCCGCGTCCGATACCTTCACCCCTGCTACCGAGAACGACACGCCGCCGCAGTCCAACGACGCCAAATGCGGGGTCGCGTGTCACACGATCGCGCAGGCAAAGGACCACATGTTTACGGCGTATCAGAGGCGATAAGCGAAGCGGGCCGGCGGCGCATGTGGCCGGCCTGGTGCACCTAAAACTCTAGCGGGCCCAGGCAACCTGCCGAACCGTCTCGCGGTCCTTCGCCCTGACCTCGACCGTGCCAGGCGGTGCACCCGGTCGACCAACCGGTACAGTCACCTCGGACGGCGCTTGCTGGCGATGATCAGAACCGCAATCGCCTGAGCTGCTGGAGACCATCTGCGGTGGCGCGTTGCCGCCATTGTAAGTAATCCGCACGCTTCTCGTGCACACGCCACTTCCGGACATCGTGGATACAAATGAATATCCGTTAGCCCCTCGCGGCAATCCGGTGAGCATGCCGCCCTGCAGACTCTCCACCTCTCGCAGCATGGCCGCCGCCTGCTGATCCATCATCGCGGAGATCCGATTTAGCGTCGCGAACGGATCGACGTCCATCATCGGCATCGCGACCATACGTGAAGTGGGCATGAGGACCACCCGCGGCGCAACATCTCCGGTATATTGGATTTGTTCAACTCCGCCGCCAGGCAGTTGGAGCGTCAGGACATGGACCCGGCCGTCTCCGGCCATCGCCGGCGTAACGACACCGACCGCTAGGATCGCGGCGGTTCCGGCTAACATTGATCGAAAGGAAACCCGCATAATCGCCTCCAGGCATGACGAAAACACATCCACTTTTTACCCAGGCGGCAAGCCTCGTTCAAGCTTCCTGCGGGTTAATTTCGTTTCACCCTGAGGTGACCGCCTGCCCGCCAGATGCCTAAATCAGCCGCCCCTCGCGAAGCGTCACGGTCCGGTCCATCCGCGCCGCCAGATCCGGATTATGCGTCGCGATCAGCGCCGCCACCCCGTGATCCCGCACGATCGCCAGCAGCTCGGCGAACACCGCCTCTGCGGTCGCCACATCCAGATTGCCGGTCGGTTCATCCGCCAGCAGCAGTTTTGGCCCGTTCGCCAGCGCGCGGCCGATCGCGACCCGCTGCTGCTCCCCGCCCGAGAGCTTCCCCGGCAGATGCCCCAACCGCGCGCCCAGCCCGAACGTCGTCAGCAGAGTCTTGCGCTCGATCTTCGGCGACGCGGCGGGACCGGCCGGCGATCATCTGCGGCAGCACAACATTCTCCAGCGCAGAGAACTCCGGCAGCAGATGATGGAACTGATAGACGAACCCGATCGTGTCCCGGCGGATAGCGGTGCGGGCGGCATCCGGCAAGCTGCCGGCATCCCGCCCCTCGATCAGCACCGAGCCGCCGTCAGGCCGATCGAGCAACCCCGCGACATGCAGCAAGGTGGACTTGCCCGCCCCGGACGGCGCAACCAGCGCGACGATTTCCCCTGAACGCACCGTCAGGTCGGCCCCGCGCAGCACCGGCAACTCCCCCGCGTCGCCGCGATAGACGCGCGCGACGCCGCGCAGCACCAGCGGATCACTCATGCCGCAGCGCCTCCACCGGGTCGGTGCGGGCAGCGCGCCAACTTGGATACAGCGTCGCCAGCAGCGACAACACCAAGCCCAGCGCCACCACCCGCCCGACATCCGCCCAGTCGATGGTGTTCGGCAATTCCGTCAGCATGAACACCGAGGCATCGAATACCTGGCCGCCGGTCACCTGTTCGACGAAGTGCTGAATGGCGACGATGTAGTGACAGAACACAATGCCGATGACTGTCCCGATCACCGTGCCGCTGACGCCGACGAAAGCGCCGCACATCAGGAAAATGCGCAGGACCGAGAAGCTGGACGCGCCGATCGTGCGCAGCACCGCGATATCGGCCCGCTTGTCCTTCACCAGCATGATCAGCGAGGAGACCACGTTGAACGCCGCCACCAGCACGATCATCCCCAGGACGATGAACATCGTGTCCTTCTGCACCTGCAGCACGCCGATGATGGTGTCGTTGGCATGCCGCCAGTCCCGGGCATAGACCGGGCGGCCATGCAGCAGCGGCGCCAGCGCGGCGCCCACGACATTGACCCGGTCAGGGTCGTGCAGCCGGATTTCGATCCCGGTGACCGCATTGGGCTTCTGGAAGAACACCTGCGCCGCCGGCAGCGGCAGGAACACGACGCTGCTGTTGTAGTCGTTCAACCCGGCATCGAAGATCGCCACCACCTTGTAGGCGCGCACCCGCGGTATGGTGCCGAACGCGGTCGCCGCGCCCTCGGGCGAGATCACCGTCAGCGGATCGCCCACCCGCAGCCGGTAGGCGCTCGCCAGCCCGACCCCGACGACGATCGCGTCATCGCCGGTGAAATCGGCCAGATTTCCGGCGACGATGTGGTCGCTGATCGGATGCAGCGCGCGCAGATCGTCCAGGCTGATGCCGCGGACCAGCCCGCCGCGCGCGCCGCCGCCCTCGGTGCTCAGCAACGCCTGCCCATCCAGCACCGGCGTCGCCGAAGCAACGTCCGGCAGCGCTCGGATCTGGCTGACCAGCGGCGGATAATCGTCGAGCTTCTGCCCGGCGTAGGCCTCGCACCGTGATGTGCCCGTTCACCCCCAGGATGCGCGACACGAGTTCGACCTGAAAGCCGCTCATGACCGAGGTCACCACGATCAGCGTCGCCACGCCCAGCGCGATGCCGACCAGGGAGAAGATGGCGATGATCGAGACGAACCGCTCGCCCTTGCGGGCGCGCAAGTAACGGCCGGCGACCATCCGTTCGAACGGTCCGAACATTCAGCCGATCACAATGGGGGTGTTCGCGCTGCTCACGCTACGCCGCAGCGCCGGACTGCTTCTTCCGGCGTGATCTCCACCCGCTCCCCATTGGCACGCCGTTTCAGCTCCACCTTCCCGGCAGCCGCGCCACGGGGCCCGACGACGATCTGCCACGGGTGTCCCATCAGGTCGGCATCAGCGAACTTCGCCCCCGCGCGATCGGATCGGTCGTCATACAGCGCATTTCCGTCGAACGCGGCGTAAAGCTGCTCGCACATCGCGTCGCAGGCCGCGTCGCCGATCTTCAGATTCAGGATCGCCGCCTTGAACGGCGCGATACTGTCCGGCCAGATGATCCCAGCGTCGTCATGGCTGGCCTCGATCACCGCCCCGACCAGCCGAGACACGCCGATGCCGTAACTGCCCATCTCCGGATGCACCGGCTTGCCGTCGGGGCCGGCGACGGTCGCATTCATCGACTTCGTGTATTTGGTGCCGAAGTAGAAGATGTGGCCGACCTCGATGCCGCGGCCCTCGCGCTTGCGGTCCGCGTTCACCTGGTCCCAGCGCGATACATCATGCTTCTCGTCGGTCGCGGCGTAATGGGTTGTCATGACCTGGAAAAACCGCGCGAGATCGTCCGGCTTGTCATGGCTGAACCCGCCCGCGCCGGCCGACAGATAGTCGATCTCCTCGAACGCCGCGTCGAAATAGACCTGGCTTTCGCCGGTCGGGGCCAGGATGATGAATTCATGGCTTAAATCGCCGCCGATCGGGCCGGTATCCGCCTCCATCGGGATCGCCTTCAGCCCCATGCGCTGGAACGTCCGCATATAGGCCAGCATCATCTTCCGATAGCTGACCACCGCGCCGTCATGGTCGAGGTCGAACGAGTAGGCGTCCTTCATCAGGAACTCCCGCCCGCGCATCACGCCGAACCGGGGCCGCACCTCATCGCGGAATTTCCACTGGATGTGATACAGGATCTGCGGCAGTTCGCGGTAACTCTTGATCGCCTGGCGGAACAGGTCGGTGACCATCTCCTCATTCGTCGGCCCGTAGAGCATGTCGCGGTCGTGCCGGTCGCGGATCCGCAGCATCTCCTTGCCATAGTCCTCATACCGCCCGCTCTCGCGCCACAGTTCCGCCGGCTGGATCGTCGGCATCAGGATTTCCTGCGCCCCGGCACGATCCTGCTCCTCGCGAACGATGCGCTCGATGTTGCGCAGCACGCGCAGCCCCAGCGGCAGCCATGCGTAAATGCCGGCCGAGGTCTGGCGCACCAACCCGGCCCGCAGCATCAGCCGGTGCGAGACGATCTGCGCCTCGTTTGGCGTTTCCTTCAGCGTGGGGATAAAGCCGCGGGACAGGCGCATCGAGATCGAATTCCGTTCATGATGTCGGGGGCTAAGCGTCGTATCGCGTTTGCGCGAATACCGCTACCGGGCTTCGCATGGGCGACTATCGACGTTGCGCGTCATTTTGCACTAAGATGATAAAAATCAGCTTAGCTTGTAATTTTTGTGCGTCGCACAATGTGTTTGCGCAATAAACTCCGCGTTATCGCCCAAAAAAGTAACAAAAACCCGTGACAGCGACGCAGAGTTTGGCTAACAAAGCGCCGGGTTGCTTACTAGCGAGTAGACAAGCCAGGTTTGGGGAGGAAACGCCATCCGCCCGACGGTTTGAGGACTTGTTCCTCCGTCCGTCGAGGCGGGGCAGTTGGCTAAAAAAGCGGCACGAGATAAAATCAATCATCAGGTTCAGCGAAAAATCCGTGCCGGAAACTGACATAGTCGCTTCGGATCAGTAGATATGACCCGGTCCACAGGATACACTTGCAACTATCGTCGTAACGATCACTTTCCTTAAGCTATCCGCGGCGCTCCGGCGCGCCGCGCCAACCGCTTTTGTCATCCGGCTGCACCATCGGCTTCGTGCCGATGGGCAGTACCGCGAATAACGCGGTCCACCAGATCATGACAAAAAGCACAATGCCCGTGAACCAGTTCATCTACGTTCAGACCCGAATTAGATGCACATCCACCAGTGGCCGCTTGCCCATCTTCCTCCCTAGCGCGCGGCGCAGCGCGGCACGGGCAGCATCCTCCAGCCCGGCATCGTCACGACGCAGGCTGGCAGGCAGGTCCTGCAGCGTCTCGGCGAAGTCGTGCGTGATGCGGCCGGTATCCGGATCGTCCGGGTCCAGCAGCCCTGGCGCACTGAGCTTCGGCTGACCGCGCAGGTTGCCGGCCTGATCGACGGCGACGCTGGCGACGACGATGCCGTTGAACAGCATGCGGCGGCGAGCCGACATCACCTCGCCCTTCAGCGGCATCAAGCGTGTTCCGTCCAGCACCAGCCGGCCAACCGGGGCACTGTCGGTGATCGCGGGCGGTCCAGGCGACAGTGTGATGATGTCACCATCCTCCATCATGAACGGAACGGCCCCGGCTTCCCGCGCCAGTTCGGCATGGGCAGACAGATGCCGCCACTCGCCATGCACCGGAATGGCGTAGCGCGGCTTCACCAGCCGATACATCCGCCGCAGTTCGTCACGCGCCGGATGACCCGAGACATGGACCAGATGGTCGTCGTCGGTCATCAGCCGCACGCCTCGCCGCACCAATTGGTCCTGGACGTTGCCGATAGCGCGCTCGTTGCCCGGGATCATCCGCGAGGAATAGATGACGGTGTCGCCTTCACCGAGCGAGACCCGCGGATGGTCATCGCGCGCGATCCGCGACAACGCGCTGCGTGCCTCGCCTTGGCTGCCGGTGATCAGCATCAGCAAATTGTCGTCGGGGACGTCGTCGATATCGTCCTCGGTCAAGAACGGCGGCAAGGTCTTCAAATAGCCGCACTCCCGAGCGGCGGCATCGATGTTACGCAGCGACCGGCCAACGATGGCAACGCTGCGGCCGGCGTCCGCCGCCGCGAGCGCAACCGATTCCATCCGAGCCACGTTGCTGGCAAAGCAGGTGACGGCAACACGACCACTCAGGTCGCGCACCAGCGCAGACAACGTGCGGCGCACATCGAGTTCGCTGCCCGAATGCCCCTCGACCATCGCATTTGTGGAATCACAGATGATCGCCAGCACACCCTTCTCGCCCAGCGCGGCCAGCGCGGCCTCATCGGTCGGCGGACCCAGCAATGGGCTCGCGTCCAACTTCCAATCGCCGGTGTGCAAAACGGTGCCGGCGGGGGTGTCGATCACCAGCGCCTGAGCCTCGGGGATCGAGTGCGCCAGGCGAATAAAGCGCAGCGCGAAGGGCTTTAGGTCGAAGCTTCCACCGGGCGGGATGACGTGGACGCGGACCTGGTTGGCCAGGCCGACCTCGCCAAGCTTGCGGCGCAACACCGTGGCCGCGAACGGGGTGCAGTAGACCGGGCATTTGAGCTGCGGCCACAACCAGGCCACCGCGCCGATGTGGTCCTCGTGGGCATGGGTGATCACCAGACCGACCAGCTTGTCCTTGCGGTCGGCGATGAAGCCGGGATCGGCCATCATAACCTCGACTTCCGGCAGTTCGCTGCCGCCGAAGCCGATGCCGCAATCCACGGCGAGAAATTTTTCGTTGCCTGCCACGCGCCAGCGATACAGGTTGAGGTTCATGCCAATCTCGCCCGTCCCGCCCAGGGGCAGGAAGGCCAGTTCGCCTATTTCAGAGTCCATATGTGAGTTTTCGTTCCGTTATTCGTGTTCAATCAATCGCGTTCTCTCCCGGGGTAATGTGGGCGCGGGGTTGCGCTCCGCCAACATCCGCAGGCCATCCAAAGTCAGGTCGGGCTCGATATGTTCGATCATCAGGGTGCCCTCGGCGAACAAAGGCGCCAGTCCGCCGGTGGCGACGACCTTCATCGGGCCGCCGAATTCGATTTTTATCCGCGTAATCAGGCCTTCGATCAGGCCGATATAACCCCAGTACATCCCCGACTGCATGGCCGGGACGGTGGATCGGCCAATCACCGCCTGCGGCCGGCCGATACCGATACGCGGCAGCCGGGCAGCGGCCTGGTGAAGAGCCTCGAGCGACAGGTTGATGCCTGGGCAGATGACGCCACCGAGATATGCACCCGTCGAGTCTACCACGTCGAACGTGGTCGCGGTGCCAAAATCGACAACGATCAGCGGGCCGCCGAAGTTTTGGTGGCCGGCCAGCGCGTTCAACAGGCGGTCGGCGCCAACTTCGTTCGGATTGTCGACCTTGATCTCGAAACCCCAGTCGAGCGAGGCCCGGGCGATCAGCGGCTCGACATGAAACCACTCCCGGCAGAGCCGGCGCAAATGGTACAGCGCGGCCGGGACGACAGTGCCGATGACCGCGGCGCCGACCTGGTCGCGCTTGAGGTCGCACAGCGTCAGCAAGCTGTTGAGCCAAACGGCATATTCGTCCGACGTGCGCTGTGCGTCCGTGCGGATCCGCCAGACCCCTCGCCAGCCGGAAGGATCGTGAACGGCGAACACAATATTGGTGTTGCCCGCGTCGACGACGAGGAGCATGGCTAGGCGGTTTCCTGGCCGATTGCTGACGTTAGCCGCATGATCCTTCCGAGCGGGGGCGGGGAAACGGCGTCACATGATCGATCGGGTGCGTTTGAAGTGAATCGGCGAAAGCGCTTGGACGCTGTTGCCGCCTGCCGGATGTCACTCCGGGTAATTCGCCCGATAAGCCTCCAGCAACACCTCATCCAACGACCGGCCCTCCCGGTAGCCCTTCATCCCCGCCGGCACCGCCAAGCCCGGCAACTGCCGTGGACAAGGCTCCGGCTCCCCAAGCACCTGCCGCACCGGGATCCGCGCGGTCCAGACCGGTAACGCGTAGTCCTCCTCGTCATCCATGACATGCGTCGCCCGGATCTTTCCCGAGGCCTCCTCGATCGGCATGACCACGAAACTGGTCGCCTTCACCTCCTGTCCGTTCGGCGGCCGGATTTCCTTTGACCGGCCCGGGAAGAACCGATCGACGAACCCGTTCATCGCGCGGGCCTTCTCGGCGGCGTCGGTCACCAGGCGAGCGGTTCCGAACGCCATGACCGAGCGGTAGTTGACGGAGTGATGGAAGCCGCTCCGCGCCAGCACGATGGCATCAAGATGGGTCGCGGTGACGCAGACCGGCACACCGGCCGACTGGCTGCGGATCATGCGGCTGGCGGAAGACCCGTGCCAATACAGTGTGTCGCCCTCCCGCCAGAAGCCGGTCGGCGTGCAATAGGGCTGGCCGTCGATCGTATAGGCGATGTGCGCAACCATCGCGGAATTGAGGATGTCGTAAACCGTCTCTCGGTCGAACCGCCCCCGCTCGTGCATGCGCCGCACCCGGTTTCGGTTGGTGATCGGAAAACTGTCGTCGGCCATCGACTGCCCCTGGGTAACAATTGATCCAATGTTATCACTCATAAACGAACGAAATGATTGGACCAATCCACCCGCGGGAAGCCGTTCCAATGTCAGGACGGATTGCGTTCCGCCACCAGAGCCGCGTCCTTCTCCTTGACCCGCAAGGCAGCCGGTCGCGTGGTGGTCCGGTCAATGTACGCCTTGATGACCGGAGTTACCGGCACCAGTCCGAACGCCGTCGTCCACTGCAAAGCGGTGCCCCAGAGCACGTCCGCGGCCGAAAACTCCTGACCCGAGCATATACGGTCCTGCTTCCAACTGCGCGGTCAACGTGGACAGCACCGTCTCGAAGCTCCCGTAAGGCGACATCGCCAGCGGGCCGGGCTCGCGCTTCATGGACCTGTCAACCAACGCCGGCTCGAAGCAGGCCGCATAAAACGCCATCCAGCGCAGATAGGGCCCGCGCCGCTTATCGTTCAGACCCGGCGCCAACCCAGCCTGCGGGAATAGATCCGCCAGATAAATGTAGATCGCCACCTGCTCGGTGACCAGCGCATCGCGATGCAGGATCGCCGGCACTTTACCCATTGGATTGACCGCGAGGAAATCCGGCTGCCGATGCTCGCCCGTTTGCAAGTTCAGGACGTGCAGATCGTATGGTGCCCCGAGCTCTTCCAGCAGGATCAGCGTCCCGGTAGAGCGGCTGTTAGGCGCATGAAACAGAGTGATCGTGTCAGTCGCGGTCATGGGCATGCTCCAGATTTTGATTGACTAAGCCATAAATACAACCTACAGTTGTATTTATGCGGAGATTTCTAGCATTTTTTTGGCTCTAGCGCTATTCGGACCGGTATATGCCGAGGCTGCCGCGGTTGGCTATTCGATCACCGTCACAACCGCTTTTGCCCCGAGCGATCCCTTCCTGAACCGCATCGATCAATCCTATGTCCAACCGGTCACCGGTTATTTTCAGGTCGAGAACACCGGCGACACGACTTTTTCCGGTAGCATCGGCACTATTGCTGTATCCTCCTTCGCTGGCGACCTATCCTTCACCTCGGGCTTGATCAGCCTTCTGCCGGGCGCATCGGTTTCGGTCGCCATTCCCGATAACTCCGACGACGTGGGCGGGTTCAATGGCCCGTTCTATGAATTCCGCCCGGGCGTGGAGATCAGCCTGAACGGCACAATGTCCGACGGTCCCCTGAGCGAGACTGTGAACTTGCTGGTGGCGGACGCCGACATCCACTCCGGCGTGGTGCGCACTGACACCCACGGCCTGACCACGGACAGTTTCGTGCTGCAGGGCGGCGATCCGTGGGGCTACCAAAACGACGACGCCTTCGCCCTCAGCCAGGCCGATGGCGTATACGCCTTCACCCAACCGGTCCCGGAGCCAGGGTCCGCGGCGATCCTCGCTACCGCGCTGACGGCGGCCGTGATCGGCCGCCGTCGCCGGGCGTTCAGGTCTCGCGCGGGGTAACCGGGACCGTCAGCAGTTCGGTACGCCGGAGCACCCCAAGGGGCACCGAGACACCCGCGCGTTCCTGCGTCAGCGCCCGATGCAGGTCATCCACCCCGGTGACCGGGCACGGCATCGAACGACACCACCACGTCACCCGCTTCAAGTCCGGCCTCCTTGCCCGCACCGTCGGGAGCGAGTTCGGAAATCATCGCGCCGGACGCCTGCTGCAAGCCGTGAAAGCGCCGAACCCGTGTTGAGATAGGCACCGTTTGTGCCGACAGCCCCAGCCGAGACCTGCGGACTCGCCCATCGCGCATCAGGCGTGTGGCGACCCAGATCGCGGTATCGATGCCGATGGCGAAGCAGATGCCCTGCGCCGGCGCGATCATCGCCGTGTTGATCCCCACGACACGCCCCGCCCCGGAGACCAACGGCCCGCCGGAATTGCCCGGATTGAGCGGCGCATCCGTCTGGATGACGCTGTCCAGCAACCCGCCCCCACGGGTGCGCAAGGTGCGCCCGAGCGCGCTGACGATCCCGGCGGTCACGGTGCAGGTGAAGCCGAGCGGATTGCCGATCGCGATGACCAGTTGCCCGACCCGCAACCCGGCAGACTCGCCGAGTTCGGCATGCGGCAAACCAGCGCCGGACAGACGCAGAACGGCGATGTCGGTGGCGGGGTCATCGCCGATCAGCGTGGCCTCGAAACTCTGGCCGTCGGTCAAGCTGGCGGCAAGGCGCGCGGCCTTGGCGACAACGTGGCTGTTGGTCAGCACATATCCATCCGGCGTAAAGATCACGCCCGATCCCTGGCCGGCCGGCCGCCCGTCCTTGGCGAACGCCCCGTCTTGGCGAACGCCGTAACATGCACAACCGCGGGCCCGACGCGGTCGAACGCCCGCACGACCTGTGCGGAATACGGGTCGAGTTCCTGATTCAAACCATCGAGCGGCATGGAAGTTTTCCTTTCGTCGCCCAAATGGGGAGGCTCGACATGCGGCTGCACCCGGCCATCTGGCGAGGCTTTCTCCTGGCCATCCACCCGATGCCCGCCTCGCCTGGAACGATGCAGTGTGGCGGCATGCAAAGGAGATTTGTCGCATGGACTTGATCGAACAGTTTTCCTCCGGCCTGGCCGACCGGATCGCCGCCGCCGCATCGTTCACTGTCGGCATCGAGACCGGAAAACGGCCTGCCAGCGGCATTCTATGGCGGCCGGATGTTGTCGTGGCCTCCGAACAGATGCTGCCCGACGATGCCGCGGCGCTGCATGTCGTGCATGCCGGCAAGACCGTCAACGCGACGCTGGCCGGACGTGATCCCAGCACCAACGTCGCGGTGCTGAAGCTGGAAACCCCGCTGGGCGGGACGTTGCCCGGTGCCGCGGAACCGGTGCGGGTCGGCGCCCTGACTCTGTTGGTCGGCGCTGATGCAAAAGGCAACGCCACTGCTCGTCTGGCGATGGTGCACGCGCTGGGGGACGCCTGGCACAGCATGGCAGGCGGCCGCATCGACGCCCTGATCCGCCTGCAAACACCGCTCGGGATGGACGAAGGCGGCCCGGTGCTGTCACTGGCGGCCGGTCTGATCGGAATGTCCACATCCGGGCCGCGCCGCCGGACCATCGTGATCCCGACCGCCACGCTGGCACGCGTCATCGATCCGTTGCTCGCCGAAGGCCGGATCGCCCGAGGTTGGCTGGGTATTGGTCTGCAACCAGTGGTCATTCCAGATAGTTTCCGCCAGACCGCCGAGCGGGAGAGCGGGCTGATGGTGGTTGGCCTAGCCGGCGGCGGACCAGCCGAAACGGCCGGTGTGCTGCCCGGCGACATCGTGCTCGACATCGATGGCACCCCAGCCGGCCGGCGACGCGCCTTGTCCGCCTCCCTCGGCCCCGACCGGATCGGTCAGGCCGTCGCGCTGCGCATCCTGCGGGCCGGCGCGGTGCAGGCGATCTCCGTCACGATCGCGGCCCGACCACCGGCATGAGCAACGGCCTGCGCATCCGGGTTCACGCAGCGGACCCGGTCCGCCGGCGCGGACTGACGGCGATGCTCGAGACAGCCGGCCATGTGCCGACCGACGACACCCCGGACGTCGAGCTGTGCGACATGGACCGGGCCTCCTCACCGCTGCCGAAGGAAGCCGAGGCGCCGGTCGTGGCACTGACCAGGAGTTCGCCTGCCGGCGCGCCGGCGGGTGTGCTCACGCCGGATGCGACGGCGGAGCAACTGGATGCGGCGCTCCGGGCTGTGTTTGCCGGCCTGCTGGTCCGCTCCTCCGCCACACCGGAGGCTCGTGGTTTCGCCCCCGCCGAGGACATGCCGCTGCTCACCGCCGAGGGAGCGGGAAATTCTGGGGCTGATCGGCGAAGGCCTAAGCAACAAAGCGATGGCGCGCCGCTTGGGTATTTCGGTCCACACCGTCAAATTCCATCTGGAGGCCCTGTTCGCCAAGCTCGACGCGACCAGCCGGGCGGAGGCGGTCGCGAAAGGATTGCGTGGGGGTGTCATCGAACTTTAACCGGCGTGCACCCTGACAGCCCAGCCGGTAGTCACCCCACAATCGCACGCCGAACCGCGTCTATCGCCTCCATTCCGTCGCACGCGTCCACTTGCAGCCAGTCACCGGGGCCAGGATCATCCTGTGCCGACCGGCGCAACACTTCGACCGTCGCGTCGGAGGCATCCCCGCTCCGCGCCGCAATGCGTTGCTCCAGCAACGACAACGGCGCGAACAGCCAGACACCAAGAAACCGCCTTCCGGCTTGCGTGATAGCCCTCTCCAGCGCGACGCGGACGGCGGGGTCAAGGAACGTCGCGTCGACGATCACAGCATGGCCCGCTTCGGCGGCAACGCGAGCCTGCTCGACCAGAGCTTCGTTGGTGGCCGCATTGGCGGCTGGGCTGTAGGCACTGGGGGGCAACCGCGCCTCAGGTGCCAAGCCATGCAGCCGCTTCCGCGTTTCGTCACTGCGAAGAACCAACGCTCCGGGCGCGGGCCCGATCTCCGGTGCCAGGGCGCGGGCGAGCGTGGATTTGCCAGTCCCTTGCAGGCCGCCAATCGCGATCACCATGGGAGTCACGGGATCCAAATAGCTCCGTGCGGCGGCGAGATAAGCCGCGCTCTCCTGCCCCCCCTGCCCCATCGTTGCCAGCACATGAGCCCGGATCATCGCGCGCTGCGACAGGAAGATCGGGAACCCGGCGGCGACAGCGGCGTCACCGTTTCGGGCGATATAGCGGTTCATCACGCGGTTCGCCGCCGCTCGGCCGGCGCGCCGATCCAGATCCATCAGCAGGAATGCCAAGTCGTAGCCGACGTCGATCGTCGCCAGCGCCTCGTCGAACTCAAGGGCGTCGAAGGGAACCGGCTTGCCCTCCCAAAGACAGATATTGCCGAGGTGCAGATCTCCGTGGCAGCGGCGGATAAAACCGGTGGAGGAACGAGCAGTGAACCAGAGGTGGCGGGCTTCAATCGCCTCCATCATTCGTGTTTGCCATGTTTCGAAATCAACCGGCGGGAGCCCGGCGGCCGAGGCTGAGCGCACGTTGCCCTCGGTGATCCTCCGCATGGAACGTTCGAAATCCAGGCCGTCCACGCGGGGGAGTTGGGCGTGATAGGCAGCTACGGTATCACCCAGCGCGTCCAAAAGTTCCTCTGTCAGACCGTTACGCGATGCGATGACATCGAGAAAATCGCCATCGGGCACCCGAGCCATTCGCAAAACGAACTCGATGGGGGCATCGTCGCTGAGGTGGAACGTGCCATCTTCCCGGCGTGCAATCCCGATCACGTCGCGATAGAGCCCCGGCGCCCCCGGCTTGTTAATCTCGAGTTCCCGGCGCAGGAAATGTTCCCGCGCCTCGAGCGTGGTGAAGTCGAGGAACGGCAAGCGGACCGCCTTTTTCAGCTTCCACACGGTATCGCCGCCGATGAAGACGGCGGAGATATGGGTCTCCCGGGGCGGCCCGCCGGCCAGTTCGGACAGGAACCGCGCAACGTCCTGCTGTTCCGCCGGAATCGTCATTGGGAGTGGGAAATACTGCGGCGCCTCGGTGCGCGCAAGCAGGCTGTAGTTGCGGATGATCTGCACCAAACGGTGGCCGTCCGAGCGTGTCCGCGATGCCAGCCTGGGCGCACGGAATATCCCGCCACGCGCGTAAGTACAGCCCATTGACTGGCCGGGTAATGCTGTCGAAAATATCCCTTTCCGGCGGAGCCGCGACGCGTTCAAGCGCCCGCAGCCGCAGCGTCCCTTACAGAACGGTATTTCAGTTCCTGGTCGAGCTAACCGACCCCTTCCTTGAGGTGGGGACGTTTTTGGTGGGTCCGGCCGACAGTATCGAAGCCGCGCCCCGGCATCATAACGTGTCGACACCAGATGGCGGGGACCCCAGATGGGGGGTATGCACGACCAGATCAGCGCCCGGCGTCGCGGCCGGTAACCGACATTCTTGATGCGAGCGTGCGCGACCTCGCGACGGCGGCTGTTGGCGGCGCCGATGCCGCGCAACAGCAGGCGCTACTTATGCTGGCCGGCTTCGAGCAAGCCCATCCCGGTTCAAGCGCTTACCCACGGGACCCACCCGCGTTGTCAGGATCGCGAGGGACGCTGGCCACGACCGGGGCGGCACCGCGACATTAACACTGTCCATAATGCCCGGATCATGCTGCTGGCAACCCTGTTGAACACGATGGCCGGGGTCCAGTTTCACGGTAGGTGTTGCCGCCCCGATCGCAGCGGCATTCTTTTACAATCCCGCCGGCGCACGTCTCACCAATGTGGTGGGCGGGGTTGCTACTGGCTCATTGTCGCAATCGTGCTACACGTTCTGGCGCAGCGCGTTCTTGGAGAACTTCGCCAATGACCGATCTCCAATTGTTTGCTTTCTACATTTTGCCGATCATCGTCGGGATCGTCGGATGCTTGGCCGCATGGCTCGGCATCCGATTCATCCCGGACCTCGGCCCGCAAACATGTCTCAGATATCTCTCGCCGCCTAGGGGCAATGGAGGAGCGGTTGCGGGGGTCCACCAGGCTGCTGCCACCAAATGACGTGGGCGGCAGTTCACCATAGGGGACAGGCCGCCAAGGTCTTGCCGCCAAGCCAGGCGATCGGCAAAAGTTCGGCCCGGGCCACTCAAGACCCGGCAGCTATTGGGAGAGGAGAGAAACGTGAAAATCTACGACTGGCACATCGCCCCCAATCCACGCCGTCTGCACATCTACCTGGCGGAAAAGGGCCTCAAGGTCGAACTCGTAGAGGTCGGGCAGGAAGATCTGACACTCGCGCCCTGGTTCAAGCAGCAATACCCGCACGCCATGGTGCCGATGCTGGAACTGGATGACGGCACCCAAATCGGCGAGGCGATGGCGATCGCGCGCTACTTCGAGGAAATCCACCCCGAACCGCCGCTGATGGGTACCGACGCCAAGGACAAGGCGATCGTCGACATGTGGGAGAAACGGGCGAACGAGGAAGGCATGCTTCCCGCGTCAGAACTGTTCCGCAACACCCACCCACAATTCGCCCAGCGCGGCCTGCCGGGTGCCGCCGACCCGATTCCAGCGGTCCCTGAGCTGCGTGACCGTGGCCGCGCCAGGCTGGACCGCTTCTTCACCAAATTCGATCGCCAACTGGCCGACAACCCCTTCGTCGCCGGCGAGCGTTTCACCGTCGCCGATGCGACGGCGCTGGCGGCGGTGGATTTCGCCGGCTGGTCGGATGTGAAGATCCCGGAATCCTGCCGCCACCTGCAACGCTGGTACGAAGCGGTAAATCAGCGCCCCAGCGCCAAAGCCTGACCCCCTGCTCGGGGTATCTCCGATAGCACTTCGACCGGCGACCGGCGCCGGCTTGGTGCGATTGGCCTACCTTCCGGCGGCTGTCCGGTTGCTTTTTGCAGGATCGCGACGCAGCGGGATGACTGTAGCGGTTCGCGCCGTAGCCAAGGGCTGTTTCAATAGCCCCATAGAATGCGTCGCGCCCGAACGGTTTTGCGAGCGTGGCGGTCTCCCCGCTATCGCCCTTGGCCGACGGATCGAGCTTGGCGGATACCAGCAACGCCGCCAAGCCCGGCCGGCGTGTTCGGCAACGAGCAATCAGCTCCGGGCCTGACATTCCAGGCAGGGAGCTGTCGGCGATAACGATGTCGACCACCCGGCCTGAATCGAGAATAGCCAGGGCCTCGACGCCGGTTTTGGCGGCGATGACGGTTTGACCATGGTCCGCGGCGAAAGCGCCGATCATCGCCTGCGTGCCCGGATCATCGTCGACCAGCAGGATGGAAACAGGCTCAGGCGCGGGCCAAGCTTCGAACGTACCACACGGGCGCGGCGCAGATAGAGGGTGATGCAGGTTCCCTTGCCAGGCTCGCTGGCAATCTTCAGGCCGCCGCCCAACTGATGCATCACGCCGTAAACCATGCTGAGGCCAAGCCCAGTGCCCTTGTCCGCTTCCTTTGTTGTGAAAAACGGTTCGAGCACCCTGGCAAGGATCTCAGGAGGCATTCCGCTGCCGGTATCGGTCATGGCGATCACCACGTAATCGCCGGCTTCAAGGTCGTCATCAGGCTTGGTCAGTGTCTCGTTGCGGCTTTCGATCGTCAGGGTGCCACCCCCTGGCATCGCGTCACGCGCATTGATGGCCAGGTTCATGATGGCGAGCTCGATTTGATTGCGGTCGGCGGTAGCCGGCCATACATCGCTGGAAAGGCGCTTATCGATCCGTATGTCCGCGCCGAGGCTGGCGGTCAGCATCTCGGATATTTCGTCAATCGAGGCGTTAATATCGACCCGTTCGGTCACAAGCGGCTGTTGACGGGAAAAGGCGAGGAGGCGGCCGGTAAGGGCCTTGCCGCGCTCTGCTGCGCGCAGACCCTGGGCGATCAGCCGCTGGGCCCGTTCCGCATTGGTATTTTGCCGCGCGAGCAGCTCAAAACATCCAAGAATGCCGGTAAGGACGTTGTTAAAGTCATGTGCAACGCCACCGGCAAGCTGACCAAGGGCCTCCATCTTTTGTGCCTGGTGCAGCGAAGCTTCAAGGCGGCGACGTTCGGTAATGTCGCGGGCAACGCCGAGGATCCCAGTGATCTCGCCGCTCTGGTTGCGAAGCGGCATGTAGACGGCGTCATAGGTCACCGATCCCCCGGGCAGGTCCCAGGTGGGCTCGTAGCGGAAGGGTCGGCCGGTGGCGCAGACCTGCCGCAGGCCTTCGGTCATCATACCGCCCTTCTCCGGGCCGAGCATTTCCTCCGGGGTGCGATCCCGCAGTTGCTCGAGCGTCAAGCCACTCGAGGCAAGGGCGGTCGGATTCGCCGTCTCGTAAACAAAGCGGCCGTCAGGCTCGACGCGCACGTGGAACATGCAATCAGGGGCATTGTCGAAATAGGTGCGGAACCGCGCCTCGCTGTCGTGCTGGCGGACGACGGCTGCCTCGCGACTGGCACGCATGTCGATGAGGGCATTTTGCTGCTCTGTGACGTCGATGTTGATGCCGATCACGCGAAGTGGGCGGCCGGTGGAATCACGCACGACCTCGCCTTTGCAGGAGATCCAGCGAATGTCGGGTTCCCCGCCGGGCCGCGGCCGCAGGATACGGAACAGCGATTTCAGGGGTGCGACGCCAGCAAGCGCGGCCATAGCGGCTGCCTGGGCGCTGTCGCGATCGTCAGGATGAACCATCCGGAGCCAGACGCCGTAAAGGTCGGGACCTGGTATGGGTTGGGTCAGCCCAAATATCTCATACAAGCGTGGTGACCAAACGACGGTCTGATTGCTGACGTCCCAGTCCCAGGTGCCGATCTCGGCGGCTTCTTGCGCCATACGGAAGCGGCTTGCTGTTTCCTGCGCGGCTCGTAGTTCGGCGGCGTTGCGCACAGCATAGCGGATGGCGCGGCCGAGCATTTGCGCGGTGAACTCGCCTTTGGACAAGTAGTCGTTGGCACCGGCCTGCGCGGCGGCGGTATCGACCTCCGGCCGGTCGTAGCCCGTCAGCACGATGATCGGCTTGACAACGCCGTTCTTGCGCGCCGACTTCAACCAGGGTAAGGCCATTGTCGCCGGGCAGGCGATAGTCAACGAAATAGATGTCGTGTGCGTCGCAGGCCATAAGCCGCGCCCCTTCGGTCCCATCCGCGGCGCGGTCGAGCGCGGAGAAGCGAACACCAGAGTCGGTCAGGATCTGCCAAAATTCCTCATAATAGGCGGCCGAGTCATCGATCAGCAGGATGCGCATCGCTTTTCCCTGGTCTATGCAGCGTCGGTGATGGTCGGCAGTTTGGCGCCTTCGAGCCAGAACGCGCCGAACTTGCGCAGCAGATCGACGAACTCCTCAAAGGCGCCGGGCTTGGTCATGAAAGCGTTGATGCCATTGGCATAGGCCTGGATGACCAGCTTCGGACTGTCAGCGGTGGATAGGACAATGACCGGCAGCATGCAAAGTGCGGGATCAGCACGGATCTAGCCGAAGCGCCTCATTGCCGGTCAGCCGCGGCATATTGAGGTCCATCAGAATCAAAGCAGGTCGCGGCGCGGTATCTGGAGCGGCGAACATGTTGCGCCGGTTGAGGTAGTCCATGACTTCCTCCCCATTCGTCACGAAACGGAGGCTGACGTTCCAGCCCAGTTCGGCGAACACTTCCTGCAGGATCAACCGGTCATATTTGTTATCTTCGGCAACCAGGATGAGAAGCGGGTCGCGCGGTTGGGGTGACGCAGGAGAGGCGTTCACTGTTGCCCTCCAGATGCCGGCACCGGCCGGTGTGGCAAAGCGATGGTGAACACGGCGCCTACTCCCAATTGGCCGGCGGCGGTAATGGTCCCGCCGTGACGGTTGATGATCTTGCGGCAGATGGCGAGGCCAATGCCGCTGCCTTCATAGTCGTCCGAACTGTGCAGACGCTGGAACGGCTCAAATATGCGCTCGCGATGACGCTCCTCGAAGCCGATGCCATTGTCGGCAACGGTTAATCTCAACGACCGGCCGGCGTATCGTGGGACCGGCGATCACCGGACGGGTCACGCGCACTGATCGTTATCACCGGCGGCCGGTCCGGGTGTCGATACTTGATGGCGTTTGAGATCAAATTCTGGAGCACCTGCCCCATCTGTGTGCCATCGCACATCACGACCGGCAAGTCGCCCACGGTGATGGTAGCGTGCGGTTTCTTCAATAATCGCGCCGAAGTCGGTGCGAACGTTTTGGCAGCTTCTGATTTAGATCGGTGGGCCTGAATGGCTGGGCGTGGCGGCCAAGGCGGGCATACTCGGTAAGGTCGGCGATGAGGGTGCGCATTCGCTTCGAGGACGCCTGGATGCCTTCGAACCAGCGGATGAGGTTACTGCCGGGCGGCGCGCGATCGCCCAGCGCCCGCCGTAACAGGGTGCCGAAGGTTTCGATCTGGCGCAGCGGCTCGCGCAGGTCGTGCGAAGCGACAAACGCAAAGGCTTCGAGCTCTTCATTGCTTCGGGACAGTTCGGCGTTCATCTGCTCCAGTTCCAGCGAGCGGCGCAGGATGATGTCGACGATCATATCGTGCAGCCCGTTCGCTGCCGCGAATTCGTGCGGTTCCCAGGGCCGGGATCGGCCGCGCACGTCTTCGGTCCAAATTTCGAAGGAGCGGCGGGGTGTCAGGCGATCGAGGCCCGGCTTCGTCTCGACCGGCTTGGCCGGATCGCCGGCCCACTTCACCGTGCGGGCGATTTCCGGGCGAAACCAGACGATCAGGTTCTGCGCCATCCCGCCGAGTTGCACGGCAAGGATACCGGCCGCGTCGGGCATGGCCGCGGCAGGGGGATAGTGGGCAACCAGATTGTCCGTCGCGAAGAGCTCGGGTCCCTGCTGTGACAGCCAGTTCAGCAGCTCGGGCAAATCGTCCTCGGCCGGGACGGTGCCGACAGTGGTGACAGAACCGCCGCTGCTGAGGGCGAAGCCGCCGGCCTGCACGAGGTCAAGCAGGGCGTCGCCGTTACGCAGCAAGGCCTCGCGGTAGTCCTGCCCTGCGGTGGTCTCGCGCAGCAGGATGGTCTCGATCGCCTTCACGCCTGTGCCGCGACGAGCGGTTTCAGCCTCCTCCACCACGCTGAGCTGCCAAGCGGCGAGTTGGCCGAGCAGAACGCTGGCCTGGCGCAGTTCAGGGGCGACGAAGTGGGCGGTGCGGTGATGGCAGGCGACCAGGCCCCAGAGCGCTCCGCCGCGGAGAATTGAAATGGACATCGACGCGCCGACCGCCATGTAGCGCAGGTATTCCACGTGGACCGGGGACACGCTGCGCAGCATCGCCTGGCTGAGGTCGATCGGCGCGGGGTCGACCTGAACCAGTGGGACCGGAGTGTAGTTGATGTCGGGAATCTCACGCTCAGGATTGAGGATATAGAGCGCACGGGCCTGCGCCGGGATGTCCGAGGCAGGGAAATGCAGCCCGAGATAGGATGGCACGCGGCCGCTGTTGTCCTCGGCGAGCACCTCGCCGCTGCCGTCGGCGGCGAAGCGGTAAACCATCACACGGTCGTATCCGGTAAGCCGGCGCACCTCGGCGGCGAGACAAGCGCAGATCGTGGTCAGGTCTTTGGCAGCCTGCAGGCGGCGGGTGGCTTGCTCGAACAGCTCGAATTGGTTTCCAGCACCGTATGACGGCAGGTCCGGATGCGGCAGCAGGGCTTCCAGCAGGCCACCAGCCTGGGTGGTGTGGACGATCGCGCGCCACGGGCTGACGGATGCGCCGTGCAAGTGGAGTTCGGCGAGGCGGGAGGGGGTTTCGCCGGGCCGCCCGAGGGCTGTTTTGATCGCTTCAAGCGAATCCTGGTGGAGGATTTGGCCGAGCGGCGTGTCCAGAAGCGTATGCGCCTCGTGACCAAAATGGGTGGCCACGTTGGCGCTGACGGCAGCAATACGCAGATCGGCCCCCTTGAGCGCAAACAGCACGCCATGGGGCTGGATGAAGCCGGGAATGTGGATCGGTTCACGGTCGCAGGTGGTGAGGTCGAGAGGAGGCAGCGCCGGTGCGGGTGTCTCGGGGACTGTGCCCATGGCGACTTTCCCCAATGCGGAATTTGCTCTTTTAACCCAAGGGAACGAGGAAAACCGCTGATTTAACGCCGCGAACGAAAAATGCTTTCGAGCGGAAATTACTTAAATTTTGTTGAAGCACAAGCCTCCATAAAGCCGCTCCTGCCCAACCAGCGAGGCGAGCCATTTAAAGCTTTTACCAAGGCGCACCTCCGGGCGCAGGACGTCCGAGCGAAGCTTCTCACCAGACTCTGATAGCCGGATCAGCAATTACGATTGCATCGGCTGACCATGAACCGGGCCATACCTCGGCCTCGGCGGCGCCATGACGGATGCGCCGGCAGGGTCCGACCGGCAGGTCGTAGGCGATGAGAAACGGGCTGAGACCGGTGGAAGCGGCGTGGGGCTCAGACGCGGCGGCAATTCCGTGATAGCTCAGCGATGATTCACAAGGCAGGAAAGCGGCAGCGCCGCCTACGACCGAGTTGAGGGCGGGATGGCCCAAAGGACTGCCGACCGCGCCGACCGCGCAAACGACTGTTTGCAGTTCGATCGCCCGCGCCTTGGCACAGCCGAACACACGAAAATAGCCAGAAATCATGTCGGTCTTGGCCGGCACAACGATGAGGTCCAGGTCGAGCTTGGCCAGACGTGCCCACAACGCGGTGAATTCGACATCAAGGCAGACCACGATCGCGATCCTCAGGCCTTCCCACGTGATAACGTTGACCGTGATTCCGGGCGTGAGCAACCAGCCTTCAGGGTTCTGCTCGCTGGGCGTCATGCAGATCTTGTCCTGTGCGAAACTGGTGCCGTCCGGCAGCAGCAGCCAGGCCCGATTCAGATAGCTGGCGGGTGCAGCCGCGAACGGCATAGTGCCGGGCAGGAGTGCAACCCCATAGAACGCCACCAGCGGCCGAAGCGCCGCAAGCGCCGGCTCCGTGATCGTGGCGAGCCAGCCCACCTGCTGGTCGATTTGCAGTCCGATTGGCGCGAAGGCCAGCCATTGGGCACACGCAAACTCCGGCATTACGAGCAACCGCGCCCCGGCGGCCTGCGCTTCCGCCATGCGTAGTTCGACGCTGGCGACCCAGGCCGCGAGGCTGACGGTAATTGGTTCGAGATTAGTGGCCCACAGGGCGACGGTCAGTGTTTCCATGGCAACATTTCTCCAGCTCGGAGCGAGCTCGAACCTGGGTTACAAGGGCATATCCGCGGGGATTACCGGGGACGTGCCATATTCCATGGGTTCCCGCCGCAGTTAGTATGTAACGGCACTTAGTGAGCAGCGGATCAGCGGCGACAGCCTCGGAAACTACTCAGACCCAAGCGACCACGACAGACGGCATGGACGGACGGCCGAACTGAGTAGTTTCCGAGCCTACCGTCGCTGACCGATCCGTGATCAATGAGGTCCAGGTAGCCGCACGGCCCGGATCGGCAGGCTTCCTGACAATGGGGGCAAGGGACCAGACAAATTAAGCCCGCCTCACCATAAGGAGCGGGCAATTGACGAACCAACACGAAGACAACATCGAGCGGCTGCTTCGGCAGCAAACGGCTTTGGCAAAATTCGGTGAACTCACCCTCCGGTCCGATGATCTAAATCAGATTTTGACCGAGGCCTGCCGTATCGTTGGCGCGGCCCTAGGGACCGGTCTCGCTAAGGTCGTGGCTTTGCAACCCGACGAACATACCCTGCTGGTTGTCGCCGGTGTGGGGTGGAAGCCCGGCGTGGTCGGCGAGGCGACGATCGAGGTCATGGAGGATACCTCCGAAGGAGTCGCCCTCAAAACAGGCGAGCCGATGATTTCGCCCGACATCACCCTGGAAACGCGATTTCGCTATCCGCCCTTCCTGACGGACAACAACGTCAAGGCGGTGTCCAACGTCGTCATCGTCGGCGAAGAAGGCAAAGCGCCGTTCGGTATTCTTCAGGTGGACAGCCACCGCCCTCGCGAGTTCAGCGTTGAGGACACGACTTTCCTGCGCACCTACGCCAACCTCCTCGCGGCCGCTGTCATCCGCTTGCGGGCATACGCGACGTTGGAAGCGAAAACGCGGGAGTTGGTGGACACGAATATCAAGCTGCGCTCGGAGGCAGAGGAGCGTGCACGGATCGAGGAAGCGCTGCATCAGTCACGCAAGATGGAGGCGGTCGGCCAATTGACCGGCGGGTTGGCGCATGACTTCAACAACCTGCTGGCCGGTATATCTGGTAGCCTGGAACTGGTGCGCCTCCGCTCGGCCCAAGGCCGCACAGCGGATCTGGAGCGCTACATTGGCACTGCGTTGGAATCGACCAATCGCGCGGCCGCACTGACGCATCGCCTGCTTGCGTTTTCGCGCCGCCAGACACTGGATCCCAAAGCCACGGACTTGAATCGGTTGGTCCAGGGCATGGAAGACCTTTTTCGCCGCACGGTAGGCCCCTCGATCCGGATAGAGACCAATCTGGTGACCGAACCATGGGTCACTTTGTGCGATCCGAACCAGGTTGAAAGCGCACTGCTCAACCTCGTCATCAACGCCCGTGATGCGATGCCGGAAGGAGGGCGCATAACGATCGCAACCTCCAACACAGTCCTTCCCGACCGATCGAACAGCCTCGCGACGGTTATCCCGATAGACTTGCCTGCGGGAGACTATGAGGCCCTGAGCGTGACCGACACGGGCTGCGGAATGTCGCCCAGCGTGATGGCGTCTGCCTTTGATCCCTTCT
This sequence comes from uncultured Alphaproteobacteria bacterium, assembly GCA_963778125.1. GTDB lineage: Bacteria > Pseudomonadota > Alphaproteobacteria > Acetobacterales > Acetobacteraceae > Rhodopila. Next base: position 49,941 of record CAVZTH010000013.1, on the reverse strand, counting down.
TCACAACCAAACCGATCGGCCAGGGCACTGGCCTGGGCCTGTCGATGGTCCATGGCTTCGCCCAACAGTCCGGCGGCCACGTCCGGCTTCGCAGCGAAGAGGGACGAGGCACGACGGTTACGCTCTACCTGCCTCGGCATCTTGGCATACTCACGGACCATCCGCAGGCTAATGTTGTGCCGTTACGGGCGCCTGCCGCCGCCAAAGTCGTCCTGCTGGTCGAGGACGAACCGCCAATCCGAGCGATCATTCTCGATCTGCTCGGCGACCTTGGTTACAAGATGCTGGATGCCAAAGATGGGCCGGCCGGATTGGCTATACTTGAAACCACGCTCCAGATCGATCTTCTAATAACTGACGTTGGTCTGCCAGGCATGAACGGACGGCAGCTCGCGGACGCGGCTCGGCGGACACGGCCCGCCCTCAAGGTGTTGTTCATCACCGGTTACGCCGAAGGTGCCCTTATCGCTAAAGGCGTGCTGGACAAGGGCATGCAGATCCTAACGAAGCCGTTCGCAGTCAATGTCCTCGCGGCCAGAGTGCAGGGCATGCTTGGCAGCTAATTTCCCGCCAGATGCATCCTTGCGGTCAGGCGAATCGGCCCACCAAAACAAGGGCGAGTGCTGCGCCGCCGTACAAAATTCTCGCAGAAATGGCGCATGAGCGGCCAGCGGGGGAAACCAATGGGCCTCCTGCGAAATAACCGAATTGTTGCCGAGGATGCATCCGCTACGCGACGTCATGGTCGGCGCAGGCCGGCCATCCACGGCTGGTGGTCCTGAACTCTCGAAATCCGTTGACCGCTTGGGGAAACGGCGCCTCGACTGCAGCACTTGTTTCGCGGCAGGACCTAAGGATCGACTTGGACGTGGTATTGATGATCCGCACCCTCCTTGGGCAAAAGGCGTGTGATCGTTCCGCTTTTCGCAGCGCGGTGGACTTCGCCCTACGCAGGCATAAACAAACGGCCAGACCGCGACTGAATTATGGCCCATCGTTTGGTTCCGGTTGAGGGGAACCTCCGTCATTGGGATGGGCCCATATCGAAAATTCTGCACAAAGAAAACACCAAGATGATATTTAATTACTGGGAATCGTAGGAAATTCAACAGACCTCCCTCGGCGATATTGCGTCGGCGGCACGAGCGGTTGATCTAGATCAAAGACAGGTTAGAACGGACCGGTAAATCGTCACCGTTCGTGAGCAACAGAGTCGACCCGCGAGGTGCTGTATGAACAACCGAGATATTCTGCTGACCGCCTTTGTAACGATCTTCGCGTGCGGCGCCGGCGGATCTGCCAGGGCCGCGGACGCGGCAGCAGGAGAGGCGGTGTTCAAGTCCCAGTGCAGCATCTGTCATTCGGTTGTGGCCGGCCGCAATCAGGTAGGGCCGAGTCTGGCTGGAATCGTTGGCCGCAAAGCCGGTCAGGTGCCTAACTTCCACTATTCGCCTGCCAACAAGGACTCCGGCCTCACCTGGGACGAGGCGACGCTCGATCGCTACCTGACGAACCCGAAGGAGATCGTGCCCCACACCATCATGACGTATGGTGGTCTGAAGGACGCGACTAAGCGGGCGAACCTGATCGCCTATCTGGCCACGTTGCATTGATGTCCTGAAATCCAGCAGCACGGCAAAAGGCGATGCTGGGAAAGCTCAGCTAAGTCCCATGGGGGGAGCTAAATGCCTCAGCGCATAACAATTTGGCTCTGCAACATCGTTGCAACGGCTGGCCTCTTGCTGCTTCCGTCGCTGGCCCGGGCGGTGCCGAATTACGCACAGCAGACCGGTCAGCCCTGCACCGCCTGCCATATCGGCGCCTATGGGCCGCAATTGACGGCGTTCGGGCGCGCCTTCAAAATCGGCGGCTACACCCAGACCGGTGGCGACGAAGGCACCCCCATTCCGCTGTCGCTGATGCTGCTCGGCTCCTACAGCAACACAACCAAGGGACAGGGCGCGCCCGCGGCGAATAACTACGGGTCAAACGGCAACTTCGCCATGGACCAGATCAGCGTGTTCGCCGGTGGTCGCATCACCGACTACGCGGGCGCGTTCGTTCAGGGCACGTTTGACGGCATCGCCAGTTCATTCAGTCTCGACAACACCGACCTGCGCCTTACTTCGCCGTTCAATTTTGGCGACACCGAAGTGCGTCTCGGGCTGGACATCAACAACGGCCCGACGGTGCAGGATCCGTTCAATTCGACCTACGCGTGGGGCTATCCCTATGTGCAGTCCGCACTCGTGCCGACGCCCACGGCACAGCCGTTGCTGGCCGGCGGCCTGATCGGCAACTCGATCGGCGCGACAGTCTATGCCTGGTACGATCGCTCCCTCTATATCGAGGCGGGACTGTACAATACTTATGGTCCCAGCCTTCTGAGCTATACCGGCCAAGGATATGGGCCGGGCGCCACGGCGAACCCCGCACCCTATGTGCGCGCCGCCTACGAGTGGAACTGGAACGGCCAGTCCGCTCATGTCGGCGGGATTTTCCTGCATTCCAACATCAATCCCGCCGTCTCGACCTTCGCCAGCAATGGTTCGGCGGGCCAGGACGTCTATAACGACTACGCGGTCGATGGTGGCTATCAATGGATAGGAGACGGAACGAATGTCGTCTCGCTCCTTGGGATCATTGACCACGAGGAACAGAACCTGTCTAGCTCGTTCGCTACCGCGGCGGCGAGCCAAGCCGGAAATACGCTGAACCAGCTTCGCGTGAATGCCACCTATTACTATCAGCAGACCTACGGGGCAACGGTCGCCTGGCAAAAGACCTGGGGCACCGCCGATCCGGTGCTCTACGCGCCCGCGCCGCTGACCGGGAGCGCCAACGGCAAGCCCAACAGCAATGCGTTCATTTTCGAGGCCGACTACGTGCCGTTCGGTAAAGCCGACTCCCGCTTCGGCATATGGGTCAACCTGAAACTTGGCGTGCAGTACACGATGTATACACAATTCAACGGTGGCACGTCGAACTACGACGGCTTCGGCCGAGCGGCGAGCGACAACAACGCGCTCTACCTGTTCGCCTGGTTGATCTTCTGAGTCGCAACCGACGGTTGGAAGGAGGGCAAAATGAAGACACCACTTGGCTTCGGCTTCGGAGCGGTCGCCACCGTTGCCGGATTTTTGCTCGCCAGCGGACCGTCTCAGTCGGCTGACAGCAGTTCGAAAGACAAAGGCTCGGCGCAGTCGGCCAAGGCGATGCTGGAACGGGCGGTGGCTGCGGTGAAGGCGAACGAACCCAAGGCGCTCGCAGATTTCAAGGCTGGCACCAACGGATTTCGTGACCACGACCTTTACGTCTTTTGCGCCCGGTTGGACGGCAAGGTTGATGCACATATCGACCCTGCTCAGATTGGCCGTAACATCAAGGATCTCTACGACATCGATGGCGTCGCGTTCGGCCAGGAAATGATGGCGATCGCTAAGCCAAATGAAATAAAGGCGATCAGCTACATGTGGCCGGAGCCGAGTTCACACGTGCCGGTGAACAAGGTGACATTCTTCACCAAAGTAACTGATCAGGTTTGCGGGGTCGGCTACTACAAGTGAAGCCATGCCCAATCTGGGCAAGATCTTTCGCTGCAACCCGGCGGCCACCAAGGGTCGGCCACCAATGGTGCCCTATCGACTTGCCGCTATACCGCCAGAGAAGTACGCCGATGTCGGCAAGCAACGCCGCATCAGCATTGAAGCGATGTCGAGGATATATCTATCTCTGACCAGATGACGGCGACTGCTCCATTCAGCATGCGTCGCTCGTTAATTTGGAAGAATTTTGAGTCAGGCGTTCGGCGAATGATAGTGTAAGCACCGCGTGCAAGGCGGCGTCCCTCAAGCCACGCTTTTTCTCGCCCCAGCGCTTCCGGTATCGTGCCAGCTTGGATGCTTGCCGTTACCAAGTCAATCCAGGGGACACCTAGAATGACATCACCACCAATTGCGGATCGAAGAGTAGCGTAGTGGTTATTGAAGGCAACAAGGCGGTCCCTCCTGTCATATATTCCGAAGGCCAAGCCAACTGCTTGCAGGCCCTCGATAAGGAACTCGGGTTCAATTAGCGACAACCACTTCTTCCGGTTCGCACGTACCTGCCTCGATGCCGAAGGCTCAACTCTTCCAACCAATCGTGCCCCCTCCCAGACCTCAATTTCCTTGCACTCCGCGCGGATCGCTGCACCCCCTGCCAGAGCCTCTCCATCATCGAGGCTTTCCATCAGCTGAAACCCGATGATTTTATCATCAGACCCCAGCAGAAATGCGCGATATATGGCCACTCATCTACCTCGTTCGAGGTTATTCCGAAGCGCTGCTGATTTTATCAAGTCTCCCCGGCTTCATCTAGACCCCCTCGGTCGTGGGGTAATTCTCGAAATCGTCGCGGCGCTGACCTTGTAGCTGCGGCCAATCTCCGCCTCAGCCCCCTACCCGCTCGGCCAGCCGCTGATCAGTCTCCAGCACCGCCCGCAACAGCACATTCGCGCCCGCGACAACGTCCGTCTTCTCCGCGTGCTCCGCCTCATTGTGGCTCAGCCCGTTCTCGCAGGGCACAAACACCATCGTTGTCGGAGCCACCCGCGCGATATAAGCCGAATCATGCCCAGCCCCCGAGACCAGCTCGCGGCTCGGATACCCCGCAGCCTCCGCCGCCCGCCGCACCGAGGCTATGCAATCCGCGTCAAACCGCACCGCCGGCGAATCCCAAACGCACTCCAATGCAATCTCCAACCCAGCATCAGCAGCGATGCGCTCCAGCTTCTCCCGCATCTCCGCTTCCATCGCCGCCACCACCTCGTCACTTGGGTGACGCAGATCGATGGCGAAGAACACCGACCCCGGCACCACGTTGCGGCTGTTCGGCCGGCTCTCCAGCAGCCCCACCGTCGCCACCGCATCCGGCGCGTGGGCCCAACCGACATCATTCACCGCGGAGACCATCCGGCCCGCACCCAGCAGAGCGTCGCGTCGTAACCGCATCGGCGTGGCCCCGGCATGGCCTTCCGAGCCGGTCACCGTCACCTCATACCAGCGCATACCCTGGACTCCGGTCACTACCCCGATCGTCTTCGCCTCCGCCTCCAGGATGGGCCCCTGCTCGATATGCAGCTCGAAATGCGCGCCCAGCGCGTGCGAGCCGCAGGGTATCTCGCCTTTATACCCTATACGCTCCAGCTCCGCGCCGAACCGCCGACCCTCGCGGTCCTCGCGCCCATAGGCATACGCAGTGTCGAACACACCGGCGAACACCCCGGACGACAGCATCGCCGGAGCAAAACGCGAGCCTTCCTCGTTCGTCCAGTTGATCACCTCGATCGGCGCGTTGGTCTCGTAGCCCTGGTCGTTCAGCGTGCGCAGCACCTCGAGCCCCGCGAGAACCCCAATCACCCCATCATACTTACCGCCCGTCGGCTGAGTATCCAGATGGCTGCCGATAGCGATCGGCGGCAAGGACGGGATCACGCCCAGCCCGGCGCGCAAAAATATTGCCCATGTCGTCCACCGACACGGTGCATCCGGCGGCCTCGCAAGACGCACGAAACCAGTCGCGCACCTGACGGTCCAGATCGGTCAGCGTCAGCCGCCGGATCCCGCCCTTCGGCGTCGCCCCGATCTGCGCCGTCTCCATGATCGTGCGCCCACATCCGATCGCCGTCGATCGCGATGTTGCCTGCGGGTACAACAGGTTCCGACGCCATGCTCACTCCTTGCGCAGCGGATTGTTCGGATGATGCTCCCAGGTCATCGCGGGGGCGCCGGTTTCCTGCCGCACCATGGTTATGCAGCCATCCACCGGGCAAGCCAGGTAGCACAGGTTGCAGCCGACGCATTCGGCGTCGATGACTTCATACCGCCGCTCTCCGTTCACCCGCAGCGCCGCGATCGCCTGATGCGACGTATCCTCGCAGCCGATATGACATAAGCCGCACTTGATGCAGAGCCCCTGATCGATCCGCGCCACGATCTGGTAGTTCAGATTGAGATCGCCCCAGTGCACATAATTCCGCACCGCCCGCCCACGCACCTGCTCGATCGACCGATACCCTTTACCGTCCATCCAGTTCGACAGCCCGTCGATCATGTCCTCGACGATCTTGAATCCATGATGCATCGCCGCCGTGCATACCTGCACATTGCCGGCCCCGAGCGCGATGAATTCCGCGGCGTCGCGCCAGACCGAGATGCCGCCGATCCCGGATATCTGCAGCCCGGGCAGGTCGCGCGCGATATCGGCGACCATCCGCAACGCAATCGGCTTCACCGCCGGCCCGCAATACCCACCATGGGTGCCGCGCCCGTCAACCACCGGTTCAGGCGCCATCAGATCGAGATCAACGCCGGTGATCGATTGCACCGTATTGATCAGCGAGACCCCGTCCGCGCCGCCCCGCTGCGCCGCCTCGGCAGGCCCCAGGATATTGGTGACGTTCGGTGTCAACTTGACGATGACCGGCATCCGGGTGTGCTGCTTGCACCACCGCGTGACCATCTCGACGTACTCCGGCACCTGACCGACCGCCGAACCCATGTTGCGCTCCGACATGCCGTGCGGGCAGCCGAAATTCAGCTCCACGCCGTCACACCCGGTCTCCTCCACCAGAGCCAGGATGCGCTGCCAGCTTTCCTCGTCGCAGGGCACCATCAGGCTGACCACCACCGCGCGATCCGGCCAGTCCCGCTTGATCTGCTTGATCTCGTCCAAATTCACCTGCAACGGCCGGTCGGTGATCAGTTCGATATTGCTGAAGCCGGCCATCCGAGCGCCGTTGTAGCTAACGCCGCCGTACCGGCTGCTGACGTTGACGATCGGCGGATCCTCCCCAAGCGTCTTCCACACCACCCCGCCCCAGCCCGCCTTGAACGCTCGGTTCACATTGTAAGCCTTGTCGGTCGGCGGCGCGGAGGCGAGCCAGAACGGATTGGGTGACGCGATGCCGGCGAAGTTCGATTTAAGATCGGCCATGATGCGTCTCCGATAAACGAAGTCAGCAGCTGAGTTGGCGATGGATCGCCGCCGCCGCGAGTTTGCCGTCCTGCACCGCGGCAACCGTCAAATCGGCGCCCGGCACGCAGTCGCCGCCCGCGTACACCCCCTCCAGCGACGTGCGACGGTCCGCGTCCACCACGATGCGCCCGTCCCGAACTTCAGGGCCGCTGTCAACCGGATCAGCGACGAAACTCTGCCCGATCGCCTTCAGCACCATGTCTGCCGCCAATACGAACGTCTCCTCGGTCAGCGTCATCCGCCCCGCGGCATCGATCGTCGTCCGGGCGAACTCGACCCCGGTAACCGTCTGGCTCGGAGCCGAGACCAGCCGGATCGGCGCCGCCCAGTGCCGAATGCGGACATTGTTGGTTTGAGCCCAAGCCTGTTCCTCGCCGGTCGCGGTCATATGTTCGGGGCCGCGACGATAGACGATCGTAACGTCCTCCGCACCCAGCCGGCGAGCCTGCGTGGCCGCGTCGATCGCCGTATTGCCGCCGCCGATGACGACGACGCGGCGCCCCACCGCCACCCGATCCTTCGGCGCCTGCCGCAGTTCGGCGATGAACTCGATGGCGTCCCGCACCCCCGCCACGGCCTCCCCCGCAAGCCCCAGAGCCTTGACGCCGGCCTGACCGAGACCCAGGAACACCGCATCAAAATCACGCCGCAGCACATCGAGCGTGATGTCGCGTCCGAGCGCCTTGCCATACTCGATGGTGATACCGCCGATCGCCAGAATGAAGCCGACCTCGCGCTGCGCGAAATCATCGGCGACCTTGTAGGCCGCGATGCCGTACTCGTTCAGTCCGCCCGGCTTCGGTCGCGCTTCGAAGATCGTGACGTCGTGCCCATGCCGCGCCAGCCCATGAGCGCACGCGAGCCCGGCCGGTCCCGCGCCCACCACCGCGATCCGCCGCCCGGTCGCCGCCGCTCGGGCGAACGGCGCGATCTCGCGCTCCATCAGCCAGTCCGTGGCATGGCGCTGCAACGCGCCGATCTCGATCGGTTTGGACTCCTGGGCGGTATGCACGCAGGCCCGCTCACACAATTCCTCGGTGGGGCAGACCCGGGCGCAGCTCCCCCCAAGGATGTTCGCCTCAAGAATCGTCTGCGCCGATCCCCGCAGATTTCCCGTGACGATCTTGCGGATGAACAACGGAATATCGATGCCAGTCGGACAGGCTTCGATGCACGGCGCATCGTAGCAAAAGTAACAACGATTGGCTTCCACCACGGCCTGCGCCGGGGAAAGCGGCGGATGCGCATCGCCGAAATTGGCCGCAAGCTGCGCGGCGTCTAGCCGGCCTGGGGCGATATCACCGATGTCGCTCACGATCCGGCCTCCCATCAGGGTCGCAAGAAGCTAACGGTAAGACAGCCATACAAGTCAATGGGATTTCTTGACTGTTTGGACAGATTTGTTCAACATTCGTGCAAATCGCCTCCAGGACCGAAGCCGCACGAGATGGATACAATGCTTTCCTCCATCCGCCGGGCCAGCCGGCAGCGTATCCTCGCAGCAACCGAGAAGGTCTTCGCGCGGCATGGCTTCGCTGGCGCCACGATGGCACAACTCGCCGGCGCCGCCGGCTTGCCGAAGGCGAACTTGCACTATTACTTCGGCACCAAGGAGACCCTCTACCGCGCCGTGCTGGAGGGCATTTTGGCTGCGTGGCTGGACGATGCCGCCACATGGCTGACCCCCGAGCGTCATCCCGCCGACGGCTTGGCCGGCTATGTCCGCGCCAAAATGGCCTATTGCCGCCTCCGTCCCGACGCGTCCCGCATCTTCGCCGGCGAACTGCTGCAAGGCGCGCCGCAGATCATGCCGTATCTCAGCATCGAATTGCGCCAGCGTGTAACGGAACTCGCCCGGGTCATCGCCGGCTGGAGTGCGCAAGGGCTGATGGATCCGATCAACCCGGTCCATCTGCTGTTCAACATCTGGGCGATGACCCAGACCTACGCCGATTTCGACGTGCAGATCCGCGCCGTACTGGGCAAAGTCTCGATCGACGACGCCGAGTTCGCGGTCGCGACCGAAACCGTGGTCGCTCTGGTGCTCAAGGGCAGCGGCGTCGCGCCGCGAAATGACGAGGAGGAGGTTCGCATGACGCTGCTGGTCCGGGGCGGGACGGTCGTCAACGCCGAGCAAACCATCCGCGCCGACGTGTTGTGCGAAGACGGCAGGATCGTCGCGGTCGCCCCGACCTGGAGGCGCCGACCGGCGCCGAGATCGTCGATGCCGGCGGCATGCTGGTGATGCCGGGCGGCATCGACCCGCACACCCATATGGAACTGACCTTCATGGGCACCAGTCGCCAGCGACGACTTCTTCACCGGCACCTCCGCCGGCGTTGCCGGCGGCACCACCATGCATCATCGATTTCGTCATTCCGCCCCCCGGCAATTCGCTGCTGGAGGCCTGGCACGCCTGGCGCGGCCGAGGCGGAAAAGGCCGCCGCCGACTACGGGTTTCATGTCGCGGTAACCTCGTGGTCCGATCAGGTGGCCGACGAGATGGGCACCCTGACGCGCCAGCACGGCGTGAACAGCTTCAAGCACTTCATGGCCTACAAGGGCGCGCTGATGGTCGATGACGACGTGCTGCTGCACAGCATCGGCCGCGCGCTGGAGCTCGGTGCGATCTGCAATGTGCACGCCGAAAATGGCGATGCGGTCGCCCACATGCAGCAGAAACTGCTCGCGGCCGGAATCACCGGACCGGAAGGCCACGCGCTGTCGCGCCCGCCCGTCGTCGAAGGCGAAGCCGCGCAACCGCGTCATCGCCATCGCCCGCCTGCTCGGCGCGCCGATCTATATCGTGCACGTGTCGACCGCCGATGCCACCGATGCCATCGCCCGCGCCCGCGCCACCGGTCAGCGCGTCTATGGCGAAGTGCTCGCGCAGCACCTGGTGATCGACGAGAGCGTCTATCGCAACAAAGACTGGGCCACCGCCGCCGCCTACGTCATGAGCCCGCCGTTCCGCGAAAAGCATCATCAGGCGGCGCTGTGGGCGGGGCTGGTCTCCGGCGCGCTGCAGACCACAGCCACCGATCATTGCTGCTTCTGCGCGCCGCAGAAGGCCGCTGGGCCGCGACGACTTCAGCCGTATTCCCAATGGCACCGGCGGCATCGAGGACCGTCATGAGCATCCTCTGGCACCACGGCGTCGGCACCGGGCGGCTCACGCCCAATGAGTTCGTGCGCATCACCTCGACCAACACGGCGCAGATCTTCAACCTCTATCCGCGCAAGGGCGTGGTGCAGCGGTGGGCGCGGATGCCGACATCGTGGTGTGGGACGCGCAGGCGAGCCGCACCATTTCGGCCAAGACGCATCATCAGAATGTCGATTTCAACGTCTACGAGGGCATGCAGGTCACCGGCCTCGCCCGCCACACCATCAGCCGCGGCAAGCTGGTCTGGACCGATGGCGACATGCGCACGGTGCGCGGGGCGGGGCGCTACATCGAGCGGCCGTGCTTCTCCGCGCCGCTAAAGGCGATTGCCGTGCGGAATCAGGTCGATGCGCCGGCGGCGGTGGCGCGCGATTAGCGAGGGGCTTGGAGGTCCGCCGGGCGGTCCATCCCGGGCCGTTGCTCCAAGGCTCCGCCTGGATTAGCACTCCGGCGATCAAGGAACACCGAGAGGCGAGGACGGCTTGTGCCGACCTGACGAGTCGAATGCCTATGACGCGATCCGGGATCGATGCCGCAGCCGGCTCCCTCTTGTCGAGACCCTGGCTCCGGCGTGCGGCAGTCAGCGAACTTTCCGGCCCTGGATCCGCGTAGCTGTTGAAGGATCGTTTCTGTCATCGCGCCAAGTGGGATGATCGATGAATAACGAAGTCGCCGTTATACGAAGCGATAACTCGTTGATCTATAGTTGATCTATATTCGCCAATGCCTATCAGAAGACGTGGGCGGCGGCCGGGGAGCCGGCGATGCCGGTCTACCCGCAGACCCGGCATTCCGTGGATAATCCTTAGATTTAAGGCATTGACTAAGCAGGAAAACCTGCGAGATCTGTTCCGGCTTGGGTAAGTTCGAACTTCCTGAGCACAAGCGGGAGCTCGCCTCCGGGTGTCCTACCGATTGACGGCCGGCTATGATATGGGCCGGACGTTTCGTAGGGGTTCGGGTGACCGAAGCGGTGGGGGAAAGACCGAGGATGCTACGCACGACGATCGCCGGCAGCCTGCCGAAGCCGGACTGGCTGGCCGAACCGAACAAGCTCTGGGCACCGTGGAAGGGTTCGGGCGAAGCTCTGGCCGCGGCGAAACGCGATGCGACGCTGCTGTGGTTGAAGCGGCAGGAAGACGCCGGGATCGATATCGTCACCGACGGCGAACAGTCGCGCCAGCACTTCGTGCACGGCTTCCTGGAACGGGTCGAGGGCATCGACTTCGACAACAAAGTCGAGATGGGCATCCGCAACGATCGCTACAAGGCGATGGTGCCGACGGTCACCGGCCCGCTGCGCCTGAGCCGGCGCGTGCATGAAACCGAGGCTCGGCTGGCGCGGGCGCACACCAGCCGGACGTTGAAATTTACGCTGCCGGGGCCGATGACGCTGGTCGATACGATCGCCGATCGGCATTACGGCGACAAGGTCGCTCTGGCGATGGCGTTCGCGGATCTGCTCAATCAGGAGGCCCGGGCGCTGGAAGCAGGATGGCGTCGATACGATCCAGTTCGATGAGCCGGCGTTCAACGTCTATATGGACGAGGTCGCGACGTGGGGCATCAGCGCGCTGGAGCGAGCCGCCGCGGGGCTGCGTTGCACCACGGCGGTGCATATCTGTTACGGTTACGGTATTCAGGCGAACATTGACTGGAAAGGCTCGCTTGGCGCCGAATGGCGGCAATACGAGCAGACGTTTCCGGTGCTGGCGGCCAGCTCGATCGATCAGGTCTCATTGGAGTGCCGCAACGCGCGGGTGCCGCTGCGGCTGCTGGGGTTGCTCGGTGGGAAGGATGTGCTGGTCGGGGTGATCGATGTCGCGACCGATGAGGTGGAAACGCCGGAGCAGGTCGCCGAGGTGATCGAGGACGCGCTGGCGTTCGTGCCGGCCGAACGGCTGTTCCCCTGCACCAATTGCGGCATGGCGCCGATGTCGGTCGACGTGGCGGCGGCGAAGCTGGTGGCGCTGGGTCAGGGGGCGGCGCTGGTTCGCCGGCGGCGGGGAATGTAGCGCTTCAAATTAAAAAAGCGTCTAGCCTGCCTTGGGGCGCCCCGCGAACGCACCGTCTTTCTTTCGCACCCTGACCTGACCGTTCGACGGCGATCCACAGAAGCGGGCGTGTAGGAGTGCTGCGCCCGCCGAATCTGCATAGCCGGCTCCCGAAAAGGCTTCAAAATGGAGGGGACCAGCCGAACCCTCACCGTTTCCAGGGACCAGATACATGCTGATATGTCCACGCGCGGGTGGAACATTCGTGCTTCTGATTGTGGCGGGACTGCTCGGCTGGGTGTCCAGCCCGGCTGAAGCTGCCGTCCGGATCGAAGGACAGGTTCAGGCGGGAGGCAAGGCCGTTGCCGGATCAACGGTGAGCCTGTGGGCAGCAAGCTCGAACGCACCGGCACGGCTGGCGCAGGCGCCGACCGGCGCCGACGGAGGTTTTGTCGTGTCAGCGGACCAAACCCCCGATGGTTCGATCCTCTACCTTGTCGCAACGGGCGGGACACCCGCCGCGGGCAGCCAGGGCGGCAACAACCCCGCAATCGCTCTGCTTTCGGTGCTCGGCGGCAATCCGCCGTCGCACGTCGTGATCAACGAATTCACCACGATCGCCTCCGTTTGGACCAACGCGCAGTTCCTCGACGGCGCCGTGCTCAGTGGTCACGCTCTTGGCCTGCGAATCGCCGCCGGGAATGTGCCGAACTTCGTCGATCTGGCGCACCGGCGGATGGGGCGGGCCGATCCAGGATCCGCTGAACAGCGGCCAGACGCCGACGATGGCCAACTTCGCGACGCTGGCTGACGCGCTGGCCGGTTGCGCCACGCGCGTAGTGGAGGACGCGTGCGCCAAACTGTTCGCCGCCGCCGCGCCGCCTAAGGGTAGCGCGCCGACCGACACTTTGGCGGCGGCCGAGTCGATCGCACGCTATCCCTGGCACCAACCCGGGCGGTTATTTGCTCTGCTCGACCAGTTCTATCCGGTTCCACCGGTCAAGATGGACGGCCAGCCAAAACCGCCAAACATGCGCCCGGTTCCGTTCATGCCATACCTGATCTGGACGCCAAGCGCCTGGGTCCTGCCGCTCAAATTCGACGGGGGCGGATATCGCGCGGGTGGCAAGGCCATGTTTGACAGCGAAGGCAACCTCTGGGTCGGCGACAATTTCACGATCGGCTGGCAGGGGCAGGACTCGCTGTGGCAAGGCAATGCCACCAAGTTCGCCCCCGACGGCAAACCGCTGTCGCCTATCACCACTGGCTTTACTGGCGGCGGAATGGAGGGGGGCACGTTCGGCGCCGCCGTCGACGCCCAGGACAACGCCTGGTTCACCACGTATGGTGGCCATTCGATCGCGGTGTTCGACAAGAACGGCAAGCCGCTGACGCCTCCTGAAGGCATCACGTTCGGCGGCCGTCTCGGGCTGATGCAGGGCATCATCGTCACGCCTAGCGGCGATGTGTGGGCGCTCGGGGCCTCGAAGAGCCAGCTGATTTACTTCCCGAAGGGTGACCTGACGAAGGGCCGGATCGTTTGCGAGGGCGCGACCGAAGAGCCCTGCAAGTCGTTTCTGGGACCGTTTCATCTCGCGATCGATCAGCAGGACCGAATTTGGGTGGCCAACGCATTCGCCGAACACGTCACGCGATTCCCGGCCGCCGATCCCAGCAAGGCCGAGACCTTTTATTCGGGGGCAAGCCCCGCCGGGCTGAACGTCGACAGCCGAGGGAATGTCTGGATCACCACCCGGTTCGGCAACGGGTTGATGGGCAAGGCCCATCTGGCCGACATGGATTTGCGTGCGAAATTCGGGGGCGTCGTGCCCGGCATGGACTACATGACCTCGACCATGTCCACGCAGCAAGGCGGAACAGACCACAGTGGCAGCGTCACGCTGCTGCGCCCCGACGGCACGCCCTATCCCGGCTCACCCTTTACGGGCGGCGGCCTGCCCGGGCCGTGGGCGGTGGTTGTGGACGGCAACGACAACGTCTGGATCTCTAACTTCGCCATGCCGAACAGCCCGATCGTGCAGCTGTGCGGCGTCCGCACCGAAACCTGTCCGCCCGGCATGAACACCGGCGACCAGATTTCACCGCCCGGCGGCTATGTCGGAGGCGGCCTGCAGATGCAGACCGACATCGCGATTGATCCGGCCGGGAATGTCTGGGTGATGAACAACTGGCAGGATATCGCCAGTTGTATCGGCAAGCCCCAGGAGGCGCTTTCGACGCGCTGTGGCGGTCAGGGTGTAGTGATCTTCTACGGGATGGCCAAGCCCGTGCGGACACCGCAGATCGGTCCGGCCCGGGCGCCATGACGGTAGTTGGACGATAAGCCAAACTGAGCCTGCGAAGGTCCCTCATGCAGCCTGTCGGGACTTCGCCGGAGCTAGCCGTCGCCAAGGTGCCCGGGGCGCCGAATATTCCACTCGGCCAGCGCCGCTCTCGTCTCGCAGAACTCCCGCGCGATCGGGAAATCTATGTCATCTGCCGCTCCGCTCAGCGCGCCTGCTACGCCACGCGCCTGCTGCTGCAGAACGGGTTCATGGTGTGCACCATCTCCGGCGGGATGTTGTCGCACGCCATGCTATAGAGCAGCCAATGACGCGATACACCAGCCCAGCAGGACAGCGGATAGAAGGTGACCCTGGTCACGACTTTGCTTCGCGAGATTTTCCCGCGATCGCAGAAAGGTGCTGGATCTTTCAGGAAGGGCCCTCCTGCCGATTTCTGCGCCGGATAGGGGTGCAAGAGGACCGCCTCGAGCATGTGCGCAATCGGGCACTGTGCTTCCTGCCTCTTGCCGCATGGCTCCCTCTCTTGGTGCTTTCCGCTATCGGCGGGCTGCTGCTTCGAGGAAATGGCGCGACATCATTCCTGTGGGACCTCGAAGCTCAGGTCCGATTGCTCGTAGCCCTGCCGTTGCTGCTCGTTGGCGAAAATGTAGCTGAGCGACGCACGCGCCCAGTGCTTCAAGGGTTCCTCCAACGTCAATTGATTCCGCCCGATGCAATGCCCCGGTTCGAGGCAATCGTTGCGTCCGCGCTTCGCCTCTGCCGTTCGATCCCGGTGGACGCTCTGATCATTGTGTTCATCTACGGCGTCGGAATACTCGTGATCTGGCGGCGGTACGTGGCGATCGACACCGCGACCTGGTACGCAGCGCCCGGGCCTAATGGTTCTCGGCTCTCACTCGCTGGCATATGGTATTGCTATGTGAGCCTGCCGATCTTCCAGTTTCTGCTACTCCGCTTTTACTTCCGGTTGTTCGTCTGGGCGCGCTTTCTCGGACAGGTTTCACGCATCGATTTGAAGCTGATTCCCACGCACCCCGATCGATTGGGCGGCCTGAGCTTTCTGCTCGCGGCAACCGGGGCTCTGGTCGTGCTCGCCAGCGCCCACGGGGTGCTTCTCGCTGGCTGGCTCGTAACACGTGTTCTCGTGTTGGGAGTTCCTCTCACCGAGTTCAAGGAGGAGATCGCTGCCATGGCGATTTTCGTGCTGTGCATAACCCTGGGTCCACTGCTGACCTTTGCCGGGCCGCTCTTCCGGACAAAACGTCACGGCATTCGCGAATACGGGACCCTCGCCGCACGTTATGCTCGAGAATTCGATGTGAAATGGCTGCGTGGCGATATCCACGGCGAAGAACCGTTGATCGGTAGTCCCGATATCCAGTCCCTCGCCGATATCGGGACCAGCTACAGTGTGGTTGCGTCGATGCGTTCCGTGCCGATTACTCGGGAGATCATCATTCGCATTACGGTCGCGACACTCTGGCCGGTGGCGCCTCTATTGCTGACACTCATGCCGCTGGAGGCTATCTTGGCGAAACTTGTAGGCATCATTCTGTAACCACAGGCGTACGGAACGACACGGTCGGACAGCTTTACAGCAGCCGAGCACGATAAGCAGACCCTCGTTGACTGCCCTAACGGTTAGGTGCCTCACCCGTTCACCCGGCTCCTTAGCCGACCCAGATTTCATCTAGGTATTTTCCGAACCTTGCGCAGCCGGTCAAATTCCATACACGCCCGATTTTGGATGGGATCGGAACGCCGAATGCAACCGCAGCCAGTTGAATTGCTCGCACCCCAACTGAAAAAGACACCCACCGGGATCCCCGGCCTCGACGAGGTCCTGCTCGGTGGACTCCCTGCCGGTCGGCCAACCCTCATTTGCGGCTATGCCGGCTGCGGCAAGACGCTGCTGGGCATGACCTTCCTGGTGAACGGTGCGACGGAGTTCGGCGAGCCGGGTGTCTTCGTCAGTTTCGAAGAGACCAGCCGGGATCTGTCGGAGAACGTTACTTCGCTCGGTTTCGACGTGCCAGGGCTGATCGCCGCGAACAAACTCGCAATCGATCATGTCCGAATCGACCGCGGCGAGATCGAGGAGAATGGCGAATACGATCTCGAGGGCCTGTTCATTCGCCTCGGCTATGCGGTTGACCAGATCGGCGCCAAGCGCGTCGTTCTCGACACGCTCGAAGCGCTGTTTTCGAGCCTCGGTGATGAGGTCGATCCTGCGCGCGGAACTGCGCCGCCTGTTCGGCTGGCTCAAGGAGCGCGGCCTTACCGCGATCATTACCGCCGAACGGGGACGGGACGCGCTGACCCGAAACGGGCTCGAGGAATATGTCTCGGACTGCGTGATCCTGTTGGACAACCGCGTGCAGGATCAGGTCACGACGCGGCTGCTGCGCATCGTGAAGTTTCGTGGCTCGGCGCACGGCACGAACGAATACCCGTTTCTGCTGGATGAACAGGGCATCACCGTCGTGCCGCTGTCTTCCACCGGCCTGGCACATCGGATCACCCTGGAAGTGGTATCGACCGGCATCCCCGGACTCGACGTCATGATGGGACCAGGAGGCGTCTTTCGCGGGTCGAGCGTGTTGATTTCCGGCGTCGCCGGATCTGGCAAGACGATCCTCGGCGCATCCTTTGCCGCCGCGGCCTGCGGGCGCGGCGAGCGTTGCATGTTCTTCAGCTTCGAGGAGTCCGCCGACCAGCTTGTGCGCAACGTTGGATCGGCCGGCACTCCATCTGCGGCAGTATATCGACGCCGACCTGCTGCGCTTCGAGACGAAACGTCCAACATCATTCGGCTTCGAGATGCATCTGGCGCATATGCAGCGCGAACTGGACCGCTTTCAGCCGACGGCCGTCGTCGTTGATCCCGTCACCAGCTTTCGCGGACCGGACGGCGAAGTGCATGCGCTGTTGCTGCGCATGCTGGACATGCTGAAGACGCGCGGCATCACGACCTTCTTCACCAGTCTGACCGGTTCCGATGAGCGGACGGTGCTGCGCGACGCCGGGCTCCTTCACTGATGGATACCTGGATCTTGCTCATCGATATTGAAAGCAATGGCGAGCGCAATCGCGGCCTTTACTTGCTCAAGTCGCGCGGCATGAGCCATTCAAATCAGATTCGCGAATATCTCGCTGACCGACGAAGGCGTGCTAGCTCGTCGACGCTTATCTCGGCGGATCCGGGGTGCTGACCGGTTCGGCGCGGCTGGCAATGGAGGCGCAGATGAGGATCGGGGCTGAGCAGCAGCAGGAGGAAGTCGCGCTCGCGGCGGCGGGTGCTCGAGAGCCAGCGCGCGGTGACCGAGCGTAAGATCGCCGAATTGCATGCTGAGATGGCAGCGCAGGACGCCGAGGTCGGGCAACTCACGGCCCGGGACCAACGGCGCGAGACGGCCGTGGACGCGGAACGGGCCGCCATGGGTGCAAGCCGAGGCATCCACGCGAACGGCAAGGTACGAGAGCCGGGAGACCAGACAGAAGCCACACGCCACAACTGCAAACGCATGAGAACGCAGTGATGGAAGAGCAATTTGACCTCCGGCTTTACGTGGCGGGACCAACGCCGAAATCCCTGGCCGCCATCGCCAATCTCAAGATGCTCTGCGAACTCCATCTCGCAGGGCGCTTTTCGATCGAGATCATTGACCTCGTGCAGGCCCCGGAACGGGCCAGCGTCGATCAGATTGTTGCCCTGCCGACATTGGTGCGGCGCCTGCCGGAGCCGCTCAGGCGCATTATCGGGGATCTGTCGAAGACGGACGACGTCATGGTCAAACTGGATATCGAAACCTGGATCCCATTGTGACGGCCGCGCACTCGCAACCCTCCGGGGGCGCCGATCAATATGTGTTGCGCCTTTATGTTACGGGCACAACGAGGCTGTCGATGCGCGCGATCGAGACGACGCGGCAGATCTGCGATACCTATCTCATGGGCCGCCATGAGCTTGAGGTGGTGGACCTCTGCGAATTTCCCGAAGCAGCAGCGCGGGAACAGATCGTCGCCATACCGACCTTTGTCAAGCTGCTCCCCGGCCCGCTGCGCCGGATCCTCGGCGATCTTTCAAACAGGGAACGCATTCTCGCCGTTCTTGGTCTTGCTGTGCCAGGCGAGGTAACGTCATGAGCATGGGGCCGTCGTCGCCGGGGGCCGGCGTGGCCGAGCATGCACCACAGCCCGAGATCGACGAATTGAACGAACGGCTGGAGGAAGCGGAGGGAACACTCTCCGCGATCCGGCACGGCGAAATTGACGCTGTCGTCCTGGGCGGCGAGTCCGGTCCGCAAGTTTACACGCTGCTCAACGGCGACCGTCCCTACCGGGCCTTCGTCGAACGCATGCAGGAAGGCGCGCTGACGCTGACCCCGGGCGGAGCCGTACTGTATGCCAATCGTTGCATCGCGTCGTTGCTTCGCCAGGACCTGTCTGCCGTCGTTGGCCGGAAATTCACTGAGTTCGTTGCCGAATACGATCGAGTGCTGTTCGAGCGACTTCTGGCCGAGGCCGATGCGGGCAGCGGCAAGAGTGAGCTCGCGCTGCGTGCGGCCGATGGTTCGGCGGTCCCGGTGTATCTTTCCATGATGGAGCTCCCGGATGAGGGCACGAAGACCATCTCTGCCATCGTCACCGATCTGCGGTGGTCTAAAAAGCGGATACGGGAGTTGGCGGAGGCCAACGCGATGCTGGTCGCCGCCATGGCGGAGCGGGAACGGGTCGAAGCGATGCTGCGCCAGGCGCAGAAGATGGAAGCTATCGGCCGGCTCACCGCTGGGATCGCCCACGACTTCAACAACCTGCTGGCGGTGATCGGCGGCAATCTGGAACTGTTCCATTCCCGCACGGGCGACCCGTGGCTGCGGCGCCGGGTCGAAGCCGGTCAGCGCGCGGTTGGGCGCGGTGCCCGCCTGACCGGGCAACTTTTGGCGTTCTCTCGGGCCCAAGCGCTTCATCCGCATGTCGTTTCCGTCACTGCACTGCTGCACGATATCGAGCCGCTGCTGTCCAGCTCGGTTGGTGACCAGATCAGGCTCACGCTCGTGCTGAGCGACGCACTGGCGGAGTGCATGGTCGATTCGGCAGAGCTGCAGACGTCGATCCTGAACCTGGTCAGGAATGCCGCGGACGCGATGCCGGATGGTGGCTGCCTGACGATCACCACCGAGGCGGCCGAGCTCGTGGACCAGCCGGATCGCGGGGCCGGACCGATCCGCGGTGGCCGTTATCTGTTGATCACTGTAACCGATACGGGTCATGGGATACCGGTGGACATCCGCGAGCGAGTCTTCGATCCGTTCTTCACAACCAAGGGTGTGGGCCGCGGGACAGGCCTCGGCCTTAGTCAGGTCTACGGCTTCATGCGCCAATCGGGTGGCCGGGTGACAATCACGAGCGCACCAGGGGGCGGGACGTCGGTCCACCTTTATCTCCCCTGGAGCGAGGGCAGCGCGCCGGCCCTGGAGCCGCTGGTTGCCATCAGCGCGTCGCCGAACGAATTGCGGGCTCGCCGGGTTCTGGTGGTTGAGGATGATGATGATGTGCGGGAGACGGCCGTCGAGATGCTGGAGCATCTCGGCTGCACCGTCATTGCCGCGGACAGCGGCCCCCGGGCGTTGGCCATGCTGGACCAAGGGGCGGCGGTTGATGTGGTCGTCAGCGACGTCCTGATGCCCGACGGAATGTCCGGATTTCAACTCGCACAGCAGATCAGGGCACGGCAGCCACGCCTTGCGATCGTGCTAACTTCGGGTATGGCCGGAGACCCGACAGACGCGGAAACCGCCGGGCACGACTTGCCGGTCCTGCGTAAGCCTTACCGGTTCGAGGACATGTCGAAGGCGATCGAGGTTGCGATCGATGCAATGTCGGAGGCGTAGGAAGGTCGGGGCGAGCGAGCACGCGAGTGAGGGACTGCGCGCCTCGATCACCCGCTGTCCTACAACCCTTAACGCGATCAAGGGGAGCGCCGCCCAAGGCTGCCTCCCTTGCGGTCCCGTGCCCACTCGTCGCCCGAAAAGCGCCCCAAGCTCAAGCGCCGGAACAACGTAGAAAGCCGCGGCCCACCAAGCATGACATTTAGTCATGCGATGCCTGACAAAGTATCCTTTGCGCGAGCCCGGGCGAAAGTCCAGCTTCAGACCTAAGAGGTCTTGGAGGCCTCCCCGTATGTCGCGATGGAGCATGGCTTCAAGCACGGCTGAATTGGCGCCGGCGTTCCCAGCACATCTCGAAACGATATCGTAACAGAACCCGTTTTGGAGGATCAAGTATGAGCGCACATGCCAAGGTGATCGACGACCCAACCGTACACCTGTCCTACGTGAAGGCCGATTTGCACTACCTCGCACGGATGACGGAACGGCCACGCAACTATACCTTCGATCCGCCGCCGGGCGTTCCGCGCTCGAACACCGTCCATGAGACCCACCAAGTCCCGATATACGACCTCCGCGGCGTAGTGCCGGAGGCCGCGCTCGATCGAGAGGGTTTTGAACTGCTGCGGCACAGCAGCGCCGTGCAGAATTTCTACAACGAGGACGAGGTCTTAAAGCAATACTATCCCGAGGCTGAACGGCTGATCGCCGAGGCGACCGGCGCCAGCCGCGTCTTCATCTTCGATCACACGGTGCGCCGCCGCGTTCGTGGCGCCGACGACCGCGCCGCCGGTTTGCCGAGACAGCCCGCAACCCGTGTTCACGTCGACCACACAGCAAAATCCGGGCCGCAGCGCGTCCGCGACTTCTTCGGCGACGAAGCCGAGACGCTGCTTCGCGGCCGTGTCCAGGTGATCAACCTGTGGCGCCCGATCCGCGGCCCGTTGCGCGATGCCCCGCTCGCGGTCTGCGACGCCCGATCCGTCGCGCCGAGAGACCTGGTTCCGTCGGACCTCGTCTACCAGAACCGAGTGGGCGAAACCTACGCCGTCACGTTCAATCCCGCGCATCAGTGGTTTTACGTGCCCGACATGCAGCCGAACGAGGCACTTTTGCTGAAATGCTTCGACTCCGCGACAGATGGCCGGGCGCGTTTCGCACCCCATACCGCTTTCGAGGATCCGACCGCACCGGCAGATGTGCTTCCGCGTGAAAGCATCGAGCTGCGGACGCTGGTATTCCACCCGGCGTAACCCCTCGCTCAACGACGTGGTCCGGTGCACGCCCCCCAAAGGGCGAGCGCCGCCGAAAAGAGCTTTCGCAAGCAAATGGGCGTGGTCGACTGATCTCTGAAATTGTGATGACGCCAAGCAAACAGGCCTGTAGGAGGCCTGTAGGCCTGTCCGTTCAACTGAGAGTTGACTCGAATCGGGACCGCAATATCGGCAATCCATTGATATTGCTGGTGGAGGTCCAGCCCGTGCTTGGCGGCACGACCTACGCTACCGCGCTGAAAATGGGCGATCCAAGCTCGTTGCGGAAACATTCCGGGTCAGTCTCTGAGGTGCTAAGAATGAAGTGCTACCTTTGCAAATATATTCCGCCGCGCGCGGACTTTCTGGCGACGATGACTGGTGACGAGAAAGACTGGATGAAGCAACATGGGGCCTTTCTGGATGATCTTCTTAGCAAGGGATTGATCGTCGCGCATGGCCCCGTGATGGACCCAAGCGGCGGATATGGCGTGTCGCTTTACCAGATCGCGGACGACCAGGACATTGAGTCGTTCACCTCGCAAGACCCCGTAGTGAAGAATGGCGCTGGCCACTATGAGCATTACACCATGCTTCATTTGAAGGCGCGCGGCTGAGGCTCAAGGCCCTAGCGACCGAATTGCGCAATGCGCATGGCGTTGCGATTGAGGTCGTTACTGTCGACCTGATCGACGGCCCCCAACTCGAACCGGTCCTTGAGAGCACCAAGCGCCAGCGATTGGGTCGGGCAAGCCCGCGCCAGGTCCGGGTGGTCTGGCGCCCTGACGCCGGTGACCCCGTAACTCAAAGCGGCCGCGCTGGATCGGAAAGCAAGCAAGAACCCGTCCGAATAGGTTTTTGTTCTTGCTTTGTATCGCAACCTGAGGGTAGAAGAGAACGCAGACACACACCCGCACCCAACCATGGACCCCGCCAATGTCCCCTCAAACCAACCGCTTCCTGGAACACCTAATCCAGTTCCTGATGCCCTACTTTCTCAACGCCGCCCCCAGCATCGAAGAAGCCCGCGCGGAAATCCTGGAGACATTGGCATCCTACGGCGCCCGCACGCGCCAGGAATTCCTGCACGCCGCCCAGATCATCGCGTTCGGCCTAACCACGCTCGATATGCTGGCTGATGCAAAAGCCATGGAGATGTCGCCCTCCATGCGGCTGCGCTACCGAGGCTGCGCCAACAGCCTCAACCGCGCCAGCCAACAGAGTGAAAAAGCCCTGGCCAAACTGCTGACCTGCGACCTGCCCGGGTCCACTGAGCCAGCGCCGGAGCCACTGAACGACATCTCCGAACCGGACCTCCGGGAAGCCCTGCGTCAGGCGAAAGCCAAGCTCGATACCACCCGCAACCGCCTGTCCAACCCCGGCCCAACGACGCAACCAAAAAAAGGCAACGGGATGTTCGATACCCTGTTCGAAGCCGCTCGGCCATCCCGGCCCACGGCCGGCTAGACGAGTTTGATCGAGCGGCCGAGCCCGCTCGTGCGCTCAACTCAACAGAAGCGCCACCCACTTCGGACCGGGCACCTCGCGCGACTTCGGCAGCACCAGCATCAGCACATAGTTGTGCTTCGCGGCCCGCGCCGCTTCGATGCCAGCCTTCACCTCCGCCGGTGACCCAACGGAGTCATTCTGCACACGCAGGATCACATCGCCGGTTGACATCCCCCGGTTCGCCGGATCGGACCCAGGCGCGACGCTCGTCACCAGCACGCCTGGCAGACCGTCCTCCAACCCTAAGTTCGCCTTCTCGTCCGCCGGCACTGCGGATAACGACAGGCCGAGATCGGGCGGGATGACGATCTTCGGGCGCTCCGTCATCACCGGAGCGTCACGCGCATCCCACTGGTTGCGCGGCCACTCCATGGTAGGCACGGCAATGTCCAGTTCGTCGTCGCCGCGTCGTACATGCAGTGTAATCGTTTCCCCCACCGGCGTTTCGGAAATATTACGCAATAGCGCGCGTTCGTCGCTCTGCGCCTTGCCGTCAAACCGCAGGACCACGTCACCGATTTCAAGGCCGGCCTTGTGCGCGGGCCCACTCGGCAACACCCAGGAGACGATCGATCCTTCCGGCCGCGCCATGCCCTTGCAAGCCGCGATCTCTGGCGACACCTGCTGCAGCTTTACGCCGATCCAGCTTGGGCGAACCCACCCGTAGGTCCGCAACCGATCCACCACGAAACGCGCGCTGTTGGACGGTTCGGCAAAGCCCAAGCCGACCGATCCAGTGGTCGGAGAGATAATCGCCGAGTTCACCCCAATTACCTTGGCGTGCATGTCGAACAGCGGGCCGCCGGAATTGCCGTGATTGATCGGGGCGTCCGTCTGAATGAGGTCATCATACGGCGAATTCTTGATGTCGCGGTTGAGCGCGCTGACAATCCCGGAGGAAAGCGAGAGGCCGAGCCCAAACGGGTTCCCCGCCGCGAAAACCTGGTCGCCCACTTGCAACGTGTCGCTGTCACCCCACTGCGCCGCCAACAACGGACGGCCCGCCTCTACCTTCAAGATCGCCAGATCGGCCAGACGCGAAGCCCGCCAAGTCGTCGCAGGCAGACGCGTGCCATCATAGAATACAATCGTGATCTCGAACGCGTTCTCCACCACATGATAGTTGGTCACGATCAGCCCAGAAGGATCAATCACGAAGCCGGAGCCGACATAGCTTTTGATATTGGGGGCCGCATCCGCCAGCGGCATTGCCGCGCCCGCGACATTCCCGCCAGGCTCGGCTGGCTCGTCCTTCCTGACGGTGACGTTCACCACCGTTGGCAGTACGCTCTTGATGAGGTCCGGCTTGTTCGCGCTGGTTTCTTCGGCACGCGCGGGAAGCCCGGCTGCCCAGATCACCACGAGCCAGATCACAGCAGCCGAGGCGACTTTGCGCCACGGCGCTCGGCATCGGTTCATCGTCATCGTCCAGTGCCCATTTATCGGTTTGCGCGCGTGAATCTGCCCTCTAATGCTCCATGCTGTAACCGGTTCTTTGGCTAGGTTGTCTAGGCATTTGTCTGCCACGATCGCACCGGCTCCGGAATTCACGATCGGAGCAGTGCTCCCGCAACGCATCCCCGGTCCGCCTTCGGCCCCCGTCTTAACCCTGCCCGGTTCCCTGTCCAATGGAGTCCTCATACGATCGCGCCCCCATCAATCCCGCCACGCGTACTGTATGAACATCATCGGCTTACTGCAATTGACGAGGGATGAATTGGGCCCGTCAAAAGCCGAATTTGGCGCCAATCTTCAAAACCTCTCCGTCCGAGATCAGCGTGTCGGCCACAACCGTCATCCCGAGCGCCGTTCCAAACGCAAGCCCAAGGCTGGCTCTGCACGAACTGCCCACGTAAGGAAACCGCGAGGTGCATCAACGCGGAGGTCCAGGCTTCGCCCAAGCGTCAACCTCCAGCCGCAGCTCTTCCACCATGGTCGCGCACACCGGATCAATGGCTTCGATGGCGGTCAGCACAACCTGACAAGCCTCCCCGAGTGCTGAGCGCAGCACCGCAGCGGAATGGTTGTGCGTCAGCGCGGCACGCAACCTCCCGGCATGCTCGGCATGACCCCGCTGATCCAGTTTGTCGGCGACCTGCCGCGCGGCCTCGATCGTCTTTTCGGGGACATCCGTCATGAGGCACTCTCCATACCGTAAGAAATCTCCCCGCTTTATAACCCCGATCGCGCTCAACCGCGCGCCCCTCCTTTCCGCAGAATGGAAAGCTCATCGTCACCCGCAGGGATCAAAGTGGAATGGCGAGTAACGTATCGAAATGACTACTGTCGCAGACCACGATGCGTTCAGCGAACCGCAAGGCGCCGCCTTCATCGCGCAGCCTGTCGAGATAGACCCCGGTCGCGAACAGGTCTGTCCGGCCATCACGCATGATGCGGACAACCAGGAACGACGTTTCAGCTGTAACCCCGGTGGAGCCGATCACCGGCAGCCCGATGATATGGCGGTACGCCTGACGCTCGTAGATATTCGCGGTACGCAACGCGGTGACCCGGTCACGCAGCATCGCGCGCGAGTCGGCATAGACGATGCCCGCTTCATAGCCACGGTTGTGGTTCTCCGCCGACGTGATCTTGTAGAGACACTCATCGGTGAAGAAATCCGGCCATGCCTCCAGGCGATCTTGATCAATCGCCGCCGCGTAGGCCGCGTTCAGCTCCGCGAGCCGGAGCAGCGCGCTCATACCCCGACCATGCGCCGCCAGAGCGTCCAGAAACCGCGGACCGCGGCCTCGGTCGCGCGCGTGGACTGGCTCGCGATGCCGGCACCACCCATCTGCAGGATCGAGGAACCGTCCTCCGAGGTCGCGATGCCGCGTTCAACAAAGCCGCCGATGCAGCCATCCTCCATCGACACGAAGCCCGCCGGGCCGCCAAGATTCAAATGGCGTAGCCGGCGTTTGCGCATCTCGGAGGTATCGTCGGCGTAGCCGAAGTAGATCCATTCCAGGTTTGTACGGTTGACCCCGGCCGGCGCGAAGAACCGCAGCGCCATGGCGTTCTGGGTCTTCTGGACGACAAAGTTGGGAAACACCGTGACGATTTGTTGGCGAATCCGGTCCTCGTGCTCGTCCACGACATCAACGAGGCTGGAGTCCTCCAGCTTGAAGTCGTCGGCCACCGATCGCATGCCGGCATACGACTTGTCGTCAGCCTCGTCCGGGGCGATCGTCGAGGAGACGCTGCACCCGCCGTTCGGGCTCACGATCAGGCCGCCCCCCTGGCTGAGGCGGTTGATCTTGAACGTCGCGAAGAACAGATGCAGCAAACTGGCATGATAGGAGTCGCGGACGTTCTCGGCGTACATCTTCCAGTTGTTCGGCAGCACTTCGGTGAAGCGGCCAATGATCTCGATTTGCCGGCCAGCAACGACCCGCTTTAACTGTGCCAATACGTCGGCGCCGATGTAGTCCGCGATCGGGGGCGTAGTATCGTGGAGCGTGCCGAACACCAAGCCGCATAAAGTCGTCGTGCGCAACTGGCGCGGACCGTGATCTTCCAGGCGGAACGCTTCCGGCATGCCGCCCGCGCCGTTAACGCCACGGCGGAACGCGACCGACTTCAGGTTACCCCGCAGATCGTAGCGCCAAGCGTGGTAGACGCACTGGAAGTCCTTGACGCCACGGCCGGCGTTGTCCAGGCAGATCAATGCGCCACGATGGGCGCAGCGGTTCTCGAACGCCGCGATCGAGCCGTCCTCGGCGCGCGCAACGACCACCGGCATTTGCCCGACCACCGTCCCGCGCCAGTCGCCAGGCTGGGCGATCTCGGTCTCCAGGCACAGATAGTTCCAGACCGCGCCTTCGAAAACCTGCCGCTGCTCGGTTTTCAGCAGTTCGTCATCGCGATAGACCCAGTAGGGCACGCGGGTGACGTCACCCGGCCAGACCTGCCGTATCGCGGACTGGCCGGTCCCCGGACTGGGTGCTTCTGGCATGATGGATCCTCCAATAGCCGGCTGTTATGGCGCCGGCCGTCTGGCCGCGGATTGTGACGACAGATCATCCCGAGCGGAAGTTAGCCGCCATTCCGAACCTTTTTCAACATCGGCAATGTTTGTAATCCAAGCCAGAGCCCAGGCGATTGCTCCCGCATTTTGCTGTCCGAGTGACCTCCTTCACAGCCTGGCAGGCCCGCGGGTGCCACCTTTCACTCGAGGCTGCTCACCGAGAGTTCGCCGCGTTGATGGAGGATGAGATGGAGGCGTTGGAGCACTTGTCGATCATGGTCGCCCTGTTGTTGGCGATGGCGACCGCATTGATATCGAGCGATACAGAGGCGCGCCAGGAGATAACCGGTTTCTTCGCCCAGACGTTCAGGCCGCAAGCCGCCGATCTCGGGGCCGATCCCGGGTATCTGTCGGGAACAGCGATAGACACCTCTCAGTCCCGCTAACGCATTCTTGGAATTCTCAGGACTGACTTCGGTCGGCGTCTGCAGGGAAGCTAAGTCGTCCTCACGATTTCAAGGATTTTTAGGGAATTTTGAGGGTATTGCGATTGACGCGGCTGTTCGATATCGTCAGACATGCCTCAAAATGGCATTTGGCGCAACCGCTGGCGATACTGAAGATCCGAGTTGACATAGCGGGTTCCTATAAAGGGCAACGTCACTTGGGGCGTCAGCAAAATCCCGCCACAGAGCGTGCGAATGGAATAAAAGGATGTCAGTCAGACCGGCGATATTTGCATACATTATCAGAATTGCCCAGCTGCATAGTAAGTCTTCCAGATCCACTGAACGATCTTGACCCGCTGTGCCTCAAATTTTTCTTGTAGCATTGGAGGATGGTCTTGGCATCGACCCGTTCGACGACGACGGCGACTTTCCGATAGCCCACGGAGATCTCAGTAGGTTCAACGAGAATGCAATCGCTTAATCGCCACTCGCTGTGGGACTTGACAGCACGGGCCAGCGTCTCACCGCTGCGCTTTGTTTCCGATGCCGTCAGTCGTGTCACCCTATCCGATCTCGCGCAGGGCAGTAGTCTTGGCGCGGCGCGAGAGGGTTTTCTCGATCGGTCGGTGATGATTTTGTGCGCTCAGCAATTGCCGGCGGTGTTGGCTCTACTGCAGCTCGACGGCCTCGCTCGCCGCATGCTGCTTTGCCCGCCTGACCTGGCGGGCGCTCACCTACCTGCCGTGATCGCCGAGGCGGAGGTTGATGTAATTCTTTCCGATGGCGCTGGTCCTGTCCCACAAGAACTCGCCGGAGTGCCCGTCATTGCTTGCCCGGACGCACTGGTCCCCGCAGCATCCACACATGACCGAAGCCGAGCAACGGAATGGCTGCTGTTTACTTCCGGCACCACCGGCCGGCCGAAGATGGTCGTTCATACGCTACAAAGCCTGACCTCGCCGCTCGACGATGGGCTGGGAGTGGCGAGCGATGCGATTTGGAGCACGTTCTACGATATCCGACGCTACGGCGGCCTGCAAATTCTACTGCGATGCCTTCTCGGTGGCGGGTCTCTTGGTCCTGTCACATGCAGGCGAGGCAGTCGCGGATTTTCTAGTTCGCGCTGGGCGATCCGGTGTAACGCACATGTCGGGCACGCCGTCGCACTGGCGCCGGGCATTGATGAGCGGGGCGGCGGACCAAATGTCCCCGCGCTACATTCGTCTTTCCGGCGAAGTGGCCGACCAGTCGATCCTCAACAAACTTGCCCGCTTCTATTCAGGATCCGCTGTGGCCCATGCCTTTGCCTCGACCGAGGCTGGAGTTGCTTTCGACGTACGTGATGGCTTGGCAGGCTTCCCTAGCACGTTGATTAGCCATGCCAGCGCCAAGGTGGAGATGCGCGTTCAGGACGGTTCTTTGCGGATCCGTTCGGCACGCATAGCGTCCCGCTATCTCGGCGACGGCGAAGTCCTGGTCGATGCAGACGGGTTCGTTGACACCGGCGACATGGTGGAACTGCGCGGCGACCGCTACTACTTCATTGGTCGTCGGGACGGCGTCATAAAGGTCGGCGGCCAGAAGGTGCATCCCGAGGAAGTTGAGGAAGTGATCAACCGGCATCCCGACGTACTAATGTCGCGAGTACCGAGGACGACCCAGCCCGATTACAGGCACGGTCGTCGTAGCCGACATAGTGGTGCAGCCGTTCGCAGAGGATCGGTCGTTCCAAGCGATCAGCGACGAAGTCGCGCGGATGTGCCGGGATGCCCTGTCGCTATATAAAATCCCGGCGGCACAGCAGCAGGTAACCACACTCGATATCGCTGCGTCCGGCAAGCTGGTGCGCCCGGTCGGTGCGTAATATCGTGGCTACCGGTTCCAGGTATCAGCCAAAATGACCGACCAAAAGGCGGCAAACCGCCGACTGCTCGGGCGATCGAATGGGAGGGCAACAACGTGCGCAGGGCGACGATTTCAAGGCTAGGGGCGCGATGTCACTCGGAGTAACTGGTACCGACCAGCTAGCCAGTTCCTCTACCGATGTTGGGGTGTCGCTCAGGTTTAAGCGCGGAGGGAATGCTGGTCGTTACTGTGACCGCCGGCTGGTCCCAATCGGAAGATGACGAAACGTGGTGCCTCGGTTCGAGCAGCACGATTGTCTTGCCGCCCACCCGGCGGATAGTTCCCCATGTCCTTGTCCTGGAAATGCGCGCTTATGTCGGCGAGATTGCCGGTGTTCTATCGCAACAGATAATCCTATGCGTCAACGGCATTACGGTAGAGTCGTTTGTAGTAACCTTGCCGACGCGCACCGTGCGGGCCTGCATCATCCCGTCTGAGGTGCTGGTGGCCGGGGGCCCAGTAGAGATCGTCTTTAGGACGCCGGACGCCGTTGGCGGTCCCGCTGGGGATAACCGTGTGTTGGCTTTCGCATTCCGCTCCCTGCAGCTGTTTCCTGACAAGCTTGCCCTGGCGACTTCACCCTCTCCGGTAGACGCACCGGTGTCGGAGGCCTATTTGATCTCAGGGGAGATTCCTGTCTCCGAACTGATGTTGAATTTTGAAAGCCTCGGGCAGAACTGTGAGTTCGGGTTCGTGCAGCGGAGCTGCCACGCTGAGCCAAACGATCTGCTGCGCTTTGCTAGCGCCCCGCTTCCGAGCCTGCTAGCGGCGCTGGAAGTTGGCTTCGTTGGGATGGGTAGCCCCGAGTCAGTGCAAGTTAAGCTTTCAGACGACGGCCGCGAGTTCATAATTTTGGATTTAAACTACGGCTTCGAATACCACGCCTTAGTCATGGTGGGGCAAAAAACCGCGGATGCAGTCCGTCGCCGCGAATTACGGCGGCTTCCAATGCTCGTCTCCAAGTTTTTGAAGGAACTCCAGCTCGGCCGGAAGATTTTTGTTTTTAAGGGCATGGTTGCCCTGGACGAGGAAGTTGTTTTCCCACTCGCCGCGCTGTTGCGTCGCTATGGACCGGCGACTTTGATGTTCGTGTCGCTGGCCGACGCACGGCATCAAGCCGGCACTGTTGAAAGGCGTTCGCCCGGATTTATAGTTGGCTACCTCGAACGTTACGCGCCTGGGGAGCAAGCCGATGACCTGCTGCTTGACCAATGGGTTCAGATTTGCCGCGAAGCCCTTCAACTTAGTTTGGGGTAGCTTGGAGACACATGTCGAACGCAGGGGGGGCACAACGCGCCAGGCGAAGTTAGCTGACGGGGGGCCGGCGGTTTGGGAACCCCGAAACCGGAACCGCTCCGTTTTGACACTCTTCCCGCTTGAACCATAACATTGGTCTCAGGCCGGCGTCTCGTCGCCCGCCTGCGCGAGGGACACGAATGCCGCCAATATCGGTCATGCTCTGGCGAAGACTCGATGTTCCCGGCCATGATGCCTGTCACCTTGAGCCAAAAGCCGATGGATGGAGATTGGAAGGCACGTCAGTCTTTCGCCACGAAAACGGACCGGCGAATATCGCCTATACCATCCATTGTGACGGCCATTGGCATAGCGTGTCTGGCAGGATAGCCGGCTTCATCGGCGAGCGTGCCATCGATTATATCGTTGCCCGAGAGAACGGAGTTTGGCGGCTGAATGGCACAGCACTATCTGGGCTGGGACATCTCCTAGATCTCGATCTCGGCTTTACGCCGGCGACCAACATTCAACAACTCCGTCGGGTCGCGATTGCTGAAAATGAGACCGTCCAAGTCCCTGTCGCCTGGTTCGATGTGGACGCTGGAACTTTGACTGAATTGCCTCAGGTCTATGAACGCCGCGGCCCAGCTGCTTTTTGGTATCAAGCCCCGAGTTTCGGCTATGAGGGACTGCTTGAACTTGCGCCAAATGGATTTATCCGAAGCTATCCGAATTTATGGGAGGCGGAGCTTTCATTGTGAATTGTCTCGGCTGTTTGCGGTGAAGTCTATCCAACCCGAATTATATCAAGTGAACCCTGCAACCAGGCAAAGTCGGAGGCGACGCGGATCGAGTTTCAAGGCGGCGCGCGCCTATCCCCGCCATGTAGATGCGGCATAGGAACAATTGGCGGAGGATTATGGACACGAACTATTGGCCGCCTTCGACAAGACTTGGCGACGATGTTCGTGCGATCTGGCTGCGGTATTGCGCCGATGATGGCAACGCTGACCCCACCACCCGGAACGGCACGGGCAGGCGAACTCGCCCCATCCCTTGGCCGCCGAAATATCGCCGCGCGGCGTGCGTTCGAGCCTTGGTCGCTCTCAGCTTGTCCGCGGTGATCCCTCAAAGCTAGGGTGGGCCATCGATGATCCTTTGCGAGCGGCGAAAAAGGGCATGCCCATGCCCTCAGTAGCGTCCGACACCGCCTCAAGACGCGAGCCGCAGACAGGGACACCCCGGCGGCAGCGACGCTGGATCAGCCCACTGGCGCTGTGACGCCTAGAAACGGGCCGACCCATTTCCGCCGCCAAAATCGACTCGGGGTTGCTATCATCGTCGTATGAATCAGCCGGCAAGACCCCAGCGCCGCCGGCATAGCAATCTCGGCTCGGATCTTTTGCATCTATCCGCAAATTCGTATCAAAGGGTCGTCCATCCTGGTGGTGACCCAGGTCACTGATCATCGCCCCCAAAAGCGCAATACTCATCGGGTAATTTCTGGATCAGGAGGCAGAAATGAAGACCCTTTTCACTTTCATTGTAAAGCTGGAATCTTGGTCAACGGTCGATGTAGATGGGGAAGTGGATAATTGCGTTGAAGCGCTGGAAAAGAGGTATACAGCATCATACACTCTGACGGTTCCAGTACCCGCGTCCCCTAACACTTCGTCATGGGAGTCCGTTATCGAGAAAGACCCGACCTTGAGTAGGGCCTGCGAAGTTATACCAGAATTCACGGCAAAGTACACAGACATTGGTGTCTTTGTTGTTAGCCACGGCTGCCCCGGACAGGTCGGTGGTGTGAATGGGAGTCAACTAGCCAAGCTTTTACTCAAGCTGAATTTTACGACCCTTCGCAAAATAAACGTGTTAGCTTGCTCGACGGCTAGCGGCGATCTGGGGGAAGGCTTTTTCAAGGATTTGTGCACGGGACTTGCTTCGGGCAAACTCACACCGATGGTCGCAGCGTATACCGGAGCAGTGACGATGGCTCACCCCAATAAAACCAAGCAACTTTGTACCTACAATGGCAAGGCAACTCTTAGCGTGGAGGAGCTAGAAAAGGTCTTTGCCGGAGGACATAAGGTTGTTGCTTCCCGTCAGAAAGGCGTGAGCACGCAACTTGGCCAATGCTCAACTGACCAGAGGGCCAAGAACAAGAAGGTATACCAGTATCAAGGCAGTTCTGTGGTGCAAGTGCCCCTCGATAAATACCACGACAAGGAGTGGCCCGTGGATATATGGAATCCGATTACAAAAAAATGAGGCTCTACTCGTTTACGCTGATGCTGCCGTACTGCGTGTCGCCATGAGGCCGCATGGCGATTACGTCGCAGCTTCGAAACGGCAATTTGGGCAATACTGCGTGCCGGCCTGCGTCAGCTACCGGACCAGCGTTCCCCCCAGCGATCGGCGAAGACCACGTCCTCCAGCGCCGTGCGGGCGACAGGGCCGAAGCGGCCGACCGGGTAGCCGATCGGAAGGATGGCATAGGAGTGGGTGTCCTCGGGCAGGCCGAGGGCGGCTTCAGCCTCCTTTTCGAACAACAGATACAGCGTGGTGAGCGTCGCACCCAATCCCAGGGCGCGCGCCGCGAGCAGCATGTTCTGCACGGCCGGATAGATCGAGGACCCAGACGTGCGGGTGTGAGTGCCGCCTTCCAGGCAAGGTACGATCCAGACGGGCGCCTCGTGCAGATGGTCCGCCAAATGTTCGGCCGCCGCCAGCATGCGCTCGAAGCGGTCGCGTGACGATCCTGGTGCCGGCGCTCCGGTGCGATAGCGCGGCCCGACAATCTCGTGCCAGGCGCGGTGGTACCACTGCGCGACCGCTTGTTTGATCGCCGGATCGCGGATCACCAGGAAGCGCCACGTCTGCATGTTGCCGCCGTTGGGGGCAGCGGTGCCGGCTTCGAGGATTTGCCGGATCAGCTCAGGCGGCACCGGATCCGGTTTCAGCCGCCGCATCGAGCGGGTGGTGCGGATGATTTCGAATAGGTCGGCGTTCATGGTTCGGCTGTCCTTCGACGCAACACACGCGAGGCAAGGCGGAAGTGCGAGCGCCATCGCCGGCATCCCTCGCTTCCTCGCGGCAAGACGGCCATAATGCATAGCGGCGCGGGCTGTTCGTCAATGGGTGTGGATGAGTTTTGGACGAGCCGCTGGGCCGGACGCGTCAAAAGGCGGGGCAATTCTTCGAGGAGTCGTTGATGGACGATGAAGCGCTACGTCGGATCTTCAAGGAAATAGAAGATCGCGTGGTTGCGGCCCAAGGCGAGGCGATCTTTGCCGGCTTGATGGTCAGTTCCCTCATTCCGGCCCTGGTCGCCAAGGGGGTTTTGGGACGAGACGAAACCGAGCGGCTGATTGACAGCGCAATGCTGGTGCTTGAGCACAATCGCGGCCCGATGAACGAAGGCGCTCAGCGCGTCATAGATCATACGCGGAACCGGCTGGAGACTCAGATGGCTGCTTTAAAAGCCACTCCACCCTGACCGGTTACGTTACGACATCAGATCGGCCAGTTCGGTCATACTGGTGACGATCAGGTCCGGTTGGTATGGCCAGCGCGCGAAGGGCCGGCGGCGGCGGTCGATAAAGACGGTGCGCATGCCGGCGGCCTTGGCACCGACGCAGTCAAATTCGTGGTTGGCGACGAACAGGACTTCGTCCATCGCAACGCCCATCTTTCGCGCCGCCATCTCGTACGTGGATCGGTGCGGCTTGAACGCGTTGGCCTCGGCGACGGAGATCACCGCGTCGAAGGGGATGCCGTGGTATTGCTTCGCCGTTTCCAGCATATCCGGGTCGCCATTCGATAGGACAACCAGCTTGTAGCGTGCATGGAGGCGCCCGAGCGCCTCGGGGACTTCAGGGAAGTAGCGCAAACGCTCGATGGCGGCGACCAGGCCGCGGACCTCGTCTTCGGTGTGGGCGATGCCGGCGCGATCCATGACCTGGCGGACGGACAGATGGCCGATCTCGCGGTAGGGCGTGTGATCGCGGTGCAGCAGCGCGTCGATCATCGAGTTCTCGAAGTGGGTGCGGCGCCACCACGTGACGAAGGCGTTTGGATCGCCGAGCCAGGCTTTTGCTTTTAGGAACGGGGCGGCGACGTCACGCAGGCCGCCCTGCATGTCGACCACGGTGCCATATTGATCGAACATGCACAGCTTGATCGATGATTTCAGGGTTTCGGTCACGGTCATGGCGGGTTCCGGTGCGATCGTTGGGTCTCGTCTTAGCTTCCATCAATGAATGTCGGGCAACCAGGCGGCGGGACGCAACCTTGACGCTGAAAGGGGCGGGTGCAAGCGTGACCGCAAGGGAGAAGCTCGATGAAATTCGGTGTGTTCTACGAACATCAGTTGCCGCGTCCCTGGACGGCCCAAAGCGAATATGAGTTGTTCCAGAACTCGCTGGCTCAGGTCGAACTTGCCGATCAACTGGGCTATGACTTCATGTGGGAAGTCGAGCACCACTTTCTGGAGGAATATTCTCATTCATCGGCGCCCGAGGTGTTTCTCGCCGCCGCCAGCCAGCGCACGAAGCGCATCAGGCTCGGGCACGGCATCGTCCAGTTGACCACCAACCAGCCACACCGGGTGGCAGAGCGCGTGGCGACGCTGGACCTGATCTCCGGCGGGCGGGTGGAACTGGGAATGGGCGAAGGCGCCGGTCCCGCGGAACTGCATCCCTTCGGCGTGCGGGTGCGCGACAAGCGCGACCGGTGGGAGGAAGCCGTGCAGGCGATCGTCCCGATGTTCACGCGGGACAGTTGGGAGTTCCACGGCAAGTATCACGATTTTCCGGCGCGTAATGTCGTGCCGAAACCCTATCAGAAGCCGCATCCGCCGCTATGGGTCGCGTGCTCCAACATCCGCACGATCGGCGAGGCCGGGCAGTGGGGCATGGGCGCGCTGGGGTTCAGCTTCGTTTCGCCCGAGGCGGCACAGGCGTGGGTGCACAAGTATTACAACATGTATTTGCATCAGCCCCGGCGGCTGACGGAGTACGCGACCAATCCGAATGTCGCGATCGTCAATGGCTTCATGTGCGCGCCAACCGACGAGGAAGCGCTGGAGAAAGCCGCCGGTTGGACGTTCTTTATCTTCGCCCTGTCGTATTACGGGCGGAAGGGCGTGGATGCACCGGGCAAGGGCGACCTGTGGCGGGAATATCAGGACTGGCGGCACACCGAGAAGGCTCAGGTGGCGTTGCGCAATGGGCTGATCGGGTCACCTGAGACGATCCGCCGGCGGCTGC
This sequence comes from uncultured Alphaproteobacteria bacterium, assembly GCA_963778125.1. Taxonomy (GTDB): domain Bacteria; phylum Pseudomonadota; class Alphaproteobacteria; order Acetobacterales; family Acetobacteraceae; genus Rhodopila. The sequence goes on along the minus strand of CAVZTH010000013.1, from coordinate 13,978 downwards.
GGCAGTTCGAGGCGGCGCATGTCGATCAAGTGATCCTGCTGAACCAGGCAGGGAAGACCAGCCATCAGGACATTTGCGAGAGCCTGGATCTGTTCGCCAAGGAAGTGATGCCGGAATTCCATGGCCGGCAAGCGGCGCAGGACAGCTGGAAGCAGGATGTGCTGGCGGGGCGGATCGTGCTGGAGGATCTGGATACCGATCGATACGACCTATACGCGCATCAGAACGAGGACATCGTCCGCATGACCCCAGAACAGCTCAAGCGGCGGATGGCGGAGAAGGAAAGGCTGGCGGCCGGGGCGTGAACAGCCGGTATGGAGGTTTGAAATGAAACTCGGTCTTTCCATCGGCTACTCCAAGGCAACGATGGACCTGCCGGTGGCGCTGGTGCAGCGCGCCGAGGCGCTTGGATATGATTCCGTCTGGAGCGCGGAGGCTTATGGGTCGGACGCGATCACGCCGTTGGCGTTTCTGTCGGCGGTTACCAAGAAAATCCGGCTGGGGACCGGGATCATGCAGTTGGCGGCCCGCACGCCGGCCAATGCCGCGATGTGCGCGGGGACGATTGATGCTATGGCGGGCGGCGGGCGGTTCATCGCCGGACTGGGCGTCTCGGGGCCGCAGATCGTCGAGGGATGGTATGGACAGCCGTGGGGACGGCCGTATTACCGCCTGAAGGACTACGTCGCGATCATGCGCAAGATATTCCGGCGGGAGGATCCGGTGACGCATGACGGGCGGGAGATCAGTTTGCCCTACAAGGGGGAAGGCGCGTCCGGGGTTGGCAAGCCGTTGAAGTCGATCCTGCATATGAACCCCGACATCCCGATCTACCTGGCAACCGGCAGCGAATCGACCGTGAAGCTGACAGCGGAAATCGCTGATGGCTGGCTGCCGCTGGGCTTCGTGCCCGGGTGCATGACGGAATATGGGCCGTGGCTGGAGGAAGGCTTTCGCCGAGCCGGCAACGGCAAAAGCCTGAAGGACTTCGAAATCCAGGCCACCATCCACGTCGAGCTCGCCCAGGACGTCAAAGCCGCACTCGCTCGGTTGAAACCCGAAGTCGCACTCTACGTCGGCGGGATGGGGCACAAGGACAAGAACTTCCACAAGGACCAGATGATCCGGCGAGGCTTCGGCGAGGCCGCGGATCGAATCCAGGAGCTGTATCTGGCGCATCGCAAGGAAGAGGCGATTGCCGCGGTGCCCGATGAATGGGTCGACATGAAGTCGCTGGTTGGGCCACCTGATCGCATTCTGCAACGATTCCGGCCGTGGGAAGAATCAGGCGCTACCAGTATCACCGTCCGGTCTGGACAACCGGAAGCGATCGAGATCATGGCACAAGCTGCCCGGCTGAACTGAGCAGTCGAATGGAGGAGTGATGCGGTTCAAGAACAAAATCGCGCTGATCACGGCGGCGGCGAACGGGATCGGCCGGGCGACGGCGCAGATCATGGCAGCGGAAGGTGCGAGGGTGGTCTGCGTGGATAACCACCCGGAACGGCTGGACGGCGCTGTCGCGGCTCTGGGCGGCCAGGGGCATGGACGGCTGTGCGACGCGCTGGATCAGGGACAGGTGGACGCGGTTGTCGAGGGGGTGGTCCGCGAATTCGGCCGGATCGATATCTTGGTCAACGCGGTCGGCGGCAGCACGATCATTTCGAAACCGTCGGCGTTGGTCGAGGATCACTCGCTGGACGACTGGCAGCGGGTGATAAGATTTAATCTGGATGGGACGTTCCTGTTCACGCATGCGGTCGTGCCGGTGATGAAACGGCAGAATTCGGGCAAGATCGTCAATCTCGCCTCAATCGCCGGCCGCGGCATGAGTGTGGCCAGCGGGAGTGCCTACGCCGCGGCGAAGGGCGGGATTATCGCGTTCACGCGTAAGCTGTCGTTCGAACTGGGGCCGTTCGGGATCAACATCAATGCGATCGCGCCCAGTCTCACGCTGACGGAACGGATCAGGCCCCACTGGAACCAGCGCTCGCCGGAGGCTCAGGCGGCGCAGGTCGAGGCGACTCCATTGCGGCGGGTAGCGGAGGCTTCCGACCAGGCCAAGGTGATCTGCTTCCTGGCGTCCTCCGACGCGGATTTCGTCACCGGGCTGACGATCGACGTGACCGGCGGACAGTCCGGGTAGTCGCTGCATCAATGGACGAGATCTGAGGCCTTACGTCCGGCGGGAAAGCCTCCAACGCCAACCAACTGCGACTGATCATGTGCTGATTGATTTCGTCCGATCGAATCACCATATTTTAGACGTGATAGATGTTCATAATAGCTCATGCCGATTAATCCCGGCAAAGGAGGTTATTATGAAACGTTTAAATAAAACGGGCGCCGATTTTGCTCAGTTGGACAAGGACCCTACGGGGCCCAATAATGACGACCTTCCTGGAATGTGAAGCGGCAAACTTTGGGGTCAGTTCGATTGGATTTGCACCGCAGGATAGTGAAGCAACCGCGAAGAAGTAGTAAATGTTAGGGCGCAGTGAATAACTGGCTTCGATCGCTCGAGGCAATGCTGCGATCGTCGACACTATCTACATTTCGCGCCCTAAAGCGGTTGTCTGTACCAGCGAAGGACTTGAGGGATATTGCCCTGTATTACGCTTCCGGCATCTTGCCCAAGCCAGCAGCGGTTGTGAGTCGGTCATGAACAAAACAAGAACATTTGGCACGAAACACCTGTCGCCGCGTGATCGAAGCGGTGCTTCTGACCCTGGTGTCAGATCTCGTGGGCTTGCACCGTGGCGGATTCGACGGCTTAAAGCGTTTGTCGAAGAGCATTTGTCGCAGTCTATCCGCCTCGCGGATCTCAGCGACGTGGTTGGCCTCAGCGTACCGCAGTTTTCGCGTGCCTTCGGGCAAAGCTTCGGCGAACCGCCGCACGTCTATCTGATCCAACGACGCCTGGATCGGGCACGCCACCTCATGCTCACCAGCGACATCAAGCTAACTGAAGTGGCCGGCGCCTGCGGATTCAACGATCAGGCACATTTCTGCAAGCTGTTCCGCCGGGACACCGGACAAACTCCGGCAGCGTGGCGTCGTGAGCGGCGTGACGGTCACGAGATTGAGATCACGGACCTTGATCTGCCTCATGGTCCCGCGTGGGGGGCCGTTTAGCTTGGACATGGAGAATGGGATTTCGCAGCAAGTCAACAGATCATGACGATCCTTCGCTATGGCGCCTGCGGATTAGTGCTGGCAGCAGCGCTGCTGGCCGGTCCAACGGCTACACGGGAGGTAATGCCGACATCCCAGGCCGAGCTTATCCGCAGTCTAATCCCGAGCGTGGTCAACATCACCATCAGGTCCGGGTTGGCGGGGTGCCGGATCAAGCGCCGGCGAGCGCAAGCCCGCCTCGCCCACCAACCGGCGTTGGTTCTGGTTTCGTGATCGACCCCTCCGGCCTCATCGCCACCAACTGGCACGTTGTGACGGATGCGGCTGAGATCGTCGTGACTTTCTCGGACGGCACGCGCGTTCCGGCCAAGGTCGTGGGCGCTTGGCGGGTGGCCGATCTTGGCCTTTTGCAAGTGGATACGGGGCACCCGCTGCAGGCGGTCCGTTGGGGCGACAGCAGCGCGATGCAGATCGGCGATCCCGTTCTGGCCATGGGCAACGCGTTTGGCGTGGGCTTGTCGGTGAGCGCAGGAATCATCAGCGCGCTCAACCGTGATATTGGCAACTCGCCGGTCGACCAATACATCCAGACCGATGCCGCGATCAATCACGGCAACTCGGGCGGCCCGCTGTTCAACCTGAAAGGCGAGGTCATAGGCGTGAACACTGCGATCATTTCGCCAACACCTGCGAACTCTGGGCTGGGCTTTGCGATACCGTCCGAAGAGGCGCGGTTTGTGTTCGAGCGAATGGCGCAGGAGGTGGACGGCGGGCGCCTGGCATGGCTCGGCGCGAAACTTCAGGCCGTGACGCCAGAGATGGCGGAGGCGATGGGCCAGCCGCAACTCCACGGCTCGATTGTTTCCTGGGTGCTCGCGGATCAGCCGGCACAGAAGGCGGGGATTGTTGCGGGGGATGTGATCCTGCGCTTCGACGGGAAGACTTTCCCCGACGAGCGGGCGCTGAGGCGGGCCATTACCGTGAGGAAACCAGGCGAGCAGGTCGCGTTCAGCCTATGGCACAACGGACAGGAGATCGAGATGAAGGTAACGCTCGAGCCCTGGCCAAAGTCGATTTGGGAGCGCAATGCGGCCCTGCCGACCAAACTGCATGTGACGGTGCCGCCTGAGCTTGGCCTGACCGTGGCCAAACTCACGGACGCGCTGCGGGCTTCGAATGGGATCACAGCCGATACGAAGGGCGTGCTGGTGACTAAGGTGGAGCCCGGTTCCGATGCCGAGCAGCAGGGCATAACGGTCGGTGACCTCGTGCTTCAAGCCGGCCCGAACCATGTGCAGAGCCCTGAAGAGTTCTGGAGCGAGGTCGACCGGTTGCGCAGCGAAGGCCGGCGGTTTGGCCTTTTTTTACTGCTTTCGAAGATCCAGCCTATCGCCGTAAATCAATTCCCTGGCGCGAAATGGATCGCGCTGCGCATCGCCGCCGACTAGCTTCAGTAGGGCGACCTCTGGCGCCATCGGGGGCAAAGTCCCGCCCCACGGTTTGCCCACTGCCCAAATCGGCACCGACGCAGTGGGTCGTCCGTTTTCAGTCGATCGAGAAACTCGTGCCGCAGCCGCAGGCGGATTTTGCGTTCGGATTACGAACCGCGAAGTGGCTGCCCATCAATTCGTCGGTGTAGTCCAATTCCGAGCCGGTCAGAAGGTCGAGGCTGACGGCGTCGACGACCACGCGCGCCGGGCCGCGCCGTATGATGAGGTCGTCCGGCTGGATTTGCTCGTCCAGCTCGAAGCGGTACTGGAAGCCGCTGCATCCCCCCGCCAGCACGGCAACGCGGAGTGCGGTTTCGGCGGCCTGCTTCGTCTCCTCGACGATTTCGGCAATTCGGGCGGCGGCTCGATCGGTGACGGCAAACTGTTCCATGCCGGTAAGATAGGCGCTTCCGTGGCGGAATTGAAGCGGTTCCGGCAATTGAAGCGCAAAGGAGCAGGGTGTATCCGCTGGCTATGTTTGCGCCCCCTCCTTTGGCTGCCTACGCGGTCTCCGCTGCCACGACGCGCGGGCGGCTGCACCATGAGCCGGAGGCGGACACCCGATCCCCCTGGCAGCGCGACCGCGACCGCATCATCCACAGCTCGGCGTTTCGGAAGCTGCAGTACAAGACGCAGGTTTTCGTCAATCATGAGGGCGATTTCTACCGCACCCGGCTGACCCACAGTATCGAGGTCGCGCAGGTCGCGCGCTCCATTGCTCGCGCTTTGGGGCTGGACGAGGACCTGACCGAGGCGCTGGCGCTGGCGCATGATCTGGGCCATCCGCCGTTCGGCCATGCCGGCGAGGACGCACTGAATGTGGTCATGAAGCCGTTCGGCGGGTTCGATCACAACGCCCAGAGCCTGCGGATCGTGACCCTGCTGGAGAGCCGCTATGCCGGCTGGGACGGGTTGAACCTGACGTGGGAGACGCTGGAGGGGTTGGTCAAACACAACGGCCCGCTGCGCAATGCGGCGCCCTATATCGCCGATTACAATGACCGGCATAAGCTGGATTTGCATACCCAGCCCAGCGCCGAGGCGCAGGTCGCGGCAATCGCCGACGACGTGGCTTACCACTCCCACGACCTGGACGACGGCCTGCGAGCCCGGTTGTTCGCGGTCGATGACCTGAAGCACCTGCCGGTTGTCGGCGAGGCCCTCGCTGCCGCCCGGATGTCCAGTCTGGATGTGCCGCCGCCTCGGCTGCGGCACGAGATGCTGCGCCGCGTGATCAACGCCATGGTCACCGACCTGATCGGTGAAAGCCGCAAACGGCTGGCCAAACTGGATCCCGGCAGTCCGGACGCGATCCGGCGGAGCAAGCAGCGCGTCGTAAGCTTCGGTCCCGCGATGGCGGACGCCAACCAGGCGATCAAGGGCTTCCTGTTCGCCCGTATGTATCGCCACTGGCGCGTCAACCGCATGTCCGCCAAGGCGAAACGCTTGACCGAGGACCTTTATCGCTTGCTCCATGCCGATCCCTCTCTGCTGCCGGATGACTGGCGCGCGCGGGCCGGCGAGGGCGGAATGCAGCGGTCCGCGACCATTGTTGGGGATTACGTGGCGGGCATGACCGACCGGTATGCGATGGATGAGTACCGGCGGCTGACCGATGTCAGTGTGAATGGTTAGGCCACCCTAGCGAGCGGCCTTGTCCGGCGGCTCGACGCCTGGGAGCCGGCCGGTGGAGTGCTTCCCCGCTGAGGCACGTTGTGTTGCCAGTCCGGAAGCGCCGGCAGGCTTTTGGACGCCAGACCCTCTCCATCAAGACTGAACGCGCCGGGGTCGAAGATCGCTCGGCCCCCTGCCCTCTACAGACGTTGCGGGTTGACCGAGATCGAAATCGGGATGGCGTGGCCGACAAAGAGCGGTGACAGCACGTGAGACCGGAAACGCCAGCGCTCGTCTTCACCGAGCACACATTCAGCTGCGATGTCGGCGACCAGCATTGGTGGGTGTATGCCGTGATGTGGCGGGTGGCCCTGGGCATAAAACAGGCTGAGCACGCCGATCAGTCGCACCTGATGTGCATCGATCGGCAGGACCTGCAGATTGTTGACCAAGTGACGGCCGGTTATCACGCCGCGCCGCCGGCGTTTGACGTAGAAAGCCCGAATTTTCTCCTGCCCCTCGAACCGATTTTCACCGACTGCGAACAGCGCGTCCGGAAGATAAAACTCGTGTGCGTCGTTACCGCCGTTGAAATCGACGTCGAACCAGTAACGCGTCGTGAAGCGGGACAGCGCGTACCAAAGCGCTACGTCATCGGTGTCGAGCATCGGTTTGGCTACTCGGTCTGTTGGACGGGGTGATCATTGGCGGGTTTCGGGCTCCGGACAAGGGGTGGTGTGCCGCCGTTTTTGGGAAGGGCGGTGGTGCCGGTCGGACGGAGGCGGTGATTGCCGAGTTGGTCGCGATGACGGCAATGGCGGCGAGCCGAGCGTTCGATGCCAGGGAGTAGGTCACGGTGCGGACTTATCGCTTGCTCGGCGGATTGGTTGTTTACAACTTGGTAGATCGCCTGCGGTGGTCTACGGCCGATCGCCATGTAACGATAGGGCTACCGCGCCGGGGCCGTGCGGATCGATGTGCTGCCTAGCGATTTTATGGAAAGTCGGACGGCACGGCCCCTAGGGGGTGATGGCAGGCCGCCATTTGTCGCGATAGGCCGTGAGGCGTGCGATAAGCGAACTCGCGTGACGAAACTCTCCGGCCGCGTTTGGCTTCAACCTAAAAACCGTAATATCAGGAATGCAGTGGCGCGGTCGGTTATTATGTGCCGGTCGCATCGACATTTGTGGGAAGCCGCCAGCCAGGAATGGAATAACCTTTTCCCACACAAGGGTGATGCCATTGAACCGCTGAGACCTAGTCATAAATTTCCCGACGGCCTCGGTAAAGACCGCGTGGGCTGTAGCGTCGTCCGTCATCCAAGCGGCGGGGACGTGCAGATAAAGCCACGCTGGCCGATCCTTTGGCACTTGGTCCCGCTTTTCATGAAGCTTATTCGACACCGTCTTGAGAGAAAAATTGGCAGCGGACATGACCGTCACTTCGACGCTAACCGGTGTCTGTGCTACCTTAGCCAGGAGGTCGAAATCGTTTCCCCTGATGCCGGATTCCCCGACAATCTCGACTTCACAGCCGTTCGTTACTCGGAGGCTGGCAATTTCGGCTTCGGTGAATGTGGCCCGGGTGTCGGGACGCGTCAGAAATCGCTGGCGCAGTCGCTCAAATCCCTTGGCCCGACCTTCAATCACCAGAGTAAACATAGCGTTTGCCAAACGCACCGAGCGATAATGCCCGACCATTCGGCGAACATCCGAGGGAACGGGGTGCTTGGCAAGCCAGGCGCGATCACCATTAAGCATCCAGGGATCGGGATCAGACCTTAAGTCTATCCGCTTATGCCCCCCACTCTATGCCAAGAACTACAAAGAGAAAAAAGCGAGCAAGGTTCAACTCGACAATCTGACGATCTTCTCCGAAGCGCGCCTCAAGATCGTCAAGCTCCTGCAGAAAGGATTCTAGAACGACAGGCATCGAGACAGGTCCTTATTCCCTCGCACTCCCGCTCCAGTCAGATCCCTGGCAGAGTAGTCCGCGCGGCGATGAGGACAAGTTCGTTCATATAGGCGCATCGCCCTCCGCCGCGATGAGAACGTCTTCGAAGTCAAACTTCTTCCAGCCATCGCTTGTTCGGACGCCGTGGTCGTTTGTGTGCACCCAGCTCTCATACCGCGCAACAAACTCTCCCCCGCCGTCATATTCCTCGTGGCTCCAAGTCTCGGGCACCCCGGCACCGTAGCTGTGAAACTTGGCTTTAAGGACGTGGGACGACGGTATTCTGAATATCGTTTCAAAACTTGCCAAATTTACTTCTCCAAATGTGAGTAGGTGGGGGCGCCCGCCAGCTGCGGCGATCAGCGCCGGCACCATATGCGCCCACTGCCCGCTGGTGGCGATAGCCGCCCGGCGGGGAGCTGCTCGGTCATCGGCGCAGTCTCAAGATGCTGCCGGGCGGAACACCACCGAGTTTGTGGGCGCGTTGGTAGTCGGCGGCGAGCGCGTCGCGGTCCGGGCCGGCCGGGCCGCACTCAATCCGCCGCTCATTGTTGCGGGCACTCATGGCCGCATCCTTCCACGGCCGGTCGTCGGTCATCGGTCCTTCGACGCAAAAGAACCCTTGATCGTGGTCAGCGACGATGAGGAAGAACGGCGTGGGTTGCTCAGTCACGACAGGCCGCGCGCTTTCTTCCATGCGGCGGCGAAACCGGGGGCGACGTCGTAGGGCTGGTCATCGCCCTTGCGTTCATACCAACCGCCCGTGGCGAGCGACCGGACCCGGCCCGAGCCAACAGCCCTCGTGATCTGCGCGAGCGTTGTCCTGATCGACTCCTGTGGGGTGCCGTGGATCGTAGCAAGGTCCCCAGCGGCAAACTTGCCCTCCACGACATCATCGATGAGGGCGAGCGCTTGGTCGGGTTCGAGCACCCTGCCGGTTTTTGTTTCCAGATGGGTGATGGCGGCCCTCACCTTGTCGGCCCAGTCTGTCGGCATCGCATTTGCTCCGCCTTCGGGTGGACCTTAGCGGATATAGAAGCCGTTGAGTATGGCGACACGGGTTCGCTCGCGCAAACACCAAGTAAGCGCGGCGGGGCCAGCCATATTTGGGGTGGACGGGAACCGCGCGTGGCATTCAGACGCTTACGTTACATGTCGCCAGCCAATGCCGTGCCGGAGACCGGCTCCGGGGATAAATCCGTTCCGACCATCCTGGTTGTAGAGGATGAGGTGCTGATCCGTCTCCCGCTGGCCGAATATCTCCGCGACTGCGGATATCGTGTGTTCGAGGCGAGCAATGTGGGCGAGGCAAAGGCCGTGCTCGACGCCGACACGCCCGTGGATTTGGTATTCAGCGACGTGAACATGCCAGGAAACGAAAATGGTTTCGCCCTGGCCGTATGGATTCGTCAACGTCATCCCGAGACGAAGGTGATTCTCACCTCCGGCATTGCCCACGCCGCCGAGAAGGCTGATGGCTTATGCGAGGACGGCCCGCTGCTGGCGAAACCATACAGCCATGACGTCGTGCTGAAGCGGATTCAGAGCCTTCTGCGGCAGGCCAAAAGGAAGCAATCCAAGCGGTGAGGCGCCTCTGGACCGTGGAGCAGGGACCGCCTCACACTGGGCACACCCTCTGCTTTCAATAGGTCCCGGCATAGGTAGATTCCGAAGCTTTGCATACCTACGCCTACGCTGCACCATTGGACCAAAAGCAATCCCGACCGCGCTTCAGCCAGAATGGGAAATTCCAATGGATGATTCTGAACAGGAACGTCGTACGGAAGTGGAGCGGTTCGTTTGCCACGAAAACGTCGCGCGTTTCCGTCACCTGCTCACAGCTGACCCAAACGAACGAGAGCGTAAAATGCTCATCAGTTTGCTGGCTGAGGAACAGGAAAAGCAGATACAGCTCGAGGACCGAACGAAAATCGTCGCCTGAGGGCTGCCATTCGGTTGGGGCCGCGTATGGCGGACTCTGTTGCCGACCTCGCCATCATCCGTCAGCACTCGCCCGCGTCGCCTTCGACAACTGCCCAACTATGCCCCGTCGGCGCAGATGGCAGTGGCTCACCACGCACAACCTTGACCCGTACGCCCGTCGGCGACTTAAAAATGTTCATCTGCTCGTAGATAGCCGAAGCTGGCGCAGATTGTCCGGGAAGGTGCTCGGGCCGCTGGGTCATCGCTTAAACTCCGCAGGGCGCACACGAGATCACCAGGGCGCCTGAGTGCACAATGATTTATGTCAATGACGGCTTGCCTTTGACCAGCTCCTTAGCGAGAAGCATTTTCGATCGGCGTTGCCGTTCTCTCGAACAGCAGCCGGCTCCAGATTGCCCTCTGTTCCGACCGAAACCGGTTGAACCGTGGGTCCCATCCGCCAGCAAGAACACCTGGCACTTGTCCAGTCAGGTCGCCCCACGCCCACCAACAGCCCGATACTGGCAATTGCCAAGGCTCCAGTCGGATGCCGCCGGGCGCGGTGCCGTTCATGTAATTCACCATCGTCTGTGCCCAGGCTTTGCTTTCCGACGACAGCATGGAACTGCCCATCTCGCCTACGAACACCGGGGCGATGTCCTGCGTAACCAAATAACCCCAGGCGAGGTTCATCCGTGCCACTGCCGCCGGCCCCGTCACGGGTGAGAACGAAGATATCTCGGTCGGAAACTCATGCACCGAGTACACCACCTTGTTGGCGATCGGCAGTATGACCGGATTGGCCGCCACCCCGCGCAAATCGCCGTCCGGGTAGCCGCTAGGATAGTCTGAGAAACCTTCGCAGATTATCAGCACACCCGGATTCACCGCTTGAATGGCGCCGCCGACTTTAGTGCACATGGCGTGTAGATCGGCCGGCCCGCCCTCGCCCCAGTTGATCGCGTTGCCTTTGGGCCCCGCCGAGGGTTCGTTGTGCAGATCGAACCCGATCACCGTCGGATTGTCGGCATAGCGGCGAGCCAGCTCGACCCAATGCGCCTGAAAGGTTTCAGCCGTAACCGTTCCGGTATGGCCGGTTCCATCGCCGCCATCTTCGCCGGTGCTGCCGGGTCCAAGGTCGAACCACAGCCCATTCCGCTGCTGGCCGCCCAGCCGGAGCGGCCCTGAGCCGCCTTCGTTGCTGTGATGATCCAGGATCACCCGAAGGCCGACTGTCCGAGAAGTCTCGACGATCTTGTCCAGCACTTGCAGCGCGCTCAGCCCCGCAAGGTCGGGGTTGCGTACAGGGTCGATCATACCGTGGGCCGGCTGCTCGGTCAGCAGCCGGTCGCTGAACGGGATACGAACTGCGTTAAACCCCGCCGCGACCATTTGCCGCATGGTCTGCCCCAGGTTCACCCGATCCAGGCCATCCGGTACATTCTCGAACAAATCCGCCCCACTCCAGCCCACGGCCGCAATGCGCACAGGTTCTCCGTTGGCGGCCACGATCTGACTGCCGCGGGTGCTGAGGTAACCGTCTGGAAGCCCGCGCGGCTGCGTCGACGCGACGACCGGGATGCTCAGCAGGGTCAGCACGATCAGAACTATCCGCATACGGCTGGCGCTCCTCTAATCTCGCCTGGTAGTTAATAGGGACGAGACGATATCGAAACACACAGTGCCGTTACCAATTCGAAAAGGCTTAGTGTGCACGGCTAATCGGCGGTGCCGTAAGGCAGATCGCGCTCTGATTCGGGCCTCAGTTCACGGCCCGTGTCCGACCCTGCCAGTAGGGTGCGCGAAGCTCTCGCTTGAGGACTTTTCCCACCGGGCTGCGCGGCAGATCGATAACGAAATCGACTGACTTCGGCGCCTTCATCGAGCCGATCTTCTCTTTGACGAAGGCGATCAGCGCCTCGGCGCCGACATGCGAGCCAGGTTTCAACTGCACGCAGGCTTTGACCGCCTCGCCCCATTTCTCGTCTGGCACGCCGATCACAGCGCAGTCCTGCACGCTCGCGTGCTCCATCAACGCACTCTCAACCTCGAAGGGGAAGATGTTGAAGCCGCCCGAGACGATCATGTCGCGCGTGCGGTCGGTGATGTAGAAGTATCCGTCGGCATCGCGCCGGCCGATATCGCCGGTATGCAGCCAGCCGAATTTCTTGATCTCGGCCGTGGCGGCGTCATCGTCGAGATAGCCGTGCATCTCGGTCGGCCCCCGCATGACGACTTCGCCTTGCTGATCGGGACCGAGGATGCGGCCGTCGTCATCCATGATCTCGAGCGCCTCGACGATGTTGGTCTGCTGGCCACACGACAGCAGACGATGGCGCCTGGCCGGATCGGCCACCGCCTCCGCCACGTCTTGCGTCGACATGAAGGTGAGCGGGAAGCCCGATTCGGTCTGGCCATAGCCCTGGCAGATAACCGGACCCAGCCTATCCACGGCCTCAACGATTTTCTCGGGCGCGAACGGGGCGGCCCCGACCAGCAAATAGCGCAAGGAGGACGTGTCGGCCGTCGCGAGCGCGGGATGGGCCAGCATCATGTAAACCAGCGTCGGCGGAAGGAACAGCAGCGAAACGTGTCGCTCGGCGATGAGGTTGATCATGCGGGCGAGATCGGGCCGCTCCATCATCACCGTGGTGCCCCCGAGTTGGCCCATCGAGAGGGCGACGAAACCGGCGGCGTGCGTAATGGGGGCGACGGCCAGATTGATCGGCGGCTCGTTGAACCGAAAGCAGGACGACCAGGCGGCGATGCAGGTCGCGACAAAGCGATTGTCGGCTTGCGTCAACTTCGAGCGCCCCGTGGTGCCGCCTGTGGCGCCTTGAAAACCGAGCGCCGTGTCGGGCAGGCGGAGGTCCAGGGGGTCATCGGTCTCGTCGCCCAACCAGGCCGCAAGGCTTTGACCATGTGCGCTCGCCGCGTCGAGACAGACGATCTCTCGCAAGCTCGGCACCGCGGCCCTGATCTCGGCCATCATCGGTTCGGCCGACGAATGCATGAAGACCACATGGCAGGTGCCGGCCTTCAGGATGTGGATGATATCGCCAATGGCGGCCCGCATGTTGAGATTGCACCAGGCAAGCCCGGCGCGCATGCCTCCCAGCATGGCAATCAGCGCGGGGCTGGTGTTGGGGCTCATGACCGCGAACTTGTGGCCGATCCCCAGCCCCGCGGCCCGGAGCCGGCGGGCGATGCGATTGCTCAGTGCCTGAGTCTCGACGTAGGTAAAGTCGCCGCCGTCGCCACTCAGGGCCAGACGATGCGGGTGATTGCGGGCGCCAAGAAAAACAAGATCGGTGACGTGCATCGCGCAGTCTCCCGTGCCGCTTATCCAGACTAACGAGCTCAACAAGAGAGACCCGATAACGCGGAATTTCTGAGCTTACAAGGCTTGCCCGTTGAGTGAATCTGGTGTGCGGAAGTTGATGCTGCCCAACGCCCCGGAGCGGTGTTCCAAGTGGCCGCTTTGGGTTTGATAACGGACTTCGGTATTGACGAATGGGGAGGAGGTTTGTAAGGGACATCCTCCTATAATTTTGAATAGTTCAAGATTTCGTCTCGATGTTTGCCTGTTGCCTATGTCTTCATGATGCGTCGCCACAATGACATTCGAAACAATTTTCGTCCTAAAGGGAGCGCTAACCACCTGCCTTGTTGACGTAACGAAATTCCCCGCGCCGGTATGAGACCCTCTCATGCCCACCCCGAAAACCATGAATGTCTCGCTTGCACCAGAGCCGGAGCGATACGTTGCGGAAAGAGCTGCCTCCGGCCGTTACCGCAGCGCAAGCGAGGTTGTCCGGGCCGCATTGCGGCTGCTGGAGCAGGAGGAGGGCGAGGGAAGCCGT
>CAVZTH010000012.1:0-70047 GCA_963778125.1 uncultured Alphaproteobacteria bacterium | reverse complement strand
GCGTTGTCTGGCAGATTAATCTTACACCGTTCCTTGATATAGTGTGATCTGGCTGCGTTCTGGTCTTTCTCAAAACCCGGGCTTACGGTGAGAATTCAACAAGAACCGCACAATGAGGAGACGGATTGATGGCGCAGCGCCCCGGATTACACGCCCCGATCGTCCGCGACGCGATGGCTTATGTGTTGGCGGGTGGACGTGGATCGCGACTGCTGGAACTGACGGACGTTCGGGCCAAGCCAGCAGTCTATTTCGGCGGCAAGAGCCGAATTATCGATTTCGCATTGTCGAACGCGCTGAACTCTGGCATTCGCCGGATCGGCGTTGCCACGCAATACAAGGCGCACAGTCTGATCCGGCATCTGCAACGCGGTTGGAACTTCTTCCGTCCGGAGCGGAATGAGGGCTTCGACATCCTGCCAGCCTCCCAGCGCTCCGGTGATACGTGGTATGCTGGCACAGCCGACGCGCTATACCAGAACATCGACATCATTGAGGGCTATAACCCCGAATACATCGTGGTCCTGGCCGGCGACCACGTCTACAAGATGGACTACGCTCGGATGCTCATGCAGCACGCCGAACAGGGTGCGGACGTAACCGTAGGCTGCATCGAGGTGCCGCGGATGGAGGCGACCGGCTTTGGCGTGATGCATGTCGACAATGCTGACCGCATCATCGCCTTCATCGAGAAACCAGCGGACCCGCCAGCGATGCCCGACAACCCGAACATGGCCCTGGCCAGCATGGGCATCTATGTCTTCAACACGCGGTTCCTGATCGAGCAGCTTCACCGCGACGAGGCCGACAAATCCTCTCAGAGCGACTTCGGCAAGGACATCATTCCGTACCTGGTGAAGCACGGCAAAGCCGTCGCGCACCGCTTCACAAGCTCTTGCGTCACCTCCGGCACCGAGCGTGAGGCCTATTGGCGGGATGTCGGCACGTTGGACGCGTACTGGGAATCCAATATCGATCTGACGGCAATCATCCCCGAGCTCGACCTGTATGACCGCGACTGGCCGATCTGGACCTATGCCGAGATTACACCGCCAGCCAAATTCGTGCACGAGGAAGTCGGCCGGCGCGGCGAGGCAATTTCCTCGTTGGTATCGGGGGGTTGCATCGTCTCAGGTGCCCTCCTTCGCCAGTCGCTGCTATTCACGGGAGTGCATGCCCATTCCTTCTCGCGGGTCGAGCAGGCTGTGATCCTGCCGGACGCCGATATCGGCCGCGGTGCGAGGCTACGGAATGTAATCGTGGAAAGAGGCGTGAAAATACCGCCGGGCCTTGTGGTCGGAGAGGACGCGGTGGAGGACGCGCGACGGTTCCGCCGTACGGAACGCGGGATTTGTCTGATCACGCAGCCCATGATCGATCGCCTGGACACCTAAGTTTTGATCCGTGTGCTGTCCGTCGCCTCGGAAATTTTCCCGCTGGTGAAGACGGGAGGTCTCGGCGATGTAACTGGCGCGCTGCCACCGGCCCTGGAAGCGGCGGGCGCGGAAACAGCCACCTTGGTGCCGGGCTATCCCGCGGTGCTTGGCGCCCTCGCCGACGCCGAGGCAGTGTGTGAATTCGCCGACTTGTTCGGCGGCCCGGCGACGATCCTTCGCGGCACCGCTGCCACGCTCGATCTGCTGGTGGTCGATGCGCCTCACCTGTTCGCACGCGCCGGCAATCCGTATGTCGGCGCGGACGGCGCCGAGTGGCCCGACAACGGGGTCCGCTTCGCTGGTTTGGGCGCGGTGGCGGCGGCTCTGGGGGTCGGCCTGGTCCCAGGTCTGGCGTTCGACATCGTTCATGCACATGATTGGCAGGCCGCGATGGCAGCGGTCTACCTCCGGTTCCATCACGGCGTGCGGCCCGCCACTCTGCTGACCGTGCACAATCTGGCGTTCCAGGGCCGCTACCCGGCAAGCCTGTTTTCCCGGCTGGGCCTCCCCGATTCGGCTTTTGGGCTTGATGGGTTAGAATACCATGGCGATGTCAATTTCCTGAAAGGCGGTTTGGCCTCCGCCGACCGGCTGACGACCGTCTCTCCGACCTACGCGCAGGAGATTATGGGCGAGGAGCACGGCATGGGCCTGGACGGAGTGCTACGGCACCGGGCCGGAGTGCTGTCCGGGATCATGAATGGTATCGACGATACGGTCTGGAACCCGCAGACCGACGCTCTCATCCCAACTCGATTCTCGTGCGGTGGTATAAGCAAGCGCGCCGGCAACAAGGCTGCGCTGCAGCACCGAATGGGCCTGGACGAAAATCCTAATGCGCTGCTGATCGGCGTCGTCAGCCGCCTGACCTCGCAGAAGGGATTGGACATGCTGTTGGACCAACTCGACGAGGTGGTTGCCGACGACATGCAGCTTGCCCTGTTGGGGTCCGGAGACCCTCACCTGGAGCACGCTTTCGTCGCTGCAGCCGGATCGCATCTCGGCGCGGTCGGATGCGCCCTAGGTTACAACGAGACGTTGGCTCACCTTATCCAGGCGGGGAGCGACGCCCTCCTTGTGCCCTCCCGCTTCGAACCCTGCGGACTGACGCAGCTTTGCGCTCTGCGTTATGGCTCGATCCCCGTGGTGTCACGGGTCGGTGGCCTCGCGGACTCGGTGATCGACGCCAATGAGGCCGCGCTGAGCGCTGGCGTTGCCACCGGTATCCAGTTCTGGCCAGCGACCTCGCGAGCACTTCATGCGGCTTTGGGCCGGTTGTCGGCGCTATGGCGCGACCGCCCGGTGTGGGAGCGTGTGCAGCGAAACGGAATGGCCGCCGATGTCTCCTGGCACGGCCCAGCGAACCGCTATGTCGCACTGTATCAATCCGTTTTGGCAGACCGCTCTTGACACCGGTCCCCGGCAATCACACGAACGAGGATCGCCGGACACCATGGGCGTGACCGTGGTCGGCGACGGGATCGATGTCGCGGTGCATGCGCCTGATGCGGACGCCGTCGCGATTTGTCTGTTCGATGCGAGCGACCAAGAAGTCAGCCGCATACGCCTTCCAGCCCGGACAGGTCCCGTGCATCACGGCCATGTCGCCGCTGTGCCTGTGGGCTCGCGCTACGGGCTGCGTGCCTTCGGTCCGTGGGATCCAGGCAATGGCCATCGATTCAATCCGTCGAAGCTGCTTGTGGACCCATGGGCGACCACGATCGACCGCCCGTTCCGCCTACATCCGACGTTGTTTGACCGCGAGGGCCCCCGCTCAGAAGACACCAGCACACTGATGCCGAAGGCGATCGTTGGGACGCCGACCGCCAAACCCGTCAACAATCGCCCCGCTTTTGATTGGGAGCGCCAGGTCATTTTCGAAATCCATGTCCGCGGGTTCACCATGACCCATCCGGACATTCCGCCGTCCATCCGAGGCACTTTTGCGGCTCTGGGTCATCCCGCCAGCATCGCTCATCTGACTCGCCTCGGCATCACGACGGTGGAACTGATGCCCAGCGCGGCGTGGGTCGACGAACGGCACTTGCCGCCGCTCAACCTGTCCAACTACTGGGGCTACAATCCAATTGCTTTCCTAGCTCCCGATCCCAGGCTGGCTCCTGGCGGCTGGCCTGAGGTGCGTGCCGCCGTCGACGCGCTTCATGCGGCTGGTCTCAGTGTCATTCTGGACGTGGTGCTAAACCATTCCGGGGAGAGCGACGAGCTTGGCCCCACGCTGTCGCTGCGCGGCCTGGACAACGCAGGATACTACCGCCTGGCCGCTGACCGATCGCTTTATGTCAATGACGCCGGCTGCGGAAATGTCTTGGCTATGGACCGTCCCATAGCGCTGCGCCTGGGGATGGATGCGCTGCGGGCTTGGGCGTTGTACGGCGGGATCGATGGATTTAGATTCGACTTGGCGGTCACGCTTGGGCGCCGGGAAACCGGCTTCGACCGAAATGCTCCGTTCCTGGCCGCTGTCGAGCAGGACCCGGTCTTGTCCCGTCGCGTAATGATTGCCGAACCTTGGGATGTTGGTCTGGGTGGGTATCAGCTTGGGGCGTTTCCGCCGCGATGGGGCGAGTGGAATGATCGCTACCGCGACACCGTCCGCCGCTTTTGGCGGGGCGATCCCGGGATGCTCGGCGACTTCACCACGCGTTTCGCCGGCTCGGCCGACGTGTTTCATGAGCGGCCGATCACGCGCGGCATCAACTACATCACCGCCCATGATGGTTTTACCCTTAGTGATCTCGTATCGTACACGGCGAAGCATAACCACGCAAACGGCGAAGATAACCGTGACGGGTCCAATGACAACCTGTCCTGGAATAACGGCGCCGAGGGTCCGTCGACCGATCCTGCGACAAATGCGGCCCGGTCGCGGGACGCGCGCGCTCTGCTGGCGACCCTGCTGCTGTCGCGCGGCACACCGATGTTGTCGATGGGCGACGAGCTTGGCCGGACCCAACACGGCAACAATAATGTGTATGCACAAGATAATGCTGAGTCCTGGGTAGATTGGGCCTCTGCAGACGGCGGGTTGATCGAATTCACCGCTGCGGCGATTGCTCTGCGCCGGACATTGGCGCCGCTGTTCAATAAGTGGTCGTTGCGAGGTCGGCCAGTGGATGGTGCCCCGATCGCGGACGTAACATGGCGGGCCGCCGACGGGCAGGGGATCGACTGGAACCGCGAGGCCGGCGCCACGCTGATCGCCGAATTATTCGCGGACGATGTGAGGGCCGTGCTCATCTTCCAGGCCCAATCGGTGCCGGTGGAAATTGTACTACCGGTTTCTCGTCCCGGATATGGCTGGCGGCGGGTATTGGAGAGCACGGAGGGACAAGAGGGCCTGAGGGTCGCGCCACGATCGGTGACAGTATTCCAGGAGGCGATCCTTGCAACTGAGACGATCATTGCTGAACTAGGCGGAGCGGGCGCGAGTTTCACTAGGACCGTAACGAAGCGCACGGAAGGAACGGGCGATGATCGTTTCGCAATCGCGGTAAGCGCCTCGGCGAACGCCTCCGACGCTGATCTTGACCGTCTGGCCGACCTCGCGGGAATTCAGCCAATCTGGTGGGATGTGGACGGCGGGTACCATAAGGTTGGCGCGGATACGAAACGGGCTCTGCTGGCGGCGATGCGGCTACCGGCCGCTACCCTTAGCGACCTGAGCGACAGCTTGGCGCGTATCACGATCGAACCTGCATTGCCGCCCGCGATTACGGCGCGGCCGGAGGCCTCCATACCGGTCCGGCTGGGCCAGCCTCATCCCGCCTGGGTCACGCTGCTGCGCGACGATGGAAGCCACGAACGCTTCCAGGCGCAGGGCGACTATGTCGTTTTGCCCCCTCAGCCGACCGGCCGGCACCGCCTGCTGAACGAGGACCGGCCTGAGCGGTTCTGCCACCTAACGGTCACCCTGCAAGCCTGTTATCTGCCGCCCGCGCTGTTGGCCGGCGAGCGCCGCTTCGGCATCGCGGCGCAGCTGTATAGCCTGCGATCGCGCGGGGATCAGGGTATCGGCGACTTCACCACTCTCGCCCGCTTTGCCTGTGAAGCGGCCCATGCGGGCGCATCAGTGGTCGGCCTGAACCCGCTGCACGCGCTGTTCCCACACGACAGGAGCCGAGCGAGCCCTTATCAACCATCGGACAGGCGCTTCCTGGATCCGATCTATATCGATGTCTCCGGCTTTCCCGGAGGAGCCGAGCTTCCCTCACCGTCTGGTCCGGTCGACTATGCGGCGGTCTGGGAGCGTAAACTCGCCGTCCTGAACGCCGCCTTCGTCCCATCGGATGAAGAATCCCTCCCGGAAGCGCTCCGGCGCTTCGCGATTTTCGAAACGATCGCTGAGGTTTTAGGCACGTCCCATTGGCAGGCCTGGCCCGCCGAATTGCGCCACCCAGAAAGCCCGGGCGTTGCAGCGTTCGCTCGCCAGCACCACAGAACGGTACAATTCCATGCGTTTTTGCAGAGACTTGCCGACCGCCAGTTTGCCGCCGCGGCCGGCTCTGCCGCCCAACATGGGTTGTCTCTGGGATTCTACCGTGACCTCGCCGTCGGAGCGGCGCCGGACGGAGCGGAGGCTTGGTCGGCGCAGGACACGTTGATGCATGGCGTCTCGGTGGGGGCACCCCCTGATCCGTTCTCCTTCCATGGCCAGATTTGGTCGCTGCCTCCACCGGACCCGGTCGCCATGCGTAGCGACGGCTTCTCCGCGTTCAACGAACTGCTGGTCGCAAATATGCGCCATACCGGGGCGTTGCGGATCGACCACGTCATGGGTTTGCGCCGCCTGTTCGTCATCCCCGATGGCGCGGGTGCGATCGATGGAGCCTACGTAACCTATCCGATGGAGGACCTCCTCGGCCAGGTCGCTTTACAGAGCCAGCGCGCGAAGTGCCTGGTCGTGGGTGAGGACCTGGGAACTGTGCCTGAAGGCATGTCGGATGCGCTGGCTGCCTCGAACATCCTCTCCTACAAGGTCTTGTGGTTCGAACGCCGAGACGGCCATATTCGTCCACCCGCCGAATGGCGCCGCCTGGCCGCCGCCTGCGTCTCCACCCATGACCTGGCGACTTTGGCGGGATGGTGGAATCGGTGCCGACATCGCCGAGAAGCGTACTTTGCTGCTGCTCGATGATCCGGAGGCCAAACAGAACCGAGCAGCGGAGAAGGCCGAACTGCTCGCGCTGCTTCAGGCGGAAGGTCTTGCTCAAGGAGAACGTCGACCTCGCCCAACCGATGCCGTCGGCCGTCGCCGTCGCCGTCCACGCTTTTGTTTCCGCTACACCGTCCTTGCTGGCTTTGGTCCAGGCTGATGACCTCGCCGGCGAGACAGTCGCGATCAACCTGCCCGGCACCGACAGGGAACGCCCGAACTGGCGCCGGCGCCTTGATCCCGACGTGTCGGACTTGTGCCTATCGCCGCTCGCTCGCGCGATCCTCGCCGCCTTCCGAGCTCGCGCTGTCTGTTCCCAGCCCATTGGGGCAGCGAACGAGAGCTCAAGCCTCGCCAAGGGCGCCGGCGACCCAATATAGCGGCTACTGACGGCTCGAAGTAGCGTGTCCTCATGTAACAAACGCAAAGTTTGCGTAACTTACCGGGGTCGTGGCTTGTTCGCGTCACTGCTGGTGCTTTATCCGGAAGGCGGTTGTCGACAGACCCCCAACCGACGAAGGACGTGATCGCCGATGGACGAACGTGTTGACAGGTCGGACCCACGCATTGCGCCCGATCCCGTGTCGCGGGCGACGCCGGTGCCGTCTCGTTCGCGCACCGGCCTTTGGATCCTGACGGGCCTTATCGCGGCCGGTCTGGCCGGTGGCGGCTGGTACCTCTGGACCCAGCACCAGACCCAACAGGCGCCGAAGAGCGCGTCGGCGGGACGCAGCGCACAAGGGGCTCCACAGCCGGTCGGCTTTGCTACCATCGACACCGGCGACGTTCGCATCGTCCTCAATCAGCTCGGCACCGTGACATCGCTCGACACGGTAACAGTGCAGACTCAGATCAATGGCCAGCTCCAGGAGATCGGCTTCCACGAAGGCCAGTTGGTCAAAAAGGGCGACTTCCTGGCGCAGATCGACCCTCGGCCCTACGTTGCGGCGCTGGAACAGGCGCAGGGCACGCTTGCCCACGACCAGGGTCTCCTGGCACAGGCACAATCCGACCTGAAACGCTATCAGACCCTCGGGCGCCAGGATTCTATAGCGCAGCAACAACTCGACGACCAACGCTTTCTGGTGCAGCAGTACACCGGGACAGTGCAGACCGACCAAGGGCTAGTGGACACTGCGAAACTCAATCTAGCCTATTGCCATATCGTCTCGCCGCTGGACGGGCAGGTTGGGCTGCGCCAGGTCGATCAAGGAAACTACGTCCAGACCTCGAGCACGACCGGGTTGGTCGTCATCGCCCAGATCCAGCCCATCTCGGTGATTTTCGCGGTGCCGGAGGACAACTTGCCGGATATCATTCAGCGTCTACGTGCAGGTGCCTCGTTATCCGTAGAGGCCTATGACCGGTCAAACACCAAACTTCTGGCGACCGGCACACTGGCGGCACTGGACAGTCAGATCAGCACCACAACAGGGACCCTCAATCTGCGGGCGACGTTCGCGAACCCGGATGAGATGCTTTATCCCAATCAGTTCGTGAATGCGCGTTTGCTGGTGAGCACCATGCAGGATGCCGTTCGGGTCCCGGTTCCGGCGGTGCAGCATGGGGAGCCCGGGACGTTCGTTTACCTTATCAATGCCAACAACACGGTATCCGTGCGGCCGATCAAGGTGGGTCCCACCGACGGAAACTTTCAAGCCGTGCTGTCCGGCCTGAATCCCGGCGACCGGGTGGTGACAGATGGGACGGATCGCCTGCGCGACGGGGCAGTGGTTACGCTACCGCCCGCAACTGCCCAGAAGCCGGTCCAGGGCCAAGCCGGGGCCGATCCCAATGCGCAACACGAGCATCATCGCCAACCCGCTGCACAATGATGGAGGCGCTCGGTCATTGTGTTGGTCGTTCGGTGTTCCATGCAACGCCTGCCGACAATGGCGCAATCGCGCGGGCTGATCGCACCGCATGAGCCCCTCCGCTCTGTTCATCCTGCGGCCCGTCGCGACCACGCTGCTGATGGCGGCAATCCTGCTGGTCGGCATCGTCGCATACCGCTTTCTGCCGATCTCTGCCCTGCCCGAGGTCGATTACCCCACGATCCAGGTGCAGACCTTCTACCCCGGCGCCAGTCCGGAGGTGATGACCTCTTCGGTCACCTCGCCGCTGGAGGTGCAGTTCGGGCAGATGCCCAGCCTGAACCAGATGTTCTCGACCAGCTCGGCTGGCGCGTCGATGATCACCTTGCAGTTCACTCTCGATGTCAGCCTCGATGTCGCGGAGCAAGAGGTGCAGGCGGCGATCAACGCGGCCGGTAATCTGCTTCCCTCAGATCTGCCGGCGCCGCCGATTTATGCCAAGGTTAATCCGGCGGACGCGCCGATTTTGACCCTGGCGCTCACCTCCAAGACGTTGCCTCTGACCCAGGTCGAGGATATCGCCGACACGCGGCTCGCTCAGAAGATCTCCCAACAGCCTGGCGTCGGCCTGGTCAGCATCAGCGGCGGACAGCGCCCGGCGGTGCGGGTGCGGATCAACCCGCGGGCCCTGGCGGCCTACGGGCTGAACATCGACGACCTGCGCACCACACTCGGCAACGCCAACGTCAATACACCGAAAGGCAACTTCGACGGGCCGGCGCAGGCCACGACGATCAATGCCAACGACCAGATCACTGATCCCGGACAATACCTCGATCTGGTGATCGCCTATCGCAATGGGGCGCCCGTGCGACTGAAGGATGTCGGAACCGTCATCAACGGCGCTGAGAACAGTAAGCTCCAAGCCTGGGCCAACAAGACGCCGGCGGTAATCCTGAACGTTCAGCGCCAACCGGGCGCAAACGTCATTCAGGTGGTTGACAACATCAAGGCGCTGCTGCCGAGGCTGCAGACCGCGCTGCCGGCCGCAGTCGACGTGGCGGTTCTGACCGACCGGACCACCACCATCCGAGCCTCTGTCAGCGACGTGGAGTTCGAGCTCGGGCTGGCCGTCATCCTGGTCGTGCTCGTAATCTTCCTGTTCCTGCGCAACATCCCCGCGACGATCATCCCCAGCCTGTCGGTGCCGCTGTCATTGGTCGGCACCCTGGCCGTAATGTATCTGCTGGGCTTCAGCCTCGACAACCTGTCGCTGATGGCGCTGACCATCTCAACCGGCTTCGTCGTCGACGATGCGATCGTGATGATCGAGAACATCTCCCGCTATATAGAGGCCGGAGAGGCGCCTCTGGCCGCGGCCTTAAAGGGTAGCGGTCAGATCGGCTTCACCATCAGTATCGCTGACGGTTTCGCTGATCGCCGTACTGATCCCGCTGCTGTTCATGGGCGATGTCGTCGGCCGGCTGTTCCACGAGTTCGCCATCACTCTGTCGGTGACGATTATCATCTCTGCCGTTGTGTCCCTG
This sequence comes from uncultured Alphaproteobacteria bacterium, assembly GCA_963778125.1. Classification (GTDB taxonomy): domain Bacteria; phylum Pseudomonadota; class Alphaproteobacteria; order Acetobacterales; family Acetobacteraceae; genus Rhodopila. The sequence goes on along the minus strand of CAVZTH010000012.1, from coordinate 60,077 downwards.
ACGCTGGTGCCGATGATGTGCGCCAAGCTGCTACACCACCGCCCAGAAGCCGCTCGTAGCAAGTGGGATCTAAAAGCCGATCAAGGCTTCAACTGGGTCATCAAACATTATGACCGGGCGTTGAATGTGGTGCTGGCGCATCAGCCCCTGACCCTCCTTGTCGCACTAGCGACGCTGGTCATCACCGTGTTGCTCTACATTGTTGTGCCGAAAGGATTTTTCCCGGTGCAGGATACCGGGGTGATCCAGGGCATTTCCGTCACCGGCCAAACCGCGTCTTTTCAGGCGATGGCGGAGCACCAAAAGGAATTGGCGGCTGCAATCCTCAAGGATCCGGACGTTGTCAGCCTGAGCTCTTTCATCGGCGTCGACGGCAGCAACATGACGCTGAACAGCGGCCGCTTCCTGATCAACCTGAAACCGAAGGATGATCGCAGCCTTAACGCCACCGGTATCGCCCGGCGGCTGCAGAAGGAAACCGCCGGGGTCACTGGAGTATCACTGTATCTGCAGCCGGTGCAGGATTTGTCCGTCGACGCTGCGATCAGCCGCACGCAATACCAGTTCGTGCTGGAAAACCCTTATCTGACCGCCTTCAACGAATGGGTGCCGAAACTCATAACGCGATTGTCGGCTTCTCCTGCCCTAGCCAACGTGGCCAGCGACCTCCAGCAGCAGGGCCTGGCCGCCTACCTCGTGATCGACCGGGCAACCGCGGCCCGCTTCGGCATCACCCCCGCCACAGTGGACAATGCGTTGTACGACCTGTTCGGCCAGCGCATCATCTCCACCATCTACACGCAGTCCAACCAGTACCCGTGTGATCATGGAGGCCGATCCGTCGCTGCAAACCTCCCTCGATTCACTGAACGCGATCTACCTGCCGTCCGCCGCCTCCACCACCGGGCAGGTGCCGCTCAGTGCCATCGTCAAGGTCGAGCAGAAGCCTGGACCATTGCAGATCAGCCATCTCGCGCAGTTCCCGGCGACAACGATTTCGTTTGATACTGCACCGGGATACTCGCTCGGCGACGCCGTTACCGCGATCCGCCAGGCCGAGACCGACATCGGGCTGCCCGAAAGCTTCGTCACCGCGTTCCAAGGCGCGGCGTCCGCGCTGGAAGCCTCCTTGTCCAACGAACTGCTGCTCGTGCTGGCGGCCATCGTCACCGTCTACATCGTGCTCGGCGTGCTGTACGAGAGCTTCATCCATCCGATCACCATCATCTCGACCCTGCCCTCGGCCGGCGCCGGCGCGCTGGTGGCGCTGTGGATCGCTGGCGACGACATCGACGTGATCGCCATCATCGGCATCATTCTGCTGATCGGCATCGTCAAAAAGAACGCCATCATGATGATCGACTTCGCGCTGGTAGCGGAACGCGAGGAAGGCCAGCCGCCGCGTGAGGCGATCCATCAGGCTTGCCTGCTGCGCTTCCGCCCGATCATGATGACCACCATGGCGGCTCTGCTGGGCGCATTGCCGCTGATGTTGGGCAGCGGCACCGGGTCGGAACTGCGTCGGCCGCTGGGCGTGGCGATCGTCGGCGGTCTGTTGGTCAGCCAGGTGCTGACCCTGTTCACCACGCCGGTCATCTACCTGATGTTCGACCGCCTGGCCTCGCGCCTGCGCGGCAACAAGCCGCAGGAGAGCCCGGCGGAATGAACATTTCCGCGCCCTTCATCGCGCGTCCCGTCGCCACCACCCTGTTGACCATCGGCATCGCGCTGGCGGGTTTGTTCGCGTTCTTCAAGCTGCCGGTCTCGCCCCTGCCGCAGGTCGATTTTCCGACCATCTCGGTGCAGGCACAACTCCCCGGCGCCAGCCCGGACACCGTCGCGACCAGCGTCGCCGAACCGTTGGAACGCCACCTCGGGCAGATCGCCGATGTCACCGAGATGACCTCCACCAGTGCCGTCGGGCAGGCTCGCATTATCCTGCAGTTCGGCCTGGACCGCGACATCAACGGGGCCGCCCGCGACGTGCAGGCGGCGATCAACGCCGCGCGCGCCGACTTGCCGACCAGCCTGCGCAGCAACCCGACCTACCGCAAGGTGAACCCCGCCGACTCGCCGGTGCTGATCCTGTCGCTGACCTCGAAGACCCTGACCCGCGGCCAGATGTACGATGCCGCCACCAATGTCCTGTCGCAGAAGCTCTCGCAGATCCAGGGCATCGGGCAGGTCATCATCGGCGGCGCCGCGCTGCCCGCCGTTCGGGTAGAGCTCAATCCGAACGCGCTGTTCAAATACGGCATCGGCCTGGAGGACGTGCGCGCCGCTCTAGCTTCGGCAAATGCCAACAGCCCGAAGGGCGCCATCGAGGGCGACCAGGTGCATTACCAGCTCTACACCAACGACCAGGCCACGCATGCGGCGGACTACCGGCCGCTGGTCATCGCCTACCGAAACGGGTCCGCGGTGCGCCTGACCGATATGGCCGATGTCCAGGACTCGGTGGAAAACCTGCGCAACGCCGGCCTGTCCGACGGCAAGCCGGCGGTAATCGTCATCCTGTTCCGCCAGCCCGGCGCCAACATCATCTCGACCGTGGACAGCGTGAAGGCGGCCATCCCGCAATTGATGGCGGCGATGCCGCACGACATCGACCTGACGGTCGCCATCGACCGCACCACGATGATCCGCGGCAGCCTGCATGATACCGAGATGACACTGCTGATCGCCGTCGGCCTGGTCACCATCGTGGTCTTCCTGTTCCTGCGCAACGTCCGCGCGACCCTGATCCCGGCGGTCGCCGTGCCGGTCTCGATCATCGGGACCTTCGGCGCGATGTATCTGCTGGGCTACAGCCTGGACAATCTCTCGCTGATGGCGCTGACCGTCTCCACCGGCTTCGTCGTCGATGACGCCATAGTCGTGCTGGAGAACATCTCCCGCCATGTCGAGGAAGGCATGCCGCGGCTTCAGGCGGCGCTACGGGGCGCAAAGGAGGTCGGGTTCACCGTCGTCTCGATGAGCTTGTCGCTGATCGCGGTGTTCCTACCGATCCTGCTGATGGGCGGCATCATCGGCCGCCTGTTCCGGGAATTCGCAGTCACGCTGTCAATGGCCATCATGGTGTCGCTGGCAATCTCCTTGACGACCACGGCGATGATGTGCGCCCTGTTCCTCAAGCCAGCCGACGCGAAGCAGCCGAAAAAGCGCACCCTGTTCGACCGGGCGCAGTCGCTTTACGGACGGACCTTGGCCTGGGCGCTTTGCGGCATCCCGCGCTGATCATGCTGGTCCTGCTGGTCACCATCGGGCTGAACGGCGTCCTGTATGCAGACCATCCCGAAAGGCCTGTTTCCGCAGCAGGACACCGGCCTGTTGATTGGCGGGATGCAGGCCGACCAGAGTATTTCCTTCCAGGCGATGCAGAAGAAGCTGACCCAGATGGCCGACATCGTGGCCCAGGACCCGGCGGTCGCCAATGCCGTCGGCTTTACCGGCCAGGGCAGCGGCGGCGCCGCCGGCCAGACCAACACCGGATCAATCTACGTATCGCTGAAGCCGCTGTCGGAACGCGCCAACATCGACACGGTCATGGCCGGCCTTCGCCGTAAACTGGCGGTCGTTCCCGGTGCTCGCCTTTACCTCGTGGCGGGCCAGGATCTGCGCATCGGCGGTCGGCAGAGCAACGGCGCCTATCAGTTCACCCTGCAGGCCGACAGCAGCCCCGAACTATATGAATGGGCGCCGAAGCTCACCGCCGCGCTGGAGCATGACCCGATGCTGCGCGACGTTAACTCCGACCAGCAGCAGAAGGGACTTGGAAACAGACGTGCTGATCGATCGCGCCACGGCCAGCCGGATGGGCGATCAATCCGACCGAGATCGACAACACGCTGTATGACGCTTTCGGCCAACGGCAGGTGTCGACGATCTACAGCGCGCAGAATCAGTATCACGTGATCATGGAGGTGGCGCCGCGCTACTGGCAGAGCCCGCAGACGCTGAGAGACATCTACGTCAGCACGACCGGGGGCACGGCCAGCGGAACTCAGACAACCAACGCAGTCGTCGGCACCATCCCGCCACTCGAGCAGTAGCAGCAATGCGACATCAAATAGCAGCACAGGGGCTAGTAGCGCGACCACCGCGGCCAGCATCGCCTCCAGCTCTTCCCGCAACGCCGCAACCAACGCGTTGGCCACGACCGGTAAAAGCACCGCCTCCTCGGCCCCGTCCGTCAGCACCAGCCTGGAAACGATGGTTCCGCTGGCGGCATTCACCAGCTTCGGTCCGGGGACAACGCCGCTGTCGGTGAACCACCAGGGACCATTCGTCGCCACCACGATCTCGTTTAATCTCGCTCCGGGAAAATCGCTCAGCGACGCCAGCGCGGCGGTCGAGCGGGCGATGCGGGCGATCGGCATGCCGACGTCGATCCACGGGTCGTTCCAGGGAACCGCGCAGACGTTCCAGCAATCGCTAAGCACCATCCCGCTGCTGATCGTCGCCGCACTGGGCGCGATCTACATCGTGCTCGGCATTCTCTACGAGAGCTACATTCACCCGATCACCATCATTTCCACCCTGCCGTCGGCTGGCGTCGGCGCGCTGCTGGCGCTGCTTCTGTGCGGCACCGAGTTCAGCATCCTTGCCGCGATCGGCGTGATCCTGCTGATCGGCATCGTGAAGAAGAACGCGATCCTGATGATCGACTTCGCGCTGGAGGCCGAACGCACGCACGACATGGACCCTCGCGACGCCATCTATCAGGCCTGCCTGATCCGCTTCCGTCCGATCATGATGACCACCTTCGCGGCGATGCTGGGCGCCCTGCCTCTCGCGCTGAGTTTCGGCGACGGCGGCGAGTTGCGCCGCCCGCTGGGAATTTCCATCGTCGGCGGTCTGATGGTGAGCCAGGTGTTGACGCTCTACACCACGCCGGTGGTGTATTTATATCTGGATCGTTTCCGGCTGTCTGCGAAACGACAATGGCATCGCGCCTTTCCCGGTCTGGCAACGCCGAAGGCCGCCGGGTAATGTGTGACGTTTGGTTCGGCTTGGCCGGCTACATTGTCGGCGGGATACCGGAAGTGCGCCAGGCGGAATGAATATCTCGGCGCCGTTCATCGCCCGTCCCGTCGCGACGACGCTGCTGACGATCGGCATTGCGCTGGCGGGGATCTTTGCGTTCTTCAAGCTGCCGGTCTCGCCGCTGCCGCAAGTGGATTTCCCGACGATCTCAGTTCAGGCGACGTTGCCGGGCGCCAGCCCGGAAACCGTTGCGTCCATTGTAGCCGCACCGCTGGAACGACACCTGGGCCAGATAGCCGACGTGACCGAGATGACATCCATCAGTTCGGTGGAATCAGTCCGGATCGTGCTGCAGTTCGGCCTGGGTCGCGACATCAACGGCGCGGCGCGCGATGTGCAGGCGGCAATCAACGCCGCCCGGGCAGACCTGCCGACCACCCTGCGCAGTAATCCGACGTTTTGGAAGGTCAATCCGGCGGATGCGCCAATCGTGATCCTCGCACTGACCTCGCAGACGCTGACGGCTGGGCAGTTGTACGATGCCGCCGCGACTGTGCTGTCGCAAACACTGTCCCGGATCGGTGGCGTCGGTCAGGTCATCGTCGGTGGCGCGGCCCTTCCAGGCGTGCGGGTGGAGCTGAATCCGACCGCGCTGTTCAAATACGGCATCGGGCTCGAAGATGTACGGGCCGCACTGGCGTCGGCGAATGCCGACAGCCCGAAAGGATCCATCGATACGGGATTGCTGCATTATCAGCTTTATACCAATGACCAGGCCACCCATGCGGCAGACTATAAGCCGCTAGTGATCGCCTATCGCAACAATGCCGCCGTGCGGCTGTCCGACGTGGCGGACGTTCTGGATTCGGTCGAAAACCTTCGACACGCCGGAATTTCGCAAGGCAAGCCGGCGGTTCTGGCGGTCGTTTTTCGCCAACCGGGCGCCAACATCATCGATGCCGTGGACAGCGTGAAGGCCGCGATCCCGCAATTGTTGGCGGCCATGCCAAGGGACATAGACTTGCTCACCACTATGGACCGCTCGGTCACGATCCGCTCCAGTCTGCACGACACAGAAATGACGTTGCTGGTCGCTGTTTGTCTTGTGACGGGCGTGGTCTTCCTGTTCCTGCGCAGTGCCCGCGCGACGCTGATCCCCGCCGTCGCCGTGCCGGTATCCATCGCCGGAACTTTCGCCACCATGTATCTGCTTGGATACACTCTGGACAATCTGTCGTTGATGGCGCTGACCGTCGCGACCGGCTTCGTCGTCGATGACGCGATCGTCGTGCTGGAAAACATATCTCGACACGTCGAGGACGGAATGCCGCGCGCCCAGGCCGCGCTGCGGGGTGCCAGGGAAGTCGGCTTCACCGTTGTTTCGATCAGTATCTCGCTGATCGCGGTGTTCCTGCCGATCCTGCTGATGGGTGGCATCGTCGGCCGTCTGTTCCGCGAATTCGCCGTCACGCTGTCGATGGCGATCATGGTATCGCTGGCCATCTCGCTGACCACAACGCCGATGATGTGCGCGCTGATGCTAAAGCCCGCCGTCCGACGAACGCCGGCGGAGCGAACCCTGTTCGACCGAGCGATTACGCTCTACGGCCGAACGCTGGCATGGTCGCTGAGGCACTCACTGCTCGTGATCCTCGTGCTGCTGGTCACCATAGGCCTCAACATCGCATTGTATGTTGTCGTGCCGAAGGGATTTTTCCCGATGCAAGACAACGGGCGGATGGCTGGTGGCTTGCAGGCCGACCAAAGCATCTCTTTCCAGGCCATGGAGCAGAAGCTCAAGCAGATTTCCGATATCGTGCAACTTGACCCCGCGGTGGAGACGGTGGTCGGGTTTACCGGCGCCAACGGAGGCGCCAGAGCAACGAATGCCGGTTCAGTGTACGTTTCGCTGAAACCGCGGGCGATGCGTGACGGCATCGAGACGGTTACCGCCCGGCTGCGTAACGCGCTCTCGGTCGTGCCGGGCGCGAAGCTGTTTCTGGTTCCGGTCCAGGACTTCAACACAACGGGCGGCCGGCAAACCAACGCCGCTTATCAATACACGCTGCAGTCCGATAGCGCGGCGGATCTCTACGAATGGGCGCCCAAGCTGGTCACCGCGCTCGAACACGATCCGGTGCTGCGGGACGTTAATTCGGACGAGCAGCAGCTTGGTCTTGAAACCGATGTCGTGATTGACCGGGCGAGTGCCAGCCGCCTGGGCGTCAATGCCGCCGAGATTGACAACACGCTGTACGACGCGTTCGGGCAGCGCCAGGTTTCGACCATCTACAAGGCGCAGAACCAGTATCACGTGATCATGGAGGTCGCGCCTCGCTACTGGCAGAGTCCCCAGACGCTGCAGGATATCTACGTCAGCACAGCTGGCGGACCAGCCTCGGGAGTAGAGAAGTCAAACGCAGTTGAGGGCACAGTCGTGACTTCCGAGACGGCAGGCACGACGACCGCCGCAACGATCGCCGCCAGTTCCGCACGCAATGCGGCGACGAACGCACTGGCGAACAGCGGCAAGGGCATCGCGTCATCAGCCGCCGCGGTCAGCACGAGCAAGGAAACAATGATCCCGTTGGCAGCCTTCGCCCACTTTCGCGCTGGCAACACCGCACTGGCAGTCAACCACCAGGGATCGTTCGTCGCCGCCACGATCTCGTTCAATCTCGCACCTGGCAAAGCCCTGAGCGACGCGACCGTTTCGATCGAGCAGGCGATGCAGCAGATCGGCATGCCAGCCTCGATTCGTGGCTCTTTCCAGGGGGCGGCGAAAACCTTCCAGCGATCGCTGAGCACCATGCCGTGGCTGCTTTTCGCCGCCCTGGGTGCCATCTACATCGTGTTGGGCGTGCTCTATGAGAGCTACATCCATCCTATCACGATCATGTCGACCCTGCCCTCGGCCGGCATCGGCGCGATGCTCGCTCTGATGCTGTTCAATACCGAATTTAGCATTATTGCCGCGATCGGCGTGATCCTGCTGATTGGCATCGTGAAAAAGAACGCCATCCTGATGATCGACTTCGCACTGGAGGCCGAACGGACGCACGGTCTGGACCCGCGTGAGGCGATCTTCGAGGCCTGCATGATGCGCTTCCGTCCGATCATGATGACGACCAGTGCGGCGATGCTGGGCGCCCTGCCTCTGGCACTCAGTTTCGGTGACGGAAGCGAGTTGCGTCGCCCGCTGGGGATTTCCATCGTCGGCGGCCTGATGGTGAGCCAGATGTTGACGCTCTATACGACGCCGGTGGTGTATTTGTATCTGGATCGTTTCCGGCTGTCCGCGAAACGACAATGGCATCGGGCCTTTCCCGGTCTGGCTGCACCGAGGCTGCCGAGTAATGCGTCACGTCTGGCTTTGCTTCGTCCTGGCCGGTTGCATGGTCGGACCGGACTACCAACGCCCTGACGCACCGGCGCCGGCGGCGTTCAAGGAACTCGCCGGATGGAAGATCAGCCAGCCGGCGGACACCGTGGACAAGGGCGCCTGGTGGTCAGTGTATCACGACCGGGAACTCGACCGGCTGGAGCGCATGGTCGAGGTGTCCAACCAGACCGTGAAGCAGTTCGAAGCGCAGTACAGCAGTGCCGTCGCCCTGGTGGCCGAGGCGCGTGCCGGTTTGTTTCCCACGGTCGCTCTAAGTCCTGGTGTGACACGAAACGGCAGTGGCGGCGTCAACGGCCGAGTTTCGTCTCTGTCGTCGGGTTCCTCGACAGGCGGCAGCGGGCGCAGCGGCACGCAATACTCGATCAGCGGAACCGTCTCCTGGGACTCTGGACGTCTGGGGCCGCATCCGCCGTCAGGTGGAGAGCAACACCGCCGCCGCTCAGGTCAGCGCGGCCGATCTGGCGAATGCCAAGCTGTCGGCGCAGGCGACCCTGGCCACTGACTATTTCGACCTGCGAGCCGAGGATTCGTTGGCCCAACTGCTGACCGACACGGTAGACGCCTACCGGCGGGCGTTGCGCATCACGGAAAACCAGTACCGTGCAGGCACGTCATCCAGTATCGACTATGTCACCGCGCTGGCGCAGTTGCAATCAACCGAGGCGCAACTGGTCGCCGTTGGTGTGCAGCGCCAACAATTCGAACATGCGATCGCAGTGCTGACCGGGCACGCACCAGCCGACCTGACCATCCCCCCAGCCCCGCTTGCGTCTCATGTCCCGGTGCTGCCGCCCGGCCTGCCCTCCGCGCTGCTGGAGCGCCGTCCCGACGTCGCCGCGGCGGAGCGGGCGATGCAGCAGGAAAATGCGCTGATCGGCGTGCAGATCGCTGCCTATTACCCCGACATCTCGCTGTCGGCGCTGGGCGAGTATGCCGGCTACCCGCTGGCGCAAGTTGTTCAATCTCAGCAACCAGTTCTGGTCTCTCGGAGCCACCGGGACCGAAACCCTGTTCGAAGGCGGCCTGCGCGCCGCCAACGTCGCCGCCGCTCGGGCGACCTATGATGCGTCGGTAGCGACCTACCGCCAGACCGTCCTGACCGCGTTCCAACAGGTCGAGGACGCGCTGTCGGACCTGCGTATCCTGCAGCAGCAGGCTAAGGCGGAAGCCATCGCGGTGAACTCCACACGACGAGCGGTCGATGCGACGCTGAACGCATACCGTGCGGGCACGGTAGCCTATACCAGCGTGATTACCGAGCAGACGCTGTTGCTGTCCGACCAGCAGACGGCCCTGTCGGTGCAGCAGAGCCGGCTGGTGGCGAGCGTAGCGCTGATCGAGGCTTTGGGCGGGGGCTGGTCGACCGCTGACTTACCGAAGAAGATCAAGACGCCCAACCCTTTGGTACCGTAACTTCGATTGCTTACCTATCCGGTTTACATAGACAATAACCAGGCTAGTCTGGGGTCTCTTGATGAGCAGGGTTTGAAGCCCGCCCTCTCGGACGATGTCTATGGCGGCCTGTTTCTCGTCCGAGACGACAACTTGCGATACAGGTTGTTCGGCAGCAACATCCGCAACACCAGCCGGCCATCAGCAACCGCGATCGTCGACCCACTTACAGCGGAAACGCCGAACGCATTGACGAGCGAGGCGCTGACAAGACCGCCCCCAGACCGACCGGTGCGCTTCCCGGCTGACAGATCTACTCGGCGGCCAGGCTGTGGCGCAGCCCATGCAGCGATCGGACGCTTGTGGAACCCGCCATCCTTCATGATGCCGAGCAGCCGGTTGGCATCTTGCAGGATACGGATGTCTGCAAGCGGATCGCCATCAACCATCAACAGGTCGGCAAGATAGCCCGGTTTTACCTGGCCCAACTCGTCCCCGCGCATCATCAATTCGCCGCCGTATTTGGTCGCCGCCACGATTGCCTCCATGGGGGAAAAACCAAAGAGGTTGACGAAGTGCTCGAGGTCGCGGGCATTGCGGCCGATCGGGTTCCAGGCAAAGCCATAATCGCCGCCAGGCAATACGCGGATGCCGCGCTGCTTGTATTCAGCCATCCGCTTGCAGGCATGATCCAGCTCACGTCGCATGCCCAGCCCTTCGGCAGCTGCGGTCGAGAGGCCCCAGTCGGCGGCTTCGTAAAGAGAGGTGACAATCACGCCGATCGCCGGCATGACGAAGATACGATCTCTTTTCGCCTCCATCATGTCCACGGCCTCGTCATCGGTGAACGTGGCATGGTTGATCAGGTCAATTCCGTGCCGCAGACACATTTTTACCGACTCAGCCGATCGTGCGTGAGCCATGACTCGCTTATTGCGCGTGGTTGCAACCTCCACCACTGCCGCGACCTCAGCTTCGTTCATCACCGTCATTTCGGCGCGCGCCGCCGGAACGAACTCGTCGCCGGAGGGATTGATCTTGATGGTGTCGACCCCCTCGCGGCACATCAGCCGGGCGTATTTGCGGAATTCGTCCGGTCCATCCAGCACGACCGCGAACGTGTCGCGGTGCATATGCATCAGGCTCGGGTCACCGAGCCCGCCAGTGGTGGTGAGTTCGGGGCTGGCCGCGAGAATCCGCGGGCCGGGAAGCTCGCCGGCATTGATCGCGTTGCGAATGACGATATCGAGTCGGGGCTTGCCCGACGCCGCGCTGTTGAGGCTGGTAAAGCCCTGATCGAGCATCAACTTCGCATTGCGCGCCGTAATCAGCGTGTGCTCCTCGGGCGGAATTTCGCCGAGCGCGTGCAGGCTCGAGATATTTGCAAAGCTTGGATGGGCGTGAGCCTCTGTCAGGCCCGGCATCAGCGTGCAGCCGGTGCCGTCGACGATATCGGCATCAGGGCCACCCGGTAGCGGCGCGTCGATCGGCAGCACCTCCTGAATGCGGTTACCCTGCACACGGACGTGGCCGGCAAAAGGAGCCTTGCCAGTACCATCTAGCACGCGGATATTGGTGAACACGACTGCACTCATGATGATGTTCCTCCTCATCTGGTTTCGTTAATCAGCGGGTCACCACCGAAAAAACGTGCGTTTGTTGTATCGAACGCCTTTTGGAAGACGTCCTGGTCAACCATCGGGAATCAGCCTCATGTCATCATTCGGGGCCGCGATTCAGTCGGCCCTCCAGACCGCGAAGGTCGTGCTTTGTGTCGCCGTTCCGATAGTGACGTACGCCCGGATGATAGTTCAGCCACGGGCACCGTCAAGCTGAGTGGCGTCGGGCTTGCCGGGGCGGCGAGGTCAGGCACGGCGCCAAATGACGACCCTTCACGGACCAACGAAAAAACGTCCGTACAGATACGCCGACGCGATGGCGATGATCAGCACCACGACGAAAATACCGCTGACAATCAGGCCGCAGTTGACCAGCGAGCGGACGGGAACACCTGGTTCGCACAGTGGCAGTAGATTATTGGCTAGGCCCGAAACAACCACGACGCCGCAGCCGACGCTGAACAGTGCCAGGCTGAACGGCTGAAAGATGAGAAGCAGGGCGACGATGGACAGGCCGATGAGGGCGAATTCCACCCGCGTCGCGGTTTGCACGCTCATCCCCTGCCTGGCCTTATCGACACCGGCATCAGCCACGGGGATTTGCAATATCGTCTGCTCGGTCATGACCGCACCGCCCTCCCGTCGGCATCGAACACGTGAACCTGGGCAACGTCGGTCTTCAAATGCAGCATCTCCCCGGATTTGACGCGCGCCTCGCGTGGCACCACCACACGAATGTCACACCCTGTGCCGGTTCGGGCGTGAACAAGCGTTTCAGCCCCCATTGGCTCAATCAACTCGGCGCGGCTGGTGAACGCTTCGGGCGAGGCAGCACTATCAGGCATTAGGGCCCGTGGCCGGATGCCGATGGTCACTTTACCCTTCGGCAGACGATGCAAAGCAGGATCGACGCGCAGGCGTAGGGAGTTGCCTTCAACGTTGAACGAAGCCTTGCCGTCGGCCATACCTCCAAAGTCAGCTTCCAACAAGTTCATCTGCGGCGTGCCGATGAAGCTAGCGACAAAGACGTTGGCAGGCTTGGCGAACACCTCGTGCGGCGGGGCCACTTGCTCGATAACGCCGTCGCGCATGATGGCGATGCGATCGGACATGGTCAGCGCCTCAAGCTGGTCGTGAGTGACGATGACGGTGGCTTTGGACAGCTGCGTCAGCACACTCTTGATCTGACTGCGCATGGACTGGCGCAGTTCGACATCGAGCCGGCTCAGCGGCTCGTCGAATAGGAAGCAGTTGGGATCGCGCACCACCGCCCGAGCCACGGCCACGCGCTGTTTCTCACCTTCAGAGATTTGGCCAGGCTGCCGGTCGAGCACGTCTTGCAGATGCAGGAGGTCGGCCACCTTGGCGACCCTGGCCTTGGCAGCCGCGGCGCTCAGGCGTTCGCGGTATAGCGGGAACATGATGTTCTCGCGCACGGTGAGTGCGGGGTAGAGGGCGTAGAACTGGAACACCATCGCGATGTCGCGCTGCTCGGGCTTGAGGTTGTTCATGCGCCTGCCAGCGATAATGACGTCACCGCTGCTCGCCCGGTCAAGACCGGCGATGATGCGCAGCGTCGTCGTCTTGCCGCAGCCCGAGGGCCCAAGCAGGCACACGACCTCGCCGGCCGCCACCGACAGATCGACGTTGCGCACGGCCGTGAAGCTACCGAAACGCTTGGTGATCTGCCTGAGCTCAATCGTCGACATCCGTGCTCCCGCTCAACGTTTGATGGTGCCGAAGGTGACACCGCGCAAAAGCTGATTCTGCAACGCGAAGGTCACGATGATGACGGGGATGAGGAACAATGTCTCAATGGCCGCCAGAAGTCCCCAACGCACGCCGATGTCGCCGCCTATCGTCTGGGCCATGGCCACGGGCACAGTGCGCGTCTCGACGCCCGACAGGAGCAGCGCGAAAAGAAATTCGTTCCAAGTAAGGATCAATCCGAACACGGCGGTCGCAGCAAGGCCCGCGATAACTTGCGGCAGGCAAATCTTGAAGAAGACGCGCGCATCGGAAGAGCCGTCGATCCGCGCGGCATCTTCCACATCGGGTGAGAGTTCGTCAAAGAAGCTCTTCATCATCCAGATCGTGAACGGCAAGTTGAAGGCTGTGTAGAGCGCGATGATGCCGGGGTAGGTACCGGCGAGGCCGGTGACGCGGAACATTAGAAAGATCGGAATGATAACCACGATCGCTGGCAGCATGCGCGTTGACAGGATGATGAAAAGATAGGTGTCGTTGCCCTTCAGTGGATACCGCGAAAAACCAAAGGCGGCCAGCGTGCCGATGACGAGGGCGAGCAGGATACTGACGGTAGCAATGAAGATGGAATTGAAGAAGTAAAGCGTGAAGCCCGTGTCTTGGGCCTGTCCACCGACGGAATAGGCACGGCTGAAAACCTGCACGAAGTTGTCGAGCGTGGGGGTGAAAATGAATTTTGCCGGGACCGCGAGCACGTCGTCATAGCTCTTGAAGGCGGTGAGTATGATCCAAAGCACGGGAAAGAAGTAGATAAAGCTGACGACGGCTGCCAGCAGCGTACGCCCCCACCCCGCCTCGCCGACGCCCGAAGCGGCGCGAAACCCTAATCGCTCGAAAAGCCCGACCGTCGGCGTGTCAGCGACCTTCGCAGTCGTTGCGGCATTAGGCATTGAGGTCAAACTTCCTTCGCTCGCCGGTTGGCGAAATAGAGATAGAGGTTGGTAAGCACGATGACCGTGAACAGCAGGATGTAGGCCAGTGCCGCTGACTTGCTTGTCTTCACATATTGGAAGGCGACACGGTAGACATAAACGGCAATCGTCTCGGTCGCGGTGCCCGGCCCTCCTTCCGTGAGGAGAAACACGATATCGAAAAGCTTGAAGGCCTCAATGGTACGAAACAACAGCGCCAACAGCAGCAGCCCGCGGATGTAGGGCAGGGTGATTGACGAAAACTGCCGCCAGGCGGGGACTCGGTCGATTGCTGCCGCCTCGTAAAGATATTTCGGCACGCTGACGAGGCCGGCTAGCACCAACAGCATGACGAACGGGGACCACATCCAGGCGTCGGCAAAAATGATGCCGGCGCGTGCACCCCATACCGACTGCATGAGCACGTAGGGTTCACCCGTAAACAGGCGCACGAACTGACTAAGCAGCCCGAGGCTCGGCTCGTAGTAGTAACGGAAGAAAGCACCGACTGCGACGAACGAGAGCATCATCGGAGTTAGTACAAGAATCATCAGATATCGCCGCAGCGGAAATTGTTTGGCAAACAGGAGTGCCAGCAGAGAGCCGACGACCATTTGCACGCTCACAGTCAGCACGACCATGATCGCGGTGGTGTGCAGCCGATCCCAGACCACAGGATCGGTAATAACGTTTTCGTAGTTCCGGAGACCGATGAAAACCGGCGCCTTCATGCGGTTCGCTCGGTAGGAGAAGAACGACAGCCCGAAGGACCACAGCAGCGGAAATATGTTCATTAGGAACAGCAGCGCCAGCGCCGGGGTCACAAGCAGGCCGCCGGTATAGCGGCCCCAGGCGTTGACGATCAAACTGCCTGCGAGCAATGTGGCGAGCCCGGCCGATACCCAAAAGGACACAGCGGGAGCCAGCACCATAATCGACACCGGCATGCCGATCAGGAAAACCACCATCGCAGCCGGCCAATTGTTCCAGCGCAGTTCGGTTAGTCCACGAAAAAACCCCGGGCGCGACGTTTTCTTAGCATCGGTCATTTCACTGGTCAGAGGAACGTGCATCATTCGAAGAGGTCGCGCTTTCCGGATCGCCCCTCTGTCTGGGCTTCTCCGTAGATTAGGGAGGGCAAGGAAATTTCCGCGTGGCGCGAGGCCCATCTGAAGGGGCAACGCCGACGCGGCGGCGCATCGTACACGGCCGCGTCATCTTTCTGGTGCCGATTATTTGATACGGCCTGCTTCGGTCAGGAGCTTCTCCTGGAAGTTGGCGATGTTGTCCAGCGTCACCTTGGCGTCCTGCTGCCCGGTGATGGCCTTGGTGTATTCCTCCTGCTGCTCGGTCAAGAGCTCAAAGAACTCGGGCACATGCCAGAAGTCCTTCTGCCAGTCGAGGCTAGCAGCCCAGGTGCGGTTCCACGGCCGGAATGTCAGGTAGGACGGGTCGGTGTAGACTGATCTCAGTGCGCTCTGGCCGCCGGCCTTGGCAAAGGCGACCTGCGTCCCTTTCGACAGCCACCACTTGCAAAAGTCGAGTGCTTCCTTGTTCTGAAGATCCGTGTTCCAGGTCATTAGCACGAAGGGCTGCCCGCCGATCACTGACCACCTGACGACACCCTTGTCGGTCTTTAGGCCCGGGAGCTGGGCGAAGGCGACTTTATCGGCGACTTTCGACGTTGCCGGGTTGATCGAACTCTCGGCAAAGCCAATCCATTCGAGATTGATCGCGACCTTGCCCTCGCGGAAAAGCTCGTCGGTCTTGAAAATATCGAGACCGCCTGTCTTGGCCTCCGGCGGCATGTCCTTGGCGAACGACAGCAGGTGCTCGAAGGATTCGACGGCCACCTTCGAGTTCACGACGCCAACGGCGTGGGCGTTGGGCTGCTTGGTCTCGTCCCATATGTCGCCCCCGTGCTGCCACAGGAACTCGTAGGCCGAGGTCGTAAAGAAGTCGTATCCCTTGCCAACTTGGAATTCGACGCCATAAAAATCGTCGTCGGCAGGTTTGCCGGCCAGCGTGTCGCCCTTCTTACGCATGAAGAACTCGCCGATATCCCGGAACTGATCCCAGGTGATCGCGTCCATCTCCTCGGGCGCGCAGGGTAGTTTATACTTGTACTTGGCCATGAAATTCTTCTGCTCAGATTGGTCGCAGAGAATATCTTTACGATAGTAGGAGACGACGAGGTCCGGCATCTGCGGGAAGCCGTAGAGCTGGTCGGACTTGTACGGATAGGTCGAATAGGACGCTTTCACCGCCGGGTGCAGATCCTTGAACACCGCCTGCAGGGCAGGATCGGCATCGACATACTTGTTGATCTTGAGGTAATAGCCGCCCTCGATGAAGGCGCCGAGCCATTGGCTGTCGGACACCGCCATATTGTACTTCTTCTCGCCCGAGGTTAGCGAGGCATTGAGGCGGGTGTAATAGTCCGGCCATGGGATGAAATCGAGATTGAGCTTTACATTGTTGCCCGAGGCCGCCTTATACTCTTTGTCGAAAAGGTCCTTCATGATGTGCGTTGGCGGCCAGTCGGGCACCGCCATGTTTAGCGTAACGTCTGCCGCCGAGGCGGGGACTACGGCCGCTCCGGTCATCACGGCGAGTGCCGCCGCACTCGCAGCTGCGACCAATGTTGTTTGCCATTGCATGCTTGCTTCCTCCCTTTATATATTACGGTTGTCGGTTAAGCGCCGACCCGTCGTGCTTGCCGAAGAGGTGAAGCTTGGCAGTATCGATGACGATCGGCAAGGTGTCGCCGGCGGTCATGCCAACGGCCTGCGCCTCAGGCAGCACGATGCGCAGGGGTGTGCCGTTTACGGATAAAGACACGATGGTCACATCGCCAAGCGGCTCCAACTGCTGCACCGACGGCACAACGCTCGGCATGGCTCCCTGGGCAAGCCGCACGTCCCATGGCCGTATACCGAGTACGAGCGGCTCCCCGGCGATGAGGCCGCCGGCACCCAAAGGAGCCGGCAATGCACCGAAGGGCGTGTCAAGGCTGGCGCCGTCGACTCCGACTTTGACGTCGACCGTGTTCATGTGCGGCGAGCCGATCTTCGACGCGACATAGAGATCTGCCGGCCGCTCGTAGAGGTCATCAGGCGTGCCCTGTTGCACGACCCGACCGTCACGCATGACGGCGATTTCCTCGCCCATCGATAACGCTTCCAGCTCATCGGGCGTGGCGTAGACGATGGTCATGCCGAATTGGCGATGCAGGCGCTTCAATTCCGCACGCATGTCGTGGCGCAGCTTGGCATCGAGATTGGTCAGAGGCTCATCCAGCAGCAGAATCTTCGGCCGCCGGATCAGCGAACGGCCGAGCGCAACACGCTGCTGCTCTCCACCCGACAGCGTCGCCGGTTTACGATCAAGTCGATGATTGGAGCTGAAGCATCCCGGCGGTTTCCCGAACGCGCTTGTCGATATCGGACTTGGCTGACACCCGCCTCGACCAGCGGATATGCAAGATTCCGGAACACCGTAAGATGCGGGTAGAGCGCGAAGGACTGAAACACCATCGAGGTACCGCGACCCTTGATGGGGGCTGCGGTCACGTCGGCCCCTGAGATATGAATGGTCCCGCTATCGGGTTGCACTAATCCGGCAATGGCGCG
Organism: uncultured Alphaproteobacteria bacterium; assembly: GCA_963778125.1. Taxonomy (GTDB): domain Bacteria; phylum Pseudomonadota; class Alphaproteobacteria; order Acetobacterales; family Acetobacteraceae; genus Rhodopila. The sequence continues at coordinate 42,367 of CAVZTH010000012.1, read as the reverse complement.
CAACGTTGTCGTCTTGCCGACCGAACTGGGGCCGAACAGAACAAAGAAACGGCCCTCGGACACTTGGAAGCTCAGGCCCGCGAGTGCACGCACGCTGCCATAGGTCTTGGACACCCCTTCCAAAACGACCGCCCTATTGAGCTCTGCCACCATGCACCACGCCCTTTTGCCCGTCAGCTTGAAGAATGCGATTTGCCCCTGCGCTCAAGATGTCTTGGCCACGTCCTCCCTCCGAATGTATCGGACACCGGTCAGCGAGCGCAGGATCGGCATCACCTCATGCGCCAGAAGATGCATGTGGCGGCGCCACATCGCCAACGGCACCCAGTCATGATGTGAAGTAACCAAAGTCTCGAAGGGTCCCACCTCCTCCCGAAAAGCGGCGAGACGTTCCGCCACGCTTCCCGGACTGCCGGCGATGACCATCGTGTCGATACAGTATCTGCGGCGTGACTTCAGCATCCGGCATGTCCGGGTCTGACTTCAGCATGTGCACGAAGCCGCCGTGGCGCGTCAGCCCGATAATGTAGCGAAAATACCACTCGAGGCTGTTGCCCGGTGTGCGCAGATAGGCGCGGGCTTCCTCGTCAGTCTCGGTCACCAGCAGGGTGCGTCCAGCGCGCCATTTTGCCGGCTCCGGCGACAATCCAAGACTCCGCCGCTCCTCGCAATGGTCGCGCCAATGCCCCGCCACCACTTCCTTCGGTACGAAATTAGCCGATATCATGTGCCAGCCGCGACGCGCCGCCAATCGCGAGCTGGCCGAGTTGCGGCTCATCGAGGGCAGCATGATCGGCGGATGAGGCCGTTGGTAGGGTACCGTCATCTTGCCAACGCCGAGGTCCGGCAGGACATTTTCCTTGACCACTGCCTGCCAATACTTGCCTTTGATCTCGTAGGGCGGATCTTCGGTCCACAAGCGGATCATCATGTCGATGCTCTCCTCGAGCATCTCCATGCGATTTTTGTCGAGGACACCGAACAGCTCGAAATCCGGCGGCGCGGCACCCGGGCCGATCCCCAGCATGAAGCGCCCTTTGGCGAGGTGGTCGAACTGCGCCACCTCGCCGGCAATGAGCGCCGGATGCTTGTTCGGAAGGCAAAGCACGCCAGAGCCGAAGATAATGCGTGGGCATTCGGCAATCAGCCGCGCGTAGAGCATCAAGGGTGAGGCAAAGGGCTCGGATGGCAGGAGATAGTGCTCGCCGAGCCAGACCTCGTCGAAGCCCTCCTGATCGGCGGCGCGGATCACGTCGAGATCCTCGAACAGCAGCGTGTGGTAGCCCCGCTTGAAGTCGTGAATGGGGTGCATGAACATGCCGAGCCGCATAACGTTCCCTCCCGCTCTAACTGTCCTGTGGTTGCGACCGGCTTGTCAGCCCCCGGCGATATAACACGAGCCGCGACGGATGCCGATCAAACACCGCGGGATGTCGAGGTTCTGCCCGTGATGCGCTTCGCCCCAGGCGACGCGACCCTCATCGCCGATAATCCGTGCGACAGCGCGATCGCCCTGGTATTGGTCCCAAGCCCGAGGCACTCGCCCTAGAGCTGCCGCGAGTTGCAAACTCGCCCGCACCTGGACGATCTTCGACATTCCTCCGTCCCCTCGGCGGCTCCTAGCCAGCCTATTGCTTTTTTCGTTCTGAAACAGTAGCAGGTGCATCGCGTCCAATCATTCCCGATCGACCCTAAGGCAGCGGGCTTCCGTCGTCGAGTCGTTGATACGGATCTGGCGCAGTCGGCGCTCCGATCCAGTGAGAGGCGAGTGCGCCCAGGGTCTTGCCCCGACTACCCGAGCAAGTAAGCGGGGCGAAAATGCGCACGGGCCCGGGATTTTTTTCTTGCTGCGGCTCGACCCGGTATGGGCTGCTGACAAATGTGCCGCCGCCAGGCGAACCTTTCCGGGCTCAGCCGCGCAGTGCTTGAGGCGAGGTCCCCGCGCTGAAACAGGTTGCCGGCGAACAGCGAGAGGAGATCGCTTGGCTGAAAGGCCTGAAGGGCCGGTCTACGATCAAACCGAGCAGCATGGATCGGATGGCGACCGCAGGACATCGCGCGCCGCCTAGTGAACCGAAGAGCAAGAATAGTCTTAGATCATTATTAAATGACATTGGATCGTTGTCGCTTTTGGGCCAGCCTTCGGCAAATTTGACGATATCGGCGTCCTATAATTACAATTTGACTAGAGAACGTTCTATTATTAAGCGAAAATCGTGATCGCGAACTCGTGATATCGGGGTTGCCTTCTCACGAATTGGTGAGTTAGAAGGCGGCGTTTCCTCCTTCCCTTCTGGCTTTTCGCGGGAGGCGCTTCTCTCACGGTGGCTCTGCAGCCCCGGATCTAAGGAAATTCTTGAACGTCTCGATGCCTGATCAACGACTACCCACCCCAGCCTGGGCTCGCCGTCAATTCGAGTTTCGGGAAGCCTGCCGATAGACGAGTCGAAGCTAGAACATCGAGCACCGATAGATCATCGGCACCACGCGGAGTCGAAAACATGAGCGATATTGACAGAAAATACTGCCTTAGAATGGCGCGTTCCTTGGACGCGAAGGCAGCCAGCAAACGCGACAATTCATATCTGCGCAAGCTGCTCGAAGACCAGGCCACAAAATACAGGACGGATGCCGGCAAGCGAACGGCGCCCGTGGGCAGTGGCGTCAACCGCCAGTCACGTTTCCTCCGAACGTTCCGCAGGCGGCTGCTACTTCTTTCGGTTTGACAAAGGAGCAACCTAATGACCACGCGAACAATCGCCACCACGATCTATTCGGGCGATTTCGACCAACTCGACGGAATTACGGGCGGCTTCCGCCGAGTGGTAGCGGATGCTCACTATCAGTTAGGGGTCGAGCGGGTCGGGAGAGGGGGTATTGCGCCCTACCTTACTACGCTGACGCTCGTCGCGGGATTACTCATAGTCTGGGCCGGATTATGCGCAATCTAACAAAGCGCGGGACTATCGCCGCCCCGCCGAAGGGTCTCGCGTTCGAGATCGCCGACCTCCTCCTTGTGAGGCAGTGGGCTGAACGCCACGAACTCCACATGTTGATCCGCCTCGATCACGGAGCGGCAGTTGGCGAGGAATATGAAGAGGTTATTACATTTCAGACACAAATTAGTCCTCTCTACCGATTCGTCATATGGCGTGATGCAACGACGGTATTTGTTCAGCCCCTGGTGGGCCGAGGAAAGCAATATCGGTCGGTCGCCGTGGCGCTTGCCGCACAGTCCGCTCGATCAGGAACGCTTGCCCGAATTTATCGTAACCGAAACGCGTAACAGGCCGCGCTTTGTTTAAGCTTATTTGCCCAATCGTAGATTGAAATATTCGTAGAGCGCCTGACATCGTGCGGTTGCTGGTGTCAACCGACTGTCATGGGTGGAGTGCTTGCGCCCAGCTGTAAAGCCGGGTGTGCAGCCTTGTGGTCCTGCGCTAGGGTAACTGGGGCCGCGCTTACGCATTGGGAGAGTGAATATATGAGCATAGCTATCGATCGCGTGCTGACCGATCCGGTCGCGAGCGGAAAAGTGCCCGGCGTGGTGGGTTTGGTAGCGGATAACTCGGGGGTTATTTATCAGGGCGCATTCGGCCGACGCGCCGTTGACCGGCCTGACCCGATGACGCTCGACACCGTATTCCGCATTGCCTCGATGACCAAGGCGGTCACCGCTACTGCGGCATTGCAGTTGATCGAGTCCGGGCGCATCGGACTCGAGCAACCGATCGGCGAGATCTTGCCCTTCGCCCGCGACGTGAAGGTGCTCGAAGGCTTCGACGACGCCGGCAAGCCGCGCTTGCGCGCACCGGCGCGGGCAGTCACGGTTCGCCACCTCCTTACCCACACCTCCGGCTACGGCTACGACATCTTCAACGCCGATCTCGGCCGGTATGTTCAGTCGATGGGTCTGCCGAGCATCATCACCTGTCGACTTGATACCCTGACGGTGCCGCTTCTGTTCGATCCCGGGACGAGATGGGAGTATGGCATCGGTATCGATCTCGTCGGCAGGATTGTCGAGACGATCAGCGGCCAGGATCTGGAAGCCTATTTCCAGCAGCACATTTTCGGCCCACTCGGCATGAGGGACAGCAGCTTCCGGCCAACAGATGCGATGCGGGCCCGCATGGTTGGCACGCACTCACGAGGGCCTGACGGCAACCTCGTGCCGATTAGCTTCGAGTTCCCGCAAGATGCCGAGTTTCTGATGGGCGGCGGCGGTCTGTATTCGACCGCGGGCGATTACATTGCCTTCTGCCGCATGTTGCTGGCGGGGGGTACGCTCGATAGCCGGCAGGTGCTGAAGCCCGAAACAATGAAGCTCATGGGCGAGAACCATATCGGCGCCCTGGAGGTGCCAACGTTGCGAAGCGACAACCCGCAGTTGGCGCTCGAGGCGGAGTTTTTTCCGGGCATTGTCAAGAAATGGGGACTGAGCTTTCTGCTCAACATGAGCGATGTGCCGGGAGGCCGCGCCGCCGGAAGCCTCACCTGGGCGGGCGTGCACAATACATTCTTTTGGGTCGATCGCGCTTCGCGGTCTGACCGCGGTGCTGATGATGCAACTTTTGCCTGCGAACGATCCGGCCGTGCTGGAGACACTGATCGGCTTCGAGGCGGCTGTGTATGAGGGGGTCAGGGGTTAGTATCCGGCTCGGGCCATGCCGCCTTATCGGGTGGGATGTGAATAGAATAGCAATTGTCGAGCATAATGCACGAGCTCCGCTGACTTTGCGACAGTAAGGTCAGCAGGGCATGGATCGTAACGAAGGCTGATCTGTCACTAGCGGCATTGTGACTCGTTACACATTACCTAACTCCTCGACACCGATTGACACACCGCTCTTGGTAGCGCCTGCTCACTCTGGCCCGGTCATCAGCGCTTGCTCTCGCGCAAGTCTGGCGCGAACGTCTGTGGCCTAATCGTTCAAAAAAAGCGGGAGGAAATAGTCATGTTGAAGCTGCGTGGAGGCGAAGCGGCAAGTTCCTCGGCAAGAGCGACCGAACGTCGATGGCGGGGTGCGTTGGCGGCCTTGGCTTTTGTTGGGGCGCTCGCCGCGGGGGCGGCGTGGGCTGAAGACCCCGGGTTTCCGGCACCGAACGGCGACCCGAGCGTGCTGCCCGCCGGAGCAAAGCTTGACCGCGTGTTTGGTGGCGCATGCGCGTTGACGGAGGGCGTCGCGACCAGCCCTCAGGGCATCGTATACTTCAGCGACATCACCTTTACGACTCTTTGCAAAGATGCGTCGGGGAAGTTCGCGCAGGCTGGCAACATCTGGCAATACGACCCAAAGACCAAACAGGCCACGATCTTCCGCTCGCCGAGCGGCATGTCGAACGGAATGAAATTTGACGCCGAGGGCAACCTGGTCATTGCCGAAGGCGCCGATTTCGGCGGCCGCCGCCTGACCAAGACGGACATGAAGACCGGGAAGAGCTACATCCTGAGTGGCCTCTACAATGGTCAGCCATATAACGCGCTCAATGATCTGACGATTGACGAGAAGGGCCGGATCTACTTCACCGACCCGCGTTATCTGGGTTGGGAGCCGATGAATCAGCCGGTTCAGGCGGTCTATCGGCTCGATCCGGACGGCAAGGTGACGCGACTGATTACTGATGCCGGCAAGCCAAACGGAGTCCAGGTGTCGCCGGATCAGAAGACACTTTATGTGCTGGCTCATGACAACGGCGCGCACGACTTCCTGGCAAAGGGCGAGACCTCGCAGAAAGGCCTGATGGCATGTCTCGCCTATGATCTTTCACCGGACGGAACGGTCAGCAACCGCCGCGTGCTGGTCGACTGGCTTCCTAACGACGGGGGCGACGGCATGACCGCAGACGTCGAGGGTAATCTTTACATCGCGGTGCGCAGCGAAGCGGCGCCGGGCCTATATGTCTACGCACCGGACGGCAAGCAACTTGCCTATGTCTCGACCGGCAAGGAGTTGCCGACCAACGTTGCGTTTGGTTGGGGCGATGATGCCAACCTGCTCTACCTCACCTCGGGCAAGAGCCTCTACACGGTGCACATGGCCAAAAAAGGCTGGCATTTGCCGTCTCCTTAGCCAGAGCGGCAGATGAGGTCGGCTGCTGACGGCGGTCAAAACCGAAAGTATGCCGACCCGGATCGACTGTGATCGTACCGGTCGTCGTGCGACTGGTATGCCCGGCGCCCCGCGAGAACCGCGGGGCCGCCGTGAACCCTCAATGACAACGAATCCCGTTCTTGACACGAACCGGCCTGATGCCCTCAAACTGCGTTAATCTGAGGAGGCATCCACGCGCCGTCGCGCCCAAGGCCGCTGTTGCGCTTGACCACGCTGGTCGGGCCGATCATTTGTCCCGCTCCCCCCGCCGGGATCGTTCGGCAGGGTCGTGCGGAGCCGCTTCGATGACCAGGACCAATCGCGCCTCGGGCGATCGTAAACGTCTGCATGTCATCACCTGGGGCTGCCAGATGAACGTGTATGACAGCGGGCGGATGGCCGACGTGCTGGCGCCGCTGGGCTATTCCGGCGTTTCGGAACCGGACGGCGCCGATATGGTGATCCTGAACACCTGCCACATTCGCGACAAGGCGACCGAGAAAGTATTCTCGGAGCTTGGGCGCTTGCGCCGGCTGAAGGAAGCCACGGATGGCCGGATGATCCTGGCGGTCGCCGGCTGTGTTGCTCAGGCCGAGGGCGTGGAAATCCTTGCCCGCGCGCCCTATGTTGATATCGTTTTGGGGCCGCAGACCTATCATCGGCTGCCGGAAATGGTGGCCCAAGCATCCCGCGCCGGAAACAAGGTGATCGAGACGGATTTCCCGCCGGAGGACAAGTTCGACCACCTGCCGGACAGCGCCGCCCCGCAGGGTGTCGCCGCGTTTCTGACCATCCAGGAAGGCTGCGATAAGTTTTGCAGCTTCTGCGTTGTGCCGTACACCCGCGGCGCTGAACAAAGCCGCTCCGCCGCGACGATCCTGCGGGAGGCCCGCCACCTTGTCAGCCAAGGTGCCCGTGAGATCACGCTGTTGGGTCAGAACGTCAACGCGTGGCATGGCGAGGCGCCGGATGGCTCCAACTGGAGGCTCGGCCGCCTGCTGCGGGAGTTGGCCGGGATCGAGAATGTGCTGCGGCTGCGCTACGCGACGTCGCATCCACGGGACATGGACGACGATCTGATCGCGGCGCATCGGGATGTGCCGACGCTGATGCCGTTCCTGCATCTGCCCGTTCAATCCGGATCGGATCGGATCCTGGCGGCGATGAACCGCAAACATACGGCCGATGACTACCGCCGGATCGTGGAAAAGCTGCGGGTCGCGCGCCCGGACCTCGCCTTGTCGTCCGATTTCATCGTCGGCCACCCTGGGGAAACCGAAGGTGATTTCGAGGCGACCCTGAGTCTGGTGCGGGACGTCAAGTATGCCCAAGCCTATAGCTTTAAGTATTCGCCGCGCCCGGGCACCCCTGCGGCGCATGCGCCTGCTCAGGTGTCCGAGAACGAGAAGGATCGCCGCCTGCAAGCGCTCCAGGCGCTGTTGCGGGAGCAGCAAGCGAACTTCAACGCCGCTTGTGTTGGCCTTGAGCTTCCGGTCCTGTTCACGGGGCTCGGCCGCCACCCTGGTCAAGTCACCGGGCGTTCACCATTTCTTAATCCTGTTCACCTATCGGGAAGGTCCAGTCTTATCGGGACGGAATCGATAGTGCGAATTGTCGCGACCCAACCCAATTCACTTGCGGGAACCCTTGTCCAGGAGAGACGAATAGCTTGACACACCTCGCCCCCCCTCAGGCACCGACTGCCCCCGCCACATCAGGCGGCAAGGCGATTACCCTCCAGTTCAACGACAACACGCTGCTGCCCCTGCTCTTGGGGGATCATGACCGTCACCTGGTCCGGATCGAGCAGGCTTTGGGGGTTCGGCTCTCTTGTCGAGGTAATCGGGTCGCTATCGCAGGGGAAGCATCGAGGGTCGATGTCGCGCAGGAGATGCTTCGAGGGTTGTGGCGGCGATTAGAGCGAGGCGAGAGCGTGGGACGGGCTGAAATCGAGGCAGCGATTCGTTTGGCCGACACGGAGAACGATCCGCGGCTGCCATTTTCCGATGCGCCAGCGATCCGCACCCGCCGGGGCGCGGTGGGTGCGCGTAGTCCCGGCCAGGCCAGCTATATGGAAGCGCTGGCAAGCCACGAGATGGTTTTCGGAGTTGGTCCGGCCGGGACGGGCAAGACCTATCTTGCCGTCGCCCAAGCTGTAGCCATGCTCCAGGCCGGCAAGGTCGATCGGATCGTTTTGTCGCGCCCGGCGGTCGAGGCCGGCGAACGGCTGGGCTTCCTGCCGGGGGACATGAAGGAGAAGATCGATCCATACCTCCGCCCGCTCTATGACGCGCTGCACGACATGATGCCTGCAGATCAGGTCATCCGCCGCATGACCAACGGGGAGATCGAGGTGGCTCCGCTGGCATTCATGCGCGGCCGCACGCTGGCGCATTGCTACGCGATTCTGGACGAGGCGCAGAATACCACGCCAATGCAGATGAAGATGTTCCTTACGCGGATGGGCGAAGGGACGCGGATGGTGGTAACCGGGGATCTCAGCCAGGTGGACCTGCCGAACGGTGTTCGGTCCGGGCTGCGCGATGCGCTTGACACGGTCGAAGGGATCCAGGGCATTGGTGTTGTCCGGTTCGAGCAGAGGGACGTGGTGCGACATCCCCTGGTCGCGCGGATCGTCGGGGCGTATGATCAACGGGAGGCAGCCCAGGAAGAGGTGTTGCGGGAGCGGGAACGACCGCATATCGGCGAGTAACAGGACTTCGGCATGGGCAATCGGCAGCTTTACGACCAGGATTTCTATCGCCTGGGCCAACGAACAGGCTGGGTTGCTGCGCGAGGGCCGGCTGTCCGAGGCGGACATCGAGCACATCGCCGAGGAAATCGAGAGTATGGGCAAGAGCGAGAAGCGCGAACTGGTCAGGCGGTTTACCGTCCTGCTGCTTCATCTGCTCAAGTGGCGGCACCAGCCGGCTTTCCGCAGCACGAGCTGGCGTTTGACGCTCGAAGAGCAACGCAACCAGCTTAAAGATCATCTGGCTGACAATCCAAGCCTCAAATCCAGCTTTGGTGAGACGATCGCGGCCGCTTACCGTGATGCCGTATTGGGTGCGGCCCGAGAGACCGGGTATGGACCGAAGCATGTTTCCCGTCGCCTGCCCCTGGTCCTTCGAGCAATTCATGGACCCAAATTTCTATCCAGAAGCGACAAATTGAACACCAATGGAACCTCCTAGTACCCGGCCGCCCGACCTCGATGGTCCTTCCATCGATATCGTCGTGGCGGATCCGGCGTGGCACCGACTGATACGAAATCCCGGAACGATCGCGCGGCGGGCGGCTCGCGCCGCAGGTATGACAGGAACGATCGTCCTGTCGTCGGATCGCGTCGTGCGTGGGTTGAACGGGCGCCATCGCGGGAAGAACAAGTCCACCAATGTGCTGACCTATGAGCAGCCGGCGCGAGAGATGATCCTGGCGTTGGGCGTTGTTCGGGCAGAGGCGGCCGCGCAGGGGCGGCGCGCGCGGCACCATCTTGCGCATCTCGTCGTCCATGGAGCGCTGCACCTGATTGGCGAGGACCACGACCATCCCGGCGACGCGCGCCGGATGGAAATGGCCGAAACCCGCATTCTCCATCGCATTGGCGTGCCCAACCCGTGGAAACGCACATGAGTGGCAATAAGGGTACGTTGCTTGGCCGGCTGGGGTATCTGTTGGGGCGCAAGCAGGCCGAGCATTCCTTGCGCGAATCGATCGCCGAGTTGGTGCAGGAAGCGGCCGATGCGCAGCAGGTTCCCGGCGAGCAGCCGGAACTCGACCGGCATGAGCGGCTGCTGATCGCCAATGTGCTGCGGTTGCGTGAAACGACCGCGGACGACGTTATGGTGCCGCGTGCCGACATTGTGGCGATGCGGGCCGACGTGACCCTGGATCAGGCGATCGAACTGATCCGCAACGACGGCCACTCCCGCCTGCCGGTCTATCGCGAGCAGTTGGATGACGTGATCGGCATGGTCCACATCAAGGACGTCTTTGCCTGTGTCGGCCGGCCGGAGGCGTTCACGCTGGAGGCGATTCTGCGCAAGCCGCTGATGGTGGCGCCGCAGATGCCGGTGCTGGATCTGCTGGCGCAGATGCGGTTACAGCGCATCCATCTGGCGTTGGTCGTGGACGAGTACGGCGGTATAGACGGACTGGTGACGATCGAGGATCTGGTCGAGACGATCACCGGAGATATCGCGGATGAGCACGACGACGTCGAAGCGCCGATGCTGACGGAACGGCCTGATGGGGCGCTGGACCTGAATGCCCGTATGCCGATCGAGGACTTCGAGGACAAGATCGGGCCGATCCTGACGGAGGACGAGCGCGATGCCGACATCGATACCGTCGGCGGGTTGGTATTCACGCTGGCGGGGCGGGTGCCGACGCGGGGTGAAGTTATCAGCCATCCCTCGGGTTATGAGTTCCGCGTGCTCGACGCGGATGCCCGGCGGATTCGACGGCTCCGGGCCCGCCGGACGGAGACGGCAACGAAGCCCGCAGCCGCGGCATAACGGAGTACGCGGAGCCCGCGGCACGCTTTCCCGTTTTCCCCGGCTAGTAAGAAATTCAGCCCGGCTTCGCGACGACCATGTACGAAACGCCTCCGGCACTGTAACTCGGCCGATACCAGGCGCCCCCATAGGTGAAATAGGAGACGCCATGCACCGTCTCCAATGTTGAGCCATTGGGCAGGCTGTGCACGGCCACGCGTGTGGCAGCTTCGTCCGGCCACGTCGTTCAATCCAAGATCGAACCCGTACTGCAGATCATCACGCAGGGTGCGATACGGGTTGCGATACAGCAGGTCGGACAGCGGCGGTGAGAAGCCAAGCTACGTCATTGCTGTCCGCAGCATTGCGTCGATGTCCGCGGGTGCCGGCTCGCTGGCATAGAACGGCGTCGCCGGATCGTACAGCGTGACGGATTTCCCATCGTACCAGAACTGCCGGTCGCCGAGGTCACTGCTCCATTCGACATACAGTCCGGCGGGGCGCTGCAGCGCCACATCCTCAGACGCCGAATATTGCAGCTTCTGGCCGGACGGCAGCACGTGATTGAAGGTGATGTCGGCATGGAAGGTGAATTGCTCCGCGGAGCCGATATATTCGCCCATCTGCCGCAGCAGCCGATCAGCTTCCACGGCTACCACGGGTGGCACAGCTGTAGTGGGCGTCGGGCTAGCCGTTGCCGCCGCCGGCGCGGCGACAGTGGCGGGTTGAGGGGCTTGAGCACCTGCATTTGGAACCCAGGCTGGCGCCAAAACCATGACAGCCGTTGCAATCAGAGAAATCGCTCGCATCGAGGAAGTCCTTTTGGGCACTTATTATGCTGCCTGCACGGCCTGGTTCGCGAGAGCTTCCGATCGAGGCTGCCTTTCGCGTTCGGTCCAGCTTGCCCGCAGGGTTGCGTCAGCGGCTCCCCACCAAAAAGCATCCGCGGCGGCCAAGGTATCATTCGGATCATCGGGATCATTCTGGTCGTCATCACCATCCTCCTCGTCGTCGATCGCGGCAACCTTGCCCTGGCGCGTGATCACGACCTGTGTGACGTCAGAGTAGGGCCCGCCGGCAACCGCTCCGGCAGGTTGGGTTGTTGGGCGGACCGACGCGACGCCCGCCGCGCCGGCGACCAACCATACCGTGATGACTACTTTCACCACCGTAGAAACGAACCTTGGGATCCAAATGGTTTTTCTGACCACATCTGGTTGAAAACCCGCCGAGTAAATTCTCATCGCTTTCTCCGATATGCGGTTCGATCAGACGCCGAGCTCAGAAACATGGCAAAGTGATGCTATACCAGCGAGTGATCGTATTTGCCACCACGCCCCGAGGCCGCCTCTGCTTCTCCAAGCGACGGATGTCAGCACTAGAGTAATCCGGCGCCTCGCTCTCCGCTGGCAGTGTCGGGGACTCTTCGCAGCGCCATCCCCGCAACGGCGAGGCCATCGAAGCCACGAATGACAGGTTTGGCTCGCATCGCGATTCAGACTGCTCACAACATGCTTTGCCCGCCTCTCACGTTACGTCTCGAAGGTGAAAATTCGCTTCCAGTCGTTCTTCATGCTGATCACCGTCCAGGACCGCGCCTTTGCTTCGTCCATCAACGGCTGGGAGAACGTGCCGACCTTGGTGTCCGGTAACCCGCCCGCCGGCCCGTAGGCATATTCCCGTTTCGCGTCGTCGTGGTGGACCAGCATTTTCAGCCGCGCACCGGTGCCCGCGCCAGTATATTCCAGCATCTGTTGATCACCGGTGGAGTTGCCGAAGGCAGCGAAGGGGCGCTTGCCGATGAACAGGTCGATGCCGATTGCCTTGCCATCGTTATTGTCGTTGAAGAACAGCTTCGGCAGTCGGATCAGCTCGGGCTTGCGATCCTTGATTTGGTATTTCGTGACGAGGCTGGATCCGATGACCTTCTGCGTCGGGACCCCATAGACAGGCTGGCTATAGCTGCGCACAAAATCCTGACCGCCACCGGTAACGATGAACGTCTCGAACTCGTTGGCCCGCAAATACGCCAGGACCTCGGTCATCGGCAAATATGTAAGCTCGGTAAAGAGCCTCTTGAAACGCGGATGTTTCGCCGTCTTCGTCCAATTCGTGGCTATCTCCACGAACGTCGCCTGGCTCATGCCGGAATGAGTTAGCAAAGATGATCTCTGCCCAGTCCCGCTCGGAAAAATGCGCCAGCGCTGCCATGTCATTGGTGAGCACCGCCTTGAATGGTTCGTGCGTTCTCCATTCGGGATGCTGTGGCGCCATCTCGTGGAGGCGATCAAGGGCGAAAAAAGCTTGCGTATAAAGTGGATGCTCTACCCACAGCGTGCCGTCCTGGTCGAAGGTGGCAATGCGGTCCTCCGGCGGCACGAAGTTTGGGCTTGCGCGGTCGGTCGTTGTCTTCACGAAATCCAAAATCGCCTGCTTCGCCGGTCCATCGTTCCAGGACGCCAGCGGTTCGTTCTGTGCCAATGCCGGAGCGGCTGAAAACAGCGTAGGTAACGCCGGCATCGCGGCGAGCACGCCGAGCATGAAGCGTCGGCTTGCCTTGACTGTTGTGGAAGTGGACATGGTGTCGCCTCAGGGGATGTAATGTCGCGTCGCCGCCGGAGCATCGTTGCAAACTGCCGGCGGCGGTCGCTTTCTTTATTCTGCTTGATACTCCAACGAAATCGCCGCGATGCCGGCCGCAATGTTGATGCCCTTGTCGCCCTCAACGCTGACCGGTTGCAAGGAGATCGACTTGGTGGAGCCGCCGATCAGCACATTGGCATTGCCGCCGACGCCAGCGACTGCCCCGGCGGTCACGCCGCCGTAATCCCCGGCCAGCGCGCCAGCCTTCAGGTCGGTGCTCGGCGCGAGCACGGCCCAGATGAGGACACCGCTTTTCAGATAGCCGATATCGATGCCGAATTTCGAAATTTTGCCGGTGTATTTGTCTGTGTGTCCGTTGCTGCCTGAGTAGACGCAATGGAGGTCCCGGCTGGAGCCAAAGACGAAGCCCCATCCACTGGCGACCTGGCAGGTGAGCATACCGGCTCTAACGGTCGCATCCGCGCGCGCCGGCCCGGGCAGAGCGAAGGCGGCAAGGGCCAGACCGGCCATAGCGAAGGTAGATTTTTTCATCATGTCAAGATTCTCCCGTTGGCGGGCGATTCGGATCGCCGCCGGGTGGTGGCGTAAGGCTTGATCAGCGGATTGACAATGACAGGGATGGTGGATGGCAAGACGGGCGACCCTTCCGGGCCACCCGCTCCCACACGTCACACGCCGTTGCTAAAGCCAGTCGGCAACGGCCTAGTCATCTCCCTTATGCTTCTCCATTTCCGCCAAAATACCGTCTAGATTGTACGTTTCAGCGGCCTGCAGCGGCGGGAACTCCTTATAAGAATACAGTTCCTTCATCCACAGTTCCTGGCCGATCGGCAGCATGTTCCAGTCGTACAAATATGCGGTCGATGGGGAGCCGAGTGTACCGCCCAGCGCCATGGCTGACTTTGCATCCCCGAAGCTGACAGTCTGCTCGAAGGGATCGCGCTTGACGTTGCCGACCAAGGTCCAGTGGTAGTTGACCAGCGGAAGGAACCAGCCGGCCGCTCCCCCAGGCGCCATCGAGTAGTACATCTTCCAATTCTTGTAGCGTACGGCGGATGGCGTCGCGCCCGAGTAGTAAAAGAAGACGTCACGCGCGGATTTTTCCGAAGTCCCTTCCAGGTAGGCACGCTGGTCGTAACCGTCCAGTGTCGTCTTCACGATGCCTTGGTAATGTCCAGCCTCGATCTGCTTCTTCAGGTCGTCGCCCTTCGGGCCGCCGGCAATGTCAACCAATGTGGGCAGCCAGTCCAGGGCCGCGAACATCTGGTTCCTGACTGTTCCCGGCCTGATGTGTCCGGGCCAGCGGACGACCATGGGAGAGCGGTAGCCGCCTTCCCAGGCCTCGCCCTTCTGGCCCTTGAAAGGCGTGATTCCGCCGTCGGGGAAGCTGACCGTTTCGGCGCCATTGTCAGTGGTGAAGACGACGATGGTGTTGTCGAGCTGGCCCATGTCCTCCAGCTTCTTCAGTACGTAGCCGATGTTGTCGTCCAGCTGCTTCATGCCGGCTTCGTTGAGGCCCCAGTCTTTGCCCCCCTTCGTGCCGATCATGTCCAGATACTTATCGGGCAGCACGGTGGTAACGTGCATGCGGGCCGGGTTGTACCACACGAAGAAGGGCTTGCCGGTTTGCTTGGGGTCATTGCGGTCGAGGAAATCGATGACCTTGGACGAGATCTCCTCGTCCACCGTCTTCGACCGCTCCAGCGTCAGAGGACCCTGGTCCTGGCAGGTCTGGTTCTTTTCCGTGCCATCGGATGAATGGCACCAGAGCACCGGACGCGGCGGCGTCAGGCAGGTCGTCGTTCTTGGGTCTACCGCGCTGGGGTCGTCCGTAATGCCGGGGATCGGCGTGTTCTTGCACGGCGGCGCGATGCCCTGCTCTGTCGTGCTCTTATTGATGTCGGGGAAGCTCACCTGCTGCATCGCGTCGAGGTGATACAGGTAGCCCCAGTATTCCTGGAAGCCGTGCGCCGTCGGCAGGGCTGCGGTGTGGTCGCCCAGGTGGTTCTTGCCGAACTCGCCGGTCGTGTAGCCGAGATCATGCAGGAACACTGCGACCGCCGGGGTGCCGGGGCGCAGGTAGGACGGGCTGCCAGGCAGTTGCGGCGGGATCATGCCGGTGCGCAGCGGATACATCCCGGTGAAGAACGCGTTGCGCCCGGAGGTGCAGCTCTGCATGGCGAGGTAGTCCATGTAGATCGAGCCCTCTTGCCCGATGCGGTCGATATTGGGCGTTTCGCCCACCATCAGCCCACGATGGTAGATGCTTGGCTGCATCCAGCCGATGTCGTCGCCCATGATGAACATGATATTGGGCTTCTGCGCTTGCGCCTGCGCAGGGCTGCCAAGCCATGGCATGGCAGCCAGCGCGAGTCCGGCGACCATCGCTCCAGGCCTTGGCCATTTTCGCTTTCCGATTCGCATTTTATCCTCCGGATGGTGCACGCTTCAGTCTAGTCATGGCGGGCGAAGGCTGGCCCGACATCCGCGACTTTCCCGTTGATATTGGCAAAGCGACGAGGTCGACCTTGCGACACGCCGGGGATCAGACGTCCGGAACCGGTGTGACCTAGTAATACCAGCCCGGCCCCCAGGGTCCCCAGTCCATCTGATTCATCTGCGCGGTCATCTGCTGCTCGTCGGCTAAATTCTGCGCGAATACGTTCTGGCGATATCGGTCGTAAGCGCCTTGATTACCGACATACAGGCAGTCGCAGATCGTAGGGTCGGCGTAGGTGAATATCACGCCGTTGTTACGTATCTGGTGAACGAATTTGTGCGGCGGTAGGGCTTTCAAAGCGGCTTGTCGCTGCGGCGTATTGGCCGGTACCAGCGTGAAGCCGGCGGCGGCAAGCATGTCCTCCTTGTTCTGCACTTGGCTCGTACAGGCCGAGACGGTGACGAACAGGACGAAAAACCATAGTGTGGATCGGGTCGGAAGCACCGTTCCTTGTCCTTGCTTGTTTGTCGGCATCGACTGTGCCAAGCGGCGCGCATTACGGATTAATTGCCACAGACGACCGGTCGCTTCGGTTGATCGGGAAAACAGCAAAGCCCACAGCGATCGGGCGCGCTATGCAACTTCGGCACGAGCCACGCGCTCACGTTATGTTCAAACGACGTTCAGACGTCCCACCGACGAACCGCTGCCCACCGACCGCGGTTCGGTTTCCCAGACACACAACACGTCGACGAGCCCGCTGGTATCGTCTTCGACAAACCCTGTCGTCTTCTGGCCTCGACGTCCGCTGGCTTCATCGAACTTCATTTGCGGTGGGCGCGGTCCGGCGTCAAACGAGGTGCAAAGTGCTCGGTCAGTACCGGGCCGAGGATCGACGTCACCAGCACTAGCACCAGAACCACGTTGAGCATTCGATCGTCGAGCAGGCGTTGACCGGCGGCGCCCAGCGTATCGTGTGCGACGAGCGTCGCTGCGAGCGTCGCGGCGACCTGCGGTAATGTCAGTGACCAGACAGTCAGTTGCTCGTCATGGCTGTAGCCGAATGCGCGACCCACGACCCACGCAGCAATCCATTTGCCGACGAGAAGGCAGCGATGATGCCGGCGACAAGCAGGAAGTTGTTGTAGATTCCCTGCACGAATGTGATCGGGTTGATCAGGAAGCCCGTCACGACGAAGAAGATCGGAATGAACAGCGACTTGCCGAGGAATTCCAGTTTGACGCTCGCCGGTTTGTCGCGAACCGAAGCGTTGACCGCCAGCCCGGCCAAAAACGCGCCGACGATGCCCGGAAGTTGGATCGCGTCGGCCAGGACGCCCGCGATGGCCATGATGCACAGCATGAGAACGAAGTAGGCGTCTTCCTCGTCCTCGACCCGCTTCAGCACGAAGGCGGCTAAGCGGCTGAGGCCGAACAGGATCAGGATGACGTAGCCGATGATTTCGGCCAGCAGCACCGCCAGACCCGACGCAGAGAAACCGGTCGTATAGATCGAGACGCAGATGGCGAATACCACGAGCGACAGCGTGTCGGACATCACCGTGGCGCCCACCGTCACGGGCTCCAGACCTTTCAGGCCAAACTTATCGAGCGTGACGAGGCCGAGCAGGGTGTGCGATGCGAGCAGCGATCCAATCACGATGGCCGGAATTGTTGGGTATCCGAACGTGAAGCCGACGGCGGTGCCCAGCACCAACGGAACCACGGTGGTGGTGACACCGAAGGTCATCGAGCGATTGCGGGCGCGGCGGAACAGCGCGAGGTCGATCTCAAAGCCCGCAAAGAACATCAGCAGTAGTTTGCCGAGTTCCGCCATGAAATCCGCGATCGGGCGGTCGGTGCCAAAGAAACCCAGAACGTAGGGGCCGATGATGACGCCACCGAGCAGTAGACCAACGGCCGCGGGAAAATGCAGGCGGCGGCAAAGGCGGGGAATGGTAACGAGCATCACCATCCCGAGCGCAAATTTCGCGAGCGCCGGCAGAGTAATGAGGTGGTCCCGGACGAAGTCTAGGCTCAGGACCCATTAACGACTTGACGCGGCTCGACAGTCCATGATTCTGGGATTGGCGGAGGTATCCGCCATGAGCAAATTGTTCCTGCTGAGCGAGCGACAGATGGTTCGGATCAGCCCGCATTTCCCCCGCTCTCACGGCAAACCGCGGGTCGACGACCGGCGGGTGATAAGCGGAATCATTTACGTGATCCGCAACGGATTGCAGTGGAAGGATGCGCCCAAAGAGTATGGCTCACACAAGACCCTGTATAATCGCTTCGTCCGCTGGAGCCGCAACGGCGTGTTCGAACGGATCTTTGCTGGATTGGCCGGTGAAGGCCCCAGGCCCGAGCGGATCATGATCAACTCGACGCATCTCAAAGCGCATCGGACGGCCGCCAGCCTACGGAAAAAGGGGGCCCTTCGCGCTGCATTGGGCGCACCAAGGGCGGGTTGAATTCCAAGCTCCACGCCGTGTGCGACGGGCAGGGCAGGCCGCTTACTCTGCTGCTGACCGAGGGCCAGATGAGCAACCATACCGGTGCTCAGCTGCTGCTTGAGACGCTCCTGCGGGCAGCACTTTGATCGGCGACCGTGGCTACGACAGCGATCATTTCCGCGCCGCCTTGAACGAGCGGGGGATAAGAGTGTGTATTCCACCGACCAAGAACCGCAAACAGCCGCTCGGCTACGACAAGGCGCTCTACAAATGGCGCCATAAGATCGAGAACATGTTCGCCAAACTGAAAGACTGGCGGCGGATGGCGATGCGCTATGACCGCTGTGCCCACACGTTCTTTTCAGCGATTTGTCTTGCCGCCACCGTCCTATTTTATCTGTAGTGAATGAGTTCCGACCCTAGAATTGCGGGTTTCATGGTCCGCTCCGTTCGAGGCTTGGGGGGCCAAAAGCCGCTTGTGCCGTAAGCCTGTCTGGCGCGCGGACGACCAGTTAGTCAAGGTGCTTTCCGGATCTGTGCGCACGGACGGGTTATATGAGATCTTCCCCACGGTCCAAGTCGGGGTGATCATTTAGGATGTTGCATATAGAGCTTAGCCGGGGTTTTTGGGGCGCTGACACTCGTGGCCGGCAGTTCGGAACAGGAGAACTGATGAAGGATTGGATGGAAATCTGAAAGGACGGCATAGAGCATCGGCGCGAGGGCTGCTGGAAAATGACGCAGACATCGGTCTTGTCCCGCACGCCAAATTCAGGGAACCCCACGGTTTTATCTCGATCCGGTGGGCGGTGGGGTGGAGAGGTGCGGCGCCTCAAATATGTCGTCGATCGTGTCGGTCTCGATTGCGATCTGCGGACGGTCTTCGGCTGCGAATTCGGCGCTCTCGACCAGATAGGTTTTGGCCTCGTCGCGGCTCACGACCGCAAGCTCGTCGTCCTGATAGAGAACAGAAAATCGGAACGAGCCGGAGCACCATCGGGCCGGTCCTTTGTGGAACGAAACTACTCCGCGGCCACTACTTTCCGGGGCGGTGTCTGCACGATCGGTGCGAGCTCCGGGGCGTTGAACGACACCACCCGTCGTTCGTTGCCCACCGGACGATACAGCGTGTCGCGCTGCACGGGTGTGCGGACCAGCGACCCGATCAGTTGCTCCATGGCTTCGGGCGGGAATTCCTGACCGTGCTGAGTGCCGGCGGCGCGGGAGATGCTCTCGTTCATCAACGTGCCGCCCAGATCGTTGGCGCCGGCATTCAGGCACATCGCCGCGCCTTCGGGACCCATTTTCACCCACGAAGTCTGGATGTTGGTGATCAGCGGATGCAGCACCAGGCGCGAGACGGCGTGCATCAGGATCGCCTCGCGCAATGTCGGCCCTTTGCGTGCCATTCCGCGGAGGTACATCGGCGCCTCCATGTGCACGAACGGAAGCGGAACGAATTCGGTGAAGCCGCCGGTTTCCGCCTGCAGATCACGCAGGACGAGCAGATGCCGAGCCCAGTTGAGCGGGGCTTCGACGTGTCCATACATAATGGTGGACGTGGTGCGCAAGCCAAGTGCGTGCGCCGCTCGGGCGACGTCAATCCACTGTTGAGTATTGATCTTGTCCGGGCAAATAATCGCTCGGATTTCATCGTCCAGTATTTCGGCGGCGGTGCCGGGCAAGGTGCCTAGTCCCGCGTCCTTCAATCGCACGAGAAATTCGGTCAACGACAAGCCCAAGGTGGCCGCACCCTGGGTCACCTCCAGTGGCGAGAACGCATGAATGTGCATCCCGGGAATCGCAGCTTTGATCGCCTTGCAGATGTTCATGTAGGTCTCGCCGGTATAGTCGGGGTGGATGCCGCCCTGCAGGCAGACCTCGGTGGCGCCGCGGTCCCAGGCTTCCTGTGACCGGCGGACGATCTCATCCATCTCCAGATCGTAGGGCGTGCCGCGCAACGCCTCATGCGTTTTGCCTTTGGAGAACGCACAGAATTTGCAGCGATAATAGCAGATATTGGTATAGTTGATATTGCGGTTTACTACGTAACGAACGGTGTCGCCGCTGACCTCCTTGCGCAGTTCATTGGCGGCACTGGTCACACGCTCATAGTCAATGTCACGGGCACCGAACAGGCGCTCGATCTCTGTCACGTCTCAGGCGCGTGCCGGAGGCTGCGCGATCGATAATCCGGTCCAGTCCGGGATCGACCTTGCCGAGCAGCATCGGGTGCGGTTTGGGGGAGAACGTCAGGCCGGGGGCCCAATCGTCGTCCCGCGCCCAGCCCTCCGCATCGGCCGACTGCATCACGCGGGTCGCGACCTTGGGATGCAACCACCGCCCGGGTTCGGCGGCCCAGG
The DNA here is from genome assembly GCA_963778125.1 of uncultured Alphaproteobacteria bacterium. Lineage (GTDB taxonomy): Bacteria > Pseudomonadota > Alphaproteobacteria > Acetobacterales > Acetobacteraceae > Rhodopila. The sequence goes on along the minus strand of CAVZTH010000012.1, from coordinate 21,913 downwards.
CGGGATAAACCGGCAAGCGAGGCAGCAGGATCTTGTCCATCTCGGCAGTGCGCAGGCCTAACGCCTCCAGTTCCGGCCATGGCGCCTCGGGATTGACGTGATCCGGCGTCACCGGCGACACGCCGCCCCAGTCGTCGATGCCGGCGCCGATCAGCTTCTGGTAGACGCCCGGGGACAGATTGGGGGGCGCCTGCACATGCACATCCGGCGGCAGGATCAATCTGGCGGCGGCGATCGTCCAGAGCAGATCCTGAAGGTCGGGCTCGTCCGCGTTCGCGAGTTTGGTGTCCGGCTTGGCGCGGAAATTTTGCACGATCACTTCCTGGATGTGACCGTATTCCAGATGCAGGTCGCGGATCGCCGACAGCGCGTCAAGCCGCTCTGCGCGCGTTTCGCCGATGCCGATCAGGATACCGGTGGTGAACGGTACCGCCAGTTCGCCGGCCAGACGGATTGTTTCCAGTCGCACGGCCGGCACTTTGTCCGGGGATCCGTAGTGAACGCCGCCTTGCTGACAGAGACGCTCGCTGGTGGATTCCAGCATGATGCCCTGGCTCGCGGAAACCTCGCGCAGGGCAGCGATTTCCTCACGTGTCATGACGCCGGGATTCACGTGCGGTAGCAGCGATGTTTCCTTCAGCACCAGGGCGCACATCTCGCGCAGGTAGCCGATGGTCGTTTCGTGGCCGAGCTCGGCCAGGGCGTCACGCGCCGCGCGGTACCGCAGTTCGGGTTTGTCGCCGAGGGTGAAGAGAGCCTCGGTGCAGCCGGCGGCTTCTCCGGCTCGAGCGATGCCCAGCACTTCGTCGGCTGACAGGTAGGCAGCGTGGCCCGCTTTCGGCCGCTCGGCAAAGGTGCAGTAGTGACACACGTCGCGACATAGCTTTGTCAGCGGGATAAAGACTTTTCGGGAGTAGGAGATATTCCGCCCGAACGCCTCGTCGCGCTTTTCGGCCGCCTGAGCCATCAGTTCGGATAGCGGCAAGGTTTCCAGCCAGGTCATATCAGGTTCCATCACGGCGGGCAGGGCAGGGGTACAATAAAGGTCACGTTGACTTCCGTATACGTCCACGGCGGAGCGTTTGCTGGACGTCCAGCGTTGCACCAATGGTGGGCTGCTGCCGATCGATGATCAAGTGCTTGGCGCCAACTGAGGGTGAGAGTGCACCGTCGGGGTGTCCGGTTGTGTTTGGTCCAATCCGCGAATGCCCGGTCCTGCGCGCAGTGTGCGATGGAGGCATCGTGTGCTATCGGATTGCTCAACGCAATCCAGGTAGGAGGAACGAATGCAGATCGGTTGCAGTGCCCCAACGAGCGGGCCGTTGATCGAACCGGACAGCTTGCTCCGCATCGCGACAGAGGCCGAGGCTCTGGGATTCGATTACGTCACCGTCAGCGATCACGTGATGATCCCCACCAGCATCGCGTCGCGGTATCCGTATTCGGATTCCGGCGAATTTCCCTCCGGCGCGGCAGCGCCGCGGTTGGAGCAGTTGACGGCGGCCACGTTCATCGCGGCGGCGACAAAGAGGCTGCGGATCGTGACCTCGGTCATGGTTGTGCCGCATCGGCCCGCGGTGCTGACCGCGAAAATCCTCGCGAGCATCGATTACCTGTCGAAAGGGCGGCTGACGCTGGGCATCGGCGCGGGTTGGTGCGAGGAGGAGTTCATCGCCATTGGCGCGCTGCCGTTCGCGGAACGTGGTGCGGTGACCGACGAATTCATGGCGGTATGCAAGGAGTTGTGGACGGCGGAGGAACCAAAGTTCGACGGCAAATATGTGAAATTCAAGGACGTTCTGTTTCCGCCGAAGCCGCCGCAGGGAGCGATCCCGATCTGGGTCGGCGGCGAGAGCGGTCCGGCGCTGCGGCGGACCGCGAAGTATGGCGATGCCTGGTATCCGATCGGCACCAACCCGCAATTTCCAATGGACACATTGACGCGGTTCAAAGCCGGTGTCGCAAAGCTGCGAGGGCTGACCGAAAAAGCGGGTCGGGACCCGGCGGCGGTCGGGCTGGCGTATCGTGTGTCCTCCAATCCGGAGGCGCAGCCGAAGGGCACCGTGGACGGCGAGCGCAAGCTGTTCACCGGGGGCGCCGCCGATTATGCGGGCGACATCAAGGCGCTACGCGACGTCGGCGTGACGGCGTTCGATTTCGGCTTGTTCGGTGCTGATGCCGAAGCGACTGTCGGGAACCTCCGCCGGTTCCGAGACGACGTCATCGCGAAGGTCCGCTGATCATGCAGCTTGGCATGACGGTCGGCCTGTCCGGACCGCACCCGAAACTCGACATGGAAATGATCCTGGAGGCCGAGCGGCTGGGTTTTTCCCAGGTCTGGACGGGCGAAGCCTATAGCACGGACGCCGTGTCGCCGGCTGCGTGGATTCTTGCGCGGACGACGAAGATCAAGGCGGGGACGGGCATCATGCAGATGCCCGCCCGAACGCCGGCGTGCGCGGCGATGACGGTGTTGTCGCTGCAGGCGCTGTCGGGCAACCGGTTCATTTGCGGGATCGGACCTTCGGGACCGCAGGTGGTCGAGGGCTGGCATGGCGTGCCCTATGGCAAGCCGATGCAGCGCACCAAGGAATACATCGCCATCATCAAGCAAATTCTGGCGCGCGAAAAACCGCTGGAGTTCCATGGCGAGCAGTATTCGATCCCCTATGACGGGCCGGGCGCGACCGGGTTGGGACGGCCGCTGCGCAGCATCGCCCATGGTGACCCGAATGTGCCGTTCTACACCGCCTCGATCACGCCGGCCGGATTGCGCATGGCCGGTGAGGTCGCGGACGGGAACCTGCCGATTTTTTTCTCGCCTGATGCACCGGAGGTGGTGACGGGGCCGACGCTGGAGGGGCGGCGGAAGATCGGCAAAACGATGGAAGGGTTCGACAGCGCGCCGTTTGTGCGGGCACAGATGGGGCCTGACGTTGCGGCGTGCCGGGATGCGATCCGCCCGGAACTCGCGCTGTATATCGGTGGGATGGGCGCGCGCTCGAAGAACTTCTACAACGATATGGTCTCCAAGATGGGATTCGAGGGCGAGGCGAAGGCGATCCAGGATCTCTACTTGGACGGCAAGAAGAACGAAGCAGCGGCAGCGGTGCCGGACGCGCTGATCGATGCCATTTCGCTGTGCGGGCCAGCGGAGCGGATCCGGGACCGGCTGGCGGCCTGGAACGATGCGGCCAAGGCGGGCCACGTCGGCACTATGGTGCTGAAGAGTTCCAGTGTCGATGTTCTGCGGGTGGTGGCAGAGGCGGTGCTGTAGGGTGGGAAATCCGACGTTCGGGTTGTGACGGGAACAGCCCGATTCCTCTGGCATGTGATCGGATTTGGCGCGATATTGGATAATCTGGTGGTCGCGTTCCTGGTCAGTTCTCGAGGAAGGCTGCCGCGAGTGGGTTCTGAGCGGGAGTAACCCGCGATGACGGCAAAAAAACGGTCGCGGACAAACCGCGCCGCACAGGGAGCGTGCTATGTCTCGATCACGTCGTCTGACGCGCCGGCGCGCGTTGCAGGTCGCCGCCACAGCCGCGCTGCCGCTGGTGCATATCCGCACCGCCGGCGCTGCCGGAAAGCTCAATATCGGCTTCTGGGATCACTGGGTGCCAGGAGGCACCGAGATGATGCGCCGGCAAGTCCAGGCCTGGGCCGACCAAAACAAAGTCGATGTGACAGCCGACTTCATTACCTCGCAGGGGCAAAAGCTGCTGCTGACCGCAGCCGCCGAGGCACAGGCGCAAACCGGCCATGATGCCCTGCCATTTTTTCAGTGGGATGCCTTCAACTACGGGGCTTCGCTGGAGCCGGTCGATGATGTGGTCCAAAGCCTCATCGCGAAATACGGCGCCTACGATCCGGTGGTCGAATATCTGGTCAAACCGAAGGACCACTGGCTCGCGGTCCCCGGAACCGACCCGACCGCGAACCTGACCTGTTGCGGCCGGATCAGCATGCTAAAGAAATTCGCCGGCATCGATATCCAGGCGATGTACCCGGCGGAACCCCATGCGACGCCCGAGGCTGCCGCGTGGACCTATGATGCCTTCCTGAAAGCCGCCGAGGCCTGCGCCAAGGCAGGATTTCCGTTCGGGATGGGGGTGGGTTCGACCGGCGATTCCTACAACACCGTCGGCGCGATGTTCCGTGCGTTCGGCGCCGAACTGGTCAGCGCCAAGGGAGAAATCACGGTGGATTCCGACAATGTCCGCAAGGTGCTGGACTACGGTCAGAAACTGGTGAAATTCTTCCCGTCGGACACCGTCAGTTACGATGATGCCTCGAACAACCGCGCGCTGATCTCCGGCAACAGCGCCTTGATATGGAATCCACCATCCGCGTGGGCGGTGGCAAAACGTGACGCCCCGGAGGTTGCCAAGGACTGCTGGACGTTCCCGTGTCCAGCCGGCCCGAACGGGCGTTACATTCCTTACGTCTACATGTTCTATGGCATCTGGACATGGAGCAAGAACAAGACCGCGGCAAAGGAATTGCTCACACACTTGATGCAACGAAAGCAAATCGAAGAGCGGGACGCCGTCTGCGAGGGCTTCAACCTTCCGCCGCAGGTCAGCATGTCGGATTTCAAGATCTGGGCTGACGTCGAGCCTCCCAGGGGTACGGTCTACAACTATCCGATCCGGCCGTGGCATAACTCGCTGCCGAGCGTGACCGCATATCCGGCACCGCCCGAGTACGCGATCCCGATCACCAACCGCGCCGTCATGCCTGCTATGTGGTCGCGACTTTATGACGGCCAATCGATCAACCAGGTCATCGCCTGGGCGAAGGACGAAATCGAGGGGTACGTTCGCTGAAGCCACGCTTCGCGTGCTACTGGACGTTTTTTTCAAGCGCGCTTAACCTCCGTTCTTTGAGGATGATCACCGCCGCGAGGAACGAGAGCAGCCATGGTGTTTCCAGTCGTCACGGCAGCCGCGGCGGCTGTACTTGGTCTTATCTTTACTGCTCTTTCGGCATGGGTCATCGCCGGCCGTCTGAGCATGGGCGTGCTGCATGGAGACGGCGGGAAAGAGGCCTTGAATCGCCGCACCCGGGCCCATGCCAACTTCATTGAATACGTGCCGCTGATCCTGCTGCTGGCCGCACTGCTGGAAGGCGGCGGCAGCAGCCGAACCTTGATCGAGGTGTTGCTGGTGGTGCTGGTCGTCGCGCGGCTCATGCATCCCTTCGGTATGCTGGCACCGCCCAACTCGACGCAACAATACGTGTTTCGAGGCGCGGCAGCGTCGGCCACCTTGGCTGTGCTGGTGGTTGCCGCTGTCGCGTTGCTGGTGCGCTGCATCGCGGGCTAGGGCTGCGCGCGGGGTGGCGCTGTAAATCTGATCACAAGAGGATAGCGTCCTATGTCAGAATTGCCCGTCGTCCGGCTTGAGAAAGACGGCGAAATCGGTGTCATTGTCGTCAACTACCCACCGGTCAATGCACTCGGTCCTGGTGTGTCCGAGGGAATTATCGCATCGCTTAATCAGGCCAATGCGGATGGCTCGATCAAAGCCCTGGTCCTGATCGGGGACGGCCGCAGCTTCATCGCGGGCGCGGACATCCGCGGCTTCGGCACCGGCCGCAAACGCTCCCCGGTCGGCGAACGCACGTATGACGTGCTTGACGCCAGTCCTAAGCCTGTGGTGGCGGCGATCCACGGGTTCGCCCTCGGCGGCGGTCTGGAGAACGCCATGGCCTGCCACTACCGGATCGCTGTTGCCTCGGCGAAGGTGGGTCTGCCGGAGGTGTCGATTGGCATCCTGCCTGGCGGCGGTGGAACTCAGCGTCTGCCGCGCCTGGCCGGGGCGCGAACCGCGCTGGAGATGATCACCTCGGGTCGCCATGTGCCCGCACCTGAAGTCGTCGCGCTGGGGATCATCGACGAGGTGATACCGGAGGGGACCGGCTTGCGTGAGGCTGCTGTGGCGTACGCGCGCAGGATTGCCGGCATCCGTCCGCTGCCGCGGGTCCGCGACAAGACGGTCAGCGCCGACCCCGGCATCTTCGACGCTATGCGCAAATCTATTGCCCGCAAGGCGCGCAACCAGAGGGCGCCTTACCACTGCATCGCCGCCGTCGAGGCTGCGTGCGCGCTACCGTTTGACGACGGCATTCGGCGGGAAGCCGAACTGTTCGCCGAGCTGGAGAGCTCTGACGAGGCTAAGGCGTTGCGCTACGCGTTTTTCGCCGAACGGGAAGTCGCCAAGTTGCCCGACCTGCCAGCCGGTGTCGCACCGGTTGACTTCTCGGCGCCGGCCGTCATCGGGGCGGGCACGATGGGTGGCGGCATCGCCATGTCTTTCGCCGATTTCGGCTACGACGTGAAGATAATGGATGAGACGCGGGAAGCGCTCGATAACGGAATGGAGCGTATTCGCAACAATTATGCGACCTCGGTTAAGCGCGGCAGCCTCGGCGAAGAAGAGATGCAGCGCCGCCTTTCGCGCATCCATCCAGTCGCCGGCTACGACGATATCAAGGACTGCGATGTGGTTGTGGAAGCCGCATTCGAGCGGATGGACGTGAAAAAGCTGATTTTCGAAAAACTCGATCAAGTCATGAAACCGGGTGCATTCCTGTTCTCGAACACGTCCGCGTTGGACATGGATGAACTGGCGGCGGTGACGAAGCGGCCGGATTACGTGGCTGGGACGCATTTCTTCTCGCCGGCCAACGTGATGAAGCTGCTTGAGGTGGTGCGCCCGTCAAAGGCGTCACCAGAGACGCTGATGACGGCAATGGCGATGGGGCGGAAGATCGGGAAGATATCCGCGATGGCAGGCAACACGGATGGTTTCGTTGCCAACCGATCGCGTGCGCCATTTAACACCGAAATGGTCATCCTGCTGGAGGAGGGCTGCCTGCCGGAGCAGGTGGACAAGGTGATGATCGATTTCGGGTACCCGATGGGACCGTTCGCGGTTGGCGACCTGGCGGGACTGGATATTGGCGCCGAGGGGCGGAAGCGGCGGGCGGCCGCCAACCCGAATTATCGGCAGTTGCCGATCGCTGACCGGGTTGTCGAGATGGGCCGGTATGGCCAGAAGACCGGCGCGGGCTGGTATCGTTACGAGAAGGGCGACCGCACGCCGCATCCCGATCCGGAGGTCGCCGCCATCATCAAATCGGTGGCTACTGAGATGGGCGTGCCGCAGAGGGTTTTTCGGATACCGAAATTCTGCATCGATTGCTGTTTGCCTCGGTCAACGAGGCCTGCCGGATCTTGGAGGAAGGCAAGGCCTATCGCGCCAGCGACGTGGATGTGATGTGGCTGCATGGGTTCGGGTTCCCGCGCTACCGCGGCGGGTTGATGTACTGGGCGGACGGGATAGGTGTGCGTGACGTGTATAATCAGATCGCGTCGTGGCATCAGCAATACGGCGAACGCTGGGCACCGTCCAAACTGCTGCGCGATCTGGCGGAAAGCAACACGCCATTCCGCGAGGCAAGGCCCGCGCCGTTCACCTGATTTGGCAGAGGCGGGAGGGGACGCCCTAGGGGACGTCCCCTCGTAATGCTGGTTTTCGGTTGGTCGTCGCGCGCATCGACGATGCGCAACGGCGCCCGGCTTTACGCGTGAAGCGGCGGGAACAGGCTTGCCGAGGTTTCGCCAAGCGTGATGTGGCCCGATATCGTCTTGCCCAACAGATGCGCATGGTTGAGAGAGATATCGATCGCGTCGGTCGTGATTCGGTTGGGCCGGATGGGCGCCAGGCCCGAGGGTGGAAGGAAGTCGCCAATGTCTGCTTGTCCAAAGTAATTGTCACGGATGCACTTTGATAGAGAATCGTATTGGCCGTGGGGGTGCCCGCGAACGTCAGGGTTTTTCCAATCAGCGCACCGTCGATCGTAGGCGAGCCGAAGCTGGCACCGCCCGCGAGATATCCCTGATTTGGTCCGAACACGTAAGACGCATCGGACTCGGAATGGATGAGTTTGGCGGTGACGGACAGCCCAAGTATGCTGAGAGTACTTAACGGGTTGTCTGTCAGGACGATGTTGGCGGAGCCAAGGTCCGAGGTCGCCTGGGTGCTGACGGCGTCGACCCCGAGCCCGTCGGAATTCGCGGTATTGACCAGGTTCGTGGCATCGATTTAAAGGGTCGCCTGGTTTGCCGCGTCGCTACCGTAGGTGTGTCCGAACGTGGCAATCCGGCTCGTTTGGTGGAAGGCGGGAGGAGCGGCTCCCGCAGCCTGACCAACGGGGCCGAATGACGTCTGGCTGCTCCCGACATCCAGGTAGCCGGAAAGGCTGTCGGCGGAGCTTAGGAGCAGTTGTGAGAACGTGGGCGGCGGCACGATTTTGTTCATTTCGGCGATCCTCGAAGTTGCCAAACGATATCGTATTTCCTCAATGCCGGATCCATCAGCTCATCGCCTATACAAGACACAACCACTTCCTTTAAGAAATGATGTCATTTGTGATCTAGAATATCCAATGGTCGAAGTCTTGAAAAGGCGCCCCCGGAATGATCGGCTCTGAAGTCAGAGGACTGGTCGCTGTCTCACTCTTTACTACGACTGCGTTGGGAATCGTGGACGCGCCGCCGAGCGTGCTCATGACCTCAACTGGAAGGTCGTCGCCGTCGGAGAGTGCTCTCGCGCTCCGCCATTTTCCCCGACCCGCCAACCCTGGTGTGATGCCGGCCGGCACCCCATACTGGCGTAAACTCAAACCGGAGGTCTATCCATGGCTCCACAGTCAAAGCTTGAACACCGCGTGCTCGGCAAGAGCAGCCTGTCTGTCTCCGCGATCGGGCTCGGCTGTATGTCGCTCTCCGGCATTTACGGCGCGGCCGACGACGCGGTGTCGGAGGACCTGATCCGGCACGCGATCGACATCGGGGTGGACCACTTCGATTCCTCCGACATGTACGGCTGGGGCCATAACGAGCAGGTGCTCGGCAAGGCGCTGAAAGGAAAGCGGGACAGCGTGGTCGTCGCGACGAAGTTCGGCCAGACGCAGCGGCCGGGACAGTCCAACGGCGTCAACGGGCGGCCCGAATATGTGCTGGAAGCCTGTGAGGCGAGCCTGAAGCGGCTCGGCATCGACGTGATCGACTTGTACTACCAGCATCGCGCCGATCCGGCCGTTCCGGTCGAGGATACAGTCGGTGCGATGGCGAAGCTCGTCGCCCAGGGCAAGGTGCGGTTTCTCGGCTTGTCCGAAGCAGCGCCGGAGCGGATCCGGCGTGCCCAAGCGGTGCATCCGATCGCGGCGGTACAGACCGAGTATTCGCTGCTGTATCGGGAGGAAGCCGAGGAAACCCGTAAGACCACGACCGAACTGGGGATAAGCTTCGTCGCCTACTCGCCGCTGGGGCGGGGGTTCCTGACCGGCGCGATCAAGAGTTTTGCCGATGTCGATGGCCGCCGCGCCGCGCATCCGCGGTTTCAGGAGCAGAATTTCGACCGGAACCGAGCGTTGGTGGCAAAGATCGAGGCGGTCGCGGCAGAGAAGTCCTGCACCCCGTCGCAGGTGACCCTGGCCTGGCTGCTGGCGCAGGGACCCGACGTCGTTGCCATTCCCGGCACGCGCTACGCCGCTCGGCTGGACGAGAACGTCGGGGCTTTGAATGTGAAGCTGTCGCCCGAGGATGTGGCACGGATTTCGGCTGCGGTGCCGGCTGGCGCCGCTGCTGGAACCCGGTATCCGGCGGGTGGTATGGCTGGAGTATTCATCTGACAGTTTGAAGATCGATTTAATGTGCGCCGGATCCGGGCGGCGATCGACACCATCAAAGACCGGAAGAAGACGTTGACGACAAGCCCGACTGAACTGGTGGAGGCGAAGCGGGCCAATCGGCCGCTCCGTTTTCGGTCAGACTATCGCGGTGCCCCGAACTCATTCTGGCTAGTCGTGGCGGCGTAAAAATCTGCTTGACGGATTGGAGTTTCTTTGTTGTAATAAACTGGCCTGAGTGGCCAATTTGTCCGAAACTCGCCGCAGTTGTGGCGATCCGGCAATAATCAACAATGGGAGGAATTATTCATGGGCTATCGTAGTGGTGGGACGCAGGCGACGCTACTGCTTCTACTTGGTCTGATCGCAGTTTCTTACCCAGCTTGTGCCGCGGAGATGAGCCTGACGGCATGTCCGTCCGACAAGACGGTCATCGGCAGAGTGAACGCGTGCGGCAAAGTATGGAAGCTCGGCTCGGGGGATGCGGCGCTGTCTCCGGACGGCAAGCTCGTCGTTGATTTGCACGGGCTTGTGCTAAACGACGCGTCTGTTGGCCAGTTTAACGGCACTCCAGACGGAGTGGATGCGGTTGCCGTGGCGGTCGTTTGTGGCGGCACTGTCGGCGCACAAACCGAGCCGGTGGCGCTCAGCAAGACCGGTGATGTCCATATCGCAACCACGGTGACAGTACCGAAGTCCTGCACGTCGCCAACGATTTTGGTGCGGGAAAGGTACGAAGGCAAAATTGGCGGATGGCTCGCAGCCAGCGGAAGATAACGGTCTCATCAGCTCAGTCTAGGTCCTGCTCCGTCCGCCGGTCGGTGCTTGGCAACGACTGTGGCGAGGTTGCCTTGCGCCAGTAACGCCACTGATCGTCGGGACGGGCGGTCGGACGCTGTCACAGCAATAGCGGCACCAGGATAGCGGTCAGTAACGCGTTCAGGCCCATGGCGATCCCGGCGAAGGTACCCGCGAGAGGATCGACCTGAAAGGCGCGCGCGGTGCCGATACCGTGTGCCGCGACGCCGGCGGCGAAGCCTCGGGCGCGCTTGTCAGTAATTCGCAGCCCGTTCATCAGCGGCGTGACCACGATCGCGCCCAGGATGCCCGTGAGGATAACCAGCACCGCAGTCAGGCCCGGGTCGCCGCCCAACCGGCCGGAGATGCCCATCGCAACGGCCGCGGTCACGGACTTCGGTGCGATCGAGGTGACGACTGCCGGCGATGCGCCGAGCAGGCGGGCGATAACGACGGCCGAGAGCAAGGCAGTCAGTGAGCCGGCAACCAGCGCGCAGGCCATCGGCAGAATGGCCCGCACCACCAACCGGCGATGCTGGTATAGCGGGATCCCGAGCGCGACCGTCGCCGGGCCAAGGAGGAAATGAATGAACTGGGCACCGTCGAAGTAAGTGGCGTAGGGCGTGCCGGTGCCGCGCACCAGGATGCCGATCAGGCACATCGAAATCAGCACGGGATTGGCCAGCGGCGTCCGGCGCAGTGCCGCCGATACCTGGTCGCACAGGCAATAGACCAGGATAGTCAGCGTCAACCATAACAGCGGCGTTCGTGCCAGATAGACCCAAAGCGCGAACACGTCGTCGTTCATCGGGGCCGGCCCGGCAGAACATTCATTTTGCGCGGCCCCGGTTCATTTCGCACGTTTTGCCACGACGCTAAACACCCAGGCGGTGACGACGAGGGTCAGGACGGTGGAAACCACCAACGCCGAGACGATCGCCAGCGCGTTGGCCGCCAGGACGTCGAGCCGCTGGACGACCCCGACTCCAGCCGGGATGAACAGCAACGACAGATGCGCCAGGATGCCCTGCCCGGTCTGCTCGAACGTTCCGTCACGCAGTTCCAGCGGCAGGCGCGGGCCAATCTTGTCGCGCGCTAGCAGGAGCACCACGCATAGAACCATACCAATCACCGGTCCGGGCACCGGAATGCCGCTGCCGCGAGCGATCGCCTCCCCGACCAACTGACACAGCAGGATCAGCCCGAGACTGAGAAGCATTCCGCGGCGGTTAGACTCGTTCGATCAGCGCGGCGATGCCCTGGCCGACCCCGATGCACATCGTGGCGATGGCTCGTTTCTGACCGAGCGTCTCCATTGCGTTGACCGCGGTTAGGGCGAGACGGGCGCCGGACATTCCCAGCGGGTGACCGAGGGCGATAGCGCCGCCGTGCGGGTTCACGTGCTCGGCGTCCTCCGACAGACCGAGTTGGCGCAGCACGGCGATGCCTTGGCTGGCGAACGCCTCGTTCAATTCGATAATGTCGACGTCGCCGATCGCCAGGCCGGTTTTTGCCAGCAGCTTCTGCACGGCCGGGGCGGGACCGATGCCCATGATCCGCGGCGGCACGCCGGCGGTCGCCATTGCCACGACCCGGGCGCGCGGCGTCAGGCCGTGGCGTTTCGCGCCTTCCTCGGAGGCCAGGATCAGCGCGGCGGACCCGTCGTTCACGCCCGAGGCGTTGCCGGCTGTGACCGTGCCCGGATCGCGGAACGGGGTCTTCAGCTTTGCCAGCATTTCCAGCGTGGTGTCCGGGCGCGGATGCTCGTCATGCTCGACGACGGTGTCGCCCTTGCGGCCCTTGATGGTGACCGGTGTGATTTCCTTGGCGAAGAAGCCGCTTTCCTGGGCCTTTTTCGCGCGTTGCTGGCTGTTGTAGGCGAACTTGTCCTGGTCCGTGCGGGAAATCTGGAATTCCTCGGCGACATTCTCGCCGGTTTCCGGCATCGAGTCAGTGCCGTAGGACTTCTGCATCAGCTTGTTGACGAACCGCCAGCCGATGGTGGTGTCGTAGATCTCGGCGGAGCGGGAGAATGCCTCGGTCGCCTTGCCCATGACGAACGGCGCACGGGTCATGCTTTCGACCCCGCCCGCCAGCATGAGATGCGCGTCGCCGGATTTGATGGCGCGCGCGGCGGTGCCGACCGCGTCCAGGCCTGATCCGCACAGGCGGTTGATCGTTGAGCCGGACACCGCGGTGGGCAGGCCGGCGAGCAACACGGCCATGCGGGCGACGTTGCGGTTGTCCTCCCCGGCCTGGTTGGCGCAACCCATGATGCAGTCGTCGAGCGCCTCCCAGTCGATGCCGGCGTTGCGTGCGGCCAAGGCGCGGATCGGATGGGCGGCGAGGTCGTCGGTGCGGACATCTTTCAACGCGCCGGCGTAGCGGCCGATCGGAGAGCGGGTGAAGTCGCAGATATATGCTTCGGCCATGGACGAGTTCCCCCGGTTTGGGTGGCGGCTGATTTGGAACCCCGTCTTTAGACGGTCAACAGGAGGGACGCCAGACGGTGCGGGGGCGGTCGGTGCGGCCAACCCTTGGCCTCGGCTGTGAAGCGGGGTTAGCTGGTCGCGCCATCCAAGGGAGGATCGAGAATGCTTGATATGACAGGGAAAGTCGCGATTGTCGCGGGAGCCGGGTCGGTCGGGCCGGCCGACAGCAAGATCTGGGGGAACGGGAAGGCGACGGCGATCCTGCTGGCACGCCAAGGGGCGTCGGTGTTTCTGCTGGATATCAACGAAGAGGCGATGGCCGCGACCAAAACGATTATCGAAAGCGAGGGTGGCACCTGCGCCACGCGCCGCTGCGACATGATGGCCGCCGCAGAGGTGCAGGAGATGGTGCAGGCCTGCCTGGACCGGTTCAAGCGGATCGATATCCTGGTCAATAACGTCGGCGGCTCGGCGCCCGGCGATCCGGTTGCGATGACCGAAGAGGTCTGGGACCGGCAGATCGACTTCAACCTCAAGACGGTGTTTCTGGGCTGCAAATTCGTTCTGCCGGTAATGGTCGAGCAAGGGAAGGGCGCGATCGTCAATATCGCCTCGGTTGCCGGAATGCGGAACGATTTCCTTAGTGGCCGGTCTCATGTCGGCTACAGCGCGTCCAAGGCGGGGGTGATCCAATTGTCCCGGTCCGTGGCCGGGACCTATGCGAAGCAGGGCATCCGGGTAAATACCGTGGTGCCGGGTCTGATGCACACGCCGCTGGTGGAATACCCGGACGCCGAGCAGCCCGGGCGCGGTCACCTGGCTCACCCGGATCGGCTCCCGCTCGAACACCACCTCCCCCAACGACAGCGACTCGCCGGGGGGCTCACCGACCCCCAGGTGCTCCTCCAGCAGCTGCACCCCGTACGCCGTCTCCCACGAGTAGTAGTCCCACCCCAGCGCCACGATGTCCGCCCGCTCGGCGTAACCGAGGTTCACCAGGTCGTGGTTGAGCTGGGACACGTCCTGGCCCGGTAAATCCCGCCGAGCGCCCGCCAGTCCGGCACGCCCCCGTATAGCAGCGCCACCGGGGACCCGTTGCCGGTCTGGTAGCCCAGCGCCTGGCCCTGCCGGATCACCTGTCCCGGCCGACGGCAGCCAGGTCAGCGTTCCGCCGCCCCGCCCGCTCACCCTGGAGACCCGGCGTACCCCAGCGTCGCGGTCACCGGCGTGGTCGCCGTCAAGGTCCTGCCGGGTCACCGCCGCCGTGGCCGGGGCGGTGCTCCCGGCCCGGCGCCGGGCGAGTCGGCCGCAGAAAACACCCCCGCGCGCCCGCCGGCCACCGCCCCCGCCGCCACCACCACCACGATGCCCAGCGCCACCCAGCGCCCGTGGCCGCGCGATCTTCGCGCTCTGCGCGGCCGCCTCGGGGCCGCGGCTGCGGCCCAGCTTCCGGTCGCGCCGAGAAACTGCCCCGCTCACGACCGGCCACCTGCCGTTGATCCTGGCCTCGTCGTGCGGCACCAGACCCACATGGTGATCAGCCACCGGACCCGTCGAGCAGCAGCACATCGGGCTCCTGCCGGCAGGCCAGATCGAAAGCCTCGCGACCCGTATGCGCCACACTGACCTGGTGACCGGATGCCTCGAGGAGAGCGGCGCAGGTCTCGGCGCTGTCGCGATTGTCATCGGCGACCAGCACTCGCAGCGGCTTCGCTGCGGCGCGCGCGGGCACGCTCGTCTCATATGCGCCTTCGGCGTCTCCGGGGTTGCCGATGGGCAGCCGCACCAGGAATTCGCTCCCCTGCCCCACGCCGCCGCTGTGGGCGCTCACGCTGCCGCCATGCAGCTCCAGCAATCCACGCACCAGCGCGAGGCCGATGCCGAGGCCGCCTTCGGAGCGCTCGAGCGCCGGTGAGGCCTGGGCGAAGAGAGTGAACACTCGCGGCATCATCTCCGCCGAGATGCCCATCCCGTTGTCCCGGACCGCGATGATCAGCTCGCCGCCCCTGCGCCTCGCCTCGAGCTCGATGCGGCCACCTGGGTCGGTGTACTTGGCGGCGTTGACGAGAAGATTGGCGAGCACTTGCGCCAGTCGCATGGGATCGGCCACGAGCCGTAACGGCTTCGCGGGCAGATGCACGACCAGGGTATGACTTCGCGCCTCGACGAGCGGCCGCGCCGATTCCTGCGCGGCGGCCACCACCGCGGCAAGGTCGACCGTCGACCGCCGCAGCATCAGCGTGCCCCGCGTGATTCGCGATACGTCGAGGAGGTCATCCAGCAACCGGCCCATGTGCTCGACCTGGCGCTCGATGATGGCCTGCGCCCGCAGCCGCTCGGTCTCGGGCCTGCCAGCCTTCCTCGCCATCGCGACGGCGTATCGGATCGGCGCGAGCGGGTTGCGCAGCTCATGAGCCAGCACGGCGAGAAATTCGTCCTTGCGCCGGTCGGCTTCGCGCAGCGCCTCCTCGGCGCGCCGGAGCTCGCCTATGATGCGCTGTTGGGCCTGCTCGGACGCCTTTTGCTCGCTGATATCGCGGGCGATCTTCGAGGCGCCGACGATCAGACCATTGGCGTTGCAGATGGGAGAGATGGTGAGCGCGACGTCGATGCGACGTCCGCTCTTGGCGACGCGCACGGTCTCGAAGTGCTCGATGCGCTCGCCGCAGCGCAGCTTCTCCAGGATCTCCTGCTCCTCCCGCACGCGCTCCGGAGGGATGATCAGAGTGATGGGTTGCCCGACCGCCTCTTCGGCGGTATAGCCGAACAGGCGCTCCGCAGCCCTGTTCCAGGAGCGGACGATGCCCTCCAGGGTCTTGCTCACGATGGCGTCGTCGGAAGACTGCACGATGGCGGCGAGATGAGCGCGGGCGCTCTCCGCCAGCCGCTCGTGGGTGACGTCGCGTACGAACCAGCGGCTGTGGATCAGTCTGTCCGCATCCCAGTGAGAGTTGGCGGCGATGCGCACGTGGCGCACCGACCCGTCGCTGCGGCGCAGCGCGGTTGCGTGGTTGCGCAACGTCTCCCCCGCGAGCATGCGTCGCAGCGACTCCGCGGCATCAGCGGGGTCGAGATGAAATTCCCCGATCGAGCGGCCGACGCAGTGCGCCTCGTCGCAACCCAACAGCTCGAGGGCCGCGCCATTCACGCCGCAGACGGTACCGTCAGGCCCGACCTTGAGGAGGCCTTCGAGCGCATTCTCGAGGAGATCGCTGAGCTCCCGGTCGCGATCCGCGAGTGCGCGCTCCACCGTGATGCGCCGCTGAATCTCCGATTCCAGCGCGCGCTCCTTCGCGGACTCAAGCCTGTTGGTGACGTCGAGGGCGCTCATCGCAGGCGCCGCCTTTCGGTCAACATCTGTCGGCGCACCGGCGGCTCTTGGTTTGGCGCGCGGCTGCGACGGCGAGCGCCGCCCGCCAGTCTCTCGATCGCGGGCAAGAGCGGCCGAGAGGATCCGAAGTACTCCCGCCACGCGCCGCTGCGGTCGAGGAGCGCCCGCGCCGTGCGGAGCGTGAACTTGCCGGGATCGAGCCCCGCACGCGCCTGACTCCAGTTGAGCGGCATCGATACCGGCGCCCCCGCGCGCGCGCGCGGCGAGAGGGGGGCTACCGCGGTTGCGGTCCGATCGTTGCGCAGATAGTCCAGGAATATGCGGCCGGTCCGCGCGCGTTTCGCCATGTTGATGACGTATCGCTGCGGGCTGTCCGCCGCCATCCGGGCGCAGAGGTCCCGCGCGAAGGTCTTCACCAACGGCCAGTCGAGCGCGCCGTTGCGTGGTTGGGTGAACGGTGTGACCACGTGCAGCCCCTTGCCGCCGGTGGTCTTGAGGAAGCTCTCGAGGCTCAGCTCCTCGAGCCGCTCACGCAGCTCGCGCGCAGCCTCGATCACCGCGTCGAGCTCGACGTCCGGCGCGGGATCGAGATCAAACACCAGCCGGCCAGGCACTTCAGGCCGATGGGGTAGGCAGTTCCACGGGTGCAGCTCCACGGCAGCGATCTGCGCCAGCGCGGCGAGGCCCTCGATGCGGTCGATCTGCACGTAGGGCTTGCGATCCCCCGACGACCCGCGCAAGGCTGATCAGGCTCGAGAGCCCGCGCATGGCGTGGCGCTGGAAGAATCGCTCGCCGCCGATGCCATCCGGGCAGCGGACGAGCGAGCAGGGTCTACCCTCGATGTGCGGCAGCATCCACGCGCCGACGGCTGCCAGATAATCGGCCAATTCACGCTTGGTGACCGGACGTCCGTCGCCTGCATCCGGCCACAGCACTTTGTCGGGGTTGGAGATCGTCACGGCGGCGGATCGCCGGCGCGCGGACGAGGCAACGGCCCCGCCGGCCGACGGATCTGCGCTGTGGCCGAGATCTCGCTTGTCGCGACGAGTAATACGACTCCGATTCGCCATGAGCTGCCCTAGCGTGAGCGCGACCGGACGGGGGCGAGCCCCCGCGCCGGATCACGCGTCCGGCAAGCCTAGCGTCCGGCGCCGACCTGCTGGCGGATCATAGCGACAAACGTGCCCGGAGCGGCCGCCGCCTGCGGCGGTGGGCCGGACCGCCGCAGGTCAGCATTGACGAGGGCGCGCCCAGCCTCAGCCTCTGGTAACGCTCCGGGCGCGAGCGATGGCGGCATCGACCTGCGGTCGCGCGGATCGCTCCGCCCGGATGACACAGGCCTGCGACCCAGGAGCTACAGCCGCGCAGACTCGGTGCGCGGCGGTCCGCACGCTGTCACGGAGAAGCGCGGCACCGGAGTGGGTCGTGAGCGTCACCGGGTTGAATCTGACGTGGGCCGTGATCTTCGTCTGCTGCGCCGGACGTGAGCGTCGACGAACGGCTATCCGAGCTGGAGCGGCAGATTTGGCGGAGCCGCTCGCGCGTCCCCAGGCTGTTCTGAGAGTTGTTGCGGTGTCTTTCCTGGCGGTCCGGACTGGTAGCGGAGGAGGAACTTGAACCCCCGACACACGGATTATGATAGGATCACTCGTAAAATTTATCAAAAAAAACAAAGTCTTCCACGCACAAAACGCGAATGGGCAATAGAGTGTGTAACGAACCCTGCTTGACTAGGCCGCATATCAGCCTCGGGTTTGGGCCGATGCCGCGTAAGCACCGTCGTCCCGTTCGCACCCGGTGCAATACCCCAAAAATCGTTTGTGATTGATGATGTGAGGCGCCCCGTGTTGATCACGTCCGAATATCAAAACCGCACGTGCGCCGCTCTGCTAGGCTTTGCGCCTGCGGTCGCAGTTCTAGCCTACCGTTTTGTGACGGCCGCATTCGAAATCAAGCAAAGGCCCGGTCGCTCAAATCAGTTTTCCTGCCGTTCTTCGATGGCGTCGACGCGATCCGGATAAAACGCCAAATAGTCCTTAATCGCGCTCACCGCCGGATACGGCATCCCGTAGGACCATACGGCGTTGATCGAGCGCGCGCCGCCAAGCGGAATGCTGAAATAAGAACAGTCCCCCCTGTACGGGCAATAGGTGACGCTATCGGTTCTCGTCAGCAACGCCATATCGACATCCTTGCGCGGAATGTATTGCACCGCCGGGTAGTTCGCCTCGCGAAGTGTCAGTGCGTCATGCGTGTCGGCGAGGACGCGCCCGGCTATTGAAATTGTGATGCGGGGCCGGTTGCGCCTTGATGGCGATTGGATGACTTTGATCCGGGATTTTGACCGGCTTCGAGGCTGATGCGGCTTGCTGTCTCTATGGCTATACCTTTCCCGACGTGAGTTCCCCGACTCAAACCACCGAGGGCATGCCCTTCGGCTAGAGCGTAAATAAGTGCCGGTGCACGAGTGTGCCACTACGATGCGCCTGCAAACAAATGCCCGGCAGGCCGACAAAGGACCTCGTCCCGCGTTTTCACCCCCATTTCATTCGTTCGCGCCTTCACACGCTGGCGCAATGCCCCAAATAGCGCCAATGATTGATCGACTACGCAGCCGGCGGCTGGCTAGTCCAAGGTCTCCCACTTGATTTTACCGAGTTCGGTTGCCACAGCTAATTTTGCAGTCTCGACACTGGCAGGACCTCTGGCGGCTGATCTTCTGTTTGCCGCTTTCCTTGTCGGTGCGGACTAATAGCCCGTCGTCATCGTATCCGATGTGCATGAGGAGGTTATTTAGCAGCGTTTTCACGATGGTGATCCGGGCGGACGAAGTGTCCTAGCTCGACTTATGCAGCATGAAACGAGACCGTCGAGAGGCCAGTATGCGGCAGGCGAGAGGCCCCGAGCCGGATACAGCACATTTGTGCTCGACTGTCAGCCTCCTGCCGTTACCTCCGATCGAACCCTAGGCAAAGCCGGCCAGGAAAGGAATTCGAGAGCACCGTGTGGTGTTTCTCATTTTTCACGATCACAAGGCCCGGATCGCTGTCGCCACTCGCGATTTGCAGCTCGCGCGCCATTTGGCAGGCGCGGTCGAGCGCAGCGGCATCGTCTGACAAGGAAGCACCGTTCTTGTCGTCGTCGACGCGGTCAACCCACCGAACTGTGAAATAATACCGCGGCATCGTGGTCTTCCCAACCGTTTGGCAGCGAACCGGCCAAAGGTGAAGGTTCGCCTACCGTTCGCACCTAGCGGAAAAGTTGCGACAAACCCGTGACGGCGTTGTGCCACGGCGCGGCTATTGCCCGAGAGCTAGTCGCGCTGGTCAGCGGCGGTCAACCGCGTCGGGTTTGTCGATTTATCGGCCACCTTCGGCGTCGTGGGTTCGGTCGTGGCCGCTTGCTGAGTGGTTGGCAGAGCCGCGCAACCCTTGTTATCGCAAACAACGACTGTGGCGTTACTGTTGGAGGCGTGGGCGCCCCAGTCACACGCAACGGCTTGATGCGACGCTACCGAAAGCGCGAGGGCGGTAAATACGAGGATTGTCTTCTTCATTGCTTCGCTCCTATTCAGTCCGCAGTGACAACCTACGCAATTCCCTGAGGAACGCATTCTGCTTCGATTTGATTTTGTTGAAAAAGTGACCTAGCGGATATTTTGGACCAGCGGAATAGAGGCTAATGCATCGGGTAACTGCGATCCAGGTGCAGCGATAGGGCCGTGGATGTTTGTGCTGCTGGCGGCCGATAGTTCAAGGATGAGTGCGGTCGGATCGTGTTGTATTGATTGCGCCATTGCTCGATGACCGACGGTGGCTTCCTTCAGGCTGTAGAAGATTTCTCCGCTGAGGCATTCGTCGCGCAGCTCTGCTGCGAAATTCCGGCTTCGCGGCACGCTATCGGCCTTGCCTTGCCTTGCCTTGCCTTGCCTTGCCTTGCCTTGCCTTGCCTTGCCTTGCCTTGCCTTGCCTTGCCTTGCCTTGCCTTGCCTTGCCTTGCGACATCAACACTTCGATCTGACGAAGCAGCACCACGATCTGCTCCGCGCTAAACCGTGCCAGCCAAGGATACTTCTCCGGCCTTCAAAGCGTGAGGTTGCGGGCGCCGAATTAACGCGCGAAAATTGACTTTAGCTGCTAAGGTAGGAGCAGGTTTCCGGGGCTTCCGTGCGCAGTGGCTTCTTTCAAAGTGGGCAACATTTAGCACGTCCGTCCACATCGAGCCGGGACCATTGGACAAATTTTACTGCCGTCCGTTTTTCTGCGATCTTGAGATTATCCAGCGCTCAACAGTGAGTGCCTATGAGCGGATCGAACGAAGCTATTACCGTCGTCATGACGGCTCGGGACCGGTTCTCGCTAACCGAGGACTGTATCGAGCATCTGAAAGCTCATAGAGGTGGTCCCAGTTCCTGAGACAGCGGGCTAAGGTGGATTCGCCGATGCAGAGGATGAGCCACCATGAAAACTCGGAGACGGTTTTCGGCTGAGTTCAAAGCCAAGGTTACGCTTGAGGCGATCAAGGGCCACGAGACGGTTGCAGAGCTGGCGACTAGGCACGAGCTGCATCCGACGCAGATTGCAGCGTGGAAGCGCGAGGCGGTGGAGAAGCTGGCCCAGGTGTTCGGCGATAAGGGCACCGAGCGCGAGAAGAGCCGGGACGGCGAGATCACCAAGCTTCACGCCAAGATCGGCCAACTTGTTGTGGAGCGGGATTTTTTGTCGAAAGCCTTCGATCGCTGAGCCTGGATCGGAGGAAGATGATGATCGATCCCGGTCATCGACGGCTCTCGATCGTACGCCAGTGTGAGCTGGCGTCGATCAGCCGCTCGTCATTCTACCGTGAGCCGACAGCGGAGAACGAAGAGACGCTGCGGCTGATGCGTCTCATCGACGAGCAGTTCCTCGAGACGCCGTGGTACGGCTCACGGCAGATGGCGCGGCATTTGCGTCGCAATGGCTGGTGCGTTGGGCGCCATCGTGTCCGTCGGCTGATGCTGAAGATGGGTTTGGCGCCGATCTACCAGCGGCCAAAGACCAGCGAACCACACCCCCAGCACCGGATATGGCCATATCTGCTTCGCCATCTGACCATCGATCGGCCGAACCAGGTCTGGTGCGCGGACGTGACTTACATTCCGATGCGCAGAGGCTTCCTGTACCTCGTCGCGATCATGGACTGGTTCAGCCGAAAGGTTCTGAGCTGGAGACTATCGAACACGATGGATGCTGACTTCTGCGTCACAGCACTGGAGGAGGCGATTGCCCGCTTCGGCAAGCCCGAGATCTTCAACACGGATCAAGGCTCGCAGTTCACCAGCTTTGCCTTCACCAACACTTTGAGGGAGGCCGACATCCGCATCTCGATGGATGGTCGCGGCCGCTGGATGGACAACGTCTTCATCGAGCGGCTGTGGCGATCGCTCAAATACGAATGCGTCTTCCTCAATGCCTTCGGGACCGGCAGCGAGGCAAGAACCGGGATCGGATGTTGGATCGGCTACTACAACGCCGATCGACCCCACTCGGTCTTCGGCGGCAGGACGCCCGATGAGGTCTATGCTACGCAGGCAAACGAGGAGAAATTGGCGGCGTAATCGAACCCAAATTCCACCTTAGCCAAGCCGCCATTCTGTTCCGGAAAACGGGACCACCT
>CAVZTH010000011.1:0-129564 GCA_963778125.1 uncultured Alphaproteobacteria bacterium | reverse complement strand
CTGATGCAGCCCCGGTTCGCTGTCCGGTGCTCCGTTTGAGCTCCCCGAACCCGCCGAGCGCATGGGCCACCCGCCACCAACCACGACGGATCGGCGGCCGTCCGACGCACGCACCCAAATACAGCGCCGAGGCGGCGCACATCAGCATCGCCAGATCGGCCGCATCTGCCAACGAAGGCGCCCGCAGTCGCACCAGACTGGAGACCAGCATCAGCAGCGCGATCGCCCGATGCGGCTGCATCGCCAAACGGAGCGGATTAGCCAGCCTGTCTCCGGTGCGCCGAAACAACATCCGCAAGCTCACCAAGGCAACGAGACCCAGCAGCGGCAACGCCAGACCGAAGACTGCCGCGCCGTTCCACGCCGCGACGGCGCCCGACAACGCTCGTCCGCGCGAAACGATCCAGGCCAGGCATGCGATATCGATAAAGAAACAAGCGGCGGCGGTGCAGCTGAGGCCGATACGATACGAAATCAGATCGGATGCTGGCTGAAACAACCGCTCAAACAGCACGTCGTCCAGCGGCGCGAACGCCTTCCGCATGCCAGGATCACCTTCACAGGAACGTGACCCTAGAACAAGTTTTGTGCCCCTTAAGTCAAGCAAATCAGAACAAATTCGTAGCGATCCCGAGTGATGCCGCGGTAGCGGCGGCCCCGACCGCCGCCGCGCCATAGGTCAGGCTGCGGATTCGGGTGACCACCGAGACCGACGCGAGCACAATGGCAATCTCCAGCGCCCCGACCGCGTATTCATAACTGTGGTAGCGGTGCCATGCCTCGTCCCGAGCGGCTTGCTCCTCCTGGGCTGCGGCTGCGAGTTGCTTCATGCCCTCGCCGCTCTTGGGGTCGTCACGCATGCGCTCGTTGTACTCCTTGGCCTCCTTGATCCGAGCCTGGATCGCAGGGTCCTCGGCGTTAGGCAGGCTGGCCAGCAGATCGGCCTCCGAGGTCCGAACCACCGCGCGGAGGTTCTTGGCCTGATAGAAAGCCCAGTCGTTCGACAACGTGATGTGATGCGTGAGATAGGCATTTTGTGAGGATTTCGCGCCGATTTCCGCCATCGCCAGCACCGCCGCGAGCGCCGACACCAGCACCGCGACCCGCCGCGCCCAAGGGTCCGAATGGGAGGCATGCTCTTCGATCGTTTCGTGCGCCCGTTCCGCCAATTCGCTCACCCTGGCTCTCCCTGCATGCGTTAGGTTTGGTCATAAACGGGAGACACCGCCAGATGAAGGTCCTCGACGAGATTCGTTTGGTCGAGCCCAGCCCGTGCCGGCGACGTCTATGTCTCTATCGCCGCCGGCTAGCTCCGGGTTGAGAAAGAAAATTTGAAAAAAAGTTTCGGGTGTTGACGGGTTCACAGTCGGGTCCGGGTTGCCCCGGTAAGGTCCTCCTCGTCGAACAAGCCGAGCCATAGGGGTTCGGATCATCAGGAGGACATCACATGCGTTCCATGCTTCTCTCCGGCTTCGCTGTTCTCGCCGCGATCGCCGCAACGTCCATCTCCCCCGCCAGCGCCCAGACGACCGGTGGGATCGTCATCACCCACGGCGGCGGCAACCTGAACGTCGCGAAGGGCCCGCTCAGCGAGGCCGATCAGTCCGCCACAACCCTCGGCGGTGTCGCCGGCCGTCATGGCGTGGCCATCACCAACGGCGGCAACAACCGCAACTTCGCCACCGGCCCGCTCAGCTTTGCCAGCCAAGACACCACCACGATCGGCGGCACGGCACTCGGCCGCGGTCGAGCGATCACCAACGGCGGCAACAACCTCAATGCGGCCCGTGGCTTCGGCAGCACCGCGACGCAGTCCACCCTGACGTTGGGCGGAACGGCTTTCGGACATGGCCGGTCGGTCACCGATGGCGGCTTCAACTCCAACCTGGCGGCCGGCAAGTTCTCCTCGGCTGATCAGCAGGTCGCCACCGTCGGCGGCACCGCGGGAGGTCATGGCCTGAATGTCGTCAAGGGCGGCGCCAACAAGAACGCCGCGCTCGGGTTCGGCTCCTCGGCTTCGCAGCAAGTGTTCACCGGCAATCAGTAACGCCACACAGCGCCGGCCCCCGGAAGTGGGGCCGGCTCACCTTTCAATCCACAGGAGGAAACCATGAACCGCGTAACTGGTCTGGCACTGGCCATGCTCGCGATTACAGCGGCTCTGCCGGCGGCGGCACAAGACAGCGGCGGCTTGCGTCTCCGCAACAATCCCTTGGCGACGCTCGATGTGATCGATGCCAATCGTGGCTGCCCACTGTCCAGCACCAGCGTCACGGTCGGGGTCAACAAAGCCTTTGCAACCGGTTCGTCGGCAACGCAGCGGCTCGGAACTTTCGCCGGCCCGACAGGCAATGGCGGATGCCGGCCCCTGGTTAACACCCAGGTGGCGGTCGGCGCCAATCTCGCACTGGGATCCGGTTCGCAAGCCGGCCAGTCGATCAATGTCCAAGGGCAACGCGGAGCTCTGGCCACCATCGACTTCACACGCGGGGTGAACATAGGCGCCGGAGCCGGCTCCATTGCGGCCCAACGCATACAGAATCTGACCACCCGCTGACTTACAGCGGCAGCGCGGCCGCCGGCTTCGGACAACTTCTGGCCGCCCGTCTCACGCCAGTTAGCCGATTGCACAGGGCGTTCACTGCCATTCAGTTCTACCCGAATTTTTGATTCCGGCATATCAATCGTTCGACTATAATGTCCAGAATAGACGATCGCGTCGTCCAATCGTCCCAAATCTGGCTTCGTGGCAAACCTGGAAATCGTCGCGAACCTGCATAGGCCCTTGCTGATAATACTTGGGAAACGGCCTGCGTGGCCCAAGGGGTGGCAATGAACGTAGCGGACTGGCTACGATCGCTTGGCCTTGAACGATATGAGCCGGCATTCCGCGAGAATGATGTCGGCGCCGATTTGCTGCATCAGCTGACAGCGGAAGATCTGAAGGAGCTCGGCGTCGCCACGGTGGGTCATCGTCGCCGTTTATTGGCTGCGATCGGTGCGCTCCAACACGACGCTGCGGTGAATGCAGGCGGTTGGCCATGGCGGCGAAAGCCATCGGTCAGCACCGGCGGCGGAGCGGCGGCATATAACGGTCCTGTTCTGCGACATTGTGGGCTCGACCCCGCTTTCGGCTCGGCTTGATCCGGAAGAGCTTCGTGAAATGCTGAGCACATACCAGGCAGCCGTTGCGAGCACCGTTGCCGGCAAGCGAGGCTATGTTGCCCGCTTCGTCGGCGACGGGGTGCTGGCCTACTTTGGCTGGCCGAATGCGGACGAGGCGCACGCCGAAAGCGCCGTACGCGCCGGTCTGGCGATCCCTGCAGCGGTGGGCCACCTGCAGCTCTCGGTGCGCGTAGGGATTGCGACCGGACTGGTCGTCACCGGCGATTTGGTCGGGGTCGGCGCCGCCCAGACTGTCACAGCGGTGGGAGAGACGCCAAACCTTGCGGCACGGCTGCAGGCGCTGGCGGAACCCAATACGGTCGTGGTGAGCGAGTTCCACCCGGCTGCAGCTCGGCCAGCATGTTCGAGTTGGAAGATCTGGGCCTCATCGCGCTGAAAGGGTTCGACAAGCCAGTCCGGGCGTGGCGTGCGACAAGGGAGACCGGCGCAGCCAGCCGCTCCGAGATGGTTCACGCCGGCGCGCCAATGCCGTTGGTCGGCCGCGATGAGGAGCTGGATCTGCTGATCCGTCGGTGGCGGCAGGCAAAAGCCGGCGAGGGAAGGGTTGTGCTGATCTCAGGCGAGCCGGGGATCGGGAAATCACGCTTGCTCGCCGCGCTGGAGGAGCAGTTGGCGGCCGAGCCGCACACCAGCTTGCGCTATTTCTGCTCACCGCATCACCAGGACAGTCCGCTCTATCCGATCGCCGCACGATTGGAACAAGAAGCCGGCTTCGACCGGGGCGACAGCGCCGCGGGACGCCTGGCGAAGCTGGAGGCTGTGCTAGCGACCACCGCGCCTGCGCACGATGACGTGGCGCTCCTCGCACGGTTGCTGTCGATACCGTTGGACGAGCGTCATCCCGCCCCGGAGGAGAGCCCCCAGCGGTGGAAGGAGCGGACATTCGCGGCCGTGACCCGTCGCCTGGCCGGTCTTGCGCGCCAGGCGCCGGTGCTGATGGTGTTCGAGGACGCGCATTGGTCGGACCCTACCTCGATTGAGCTGCTCGACAGCCTGATCGAACATGTGCCGGAGCTCCCGGTGCTTCTGGTCGCCTCTTTCCGTCCGGACTTTACCGCATCCTGGTTCGGACGTTCCGGCGTTAGCTTGATGGCCTTGAACCGGCTCGGCCGCCTGGATGCGACGCGGCTGGCCGCGCAGGTTACCAGTGATGGCGCATTGTCGTCGTCGCTGCTGGACCAGATCGTGGCCCGGGCGGATGGCGTCCCTCTGTTCATCGAGGAGTTGACGAAGGCGGTGCTGGAGGCACCCGAGCTCGATGCCGAAAGCTCGGCGCTTGCTGTTCCGGACACGCTTCAAGCCTCGCTGATGGCCCGCCTCGATCGGCTTCATGGCGGGCGGGAGTTGGCGCAGATCGGCGCTGTGCTCGGTCGCGAATTCAGCCATGAAATGCTAAGCGATGTCGCCGGACAACCCGCCGCCGCTTTGGAGAGCGCGCTGACAGAGCTTGTCCGCTCTGAATTGGTGTTCCGGACCGGGACGCCTCCCAATGCGCGCTACACGTTCAAGCACGTTCTTGTGCAGCAGGCCGCATATGAAACCCTGCTCCGCAGCCGCCGCCAGGATCTGCATGCGCGCGTCGCCAAGGCAATCATGGAACGACTTCCGGACGAGGCCGAGCACCGGTCTCATCTGCTTCTCCATCATGCGACATTGGCCGGTAACCACGAACTGGCGGCGCTTGCCTGCGTCAACGCGGGCGAGCGTTCACTGCAAATCTTCGCGCATGAGGAAGCGTACAGGCTGGCCGAACGTGGGCTGAAGCATCTCGACGGGCTGCCGGATGGCGAGCAAAAGGCCCGGTTCCTCGTCAAGCTGCTGGTGGTCAAGGTTCATGCTGCCTACAAGCACGGGGATGAAGTTCCGGAGTTGTTAAGCCGTCTGCAAGAAGCCGCCGATACCGCAACGGCGTTGGGCTTGCACAACGAGGCTGTTTCCGCCCATCACGCGCGATCGTGGCTTCAGCAATGGTTGAATGACACCAGCGGCGCAAGCCAGAGCGCGTTGAGGGCGGAGGAGGCCAGCCGCAAAGCCGATGAGATTACCCGCTGCCATCAGGTAGCCAATACCGGCCGGTGTTTGCTGGAGGTGGAGCAGCATATTCCCGCGCGCGCTTGCATTGGTCGATGAAGCCGAAACCATGGCAAGGACGTTGGGGATAGACTCCGTCGAGCTTCGGTGGGCCCGTTCTCATGCAGTTCGTTGGAGAGGGGATCTCGATCGTGCGCACGTGCTGATGACTCGGGCCGTGGAACTGGCCCGGGAGCGCGAGGAACGTTGGCGAGAGGTCGAATGCCTGATTTGGCTTGCGATGATCGATCTCGACCGTCGGAATTTGTCGTCCACCGAGCAGTCTTGTGACGAGATTGACGAAATTGCCGGGCGCCTTGACCACGCCCTGCCACCGGTCTCAGCAGTGTTCCGTCTGTTGGCCCAGTCGATCGCTGGCAGGAACGATCTAACCTCCGCACTTGACCAAGCTTTGACGTCACTGCGTGAGTTCGATGACAAGGCGCGCCTCGCTTACGCGCTCAATTTCGCCGCCGATGATGCTCTGACGCGAGGCCAATACAGCCGAGCCCGGATTGCGGCGAGTGAGGCGCTGGTGGCGGCGAAAGCGATGTCCCGGAGCACGGAAATCGTCGTCGCCGGCTCGATGCTTGCTCGCGCTGACTATGCCGACGGCGATCGATCGGCGGCAATAGCCCGCGTTCGCGGGCTGGAGTTGGAGTGGGATCGTGCCTCCCTCAGTGCGCGGGCAAGAGACCACCTTGAACGGGCCAGCCGCGACATCGGGTTGGCGTTGGAGCCGACGCCTAAAGTCTAGCTAGAGGGGCGGCTTACTCCGCTACATTCTTAGTTGAGGAGAGCAACATGGGCCTGGTCATCGTCGAGCGTACATTCGAGCATCCGCCAGCAGACACTGATTTGGATGCGGGTGCGAAGCGAGAAGCACAGTGTAAGGAAATCCGCTCTATAACCTGGAAGCGGAGCGTGATGTCGCGAGACCGGCGCCGCATGATTTGCGAGTATGAGGCGCCTGATGCTGAGACTGTGAGACGTGTGCAGCTCGAGGCTGATCTGCCTTTCGACCGGATCTGGTCGGCGGAGCTGCACGAATAGCTGGGATGACCCAAATACTTACTATTTCTGGACGCCGTTTCCGAGCTTTAAGAGTCTGATAACAGCGGCTTCTTAGAGTGACCCATCGACACGGCCCTCGCGCGGTCATGGTGGGCGCAGGCCACCCTCCACGACTTGCTGTGCTGATCTGAACAGAGCCGTGGATGCGGGCATGCGCCGGCATGACGGGGAACAGACGCAGGAAAGTCAGTCTCGGCGGCCGTTGGTGTGACTCAAATCGTTGTTGCAACACCAGGCATTGGAATCCCAATGGGCTAGGCGATGGCTCGGACTGCAGCGCAAATTCGTTCGACGTCCTCGTCGGTCAGGTCCGGATGGATCGGCAGCGCCAGAATGCGGGTCGCTAGATCCTCCGACACCGGCAGAGAAGCGCCGTCGTGCTGATTCCTGTAAGCCGGCTGCCGATGTAACGGGCGGGGATAATAGATCGCGGTTGGCACACCGTCTGCGCGCAATGCCGCTTGGGTACGGTCACGGGTGGCCTCGTCCGGCAGCAGGATGGCGTAAATTGCCCAGGCGCTGGTGCTGTCGGGGACCCGGGCGGGGATGATGACGGCGTTACCGAGGCGCTGGTCGTAGACCCGGGCGATGCGCTCGCGAGCCTGCAGTTCCTCGGGAAATACCGTCAGCTTGGACAGCAGAACAGCCGCCTGCATCGAGTCCAGTCGGCCGTTCATGCCAATGCGCAGCACTTCATAGCGCGTCTTGCCTTCGCCGTGAGTCCGCAAGCTGCGGTACAGGTCGGCGCGATCCTCGGACTCCGTGAACAATGCGCCGCCGTCGCCATAAGCCCCCAGTGGCTTCGAGGGGAAAAAGCTGGTCGCCGTCGCGTCGGCCTGGCTGCCAAGCATCTTGCCGTGCAGCGAGGCGCCGAAGCTTTGGGCGAGGTCGTCCAGCAGAAACAGCTCGTTCTGGCGGGCAATATCGGCCAAGGCGGGCCAATCCGCGGGTTGGCCGAACAGGTCCACGCCGATAATCGCGCGAGGCTTCAGGTTCCCGGCGGCGCGCACGTGGGCGATCCGTTGCGCCAAATGCTCGGGGTCGATCTGGAAGGTGCGCGGATCGACGTCCACGAACACGGGAGTGGCGCCCAGCAACAGGGGAACTTCCGCGGTCGCGGTATATGTGAACGCCGGCAGGAAGACGGCGTCACCGCGCCCGATGTTTTCGGCCATCAGCGCGATCTGCAGCGCGTCTGTGCCGGAGCTGACGCCGACGCAATGACTGGCGCCGCAGAATTTGGCCAATTCAGTCTCGAACTCGCGGACCTCGGGGCCGAGGACGAACTGGCAATGCTCCAGCACCTTGTCCAGACGGCGCCGCAGATCGGTGGCGATGCGGGCCTGCTGGGCTTTGAGGTCGAGAAACGGAATCGGCGCTTTATCAGACATCGGATGCGGAAACTCTTTGCTCAAACGGAGGATGACGGATTTTGCCCGGCCGGCGCGCGATCGGGCTCACGCCCGGATTTCGCCGGCCGAGCCGTCGATGTTGTGCTCGAACTCAGGGATCAGGCGGCCCAGCAGCGTCAGCGCCAGCTTGACCTGGCCTCCGCGGCAGGCGTGACCGATTTCCTCGATGGCACGAGCGACAATGGCCGGGTCGGCGGTGCGGGGGGATGCCATCAGCAGGCCCGGATAACCGGTCGGGATCGGAGGTTCCTTGCCGTGGAACAGTTCTTCGTAAAGTTTCTCTCCAGGGCGGAGGCCGGTGAAGCGTATTTCGATGTCCTGCTCAGGCTGCAATCCCGCAAGACGGATCATCTGGCGCGCAAGATCGACGATTTTGACCGGCTCCCCCATGTCGAGGACGAAGATGCCGCCATTCTCGCCGGAGGGAAGTGACGCGCCGTTGACGCCCAGAACGCTCGCCTGAAGGACGAGGCCCACCGCCTCCCGGACCGTCATGAAGTAGCGCTGCATGTCGGGGTGGGTGACGGTCAGCGGGCCGCCCCGCGCCAGTTGGCGCTGAAACAGCGGGACCACCGAGCCGGTGCTGCCGAGCACATTGCCGAAACGGACGGTGATGCAGCGCATGCCCTGGTGGGCGTGGCGGGCGGAGATGTCGAGCGCCTGGCAGTACATCTCCGCCAATCGCTTCGAGGCGCCCATGACGCTGGTCGGATTGACCGCCTTATCGGTGGAGATCAGCACCATCGCCAGCGCGCCGGTGGCTCGGGCGGCGTCGGCGACATGGCGGGTGCCGGCGGCGTTCGTCGCCATCCCCTCCAGCGGGTTCGCCTCCACCATCGGCACGTGCTTGAGGGCGGCGGCATGGAACACGAGTTCAGGGCGGTGTTCGTCAAAAATGGCCCGGATGCGCGCTTCGTCCCGAATGTCCGCGATCATCGTGCGGCGGCGGACCTGCGGATGGGTTTCGGCGAGTTCCAGGTCGATCTGCCACAGCGCGTATTCGCCGTTATCCAAGAGTATGAGTGTGCCGGGGCCGAAGGCGGCGACCTGGCGGGCAAGCTCACTGCCGATCGTGCCGCCGGCGCCGGTGACGATGACCCGGCGGCCCTGGATCAGCCGCGCCATGCCGTCTCGGTCGAGCGGGACTTGCGGGCGGTTGAGCAGATCCTCGATCGCGACGGGGCGAAGTTCGACGGGACGCGGCTTGTCGGGGTCAGAAAGCGCGGTCGGCCGAGGGGCCTGGCGAACCTGGAGGCCGAATCGGTCGGCTTGGGCCACGACCTGCGCAAGGCGGGCGCCGGAAAGTTCGGGGGTGACGAAGACCAGCGTGCCGGGGAGGCGGTCCTCGGCCTGAAGCTGATCGAGGACGGTGGCAGCGTCGTTGAGCGAGCCCAGGATGCGGTGGCCTTGGATGCGCCGGCCGGTCTGGCGATCCGAGGAGGCGAGCAGGCCCTCGACCCGAAAGGCCTGGCGCCGGTCCTGCGCGAGCGCCCGGAGAAATAGGTCTGCGTCCTCGATGCTGCCGACCAGGAGGATGGAAGCGGCGTCCAGGTGCGCCGCCTTGGGTGCGGGGCGGCCGCGGCGCCAGCGATAAAAGACGCGGGGGGCGCCGAGGAAGAGCAGCAAGGTCAGGGCATGGATGGCGGGAAAGGCGGGGTTGGGCGCCGCCCCGGTGGTCAGCGCGGTGGTGGCGGCGAACAGGGCCGCTCCGGCCGCCGCGCTGGCGGCGACTGTCATGACATCGCCGATGGCGGCGAAGCGCCAGTATTGCAGCGACAGTCGGAACGGCAGACCGCCGATCAGCAGGCAGGCTGCACCGAGAGGGATCGTCCATAATGGCTGCCACGCGGGCACGGCCGGGTCGGCGAGCCACCGCGCCACCGGCACCGATAGAGCCGCCAAACCGCCATCGAAGGCGACGTTGACGGCAATGCGAATCCAGGAACGCGCGCCGACCATGGGTCGCGGTATAGCGTGGGTGGTCCAGGGGGGATAGCGGGAGGTTTTCCGTAAATGCGTGAGGCACGTCGTGGCCGGCCAACCTGCCGTCGGCGTCAGGTGGTCGAGCGAGGGCGAGTGGATTTGGCGGCCGGCGACGATGGCTTCGTCAACAGCAGGAGTGGCAGCACGATCACGGCGATGACGAGCATGAGTTTGAAGTCGTCGATATAGGCAATGATCTGAGCTTGCCGTGTTATCTCCTGGTCGAGCAGCGCGGTGCCCTGGATGGACCCGAGATTCCACAATCGTGAGCCCTGCACGGCACGATTGAATGGGGTCACCCCGCCCGCGATGATCGCATGATTGACCTGGGTATTCATCTCCAGCAGCGCTCCGGTAACGGAAATCCCGATGGCACTGCCGAGATTGCGCATTAAGCTGTAAATACCGGCAGCATCGATCCGCAGCTCCGAGGGCAAGGTCGCGAAGGTAATGATGTTGATTGGAATTGTCAGGAAGCCGAGGCTGAGGCCTTGGACGAAGCCGACGCTGATCATGGTCCACTCCGAGACGTCAGGGGTCCAGGACGTCATCTCGTAGAGTGCGTAGGCCCCGGTGGCGAAGCCGATGCCGACCAGCAGACGGGCGCTGGTCTTTCCGATCAGCCGCCCGCATATCAGGGCGGCGAGCATCAGTCCGGCGCCACGCGGCGCCAGCACGATGCCGGCGGTTACCACTGGATAATCCATCAATGTCTGCAAGTAAGGCGCCAGAAGCGCCAGTGTCGCATACATGATCAACCCCATCGTGAAGTATAGGGTGACCCCGACAACAAAATTCCGATCGGTAAACAATCTTGGCGGCAAGAAGGGTCTCGGCGCCAGAGAAAACTGGACAAGAAAGATGTAGAGGCCAATCCCCGCCAGACACGCCTCCACGATGATTTCTCGCGAACCGAACCAGTCCAGTGTTTCGCCGCGGTCAAGCATGGTCTGAAATGCGCCGATCGCCAGGCTCAGCGCGCTGAAGCCAATCCAGTCGAGCCTGGCTGAATTTCCGTAGGACGTCTCTTTCAGGAAGGTCAGCAATCCGAACGCCGTCACCACGCCGAACGGGACGTTGATGTAGAATACCCAGCGCCAACTGTGATTCTCGGTTAGCCAACCGCCTAGGATGGGACCGAAAATCGGGCCAATCATCACGCCCATGGTCCACAGGGCCATCGCCCGGCCGCGTTGTTCCACCGGATAGATGTCGAACATCACCGACTGCGACAGCGGCACCAGTGCGGCGCCGCACATGCCTTGCAGAACGCGGAAGATTACGATCTCGGTCAGGGACTGCGCGAGGCCGCAAAGGACGGATGCCACGGTGAAGCCGACTACGGCGGTCACGAACAGCCGGGTGCGGCCAAACCGGGCGGCGAGGAAACCGGTCGGGGCCGTCATGATGGCGGCCGACACGATGTAGCTTGTCAGGACCCAGTTGATCTCTTCCTGGCTCGCGGACATCGTGCCCTGCATGTAGGGCAGCGCGACATTGGCGATGGTGCTGTCCAGCGATTGCATCAGAGTGGCCATGATGGTGCAAACCGTGACCACGAGGCGGTTCGTCGGGCTTAGCGTCTTGCGCCCGGACGTTCCAGGCGCTGTCGTGCTGGGGTTGTTCCGCGGCCTGTCCTGAGAGTCCGCGCTGGACGTGCTCACTCGTCCCGGTCCTGCTCTTTCGCGAGGTTTCGGCAAACGAGTTCCAGCACGCGGGTCGCGATCTCGATCTCGTCGTCGGACAACCCGACGAGAGTGGCGCTCCGCACGTCTCGCGAGGCGGCTTCAACCCGATCGATGATCGATAATCCGCGGTTGGTCACCGTGATGATCTTGGCCCTGCGGTCGGCGCATTCTTCGCGGCGCTCGATCAATCCTGCCGTTTCAAGCGCATCAAGAAGGCGCACGACCGAGGACCCATCCAGGACCAGCGAGGCGGCGAGGTCCTTTTGACGCATCGGAACGGGCGCCCGTGCGAGGTGAATCAGGGGCAACCAGGTGGCCTCGGTGAGCCCAAACGGTTGCAGGTGGCGGTCCACCGCCCTCCGCCATTGCCGGCCCGCCCGAGCAATGAGGCTCGCGAATCCATCGCGGAGCTGCTGTTGGCTCTTTTTCACGGCAAGCCTCATTAGCTGGCCTACCAATATATGGTACGTCATCTATTGTGGCAACCGCGACTCCTTCCGGTGCTGCGCGCACCGGGCCCCGGCGCAGCGTCAGATCATGTAGTCGCCGCCGTTCATGTTCATCGTGGCGCCGACGTAATAAGAACCAGCGTCGGACGCGAGCAGAACGACCGTCGGGGCCACCTCGTCCACCCGGCCAAACCGTCCGATCGCCAGTTCCTTTTGTTTCGCGTCGAGCCAGGCCTGCGGAATGCCTCGAACCAGCGGGGTATCGATCGGACCGGGACAGATCGCATTCACCGTGATCCCGTCAAGCGCGACCTCGTATGCGAGACTCCGAGTAAAGCCGATGACGCCGGCCTTGGCGGCGCAGTAGTGCACCATGGTCGCCGCACCCTTATGCCCAAGCTGCGAGGCGGTATTGATGATACGGCCCCACTTCTTGCGCTGCATTGCCGGCAACACCTGCTTGGTGCAGACGAACATGCTGCGCAGGTTGATGCGGATCATCTCGTCCCACATCTCCGTGGGCATATCGATCAGCAGGCTCGTGGTATCGATGCCGGCATTATTGAACAGGATGTCGATATCACCGAGCGCCGCCGTTACCTTGCCAAAAGCGGCGGCCACCTGCGCCTCGTCGGCGACATCGGCCGCTGCCGCGACGGACTTCGCACCGAGCCGCACTGCTTCGGCCGCGGTGTCCTCGGCCCCCGGCAAGTTGCGGTCCACAATCCCGACGGCCGCCCCTTCCGCCGCGAGCGCCAGCGCCGACGCGCGGCCGATTCCGCTCGCGCCGCCGGTCACCAGTGCCACTTTGCCGCTCAGCTTACCCATGATGCGATTCCTCTTTCTCTGCTGCTGCTTCAAAAACCGCGCCCACGCTCAGGAGCTTTGTCAACTCCTCCTGGAAACGGGCGAAATTGTCAGTCGTCTGGTCGAGTGCCGCCACTTTGGCATGGTGAAAGCAACTGACCACATGATGCGGCGCGACCGTCATTGGCGGCGGCCGCTCGGCATGGCAGCGCGGCTCGGCGAACGGGCACCGGCCGGCCAGCGGACAACCCGGCGGCAGGTCGATCGGGCTCGGTATCTCACCCTCCAGCCGGATCGTGTCGATCGCGCTTTAGATCAGGGTCAGGCAGCAACACCGAGGCCAGAAGCCCCAGCGAGTAAGGGTGCAACGGCTGCGCGAACAGCACCTCGGCCGGGGCTTCCTCGACGATGGTCCCAAGATACATCACCGCCACGCGGTGGCTCACGAAGCGGACGGTGCTCAGATCGTGGGTGATCAGCAGATAGGCGGTGCCGAACTCACGCTGCAGCCGTATCAGCAGATCGACGATCTCGGCGCGCGCGGTGGGATCAAGGGCCGAGGTCGGCTCATCCAGAATAACAAGCTCCGGCCGAGTAACGATGGCTCGGCCGATGCCGATCCGCTGCTGCAAGCCGGCGCTCAGCTCCGGCGGGGAATTGCTCCAGCACACGGGGCTTCAGGCCAAGATGTTCGGCGATCTCGCGCGCGCGCCGTTCTCGGTCGGCCCGTGTCATGCCAAGGTGCCGCAGCGGCTCAGCAAGGGTCTCGCCAACGCGAATGCGCGGGTCGAGTGATTCGGCGGGCTCCTGAAACACCAACTGAATACGTCCGCGCAACGCCTTCGAGCGGATGTTGTGACCGCGCCCCATGCGTTCACCGTCGAACCAAACCTGCCCTCTCGTGGCATCGATCAGGCCAAGGATACAGCGCCCGACTGTGGTTTTGCCTGAACCGGACTCGCCGACGAGGGCGAGCGTTTCACCGCGATCAATCGTGAAGCTCACGTCGTTGACCGCTTGCACTACTTTGCCCGTGCCGGCGAGGGGGAACCGCTTGACCAGATTCTGCACATCCAGCATCGCCGTCATGCCGCCGGTTCCACCGGAAAATGGCAGCGTACATCGTGACCGGCCGCGACAGGGCTAAGCGGCGGCGCTTCCGAACAGGCAACGCGACTGGCGCCGGACGCAGCGGGCGGCGAAGGCGCAGCCGGTCGCGACGGCATCGTTCTGCAATTCCTGTGGCCGCGTCCAACGTGCCCGCAATTCCGGATTGTGCGAGAATGCAGCGAGCAGCATGATGCTGTAGGGGTGCCGTGGACGCCCGAAAAAGCTCGCGCGTCATGGCGAGTTCGACAATCTGGCCGGCATAGATGATGGCGACCCGCGTGCAGAAATGCGCAGTAATGGCAAGATCGCGCGTGATGAACAGTGCCGCCGCGCCCTTTTCCCGCACCATGGTCTGCAACAGGTCCAGCACCTGCGACTGCACCGTCACGTCGAGCCCGCTGGTGGCATCGTCGGAAATCACCAGCCGGGGCGAGCAGACGAGCGCGATGGCGATCACCACGCGTTGCGCCATCCCGCCGGAAAGTTCGTGCGGATATGCATCGAACCGCCGTTCCGGGTCCGGAATACGAACCGCCCGCAACATCGCCAGCGCCACGCGGTCGGCCTCCCGGCGCCCGACACCCATGTGATGCAGCACCACGTTGCTGATCTGGCGGCCCACCGTCAGCACCGGATTGAGTTCAGCGCGAGGATTGGGGATCACCATCACCAGTTCGCGTCCGAGCACTGACCGCCGGGCGGTATCGTCGAGCAGGGCCAGGTTGCGGCCGGCGAACAGCACCTCGCCGCGCTCGATGACGCCGGGCTCCGGCACCAACCCCATCACGGCGCGCGCCAGCGTGGTCTTTCCCGACCCGGACTCGCCGACCAGTCCCACGATCTCGCCGGCGGCGATGCGCATTTTGATGCCGCGCAGTGCGTGCACGGTGGCCGACCCATAGCTGGGGAAGCCGACCCATAGGTCGGCAACGTCCAGGATCGGCCCGCCGCCGCTCATGTTCGGGTCCGCGGATCGAGGGCAAAGTACAGCAGATCCACCAGCAGGTAGATAACCAGTGAAACGATCGCCGAGAACACCACGAAGCCAAGCACCGGATTGATGTCGGCGTTCAGCACGCCCTGCACCGCGTATTGGCCGGCGCCGCCCCAGGAGAACACGATTTCCACCAGCACCGCGCCGCCGATCAGGAAACCATACAGCACGCTCACGATCGTCACGACCGACGGCAGCGCGGCGCGGATTGCCTGGCGCAGCACGACCCGGCGCGGCAGGCCGCACATATCGGCATAGCGCACGAAGTCGGACGCCAATGTGCGCTCCATGGTCGATTGGGTCATCTTGAGGATCGGTCCGGCGTTGATCAGCCCGAGGGTCAGAACCGGCAGGACCAGGTGGCTGAACGACGAGACCAGCGCGTCCCAGTCACCCGCGAGAAGGCTGTCAATCACCATGCTGCCGGTGACCGTCGGCGGCGGCAACACCGCCATGTCGATGCGCCCGAGCGGTGGTGGGCTCCAATTGAGCTTTGTGTAAAATATGTAGATCAATACTAGCGCCAGCCAGAAATCCGGCATCGCCCCGGCGAGCAGCCCGTAATAGTCGGCGAACTTGCGGACTGGCCCCCGCTTTAGCCGTGCCGCGGCAATGCCCAAGGGAAAGCCGATGGCGATCGCGAGCAGCAGGCCGAAGCTGATCAGTTCCAGCGTTGCCGGAAAGCGCTGAAACAGATCCTCGGTCACCGGCTGCGTTGTCTGCCAGGACGTGCCGAGGTCGCCGCGCACGACATCGTGCAGATAGCTCAGCAATTGCGACCACAGCGGCTTGGTGAAGCCCATCTTCTCGCGCAGTTCGTCCAGGCTTTGCCGAGACGCGGTGGGACCCAGCATCATCACCGCCGGATCGCCGGGAATCAGTTTCACCAGGAAGAAGCTGACCAGGATGATGCCGAACAACTGCGGGACGACAAATAGGATGCGACGGCCGATATAGCGCAGAAGCGGCATGCCGGATCAGCCCAGGGTGCCCGACAACACCCGCCGTCGCGCCGGGTCAGCCAACACCTCGATGCTCGCTCCGACCAGGGCGAAGCCGAACACCGTGATTCCGAGGGCGATGCCGGGAAACACCGAAGGCCACCATTGCCCGGTCACCACGTTCTGGAAGCCCATCGCGATCATGCTGCCCCACTCGGGCGTTGGCGCCACCACGCCGGCCCCCACGAAGCTCAGGCCGGCTGTCAGCAGCACCGACCAGCCGACATTGACCGACAACTGTGCCAGCACCGGCGCGATCGCGTTAGGGATCACGTGGCGGGCAAGGATCCCGAAGTCCGAAGCGCCGGCGATATAGGCGGCCTCGACATACCGCATCCGGCGGATGGACAGCACCTGACTGCGCATCAACCGCAGGTAGATCGGAGCATTTACGAAGGTAATCGCCAGCACGATGCTGCGGACGCTCTGACCAAACACGGCGACAAGCGCGATTGCGAAGACGAATACCGGAAAGGCCTGCAACACATCCGCGGCGCGCATGACGAATGTGCTGAGCGCGGTGCGCCAGGCCCGCTGCCCCTCATAATATCCTGCCAAGGCGCCGATCGCGCTGCCGATGACGGCGGACAGGAAGGTGCCGAGCACGGCGATGGTCAGGTCGATGCGCGGGGCAGAGATCACCCGGCTGAAAATATCCATGCCTGTGCCGTCTGTGCCCAGCAGATGACCCGGCCCCGGCGGCAGCAGATAGACGTTCGGGTCGGCCACCATCGGGCCATATGGCGCGATGAGTGGTGCCAGCGCGCCGGTGATCACGACCAGCGCAACGATCGCGTAGCCCAGGGCGAACAGTGGGCGCGCCCGCAGCACCGCGAGGAAAAACCGTAGCCGACCTCGCCGTGGGCGCCTGAGCGGCGCTATGGCGGCCCCCGGCGCCGCTGTGACGGTTCCCACGTCCAGCCTCAGGCGCTGCGCGAGAAATCCTGAAAGCGGATATTGTTCGACGTGTAATAGGTGAAGCCCTTCAGGTTGGCGCGGTGGGCGAAGTGATAGCCGGGGAAGGCGATGAAGACCCATGGCGCCTCGGACATGACGATCTCCTGGGCCTTGGTCATCATTTCCAGACGTGCCGCCTGGTCGTTGGTGCGGGCGGTGTCCTTCAGCAGCTTGTCCACCTCATCGTTCTTGTAGTTGGAGTAGTTCACGAACGAGGCGGAGTTGAAGTACAGCGTCATGGAATAGCCAACATCCGGGCACCACGGGCTATCAACGTAAAAAATCATCGGCTGTTTCCGCTCGGATACAGCGTTGTAGAACGTCGCCGCGGGCACTTTCTTCAGTTCCAGCTCTACGCCGATATCACGCAGCGCGGTCTGGTAGAGGATCGCGATCGGCTCCTGCACGGGATCACCGGCGTTGTAGGCGAGGCTGGTCTTGAAGCCGGAGCCCAAGCCCGCCTCTTTGAGCAGCGCCTTCGCCATCTCCGGATCGTATTTGTATTTCCAGAACTTGTCGGTGAAGCCTGCGTAGATGTTCGGCATGCACCCGGTGAGCGGCTCCGCGAGGCCCTGGAACACGGTCTTCAGCACCTGCTCCTGCGGAAAGGCGAAGTTCATCGCCTGGCGGACCTTGACGTTGTCGAATGGAGCAATTTTCGCGTTCAACTCCAGCCAGATCATGAATGATGCGGCGACACTGTCGATCGTCACACCCGGCTGGCCGCGCAGTTTGATGATCTCCAGCGGTTGCAGATACTGCGCGATATCGACGGCGCCGCCTTGCAAAAGCGAGGCGCGGGTCGCGGAAGTCGGCACCTCGCGAAAGATGACGGTGTCCATTGCCGGCTTGCCCAGGTAGTAGTCCGGCCGAGCCTTGAACACCGCCTGCTGGCCGCGCTGCAATTGGTCGAGCCGATACGGACCGAAGCCGGCGGAGTTGTTTTCGATGAATTTGCGCGCCCACTTGTCGTCGTCGGTCGCCACCTCCGCGCATTTCTTGCTGTCGTAGATCGGCGCATAAAGATTGGGCTGCAGCTTGGCCAGCAGCGGATTTGGATTATCGAGGTTGATCGAGACCGTGTATTTGCCTTCGACTTTCACCCCCTCCGGCTTTTCCAGTCCAAGCGTCGACAGGTAGAACGCGCCGATCGCCTTCAGGCCGAACTTCCGGTCCCAGGTCCACTTCACATCGTCGGCGGTCAGCTCGTTGCCCCAGTTGCTCTTGACCCCCTGACGCAGCTGGAAGCGGATGAACTTGCCGTTGGGATCGAGCTCGAACGATTCCGCGAGCTTGCCCTTCACGGCCAAACCGGCGGGCTGGTCCGGATGGTCGGCGATGTCCTCGCGGAATGCGCCGGGCACCTTCGGGTCGGGGATCTTCGCGAACTCCAGCAGGTTGTCGTACAGCGCTGCCACCGCCTCGAACGTGCCGAGGCTGACGTCGAAGTTGCTGTCCAAACTCTGCGGCGTGGCGGGTGCCGCGATCACCAGCGTGCTGCTGGTTGCGGCCTGAGCCTCATGCCGGCCCAGCGCTGTCGGTACCGCGGCTGCCGCCGCTGCCGCGGCACCCGATTTCAGCACGTCGCGTCGATTGACCTGCGGCCCGACGTTCCAATTTTTCGTCATTTTTCCCCCGTCGGTTGAACCAGCTTCCGTCCTGGCGTTGTTCCCAGCAAGCCCTATGCCATACGCCGGTCCAACAGCCCTCTGCAACGGGTGCACCGCCGGTTGCTCCCGTCGGTGATCGATGATGGTGGCCGACCTGGGCAGATCACGATCACCTTGGTCAGCCGGGTTGCAGGACTTGCCCAGTATCCGCTCAGCCGCCGCTGGCCCCCAGCCCCAACCCCATGGGGCGCGAGCATCTTGAACGTCCTAGGGATTGATCTAGTCTGACCCGGGTTACCCGGCCACAAGGGGGGATGGCAATGAACATCAGCTTTCAGCACGCGCACATCAAGACTCGCGACATCGCGCAGACCGTCCAGTATTACATCGACAACTTCGGCGCGACGAAGAAGGCGGAAATACCCGGCCGCGGATGGCAACTCGACCTGCACGGCACCCAGCTCAACATCACCGGCATCATCTCGGCCCAGAACCACGCTCAGTCATACGGCATCGAGCATCTGGCCGTGGTGACCGACGACTATCCCGCCACAATGGCGAAACTACGCGAAAACGGTGTGGCGGTTCTGGAGGAGCTGAAGGGCGACAAGGGCAACCGTGTCGCCTTCGTCGCCGCACCGGATGGTTCGCAAATGGAAATTATCGAACAGATCTGAGGATCTAGAGCATGGCACTAAAGGACCTGATCCCGTTCGGCATGTCCCTGCCGCACCGGTCGGCGGACCGAATTGACACGGATGTCGTCCGTGCCGTCGCCACGCGCGCCGAGGCGCTCGGTTTTCGCGATCTGTGGGTAACTGAGAACACGCTGGATCACGTCACGTCCTTCGATCCCGTCGTGGTGCTGACCTACGCGGCCGCGCTTACCAGCCGGATCGGGCTCGGCGCATCCGTGCTCGTGCTGCCGGCGCACGATCCCCGGCTGACGGCGCATCAATGGGCCAGTCTGGACTGTTTAAGTAACGGTCGGGCGATCATGGGCGTCGGGATCGGCCGCCCATTTCACTACAAGGAATTCCAGATCACCGCGGACGGCCGCGTCGCTCGTATCAGCGAGGAGATCGAGCTGATACGTGCTCTATGGAGCCAGGAAAAAGTCACCCACCACGGCCGCTTCTACCAGGTGGACGATGTCAAGCTCGGGATCCATCCGGTGCAAAGCCGGCTTGCCGATCTGGATGGGCACAGCTCATCCGAATGCGATCCACCGGGCGGCAAGAATAGCCGACGGTTGGATGGGGGCTGGGGGCTCCAGC
Source organism: uncultured Alphaproteobacteria bacterium (assembly GCA_963778125.1). Classification (GTDB taxonomy): domain Bacteria; phylum Pseudomonadota; class Alphaproteobacteria; order Acetobacterales; family Acetobacteraceae; genus Rhodopila. The sequence continues at coordinate 109,946 of CAVZTH010000011.1, read as the reverse complement.
ACAGATGATTTCCGCAAAGCGGTGCCGTTGCTGCGGGAGGCGTTGGAAAAACGCGGCCGTGATCCGAACATCTTCCCGATTTCGAAGCGGATTTTCATAGCGGTCGATGAAAAACCCGAAAGGGCCAGAGGGGAAATGCTTCGGTGGTACACGGAGGTTTACAATAATCCGGCGGGTACCGACTCATCGGGCATCCATGGCACGCCGGAACAGGTGCGCGAACGGCTGGAGGAGATCGTTGCGCTCGGCCCCAACCACCTTTTGCTGAACCCGGTCTCTCAACATGTTGAGCAGCTTGAGGCGCTGGCCTCGGTCATCGGCCTGTCTTGAAGTATTTCGACGCCGGACTTCGCTGGCCTCGAGGTAGAGATTCACCGCTCTTCTTCGTCGCGCATCCTGCTGACGAGCGTGCCGGCATCGACTATCGAGTTCATATCGACGCGGTGGGCAGCCAACCAATCCATATCTTCGGTGGTGATCCGGCGTCCCGCTCGCTGGACTGGCTTTAATTCCACAACCGGATGACCGTGGCGCGTCGGGCAGATGATTTTTTGCTTCAGCGACGCTGTGATGGCTCATGATCATGACATATAGCCATCAAATAGCTATTTGGTCGAGTGCTTCTATCGCCATCCGATCCGCAGCCTGAGGTTTGGCACCCGGTCACCCCCGTCTATAAGCTAACCCACGACCAATCACAGGACGTGCCCACGGATGAACGACCAGATCGCCGAAGACCCACAGACCATCCTGGACCGCATCCAGCAGCAGGCGACCCGCTATGAGACGCCCTGCGGCGCGGGGAAGATGATCTGGCACCTGTGGGATCAATCTGCCGGCACCGCCCCGGTCGTCGTCCTGTTCCACGGCGGCGCGGGTTCCTGGCGGCACTGGATCCGCACCATCCCAGCCCTGGTCCCAACGTATCGCGTTCTCGTCCCAGACCTCCCCGGTCTCGGCGAGTCCGATTTTCCGCCCGATGGAGACGATGCCTTTGCCATCGCGACCATCGTTGCCGACGGTGCCGACCTCATCGTCGGACCCGAAACGTCCTATGACGTTGCCGGCTTCTCTTTCGGTGCCACCATGGCTGCCTGCGTCGGCGCGTTGCGCGGCACGCGTGTTCGTTCCGTCACCATCATCGGCTCGTCCGGTGTCGGGACATTGGGATCAGCAGTGAACCTACTGAAAGTACGCCACCTCGAAGGACAGGAGCGGCGAGACACCCATCGCACCAACCTCAGCCGCCTGATGATCGCCGACCCCGCAAAGATCGACGACCTCGCCATCGCGATCCAGGACTGGAACACCGTCCGTTCGCGTTTGCGCACGCCGGCGATCTCCCGCAGCGGCGTTATCATGCGCGCCATCGACCAGTTGCAATCGCCGCTGAACGGCATGTGGGGCGAACTCGATGCTCCGGCCAACCCCAAGGGTCCAGAGCGCGTGGCGATCCTGCGCGCCTATCGTCCCGAGGCCGATATCCGCCTGATCCCCAAAACCGGTCACTGGGCCGCGTATGAAGCCGCGGACACCGTCAACGCGAACCTGCTGGAGATGCTGGCGCGCACCCGACCCTGACCAGATCCGCGGGAGGAACCGACCCATGAGCGAACCATCCACTGGCCCCGGCGAGATGATCGGCGACGCCGGCCCCGGGATGCTGGCCGGGCTGCGGGTGATCGAAATCGCCGACGAACGCGCCGAATACACTGGGCTGCTGCTCGCGGGATTGGGCGCCGAGGTGGTGAAGATCGAGCCTCCCGAGGGGAATCCCACCCGTCGCATCGGCCCGTTCCTGAACGATGACCCAGGGCCGGAACGGTCGCTGTTCTTCTGGAATTACAATCGCGGCAAGAAGTCCGTTGTCTTGGACATCCAGTCGCACCCCGAGAGTTTGCTGCGGCTTCTGGAAGGTGCCGACATCCTTTTGGATTCCTCGGCCGGCGCATTGAACACCGCCCTTGATCTCGACCGAGCGGCGCTGAACGCACGCTTTCCCGAACTCATCACGGCGCGGATGACCCCGTTCGGCGATGATGGGCCATGGGCCGCGTTCAAGGGATCTGATTTGATCCACCTCGCTTTGGGCGGGGTCATGATGAATTGCGGTTACGATCCCAATCCGAAACTTGAATACGACACGCCACCGATCGCCCCTCAGGTATGGCACGCCTACCACATCGCCGGCGAGCAACTTGCCACCGGCATTATCGCGGCCCTGATCGCCCGCCATCGCAATGGCCACGGCCAGGATGTTTCGGTCGCGGTGCACGAGGCGGTGTCGAAAAACCCTGAACTCGACATCATGCATTGGGTCATGCGCCGGGTGCCGTTGTGGCGCCTCACCTGCCGCCATGCGTTGGAGACACCAAACCATTCGCCCAGCATCATGCATACCAAGGATGGTCGCTGGTATATTTCCCACGGCATGGGCGCGCGAGACCTGAAGGCGCTGGTACCATTACTGTCGAGATACGGTATGCAGGCCGATCTGCAACCGCCGCCGCCGGACGCCGATCTGAAAGCCCGTGCGGTGCCTGGCTCGACGGCCAGCGACGAAACCAAAGCTCACATGATCGACGTCGTGCAGCGCTTCGCAAGGGCATGGACCTATAACGATATGCCTTGGCTGGAGGCGCAGGAAGCCGGCCTGCTGTGGGCGCCGCTTCGCAAGCCGCATGAAAACGCCCTCGATCCGCACTGGCTCCAGCGCAAATCCTTTGCCGATGTCTACCACCCGGAACACGGCCGCTCGTTTCGTTACCCGACGAGCAAATGGCTGACCACCAAGACAAGCTGGCAAGTCGGCCGGCGAGCCCCGCTGCTCGGCGAGGATACCGAAACCATCCTCGCGGGGCCGCGACGCCGCACCGCGATCCCGGCCCAGCCAAAAGGTGATGCAAACCCGACGGTCTCAGCCCTGCACGGCAAGCCGTTTCCCCTCCAGGGCATCAAGATCCTTGATTTCGCCTGGTTCCTGGCTTCGGCCGGGGGCACTCGCTTTCTTGCCGCGATGGGCGCCGAGAGCTTCAAGGTGGAGTGGAAAGACAACCCCGACACCCGTCTGGCCGCTATGGCACCGGTCGGAGGGCGAACCGCCCGCAACGCCGCGACCGGCCCGCTCCCAGGAGTCAAGGACCCGGACATGGGCGGCCAGTTCAACAACAAGAACGCCGGCAAGCGCGGAATTTCCCTGAACATCCGTCATCCGAAAGGCCTGGCGATCGCGAAAGACCTGGTCCGCATCTGCGATATCGTCGCCGAGGGCTTCTCGCCCGGCGTGCTGCAACGCCTTGGGCTGGGCTACGACGTGATGAAGAAAATTCGTCCCGACATCATCTACATCCAGCAGGCCGGCATGGGCGTTCATGGCACATATGGGCGCATGCGCACGGTGGGGCCGGTTGCCGCGGCGTTCGGCGGACAGGCCGATATGTCCGGGTTGCCCGAACCCGCCATGCCCGTTGGCTGGGGCTACTCCTACCTCGACTGGATGGGGGCCTATGGCTACGCCTTGGCACTGCTGGGTGCGCTGTATCACCGCGACCGCACCGGCGAGGGTCAATGGATCGATGCATCGCAGTGCGAGTCGGGGCTTTTCCTCACCGGCACGTCGATCCTCGATTGGTCGGCGAACGGCCGCGAATGGCATCGTTACGGCAACCGCTCCCCTTACAAGCCCGCCGCCCCACATGGTGCCTATCGATGCCGCGGGCACGACCGCTGGGTCGCCATCGCCTGCTTTACCGACACGGAGTGGCACGCTCTGGCCGGCGTCGCCGGGCACCCCGAGTGGCTGGACGACAAACGCTATGCGACCGTGGCCGATCGGATGGGCCACCAGGACGCTTTGGACCATATTATCAATGCGTGGACCGCCACACGCTCCGCCGAGGATGTCATGATCGCGCTGCAGAACGCGGGCGTGCCGGCGGGCGTCTGTCAGAACGCCGAGGATCGATGCGACCACGATCCGCAGCTTCGCCATTTGAAATGGCTCACCGAGGTTACCGGCACGAAGATCGGTACCTGGCCGGTTTATGAACTGCCGATGAAATTGTCTCAAACGCCAGCGTACATCGGCGGCCCGATCAATCGCGGGGCCCCCTGCTATGGTGAGGATAACGTCTGGCTCCTGACAAACCTGCTGGGTATGACGGAAAGCGACGTGCAGCGCCTCGCGGAGGAGGGCGTTATCTGACCGAATCCAAGACGGCTGCCAGCCAACCGCGGCCGCGGTCCTCATTTCCCCTCCAAACCTCTTCCTTGCGGCCCAAATATCTGTAAGCGTGGGGGCATGAACGACGTCTTGCACCCTGATGCGCTCTCCATCCACCGAACCATTGTGACGCTGGATACCCACATCGACATTCCCTGGCCAACCGGTCCGGATCCCTTCCAGGAAGGCCCCAGACGGGTCGATTTGCCAAAGATGATCCGCGGCGGGCTGAGCGCGGCCTGCTTCGTGGCCTATGTGCCACAAACCACCCGGACGCCGGGAAGCGAGGCTGCCGCCTACGCTCGCGCCATCGCGATGCTCAATCAAATCAATGCGATGCAACATGCCCTCACACCGATCCGCATGCGGATCGCCAGCCGGGCGGACGCGATCGTTGCCGCCAAGCGGGACGGTATTTTGGCGATCGTGCCGTGTGTCGAAAACGGCTTCGCCATAGGCGCCGATCTCAGCCGCATTGCCGAATTTCGTCATCGCGGGGCGATCTACATGACAATGACCCATAACGGCCACAACGCACTGGCCGATTCCTGCAATCCGCGGCGCGATCTCGGGGATCGGGAAAGCGAGCATGGCGGCCTGTCAACGTTCGGGCGGGCGGCGATCGCCATAATGAACAAGGTCGGCATGTTGGTCGACGTGGCGCATACCTCACGTGACTCGATGGTTCAGGCAGCGGAGGTCTCGCGTTCGCCCATCGTCTCCACCCATTCCTGCGTTAGTGCGCTGTGCGATCATTCCCGCAACATGACTGACTGGCAACTCGATGTGATCAAGGACGTTAAAGGGGTTGTGCAGATCACCGCCGTTTCGGCGTTCCTGAAGCCGAATGCGAAGCCGGAGGAAGTGACCGTCGCCGATTTCGCGGATCATATCGATTACGCGGTGAAGCGGATTGGGATCGACCATGTGGGGATATCATCGGATTTCGACGGTGGCGGTGGGTTCTCCGGCTGGCTCGACGCCAGCCAGAGCCCGAACATCACGATCGAACTGGTGCGGCGCGGCTACGACAGGAGCGCGCTCGAAAAGCTGTGGGGCGGCAATTTCCTTCGGGTGATGCGCGTTGCAGAGGGGTTGGCAAACTGATGCGAACAGTTGCGTTGCCGGGCGGAGAGACGGTGTCGGCCGTTGGGCAGGGCACCTGGTATATGGGCGAACGGCGCGGCGACGCGGCCAAGGAGGCGGACGCGCTGCGGCTCGGTATCGATCTCGGCATGACGCTGATTGATACCGCCGAGATGTATGCCGGCGGCGGCGCCGAGCAGGTGGTCGCTCAAGCAGTTTCGGGCATTCGCGATCAGGTGTTCATCGTCAGCAAGGTGCTGCCGCAGAATGCCTCCCGGTCTGGTGTGCCGGCGGCGTGTGAGCGGAGTTTGAAGCGGCTCAAGACCGATCGGATCGATCTCTATCTGCTGCACTGGCGCGGCGGTCATCCGCTGGCGGAGACGGTCGCTGCGTTCGAAGCCTTGAAGGCCCAAGGCAAAATCCGCCATTGGGGCGTATCGAACCTGGACACCGCCGACATGACCGAGTTGCTTGGCGTCCCAAGCGGATCGGGCTGCGCGGCCAATCAGGTGCTGTATCACCCGGACAGCCGAGGAATCGAATTCGATCTGCTGCCCTGGCGCTCGGAACACGGGATTCCCTTGATGGCCTACTCGCCATTGGGGCATCACGTCCGCAAGCTGCTTGGTTCGTCCGCGCTTCAGGCTGTCGCGCGTCGCCATGGTGCGACAGCGGCCCAAGTGGCGATTGCCTGGGGATTGCGCTCGGGGCATGTCATATCGATCCCGAAAGCGGCCGACGCGGCCCATGTCCGGGAAAACGCCGCCGCCGGCGACGTCCGGCTGACAGAACAGGATCTGGCGGAGATCGACGCGGTGCATCAGCCGCCCCGAAGAAAGGCCGCACTTGATCTGCTTTAGGGGTTCAATCAAACGGACAGTGTCTGATTTGAACCACTAGCCCTTGATCTTGTGGGCCGATTTCGCCCGCGCTAGCCCGTAACGGCGGGCCCCCCTTCCCTCACATCGCGACACGACAATCGGCTCGCGGAAAAGCCTGAACCGCATGACATTGATGTGACTGTTCCTGGCGCTCATCCTTGCTGCGTCAGAACCAACCGAGCCGCCCCGGCTGTCAAGCGTGCGCGATCAGCGCCTAATCCTATGGTCGCAAAAGAAAATCTCGTCCTGATTCGGCACCTAACAATATCGTAAGTGGTTACTACTATCGGGGGAGCCAGTATCACCCGAAGCATTGTCCTATTCTTGACACCTTTACGCCAAGCATTCGCCCCGGCGTCTTCCCAGGTATTAGTCGAAGGAGGAAGTGAAATGCGCAATGCTTTATTAGGACTAGGGCTTTTCAGCGCCATAGCGATAGGAACATCCGCGCACGCGGGCACCCTATCCGGTGAGCAATCGATGATTCAGCCGGTTTATTGGGATAGTGATGGCTGTGGCCCGCGCTGCCAGGAGCACCAATGGCGGCGGCATGAACGATGGGAAGCCCGCCACCACGAGTGGCATCATCGTCAATGGGAAGAACGCCATTACGGCTACAACGCCTATCCGAGATACTAAGGAACCTATAATGCGCGCTCTTTGCGGACTATTTCTGCTGATTCTTGTCGCAGGCTCGGTTTCCGGATGTGTGGTCGAAGGACCCGGCGGTTGGGGCTGGCATCATCACCACCACTACGACGACTGAATGAGCGAGGGCGAGTTAAAACGCGCTGACCGGACCATCCCCGGCGCATAGAGTGCACAGTCAGGGGGAATATGGCGGTTCCAGGGGCTGATCAAACTCTACGAGCGACGAAGCCCCTGGTTCAGCCTGCCCCTTGGCGGCGCGCCAGCGTTGAAAATCCTCGAACAGCTTGTTCTTTTCGGTCTCGCTTAGCTCGTGATGACTGGCGGCTGGGACGACACTGTGATGATGGGAGCGGTCTGTTTTCGCCCGGGTCACTTTCTTTCCCGGCAAAGCACAGCCGTACAGTGCGGAGACAAGCACGACGATAACCACCCGGGCACCGACTGAGCGCCCCGATCCGGGACGCTTTCGCGTCCGCCGCCCCGCGTGCCTACTCGGCACGCAAGTCGGTCTCAAACCGATCGCGCCACTGCTCCAGGCTGTTCGATCGCATGATCGCCAGCATCGCCTGATGTCGTTCCTGCCGCTCTTGGACCGGCATCGATAGCGCGCGATCCATCGCCCGAGCCATGCCAGCTTCGTCGTAGGGGTTAACCAGCAGCGCCGCATCCAGTTCCCGCGCCGCCCCGGCGAATTCGGACAAGATCAGCACCCCTGGGTCGTCCGGATCCTGGGCCGCCACATATTCCTTGGCCACCAGGTTCATGCCGTCTCGCAGCGGTGTGACTAGACCGGCCTGAGCTTCCGCATACAGTGGCATCAGCACGTTCCGGGCAAAGCTTCGGTTCAGGTAGCGCAGCGGTACCCAGTCAACCTCGGCGAAACGGCCGTTGATCCGCCCGGCCTCGCCTTCCAGTTCCCGCCGGATCCGCTGATAGGCCTCGATGTCGCTCCGTGACGGCGGCGCGATCTGCATGAAGGTGACCAGACCGTGCTGCGCCGGGAATTCGACCAGAAACCGTTCGAAGGCCGCGAACCGTTGACGCAAGCCCTTCGAGTAGTCCAGCCGATCGACGCTAAGGATCAACCGCTCCATCAGGTTGGCACGCATCCGTGTGGCCTGACGCCGGTTGATCGGCGTCTCGGCTTGCGCCCGCACCTCATCGACGTGGACGCCGATCGGGTAGACCCCGGTCCGCACCCGCCGCCCGAACACCGAGATCATGCCTTCGGCCTCGACCAACACCCCACCCGCATGGCGCAGCACATAATCCAGGAAGGCAGTGCGGTCGGTTTCCGTTTGAAAGCCAAGCAGATCGAATAAGCACATCGCTCGGATCAGTTCCGCGTGCGACGGGATCGTCATGAAGACGCCAGGAGCCGGGAACGGGGTATGCAGGAAGAGCCCCATCCGGTTGGCCACTCGGCGCGCCCGCAGCGCCTCGGCCAGGCACAGCAGGTGGTAGTCATGTACCCAGATCAGATCATCGTCACGAACCAGCGGGGTCAGGGCCGCGGCGAAAAGGTCGTTGACCCGCCGATATCCCTCGAACTCCACCCACTCAAAATGTCCGAGCCCGACCTGATAGTGCAGCACCGGCCACAGCGTGTCGTTGGCGAAGCCCCGATAGTATTCGTCGTAATCCTTGCGCGACAGATCGATGGTGAAGAGCGTGATCGGCCCGACATTACGTTCATGACTGGGTCGCTGTGATACCGGTTCGTCGGCGGCGAGCTCGCCGCTCCAGCCGAACCACAAGCCGCCTTTCTGCTTGAGCGCATCGAGCACTCCGGCCGCCAATCCGCCGGCGGTTGCCTCGCCCTCCTGGATCGGGGCGACGCGGTTGGAAACGACGACGAGACGAGACATGCAGGTATTGGGCTTCCTAGGTGATGAAGCCGGCCGTGCTCGATCGTGGCCATGCTCCAAATTTTGAATGTGCAGCTTACGGAGAAATCCGCTGCGCCGCCACTCGGGCGCGCTGAAGGCGCGGGCATCCGGGCCGGCCGCCGCGTTCCTGGCTGGTTATCAAACCTCTCGGAAGCGGGTTCGAACGGGTTTCACCTTAAGGGCAGTCTGTCCGCTGTTGTTCATCCGTGAGGGCGTCGGCTAAAATGTTGCAGTGTTAAGCAGACCGATTTGCCCACTCGTGACCTTGGCAATTTGATCGATTGGAACCCCCGCGCGTGAGTTTCTTTCAACCTGGACTGCCGATTGCTGATCTCGTTGAATCACCCGCCTTCGAACCGTTTCGGCCGGATCCGCGCCGGGCGATCCATGTTTCAGGCTATCAACGGGCAGGCCAGGATTTTTACGCGACGCCCGCCTGGGTCACCGAGGCGCTGCTGCGACACGTTCGCTTTCGCGGACCGGTCTGGGAGCCGTGTTGCGGCGACGGGGCAATGTCCTCCGTCCTGGCCGATCACGGCTACGATGTTGTCTCAACCGACCTCGTGGACCGCGGCTATGGCGAGCCCGGTGTGGATTTTCTTACCAGTCACACCGTTCCATCCGGGTGCCGCAGCATCGTCACGAATCCGCCTTACGGCGACAGCGGCTCCCATACCGAGCAGTCGAGATCGCCGACCGGGATGCTGAATTTCCTGCGTCATGCAATGATGCTGACCGCGTCGGTGCAGGGGCAATTAGCGCTGCTGGTCCGGTTGCAATGGATCGCCGGACGGCGCGTGGCGGAAGTCATGTCGGCTGGCCCGTTCGCGGCGGTTATCGTGCTGACGCGTCGTATCCGCTGGTTTGATCTCGGTGAATTCACCAAAAACGCGCAGCATCACCATGCCTGGGTGGTGTTCGATCATGCCCACCCTGAGGGCCAGCCGCCGGCGATGCTTTACGCATAGCGCGCGATCGCCGATCCGACGATCGTCACCTTCCAGATGACCCGGTCATTGCGTGACCGGCTAGTCTAAGCCGCCTCGGCCGACACCGCATCCATTCGTTGCTTGCGCAACAACTCCCGGTACGGGCCGGGCCGGTTGGCCAGAGCGAACGGCGAGCCATCATCGACGATGCGGCCTTTGTCCATGACGATGATGCGGTCGAAACTCTGCAGCGTGGACAGACGGTGCGCGATGGCGATCACCGTGCGCCCGGTCATCAGCCGGTCTAGCGCGTTCTGAATCGCCTGTTCCGATTCCGTATCTAAGGCACTCGTCGCCTCGTCCAGCAACAGGATGGGCGCGTTCTTCAGCAGCGCCCTGGCGATCGCAATCCTCTGCCTTTGGCCGCCGGACAGCTTCACGCCGCGGTCGCCGACCATGGTTTCGAAGCCTTCCGGCATCGTCTCGATGAAGTCCCGGCAATGCGCCATGTCAGCGGCAGCCAGCACTTCGGCCTCGGTCGCATCGGGTCTGGCGTACCGGATGTTCTCCAGCACCGAACGGTGGAACAGCGAGATGTCCTGCGGCACCACGGCCATGACGTTTCGAAGACTTTCCTGAGTCACGTCGCGGATATCGTGGCCGTCAATGGCGATCCGGCCGCCGCTGACGTCGTAAAAGCGCTGCAGTAAGGCCAGCACGGTGGATTTCCCGGCGCCCGAGAACCCCACCAGCCCGACCCGCTCTCCGGGCGCGATCACCAGGTCGAAGTCGTTCAGTACAGCGGGGCGGCCAGGGTAGGCGAAGCGCACTTGCTCGAATGCCACTTCGCCAGGTCCCGTTGGCAGCGTCCGGGCATCCTTAGAGTCCTTCAACTCGTGCGGCGTCAGCAGGGTGGAGATGGCTTCCTCCAACCGAGCGACATGTTGCGTCAGATCGACTAAGGCAACCGCCAGATCCCGTGTGCCATGCAAGATGCCGAACGCCAGCGAAGTGATCAGCACGAGGTCGCCGACCTTCGCCTGGCCGTTCTGCCAGAGGATGATGGCCCATGCGACCACCCCGACGGTCAGAAACACGGTCAGGATCGCATGCACCAGCCTGATATGTTCCAGATAGTACAGGCTGCGCCGGCGCGCGGCCATTTCGGTTCCCATCCGCTCGTCGATGCGCCGCTGTTCCCGGAACGTCGCGCCGAATGCCCGGACGACGTTGAAATTGCCGATGATATCGACAAGTTCCCCGTCCACCGCGGCGGCCTCCCGCGCATATTCGCGGTGCCGCTGCGCCCCCTGCCTGGCGAGGTGGAAAATGAGCGCGCCGAGCATGAGCGCGATGCCCAGCAACGTGCCGGCCAGAGCCAGATTGACCGAACCGATGAAGGCGATCGCAAGCACCACAGCCACGGAGGGCGGCAACACGTTCCACGCTGTGGTGTTCTCCACCGTGAAAGCAGCATTGGCGGTGGAGGTGACCCTGCTGGCGAGTGCACCCGGCAGGCGTTCGGCGAAGTAGGTCGGTGCGTGGCCGCCGAGATAGCGGAACAGGTCGCGACGGATATCCCCGGTGACCGCGACAAACGTGCGGTGCGCCGCATAGGCGCCGACGCGCCAGGAAAGATTGTCGGCCGCAATCAGGCCGCATAACAGGGCAAATGCGCCCCAGACTTTGTCGCCCGCCGCCTCGCGTCCGGTAGCGACAATATCGATGAGGTACTTCATGCCATACTGCGTGGAAACGCTGCACGTCACCGCCACCAGCACCGATAACAGCACCGTCAAGTGCCCGGCGGGATGGCGGCTTATATAGGAGTACAGGAAGGCCAATGGCCGACCGCGCAGTGCCGGGAAAGTTTCGGCGTTCGGGCCAGTGGCCCCACCCAGTTGCCGCATGACGACGGAAAACTCCTCACCGGGATGAGACCGCAGACCCGGACCGCGTGGGCTTTGCTTCGTCGTCTCCGCCCCCCGGAAAATGCCCCGAGATCGCGGCGAACACGCCGACTTTTCGCCACATTCGAATTTTATAACCGTCAATTAATAGGCATCGATGGAATGTGAAGTCAAGCGCAAGTTGTGTGGAAAAATCACAAGAAAAAAAGTGCCTGGTACAACTAAACCCATAGTCAAATTCGGGATAAAGTACTCATGCGTATTGCTCAAATATCGCCCCTGTTCGAGGCGGTTCCCCCCAAGCTGTACGGCGGCACCGAGCGGGTGGTATATTCGCTGACCGAGGAACTCGTCGCGATGGGCCACGACGTCACGTTGTTCGCCAGCGGCGACTCAATAACATCTGCAACCTTGGCACCCATGCGCGAGCGGGCGCTACGACTGGATCCTTCAGTCAGGGACTGGGTTGCGACATACTACCGCATGGTCGAACGCATCTACCGCCGCAAGGACGAGTTCGATGTACTGCACTTCCATATCGACTACTTCCCGCTCGGGCTATTCTCCCGGCAAAAAGTGCCTTACCTGACGACGATCCATGGGCGTCTGGACTTGCCGGAGTTGATCGAAACCTATGGCACCTATGCGGATTTGCCGTTCGTCTCGATCTCCAACAACCAGCGCCGGCCGATCCCGCACCTCAATTGGGTGCGTACGGTGCATCATGGTATGCCGGCCGGCTTGCTGACACCGCAACCGGTCAGGCAGGAATACGGGGCGTTTCTGGGACGTATCTCGCCCGAGAAGGGTGTCGATCGCGCCATCAGGATCGCCGGCAAGGCGGGGATGAAGCTGAAGATCGCGGCCAAGGTCGATAACGCCGACAAGGAATACTACGATAGCAAGATCAAGCCGCTGATCCAGGGCAATCCGGATGTCGAGTTTATCGGTGAGATCAACGACGCGCAAAAGCCGGAGTTTCTCTCCGGCGCACATGCCTTGATCTTCCCGATCAACTGGCCGGAGCCCTTCGGCCTGGTGATGATTGAAGCTATGGCGTGCGGCACGCCGGTCATCGCCTACAACTGCGGATCGGTGCCCGAGGTCATGGACGACGGCGTAACCGGTTTCATCGTCAACAATATTGACGAAGCCGTTGCCGCCGTCGGCAAGATCCATACGCTGGACCGAGCCCGCGTCCGCGCCACGTTCGACCGCCGCTTTACTGCGCGCCGCATGGCGGAGGACTACCTCGATGTCTATGAAGAACTAGCCCAGCCCGCGCGGCATCTCCACGCCGTGCCGGCCTAACGGAAACCGACCCGCGGCCCGCTGTCACTGCCTCTCCGCCAGGGGCGTGATGCCGGGTCGCGGCCGGTATCATGGCGGCCGCGTCTCCGGCGGCGATGCCCTTCGACCCGGCGCGGGTCAGCACCCCCTTCCTGACTTAAGGCGGAGCATGGTAGGTCCCACGGCTTCTGCCGGGCGAGCCTTACCCACATTACCCAGCGGTCGGGCCAGCGAATGCGCGGGCTCGCAAAACGTCGATGCAGAGCATCCTACTGCTCGTCGGTCCTTCTTGGGGTGTGGCAGGATGCGACCGCGATTTGCCCTCAACGGCCTGAATTTTTTTATCGCGGCGGTTCAGGCCGGGTTCGGGCCGTTCATCGCTGTCTGGCTCACCAAGCAGGGCTGGAGTCAGACCGCGCTCGGTTTGACGCTGTCCATTGGGACCTTCGCTGGCCTGCTCGGCCAATTGCCCGGCGGTGTGTTGGTGGATTCGCTCCATAGCAAGCGTTTCGTCGCTAGCGGTGCCATGGTGGTCATTGGGCTGTCCGCGATCCTGCTGGGCCGGTTCCCGTCGCAGCACGTCGTCTGGGGCGCCGAGGTTGGTAACTCGCTCGCGAGCTGTGTGATGACACCGGCGATCGCAGCGCTGACCCTTTCGCTTTGCGGACATGACGGCTTCGGCGAGCGGCTTGGTCACAACACCCGCTACGCCGCTCTTGGGAATGCCGCTTCGGCTGCCCTGCTGGGTGCCGCCGCGTCCTATATCTCGGTGCGTTCGGTGTTCCTGGTGACAGCCGCGCTGGCAATCCCGGCGATCGTCTTTCTGCTTATGATCCGCGGGTCCGACCGGGTCGAAGACGACCACCCAGCACTCAAGCATCCGAAGGAGCGAGAACACTGGCCCTGGCAGATCTTCGCTGAACCCGCGTTGCCTGTTTTCACGGCCGCCGTGGTGCTGTTCCAGCTCGCCAACGCGGCCATGCTGCCGTTGGCGTTGAATGCGTTGACGCGCCGCGACGAGGCTTCGGGCTTTCTGATCTCTGCGACGATCATCGTGCCACAGTTGATCACGGCCTCGGTTGCCCCTTTTGCGGGGAAACTGGCGCAGCGGATCGGTCGCCGGCCGGTGCTGATCGCCGGTTTCGCGGCCGTCCCGGTGCGGGGCTTGCTGTTCGCCACGTTGCCGGGGGCACTTCCGTTGGCCGTGTTTCAGGGTTTCGACGGCATCAGTGCGGCGGTATTCGGACTAATGCTGCCGCTGATAGCCGCCGATCTGACCATACGAACCGGTTATCTGAATATCGCGATCGGCTGGTTCGGGCTGGCTTCCGGCCTGGGGGCAACCTTCAGTACACTTCCTTGCTGGTTGGATCGGGGACACCTTTGGCGCCCAGGTGATGTTCCTGTTGTTGGCGGGGGTTGGTACCGTCGCAACTGCGTTGCTCTGGATCGCGATGCCGGAAACGCGGCCCCGCGCTCAAGGGGCCACCTCCGGGATCGGAAACACTCGATGCCGAGAAAGCAACCCTGCCGGCCTGATCCGCCCTTGCGTGTTTTTGCGCGTCAAGGCCTGATACGATGCGAAAAAACTTCGCGGAAGGGGAGGCAACCATGGATCAGGCCGAAGCCAAACATCTTTTCGAGCCGACCGGCGATTTTCAGTGCCTGCACGAATTCATCCCAGCGGCGCGGGCCAAACTGTCTGACCATATCTGGGGCTACCTGGTCGGTGCGACGGAAACCGAGACCTCGTTGCGGCGGAATCGCCTGGCCATCGATTCGCTGGCCCTCCGTCCGCGGGTCTGCGTCGACGTGTCGAAGATCGATGTCAGCACAACCTTGTTTGGCCGGAAGCTTCGACTGCCATTAATTCTGGCACCTGTCGGTTCACTCGAGTTGTTCCATCCCGGCGGCGCTGCGACGGCGGGCCGAGCCGCGTCGGCGTTCGGCGTCCCGATCATGGTGAGTTCGGTGACACAGCCGGGTCTGGAGGAATCCGCTGCCGCGGCGACCGGCCCGAAGATCTTCCAGCTCTATGTTCGTGGCGACGATGCGTGGGTGGACGACGTCGCGAAGCGCGCTGTCGATGCCGGATACGATGCCTTCGCGATCACCGTCGATACCGCGGCTTATTCGCGCCGGGAGCGCGACATCGCAGGGCGTTTTGTCAAGCCGTGGCGTTCCGCCGCGACAGGTCAGAACTACCAGGCCGGATTTACGTGGGACAACGTCAGGCACTTCAAGGACAACCACAGCATCCCGCTGATCCTGAAGGGCATCGCCACCGGCGAGGATGCCGCCCTGTGCTGCGAGTATGGTGTCGATGGTGTTTATGTCTCCAACCACGGCGGCCGTCAGCTCGATCACGGGCGAGGGTCGATGGACGTGTTGCCGGAGGTCATGGCGGCGGTGCGCGGACGCGCCAAGGTTATCATCGATGGCAGCATCTGCCGCGGAACCGACATCGTGAAGGCCATCGCGCTCGGAGCGGACGCCGTGGCGATCGGCCGAATGTATTGCTACGCCCTGGCCGCCGACGGCGACGCCGGCGTGCACAAGATGCTGGAACTGATGGAGCATGAGTTCGGCGTGGCGATGGCCCTGGCCGGCGCGCGCAGCCTGAACGAACTGCATCCGGGCTATCTGTTCCGAGACGCGCCGCCGGTCACCCAACCCCATGCCCACAGCGCCTTTCCGCTGTTGCAGGCGACGCCTGACTATCGCGGGGTAAACTACGGGGCGTCCGAAAGTCTGAGATAGGCTCTCAGACGCGTGATGCGGCGTGTGGCCGACCGCGTGGCCTGATGCAACGGTGCTATGGTATGTTCGTTATGTTAAGGTTTGGCTATCACCCGAGAGGCTCCATGGCACCCAACCCGGCTCGTCCCACCCCTCGCAATCCTCTTTCTGTCGACCCCGAACGCGAGCACCGCGTGCGGGAGCGCGCCTATCTCATGTGGGAATCCGACGGCAGGCCCCACGGCCGGGATGTCGAATACTGGGAGCGGGCCCGCGAACTGGTCGGGATTGAGGAGAGTGCCGGAAGCGGTCTGCTGCCGAATCCGCAGAACAGGCCTCAATCATTCCGGGAAACCGGTATCGAGGAGGCCGAGATCCAGGAGAATCTGGGGGAATTTCCCGACCGCCTGGCTGATCAGGGCGAGGTCAAGACAACCCCGGCCCCGAAACGGAAGAGCCGCGCGAAAACGAAGAAGCCGGGGTGAACACCGCCTGCGGTTGTTTCGAACGGCACAGCGCGGCCCGATCTGATCGAACGAAGGCGAGCAGCGCTTCCATGTGGGCGTCTGCGATCGGAACAAAGGCCAGCTACGACGAGAAGATGCGCTTGGCGGCAAGCCTACAACAACCGTACCTTGACGTAGCTTCCCGGTGCATCCTCGATCGGCTTCAGCTTCCCGTCACCTGGCTGCCGAGCAGGCACCTGCGTTTTGTCGGATGCGAGTATCCAGCGTTGCCAGTCGGGCCACCAGGAGCCCGACATCTCGGTTGCACCCTGGAACCAGCTATCCGGATCGGGCGGGAGATCTGTGCTAATCCAGTGGCCATATTTCCCGCCCTCGGGCGGATTGACAACGCCTGCGATGTGACCCGACGCCGCCAGGATGAACCGCTTTGGGCCGCCCAGCAACTGGGTGCCGCGATAGGTCGACTTCCAAGGCGCGATATGATCCTCACGCGTCGAGAGAAAGTAAGCAGGCGTCTTGATCTTCCCCAGGTCGATCGGAACACCGTCCAGCGTGATACCGTTCGGCTTCGCCAAAAGGTTCTGCTGATACATCTTCCGCAAGTAGAAGCTGTGCATCTTCGCCGGCATGCGAGTGGAATCGGCATTCCAGTAGAGCAGGTCGAACGGGAACGGATCGTTGCCCATCAGGTAGTTGTTGACCACGAACGACCAGATCAGGTCGTTGGCGCGCAGCATGTTGAACGTCGTCGCCATCTCGCTGCCTTCGAGATAGCCCCGCTTGTTCATCTTGTCTTCCAGCAGCTGCAGCTGCTCCTCGTCGATAAAGACCCCGAGTTCGCCGGCTTCCTGGAAGTCCAGCATCGTCACGAAGAACGTCGCGGTCTTGATCCTGTTGTCGCCTTTTGCCTCCATGTAGGCCAGGGTCGCGGCGAGCAGCGTGCCCCCCAGGCAATACGCCGATCGCGTTGACCTCGCGCTCTCCCGTGGCCGCCTCGATCGCGTCCAATGCGGCGAGGTAGCCCTGTTTCATGTAGTCCGCGAAGTCTTTCTCCGCGAGTTTCTCATCCGGGTTGACCCACGAAATGATGAATACAGTATGCCCCTGTGACACGGCCCAACGGACAAAGCTGTTCCTCGGCCGCAGGTCAAGAATGTAGAACTTGTTGATCCACGGCGGCCCGATCAACAGGGGCCGCTTCAGCACCTGCTCGGTTGCGGGCGTGTACTGGATCAGTTGCATCAGCTCATTCTGGAATACCACTTTGCCGGGGGACACGCCGATGTTCTCACCGACACTGAATGCCTCTGTATCGGTCATCTTGATGTGCAGCTTGCCCTTGCCGCGCTCCAGGTCGCCCAGCAGGTTGTTCAAGCCCTTGAGAAGGTTCTCGCCGCCGGTCTCGGCTGTTTTGCGCAGCACCTCCGGGTTGGTCATCAGGAAATTGGACGGGCTCATCGCATCGGTGAACTGGCGCGAGTAGAAATCAACCTTCTGCGCGGTCTTTTCGTCCAACCCATCGACCTGGGTCACCACATTCTGCACAAAGCGGGCCGACAGCAGGTAGGACTGCTTGATGAAGTCGAAGACCTCATTTTCCTTCCACGCCTCATCCTTGAAGCGCTTATCGCTGGGCGACGGCCCGATCACCGGATCGGTCTCCATACCCATGATCCGGCGCGTCGTATTCTGCCATAATGTCACGTAGTCCTGCCAGAAGCCCAACTGCGCCTGCATCAATCTGGCGGGATTGGACATCAGCCGAGCGGTCATCTCCATGAAGGCGCGGCCGATGTTCAAAGGGTCCGCCCCAGCACCATCCTGCGACTGCCGCTTTAACCATTCGCCCACGATGCGCTGCGACCGTTCGGCGATGTCGGCCATCGACCTGCCGACCACCGTCGGATCCGGCAACTTGAACCCCGCCGCTTCGAGCGTTGCCGGGGCGGCGCTCGTCGCAATGGATTGGACGTTTCCCGGGTTCTTTTCGTTTGCGGCCATTGAGACATCCTTTGCGTCGGCGACACCAGCGGCTACACACGTCGCCGGTGGCGGAGAGCGGAACCAGTATATGATGGTCAGCGACAGAGGCGCGCAAGCTAGGCGCGTGAAATTACCCACGCAAGCCGTGCTGCGGGGCTCTGCCATGTTGCTGGCGGTGAGCTCTCTGTTGGTCGGTTGTTCCACGACTTCGTCGATGAATCCGGTAAACTGGTGGCATCGGCAGGAAGGCGGAAAGATCGCCGAACAACGCCCGCCGCCGCCTGGGGCCGATCAACCCTTCCCGAACATGGCCACTGTCCCTGCCAAGCCGGAAGCCCCGGATGCGGAGGCGTTGAAGAAGCTGACCGCTTCCCTGGTGGCCGACCGTACCAATGCACAGCACGCGGCGCAGTCCGCGCCATTGACTGATCCTTCCTCGCCCACGGCTTCGCCGTCCCTGTTCGGTGTAGGCACGGCGCCACCACCGCCGCCGCCTTCCGCCGCTCCCCCGAAACCCGGGTCCGGCTCACCGGGGACCCCGCTGGCCAGCGCTTCGATGCCGGCGGTGACCGCACCGCCCGCGCCCGCCGCCGCACCATCCGCGGCACCCCGCAAAGCCGTGGAGGCCGCGCCGCTGGAGACTCCCACCGCGACCACGCCCGCCGGGACCACGCCCGCCGCGACCGCGCCTGCCGCAGCGCCGCTGGACGCGGGTGCTCAACCAGCGCTGCCGGCCGGCCCGCCGGTCCGACCGGCTGCCGCCGGCCCGCCACCGGTTGTGCCGGTCGCGCCAACGCCAATGCCGGAGCCTTCGACCGGTCAATCCGCCACGATCGTGTTCCTGGAGGGTGCTTCCAACCTATCCCAGCCCGCGACCGACGAGATAAAGGCCTTCGCCGCGAAGCGCGGCAACGGCACGATCGCCGTCACAGGCTATGGCGACTTCTCCGTCCAGCGATCCAGAGGCGCAGTCCGCCGCGCTGACCCTCGGCCTGTCCAGAGCACAGTCGATCTTCGATGCCCTGAAGCAGGACGGCGTGCCCAGCACCGCGATCCGCGTCAGCGCTGAAGCCTCGGGTCGCGGCGCGTTGCTGCATTTGGTGCAATAATGGAATGCTCCAGCATCATAACCTCGCGTATCAGCAAGTCACGTGACGCCGCGATCCGGATAACCGGCGATACGAGGAAGGCCACGGTCAAAGGGCGCAAGCCGGTGCCCTGCTAAACGCCAACTGCTACAACAACGCGTTCCTGTACTCCGAAAGGCCTGTCATGAGTTCCGATCCCTCCGGCGAGTTTCATCGCATCCGCCGTCTTCCGCCCTACGTCTTCGCCGAAGTGAACACGGCCAAGGCAAAGGCTCGGGGCGCCGGGGAGGATATTATCGACCTCGGCATGGGCAATCCCGACAGCCCGACGCCGCCGCACATCGTCGCCAAGCTGATCGAGGCGGTGCAGGACCCTCGCACCCACCGCTATTCCGTCAGCAAGGGGATCCCGGGGCTCCGCCGCGCCCTGGCCACCTATTACGATCGCCGCTTCGGCGTCGGCCTGAACCCGGAAACCGAAGTCGTCGCCACCCTGGGGTCGAAGGAAGGACTGGCGAATCTGGCCTCGGCGATCACCAGCCCGGGCGACACCATCCTGGTGCCGAACCCGTCCTATCCGATCCACCAGTTCGGCTTCATCATCGCCGGCGCGGCGGTGCGCAGTATCCCCGCCACCCCGGACGAGGACATGCTGCGCGCGCTCGACCGTGCGGTGCGGCACTCGGTGCCGAAACCCACCGCACTGATCGTCAATTTTCCCTCTAATCCGACGGCTTATCTGGCGGACCTGGATTTCTACAAGGAGATCGTGGCGTTCGCCCGCAAGCACGAGATCTGGGTGATGTCCGATCTCGCCTACGCGGAAATCTACTTCGGCGACAAGGTGCCGCCGTCCATCCTGCAGGTGCCCGGCGCAAAAGACATAGCGGTGGAGTTCACCAGCCTGTCCAAGACTTACTCGATGCCCGGCTGGCGGATGGGATTCGCGGCGGGCAATCAGCGCCTGATCAATGCGCTGACGCGGATGAAATCCTATCTCGACTACGGCGCGTTCACCCCGATCCAGGTCGCGGCAGCGGCGGCGCTGAACGGCCCGCAGGACTGTGTCCAGCAGATCCGCAACCTTTATCGCGAGCGCCGCGATGTGCTCATCAAGGGACTGGCGTCGGCGGGGTGGGAGATGCCGTGCCCGGAGGGCTCGATGTTCGCGTGGGCGCCGGTGCCGCCGCGCTACGCCTCACTCGGCAGCGTCGAGTTCTCCAAACTGCTGCTGGAACGCGCCAAGGTCGCGGTTGCCCCCGGCCTCGGCTTCGGTGAGCACGGCGAGGGCTATGTCCGCATCGCCCTGGTGGAGAATACCCACCGGCTGCGCCAGGCGATCCGCAATATCCGCACCTTCATGCACGCCGGGTCCAATGTCGCCGAACCGATCCTGTCCGAGGCGGCCGCGCCATGACCCGGCCGCTCTCCGTCGCGCTCGCGGGGCTCGGCACCGTCGGCGGTGGCGTGCTGAAGATGTTGCGGGACAATGCCGATATCGTCGTTGCCCGAGCCGGGCGGCCGATCGCGGTGACCGCGGTCTCCGCTCGCGACCGCTCCAAGGATCGCGGATTCCCGGTCACCGGCCTGCATTGGTATGATGATCCCGTGGCCCTGGCGGCCGATCCCGGTGTGGACGTCATCGTGGAACTGATCGGCGGATCCGAGGGGCCGGCCCTCGCATTGGCCGAGGCGGCGATCGCGGCCGGCAAACCGGTCGTGACGGCGAACAAGGCGTTGCTGGCGGTGCACGGCGCCGCGCTGGCACGCGCGGCCGAGGAACGCGGGGTCGCGCTGGCTTTCGAAGCCGCGGTCGCCGGCGGTATCCCGGTGATCAAGGCACTGCGCGAGGGCTTGGCCGGCAACCGGATCACCGCCGTTGCCGGCATCCTGAACGGAACCTGCAACTATATCCTGACGCAAATGCGGGAGCGGGGCCGGGAATTCTCCGAGGTTCTGGCTGACGCCCAGAAGCTGGGCTACGCCGAAGCCGACCCCAGCTTCGACATCGACGGCATTGACGCGGCGCACAAGCTGGCGATTCTCGCGGCGCTGGCGTTCGGCCGGCCGGTGGCGTTCGATCAGGTGCACGTCGAGGGTATCCGGCGCATCTCGGCAGTGGACATCGCCTTCGCCGGCGAACTTGGCTACCGCATAAAACTGCTGGGCATTGCCAGGCAGACCGAGGCGGGGATCGAAACCCGCGTCCATCCCTGCATGGTGCCCCAGACCGCCCCGATCGCTCGGGTCGATGGGGTGTTCAACGCCGTGGTGGCGGAGGGCGATTTCGTCGGCCGCGTGATGCTGGAGGGACGTGGTGCGGGGGCCGGCCCGACGGCGTCGGCTGTCGTCGCCGATCTGATCGATATCGCGCGCAACCGGATCACGCCGGTCTGGGGCGCGTCCGGCTCCGCCCTGTCAAGCGCGCCCTCGGTGCCGATGAGCAACCATGTCGGGCCATATTACATGCGCCTGATGGTCGTGGACCGGCCGGGCGTGATCGCCGATGTGACGGCAATTCTGCGGGATATAGGCGTGTCGCTGGAGTCCATGTTGCAACGCGGCCGCAGCCCGGGCGAGGCGGTTCCGGTGGTGCTGGTGACTCACGAAACCAAGGAAAGCGCCATGCGTGAGGCGGTGGATCGGATCCGGGCGTTGCCGACTGTGATGGAGGAACCGACGCTGATCCGGATCGAGATAGGTTAGCGCCCAAGAAGTCCACCCGATGGCGGTGCCTGCGCAGGCTTGACGCTGGTTGACAATGCTTTTCTCCTGCCCCGGCAGTAGGGAGGTTCATCACAATGCCCAGCAAACAACCAGTCGCGATCGTATTCGACACATTCGGCACGGTGGTCGACTGGCGATCCAGCCTGATCGCCGACCTTTCCGCATACGGGGCAAAGAAAGGCGTCAGCGCAGACTGGCCCGCGCTGGTCGACGCCTGGCGCGCCGCCTACCAGCCATCGATGAACCGCGTCCGCAAGGGCGAGCAGCCATGGACCAAACTGGACGACCTTCACCGCGCCTCGCTGAACCACCTGGTCGAGGAGCACGGGATCACCGGACTGTCCGAAGACGACCTCGTCCACATCAACCTCGGCTGGCACCGCCTGCATCCCTGGCCGGACTCCGTTCCCGGTCTGACACGCCTCAAGTCCCGCTTCATCATCGGCCCGCTATCGAACGGCAATGTCTCCCTGCTGCTGAACATGGCAAAATTCGCCGCAATCCCATGGGACATGATCTTCGGATCCGACCTGTTCGGACACTTCAAACCCGACCCCGAGACCTATCTGGGTGTAGCCAAATTGCTGGATCTGCGCCCGGACCAGGTGATGATGGCTGCCGCGCACAATGGTGACCTCGCCGCCGCGCGCCGGTGCGGCCTGCTGACCGCCTTTTTCCCCCGCCCTAATGAGTATGGTCCACGTCAGCAGCACGACTACCAAGCCGATCAGGACTGGGACATCGTCGCGACCGACATTCAGGACATGGCAGCCAAGCTTGGCGTGTGATTGCCCGACTTGCTTTTTGCTGCCGCCTTACGCACCTGTGTGAAAGGCGGTAGCATGTCGCAAGTCGCGTCACAGACCGCAAGAGAGAGGAAGTTTTCATGGACGATATCGTCATCGTTTCCGCAGCCCGGACACCGGTCGGCAGCTTCAACGGCGCCCTGAGCACCATTCACGCCCACCAACTCGGCGCCATAGCCCTTCAGGCGGCCATGTCGCGCGCCGGCGTCGATCCGAACGACGTGGATGAATTGATCTACGGCCAGGTCCTCGCCGCCGGTGAGGGCCAGAACCCGACCCGTCAAGCCGGCCGAGCCGCTGGCCTGCCTGACTCCAAGACCGCGTTCGGCATCAATCAGGTGTGCGGGTCCGGCCTGCGCGCCGTCGCCCTGGCCGCGCAGCAGATCCGCACTGGCGAGAGCGCCATCGTCGCCGCCGGCGGCATGGAAAGCATGAGCCTGTCCGCCCATGCCGCGCATCTGCGCAATGGCACCAAAATGGGTGGCCTGGAATTCGTCGATACCATGCTGAAGGACGGTCTGTGGGATGCCTTCCACGGCTACCACATGGGCAACACGGCGGAAAACGTCGCCACCAAGTATCAGATCACGCGCGAGGAACAGGACGCTTTCGCCCTGGCTTCGCAACAGAAGGCGTCCGCCGCCCAGAAGTCCGGCCGCTTCAAGGACGAGATCGTCCCAGTGACCGTGAAGACGCGCAAGGGCGACATCCAGGTATCCGACGACGAATACATCCGCCACGATAGCAGTGCGGAATCAATGGCCCGGCTGCGTCCCGCCTTCACCAAGGACGGCACGGTCACCGCCGGCAACGCCTCCGGCATCAATGACGGAGCCGCCGCGCTGATCCTGATGACCGCAACCGAGGCCAGCAAGCGCGGCCTGACCCCACTCGCCCGCATCGCCGCGTTTGCCACCGCCGGCGTCGACCCCGCCGTGATGGGAACCGGCCCGATCCCATCCTCGCGCAAGGTGTTGCAACGCGCGGGATGGAAGCCGGAGAACCTCGACCTGATCGAGGCCAACGAGGCGTTTGCCGCGCAAGCCGTTGCGGTGAACAAGGATATCGGCTGGGACACCGGCAAGGTGAACGTCAACGGCGGCGCGATCGCTATCGGCCACCCGATCGGCGCGTCAGGTGCGCGCATCCTGGTGACCCTGTTGCATGAGATGCAGAAGCGCGACGCGAAAAAGGGTTTGGCTACGCTATGTATCGGCGGCGGCATGGGCGTCGCTATGGCGTTGGAGCGTTAGGACCTGCCGCAAAAATTGCTGCAGTCGAGGTAGCGTCCCCGCACGCCGTAGCGGTAAGCGAAGGCTACCATCTACGGATTTCGCGAGTTCAGGACCGCGAGCCGTGGATGGTCGGCCTGCGCCGACCATGACGGCGCGTAGCGGACGCGTCCTCGGCAACGATTTGGGTATTTCGCCTTAAGCAGCCCTGCCGCTCCCGGCGAAGGTCTTCGCGATAGGCGCCAGTCCATCACGAAGACGTCGTCGGCATGCGCAGGTTCTGACCACTCGCGGGCCCTGGCCTGAGCCGCCTCGGGGTTTGGGTCGTCGCTGCGTTGCGCGCTTTTCGGCGACAGGCCCTTTGCAGGTTCTGCGAAAGTGCTAAGAGACGTAATCTGAGCACAAAGAAAAGGGAGGGTCCGATGGCACGCGTCGCACTCGTAACCGGAGGCACACGGGGTATTGGCGCCGCTATCAGCCTCGCGTTGAAGGCACAGGGTCGCAAGGTCGTGGCGAATTATGCATCGAATGACGTAGCGGCTGAGTCCTTCTCCAAGGAAACCGGCATCGCCGTCGTCAAATTCGACGTCAGCAGCTTCGAGGCTTGCCAGGCCGGCATTGCCAAGATCGTCTCGGAGCAGGGTCCGATCGAGATTCTGGTCAACAACGCCGGAATCACCCGCGATTCAACGATCGCCAAAATGCGCCGGGATATGTGGGATGCGGTAATCGCGACCAACCTCGGCTCGTGCTTCAATACCTGCAAATTAACGTTCGAGGGCATGCGCGAGCGCAAGTTCGGCCGTATCGTCAATGTCGGCAGTCTCAATGGCCAGGCCGGACAGTATGGACAGGTCAACTACGCCGCCGCTAAGTCGGGCATTCACGGCTTCACCAAGGCGCTGGCGCAAGAAGGCGCGCGCTTCGGCATCACCGTCAACGCTATCGCGCCAGGTTATGTTGACACAGAAATGGTGCGTGCGGTCCCAGGTGAGGTGCTGAAAAAGATCGTCGCGAAAATCCCCATGGGGCGTCTGGGCCATGCTGAGGATATCGCCCGGGGCGTTGCCTTCCTGACCGCGGAAGATGCTGATTTCATTACTGGCTCGACCGTGTCGATCAACGGCGGCATGCACATGTATTAGAGCGCGATCGCCTGCGGCTGCTCAACGTGGCTGCGCGAGATCGGCCACGATACGCGAGTTATGCATGCAGACAAAATGGAGCGGGTGTCGGGTCGCCCGTCCATCTTGCCATAGCCTGACAACAGGAGGCATCATCCCCTCAGGATGGAGGCCTCCACAGCAATGAACGCGCCACGAAACACGCAATATCGCCACCTCGACGTCCAAAAAATCGCCGGCTCACTCGGTGCCGAGGTGCGAGGCGTCGATCTCTCGACCGACGTGTCGGACGAGGTGCTTGCGGAGATCCGCGCCGCATTACTCGATAACCTTGTCATCGCGGTTCGCGACCAGGATATTACCCCGGCCCAGCAACTGGCATTCGCGCGCCGCTGGGGCGATATCCACCTGCATCCGTACATGGAAGGCATGGCGGACTACCCGGAAATCCTAGCGGTCATCAAACGGCCCACCGACAAGAAAAATTTCGGCGGATCCTGGCACACTGATCAGATGTTCTCGCCGAGCCCCGCGATGGGCACGATGCTTTACGCGAAGGAGGTACCGTCTGCTGGCGGCGACACGCTGTTTACCAATCAGTACCTGGCCTACGAGAGCCTCTCGGACAAGATGAAGGAAATCGCCAGCCAGCTTCGCACTGTCTGTGTCGGCGACAACTTCAAACAGGCCAACGGCCTGTCACGCAAAGAGCGTTATGACCGTCAAATGAGCGAGATGAAGGTCAAGGACCCCGGCGACGTCCAGACCACCAGCATCCACCCGCTGGTGCGCACGCACCCCGAAACCGGCCGGAAGTCGATCTACATCGGCGGCCATGTTCAGCAGTTTGAGGGCATGACGGATGAAGAAAGCCAGCCGCTGATTGAGTTCTTCATGAAACAGTCGATCCGGCCGGAGCACACCTGCCGGGTGCGCTGGCAGACCGGGACGCTGACTTTCTGGGACAACCGCTGCACCCAGCATTTCGCGGTGAACGACTATCCGGCGGAAACCCGAATCATGCACCGGATCACCGTCTGCGGAGACCAGCCGTTCTAACAAAAAACCGGACCTCGAGGTGCACCGCTGGCGGTCCGCGAAAGCCCTAAAGCGACCTGGCTCTTTCGCTAGGCGATCATGGCCTGGGCCTCCCAAGGCACCAGCGGGGTCGCCGCTCACAAGGCAGCTTCTGGATAAACTCAGAAGAACGTTTCCGCCGTCAATCGCGACTTCAGTGTTTCTGCCTGATGCTGAATGGCACTGACCTCGTGACGGTCCTTTCGCGCCAGGTTGCGGTAGGGGAAGGTCATGCGCCGGTTGTTGCGGAACCGCTTAGCGTGACGTGCGAGGAAATCCCAATACAATGTGGTGAACGGACAGGCGTTCGCGCCCACCGATTTGTGCGGATCGTAGCGGCAATTCCGGCAATGATCGCTCATTCGGTTGATGTAATTTCCTGATGCCGCGTAAGGCTTGGTTCCGATTGTCCCACCATCGGCGTGCTGGCTCATGCCAAGCGTGTTCGGCAGCGATACCCAGTCTATCGCGTCGACGAACATCGACATGTGCCAGCGATGTACATCGTATGGCCGCACGCCCAGCAGCAGGCAGAACTGCCCCAGCACCATCAGCCGCTCGATGTGATGCGCATAGCCATGCTCGATCGTGTGGCCGATGGCCTCGTGCAGGCAGCGCATGTCGGTCTCGCCGGTCCAGAAGAAACGTGGCATCGGCAGATCGGCGTCGAGTGCATTTCGTTCGGCATAATCCGGCATCAATCGCCAGTAGATGCCATGAACGAATTCGCGCCAGCCGATGATCTGGCGGATAAAGCCTTCCAACGAATTCAACGGCACATCATGCTGCCTTAGCGCCGCGTCGACGACATCCCGGGGCTGCAGCATGTGCAGGTTGAGCGGCACCGACAGGCGCGAGTGGAACAGAACTGCCTCCCCGCCTCGCATCGCGTCCTGATAGCGGCCGAACGAGGCGAGGCGATGGGTCACGAAATCCTCCAGCACGCGCTTCGCCTGGGCGCCGCTGACTGGAAGGTCGAAGTCATCCAGCCGGCCAGGGTTGTTCGGGAACAGCCGCTGCACCATGGCCACTGCTTCGCGCGTGGTTGCGTCCGGTTCGAAGTGCGGCGGCGCCGGTATGGACGGCGCTTTGCCACGGCCAAATGGCTCGCGGTTCTCGCTGTCGCAATTCCACTTGCCGCCCGTCGGGCTGCCATCGTCCTCGATCAGAACGCCAAGTTGCTGGCGCATGAAGCGATAAAACGTCTCCATGACAAGGTTCGGATGACGATCGGCGAACGCCTCAAACACCTCGCGTGCACACAGGAAATGCCGATCGGCGCGGAACTCGACAGGCAATGCGAGATCGCCAAGTTGTGCGCGCACACGCCAGTCGCCCGGTTCCAGAACAATGATCCGCTCCGGCTTCAGCTGGTGCGCATGGCGTTGCAGCTCCGCCTTGAGGCTTCCTTCATTCGCTGGGTCCTCCAGGGAACTGTAGGCCACCTGGCGACCGCTGGCGCGCTGTTCATCACGAAAGTGCCGCATGGCAGCGAAGAACAATGCCAACCGCCG
Organism: uncultured Alphaproteobacteria bacterium; assembly: GCA_963778125.1. GTDB lineage: Bacteria > Pseudomonadota > Alphaproteobacteria > Acetobacterales > Acetobacteraceae > Rhodopila. The sequence continues at coordinate 82,331 of CAVZTH010000011.1, read as the reverse complement.
GCGATGCTGCGGGATGTAGCTGGCCTCTTCCTTCGCCTCGATCTGAAGGATGACGTCCTGCGCCGTGTCAAATCCATCGAATGCGGCGGATTGACGGTCGAGCTGATCTCCCAGCACGAGAACGAGATGGCGCACCTTGGGCGACGACGTCATGGCTTCAGCTTCTCCCGCACCATAGCCTCAACGCGCGGGATCGCCTCGCGTAGCAGCGCGGGAATGGCTGCCGTTTCGGGCATGTTGCGCCAATACTTCTTCGGCATGTGCTGCCGCATCACAGCCGGGTTGGCGCGCGTGGATTGAATATGCTTTCGTAATACCCTCGCCATGCGGCCTCAAACGCGTCATCCGCCGGCACATCCGCCCGCTGCCCGGCTTCGGCGGTCCTCAGCGTTTCACGATCCCAATGAAGCGAGCCGATCGGCGTGACGATCGACCAGACCAAAGAGCCGAAACGCTCCACGAAGAACGGCGCCACCGCTTCAAGAATGAAATGCTCGGGTTCATACCAGGCAACGAAGCGGCCTGCGCCTGCATCACGAAACCGCAGGAACGCGTGCATCTTGTGCCGGTCCCGCCGTACGGCCTTGCGCAGCATGAGCAGCCGATGCACCAACGGATCGCTCGCCACATCCAACAATTCGCGTTCGCCTTGGTCGATGCGCCATATCAGAGCGTAACAGAAACCATAGCGCTGAGGGTCTCGATGACAGACCACGTCCTGGACCAGTTCGACGACACTCCGCGGGAGCAAGCAGGCCGCCGCGCCGCCGGCAACCGCATCGCCGAACAGCGACGTCGAACCGTTTGCATCCCACGTCACCTCCCCCGGAGAAGTTTGGGATAGCAGCAACCGGCGCGCCGCATCCCGAAAGCCGGCAAAATCCGCGCCAGGATCTAGTGCGATGTGGTGGCGTGCCAAGCGAACAGATCTGTCTGTGGCGCGGCTGGAACCAGGCGCAGGCGCAAATCGGCACAATCCGCCTGCCGCACGGGACGCCAGTCGGGCGTCACCAGAAACGGCCGTGCGCGCTTCAGACCCGCCGTGACGCGCGCGACGTCAGCGAGCCGCAGCGTCGTGTGGCGACGCGCGAGCATAATGCGATCGACAGCGCGTGCGCCCAGGCCAGGCACCCGAAGCAGCAATTCGCGATCCGCCCTGTTTACATCGACGGGAAACAGATGCCGGTTGCGCAGTGCCCAGGCGAGTTTCGGATCGACATCAAGATCCAGCATCCCGTTATTGGTCGCCGACACGATGTCGTGGATGGAGAAGTCATAATAGCGTAATAGCCAATCCGCCTGATACAGCCGATGCTCCCGCTGCAACGGCGGCGGACGCGGCGGCAATACGCTGCTGGCATCCGGAATTGGACTGAACGCTGAGTAGTAGACCCGGCGCAAGGCATAGCGGCGATACAAGGCGTCAGTTGTTGTCAGCATGGCAGCGTCGGTTGCCGCGTCGGCGCCGACAATGACCTGGGTGCTTTGCCCGGCAGGTGAAAATGTGTGCTTCTCGTCGCGGGACTGCTGGATGCGCTGGTGTATAAGCCCCATCGAGGAGCGGATCGACTTGGCGCTCTTCTGTGGCGCCAATGCCTCCAAGCTGCGATCTGTCGGCAACTCGATATTGATCGAGAGGCGATCCGCCCATCGGCCGGCCTCGGCAATCAGCTCGGGGCTTGCTTCGGGAATGGTTTTGAGATGGATATAGCCGGCGAACAGATGATCGCTGCGCAAGCTCCTTGCCACGCGCACAAGTTGTTCCATTGTGTAGTCTGGCGAGCGAATAATGCCCGAGGACAGAAACAATCCCTCGATGTAATTGCGCTTGTAGAACGCAAGCGCCAGATTCACCACCTCGCTAACTCGAAACCTGGCGCGCGCGACATTGGATGAGATGCGGTTAATGCAATAGGCGCAGTCGAACTGGCAGTAGTTGGTCAGCAAGATTTTCAGCAGCGAAACGCAGCGTCCGTCCGGCGTATAGGCATGGCAGATGCCGTTGCTGGTCGACCCGAGGCCCGCAGAGCCGGCAGAGCGTTTGGGCGCGCCCGACGAGGCGCAGGACGCATCATATTTAGCTGCATCCGCCAGGATGCGCAGTTTGCCGGCCAGTCTCTCGTCCATCACGACCTCGTCCGATGATGTTCTTTATATGTTCATGCATTATCTGGTGCAAGACGCCCTGCGGGGATTTGATGACACGGCTCCCTGCTCTCGCTGAGGCGATTTGCAATGAAGTTCTCTAGCGTACCTAGCATTGATCTTTCGCCGGCAATTTTATGGTCCAGTGGGGCACTTATTATTTTGTCTCGGCATTTCATGCCGCGACGTCCGTGCAGGCGGGAATAGTGGAAGACTTCGCGAGCTGGCCATAGACCCAGTGAGCGGTCGAATCGAGATCGAGCCGCCACCTTATAACTTGGCGTGGAGGAATTGATGGTCACGGCCTTCGCGGCGTTCCGCGCCCACATCAGTCAACGACTTCGCCGCTTTCAGCCAAAGACGCGCGGCTGAGGCCTAAACCCAGATCTCCCGGTATCCGAACCGCTACGCCTCCAGCAGCGCCTGGGCGCACGCATCCAGAATGGCGTCCGTATCGAGCCCATACTCCCGATACAAATCCGGGATATCGCCGCTCTGCCCGAAACGGTCCGGCCCCAGTGGCACCACAAGCTGCCCGCGCACCGCCCCCAGCCACGCATGTGTCGCCGGGTGCCCATCCAGCACGCTGACCAGCGCCGCCCCGCGTGCGAGCGGCGCCAGCACCGTCTCGATATGCGATATCGCCGCCCGATCCCCGCCCCGCCGAGCACGGCGAGCCGCCAGCCACCCGGCATGCAACCGGTCCGGAGACGTCACCGCAAGCAAGCCTGCCCCCGGTTCTTCGTCACGCAGCACCTCGAACGCCGCCTCGGCCTCAGGCGCCACCGGCCCCTGATAGGCCAGAGCGATCCTCGCCCCCGCCGCCGGAGGCACCACCCAATGTGCCCCTGCGATCACCGCCGCCGGGTCCAGCGCCCGGTCCCTCTGCTCCAGTCCCCGCGTGGATAGACGCAGCCAAACCGCCGAGCCATCCGGCCGCTGCATGAAATCGAACGCGTGCCGCAACAAAATGCCCAACTCATCGACGTGCGCCGGCTCGAAGCTCGCCAGCCGATCCGCCGCCATCCCGATCAGCGGCGTGTTCACCGACTGATGCTGTCCGCCCTCCGGCGCCAAGGTCAGCCCCGACGGCGTCGAAACCAGCAGAAACCGAGCATCCTGGTAACAAGCATACAGCAGCGCATCCAACCCGCGATTGACGAACGGATCGTACACCGTCCCCACCGGCAACACCCGAGCCCCGGTCATCCCGGGGGCCAATCCCGCCGCCCCTAGCAGCAGAAACAAATTCTGCTCCGCTATCCCCAGTTCGATGTGCTGGCCCTTCGGCGACATCCCCCACCGCTGCGCCGACGCCAGCTTGGAATCGCGGAACACGTCGTTCCGGGTATGGCGATCGAAGATTCCCCGCCGGTTCACCCAGGGGCCGAGGTTGGTGGAGACCGTCACGTCCGGCGAGGTGGTCAGGATGTGCGCCGCGAGGTCCTTCAATTCTCCTTGTCCACGCCCGATTTCGGCGAGGATCTCGCCAAATCCGCCCTGCGTCGACATCTTCCGCCCACTCAGCTTCGGCATCGGCAACGTCGGCGGCACAAGCACTGACGGTGCCGACAGCAGGCGGCCCTGCGGGGTCAATGGCGTGCCGAAGGGACAATCCTGGAGGAACGCCTGCAACTCTGCGGGCGGAACGTCCAATCCCTCGAACGGATCCCACTCGTGGCCCGGCCGGATCGCCATATCGCGGCGGAACTGCTCCATCTGCTCCTTGCTCATCAGCCCGGAATGGTTGTCCTTGTGCCCGGCGAACGGCAGGCCCATCCCCTTGATGGTGTAGGCGATGAAACATGTTGGCTGATCGCCCTCGGCGTCCGCGGTGCGCAGGCAGTCGATGACCGTTTCGATGTCATGGCCGCCTAGATTGGTCATCAGGGCGCCAAGTTCCTCATCGTTCAGTTCGTCGATGATGGTGCGAGCCTTCGACCGCCCGAGGTCGGACAATAACGTCTGCCGCCACGCCGCGCCGCCCTGGAAGGTCAGCGCCGCATACAGACTGTTCGGGCAGTCATCGATCCAGTCCCGCAGCGCCTCGCCGCCCTCCCGAGCAAATGCCGCTTCCAATTTGCGGCCGTATTTGATGGTGACGCAGTTCCACCCCATGTCGCGGAACAGCCCCTCGATCCGCCCGAACAGCCGGTCCGGCACCACGCTGTCCAGACTCTGCCGGTTGTAGTCGACGATCCACCAGACGTTCCGGACGTCGTGTTTCCATCCCTCGAGCAACGCCTCGTAAATGTTCCCCTCGTCCAGTTCCGCATCGCCGCAGATCGCGATGTGACGGCCCGGCGGCAAATCCGTCCGCCCCAGCCCATGCAGCCTGGTATAATCCGCCATCAGGGCGGCAAAACTGGTCATCGCCACGCCCAGCCCGACCGACCCGGTGGAAAAATCGACCTCCGCGCCGTCCTTCACCCGCGACGGATACGGCTGAATCCCGCCGAACTGCCGCAGCCCCTCCATCTTCTCCCGGCGTCTGGCGGCCGAACAGATAGTTCATCGCGTGGAACACCGGCCCGGCATGGGGCTTCACCGCGATCCGGTCCTGCGGCCGAGCCACCTCCAGATACAGCGCCGCCATGATGGAGATGCATGACGCGCACGATGCCTGATGCCCGCCGACCTTCAGCCCGTCCCGGTTGGGCCGGATATGGTTGGCGTGATGGATCATCCACGCCGACAGCCACAGCAGCTTGCGCTCGAACTGCTTAAGGATGTGCACATGCCGCGATTCTGGCGGCATCAGCGGGGTGACCGTTGTCACTGGCTGGTCCATGAAGTCCTCCCGGCGATGATGGCCCGTCCTGTTTCTGGCACTGTTCGGCGGCGAAGTCATCAGCGGGAGAGAACACGCTGATCCCGATATTTGCCTGCACCCGTTGACCACCTAGAGTGCGGTCGGTGGAACAGCGGCGCCTCGGCACGTCCGGGCTCGACCGTGCAGGGGTTAGTGAAAAGCGCTGGCCGACCAAATCATCGGTGCGCTCACGCCTATGTTCCTCCCCGGATAGGCGAGTTAATCTGAACCGATAGACAGGAGCATGCCATGCCCGAGACGCCCACCAAGCCGGTCCTTATCACAGGCGCCTCCGGCGCGCTCGGACGCGTGCTGGTGAAGTCGCTAGGCGCGTTGGGCTGGCGGCTCGTATTGAGCGATATCGCGCCATTTCCGGATACGCTGCCCTCCAGTGCCACGTTCACCAAGGCCGACCTGTCGGATGGGGTCGCCATCCTGCGCGTGGCGGAAGGCTGCGGGGCGATCATTCATCTGGGCGGGGTCTCGGTCGAGCGGCCGTTCGAGGAAGTGATCGGGCCAAACATCCGTGGATTGTACCACATTTACGAAGCCGCTCGGCGGGAACAGGCGCGGGTGATTTTCGCTTCGTCGAACCACTCGATCGGATTTCACGAGCGGACCGAGAGTTTGGCCGCCGATACGCAGTTCCTGCCGGACGGATACTACGGACTATCGAAAGCCTATGGCGAACTGATGGGCCGGATGTATTGGTTCAAGCACGGCGTGGAGAGCGTGAACGTGCGCATTGGATCGGCGTTTCCCGAACCGGTGAACGCGCGAATGCTGGCGACGTGGTTGTCGTATGGCGATTTCTCGCGGCTGATGGAACGGTGTGTGCTGACGCGGGCGGTGGGCCATGCGGTGATCTGGGGAGCTTCGAATAATGCCCGGATGACGTGGTGGCGGGACGACGCGCGAGCGACGCTCGGTTGGGCGCCGGTGGACAGTGCGGACCCTTTCGCCGGACAGTTGGCCGGCGCCGTAAGCGGCGATCCGGTGGAGGAACGATACATGGGCGGCGCGTTTTGCTCGATGGAGTACACGTCGGACGGAGCCTGTGGGCGAGTCCACCGCTTCGAGCAGCCGCGCCTAGACATCGGTCAGGCACGACGAAGTGCCACAAAGCCGCTAATTACAAGGCGCTTTGCGTCGTACGGTTTTCTTGATTTCCGGTGCGCCGGCACGATGATCGTAGCCTGCTGATCGGGCTACCCGCAGCGATACCCGGCTGGACCTTTGCATCAGGAGCATCCATCGTATTTCTGCCGCCTTTTGAGATCGAGTCGTGGAGTCAGATAAGCATGAAACGTGAAACCGCGTTTGGATATCACTTGGAAACAGCGAACCGCGACGATCCTGTGGCCGAAGCACAGTGAGTTCGTCAACAGATTACAATGGAGATCACGAGTCCTTCGTTGGTTTCAGGATCACAGCGATTTACCGACCTTCACTCATCGATTTGACCTTTATCGTTATCTGCACAAGGAATTTATTCGCGAAGAGCCGATTGACTATCTGGAGTTTGGCGTTTTCGAGGGCGTTTCAATGGCTGAGTGGTTGCGTCTGGACAATCATCCCCAAAGCCGTTTTTTCGGGTTCGATTCCTTTGAAGGTCTGCCGGAAGACTGGGGGTTGATGAAAAAGGGTTTCTTTGACGTCAAAGGAGCTGTCCCAAGTATTACTGATCCACGTGCCCACTTTGTAAAGGGTTGGTTTCAGAATAGCTTGCCGGAATTTCTCAAGAGCTACACACCGCAGGCTCGCTTGATAGTCCACAATGATTCCGACCTATACGCCTCGACGCTATATACCCTCGCCAAACTTGACAGTTGCCTTACAGCCGGATCGGTCTTGATATTTGACGAATTTGGTAGTGCGCGCGATGAGTTCCGGGCAATGATGGATTACCTTGCCGCATTCTGGAGGAAGGCGAAGCCGGTCGCTCTAACGCGTGATGGGCAAGTGGCATTTGTATTTGAGTAGATATTTTTAGCGTAACGTAAGATAACGTCCACTGTATCGACAATATTTACTTACGAAAGGAGGCGCTATCCGCGCGCCTGTGACAGTGTAGGCGAGGCACGAGCTTCGATTGGCCACTATCAGGCGTTATATGACCATAAACGTCCTCACTCAAATCTATACCAATTCACGCCGGATCTTGGTGCTCCCACGTTGGCCGCGGTAAGCTGAATTTCGCCGCCGGCGTGGGCACCACTCCGGTCGAGCTACATCCTGCCTACGTGATGCCCACAGCGCTAATTCATGGCAGCGACCGAAAGCAGATCGCTATATGGACGGCGTAGCACGTCCAAAGTCAGCCACCCCTAGGGCATCGCTGGTGCGTTCGGTAGAAACTCTCGGCAACAGTACTGCCATGAAAAACTCCCGCGCATTGACTGTAAGAGCCCGCTATGTTACCGATCCCATGGCTTTACGCGAAATAAGCGGCTAAGGGGAGACACCAATGACACACATATATACTAGTCGCCGTAACGTACTCAAGGCAGCCACAACGTTGGCCGCCGCTTCCTCTATCGCCGGCATCGGCGGATCGAGGACTCTGGCAGCCGAATCCAATCCGGCGGCGCGGAGCCCTGCTCTGGGCCAAGTCGACCAGTCCCTTCGACAGGCGGTCAATGACCAGACGGTTGGGGGCGTCGTCGCGATTGGCGCAAATGATAAAGGGATCGTCTATGAAGGGGCATTTGGGCCGTCCGTAACCGCCGACAGCATATTCTGGATCGCCTCGATGACAAAGGCGATCACGGCGACCGCCTGCATGCAATTGGTCGAGCAAGGCAAGCTGCAGCTCGAACAGCCGATGGGCAAACTGCTTCCGCAACTGGAATCGCCCAAGGTGCTGGAAGGGTTCGATGCGAACGGTGCGCCGAAACTTCGTCCAGCCAAGCGTGCTATCACCCTGCGGCATTTGCTGACCCATACGGCTGGTTTCGTCTACAGCATATGGAGTGAGCCGATGCTCCAGTATGAGAAAGTCACTGGCCTGCCGTTTATTGGCGAAGAAAAGAACGCCACGTTCAACGCGCCGCTGATGTTCGATCCGGGCGACCGCTGGGAATATGGCATCAACATGGATTGGGTCGGCAAGGCGGTGGAAGCCATCAGCGACCAATCCCTGGAGGTTTACTTCCGCGAGAACATTTTTGCGCCGCTTGGCATGGCCGACACGGGCTTCCTCATCAGTTCCGCCGCAGAAGGCTCGGGTGGTACCAATGTATGACCGGCTGCACGATGGTTCACTTAAGCTCCGGGAATTCGAAATGCCCCAGCGGCCTGAGTTCTTCATGGGCGGAGGTGCCCTGTTCAGTACACCGCGGAACTATATGCAGTTCTTGCAGATGCTGCTCCACGACGGCACGTTCAACGGTGCTCGGGTCCTGAAACCTGAGACGGTGGCGATGATGCGCCAAAATCACATTGGCGATCTGAACGTCAACACGTTGAAGACGATCAATCCGGAACTGTCGAATGACGCCAATCTCTTCCCAGGCATGGTCCAGAAATGGGGACTGTCCTTCGATATCAACACTGAGCAAGGGCCGGCAGGGCGTAGCGCAGGCAGCCTCGCGTGGGCTGGACTATTCAATACCTATTTCTGGATCGATCCGACCAAGCGCGTGACCGGCACGATCATGACGCAGCTTCTGCCGTTCGCCGACGGTCCCGTTCTGAAGCTGTTCGCTGACTTCGAAAAAGGGATGTACCAGGCGCAGACGACTGCCTAGGGGTCAAACCCAATGGTCCGGCGTTCTGGCCCGTGCTTGGCCAGACGAGGTCAAGCCCGGCCAGTCGGACAGAAGCGGCACGGTAGTGGACTGGAGGCAACGGGTGGGTGCTTCCGACGTCAGCAGCCTGCAGACCGGGGGCACCCAGGGATTGATGATTTGAACGTTGATCCCCGCGAACTCGCGGCTGGTCAGGGTGATGATGTGTTGAGAGGCAACTTCCTGCGGCGATCCGCCTTCTGATTGCAGGATCGTCCTCGCCGATCAAAACCCCTGCCGAGCGATGTCCATGGCGAAATAGGTCAGGATCAGGTCCGCGCCGGCACGCTTGATCGCGCCCAGGCTCTCGCGCACCACACGATGCTCATCGATCGCCCCGGCCTGAGCGGCGAACTTGATCATCGCGTACTCGCCGCTGACCTGATACGCGGCCAGAGGCAGCAAGCTACGCTGGCGGATCTGGGTCAGCACGTCGAGATACGGCATCGCCGGCTTGACCATCAGGATGTCGGCGCCCTCGGCCTCGTCCACGTCCGACTCCCGCAGCGCCTCCCGTCCGTTCATCGGGTTCATCTGATAGGCCTTGCGGTCGCCATCCAGATCGCAACCGGCCGCCACCCGGAACGGTCCGTAAAACGCCGAGGCGAACTTCGACGAATAGGCCATGATCGGCACATTGGAAAAACCGTGGCCATCCAGCGCCGAGCGGATCGCCGCCACCTGACCATCCATCATCGCCGACGGGGCGATCATGTCCGCCCCCGCCTCCGCCGCAACAACCGACTGCTTGCCCAGGTTCTCGATCGTATGGTCGTTGTGCACGTCGTTGCCGTGGATTACGCCGCAATGACCGTGCGACGTGTACTCGCAGAAGCATGTATCGGAGATCACCATCAGTCCCGGTGCCGCATCCTTGGCGCGCTTGATCATCCGAGCGAGCAGGCCGTCGCGGTTCCAGGCGTCGCTGCCGATGTCGTCCTTGCGGTGACTGACGCCGAACGTCATCACCGCTTTGATCCCGATCGCGGCGATCTCCTTGACCGCGACGTCCAAGTTTGCGCTCCGGGATGCGGAAGACGCCGGGCATGGACTCGACCGGCGCGAAGTCGTCGAGTTCCTCCTCCACGAAGATCGGGTAGATCAGGTCGTTCACCGAGACGGTGTGCTCCTGCAACAGATCCCGCATCACCTGGCTGGAGCGAAGGCGGCGCAGGCGCATCGAAGGGAAGTGATTGACCATCCCGATTTGTCCCTAGGCGAGCGGCGAAGGCTGCGGCCGCGTTCCATCCGAAAACCGATCGTAGCGGAAAGGCGCCGGGTCGACCACCGGCGTTTCACCCATGACCAGTTCCGCCATCAGCCGGCCGGCGCCAGGGGCGATGCCGAAGCCATGACCGCTGAAGCCGGTCGCGATGAAAAATCCAGGCAGCGCGTCGACACCGGAAATCACCGGGACGGCGTCCGGCGTGACGTCGATCATGCCGCCCCAGCTGTCCGCCACCCGCATGGTTTGGAAAACCGGGAAGGCACTCGTCACGTGGACGCGGGCCTGCTCCAGGATCGCGTTATGCACCGGCGGGTCCAGAACCCGCGACCGCCTCGAACGGAGAGGCGCGGTCCAGATCCCAGCGCGCCGGCTGCGCCAGTTCCTCGAAAAACCGGCCGCCGAAGCGCAATTTCACGTTGCGTCGCTGCATTCTGAATGCCGGAAGGAAGTCGCTGAAAAATCGGAATAAGTCCGGCACAATATCCGCGACGTTGCCGTTCCAGTTCGCCACCGTGTAGCCGCCGTCGAGGCGCTTGCGTAGGCCGAAGCCGAAGCCGCTGGCGGATGCCTCGGGTCCCCCGGCCAGCGGCTCGGTGCGCATGACGGACGAAAGCACCTTCAACTGCGGCAGGCGCAGATCGAGCGGGCGGCAGAACAGGCGCGACCAGACCCCGCCGGCCAGAACCACGGACTCGCAGCCGATGCGTCCGTGCTCGGTCACCACGCCGGCGATGCGGCCACCCTGGGTCTCCACGCCACGCACCGCGCATCGCGTCAGAATGGTGGCACCCAACTGCTTGGCCGCTTGCGCGATCGCCGGAGCCGCGTGCGCCGGTTCCGCTTTCCCGTCGCTGGCGGTGTGCAGGGCGCCTAACCAGGGCCCCGTGAGGCCCGGCAGCACCCCGACGGCCTCGTCGCGCGTGAGCATGCGGCTATCCAGTTGCATCGGCTGGCCGACCTGCTCCAGCCAGGCCTCCCGCTTCGCCAACTCCTGCTTCGTGCGGCAGAGATAAACGATACCGCTGCGGCGGAAGCCGGTTTCGGCGCCGACCATGTGGTTCATCTCCGCCCACAGGCGCAGCGCCTCGATCGCCAGCGGCAGTTCCCGCGGGTCGCGGCCCATCTTGCGGCACCAGCCCCAGTTGCGGCTGGACTGTTCGGCGGCGATTTCGCCCTTTTCGCACAGAACGACGGGCACGCCTTTGCGAGCCAAAAAGAACGCCGTGCAGACGCCGATGATGCCGCCGCCGATGACGACGACCCGCGTTGCCTGAGGGGTTTCCGGATCGCCTGGAACGATGTCGACAGGGGGGGCCATGCTTGGTTCTCGTCGCCTCAGTTAGGTCTGCACACGAATTCGATCCTCACCCTGGCGTGATCATATCGGTAGCGTCCTGGTCTGGCGAGGCGGCGCTTGCATGTGCCAAATCTTGTCGTTCAATGGTATCGCCCTGGCTGTCCCAAACGCGACTTGCCTCGCTGTCCGAGCGACTACCGGACGCGGCCGAACCGGGGCTGTGGATCGCGGGTGTTGTGACGGCATCGCTCCTCGCTTGGTGGACGACCGATCGGCTTTGGTTCGCCGCGATCGTCGCTATCGCGGGCATCGTCTTGGCAGCGAGGCGCTCGGTCAAGGTGCTGGCGCACTTGCGCCGCCGGTTGGCCGAGGCGGAGCGGGAACGGGCGGCGATGGAGCAGGCATTGCGCCGGTCGCAGAAGATGGAGGCTTTGGGCCGGCTGACTGTTGGGGTGGCGCATGATTTCAATAACCACCTGACCGTGATCAGCAGCAACGTGGAGTTGGTGGCTCGCCGCCTGGGTGAGGAGCATGCCCGGCTAATAAGCCATACCGACGCAGCGATGCAGGGGGTCCGGCGGGCGGCGATCCTGGCCGGGCGGCTGCTGGCCTTTTCCCGGCAGACTTCCGTCGAGCCGGAGGCTGTGGACGTCGACCATCTGGTAAACGGTTTGTCCGAATTGCTCCGGCGGACCCTGGGCGCAAGGATCAGGCTGGATGTGGGGCTGTCCGGCTCGCCGTGGTTCGCCTGGGCTGACGTCAACCAGATGGAGAATGCACTGCTGTCGCTGGTTGTGAATGCACGCGATCAGGTCCCGGATGGCGGAGTGCTGAGCGTCGTGGTGTCAAATGCCCAGCTTGATGCGGTATTTGAAGCAGCCCATCCGACGGTGCCTGCCGGCGATTACATCCAGGTCGCGATCAGCAGGTCGCCCGACCCTGCGGTGGCGAAACGATGGGAGCCGGCCGACGATCTAAGCAGCGCCGATCTGTTCATGGCGCGAGCGTTCGCGCGGGAAGCAGGTGGCTGCCTGCTACGCTCCGACCCGGCGGCGGGAGGCCTGTCGCTGCGGATGTTCCTGCCGCGTTATCTGCCGCCTTCGGTGGGGAGCGTCAGGTCGCCCCGCGTGGCCGGCGGCTGCGCGACAATCCTTGTCGTGGAGGATGAAGCGGCGATCCGGTCCGTCTGTGTCGAGACGCTGCAGGGGGTTGGCTACCATGTGCTGGAGGCGCCAGACGCGATGGAGGCGTTCCGGCTGATCGCCGACCACGCGGGGATCGACCTGCTGTTCACCGATCTCGGCCTGCCTGGCGGCGTCAGCGGACGCGCTCTGGCAGATGCCGCACGGAATGTCGATCCCGACATGCGGGTGCTGTTCACCACCGGCTACGAGCGCACCGACTTGCCGGACCGGGCCAAGGCGGCGCTGCTGCGAAAACCGTTCAATCCGGCGCAGTTGGCGGCCAAGGTGCGGGAGGTGCTGGCGGCGGAACAAACAGTCGAACCGTCGGAGACGGTTCAGGGTTAGATCGCGTTGAGCGGAACTCCCCTCCCCGGCGACCCGGATCGTTTAGGTTCGAAGCCGGCGGTTGCCGTCGACGGATTCACCGGTCCGCAGGTCCGCGGCTGACCACGTGAGAGGCCAGGGGGCTCCCAGGGCGGCGTCAACGACAGAGGTCGGCCGATCGCGGCGATTGCGTCGCCCGCCCGCCATATGGCACCCTTCCGCTCAACCAAGCGGAAGCGGAAACTCCTGAAGGAAACGCCATGAACGATGCCGTCGCCAGCGTTAAGTTCCTCGCCGGCGTGAAGATCGTCGATATGACGCAGTTCGAGGCAGGGCCGTCCTGCACCGAGGCGCTCGCGTGGCTCGGCGCCGATGTGGTGAAAGTTGAGAACCCTAAGCTGGGCGATCCGGGACGGCGGCTGCGGGCAGGTCAACCGGACAACGATCCCTACTATTTCCATGTCTTTAACGCCAACAAGCGGTCCATCACGGTCAACCTGAAGTCGCCGAAGGGGCTGGCGCTGGTCAAAGACATGCTGCGGCAGGCTGACGTGTGCATCGAGAACTTCGCGCCGGGCGCGATCGAGCGGCTGGGTCTCGGCTACGACGTCGTTCGCGAACTGAACCCGGGGATCATCTACGCCCAGGTCAAGGGCTTCGGAGAGGGCAGCCCATACGAGAAGAACCTCGCGTTCGATATGATTGCTCAGGCATGCGGCGGGACCTTCAGTGTGACCGGCGATCCGGATGGGCCGCCCACCCGCCCGGGGTTCTCGGTGGGCGATACAGGCACGGGAATGCTGATGGCGATCACCATCCTGGGCGCGCTGTATCAGCGGAAAGCGACCGGGCAGGGGCATCGGCTGCAGGTGGCGATGCAGGACGCGATCATGCACTACATGCGTATCAACTTCGCGACGCAGGGCCTGACCGGCAAGCCGGCGCAGAGAGGCGGCAGCAAGGTGCCCGGTGTCAGCAATGCGCCGATGGGGCTTTACCCGTGTGCTCCTGGTGGGCCGAACGATTACGTCTACATCATGACAAGCCGAGCCAATCCGGACCATTGGGATCGGCTGCTGAAGATCGTGGGACGGGAGGAACTCATCGGCGACACGCGTTACCTGACACCCATGGACAGATTGGCGCGCGAGGCCGAGGTCGATGAGATCATCGCCGCCTGGACCCGCACGCGCACGAAGCACGACGCGATGCGCGCGGTGGGGAACGCGGGCATTCCCGCCGGTGCAGTGCTCGACACGATGGAATTGCAGAACGACCAGTCCTTCGAGGACCGCGGTATCATGCAGGTGATGCGCCATCCGCTGCATCGGGACTTCAAGATGCCGGGGTGGCCGGTCCGGGTGGATGGAAAGCCGCCCGCACTGACCTCGTCCCCGGTTTTGGGCGAGCATACCGGAGAGGTGCTGGCCGAGTGGCTCGGGTTGAACGCTCAGGCGGTCGAGGCGCTGCGGGCGGACGGGGCGGTCTAGCTCAAGTCCTTACCCGTCCGACCCTCTTCCAACAGGAACTGACAACCGGCCGGTAAACGTTGGCGTTCGGGTGTCCTACCCGGTTGCGCGCTGATTCAGGGTTTTTTGGTCCTTTATAGGTGTTGGAGCGGCATTACCTATGGACCGGGGCATGCACTTTGCCGTGGCGGTTTTTCATGGCCGTCGCGACCCCATCTCCGCTACAGCGTCATTGCGCCGAGCGGAACGACCTGAGCGCATGAGTGATGCGATCGGGCAATTCTCAACCCGCACAGTCAGGTTGAAAATTGCCTATGGAACCTTGAGGAGGACTGCATAGTGGCATGGACGCGGATCACGGATCCCGAAACGGTGACGGGCTTGCTGCCTGCTTGGCTGGGACGGCGGATGGTTGGGTTGCGCGGTTGCTTTGGCCTGCTGATGACGACGGGAGATGTGGTACGGCTGACCTCGATAGCGGCGGCGCATCAATCGTCCGAGGGGGTGATCCTGCTGGATGTCCTATTGGATAAAGCCGGCGTACCGGACGGCTTGGATCTGGCCTGGCGGTCGAAGCATTTCCTCGGAGCGCCGGTCCCGGGCGCCACGGTCGCGACAGTGAACCTCGCCCATATCGTCGCGGCGGTGGAGTTCACCGTCGCGGAGATGGCGGCTAATCCAGGTGACAAAAACGTCGGGTTTGGCGACGAGATCCAGCCGGATGACACCAGCCAGCGCACCGAGGCGGTGAGTCAGGCGGTGGAGTAGGCCTACTCCGGTATGCCGATCCGTCCAAAGCCTGGCAGTTTCAGCGCCGGGCGGCGGATGTCGAGGCCAGCGACGGCGCCCAGGATGTTGACCTCGACACCCTCCACCCAGCCGAGTGTCAGGCCGCCATAGCCATTCAGCGTCAGGCGCACGCCGGTACGGGATGAAGTCAGCCGGAGCCATCTTCCGTCGTAGGGGTAATCCTTGCCGATCGCCGTCGGCGGCAGGGTGCAGCGCATCTCCGGCACGGCATCCATGATCGCGCCGATGAAGGTGTTAGAGTTGGGGCCCGGCCAGGCGCGGTAGTCGCCCTCGTTACGCCAGGCGTAGCCGGCGATGGCGCTCTGAATTTTCGGCAGCAGTGCGGCGGCGGCGTCTCCGTCCGCGGCAAAGACGACTTGCGGCGTCTGGCCGAACCAGCGGCCGTCGGGCTCGAACCCATTGATGCGGATCGGCAGTTCGCCCCATGCGGTGTAGTCGTAGCGGGTGTAGGAGGGCGCGTCCGCCGGTTTGAAAACGATCCAGCTGTGGGATGCGAAGATGCCGCGCCAGCGAACGGTCTTGGCGGAGAAGATGCGGACCACCGCCGCTTGATGCTGCGCCGGTGGCGGCAGGACGCCGATGCTGGACCGGTCCGCCGTTCGCCAGCCGATGCCCGATCCCTCCACGCGGTAGAGCAGTGCGGCGATGCCGAGGGGTAGGAGGTATAGCAGAGTGAACACAATCAGGACGACTTTGAGAACGAAGATCATTGCTCGCAGATGAGGATTGGACGTGAGAGGACAACCTCCACGCGTCGTTTGCGCGCATCGTGGTTTCGCAAATCCGCCTGATCTAGGCGGGAGCATGTCCCAGCCGGGACGAAGCCCGGCAACCCGCGTCCTTCGTTGCGGCTCGCTTGCGGTGACCGCGTTCGAGACATTCGGTGCCGACCTCCCCGATGGCACGTTGGGACTGACAATAACATGACATGGCAAGACTGTAGCCCCAACCTGATCGAGCGTTGCGCCGTGCTCGCAGCCGTCAAGGCGCCGCCTCCGGCGGTGGCCTGCGGCCAGTCTTTGACCGCCGCTCCGCGCGGCTCACTGTGGTATTGCAGGCCGGGACATGGGGTAATCGCTGCTGGGGTTAACCTCCTGGCGGCATGACGCCAAAGCAGGAGGACCCCATGGAACCGTCGCACTACGTTGGTCTGGATGTTTCGCAGGAGCTGACTTCGGTCTGTGTGATTGATCAGCAAGGCATCGTGGTTTGGCGTGGCAAGTGTGCCACCGATCCTGATGCCATTGCCGGGGCGATCCGCCAGCATGCCCCCCGCGTCGTCCGAGCCGGGCTTGAGACTGGGTTGCTGTCGAACTTTCTGACCCGGGCGCTGCGGACACGCGGCGTGCCGATCGTCTGCCTCGACGCGCGCCACGCCAAGGCCGCTCTTCGTGTGCAGATCAACAAGACCGATGCCAACGACGCGCACGGCTTGGCGCAGGTGGTGCGGACCGGCTGGTTCCGCGAGATTGCGGTCAAGAGTATGGATGCGCAGTCGTTGCAACTCTTGTTGGCATGCCGTCTGGAAACATGATCGCGACTTTGATTGCGATGGGCTGCCCGCCCACGCCTGAGCCGCCGACAGTTCCGCCTGCTGAGGGCGGGAGGATGTCCCTGCCGGGACGAGGCTCGGTGGCTCCGCTTTCTTCGCGGCGGCCCGCATAAGAGCGGTGACCGCGCCTGGGACATTAGGAGCACCGGCCTTCCGGATCGCCATGTTGCGACTGCCCGCGGCGCTTTGCGGGCAGATCGCGGAAAGAACCATGATCCGGCAGCGACGACACCCGCCCTGACCTCAGGCTCGCGCCGTGCTCGATCGCGTCAAGACCACTGCGCGCCGCTACGCGGGGGCCTGCGGCCCGTCTTGACCCAATCTCCGCGCGGCGCACGCAACGGTGCATGGGCCGGGACAAAAAGCGGTGCTTCAAGCCGAACAAAAAGCACACTTTTGGCTTGCAAATATCCCAGCGATTAAAGAACGAAGGAACGGCCCATCAACCGAACAAAGAAACTACGAGCTATCAGCGTGCCAGCATCGCGGGTTACAATCGACATCTCAGAAATGCCCGCGAGGTGGAAGCGGACGATCCATCAACCCTGAAGTGAGCAAACCATGGGCGGCCCAATCCCGGAACTTGATGTGTCGGACCTGGATCGTTCACTAGCGTTTTACGTTGGCGTGATAGGCTTCGCGGTGATGTTTGATCGCCCTGAGGAGCGTTTTGCCTTCCTCACCCTCGAGGGCGTGCATCTGATGCTCGAGGAAGCTGCCGGGCCTGGACGGCGCTTCCGGACGGCACCACTCGAGCATCCGTATGGCCGGGGCGTGAACTTCATGATTGAAGTGGCCGAAATTGGCCGCTTGCACGGCCGAGTTCAGGCTGCGGGATTTACCTTTGTCATTCCGCTAGAAGATCGATGGTATCGGCAAAACGAGGTTGAGTCCGGTCGTAAGCAATTCGTTGTCGCTGACCCAGATGGTTACCTTCTACGGTTTTCAACCTCGCTCGGCCAAAGACCCGCTCAGCAATAAGGACGCGGCCCGCAGTCAGGTGTGTAAGATTTTGCTCTTGAATAAGAAAGCTTCGTGTCCGAGACATCGGTTTGACATCCCTGCGGTCGTTTGCCACCCGCGACTTGCTGTTTTTTTCTGGCTCATTGCCTCGATCACCCGCGGTTCCTATCGCGATCATCGTCGTCTCGTCGCGGGCGGCGTCCCCTTAAGACGGTTACGGTTTACCGACCGGTGCCGCTCCAACGACGAGGTCATTCTCCACTGAGCATTTAGGTGGATTGGCGCGTCACGACGCTTCTGGCAATGTCGGCATTGCCAGAATCCTTCGTATCCACGCAGTGGCTCCGTCAAGTGCTTCACCGAGGACCTGGGCGTCTGTTTGGCCGGAGCGAGCTGGAACGTGGAAGGAATGGTCAGCCCGATCGAGCAGTTTCAACGTCACGCGGGTACCCAGCGCATCAACCATGGGAAGCAATAACCGCGTGTCCGCCAGGGCGTCACGCCTACCTTGCACGAACAGCATCGGGACATGCACGTCGGCCAGATGCCGCGCCCGCTCGTCGGAAGGTTGGTTCGCGGGATGTAGCGGAAAACCGAGGAAAATCAGGCCTCTCACGCCCGGCAACGGCGCTGCCGCCTGTGTCTGAGACGTCATGCGCGCGCCGAATGACTTGCCGCCCGCGAACAAAGGTAGTCCGGGCGCCAGCCGGGTCGCTGCCGCAACGGCAGCGCGAACGGTGGCATGCGCGAGCGATGGCCGGTCCGGCCGTTTCGATCCCGCTTCCATGTAGGGAAACTGGCACCGCAGCGTCGCGATGTCCCGCTCGGCCAGCCCATCGGCGACTGCCACCATGAACCGGTGAGTCATCCCGGCCCCGGCGCCATGGGCAAGTACACAGCAGGCGAAAGCGTGCTCCGGCCTCTGCAGCAGGCCCGACACCGTGTGCGCGTCATCGACCTCGATGATGATCGGATCGGCGGTCATGTCAGATTCAGGCGGCATTCACCGGCGGAAATGCCCCCAACGCGGCAGCGTGCCGACCGTCGGGTGAAAGCGATACAGCCAAATTCGACGATTGCCGGCGTCCGGCCGCCCGGACCAAGAGACGCTGATCTGCCTTGCATGCAGGCACGTTGTTCACAGGTGGGCCCTCCTCTGCAACGCCTTTCATCAGGATGATACACGACGTGGTAAGGCCCTATTCACGCGCCAGCAGAGGGTGCCATAAGTTAACGCGATTGCAACCGTTGTCGAGATTGGTAGCCTGCTGCGGCAAACACCAGCACGACGGCAGCGAAGCGGAAACTGTCGGCACCTCGGAAACCGGCGAAGCCAGGCCCCCTCGAGAGTCATCAATAGTCCACCGAGAGTAGCGCGGAGGCGACTTCCCGGTTAGGAATTCTTGCGCCTAAAGCGTTCTGCGCCCGTGGCTAGAACCTTGGAGATCGCCCTATGCCATCGCCAATCGCAATCACTGATACCACCGTCGATCCGCTGCTCGTAGATGATGGTCAATCGCTTACCGTGGCGACAAGGCCGGTGTCTAACCAGATTCGAAACGCAAAAAATTAGGAGGGGGGACTATAATGGCGACTCAAACAGTGAGTACGCCCGGCAGCGGTCTTGTCTTCAACAATACATATACCGCGAATTGCAGCCAACAATATATCAGCTGTATTGTCGCCGCCGAGGATACATATGAGAGTCTGTGGAGTAACTCGCTTACCGTCAACATCACTTTCGACGAACAAGCGGAAGGCAATACCGGTTCCGTGGCTTCAAACGACTGGTTCAATTCAGCCGTATCTTACGAGCAGTTAAAGAATGCGCTTCCGGCCGGCGATTCCCTGCCGAGCACGGATCCGACGGGAGGGCACACCTGTTACCTTCCGGTAGCCTACGCCAGGATGTTGGGATTGAGTAGTTTCGCGCCCTCCACGGACGACACCGTCACTCTGAACTCCTCCTACCATTGGAGTTTCGGCCAAGATGTCACTTCCACGTTAGAACACGAGATCAGCGAGGGCGTGATGGGCCGCGTGGGCGGCCTTGGCGATCAGAACGGTGTCTGGAGCACGATGGATTTGTTCCGGTATTCGTCGCCGGGGGTTCGCGACTTCACCGACGGCAGAGACGGATTGACCACCTATTTCTCTGTCAATGGCAGCGCGCTGTCTTCGCTTTCGTTCAACAACGAATTCCTGAGCAACGGTGCAAAAGCCACGTCCGGCGACACTGCTGATTTCGCCCAAAGCGATGTGTATGGGACAAATCAACCGGGACAAACCGATACGTTGTCCCAGACTGACATCACCGTCATGGATGCGCTTGGTTGGATACAGCGGACCTCTCCTTCGCCTGAGCCAGTTCCTCCAAATACCTCTGGGGGTCAGGCGGGGCATTTCGATGTATATGACAATACGACAGGCCAAACTACGGAAGAAGCTGGCACGCCTTACACAGGTCCGGTGGCCGGATTGACCACTCAGTTCATCGATCTAAGTCCTGACAATCTCGATATCGCCGCGATTACGCCCAGCTCGTTCATTTATACCGGGCTTGGCAATGATGCGATCAATGTCAGCCAAGCCGGTGGCAATAACGTTCTTGATGCTTCCGGAGGAAGTAATTTCTTGGTTGGTGGCAGCGGTGATGATACGTTTTTCCTGAACGATCTTAATCCCGCTGCGCCGATTTGGTCCACTCTGGTTAATTTTCATGCTGGCGATACGGCGACCATCTGGGGGGTCACCCCGGCTGATTTCTCGATTGCTTGGGCGGCCGGTGAGGGGGCGGGCGGATATACCGGATTGACGATGCACGTCACCGCTGCCGGCAAACCCGCCGAGTATCTGACGTTGGCTGGAATGACCCCTGCCGATCTCTCAAATGGACATTTAGCGGTCCAATATGGCACTGCCGCTACTGGTGTGCCTTACATAGAAATTAGCCGTGTATAGGGCACTCATGGCGATCTTGTTGCTCGCAGGTTGTGGTCAGGACCTCTATGGTTCGGGTGCTGGAGGCTTGGGAGGTCAGAGAAGCCCGCGCTAACACCCAATCATGGCAAATAAGGTTTCTTGGAGGGGGTAGAAAATACCCGATCAAAGGTTTGGCAGAGGTGCTGCACTGTGAGATTAAGCCGGTACATGCCGCACCAGTCCGTTTCTGTCATCAGGCCAGACTTGGAGTCGTCATATTTCGCGTAGAAAAAAACGTAAAGAAAGGATTTTCCATCAAGCACACCTTTAAGCTGGTCTTCGTCGATCTCAGAAAACAAGGTAAACCAAGTCGCGCCACCTGGCGGTATCTCCGACTCTATATTAGACCCCGGAAAGTCATCTTTATTTAGGGATATTGCCACCCAGGCCTTTTCCTCTGCGGCTGACAGGAGGTGATTTGACACCATCATAGAACCATTATGGACAAACCCGCGAACAGCGACCAAGAGGGATCGATTAACCATGGTTATGTTTTGTGTGACATGATCGCCACTTTTCAACGGGACAAAAGATGTCGCTACAACGTCCATTCGCACAGGCGTGACTGGCGTCTCCGGCGGAAGCGCTGAGGACGTCGGCGCCAGTGCGGCAGGTCCACTAACCGCCGTTACATGTCGATGTATATCCGGCCCAATCATATAGACAAAGGCCGCAAGGATGGCGATGGTAATGCAGGCAGCAGCGATACTGGCAATTCGGTTCCTTGCCGAGTCAGACAGCCGTCCCTTAACTATGGGAAACGCAAACCCGAATGCCATCAGAGGTAGCCCCAGGCCGAATCCGATAATAGCGGCGCTAGGCCGTAAATCGGCAACCCCCGCTCCGCCAGCAGTAGCCAAGGGAACACCAACACCTTCGCTGGCGAGAAAGACAAGCAAGTCTACGAAAGCGAGACCATGCACAGCCTGAGCGATAATCCCCTTAGCAGGTGTCGGCGGAGGCGGCGGCAGTGGTTTGGCCATTGCGATTTTCCCAGATCGAAGACTCTATCAATCACTCCATCACGGAACCTCGACATCGTCGATTCCTTCGCAGCAATCTGAGGATCTGGATGGCGATGCGCTGACGAAGCTTAGGGTCCGTTTCAATATGGGCGCACGGTGGTCCTGGCTGACAGAGGCGTACGCCGCCGCTCCACCACCAACAGGTGTTCCCCGCCAACGAGTTTACTGGTAGCTGACGCCTGCCATGACCGATGACTTGCCGCCCAACCCGGCGCTCCTTCCCGCTGGCCTGCGCGATCTGTTGCCGCCCGACGCGGAAACGGAAGCCTCCGCCGTCGAGGCGCTGATGACCGTCTTCGCCGCTCACGGCTATCAGCGCGTCAAACCCCCGCTGATGGAGTTCGAGGACAGCCTGCTCGCCGGCTCCGGCGTGGCGGTGGCGGACCAGACCTTTCGCCTGATGGACCCTGAAAGCCAGCGCATGATGGGTCTGCGCGCCGACACCACCCCCCAGGTCGCCCGCATCGCCACGACCCGGCTCGGCAGTGCCCCACGGCCGCTGCGTCTGTCCTATGCCGGCCAGTGTCTCCGCGTACGCGGCAACCAACTCGCCCCGGACCGGCAGGTGGCCCAGGCCGGCGTGGAACTGATCGGGCACGATAGTCCCGAAGCCGACGCTGAGACCATCGTGGTCGCGGCCGAGGCGCTGGCCGCGGTCGGTCTGACCCGTGTCAGCTTCGACCTGACCCTGCCGATGCTGGTGCTGTCGTTGCTCGACGACGCCGGCTTGACCGGTCCGAACCGCGTCGCCCTGGCCCGAGCGCTCGACCGCAAGGACGCGGCCGCGGTTGCCCGCCACGGCGGGGCGCTCGCCCCGGTGCTGACCGAGTTGCTGCTGGCCGCCGGACCGGCTGACCGCGCTCTGGCATCGTTGGCCGAGGCACGCCTGCCGAATCTCGCCGGCGCGCTCGCCGAGCGGGTGGCCGAGACCGTGGCGGCGATCCGGGTAGTGGCGCCGGCGCTGCGCCTGACCTTGGACCCAGTCGAGTTCCGCGGCTTTCGCTATGAAACCGGGGTGTCGGTCGCCGTATATGCTCTGGGCCGGCACGAGGAACTCGGCCGCGGCGGTCGCTACGTCTGCGGCGACAGCGAGCCCGCCACCGGCCTAACCCTGTATCCGGATGCAATCCTCCGCGTCGCCCCGCAGCGCCAGGCCCGCCCACGCGTCTTCATTCCGTTGGGCGCCGACCGGGAGGTCGCGACCGGCCTCCGGGCCGACGGCTTCGCCACCGTCGCGGCCTTGACCACAACCGCCGATGACACGGTCGAGGCCAACCGTCTCGGTTGCTCCCACATTCTGCGCGAGGGACAAGCCCGAGACAGCCGCGCGTCTTCATACCGAGGGCTGAACAATGGCCAACGTCGCGGTGATCGGCGCCCAATGGGGCGATGAGGGCAAGGGAAAGGTCGTGGACTGGCTGGCCAGCCGAGCGGATGTGGTCGTCCGGTTCCAGGGCGGGCACAACGCGGGTCATACCCTCGTCGTCGGCAATCAGACCTATAAACTCTCCCTGCTGCCGTCCGGCCTGGTGCGAGGCAAGCTCGGCGTTATCGGCAACGGTGTTGTCGTCGATCCCGACGCCCTGTTAGCGGAAATCGCCCGTGTGCGCGCCCAGGGCCTGACCGTCACGCCGGAAACCTTGCGTATCGCCGAGAACGCCGCGCTGATTCTGCCGCTGCACCCGGCGTTGGACAAAGCGCGCGAGGAAGCCCGCGGCGCAGGAAAAATTGGCACCACCGGCCGCGGCATCGGCCCGGCCTATGAGGACAAGGTCGCCCGCCGCGCCATCCGGGTGGCCGACCTGGCCGAACCCGAAACCCTGTCCGCGAAGCTCGACGAGCTGCTGCTGCATCACAACACGCTGCTGCAGGGCTTCGGCGTCGCCCCGTTCGACAAGGGCACCCTGCTGGACGGCCTGCTGAAGCTGGCGCCACAAATTCTGCCGTACGCCGAACCGGTGTGGGAGAGGCTGGACGAGCTCCGGCGGAGTGGCAAGCGCATCCTGTTCGAGGGCGCGCAGGCCGTCATGCTGGACGTCGATCACGGCACCTATCCCTTCGTCACCTCGTCCAACACCGTTGCCGCGACCGCCGCGTCCGGCAGTGGCGTCGGGCCGGGGACGGTCGGCTTCGTGCTGGGCATTGCCAAGGCCTACACGACGCGGGTCGGGTCCGGGCCGTTTCCGACCGAGTTGCACGATGACATCGGCCAGTTGCTGGGTGATCGCGGTCATGAATACGGCGTCAACACGGGCCGCCGCCGACGCTGCGGCTGGTTCGACGCGGCGCTGGTGCGCCAGGCCGTCAAGGTGGGCGGCGTGCAAGGCATCGCACTGACCAAGCTGGACATTCTGGACGGTTTGGCCGAACTGAAAATCTGCACCGGCTATCGCATCAACGGCGTTTTCTCCCGCCATTTGCCCGCCGCCCCTGGCGCTCAGGCCGCCGCGGTGCCGGAATATGAAACCATGGTCGGTTGGGCCGAATCGTCCCAGGGTGCCCGCTCCTGGGCCGACCTGCCGGCACAAGCGGTGAAATACGTGCGCCGTATTGAGGAACTTGTGGAAGCGCCGGTCACTCTGCTGTCCACCAGTCCGGAGCGCGACGACACGATCATGGTGCGGGACCCGTTCGAGGGGTAGCGCTGGGCCAAAGCGGCCACTTGGTTCACGGCAATGCCGTTTGAGGCACATTTCCCAGGACTTCGTCCGCCAGGTTAATGTTCAGTGTTGAGGAAGCTATGATCGACGACGTGAAAATGGCGGGCAGTGCTTGGAGATACAGCGCCGATGACTTACGGCTTCCGGCTGCAGCAGAAAACGTGGGCACGACGACGAGGCGGCGGCTTCTTCGTGTGGCCGGTCTTGCCGGTCTCGGCTTGGGGGTGCACCCCGCCTGGGCGGACACAGTGATGCAATTCTCTCCGCCGCTGCCGGGCGGTCCGAATGAACGCACGCTGACCACAACCTATCCGACTAAAGGGCCGATGATTCTGCAGCGCTCCCGCCCGCCGCTACTGGAGACGCCTTTCGAGGTGTTCGACAGAGGCGTGTTCACACCCAACGACCAGTTTTTCGTCCGGTGGCATTGGGCCAACATTCCGGGCGCAGTGGATCTCGATGCCTTTCGCCTTACGGTGCGCGGGCACGTGAACCAGACACTGTCGCTGTCCTTGCCCGAGATCCTGACCATGCCGCATGTGGACGTGGCTGCGGTCAATCAATGCTCGGGCAATTCGCGCGGCTATTTTGAGCCCCGTGTGCCTGGCGGCGAGTGGGGCAATGGCGCCATGGGCAACGCCCGCTGGACCGGCGTGAGGCTGAAGGATTTGCTCGACCGCGCGGGCGTGAAGGCGGGCGCGGTGCAGGTCCGTTTCGATGGCCTCGATGAGCCGGTGGTGCCGGACGGACCGGACTTCATGAAATCGCTCGATATAGATCACGCGCGCGACGGCGAGGTCATCGTCGCGTTCGGCATGAATGGCGAACAGCTGCCCGTACTAAACGGCTTTCCGCTGCGCCTGGTCGTGCCGGGGTGGTATTCCACCTACTGGGTCAAAATGCTCAGCGATATCGAGGTACTTGACAAGCCCAACGACAATTACTGGACGGCGCAGGCCTACCGGATTCCGGACACGCCGGGCGCGAACGTGCGACCCGGCGAGACCGGCTACAAGCAGACGCCGATCAACCGGATGGTGCCGCGGTCGTTCGTGACCAACCTGCGCCCGGGCGACACGGTCAAGGTGGGTGCGCCGACGCTCGTCCGGGGCATTGCATTCGGCGGAGATGCAGGCGTCGCGCGGGTCGACCTTTCCCTCGACAGCGGCAAGGCGTGGCAACCCACTCAACTTGGCCGCGATGAGGGGAAATACAGTTTCCGGCAGTGGCAGACAGAGTTCACGCCAGACGCGCGCGGTGAGCAGACGGTCATGGTTCGCTGCACCAACACGAGCGGGGTCGTGCAGCGGAGTATGCCTGTCTGGAACCCGGCGGGGTTCATGCAAAACGTGATCGAATTGATGTCCGTGACAGCGATCTGAGGAGCATCCGCCATGTCCAAGACCAGCGCGTGGCTTCCCGTCCTCCTGGCCTTGGGCGGCGCTCTGTTGCCCTTGCCCGATCATGCTCAGCCATTACAGACGCTGAAATCGGGCAGCATCGACCTGCCCCAGGGCAATCTTCAGTTCCCGCCTGGACCGGGGTCCGATGCGATCACCAACAACTGCCTTGCCTGCCATTCAGCCGGCATGGTGCTGAATCAGCCGCCGCTACCGAAGGCCACCTGGGAAGCGGAGGTCCACAAGATGATTAACATCTACAAGGCTTCCGTCGCGCCCGAGGACATTCCGGCGATTGTCGCCTACCTGGACGCGACCAAGGGGACCAAGCCAGCCGGGATCACCAAATAGGCGCACTGACCAGCAAGGTCCGCAAAACCGCCACCGGCACCACTACGTGGATAACGTGAACCGCGCCCGATACGCCGCCGGACTGGTGCCGAGGACCGCCCGGAAATGGTGGCGAAGCGTCGCTGCCGAACCGAAGCCGCAGGCCGCGGCTATTCCCTCGATTGACAGGGTGCAGCTTTCCAGCAGCTCGCGTGCCCTAGCCACGCGTTCAGCCGCCAGCCAAACCCCGGGGCTCTGCCCAATCGTGTCGTGAAACCGCCGATGCAGGGCTCGGATGCTGACGGCCGCCTCAGCCGCCATACGCGCCACCGGCCATTCCTGATCCAGGTTCGCCCGCATGCGATCCTGCAGCGGCCCAAGTCGAGACCCGACCGGCCGCTCCCGTGGCACGGGACTCTCGACGTATTGCGCCTGACCACCCTGCCGATGGGCCGGCAGAACCAGGCGGCGAGCCACCTGATTGGCGATCTCCGGTCCCCAGTCGCGCCTGACAAGATGCAGACACAGATCCAGCCCGGCGGCACTTCCCGCCGCGGTCAGGACACGCCCGTCATCCACGTAAAGCACATCCGGCACAAAGCGCACCCGGGGATAGCGCTGGACGAGTTGTCCCGCGTACCGCCAATGCGTGGTGGCGTTCCGTTCGTCCAGCAGCCCGGCCGCGGCCAGCACGAATGCGCCGGAGCACAGCGACAGGATACGGGCGCCGGCCGCATGAGCGTCGCGCAGCGCCGCGATCAGCGGGTCCGGCACCGGCGCATCCACGGCGCGCCAACCAGGCACGATCACAGTGCCGGCCTTCGCCAGCAAGTCCAAACCTCCATCAGCGATGACTTGCACGCCCCCGGTGGCGCGCAGCGGGCCGGGATCCGCGCTCGCCACCGCGAAACGGTACCAATTTTCACCCATCTCAGGCCGCGGGAGACCGAAGATCTCGACGGCACATCCGAACTCGAACGTGCAAAGCCCATCGTAGGCGACCACCGCAACCAGGGGATTTGCGAGCCGGCGGGCGATGGGGCGCTTTGGCATGATATCGACGATACTGGGCATTTCTGCCACTGGCCAGCATGCGACGCGTCCGAGCATCCTTGACCTATAGACAGGGACAGCGGGGCCGGTATGGGCGCAGGCATTGTTTCGCAACCACCGACGGCCTCCGCTGCCGAGGCGAGGGCCCATTTCGCTCGCCGCCTGTCGCTGGAGACGGACTGCGCCGATGTCCACAACGCCCTGCGGCAAGCCGCCGGCACGGCCCCGGACTTCGTTCTTCTCGACGTCCGGGGTCCGGAAGCCTACGCGCAGGCCCATGTTCCCGGCGCGCTCAATCTGCCGCACGGATTGATCAGCCCGGAGCGGATGGCGTGCTGGCCGTCCGAGACACTGTTCGTGGTCTATCGCGCCGGGCCACATTGCAACGGAGCTGATCGGGCGGCGCTTCGGCTGGCCGAGTTGGGACGTCCCGTGAAGCTGATGCTTGGTGGGATGACGGGCTGGGTGGATGAAGGCTTCGACCTCAACCGAGAATGATCTCGGCCGATTGCCAAACCCGTTATCGTCTGAAACCGCCCAAGTAGTGTTGGCCGCAGACTGGCCTTCCAGCGTAAGTATTTTCCGAGGGTGGCGCGCGTTATTGGCCGGTGGCTTATATGGCCAAGATTAACATGCGAGATAGGGGACATTGTGTAAGTCGGATGGTCGAGCGCAAGCGCTTCTTTGCATCGGTCGAGCGTCCGATTGCGAGGAGACCGGATTGTGACATCCCTCCGAAGCGAGGGGCACGTGCAGGTGGTCTCCCCTCTGGTAACTGGGTGAGCCCAGACGCTGGCGGTCACCGCGCCGATGGGGGCGATCCTCACACCGTTCAAGGCCGTATGGACCAACCCGAAATCCGATCGATGCGGCATTATCGGCGGGCCGCATTTCACGCCGGCGACGATTGGCAATATGATCTGGGCCGACACGTTCCTGAGAGGCTGCCGGTTCCTGCCCGGCGCGCGACAACCTGCTTGAGGAGTCCATCATGTCGTTGAGCACCAAATATCTCGGCCTCACCCTGAAAAATCCGATGATTGCGTCGGCGTCACCGCTGAACAGCAAGGTCGACAACCTCCGCCGGCTGGAGGACGCAGGAGCAGCCGCCATCGTGCTACCGTCCTTATTCCAGGAGCAAATCGAAGCTGAAGCCGAGAACCAGGCGGCGCGTGTGGAAGCCTTCGCGGAAAGTTCTCCCGAAGCACTGTCCTATTTCCCGGCCGCGGCCAATGGCCCGTACGGTATGTATCCGGAACGCTATCTGGAGCTCGTGCGGCGCGGCAGAGAGGCCGTCGGCATACCGATCATCGCCAGCTTGAATGGGTCGTCGCGAGCCGGCTGGGTGGAACACGCGAAGCATATCGAGCAGGCGGGGGCGGCGGCGCTCGAACTGAACATGTATCACGTGCCTACCGATTTGTTGGAATCCGGTCGCGATATCGAGGCTCATTACATCGACATCGTGAAGGCCGTAAGCGGCTCCATCGGGCTGCCGGTCGCCGTCAAGCTGACGCCATATCTCAGCGCAATCGGACATTTCGCGGTCAAGCTCGTGGAGCACGGTGCCTCCGGTCTTGTCCTGTTTAACCGCCTGATGGAACCCGACATCGACCTGTTGCAAATGAAACTGACGGATACGCTCGAACTGAGCAATTCTTCAGAGTTGCGTTTGCCACTGCTATGGACAGCCATCCTTGCCGGCCGCACAGAGGCGTTCTTGTCTGTATCGACGGGTGTACAGACCGTGGATGACGTCGTGAAATGCCTGCTTGCTGGCGCCGACACCGTAATGACAACATCCTCTCTGTTACGCAACGGCATTGACCATATGTCCACCCTGACCAACGGCTTGCGCCAGTGGATGGAGAAGCGCGAGATCGCCTCTGTCGCTAAGATGCGAGGGATGATGAGTTGGCAGCGTAGCCGTGATCGCAGTGTCTACACCCGCGCCAATTATCTTCGGATTCTTCAACAGTATTCGGCATCACCGAAAGAACACTTTCCATGGCCGCAGATGGACTGAATGATACACGACGCCGGCTGCTCGCGCGCCGCGTCGTTCGATGTTGTGGCGGCAGGTTTTAGGGGCGTACCAGCGCCAGCGTGTGCTGGGCGATCATCAGTTCCTCGTTGGTGGGAATGACCCAGACCGACACGCGGCTGTCCGGGGTGGAAATGCGCGGTCCGCCGGATACGTTCGCCGTGCTCGTCCAGCTTCACGCCAAGCCACGCTAACTTGCCGCACAGTGCGGCGCGCAGCGGGCGCGGAGTTCTCGCCGATGCCGGCGGTGAACACGAAAGCATCCAGGCCGCCGAGCACGGCGGCATAGGCGCCGGCGTATTTCGTCATCGCGTAGACGAAATGCTCCACCGCCGCGACCGCCCGCGGATCCGCGCTCTCCTGCAGCACCCGCATGTCGCCGCTGATACCGGACAGGCCAAGCAGGCCCGCTCCGTTCGTACAGCATCTTCTCCAGCGACGCGTCGTCGAACAGCTTGCGGCGCAGCAGATAGAACAGGCGCGCCCGGCGGCACATCGCCCGAGCGCGTCGCCATCGGCAGGCCGGACACGCCGGCGAAGCCCATCGTCGTCTCGACGCTGCGTCCGTCCAGCATCGCGCACAGGCTGGCGCCGCCACCGAGATGGGCAGCGATCACCCGCCGCGCGTCGGGGGCGAATTTTGGCACCTGCCGGCTGATATAGTCGTAGGAGATGCCGTGGTAGCCCCAGTGGCGCACGCCGGCGTCGCGCACATCCTGGGGAAGCGCATAAGTCTGCGCCACCTCCGGCATCGTGCGATGAAACGACGTGTCAAAACAGGCAACCTGGGGCAGGCCCGGGAACGCCTCGGCGAACGCCCGGGCGCCGCGCACATTGAAGGGCTGGTGCGACGGCTCCATCACCACCAGCGAGTCGAGGTAGTCCAGCACATCGCCTTCGATACGAACCGGCGCCTCGAACCGCGTTCCGCCAAGCACGATACGGTGGCCCGGCCGCGACGACCTTCGTATCGGCGAGGTTGGCTTCCAGCCAGGTGATGACGAAGTGCAGCGCCGTCCGGTGGTCGATCGCGTGGCCGTCGCCCCATTCATGCGCGTCCAACGGCTTGCCGGCCGCGTTCTTGACGACGAAATGCGGATCGCCCTGCATGCTGTCGATCCGGCCGACGGCAGAGCAACGGCAGCGACCCGGCCGCATCCACGGCATAGGCGCCGAACTTCAGGCTGGTGGAGCCTGCGTTGAAGACGACGATGGCCTCGCTCATGGCCGGTCACTCCGCGGTTTCGGGCAGCAGGATGGCGGGATCGCGCGCCAGCGCGTCGGCGTACAGCACGGCAGCGGCGGCCGAGAAGCGGCGCGCGGCGGCGGTGTCGGCGCGGCTGGTCAGGATCACCGGCACCCGCGCACCGACCACCAGGCCGGCGGTCTGCGCATCGGCCATGAAGGCGAGGTTCTTGTAGACCATATTGCCGGCCTCGATGTTCGGCACGATCAGAACATCGGCGAGACCCGCGACCGGCGACGAGATATGCTTGATCCGTGCGGCTTCGGCGTCGACCGCGGCATCGAGGTCGAGCGGCCCATCGACGATGCCGCCGACGATCTGTCGCCGGTCCGCCATCTTGGCGAGGATCGCACCGTCGAGGGTGGCGGGCATTTTGGTCCGCACCGTTTCGACCGCCGCCAGCACGGCCACTTTCGGCAGGTCGATGCCGAGCGCGCGCGCAAAGCCGATCGCGTTCTGGCAAATGTCGCGCTTCTGATCGGTGTCCGGTGCGATGTTCAGCGCAACGTCGCTGATGACGAAGCGGCGCGCATAGGTCGGCACCGACATCATCGCGCAATGGCTGATCAGCCGCCCGGTGCGCAGTTTCGCTTCCTTCTGCATGACCGCGTGCAAAAGCACGTCGGTGTGCAGGCTACCCTTCATCAGTGCCGCGATCTCGCCGGCGCCGGCGGCCATCGCCGCCTTCAGCGCGGAGTCCTCGGGACCCTCGGTGGCCACGATCCGATACTTGGCGATGTCCAGATGCGCATGATCCGCGATCCGCCGGATTTCGGCCTCGGGGCCGTAGAGAACGGGAAGAATCAGCCCGGCCTCGGCGGCTTCGATCGGCGCCGGTCAGCGCATCGGCGCTGCACGGATGCACGACGCCGGTCAGCATCGGCTTGAGAGTCCGGCAGCGCTCGATCAGCCCTTCGAGTCGATGCTCCGCGACCTGGCGTTGCTGCCGCGTCGTCGGCGCCAGAACTTCCAGAATCGCGGTCGCGACGATCCGTGCCCGATCGGGTCCGTGCACTGACCATCCAGCACGACGATCCCCTGGTCCGGCCGCTTCTCCCGCACCACGAGCCGCGCCGTCATCGCCGCGCGCGATCGGCAGCGCACCCTTGATCTGCACCGAGACCGCGCGGATCGAGCTCCCGGGCCCTGGAAGGGCTGAACCGACCAGCGCGGTCAGCATGCCCGTGACGATGCCGGCAGCCGCCTGGCTCTCGCCCGGGCCGGCAAGCCGTGTCCCCTTCGCCGAAGGCGGCGGCCCAGGCCCGCACATCCCCGGCCTGCAGCGTGCGCTCGACCGATGCGGCGTCGCCGGGGGCGATCTCATCGAATGTCTTGTTTACGACGGTCTGCATTGCGGCAACTCCGACGGGCAGTTTTGTGCAGCGGTGACGCAGGAAACGCGGATTCCTCGCGAAGGCGGGGTGCACGGTCGCAGGCATTACAGTCGTCCGCCTCATGCAACGACGTGATAGCCGGCATCGACATAGGCGATGTTTCCGGTAATCGCCTTGGCGGCGTCGCTGACCAGGAATGCGGCGTAGGCGCCGACATCATCGAGCGTCACCAGCCTGTGCTCGGGCGCCTCGCGGACCGCACGCTCCAGCAGTTCGTCGAAATGATCGATTCCGGACGCCGCGCGGGTCTTTACAGGCCCCGGCGACAATGCGTTGACACGGATTCCCGCCTGCCCGAGTTCGACGGCCATATAGCGAACCGCGGCCTCCAGCGCTGCCTTCACCGGGCCCATGACGTTGTAATGCGTCGATCGCTTTTTCGGCGCCGTAATAGCTCATGGCAAGCAGGCAGCCGCCCGCCGTCATCAGCGGTTCGCTGAGCTTCGCCATCCGCAGGAAGGATTGCACCGAGACCTGCATGGCGAGGGCGAATCCCTCGGCCGAACAATCCGTGATCCGTCCGCTCAGATCCTCCTTGCGCGCATAAGCGATCGAGTGCTGCACGAAGTCGAGGCGGCCCCAGTCCTTCGCGATGCGTTCGTAAACGGCCTCGAGTTGGCCGGGCACGGTGACATCGCACGGCATGACAGATTGTGCTCTGCAGCGCTTCCGCCAGCGGACGCACATAGGGCTCGGCCTTGGCGTTGAGATAGGTGATCGCCAATTCGGCGCCCGCGGCGCGGAAATGCCGGGCGCAGCCATGGGCAAGGCTGTGCTCATTGGCAATGCCGATAATCAGGCCCTTTTTGCCGCTCAGCGTTGTCATGACATTCTCCTCAATCGCTGTCAGCCCCGGCCGACGGCATTCTCTTCCGGGAGCGTCGACGCCATCGGCGGCAAGTTCGGCTCTCCGTCTCAGTGCAGCACGGCGTCCGGCTTGGCGGTCGCTCCTGGCGCGCGTCGGGCCGGTCGGACGTCGCGGGCGTCGCCGGCTTCGCAATCGGCACGGCCAACACCTGCGACAACCGGGTCAGGCGGTCGTCCTCGGCTGCGGTCAGGGGATCGCCCGCGCCGGCGATCGCGCGCACCTGCTTCAGCAGCTCCTTCCGCGCGTCCGCCTCCGGCACAAGCGAAGGCAAGCACCTCGATCGCGCGGTCGGGCTCGAGTTGGAGCACGAAGAACTGGTCCCGCACCATGATCTTGAACTCGGCGAGCGACAGACGCATGAGCTGCTGGCGCGCGACGTTCAACGCGAGTGCGCAGCGCTGGTCGAGCATCCGATCGGCCGCGAGGACATAAAGCACCGCCCGGGTCAGCGCCTCGTCGAACCCTCCGGTCTCCAGCATCGCGACATAAGCGTCCGTCTGGGCTCTGCCGTGCCGCCAGTGTTTCGGGCGATGTTTCGGGGACCGGCCGCACGACG
The DNA here is from genome assembly GCA_963778125.1 of uncultured Alphaproteobacteria bacterium. Classification (GTDB taxonomy): domain Bacteria; phylum Pseudomonadota; class Alphaproteobacteria; order Acetobacterales; family Acetobacteraceae; genus Rhodopila. The sequence continues at coordinate 49,201 of CAVZTH010000011.1, read as the reverse complement.
CGTGTCCTCGTTGATGCCGAGCAGCGCCTGGACGAACGGCGAGCCGTAGAAGCCGAAGAAGATCTGCTCCTCCAGCTTGTCACGCGCGTCGCGATAGGAATCCAGAGCCGGTCGTGATTTGCGTCGGAGACCTTCGCCTGCAGCGCCAGGAACGGATTGTCGGCCGCCACCGGCCTGCGCGCCGCGGTCACACGCGGCAGCCAGCGTCTGCATACCCTTCATCCAGGGGTTGCGATCGGCGAATATCGTGTAGCTGAGCCTGAGCGGGTTCAGGGCCTTCGTCAGGTCCGCCATCGGCTGGTTGGCGAGCGCACGCACGAAGGGCTGCATGAAGGTGCGATAGAGCGAGAGGTTCAGTTCCGACAGCCGGGCCACGGCGGCGAAGGCGCGGTCATCCTCGGGGCTGTTGCGCCCGAGCGCGCGGATGTCATCGAGCGAGCGAGTCTCGAAGCGGGCAATCCAGTCGCCGGTAACGAAGCCGGCGGCAGGGACGTTCGCCGGCCGTGGCGAAATGACCATCTCATGCAGACCGGGTGGCAGGCAGTCGATGACGTCCATCAACTGCACGAACTCCTCGTCCTCCTTCGCACCCACCTTGGAGGAGACGAAGATCGCGAGATGTCCGACTTCCTGGCTCACGCAATAGACGATCGTTCGGCCGGTGGCGCGGATATCGTCGACGTCTCGATAGAGATCGAGGATCCAGCCGAGGGTCTGTGGCGGCGGGCTGATGTTGTCTTCCGTCGACGTGAACACGATGATCGGCGAGGTGATGCCGCGAAGATCGAACACCGTGCCGTCGCTCGATTTGAGCTGGTTGCGGGTCAGTTTGTCGCCGATGAAGAGGTTATCGACCAGGAACTGCAGCTCGTCGCCGTTGAGTTGGATGAAGTCGCCCCACCATTTCTCGAACTTGAGGTAGCGCTCGGCGTCCGTATCGACATGCGTATAGACCTCGTATTGCTTGCCCCACAGCCAGTTCGCCGGGTTCAGCATGTCGAAGTTCATGATCAGCCCGGTCCCGTCGATCTTTCCGTTGCCGAGATCGCTGGCCATTGCGGTGAGCCAGCTGCCGCCGAGCAGGCCGCCGGAATAGCGCATCGGGTTTTTTCCGTGCACGCCCTGCCAGTACGACATCGGCGAGCCTGCGACCAGGCAGGGCCCGAACAGGTCAGGCCGCAATATGGCCACCATGAGAGTCTGGTAGCCCGCCTGGCAGTTGCCGATGGCAAACGGGCGCGGCGCGTCCGGATGCAGTTCGACCACGCGCTCGAAGAATTTCACCTGTCCCTCGACGATATCGAGGAATTGCTGGCCGGGCGCGGGCATCGCGCCGAAGCCGATGAAATAGACCGGATGGCCTGCATTGAGGGCATCGCCGATCTCACTTTCCGCCTTGAAACCACCGACGCCCGGCCCCTGGCCGGCCCGCGGATCCACCACCACGACCGGCCGTTTCCGCGGATCTGATTACGACCCCCGGCGGCGGGATGATGCGCGACAGCGTGTAGTTGATTGGCCGAGGCAGCGATCGGCCGTCCATCAACACGTCATGGCCGAAGCTCAGCACTGTCGCCATCGGGCGAGATGTGATCTCGATCTCTTCGTTGCCACGCCGCCGCAGCAGATCGAGGAAAAGAACGCTGCGTTGGAATGCGTCGATCATGTAGTCTGGCCAAGCCGCCACAACGCTACCGGAAGCCGCCGTGAATAAGTTCATAGGCGATTCCGGCTCCGACGGGGTCGTTGCAATTGCCCGCTTAGATCGTATACCTTCCGCTGCCGCCATGAATTTGTCCCTTCAGAACTATTGATCGAAGCGCAATTGGCTTATCGGTTGCCCAACTCAGGACGGCGTGTCGCTGGCGGAACTGGCTCTCGAGCCGGGAGAATTGGTGGCGCACTGCTTCAGTCGCCGAAAGATTACGGCGCAGCTTTAATCTCTGTAATTCTGTCGATTAGGTTGAACCAATCGACATAAGACAAACCCCCTTGCGGATGGTATCAGCCCAGGTTAGCTGGACAGCTTCTGGACCGGTGTTGCAGAGCAGCATATTAACCGCGGAGGCTGCCACAAAAGGTTCGGAATCTACCTATGCCTTATTCGCCGGCCAGTGCACTAGCGCAATGTCGGATAGGAGCGGCGTCATCAACGGCGCGATCCGGTGGATCGATCGACGCCGCGGCAAGCGCCAGCCTGGCTAGATCGGGAAGCGATTTCGAGCCCGTCCTCTTCATGATCGACGCCCGATGGTTCTCGACAGTGCGCTGGCTGATGTGAAGGTCGGCGGCGATGTTCTTGCTGGGGTGGCCGGCAAGGACCATCTGCATGATCTCACGCTGCCGGACGGTCAGGCTGGCCACGTGCTGGTGTGCGGCCTGTCGCACGGCCGAACGCTTCCCCGCATCGCTCGATTGCTCGAGCGCGCGTTTGACGCTGGCGATCAGCTCGGCCCCATTGATCGGTTTCTCAACGAAATCCGACGCGCCGGCCTGCATTGCTTGGAGTGCCAGTGGTACATCGCTGCTGCCGGTCATCATGATGGTCGGCAGCCGATAACCCTCATCGTTCAGCCGCTGCATCAACTCGAGACCATGCATTCCCGGCAAGTAAGCGTCGACCAATAAGCAGGCCTCGCGACCCGGCCGGTATTCGTCGAGAAATGCCTCGCACGTCGCATAATCGGCAACGATCTGGCCATTCTCCTCCAGCAAGCGACGGATCAGGGCCCGAATGTGGCTGTCGTCGTCCACAATGAAGATCATCGGCGGCGCCGGCGTTCCGGGGATCTCGGCATTGGCCGGCGCATCCCAGTGGTGCACGGCCGAGCGTGGCGGAAGCAGGCGTTCGACAAGCTCTGTCAGCACGGACGATCTGATCGGCTTCGTGAGTTGCGTGCAATTCTGACCGGCGATGTCCCGCAGAAACTCCCTCGAAATGTCGCCCGAGAGGATGATGACGGGGATTTCACGATGAAGCTTCTGCCGCAGGTTTCCGGCAACCTGCAGTCCGTTCATGTCGTTCGGAAGATTGTAGTCTGAAAGTATCAGTTGAGGCCGAAATTTTCCTCGGTTCACCAAATTCAATGCGGCGGTGCCATCAGCGACAGCCTCAACCTGATGCCCTTCTTCCGTGAGGAGGAGACTCAATGCAGCTTCGCAGCGCCGCATCATCGTCAATGATCAGTATAGTGCCCGTTCGGCGGACGGCGGTGAGGGTCGTGCCGACTTTGTGCGCGTCAGGTGTGGTTGATAGGGGCCTTGCTTCAGGAGGTCGTGTTGCGACTTCTATGGAGAACACGGAACCCTTGCCGACGCGGGAATGAACGCGTATCCGGTGACCAAGCAATCTTCCAAGTCGTTGAACAACGGCGAGGCCAAGTCCAAGACCGAGAGCCCGCTCGCGCGCCGGATTGTCGACCTGGTGGTATTCATCGAATATTTTCTGCAACTCCTCATCAGGTATCCCGACGCCGGTGTCCCAGACCTCGATACTCAAAGCCCCGCCGCGCCGACGACATCCAAGCAGAATTTTTCCGTGCTCCGTGTATCTTAGTGCGTTCGACAGCAGGTTACGGAGGATCCGCTCAAGCAGACGTTGGTCGCTGCGCACGGAAAGCCCGCAGGAAACCACATGGAAGCCCAGGCCACGCGCGTCCGCATGATAAGTGAATTCGTCGCGTAGCCGACCAAGCAGATCGTTAATCCGAAAGTCACGTATTTCGACTTTCATTGTACCCGAATCGATCTGATCCATATCCAGAAGCGTGTTCAGCATACCCGACATGGCGCTCAAAGTAGGGTTGAGCATCCCCACCAGCTCCTGCGTTGCCTCACCTTGAGCCTTCTTCGCCAATAATCCTTGGATCAGCTTGAGGGTCTGGAGCGGTTGGCGCAGATCATGGCTTGCGGCGGCAAGAAAGCGTGATTTGGCGGCGGTGGCTAGCTCCGCCCGCTGCATGGCCGCTTCCAACGCCTTGGCCGTCCGCTTGCGTTCGGTGATGTCGGTAAAGGTGATAACGACGCCCTCAACGCGATCGTCATGTGTATGGTAGGGCAGTATTCGTCTGACGTAGCACGCTCCATTCTGTGCTTCGACCTCTCGTTCGACCGGTGTGAGTGCCCCGAGCACTGTCTGGGCGTCGACCAGAAGAGTGTCGTCGGCTGACAGTGAGTGGAGGTCCGCCAAGGGGCGTCCAATATCGCTCGTGATCACGCTGAACAGTGAGCGTGTCGCCGGCGTAAAGAAGCGGATATTAAGGTTTGAATCGAGAAACAGGGTCGCGACGTCCGTGCTGTAGAGGATGTTCTGCAGGTCGTTCGACGTTGTGCGCGACCTCTCGAGCGTTTCCTGAAGTTGGCTGTTGAGAGCCGTCAGCTCTTCGTTGAGTGCCTGCAACTCTTCCTTGGAGGTCAGCAATTCCTCATTAGTCGATTGATACTCTTCATTGACCGAAAGCGCCTCCTCGTGGATCGCCTTCTGCTCCTGCTCGGACGTTTCGGCACGTTGAAGGGCAGCTTGCAGCTCGGTTCTGGTGATGTCCAGCTCGCTCGCGAGTTCTGCGACCGCCGCAACTTCCTGGGGTGGCACCGACAAGCTTGCCTTCAGGCGGGGCTCAGGATCACCTAAGAAACAGACCATCAGCAACTGCTCGTTGTCGTTCTCGATCGGTTCGATGGATATACTGAACGGCTGTCCGTTCTCGTCAGGATTCGCCTGAACACCGCGGATGACGACTGGCAAACTTCCTTGGCTAGCCTCGTGAATGGCAGACCGAAGCCTGCTACGGATTTCAGGCTTTACCATCGCAAGCAGGTCGCTGGTAAATTCTCCGGACGGGACCTGCAGATAGCGTTTTGTGGGCCCCAGAGAATTGAGACATTCGTGCTTGCCGTTAATGAGCACAGCGGCGGGTCCATGTTTCTCGAGCACCGTCCGCCGGAACAGCTCCGCACGAGAAGTCTGGCGCGTCAGCGTCCGATTGGCTGCCAAATAGCGTGCGGGCCGCGTGCCTTCACCGGTATTGAGGGGAAAGCCGATCTCTCCTGGCCGGCTGCTGACGATGTGACGATAGACGCGTTCCGATTTCACGAGCGGCTCGAAGACGTTGTCGAAACTGCCGACCGTTTCCGCGGATCCCAGAAGAAGAATGCCATCCCGCAGTAGAGCAAAATGAAACAGGGAAAGCGCCCGGACCTGAGCTTCTGGCAGCAGATAGATCAGGAGATTACGGCATGAAATCATATCCATGCGGGAAAAAGGCGGGTCCGCAAGTACATCCTGAACGGTGAAGACGACCGCGCCCCGCAGCTCGGGATTGACTTTGTAGCCGTGCTCACTCTTGGAGAAAAAGCGGGCGAGCCGCTCCGGACTGACGTCTGCCTCGATCGTCGCGGGATAAAACCCCTCGCGGGCGATCGAAATCGCATCGGGATCGGCATCGGAGGCAAAGATTTGCAGCTTGACGCTGGCATTTTCCGCCGTAATCGTCTCCTGGAAGACCATGGCCAGGGAATAGGTTTCCTCGCCTGTGCTACATCCGGCAATCCAGACGCGGAGCGACTGATCCGCGATTTTGCCTCGGATCAGGTCGGGAACAACGGCTTTAGCCAGGAACTCAAAGACTTTCGGATCGCGAAAGAAGCTCGTGACGTTAATGAGCAGGTCCTTGGCAAGAAGATCCAGTTCTTGAACGTTGGTTCGAAGCAGCGCCAAATATTGTCCCATCTCGCCTAACTCGATGCCCGCGATCCCCATCCGTCGTGCTATCCGGCGTTGCAGGGTTCCTTGCTTATAGAGCCTGAAGTCATGATTGGTCTTCGCGCGAAGAAGCTCAATAACCTCACCCGGTCCGCTCTTTGCAGCGGGCTCGGGGACCGGATTACCAGGACGGGAGACTCCGGCTGTCCGCCGATCGTGCGTGACGAGTGCGTCCGCAATACCGGCCAGCGGGAGCACGAGGTCGACCGCACCCGTCTCGATTGCACTCTTCGGCATGCCGCTATAGCCAGCTTCGGCAGGATCCTGGGCGATGACCAGTCCGCCGCGTGCCTTGATCTGCTTGAGTTCGACACTCCCGTCGCCACCGGATCCCGACAACACGACGCAGACGGCCCGGCCTCGCGAACTCTTTCGCCAACGACAGCAGCAGGAAATCGAACGGCAGGCGCGCGCCATGCGGCGCGTGCGGCCGCGAGACGTGCAGAGCCCCATTTTCGACCGACAGGTAGGTCCCAGGCGGAATGATGTAGAGGTGGTCGGGCTCGATCAACATACCCTGGACAGCCTGCCGTACCGTCATCGACGTATGAGCGGCCAGCAGCTCCACCATCATGCTTTCGTGGGTTGGATCAAGGTGCTGGACGAGAATGAACGCCAAGCCGTGGCCGTCAACCAGCGCTGCGAGTAGGCTCGTGCAAGCTTCGAGGCCGCCGGCCGATGCACCGATCGCCACGACGGTGAATTCCTGAACGCCTTCAGGAGGGCTCCTTGCAGGAGGCCGAAGCTTCGAGCCCGAGGACAGGGCCTTTACGCGCGATGATCGGGTTTTCGACATGGTTCATTTGTCCAAGTGGGGATCGCACCGTGCGAATAGAAGCTCAAGGTTAGCAAACTTCCGCCATCGTGACGAACTCGCCGGCTGCGGTCGTCGACGGGCTCTGGAGCCCTTCGGATCCATCACCGGATGCGTCTTGTCGACACCGCCAGACATGTTCATGAGTAGTTTCCGAGGCTACGCAGGCCCGTCCTCCATTCTCTATAACGCAATGCAACGGATTCCATAAGACTTCTAGAGGACGCGATGTCGCAAGATACGCAATTGCCGCAAGATGTTAGGGCGAAACTGGCCCGGGATTCGAGCGTGGTTGACACGCAGGGCCCGATTATGGCCGCAACCAGCATTTTGATTGTTGAGGACGATCGGATGATCAGCCGGCTCCTGGCGGAAATGCTTAAGGATCTGGGCTACGCTGTGTGTGCGGTCGCCGCTACTGAAGAGGAGGCGGTGGCGAAGCGGCTCGGCACAAACCCGGTCTGATGATCGTTGACCAGCATCTGCGTGAGGGAACCGGTATGTCGGCAGTCGATCGGATTTCGCGGACCAGGCCGGTTCCATGTGTATTCCTTAGCGGATCGCCCTTGCAGCCCAGCCGGGCGGCGACAATGGTGCTGCTAAAGCCGTTTCGCGAAGAAGACTTGGCTCGGGCAATCGAAAGTGTGGTTCATTGCTCTGACACTAAACCTGTTGACCGATGGTCGCCGGGTTGAACCGCGTGGATTGGCGTGATGCCAGGAATGCTGCTTCGGCAGCTTGAGTAGTTTCCGAATCTGGTGCGCGCCAGCCCGCGGGCACATGTAGACGCAGGGAGCGCATTTGGGTGCCGCTATATGCGCCGCCAGCACGGCTTCCTGGACCGGTTAAGGCGGAAGATGAACGCCCGTTGGCCCTCCAATTGAGCATGACGACAAGGCTTGGTGCGTAGGCGAGTGCGCCGCACGGAATGCCGCCGCGACGTTTGGATCGACGCTGCCATATCGCGGAGCGCCGCCGCTACAACGTGATGCCACACCCGCCGAGGGAGGCGGAAGGCATTCAGATTGATGCAGATAAGGAACTTACCAATGCTACGGGTCGGATCCGCCCTCAAGGGCTACGCAATCAAGGCGAGTGACGGCGAGATTGGAACCGTCGGTGATCTCCTGTTCGATGACACGACCTGGAAGGTGCGATGGCTGGTGGTTGATACCGCGTCATGGCTGACTGGGCGCAAGGTCTTGGTGCATCCCTCCGCTATCGCCAAAACCGACTACGAACAGCAGATTGTTTCCGTGTCGTTGACAAAGACACAGGTCAAGAACAGCCCCGCGATCCTGATGGATCAGCCGGTGTCAAGACAGATGCAAAATAGCCTGTTTGACTACTATGGATGGGATCCGCTCTGGGGAGGCAGCCGGTTTGAGCGCGGCACGATTGCATCGCCTTCGGCACCAACAGGCAATTTGGACGCGGCGCTACATACGGCAACGAGTTTCGAAACCCACCTGGCGGACCAAGATCAGCATTTGCGCAGCATGGTCGCAGTCATGGGCTATCACTGTCACGCCAACGACGGCGCGATCGGCCACGTCGAGGATCTCTTGCTTGACGACGCGGTCTGGGACATTCGCTACCTCATTGTCGACAGCAGAAACTGGTGGCCGGGGCAACATGTGCTGCTGTCGCCCGATGCAGTGACCAAGATCAGTTGGTCGGACAGCCAGTTTCAACTCAACATTTCTCGCGCCCAGGTGAAGGCAAGTCCGCCATGGGATCCTTTGTCCATCGTCGATCAAGCCTACGAAAAGCGGCTTCATATTCATTACGGTTGGCCAGGGTATGGCTGGTCATAGATTATGAGGAACGACACCGAACCGCGTGGACATCAGAGCGGATTAGTCCTGACGCCGGTAAGCGCAGGTGCGTTCTTTCTTGGGCGCTCCCAACGTGGCGCCATCTTCCGCGACTGGCTGCGTGTCCTGACTTCTGGACCCAACCGAACGACAGGAGATACACGTGACATCCACTGACGCCTTCGCGTTGAAAAATTCAGATCTGAATGCGTTCCTCTTTGCTGATGTCGGCACGGAATTGAACGGCTCGGCGCTCACGATCATCTCGGTCCTGGCACGACTTGGGCAGGATCCGTGGGCAGAGGCAGCGCGATGGGCAAAAATGCCGAAGACAGCGGCGATCGATTGCCTGGCCCAGAGCATTGGCAAAATGCCGCTGAGCTCACAGGCTCTTGCCGAAACGTTTGCAACCGCCTCATCGCTGATCCAGCTTTTGCCCGTGCAAAGCCGAGACGTAAGACAAGGCATCAGTGGCGGGGGAAGGACACCAACGGCGCAAGAGTGGGTGCCGATAGCACTGCTTTGCCTATCTCTGGTCGTTGTTGTCGTGGTCAACATGATTCCGGATCACGCATCGACCGCGACACCGCCGACCGCCCATAGCCAGTCGGGCCCGGATCTAACCATCGCGGCCAAGCCGGTCGTCATGCCGACGGCCCCGCTGGGACGTTAGTCTCCCCATTCCACCATCCAGTGGACCGGTCGGTGCCCACTAGGTAGATTCCGAGGCTACCATTATGTCGCCAGGAGACTCATGTTCGGTATTGGAAGTCGTTAACAATACTATACGGTTCATTCAGGTTGACGCCGACTGCCGAAAGGGCCGCCGACGCCCGGACGGATCGAACCAGTGGCAGCTTCACCTCCTCCGCTGCGAGGGGAAGATCGTTCTCTTTTTGAAAGTCGGAAGGCCATGTACTTCTCAACTCTATACATTCTCATCCCGATCGTCCTGATTGCGGCCTTCATCTTGGTCACGGCGACCGTAAAAATCTTGCGCGAATATGAGCGTGCCGTGGTCTTTACGCTCGGGCGCTTCCAAAAGGTCAAAGGGCCAGGCTTGGTTCTTTTGCTTCCCTTCATCCAGGAAATGGTGCGCGTGGATCTACGCATTCAGGTCATCGAGATACCGACCCAGGACGTGATCTCGCATGACAACGTCTCCATGAAAGTTGACGCGGTGCTTTACTTCAACGTCGTCAATCCCGAACGGGCCATCATCCAGGTGCAGAACTATCTTCCTGCCACGAACATGCTGGCGCAGACGACATTGCGCGCGGTGCTGGGACAGCATGAGCTGGACGAGATGCTTTCCGAACGAAAGAAGCTCAGTGCCGACGTCCAGAGCATCCTGGATTCCCAGACCGAAACCTGGGGTATCAAAGTCAGCAACGTCGAGATCAGAACCGTCGAACTCACGGACAACATGGTGAAAGCCATCGCCAAACAGGCGGAAGCCGAACGCGACCGGCGCGCCAAGATCATCCATGCCGAAGCCGAGTTCCAGGCCTCACAGACCCTGGTCAACGCCGCCAAGATCCTTTCGAGCATTCCGGCCGCCATGCAGTTGCGCTACCTGCAAACGCTAGCAGAAATCGGTGCCGAACAGAATTCGACCATCATCTTTCCGATGCCGATCGATATCATCAAGCCGTTCCTCGAGCTTCTTGACAAAGCCGGAAAGGCGCCTGCCGCCAATGGTCTCATTCACGCTTCCGCTGTTCAGGAGTCACCATTGGCTCACTGAAACTCGCTGGGGACGTAATAGATTGCTTTCAGTTCAAAGTTATATAAGGACAAATGACAGATGAAACGTTCGATCCTGCTCGGCACCACCGCGGCATGCTTCTGCCTAGGCGTGGCCGTCCCGCTGCTGGCGGCTCCCGCCCCGACTGACGATCCGCCATCCGATACGAAGGCGCTCTCTGCTTCCGACCCCGCGGGAACGTGCCGGAGCGATGTGCACGCCTTCAACGGGCAAATGGGAAAGGACGGATATTGGGCGGGTGGGTCCGCATACGGATACGGCTATCCGATGGGAGGACTCGGCTACGGAGCGGGCGGCTACGGAGATGGCTACGGCTATGCCACCGCGGACGCACCCGGCTACCGAAACGCGAGGCCGGGGTATGAGATCCGGATCCTCATGGCGTCCGCCAACATCCTCGCCGAAAACGGCCAGCAGCAGGAATGCGAGAGCGTATTGGATTCGACCCGTGGGATCTACAAACTCTACGTAGCCGACATGAAGCGCCGGGGCATACGACCGATCGACGACCCGGGCTGGCAGCAGAAGCAGATCGCCGCCGCACAGCCGGTTACCGCCGAGCATGGCTCATTCCGGTCAGACCAATTGCTTGATACCGCGGTACGCAGCACCAAGGACGAAGCCCTCGGCAGTATCCAGGACCTCGTGATGAGCCCGAAGACAGGCAAGATCGCCTACTTGGTGGTCGCCCGGGGCGGCCTTTTCGGGTTCGACAAGAAATATATTCCGGTCCCGTGGGATGACTTCAAGACGACGCAGGACGTGAGCCTTCTTGTGCTCGACGCAAACAAGGCAACCATGGATGCGGCCCCAGAGGTCGCCTATAATGAGACGCTGACACCTGCGCAATTCGACAAGCACAGCCAGGAAGTCGATGCCTACTGGAAGACGCACCTTACGAACTAGCGCCGGTTTTCCGGCCGCTCTTTCGGCCCGGCCGCGCACCGTATCTGGTATGACAGCCGAATCGATGTGCGGCGAGGTTGAGACGATATTCTGAAAAGCAAAGTGAAAGAACGGTATCATGGACAAGAATAAAATTGAGGGGATTGGCCACCAACTCAAAGGGACACTGAAAGAAGGTCTGGGCAAAATCATTGGCGATGCGAAGCTTGCAGCCGATGGCGCCGCCGAGCGGGAAGTCGGCGAAACACAGAATGCCGCTAGCGCCGCGAATCCGTTGATCGACATCGGCGTCGACACCGATCGCATCGCAGGCATCGGCCACCAGCTTAAAGGCGCTTTGAAGGAAAGGCTGGGAAGATTAACTGGTGATCTGGAACTCGCGGCCGCGGGGGTTGCCGAGCAGGGGGCCGGCAAAGCGCAGAACGCCATCGGGAGCGCCAGAGACGAGGCACGCGAGGCGCTTGAAGAGGCGCATGCGCCAATCGGGTACCGGCGAAAAGACAGACGCGATGACCGACGCGCCGAAGCGCTAGCTACAGTGCGCCTCTGGACGAGATGAACCGCGTCATTACGCATGCCGTCCTTTTGAGGGTCCGATGAGCTTCCTTCTGATCGCGTTGATCGTCCTCCTCCCGTTCGGCGGGGCTGCCTACTATCGCGCCCGCCCCGTTTATTGCCGTCGCCACGGCTTCGGCGGAGGGTCTTTTCATGGATATCGTTGATCGCAAGTATCCCATAATGCGCGGGACCTCAGGGAAGCCCCGCCGCCGCGGCCGGGGAGGGTGTTGGGCACGGCACGGAGCCCGCCGCGCAGGCGGCCCTTCCCATAACCCGCCGACCCGTCGCGTTAAGCTGGCTCCTGCACGATATACCCTACATCGCGATGCTGTTGCTGGCGCTGGTGGGCGTCGTCTTGCGGCTGCCGGTAATCTACTGGGTCATTCTGACGCCGGTCTTCGGCATCATCTCGATTGCCGAGGGACGGAACCATTTCGTCACCCGGAAGGAACGTCTTGGGGTTCGTCTTCAGGGTTACGCTGGATTGGTGTGCGCTCCTGCTCGCCATCTATCTGCTCTACAACAGCGGCGTCCAAGGGGTGATGAATGCCAACGCCACCTCGCTCGGCATGATGACCCTGCTGGCGCTCGGCACGTTCGTCGCCGGCGTGCAGGCTCGGGTTTGGCAGATCTGTGCAGTCGGCGGTGTCCTGTTTCTGTCAGTTCCCAGCTTGGGTTGGCTCGACCAATCACCCCTGATGTTGACCGCTGGCACGTGCGTGATCATCGCGCTCGGTGGTGTCGCTTGGTGGGTGAGCCAGTGGCACCAGGGCACGACGGGCCAGACCGCATCCCCAACACCCTCGCGGTGAGGCGCTGCCCTTTCACCGAAATGGAGACTTCTTTGATGGCACTCGCGACCGACGGCGTTCTTGGTTCGCTAGCGATCTCAGTTCACGGCGCCTTCGACGCCGTCGGCGCTGGACTCCTGGAACTGGCCGCTGCGGCGGCCCGACTCTTTGCTGCACTTCAGCAGACCGCTACGGGCTTCTCGGACGTCGTGCTCCAGCACTCGGCCGTTATGCTGACCGGCATGGTGGCCGGTGCCGTGGTTGTCCTGCTCGTGCTGCTTTTGACGAAATTGGTGCATCATCTTCCGCCGTCGCTGTGCCATCCAAAAAGCCGCACAAACCGTCGTTATCCGCGCCTGAGACGAAGGATGACCTGAAAACCCTGCCGATGGCAGAGGTGGAGAAGAAACTGGGATCGTCGCCGGACGGCCTTAGTCAGGCCGAAGCGGCGAAACGGCTGACCCAATATGGGCCGAACGAGATCGAGGAGAAGAAACAGAATGTTCTCCTCAAGATACTCTCCTATTTTTGGGGACCCATTCCGTGGATGATCGAAGTGGCGGTCGTCCTGTCGGGCGTGGTCCGGCATTGGCCTGACTTTTTCATCATCCTGATCCTGCTTGTTTCAAATGCCGCGGTCGGATTCTTCGAGGAACGCCAGGCGGGCGATGCCATCGAGGCCCTGAAGGCCAGGCTGGCGATCAAGGCCCGCGTGAAACGTGACGGAAAGTGGATCACGCCGCCGGCGCGCGAACTGGTGCCGGGTGACGTCATCCGCTTGCGCCTGGGCGACATCGTGCCGGCGGACGCGCGTCTGCTGGACGGTGACGAGATGTCCTTGGACCAGTCGGCGCTGACCGGTGAATCATTGCCCGCCTCGCGCAAATCCGGCGACGCTGTCTTCTCCGGTTCGATCGTTCGTCGTGGCGAGATCGGTGCGCTGGTCTACGCGACGGGAGGTAAAACCTATTTCGGCAAGACCGCGGAACTGGTGGAGACCGCTGTTACCGTCAGCCATTTTCAGAAAGCCGTGCTGCGAATCGGCAACTATCTGATCATGCTGGCGGTGGCCCTGGTGTCGGTGATCATCGCTATCGGGATCTATCGCGGCAATCCGATCCTCACGACGTTGCAGTTTGCCCTTGTGCTGACCGTGGCCGCGATCCCTGTGGCGATGCCCACGGTTCTGTCAGTGACGATGGCAGTCGGCGCCCGCCTGCTCGCGAAGAAGCAGGCGATCGTCAGCAAGCTGGTCGCCATCGAGGAACTCGCCGGTGTGGACGTGCTGTGTGCCGACAAGACCGGCACCCTGACGCAGAACAAGCTGACGCTGGGCGATCCGTTCTGTCTGGACAAGATCACCGCCGACCAGATCATCCTCGCCGGTGCACTGGCGTCGCGGGCCGAGAACGACGATACCATCGATCTTGCTGTCCTGGGCGGTCTGAAGGACAAGCAGGCGCTGAAGCCTTTCAACGTCACGCATTTCATGCCGTTCGACCCGGTGCATAAGCGTACCGAGGCCACCGTAAAGGGGGCGGACGGAAAAACCTTCAAAGTGACGAAGGGCGCACCTCAAGTCATCCTGAAACTATCCGCCAACGCCGCGGCGGTGAAGGATAACGTTGACAAGGCGGTCAATGATTTTGCTGCCCGGGGCTTCCGCGCGCTCGGCGTCGCCCGAGCGGATGGCGACGGGCAATGGCAGCTTCTCGGCGTGTTGCCGCTGTTCGATCCGCCGCGTGAAGATGCCAAAGCCACCGTTGCGACCGCGGCCCAGATGGGCGTGAAGATCAAGATGGTGACCGGCGATGCCCTGGCGATTGCGCGGGAGACCGCCAAGACGTTGGCAATGGGTACGAACATCCTCGACGGTGCCACCCTCGGTGACGCCAAGACCGAAGAGACCCCGGCGATGACCAAGTCCATCGAGGACGCTGACGGTTTCGCCCAGGTATTCCCGGAGCACAAATTCCACATCGTCGACGTGTTGCAAAAGCACGGCCACATCGTCGGCATGACCGGGGACGGTGTTAATGACGCCCCCGCACTGAAGAAGGCCGACTGCGGCTTCGCTGTTTCCGGCGCGACGGACGCGGCGCGAGCGGCGGCCTCTATCGTGCTGGTGGCACCGGGGCTATCGGTGATCATCGATGCGATCAAGGAAAGCCGGAAGATCTTCCAGCGGATGAACAGCTACGCGATGTACCGCATCGCCGAAACGCTGCGCGTACTGCTGTTCATGACGCTGGCGATTGTCGTCTTCAATTTTTACCCCCTGACCGCGATCATGATCGTGATGCTGGCGTTACTGAACGACGGCGCGATTTTGTCCATCGCCTACGACAATGTCATCTACCGGAACCAGCCCGAAGCATGGAACATGCGCTTGGTTCTGGGGATCGCAACGGTGCTGGGTCTCGTCGGCCCGATAGCCGCGTTCGGGCTGTTTTACCTTGGTGACCGCGTCCTTCACATCGACCGTCCGCAGATCCAGACGATGATGTATCTTCTGCTGTCGGTCGCCGGACATCTAACCATCTTCCAAACCCGCACACGCGGCCCGTGGTGGTCGACGCGCCCGGCGACAATTCTTCTGGTAGCGGTCGTTGGAACACAGACGATCGCAACGCTGATCTGCCTGTTTGGGTTCCTGGTGACCCCTCTCTGGTGGGGTTGGGCCGCGATGGTCTGGGCCTATGCCCTTGCATGGTTCCTGCTGACAGATCCAGTGAAGCTACTCGCGTATCGCGTGCTTGATGCGACCAAAGCCGCGCCTGCCCTTCAGTCAAAGATCCAACCGCGTTCCGACATGAAAGCCGCACCGATGCCTCCCAAGCCCGAGTCCAACGCTGACGCGAAAGCCGATCCCGTGTCGAAGGTGCCGGCCAAAGCCGAACCTCAGCCGGAGGCCAAAATCGAGCCTCCATCTGAAGCCAAGCCCGCGCCGGAACCTGAAGCCAAAGCCAAGCCTCAGCCTGCGGCCGAACCCACGTCTGATGTCGATACCACCGTCACGACACTGATGAACACGACGCTCGGAGAACTCCTGGTGGCTGGCGCGCTCAAACATCCGGAGGATGCCGGGCAAATCCTCGCGGAGGGTATTGTCCGCACGAAGGCGCACATTGAGGCTGCGAAAGCGCCCGCACCCAAAGTCGATCCAAACCCTGAATCTGAAGTCAAGGCAGCCGAATGAAAATCAACTCAGAGGACTTCCGTGCGCGGGAGGGAGACAAGGTGGATCTCGGGAAGTGGCCGACAAAGATCGACCCCGTGTGCAATTCCAAGAAGCACTACAAGGAACTGTTGGAAGAACACGTCGAAAAGCTAAGCGAACTGCAACGGCTTCATTATGCATCCAACCGTTACGCCGTCCTGCTGGTCTTTCAGGCGATGGATGCAGCTGGAAAGGATGGCGCCATCAGGCATGTGATGTCTGGGGTCAATCCGCAAGGATGCCAGGTGTTCAGCTTCAAGCATCCCAGCGCCACCGAGTTGCTGCATGATTTTCTGTGGCGTACCACGCGTGATCTTCCGGAACGGGGACGGATCGGCATTTTTAACCGATCCTACTACGAAGAGGTGCTGATCGCACGCGTGCATCCGGAGATTCTCCGCAACGAAGGTCTTCCGGATGCCCTGCTGTTCGAAACCGCGGTTTGGCAAGATCGTTATCGATCGATCCTCGACCTGGAGGCGCACCTCCATCGCAACGGCACCCGCATCGTCAAGTTCTACCTGCATCTGTCGAAGGACGAGCAGCGCAAGCGCTTCCTCGACCGCATCGACGAGCCGGAAAAGAACTGGAAGTTCAGCATGGCGGACATCGAAGAGCGGAAGTTCTGGAAGCACTATATGACGGCGTATGAGGAATGCGTCAGCGCGACAAGTACCACCGATGTTCCCTGGTATGTCGTTCCCGCCGACGACAAGGATGACGCTCGGTTGATTGTCTCTCAAATTATCCTCGATACTCTCGAAGGATTAGACATGCACTATCCGAAAACCACCCCTGAGCGCCACAAGGAATTGCTTTCGATCCGCGAACAACTTACTCAGTGAAAACATAGATCTCAAGGATACAGGAGATCGCTGCCCGCGGCCTTCCTTGCGGCACTTCGCAAAGCTCCATTTGGATTTTTAAATGAAAGATCAGCCCGAAGGCCAATTGCATCCTATCGAAAGTAAATACATGGTTGGTGCCGCCGTCGTGGGATTCCTCCTGACGCTACTGCTGACGGGTGGCAGCTTGATCGCCGCTTTTGGCGTGTTGGCGCTGGTAGGTGGTATTGGATGGGTCGCTCGTCGTCTGCTGCGCTGAGGCATCGCGACCGGGCGAGCCCTCCTTCTACGGGCCGCTCATCAGCAAACCCGGAACGGCGTTCCACAGCTCAATCACCCGCACTTCGGGGTGGGCAGGATCGAAACCGAGAATGCTGAGCGACGCCGTGCCCAGTGAAAAATGCTGCGATTCAACAACGGATAGTTCGATCCATTGCGCTGCCAGCGCACGTGAGAACTGACCGTGCGAGAATAGCGCGACGTTTCCATCTAGTGCGCAAAGCCTGGCAATCAGCCGATCGGCGCGTTCGGACACTTGCCCGGGTCTTTCGCCATTGGGACAACCGTCGCGAAAGACATTCCAGCCCGGCCGTTCCTTTCGGATGTCCGGGGAGAGCCGGCCTTCATAGACGCCGTAGTTCCACTCCTCCAGGTCCGGTTCGACCTCCGCCGTCGCCCCTAGTCCAGCCAACTCGCAGGTCCGCCGAGCCCGTTGCAGCGGACTCGTGAGGACGCGAGCAAACCGGATAGGGGTGAGCCATGGTATGAGCTTGCGTGCTTCGTCCTCACCGTGGGCGGTTAAGGGAAGGTCTGTCCGACCCGTGTGCTGACCGGACAACGACCACTCGGTTTCACCGTGCCGGATGACATAAAGCCGAAGAGTCATATCTGTTCCATCGCAGCAGAATACTCGCCACGCAGTGCCGCCCGGTTGCATCTGGCACGATGCAATAAAGCTTGCTGCGCCGCTGGGACGTTTGCATCCCGGCCGTGCCAAATATCCAAAGCAGGGTGTTGGATAGCACGGGCAAACGAGAAAGTGAGTGCCCACGGCAGCCGAGATTTTGGCGATCTTGCCAGCAAGTTCATGGCATTCAGGCGTGCTGACGCCAACTCACCGGATTGGCCACCCGACAGAAAGGCGATCCCCGGGACGGAAGCTGGCACCACGCGCAGAAGACATTGCACTGTAGTCTCCGCCACTTCGGCTACAGTTTCCTGCCTGGAACAGGCCTTTCCTGCTAGCACCATGTTGGGCTTCAGGATCATCCCCTCCAGTATCACCCGTTGTGTGTAAAGCTGGGCGAAGACGTTATGTAATACGTCCTCGGTCGTGGCGCGGCATTGCTCCAGGGTATGTTCGCCATCCATGAGGACTTCCGGTTCGACGATGGGAACCATCCCGGCTTCCTGGCACAGCGCGGCATAGCGGGCCAAAGTCTGCGCGTTGGCCTCGATGCACCCTCGGCTGGGAATGTCGCGGCCGATGGCAATCACCGCGCGCCATTTGGCGAAGCGGGCTCCCATTTGAAAGTACTCATTGAGACGCTGCCGTAATCCATCGAGCCCTTCCGTGATCTTCTCTCCGGGATGCCCTGCCAGGTCCTTGGCACCGATGTCGACCTTGATGCCGGGAATGATGCCGGCTTCGACAAGAACCTTGATGAACGGCGTGCCGTCTTTTCGCTTCTGACGGATCGTTTCATCATACAGGATCGTACCGCTGATCGACTCCCCAAGACCAGGTGCGGTGACGATCAGCTCCCGATAGGCGCGGCGGGCCTCCTCGGTTTGAGGAATGCCCGCCGCTGCAAATCGTTTGTTGCACGTTCCGTTACTCTCGTCCATCGCCAGCAAACCCTTGCCGTCGGCGACTAATGTCCTCGCGATGCTGCGAAGATCGGTCACGCCGGAGCACCCCACTTCCAGTTCCGGATCTCCGGCAGGTCCTGCCCGTGCTTGTCGATGTAGAGCTTATGCTCGATCAGCTTGTCGCGAACCATCTGCTTCAGGTAGTCGCCCTTGCCACCCAAGCCCGGCACGCGATCCACGACGTCCTGCACAAGATGGAAGCGGTCCAGGTCGTTCTGCACCCGCATATCGAAGGCCGTCGTGATGGTGCCCTCTTCCTTGTAGCCCCGGACATGAAGGTTGCGGTTAGTCCGGCGATAGGTCAGCCGGTGCACCAGCCACGGATATCCATGGAACCCAAAGATGATGTGCTTGTCTTTGGTGAAAAGTGAGTCGTAATCCTGGTCGCTCAGGCCGTGCGGGTGTTCGCTGGCGGATTGCAGCCGCATCAGATCGACGACGTTGACCACGCGAATTTTCAACTCTGGCAGATGCTCGCGCAGGATGGCAACCGCCGCCAGTATCTCCAGCGTCGGCGTGTCGCCGCAGCACGCCATCACCACGTCCGGCTCGCTGTCCTGATCGTTGCTGGCCCATTGCCAGATGCCAATTCCTTCCGTGCAGTGGACAACCGCGGCATCCATGCTCAGCCATTGCGGCAACGCGTGCTTGCCGGCCACGACCACGTTGACGCAATTCCGGCTGCGCAGGCAGTGGTCGAAGACCGATAACAGACAATTGGCATCGGGCGGCAGATAAACCCGTACGATGTCGGCCTTTTTGTTGATCACGTGGTCAAGGAAGCCGGGATCCTGGTGGGTGAATCCATTGTGATCCTGTTGCCAGACATGCGACGCCAACAGGTAGTTCAGCGAGGAAATCGGCCGGCGCCACGCTAGCTCGCGTGTTACCTTCAGCCATTTCGCGTGTTGACTGAACATTGAGTCAACGATGCGGATGAAGGCCTCATAGCTGTTGAACAGCCCGTGGCGTCCAGTCAGCAGATATCCTTCCAGCCAGCCCTCGCACTGATGCTCGCTGAGCATCGAATCCAGCACGAGCCCAGAGCGCGCGAGGAATTCGTCGTTCGGAACCTCGCGCGCATCCCACTGACGGTTAGTCACCTCGAAGACGGCCCCTAAGATATTGGACAGCGTCTCGTCGGGACCGAATATTCGAAAATTTCGTTCCGTTTCATTTAGCTTGACCACGTCACGAAGGAACTTACCTAGCACCATCGTATCCTGTGCGGCCACGGCGCCCGGCGAAGTTACGGTCACCGCGTGCTGATGAAAATCAGGCATCCGTAGATCATGCAGCAGAAGCCCGCCGTTGGCGTGTGGATTGGCGCCCATCCGCCGCTCGCCCTTCGGGGCCAGATCGGCCAGTTCCGGAATCAGGCGGCCGCTGTCATCGAACAGTTCCTCGGCCTTGTAGCTTTTCATCCAGGCCTCAAGCTGCGCGACATGTTCCGGATGGTCGGGGTCCACGAGCAGCGGCACCTGATGCGCGCGAAACGTGCCCTCGACCTGCAAGCCATCGACGACTTTGGGTCCCGTCCAGCCCTTGGGCGACCGAAGGACGATCATCGGCCAACGCGGTCGGGCGGTGTCGTTCCGGGTCCGGGCGTTCTTTTGGATCTGCCGTATGTCGCTGATGGCCTTGTCCAAGGTCGTGGCCATGAGTTCGATGCATTGCGTCCGGATCATCACCTTCCACGAAGTAAGGCGTCCAGCCGCAGCCCTGGAAAAATTGCTCCAGTTCCTGATGCTCGATCCGGGCCAGGACAGTGGGATTGCTGATCTTGTAGCCATTCAGGTGCAGGATTGGCAGCACAGCCCCGTCGGTGGTTGCGTTGAGAAATTTGTTTGACTGCCAAGCGGTTGCCAGTGGGCCGGTCTCCGCCTCACCGTCGCCGATGACGCAGGCGACGATCAGGTCAGGATTGTCGAACGCGGCTCCGAAGGCATGGCTTAGCGAATATCCCAGCTCCCCGCCTTCATGAATCGATCCCGGCGTCGTTGGCGCCACGTGGCTTGAAATGCCGCCGGGAAAAGAGAACTGCGTAAACAGCTTTTTCAATCCCGCTTCGTCCTGGGTGACGTTCGGATAGACCTCGCTCCAGGTGCCTTCGAGGTATGTCTGCCCGACGATCGCCGGGCCGCCGTGACCGGGACCAGCGATATAGAACATGTCCAGGTCATATGCCTTGATGACCCGGTTCAAATGCACATAGATGAAGTTCTGGCCCGGCGTGGTGCCCCAGTGTCCGACCACCAGCGGCTTCACATGGGCAAGCGTCAGGGGCTCGCGCAGCAGCGGATTATCATACAGATAAATCTGCCCCACCGACAGGTAGTTGGAGGCCCGCCAATAGGCATTCATCCGGCGCAGCTCGTCGGCCTCCAGCGACCCCTTCTTATGCGGAGGCTCACGATGATCGGTGCGTTTCGGAGACTCCTGGAGTGCAGTGGGCGAGTTCATTTCAACTGATCCTAGCTGTCTGGTTTAAGTTTTTGCGCCGGCTGCCTGACCGGCGACCCATCGTTCGGCAAAGCAGGCACCGAACTCGGTGCGGCGGCCCACCATGAGCGACGCGAGCGGCGGCGCCGACGTTCCGGTCATCGGGCTGATCGACTTGACATAAGAGGCGAATGATCGCCGGGAACAGACTCGGAAAATACTCATGCCGGTGAGCCCCGATGGTGAACACAGCCTAGCCTCGGCGCCCGTCATGCCGGTCCGGGACGACGGTGCAGGGCACCGTGGCCCGATTTGGCGCGCCGCGCCGGAGCATGATGACCCCAATGAAAAATAAATATACAAAACGATCTATTTTGCTCTGGAACCTCCATGAATGACCCCGATGTGAATGTCACGACTTCGCTGCCGATTGATGTTCACCGGTGCATTGCTTGTTGCATGGATTTCAGCGAGGGCGCGGGGCTTTTACCAAAAGTGATGTATTTATGTAAATAAACAGATAAGGATACTACAAGTGACAGAGCGCCTGGTTGACGTGCTAAATAGCAATAAAGCTGTTCTGCACACCTATCCGATCACGGTCGGAGCGCCGAATATAAACTCGAACGATACCGAATACGAAACCAAAGCGGCGAAGGCTGCTGCTCACGCAGAGTTGGTGCCCGATGCGGATCTCAAGAACCTGACGACCAGGATGCATGTCAGTCGGGGCGGCGCTTTGGCTCCATATGGAGATGATCGAAGCGTGCTGTCCGAAACGAAGCAGAGCCTGGACCAGGTTGTGCGCGAACGCGCGTATCTTCTTTGGGAGAAAGACGGCTGTCCGCATGACCGCTCGGAGGAATACTGGCATCTGGCTCATGACGAGCGTCTACGCGAGCGTGCCTACGTTCTTTGGCGACAAGAGGGCTGCCCGGAAGGACGGGCCGAAGAACAGTGGCACCGGAGCCGCCGGTGCGAGACACCCTGAGGACGCAGTATCGCGCAGGCGTTGAGGGTCGTTTGCGCGCCAAGATAGACGGCATGCCGGCTAGCAGCCAAGCGTGAGTAGTTTCCGACCCTCCCGCACCCGCTTTATAGATGATAATCAGATGGCTGCGGCGTTGGTGTTTTCCATCATCGCCGCCGCCACCGGCGATGCCGGGGTGAATCACATGCTACACATATTGGATGGCGGCGATGGATCATCCGGTTTCACCTGGTGCGGCGGAGAAAATCCCCCAAGGACATGCACGCGGGTCTCCCACTGACCCGCCGTTAGCCGCTGACCGCCCGGCCGGCCAGAGCGTTACGCCATGGCTGATGGTGGTGCTGATCGTCGTCCTCTTTTCCGGCGGGTTATTCGGGTACGACCAGGGAGTCATTTCCGGCGCGCTACACGGCATCAAGGCGAGGTTCTCGCTCAGCCCGCTAATCGTCGAAATAGTAACGAGTTGGGTCACGCTCGGCGCGCTGTTCGGCGCGCTCGCGGGCGGTGAACTGGCCGACCGGATCGGGCGACAGCGGACCGTGCTGATCGCGGGCGCGCTATTCACGCTCGGCTCTCTGGTGCAAGCCCTGGCCCCGGAGACGGTCATTCTGGTCGCTGGCCGGTTGATCGTTGGTGCCGGGGTCGGCGTGGCAGCCGTTGCGGCACCGCTCTACGCCGCCGAACTGGCACCGACATCCTTGCGTGGCCGTTTCGTCTCGGCTTACCAGCTTGCCATCACTGTTGGCATCTTCCTCGCCTATCTAGTCGACGGCTGGCTGTCGAAGAGCGACTCCTGGCGCCTGATGTTGGGGGCATCCGCTGTGCCGGGGCTGCTGCTGTTTGTGGTCGCGCTCGTGGCTCCGGAGTCACCACGATGGTTGATGAAGATGAACCGTCGTGCCGATGCGGCGATGCAAATACGCAAGATCAGGCCCGGCGTGGACTTCAAACCGCGCCTCGACGCGATCGAGACCGCCTTGCGCGAGGAAGCCGGCCGCGCCTCTTGGGGTGACGTCTTCCGCCGCGAATGGCGGCGCCCGTTGATGATCGGCGTCGGGCTCGCCGTGTTCCAACAAATCACCGGCATCAATGCGATCATTTACTACGCGGACCAGATCTTCGAGGCTGCGGGCTTTATCTCGCAATCATCGCAGACGACGGTGACAACCTGGGCGATTGGCGGTGTCAACGTGCTCGCGACCCTAATTGCCGTTGCTTACATCGACCGTCTGGGGCGACGGAAACTGCTGCTTGCAGGGCTGATCGGAATGGGGGGCAGCTTGGCGGTGGTCGGGATCGCGTTCCAGTTCATTGCGAAGGCCGCCGCCGGCGCTGCCTCAACAGGGCCGAGCGAGGCAGGGATTGTCACCCTGTTCGCACTGGTCGCTTTCATCATCTGCTTCGCCTTTTCGATGGGGCCGGTCACCTGGACCGTGATCAACGAAATTTTCCCAGGGCATATCCGCGGCCGCGCCGTCGCGGTCGCCACGGCGGTCAACTGGGGCGCGGCGTTCTTGGTCAGTCAGTCTTTCCTGTCGCTGATCGAGGCGATGGGAATTTCATGGACCTTCGGGCTGTTCGCGCTGTTTTGCGGCGTCGCCTGGATATGGATCTTCTACCGTGTGCCGGAGACAAAAGGACAGTCTCTGGAACAGATCCAACAGCTCTGGAAGCCGACGTCGTGAGGCCGATTGCGGGCGATATCGGCGGCGCAACGACGCGGTGCGTTCACGCCATTACGCCACCGGGAGGAACGTGTTTCGCTCCCTCGTCATCTAATTGGAAGACCCGTGTGGTGCCGCTCAGGAACTCAAAGGTTTCGCCTGCCACGGATAATGAAATCGGCGCCGCATCGAGATCTTCTCCACGGACCGTGAGGGCTTCGCGCGTGAGATGCAATTCGATCGAATGCCCTCGATAACGGATGCGGAAGTCCAGGGACCCCATTTCAGGCGCCAGTTCTGGATTGAGCCGTAAAACATCTCCTTTCGCCTCGATCCCGGTTGAAACGCGAAGGACCTGGTCGACGGTCCCTGCCATGGCTCCGAGGTGCACCCCTTCCGCAGCGGTTCCATGCTGGCTGTCAGACACGTCGCTTGGCAATGCCTCGGCGAAGAAAGTCATCGCGCGTGGCCGGTCGGAACGCGCCAGAACCCAGGAATAAACCACACGGCATAGGGTTGAACCGTGAGATGTGCGCGCAGCATAATAGTTGATGGTCTTCGGGATCGTATCGCGGCCGAGCGGATACCCCAGACGCGTGAACAGCTCTCCAAGCTCCTCCGCCGAAAACAGATAGAACAACATGACGACATCAGCCTGCTTCGACAGCTTGTACCGGTTGGGGCTGTCATTCTCCGACTCCAGAATGAGATCGAGGCGCTGAATATCGCCGTATCGGCTGCGGTATGCCGGCCAGTCCAACTCGCGCAGCGCGTCGTAGCCCTCGAACTGGATGATGATGCCCTCGTCGTCAAACGGCACATACATCCTTCGACTAATGTCATTCCATCGCGCCATCTCTTTAGCCGATATGCCAAGTCGTGTCGTGAGCTCGGTCCGACGCATGCCGGAGAGCCGGTCGAGCACCTCCATCGCCCGGCAAAGCACCCACACAGCCATTACATTCGTGTAGGCGTTGTTGTTGAGGCCGGGCGTTGCCGCATCCGGATAACCATCATGGAACTCGTCAGGGCCCATCACGCGATGAATTTCGTAACGCTCCCGTTCACTATTGAAGGTCGCGATGCTCGACCAAAAAAGCGCGATTTCGAGAATCAGTTCCGCACCGTAGAACTGCAGAAATTCGATATCGTGGGTGACCTGGAAGTATTGCCATACGTTGTACGCGATGGCACTTCCCACATGACGCTCAAGATAGGAGTTATCGGGAACCCAACGCTGCGAACGAGGGTTTAGGTTGAGCGTATCCGTCTCCTCCTGGCCGTCGCTTCCACTCTGCCAGGGAAACATTGCGCCGTTGTACCCGGCGATCCGAGCGGCAACGCGGGCTTCGCCGAGACGCCGGTAGCGATATGTCAGAAGGGCACGGGTGATCTCGGGTACACGGAAATTGAAGAACGGGAAGATAAACAGTTCGTCCCAAAAAATATGGCCTTGATACGCTTCCCCGGTCCAGCCACGCGGGGGTACGCCGATATCGAGGCCAATGGAGTGGAGCGAAACGGTTTGCAGCAAGTGAAACATGTTGAGGCGAAGCAACATAGGAACGTTCAGCTTGAATCCGGGATCGGCGGGCTCGATACGCACATCGAAGCGCTGCCACAACTGGTCCCAGGCCAGCACATGATCGGCCTTCACCTCGTTGAAGCGGCCGGCGCGCACCATGGCCTTGCGCGCCTCCAACCCACACTCTGAGATCGCCTGGTCGCGTGAGGTGTAGAATGAGACAAGCTTCTCGATCACCAGCATCTGACCTCGCTTGATGTCGATTGTCATATCCTGGCCGACATAGCCGGGTTCCTTGATGGCCTGGCGTTGCAACTCAACAAGACGGCCGTCGACGAAGAATTGCGTGCGCGCCACCTGGGCGACATCGACATGCGATTGGGACGTGCGCACCACCAGGCAGGCGCCGTCGTCTCCAACGACCTCGTTTGCCAGCGGCTCCAGATGCTTGCCGTTGAAACGATGATACAATTTTGCACCTGCGTTGACCACGCGTCCGTCGATCGCCGAACGGATCGTGAGGGGTCCCGACCAGTTCTCAGCGGTCAGCGACAGCTCCAGGGCGCCCAGATGCATGTCGGCCATCGAAACGAGACGTTGCTCCTGCAACAGAGTTCGTCGTCCTTGCTGGTCCTCGAAACGTATGGTACGTAACAGGATGCCATGGTGCAGGTCGAGTTCCTGGCGATATGACAGGATCGTTGCGGTTCTCGCATCGAACCAGCCGTGATCGGCGATGTGAAAATTAAGCGGGAGCCAGTTGGGGAAATTGACCAGATCCTCGTTCTCGACTACCCGCCCGGCGACATCGGTCTCCAGCCGGTTATAGCCGCCGGCAAGGTAGGTCCCAGGATAGTGAACGCCATCCGCCACCGCCCAGGAAGCGGCTGCGCGGGTTGCGAAATAGCCGTTACCCAGGGTGCATAGGGCTTCACGGATTCCCTCGCTGGCTTGGTCGAATCCGTCGAACACTAATGACCACGCCGAAGCTGCCTCAGTCGTCGCCGGGACTCCGGCCAAGCCGTTCACCATGACGCCAGTTTCACGCGGCACCCATCACTCCTGTTCATTGCGGGCTTCTGATCGGGATCACGAGCGTTGCGTCGGAGCTGATTTGGTTTGGTTCTCCGCCCACGAATAAGGCCATCGGCTCGCCTGCTTCCACGATCGCTTCGACGGTCTGTTTGCCAGGGTCGACACTGATTCGCAGGCTGCGCCCACGCCATTGAACCCTGAAGGTCAAGCAGTGCCAACCTGCCGGTAGTCGCGGGTCGATCGCCAGGCCGTCGTTGCTCAATGACAGTCCCGCGAAACCGAACACCGCCAGCATCCAGATCCCGCCGAGAGCCGCGATGTGAACACCGCCGTCCGTGGCGGCATGGGTATCCGCGAGATCGATCGCCTCCGTGCGGCGGAAGAACCGCAGCGCCATCTCGGTATCGCCAAGCCTGGCAGCAACCAGCCCGTGCATGGCGGGGCTCAAGGAACTGCCATGGCTGCAGCGCGGTTCGTAGTAGCGGAAGTTCGCTGCTTTTGCATCACCAGCGAATTCCTGCGGCAGCAAACCAAGCAACGCCACGACATCGGCCTGTTTGACGACCTGGGATTTTTGTGTCCGCTCGTGCCCGAGCACCACGTCCATTGGCACGCTGCGCCCTGCGTAGTTGGCCAGATCGATGTCTTCCAGCGCGAAATAGCCGGCGAACTGCTCGAAGAGACCCGTTGCGGGGTCGAGACCAGTCGCCATCGTCTCCGCGACGTGGAGCCACTCCTTTAGTTCGCCGGCCTTCAGGTCAAGGCGGCTGGCAAGACTGGCCCACCGCGCTGGCCAACGCGTCCGCAACAAGGTCACCACATCCAACGCCCGGTGGATATTCCAGCGCGCCATGACGTTCGTGTAGGCATTATCATCGATATTTTCGTGATATTCGTCTGGTCCGATTACACCGCGGATATGGCAACGACCGTCCGCTTCCGGCAAAGCGCGGCTGGACCAAAACCGAGCCGTTTCGATGAGGATTTCAGCACCCGCGTCGAGCAGAAAGCTTTGGTCTTCTGTTGCGTGCCAGTATTGCCAGACGGCGTAGGCGATGTCCGCGCTGATGTGCTGCTCCTGCTTGCCGCAAAGCACGTCGACGATCCGACGATCTGGGCCGATAACCTGTTCGGGCGTCATTTCCGCGCCGGTATCGGCTGACTCCCAGGCATACAATGCGCCGCGCCAGCCCATCGCAGCCGCTTTCGCCCGCGCCCCATCCAACGTGTGAAAACGATACATCAGCAGGGCTCGCGCGGCTTCGGGCCAGGTCAGGATATAAAACGGTAGGAGAAAGATCTCGGTGTCCCAGAAGACGTGGCCGTGATAGTCGTCGCCGGTCAGCGCACGGGCACCGATGGAGACACGCTCATCGGCTGGGTTGGCTGCGCTATTCAGGTGGTACAGGGCGAATCGCAGAGCAAGCTGTGCGTCCGCATCGCCATCGACCACCACATCGCTGCACCGCCACCGGTTTATCCACGCCGCCTCGTGCGCCACGGCCACGCCGCGCCAGCCCAAGTCTTTCGCTCGGTTTAGCTTCTCCAGGGCCTCCTTGGCAGGATCCGAATCCTTGGTGTCGCCGCGGACAATGGCAACGCATCGCTGGAAGTCAACAACTTGCCCGCGGTGGGCTTTCCAGGTCCACGACGATTTCATCGAGCCTAGCGCAGTGGGCGGAATATCCCGGCCGTCGACCTGCAGCGACGCTAGGGTCGCCATGGCGAGGCCCTTCCCGGAATGCTGGGTGTGCCACAAACCAAGATCCTGACTGAGCCGGTCGATGACGAGCCCGAGTTCCGTCCCCTCGAACGACGCCTCGAGAGTCATATCGAGTTCGCCGTCTTCGATCTCCACTCGGATCAATTGCAGCCCGATCGCTCGGTCGCTGAGCGATACGAGACGCGAGGTCTGCACATGGAGGCCCAGGTCGGGCGCCTTGAGATGGCGGCCTTCACTGAGCAGCGCGCCCCGCCTCATGTCGAGCGTCATCCGATGCGACGACATATCGCCAGGATGATGCAGCAAGGGACCGCTGGGCAGCAGGATTCGTATACGTAACCAATCGGCCGCCGGGATAAGGCCTCGTGTCTCGTGGTCGCTACCAAGCGTGTCGAACAGCCCGGCCACATAGGTTCGGGCGGGAACCACCCAACGCCCGCCTCTGGTCGTCGATCGGGCGCCCCTTACACCCAGGAAACCGTTGCTGATCGCGAACCGCGATTCAACGCTGGCTTCGCGCAGCGAGTCATAACCATCCACCAGGAAGACCCAATTGGGATCAGCGGTCGGCGCGAGCACGTGTTCCATCATTTCCGGTACGATCATGCCGGCCGCCGGCACATCCGGCCGCCAGCCAGTTTGTCGACCGCGACCTCGTCGAGACTGGTCACCACGAGGTCCGCACCCGCGGTTCGC
Source organism: uncultured Alphaproteobacteria bacterium (assembly GCA_963778125.1). Lineage (GTDB taxonomy): Bacteria > Pseudomonadota > Alphaproteobacteria > Acetobacterales > Acetobacteraceae > Rhodopila. The sequence goes on along the minus strand of CAVZTH010000011.1, from coordinate 20,773 downwards.
AGCAACGCCGCGTCGCTATGACGGGCAACGCCGAGCGCCGTCATGCCACCGCCGCGTGCCGCCTCGACGCCGGCGGGCGCGTCCTCGGCGACGAAGCAGTGGGCGGGCTCAATGTGCAGTTCCTTCGCAGCCAACAGGAAAATCGCCGGGTCCGGCTTGCCCCTCGGCAGGTCGCGTCCGCAGACATTGGCAGCGAAAACGTCGAGCAGGCTTTGACCAGAGTCGAGGCGGACCAACCGCATCATTCCGTTAGCGTTCTTGGATGATGACGCGACCGCCATCGGCCAGCCCAGGGCCGCCACCGCCTGAACGAACCGAAGTGCGTCGGGGAAAGCGGTCACACTTCCCTCCTTGATCAACTCTTCAAGGCGCTTCTGCTTCCGCTCGGCATACGGGACGGCCTGCCGCTCGGCATCCGCCACGCCAAGCGCCTCAAGCGCTGCACGGGCGCCACTGAGCCGCGGCTTGCCCGCGACATCGGATTGATACAGTGCGGTCGTGAACAGATCAGGATCCGCAAATCCGCGCAGTGCCTCGCGCCAGGCGCGTTCGACGCTGCCGATTAAATCCGCGATGAAGCCTTGGCGATGAAAGTTGGTAAGACTTGGGGAGTTGAGGTCGGGCCACCTGCGCGGCGCGACCGGTCGGCAATAGATAGTCAATCCCCATGTATCAGCGCGGAAGGGGACAATTTGTTCACCTTCTGGCGCCGGAGCGACACATGCACGTTGGTCTGCGGGTCGAAGTGTAGTCCCAGACGCCTTCCAGGATGTCTTCCGTACCGGAGGGATGGGCGGCAAACCATCCATTCCCGAAGATCACTTTCAAACCCCCGATGGAGGCGCCATTGCCAGGCGCCTCGGTGAGGATGCGATCGCAAACAGGTTTGCCGAAATCGCGCGCAAGCCCGCTGTAGATTTCCTTCCTGGAGCTCAATTCTGAGCCTTTGAGCCCTTTTGGCGGAGGTGTTCGGGCGAGTTCAGACCAGCCGAGCTCATGCGCTATCTTGCAAAATCGTGCGAGTGAATTCTATCTCGGCAGCTCCTACAGACCTGACTTGGCCTTCTCGGCGGTATTCGTCACCGCACGGCCGGTGGCGCTCACGTCCTGCCCCACGCCGGCCGTTGTGTTGCAAGCACTCAACAAAGCGACTGCGCCTGACAGAAGGACGAGATTGAGAAGAACTATTGCAATGTTTTTATGCATGGGAAACTCCTTTGGCTACTTTACGGGAACTACTTCAAGTCCAGCTGATTTGGATAAGAGGCTCAGCGCCCCGCAGCGACAGCGCGATCTGCCGGTTCCTCAGCGGCTTTGCCGGCTGCATACACATCAACGCGTGATGCATCAGCCGTCGCGAGGATCGCCTTGGCCCGAGCGACCTCCTCTGAACTCCCGTGCGCCATCACCAGGAAGTCGTCGGCCTTTACTGCGGTCTCGTATTGAAGCACGCTGTCCTTTGGCACGCCGATGCTGTAGATCGCAGCGCCAAGCGCACTCAACCCGCCAACCAGGATAGCATTCTCGATGGCGGAGACCGCCACGGTAGCCAGATATCCAAGAACGACTACATGCCCCACGAGGGGAACTGTCATGAACAGTCCACCGAAGAATAACCCCCAAAATCCACCCCAGAAGGCACCGCGGGAGCCCCAGAATTTGATCCGGTCACCGGTGTTGTAGAAGCCAACCACCTTCTCGTCGGTATGATATCCTTTACCGACAACGCTTAGATGCTTCATCTCAATACCGGCGTCAGTCAGCTGTTTCACGGCCGCCTCCGCCGCTTGGTGACTTGCGAAAACGGCGACGACTGAATTGGTATATTCCATGGGATCTCTTTTCAGATATGGCGTCTGCATCAATCTCTTGGGTAGAAAGCGGCGGGTCGGAATCGCGCCCGCCAGAACTCAGCTTGCCAATGTTCTAATGCGCGGAAGGATCATAGTCGGGCCCGACCAGTGGAGGGTAGGTTCGGAATTTACTTAGCTTTCTCCTCCTTCGCGGAACTCGAACCGCTAAGTCTGAGTAGTTTCCGAGCCTGCCGTTGAGGCATATGGCGTTTTAGGTTGCATTTCCTCAAAACAGAGGAGAGATCGGCGCGGATTGGGGCAGTGCCGGTGCCCGCCACGGTTGCCCATCGGAGTGTCTCGCGAAGCGTATGCGGGCTTGGAGCCGTGGCTGCAGAAACGGGAGCTTTCGTAATGGACGCTAATCCCAGCGCTATGCCCCTCGTAAAGGAAGCGCATTCCGCAGAAGGCGAACCGGAGCCGGAACAGGTCTGGCAGGAGCCAGCAGACAGGCTCCTGATCCTCCTCAAGACCAACACTCACGGGACTGGAAACCGCGGAGGTGCGGTCGCGACTGGCGATCTACGGGCCCAATGACGCCGCAACCGCCAAGCGTTCACCGCTCTGGCTCCAGTTCCTCGCCCGCTTCGGCAACCCTCTGATTATCATCCTGCTGATTGCAAGTGCGGTGTCCGCCGCGACAGGTGACGTCGCGAGCTTCGTCATCATCTTTTGCATCGTCATGCTGAGCATCATCTTTGATTTCGTTCAGGAGGTGCGGGCGCAGAACGCGGTGGAGGCGCTGCGCCAGTCGGTCGCCGTGCAGGCGACTGTCCGGCGCGACGGCAAGACTGTCTCGGTGCCGATCCACCAACTGGCCCCCGGCGACATTGTCGAACTGATCGCCGGCGATCTTGTCCCCGCCGACTCCCGGCTGCTTGAAAGCCGCGATCTTTACGTCAATCAGGCGCTGTTGACGGGCGAGCCCTACCCCGCGGAAAAGCGGGTCAGTGATGCCGCGTCCGGTGCGGAAAACCCGGCGGGCGCCTCCAACGCCGTATTCGCCGGCACGTCCGTCATCAGCGGCACCGCGACGATCCTGATCTGTCGCACCGGCAACAGAACGGCACTCGGCCACCTCGCGACCAGCCTGTCAGAGAAGCCGCCGGCCACCGCGTTCACCATCGGCATTCGCCGCTTCGGCATGCTGATCATGCGCTTCACGATACTGATGGTGCTGTTCGTGCTTGTCGTGAACATCGTCTTCGCACGGCCGATGTTGGAAGCGCTGATGTTCGCCGTCGCACTGGCCGTCGGTCTGACGCCGGAGCTGCTGCCGATGATCGTTACGGTCACGCTGGCCCGCTCGGCGATGCAGATGGCGAAGCGCAAGGTGATCGTGAAGCGCCTGTCCGCGATCCACGACCTGGGCGCCATGAATGTGCTGTGCACCGACAAGACCGGCACATTGACCGAAGCCGCGATCAAGCTCATGCGGACGATCGACGGCCATGGCGCCGAGAGTCCGCACGCGTTTTCCTATGCCTATGTCAACAGCCAGTTCGAGAGCGGGATGAAAAGTCCGCTCGACGAGGCAATCCTGGCGGCGCATCCGTTCGACATGACAGGCTTTCGGAAGATCGACGAAGTGCCGTTCGATTTCGAGCGGCGGCGAGTCTCGGTTCTGGTCGAGCACGACGCCAGGCGCCGCTTGATCGTCAAGGGCGCGCCCGAGGACCTTCTGCGGCTGTCAGGCCAATACCAGGACGCGGATGGGAAGGAAAAACCGCTCGACCCGGCGACGCGGTCTGTCTTCCAGGCGACCCTCGACGCACTTGGCGGGCAGGGATTCCGCGCGCTGGGGATCGCCAGCCGCTTGGTGGATTCCACCCACGAGACGGCCACGATCTCCGACGAAGCCGATCTGGTTTTTGCCGGGTTCGCGGTCTTCCTGGATCCGCCAAAAGCCAGCGCAGGCGCAACGATCCGGGCGATGGCGGAAGCCGGCATTACGGTGAAGGTGCTGACCGGTGACAACGAGCCGGTATCCCGTCACGTCTTCGCCGAGATCGGAGTGCCTGTGACGGGCGTGCTGACGGGCGACGCGCTCGAGCATCTGTCGGAAGAGGCGCTGATCGGGCAGTTGTCCCGGGTCAACCTGTTCTGCCGGGTCAATCCGCAGCAGAAACATCGAGTCCTGCTTGCGCTGAAGCGGCTGGGTAATGTGGTTGGCTTCCTCGGCGACGGCATCAACGACGCGCCGGCGCTGCACGCCGCCGATGTCGGGATTTCGGTCGATGGCGCGGCCGACGTCGCCCGTGCCGCAGCCGATTTGATCCTGCTGGAACACGATCTTTCGGTGGTGCGCGACGCCGTGGTCGCCGGCCGTGCCACGGTGCAGAATGTGTCCAAATACGTGTTGATGGGTGCAAGCTCGAACTTCGGCAATATGTTTAGTATGGCCGGCGCCACGCTGATCCTGCCTTTCCTGCCGATGCTGCCGATCCAGATTCTGTTGAATAACCTGATCTATAACGTGTCGGAGATTGCGATCCCGTTCGATAGTGTCGATCCGGAGGTTGTCGCCGAGCCAGTGAAGTGGGACATCAAGCTGATCGAGCGCTTCATGCTGGTCTTCGGCCCGGTCAGCTCTATCTTCGACTTTATCACCTTTTACGCCATGCTGGTGTTCTTTGGCGCGGGAGAGGCGCTGTTCCAGACTGGATGGTTTATCGAGTCTATGACAACTCAAACACTTGTGGTCTTCTGCATCCGGACGCGGAGGCTTTTCCTTCGCAGCAAGCCGTGCCGGTTCCTGGTTGCCATGAATCTCGGCGCCGTCGCCCTCGCGATCATTCTGCCGCTTGTCCCCTGGGGCCGATGGTTCGGGTTTGTAGCGCCGCCGCCGCTGTTCTTCGTTTTCCTGGTCGGCGCGACAACAGCGTATCTTGGAATCGTTGAAATAACCAAGGTCGTGTTCTACCGTTTCATGGCCGGGCGACAATCGAGACACGCGTGATGTCGAGACGGGAACGAGCACCGCACCAGACACACAGGATGGTTGCGCGCGGCTGTGATGGGTGCGGATGAGCGCCGCTCAGCCGCGCCGGCGCAACAGGCGCAGCAAACTGTTGTCCAGGGCCAGCGCGCCGACAATGATCGCGCCTTTGATGATGTCCTGATAATACGGGCTAATATCGAGCAGGACGAAGCCGTTAGAGATCGTGGCAATGATCCCCAGCCCTACCGCGGTGCGCCACATCGCACCGGATCCGCCGGCAAGCGACGTTCCGCCGACCACGACGATGGTCAATACGTCGAAGATGATGATCGGGTCGAGATTCGCCTGCGCGGAACTGAGCTGAGAGGCGGTGATGCTGCCGGCCATGCCGACGCAGGCACCCAGCAACACGTAGGAACTGGCCACGATACTGCGCACGCGCAGTCCGGACAAACGGCTTGCCTCGTAGTTGCCGCCCACAGCGTACACCGCCTCGCCGTAGGTGGTGCGGGCCAGGATCAGCCCGAACGCCACCATGAGGCCGACCAGGAGCATTCCCGAATACGGCACCCCATGCCATCGCCCGGCGCCGAGCCCTGCGAAGGCCGGATTATCGACCAGGAATGCGGCGTTCTGCGTCATCACCAGCACGATGCCATTGAGGATGAAGCCGGTGCCCACCGTGGTAATGAACGGATTGATCCGCACCACCGCGACCAGCACCCCATTGGCCGCGCCGTAGACAAGACCGCAGACGAATGCTGCCAGGAACGCAATCGCCGGCGGTTCGCTCTGCCCGACATAGGCCGCGACCACCGCGCACAGCGAATAGCCTGAGGCGAGCGACAGGTCGAACCCGCCGGTCAGGATCACGTACGTCATGCCAATGGCCATAATGCCGGCGGGCGACCATTGGGACAGCATGTTGAAGAGATTGTGCGAAGACAGGAAAGCAGGGTTGCCAGCGGTCACGACTGCCAGCAGCAGCACGAAGGTGCCGACGATCCCATAGGTTCGGATCATGTTCGGCATCCGCTCGCGCAGCGTTGGCCGCTCATTGTGCGCCAGAGCGACGGCAGACAGGGTGGCGGCCGATGAGTTGGTGTTGCTCACGTGGGAAGCCCCTCGACAGCAAAAATGAGATTAAGGATGCGCGCCACGCTGGCCTCGCGATAGTCGAGCAGTCCGATCTGCCGGCCGCGCGCCACCACCACCACGGTGTCGGCGTGTTCGACGATTTCCTCGAGATCCGACGAGACCAGGATAATGCCCATCCCGCGGTCGGCGAGACCGCGGATGGTGGCGAAGATCTCGCGCTTGGCGCCGACGTCGATGCCGCGCGTCGGCTCGTCCAGCAGCAGCACGCGTGGATGGCGATGCAGCCATTTGCCGAGCACGAGCTTTTGCTGGTTGCCGCCTGAGAGCGTGACCGCTTCGCTGTCCAGACGAGCCGGGTTGAACCCCACACTTTCGGCCAGGGAGCGCGCCGTCCGGTCCCGCAGCGCGCGATTTACGATGGAGCCGGTGGCGACGGCTGCGAGGCCGGTCAGAGTGAGGTTGGCGGTGCCGTTGCGTCCCAGCACCAGTCCCTGAGTTTTGCGTTCTTCCGGCGCCAGAACGATGCCGCGGTCGATGGCCGCGCGCACGCTGAGCGGCAACTCGATGTTGTCGCCCGCCAACATCATGCGGCCATGGGCGAGCGGATCGGCCCCGGCAATGGCCCGCAAGGATCTCCGTGCGACCCGCGCCGACGAGGCCGGCGATGCCAAGGATCTCGCCTTCATGGAGCGTGAACGACACGCCGGACACCCAGCCGGCGGCGGCAAGATTTTCGACCCGCAGCAGTTCGGTGTTCCCGTGCCGCGAGTGGTCGCGCGCCGGGGGCGCTTCGATCTCGCCGAGCATCGCGGTTACCAAGGCTTGCTTGGTCCATTGCGGTCCGGGCCTCGTTTCCAGCAGCCTGCCGTCGCGCATTACCGAGACGCGGTCGCACAACCGCAATACTTCGTCGAGGTCATGTGAAATGAAGATGATCGCGGTGCCTTCCGACCGCAGCCGCCCGACCAGATCGTATAAGCGTCCGCGCTCGGCTGGACCGAGCGGAGCAGTCGGTTCATCCATGATCAGTACGGTGTGGCGCGCCTGTACCGCCCGCATGATCTCGATGAGTTGCTTGTTGGCGACCGACAACACGCCTGCCTTGGCATTGGCCGGGAACGTGGCGCCGGTGCGTGCGGCAAGCTCGGCATAGCGAGCCCGCATGGCGCGCCGGTCCAGGAACGGCCCGCGATGCAGCGGCGCACCCAGAAAGACGTTGGACAGCGCCGACATTTCCGGAACGATGTTCAGTTCCTGATAGATCGCGGCGACACCCGCGGCGTGCAGTTGCCGTGCGCGGTCGGCTATGATCGGCTGGCCGCCTACACTGATCTCGCCGCTGTCGGCCTCGTGCGCACCGGAGAGGATGCGGATCAATGTCGATTTGCCGGCGCCATTGGCCCCGACCAGTCCGTGCACTTCGCCAGGTGCCACATCCAGGCTGACGTTCTGCAGAGCGCGGACCCCAGGAAAGCTTTTCGACACATTGCGCACGGCGATCGCTGCGGCCGCCATGTCAATCAGCCTCCCTCGGGCAAAGTGGACTCAGTAGTTCGGCGTGTATTTATCGGCGTTGCTCTTGTCGATGATGATCGTGCCGGTTGTGTCGACGACCTTCGGCAGGAGTGCTTCATCGATGTAGGCGTTCACCGGCTTGCCCTCCAGCGCCATGATCAATGCGACGGAGCCGTAATAGGCTTCCTCATAGGGCAGATAGGCCGTCGTGGCGTTGAAGATGCCGGCCTTCACCTTGTCGACGCCGAGCTTGGTGGCGCCACCGGAGTAGATGCGTACGTCGGTGCCGGGCTGCTTGCCGGCGGCTCGGATCGCCTGTTCGACACCACGCGACATGTCGTCCCACGACGACAGCACGACCGTAATGTCCGGATGGGCGAGCAGCGCGTCCTGGATCTTCTTCAACGCCATGCGCGGATCGAAGTTAGCTGGCTCGTCGACCACGACGGTGACGTTGGGATACTTCTTGATCCCAGCCTTGATCGCGCCTTCCCAGTAGGTGAACAGATCCGAACCGACGAACCCGCCGACTGCCGCGACCTTGCAGGGCGTCGTGCAGGACTTGAATGCGTTGTCGATGGAATCTCCAAAATGGGCCGGCCCCTGCATGGTGAAGGTCGCCGCCAGGCCCGGCGTGTAGTCCGGATCGCCGCACATGGCGATGTCTATGGAGACCACCGGCTTGCCGGTCGGCTTGAGCAGCCGGTTCCACAGGCCACAGCCGGACTGGGCGGCGGCGGGGCCGAACAGATAGCCGTCGAAGCCCTCGGTCACGGCGTTTTCGACCACCTTGGCCTGCGTCGCGGGACTGAAGTTGGCGTCGAAGATTTTTAACTCGAAGTTGTATTTCTTCGCGGCCGCCTTGAGCCCATCCAGACGCGCGATGCAGTATGGATTGTCGACGCATTCGGTCAGGTAGGCGATACGGTATTTCTTGGTCGGTGCGGCGTCGGCTTGATCGAAACTGATCACGGCTTGCGCGGCCGGCGAGGTGGCCGGCGCAGCGGTAGCCGGCCTGATACCAGGCATCGTTGCCGCCAGCATAGCCGCCAGCGCAGCGAGGCGCTGGAGCGAAGTGAAGCTCATGTAGAGGCGCATGGAATTCCTTTTTTGGTTGTTGGAGCGGCCATTTACAAAGTGGCTAGCGCGGCAAGGATCTCTGTTGATCTGGTGACAAAGCCAAATACTGTCTTGACGTTGTAGATCGTGGCTTGCGTGCAGTAGTCGGGCGACGTGGTGCCACAGCAATCCTCTACCAGCACGCAGCCGTAGCCGAGGAAGCCGGCGTCAGTCAGGGAGTGCAGCACGCATTGATCGATGTTGACTCCGGTGAACAGCAACGTTCGCACATTGAGGTTGCGCAGGATGCTGTCCAGCGGCGTGTCCCAGAAACCGCTGATGCGGTATTTATCCACGGAAACGTCGCCCGGCCGGCTGACAAGTTCCTCCACTACGGCGGCCGACGGGCTGTCCTTTTCCAGCACGCGCGCGCCGGTTCCCGGCATCGGATCGCCGATCCCGACGGACTTGCCGTCCGGGTTGAAGCAATGCAGCACGCCGGGTGCCAGATTGAGGCGGTCCGGCCGGTTGCCCCAGTTGAGCCAGATGATCGGGACCTCGACGTCGCGCAGCGCCGGTATCAGCGCCCGCAATGGCGCGATCGGGGCCCGCTCGGGGGTGAGATCCGCACCCAGATTGTCCACCCAACCGCCCGGCGCGCAGAAATCGTTTTGCATATCGACGACGATGATCGCCGTGCGGGTCAGGTCCACGGTGATGTTCTGCGGGTCGGCCTGGATGGTGATCTTGCGCGGCGCCGCTTCCGGGGGCGCCAGATCGACATGCTTAGGACTGACCAGCCATGTATGCCGGCCTGTACCCAGAGCCAATCCAGCCGAGCTTCGGTTCGCGACTGTATCCGCGCTGCTCATTCCACTCCCCCGCTTAGGTCGGCAAAGCGTATCGCAACCGCTTTGTGGGTTACGCGACTTGCAAGCTGCCTGCCAGACCCCGGTCGCCCAACGCGCAACGCCGACGCTGCAATTTTGCCTAGAAGGCAGGCAGTTTTCTGCGGCTCTGACGGTTTTCGGAGCAAGCCTACCCGCCTTGAGTGCCCTGGCCGACAATGCGACAGTCAAGGCGGCAGCGGGCCGAGTGGATGCATCAAGGAGTCAGACAAATGAGCAGTGCGACGTTTCCTGTCGTCGAGGCTACGATCGGTGGCATTCACGCCGCGTTCCGCGATGGCCGGCTGACCTGCCGGGCGCTGGTGGAGGCGTATCTTGCCCGGATCGCGGCGCACGATCGGGCCGGCGCGCGCCTCAACAGCGTCATAACCGTCAACCCGGCGGTGCTGGAGGAGGCTGACCGCCTCGACGCCAGCTTTGCCGCGACCGGGCAGTTCGCTGGTCCGCTGCACGGCATCCCGGTGGCGGTGAAGGATCAGGCGGAGACGATGGGCATCGAAACGACGTTCGGCTCGATCGCCTTCGACGGGTATATGCCGGCTGCCGACGCGCACGCCATCACTCGGCTGAAAGCCGCTGGCGCCATTGTGCTGTCCAAGACCACGCTGCCGGACTTCGCGACATCCTGGTTCGGCTTCTGCTCCAAGGCTGGCTCGACGTTGAACCCATACGCGCTGGACCGCGAGGTCGGCGGGTCCAGTGCCGGCACCGCGGCGTCGGTGGCGGCCAGCCTGGCGACGGTGGGGATTGGCGAGGACACCGGCGGGTCGATCCGCCTGCCGTCGAGTTTCAACAACCTGGTCGGCGTGCGCGTGACCCCCGGACTGATCAGCCGCAGCGGCATGTCGCCGCTGGTGGTGTTCCAGGACACCGCCGGGCCGATGGCGCGGACAGTGAAGGACGCCGCGCTGCTGCTGGATGCACTGGTCGGCTACGACCCCGCCGACGTCTATACGACCGCCTATGTGATTGCAGGGCACAAGGGCAGCTACGCGGACGCCATCCGCCACGAGGGAATGCGTGGTCTGCGCATCGGCGTGCTGAAGGAAGCCTTCGGCAATGACGCCGACCCTGATGCGGCGCCGGTGAACACCGTGGTGCGTGCCGCGATCGACGCGATGCGGACGGCCGGCGCCGTGATGGTGGACATCAGCCTGCCCGACGTGATGGACCACGTTATCGAGACGTCGCTTTACCTGACTCATTCGCGCCACGACATCAACGCGTTCCTCGCGGCGCGTCCAGGTCTTGCCTATGGCTCGATCGACGCCATCAAGGCGGCTGGCAAGTTTCATCCGGTGCTGGACCTGTTCGAGGCGATCGTCGACGAGGGGCCGAAGCACCCGGAGGATGATCCGACCTATTTCCGCAAGCTGGCCGCTCGGGATGCGTTCCAGCGGGCCGTGGTGGGTTTGATGGCGCGTAATGACCTGAGTGCCATCTGCTTTCCTTCGATTCAGGTGCTGCCGCCGACCAAGCAGGAGGTGCTCGACAAGAAGTGGACGACGTTGACGTTCCCGACCAATACTTTGATCGCGGCGCAGACGTGGATGCCGTCCATCTGCCTGCCGGCGGGATTCGCGCCCGGCGGTATACCGGTGGGGATCGAGTTCGTGGTGCTGCCTTATCACGAGCCCGACCTGTTCCGGCTTGGCTTCGCATTTGAAGCCCTGACGCGGCATCGGCGCGCGCCGGACTCCTGCCCCGAGCTATAGTTGCGCGGGGTTTGGGGCGTCGGAATGGCCAAGGGATTGCTAGGGATAGTAGGATGTGCGGGATCGTGGGCCTTTATATCAAGTCCGAAACCTTGCAGGACAGTTGCGGAGCGATGTTGTCTCGTATGCTTCAGACCATGCGAGACCGGGGTCCCGACAGTACTGGCTTTGCCATCTATGGAGCCGAACTCGGTAGCGTCAAGCTCACCGTCAGGGGATCATCGGGTACCAACTTCGACGAGCTTGCCGCGGCGCTGGGGGTGACAGCCACCGTTCACGATACCCATGCCGTCTTGCACGTCCCGGAGTCGCGCGTGGCCGAGGTTCGCAGAGATCTGCATGAACAGGCGCCGGAAGTCACGGTCGTCGGCGAAGGGTTGCGCATGGAGTTGTACAAGGAAGTCGGTTTGCCCGCCGATGTCGCCGCGCGCTTCGGGCTTCCGTTCATGGCGGGAACGCACGCGGTCGGACATACCCGCATGGCCACCGAAAGTTTGGTGACCACCGACGGCGCGCATCCCTACACCACCGGGTCCGACCAATGCCTCGTGCACAACGGAAGTCTGTCGAACCATAACGCGCTGCGACGCATGCTGCTGCGTCAGGGATTTACGTTTGCGACCGAGAACGACACCGAGGTCGCCGCGGCCTACCTGTCGTGGCGGATGCATGATGGCGAAAGCCTTGAAGGCGCCCTGCAGGCAGCTCTGAGAGACCTTGATGGTTTCTATACATTTGTGGTCGGCACCCGGACCGGGTTCGCCGTGTTGCGCGATCCGATCTGCTGCAAACCGGCGGTGATGGCCGAGACTGACGACTGGGTCGCGTTTGGCAGCGAATACCGCGCTCTGGTTGATCTACCTGGAATTGAAGACGCCCACGTTTGGGAACCCGAGCCCGCTCGGGTTTACGCATGGGAGCGAGTTTGATGAGGCCTGAGACGGTTGATCTTGCCGAGGCCTCGGTCCGTAGTCTCAATGCGGCACTGCATAGTTTGGACGAGGACACCAATCGTACACTCTGGCACGTGATCAACCCGCGTGGTCAGCACGCTCTGGCGGTCGGTGTCGACGCGCCGGTACGGATAGAGATCAACGGACATGCCGGCTATTACTGTGCAGGTATGAATAAGGGCGCGACGATTGTGGTTTCGGGCAACGTCGGCGTTGGTGTCGCGGAGAACATGATGTCGGGCCACGTTCACGTGGGCGGCGACGCGAGCGCGTCCGCGGGCGCCACCGCCCATGGCGGCCTGCTGGTGATCGAAGGCAACGCCGCCGCGCGCTGCGGCATCAGCATGAAAGGGATCGACATCGTGGTCGGTGGCAGCGTCGGCCACATGAGCGCCTTCATGGCACAGGCCGGGACGCTGACGGTGCTGGGCGACGCGGGGGACAACCTGGGAGACAGCATCTACGAAGCGGAGCTTTTTGTGCGCGGACGCGTCGCCAGCCTGGGCGCCGATTGCATCGAAAAACCGGTGAAACCGCAGCATCTCGAGGCACTCGATGCACGACTGCGAGCGGCTGGCTTCAGCGGCTTCGACGTGGGCACGTTTCGCCGCTATGGGTCGGCTCGGCGGCTCTATCATTTTCACGTCGACAACGCCGGGGAATACTGATGAACGGGCGCCACCCGCCGCGGCCCGCCCCGCGTGAGAGCGCGACATTCGACCGCGCGACACTGGCGGAAATTCGTCGCGCCGCTGCAACAGGCATCTATGACATTCGCGGTTACGGCGCGAAGCGGCCACTGCCGCATTTCGACGACCTGCTGTTCCTTGGCGCCAGCATCAGCCGCTACCCACTCGAGGGCTATCGCGAGCGATGCGGAACCGATGTCGTGCTCGGTGACCGGCACGCGAAGCAGCCGATCGAGCTGCGCATTCCTATTACGATCGCGGGCATGAGTTTCGGCAGTCTGTCGGCCCAGGCCAAAGAGGCGCTGGGCCGCGGCGCCACGATCGCGGGCACCAGCACCACGACCGGTGATGGCGGCATGACTCCGGAGGAACGCGAACATTCGCGGATTCTGGTGTATCAGTATCTGCCAAGCCGGTATGGCATGAATCCGGACGATCTGCGGGCAGCGGATGCGATCGAGATCGTCATTGGCCAAGGCGCCAAACCCGGCGGCGGCGGCATGCTGCTTGGCCAGAAGATCACCGAGCGCGTTGCTGCGATGCGGACGCTGCCGCCGGGGATCGATCAGCGAAGTGCCTGCCGCCATCCGGATTGGACCGGTCCGGATGACCTGGAAATCAAGATCCTCGAACTGCGTGAGATCACCGACTGGCAGAAGCCGATCTACGTCAAGGTCGGTGCGTCGCGGCCATACTATGACACAGCGCTGGCGGTGAAGGCCGGCGCGGATGTGGTCGTGCTGGACGGCATGCAGGGCGGCACCGCGGCGACGCAAACCGTGTTCATCGAGCATGTCGGCCTGCCGATCCTTGCGGCGATCCGGCCGGCGGTGCAGGCGCTGCAGGATCTCGATTTGCACCGGCGCGTGCAACTGATCGTCTCCGGCGGTATCCGCAACGGTGCGGACGTTGCAAAGGCACTGGCGCTGGGCGCGGATGCTGTCAGCATCGGCACTGCGGCGCTGACCGCGCTGGGCGACAATGATCCGGCCTATGAGACCGATACGCCGCGCTCGGCACCCACGCGGGCGCTTATGACGCCTGGCACGAGGGGCGTGACCCAGCCGGCATCACCACGCAGGACCCTGAACTCGCGGCTCGCCTTGACCCGGTGGAGGGGGGGCGCCGGCTGGCAAATTATTTAGCGGTGTTGACCCTTGAAGCGCAGACCATCGCCAGGGCCTGCGGCAAGAGCCACCTGCATAACCTGGAACCGGAGGACCTCGTGGCGTTAACAGTCGAAGCCGCTGCCATGGCGCGCGTGCCACTCGCAGGCACGACCTGGATACCGGGCCAATGACCGCGCTGTCGGCGATCGCCGAAGAGCGCGGCATCCACTTTTTCCTGATCGCTTACACCGACCTGTTCGGTGTCCTCCGGGCGAAGCTGGTGCCGGCTCGAGCGATTGACGGCATGGCGAAAGAAGGTGCCGGATTTGGCGGTTTCGCGACGTGGTTCGACATGACCCCAGCCGACCCGGACGTGCTGGCCGTGCCTGATCCGACGAGCCTGATTCAGTTGCCCTGGAAGCCCGAGGTCGGCTGGATGGCCGCCACCCCCACGATGGCGGGCAAGCCGGTCGAGCAGGCGCCGCGCAATGTGCTGCGCCGGGTGATCGCGCAGGCGGAGGAGCGGGGCCTGGAGATGCGGGTCGGCGTCGAGCCGGAGTTCTTCCTCATCCAGCCGGATGGCCAGCTAATCGCGGACGGAGCCGACCGGCAGCCGAAGCCCTGCTATGACCAGCTTACGCTAATGCGCCATTACGACGTGATCGCCGAGATCAGCGACGCGATGGAAACGCTCGGATGGGGGCCCTATCAGAGCGATCATGAAGACGCCAACGGCCAGTACGAGATGAACTGGACGTACGCGCCGGCGCTGGTGACCGCGGATCGGCATGCGTTCTTCAAATTCATGGTGCGCAGCATTGCCGAACGGCACGGCATGCGCGCGACGTTCATGCCGAAACCGTTCGCTGACCTGACAGGGTCCGGCTGCCACGCGCATGTCTCGGTCTGGCGCGGCGAGAATAACGTGTTTGCCGGTTCGGATGAGATGGGACTGTCGCCGGAGGCTCATCACTTCGCCGGCGGATTGCTGGCGCACGCCGACGCGCTTTGCGCGCTGACCAACCCGACGGTCAACAGTTACAAGCGGATCAATGCTCCGGTGACCGTGTCGGGCGCCACGTGGTCGCCGAATACCGCGACATGGGGCGGCAACAACCGCACGCACATGATACGCATTCCGGGTCCAGGGCGGGTTGAATACCGGCTCGCGGATGGTTCGGCCAATCCTTATCTGTTGCAAGCCGCGTTGCTCGCGGCAGGGATCGACGGACTGGCCGAGAAGCGCGACCCCGGCAAACGTCTGGACGTCAACATGTATGAAGTCGGACATATGATCGACGGGGTGAAGCGGTTGCCCATGAACCTGCTTGACGCAATCCGGGCGTTCGAGGGATGCGCGCCGCTGCGGGCTGCGTTCGGGGACTCGTTCATGGCTTCGTACGCGAAACTGAAGTATCAGCAATGGGACAGCTACATGCGACATCTGAGCGTGTGGGAACGCGAGAACACGCTGGATTGCTGAGACCGTAACAGAGACCTCCGACGCGGTCGGCGTCGGCGACGAGAACTCTTGGCGCTGACGATCAGCGCGACGCTGGGGCGCCCTTGATGAGGCGAGCGCGCAGAGGCAGATTGGCTTGACCGAAAATAAGAAACCATGAGCTGAGCGCGGGTGCCTTACGGCACCTAATACCAGCTGCCTCTGAACCCGACTCTCCCCGATTCCCAAATGGCGCGAAGTACCGATTTCGCTCTACCCGATGCGGCGATTCGCCGCTTGGGAGGATCGCATGAGTGCTGCCGTCATAGTCGCCCGCACGGATCACCAACCAGCGGCGCTTCGCGCGGCGGCGGCGAAGAGCGATGACGCGGCGAAGTCCCGGCGGCTTCTGGCGATCGCGATGGTGCTGGATGGAACCTCGCGGCTTGATGCTGCACGCCAGACCGGCATGGATCGCCAGACCCTGCGTGACTGGGTCATACGCTACAACGCGCACGGCATTGACGGCCTGGCCTCACGCAAGCCACCCGGTGCGGCGCCGAAGTTGAGCGCGGCACAGATGAGCGAATTACGCGATCTCGTGCTCGCCGGACCTGACCCCAAGGCCAACAAGGTGGTGCGCTGGCGGTGCCTGGATCTGCGCGAGGAGGTGACCCGGCGTTTCTGCGTCACGGTGCCGGAGCGTACCATCGCCAAGTGGCTGCGCAAACTGAGACTGACCCGGCTGCAACCGCGCCCGTTTCATCCGAAAAGGGATGAGGCGGCGCAGGAGGATTTAAAAAAACTTCAGTGCTCTGCTGAAAAAAGCCCTGCTCGGCAGCACCGCGGCGACACCGGTCGAGATCTGGTTCCAGGACGAGGCCCGCGTCGGCCAGAAGGGTGGCCACACCTATGTCTGGGCTGAGCTCGACTCGCGGCCGCCGATGATACGCGACAATCGTCACGACAGTGCCTACATCTTCGGCGCCATCTGTCCTAATCGCGCGGTCGGTGCGGCGATCATCGCCCCGGCCGCCAATACCGAATGCATGAACCTGCACCTTCAGGAGATCAGCACACAGGTTGCCCCAGGCTCGATCGCCGGACTGGTCTGCGACAGTGCCGGGTGGCACCAGACCGGCGGTGAACTCACCGTGCCAGACAATATCGTTCTGCTGCCCCTGCCGCCCTATTCGCCCGAGCTGAACCCAATGGAGAACGTCTGGGACTACCTGCGTGGCAACAAGCTTTGCGCCCAGGTCTGGGACAGTTACGAGGCCATCGTCGAGGCATGCGCCACCGCATGGAACTTCTTCGTCAACGACCCGGACCGCATCCGCTCCATCGGAACAAGGGATTGGGCAACGATCAATATCTAGGGCCGCTGGTATAATCTGCGTTCGGTGACAGAGAGGGAGGAATGACACATAACAGAAATGGAATTTGGCCTGTTCGATTGGATTGACCGCGGCACCGGGCCTTTGCACCAGCTCTATGAGGAGCGGCTGCAGCTTCTGGAGGCGGCGGAGGAAGCCGGCTTTTTCTGCTACCACCTTGCGGAGCATCATGCGACCCCGCTTGGCATGGCTCCCTCGCCTGCCTTGTTTCTCGCCGCCGCGGCTCAGCGGACGCGCCGGATCCGCCTTGGGCCGCTGGTGTACCTCCTGCCGCTGTACAATCCCCTGAGGCTCATTGAAGAAGTCTGCATGCTCGACCAGATATCCAACGGCAGGCTGGAACTGGGGGTCGGTCGCGGCGTCTCGCCATACGAGCTGCGCTATTTCAATGTCGATCCTGCCGCCACGCGCGAAATCTTCAAGGAGACACTACAAGTGCTCATCGACGGGATGACCAAAAGCCGGTTGACCTTTGAGGGGCGGCATTACCGCTACAGCGACGTGCCTATGGAGCTGCGCCCCTTGCAGCAGCCCTACCCACCGCTGTGGTACCCGACGCATAATCCTGACAGCGTCCGATATGCTGCCCGGCACGGTTTCAATTTCGTCGGACTGGGCCCAGCCGCGGCAGTGCGCGCGCACGTTGACTTGTATTGGCGAACATGGGAGCTGCACAGGCGCGATCCTGGCAGACTTAACGGTCATGTCGCGACGCCCAAGGTTGGCGTCATGCGCCAAGTCGTCGTCGCAGAAACCGATGAGGAAGCTCTCGCGATCACTCGCCCTGCCCACGCGGACTGGTATCGTTCGATCACCAAGTTGTGGCACGACCATGACGACCACAGCGTTGATGGGTTGTTCGCTTGGGAGACAGCCACGCAGCACCAGACTGTGATATTCGGCTCACCGACGCGCGTCCGCGAGCAGATCGGCCAGTTGATAGAGGACAGCGGGTGCAACTACGTGATCTGCTCATTCGCTTGGGGGACCTTGCCGCATCAGCAGACACTGCGCTCGTTGCGCCTGTTCGCGCGGGAGGTGATGCCAGACTTTTCGCGCGACGGTAGGCTAGCGAAATAACATCACAGCTTGCCCTTCCGGCGTAGCGTTGGACGCTATCGGGTCGGCATCACCAAATTCTCGCTCCGTAGCGCTACTGCTCCTTCTTCGCTGCAGCCGCCGCCATCAGCGTATCGAAGCATGATGCCGAGAGCTGCGAAACGTGGGCCTTCATGCAGGCCTTGATTTGTCCTTGACCGGGCGGCACCCCAGGGCACAGGCGGTCAATGTCGCCGCCGCACGCCTCGGCGATCTGTATTCTGTTTGGCGCCGGCGGCTGCTGTGCAATGGCCACGCTAGTGGTCAGCATGAGCACGGCAAGAAGTCCAAAGCCTATCCTGGTCATGGCGGATCCCCTCTCTGTGTTTCCTTTAACATCGTTGCAGGCATCTCAGAATGCCCGGTTGCGCCGGAGCCGTCCGAGGGAGGCCAAGCGCGCAGATCGAAACTTGCCACCGTGCCTTATACTCGAGGGTCACGGCGCCCTTTCAAGTAATACCTCGCGTTACGGCGCGGGTACGACAGTGTAGTAGAGGCCGTTGGCGCCATATGCGGGGCGAAACCAACTTCCCCCACAAAGGTACTCATTAGGACCGGCCTGATAGGCACAGCCAGTTGGCAAAGCCGCGTAATTTACACCCATAGCATATCCCGCCGCGCTGCCGGCGGCGTACCCGGACGAGTAGGCTGCCGCCGTGTTGGCGGAGGCAGCCACCGCCCCAACGGTTGCGCCGACAATCGCACCCGCAGCCGCGGCACAGCCGTAACATCCCGAGGCCGAATAATACGGTACCGCGACCGGCGGGTGGTAGGCTGAGTAGCCGTATCCACCGTAGACAGGCGGATGATAGCCGGAATACCCGTATCCACCGTAAGCGGGCGGGTGATAAGCAGTCGCTCCAGAGGCGTAGGTGTGGGTCGCTCCCGCCCCGTACGCTCCGTAGGTACTGCCGCCGTACGCGTTGGTGTGCTCGGTCCCGCCGCCCCAGGCATGGGCCGAACTGCCGCCGTACATGTTGGTGTGCTCGGTGCCCACACCGTAAGCATGGCTCGAGCTGCCACCCCAGGCGTTGGTATGGCTGGTGGAGCCCCAGCTATGGCTGGTGCTGCCACCCCACCGGTTTGCGCTCGCCCAGGCGTGGGCTGACTCTGGCCGCAGAGCGCCCACAAGCAAAACCGCGACCATGACGACGATTGCTCTCATGACGTTCAACCTTATTGAGGTGACTTTGCGGCTGGGTTGCCGCCGTCTCGGGTTGTCGTTCGCAAACCCCGAGGTCGCGCTGAACGCCAACATCAGGCAGGCCGCGGGAAGCCTGTAATTACCAAGCATCGTGTGCAGCTTCGTAAGCTGTAGGTCCCGTCCCGATGTGGCGGACCTGACTATCATGCCAAGTGGCCGAGGTATCGCGGTTTTTGCCACAAATAGTCCACCCAGTGATCGTGGTTTCGCCCTAGCGTAACTTAAGCACAGGAGGCGTCGACCAACTATGCACAAATGGCAGGTGGCCATGCGCGCATTCCGGTAAACTCGGCGGCGACCGGCGTGATGCCGGCCACCGATATTGAGTTCGGCCAGCCGTTCCGATCGGATCGAATGACGGTGCTATTACGGCCGGTTCGGGCATGGCGACACCGTCACCCGCGTGAGGCAAGCCGAACTACCACCCGCGGGCGCCAGGAATTATTCCTGCTGCCAGGGATCATGATAATTCGGATCTTGCTGCTGCCGAGCCTTGACGTAGTCTTGTTGGTTCTGCAGTGCTTTCTGGCTTACTTGGTGCTTATGCCATTGATGTCCGGCAATGCACCCGCCGATGGCCCCGAGGATGCCATGCCCGGCCATATGACCTGCCAAGGCGCCCGCGGCGCCGCCAGATAGGCAGCCAATAGCGTTCGCTGGGGGCGTGGCCGCGGTGAGGCCCAGAACTGCCGCCGTGGCGATGAGTGCATATCGCATCGATAATCTCTCCATCTTACTTCGCATAAGCTCGCTTGTGGAACACCATCACATCATTTTTCGTGGAAACGAGCCGCAGTACCTTCCCGCCCTGTTCCAGCGTGTATTTGTCTTCCTCGACCTGGGCTTCGCCGTGTTCCTCAGTCGTTTTCGATTTCACCGGGGTGAAAACGAGCGTGCCAGTTGTGGCACTGGCTGGTTTCTGTTCGTAGGAGCCTGCGATCTCGGCCACGACCTTGTCTTTCTGCACCGTCTGGCTGGTCCAAAAACCATCCGCCAGCACGTCCATGGCTATGATCACGTTGTGATCGAGGTTGGCTTGCCATTGTCCTGCAATATTTTCATCCGCCATCGCTATCATCGGTGTGAACGCAATGAGGGCGATGAGAAGTGCGCGGCGATACATATCGTAGTCTCCTGCTGATTCCCCAACGGAAAGAGCGCCAGAACGGCGGCTAACCCTTGCTAACGCACCCAAACTATCTCCCTATCAAGGCGACCGCAAACCGCCGAGCGAGACCGTGTTCTTATCCTGGAATGCTCGACGCTCGGCCAGGTCACGGCGATTTCTGCAGGATCGCTGATGTGGTCGAGGATGACGAGGCGGCAACGCCTATCGCAGTTGAAGAAATCGGGAATTTCTCGATAAGTCACAATTCGTTTAACGCCATACTCAAGGCACGGGATGCATCAACAAAACCCGGGCAAACAGTGGCCGCCCTGCCAGGGCTGCTCGTCCGGGTCGATATCCCCGTGATGGAAGAGTGCCCCGGCATGCGAGGGATAGGAACGCGAATTGGGACAGGAGGAAGATATGAGCGGTCAGTCACGGCCATACGCTATCCACAGCGACAGCGAATGCGACCGCCTGGAACGTCAGGCCATATTGGCCGGCCTGGCGGAGCATCTCGCGATGTTGAAAGGGCTCCCGCCTCTTACCAGCGATGTCGGTTGCGGCTCTGGATCGATGGCCCGCTTGCTGGCGGCAAAGTATCCCGACACCCGGGTGGTCGGTGTCGACTTGCGCTCAGACTACATAGCGTATGCTCGTGAGCGTGCCCGAGGGGAACGACTGGACA
>CAVZTH010000010.1:0-42209 GCA_963778125.1 uncultured Alphaproteobacteria bacterium | reverse complement strand
CGCTTACGGGGAAATCGGACCGCGCACAGCCTGAACCAACACCCCCTACAAATGGGCGCTGCTGGCGTGAACCGCTGGATCATTATGTCCAAGGCCGCGTTGGGTGTAGGGACGACGCGATGGTGATTGCTCGCTGCCTGGACCGGTCCGATGTTCCCGACCGGTTAGCGGTCAGCGAAGCATCGCCCTGCTGCATCATGATCCCAATGTTGAGCTCATAGGCAACCGCCTGATCGGCCTGTTCCGCCGGTGCGGAGTTTGACTGCGGCTCCATGGGGCCATGGCGTCCCCAGGCCATGATAGTCGGTGGCAACGATCGCATAGCCTTGCTGGAGCCATGCGTTGAGGTAGTGGGCATCTCGCTTCGACCTAGGGATCCGTTTCGGGGCATATTTCGTGCCGAGGGGCGCCCCACCGGTTGCAGGCTGACTCTGGTCGCGTGGGCACGCCGCAGGCTCTGGCCGCCATCCTCGCCCATTAAGTGTTCGTTAAGAGTTGGTCTCTAAGGTTTTCCTGCTTCGGTCGAATAGGAGAATACCATGAGCATCAGCGGACTTTCCGCCGCATCGGCGACATCGTTTATCCCAAAGCCGCCGGGCGATACACCAGCCACCACGCCGGCCACTACTTTCGGCGCTGCGGCACGGACCGCCTCCACAACGCCGACCGATCCGGTCCAGCAGGCAGCACCGGCTCAGCCCTCAGGGCCGGCTCACCACCACCATCGCAATGGCGGCGGCGGTAGTTCGGGACAGTCTTTCGACGTGACCCAATCCGGAACGAACGCTGTGGCGAATATTCTCAATACGCTGGTATAGCGCATGACCGCGGTGGGCAGAACGTCCACTCCCGTTATTGCTGCTGTCCAACGGACATTAAGAGCGTCTTTGGGCTGGCCGGCGAGACTGAAGATACTCTGATGGCCTTCGCGGTGTCCGACACCGGTGAACGCAGCGTCTTCGAATCCATATTCACCGCCCTCGACGGGGCGTCCCGGGAGGTGATCGGGCCGGCAGAACCGCGTCTGCTAGTCATCCCGATCCGCACCGATTCTGGCACCGTAACCGGGGGCCTGTGGGGCGTCACGTTGTTTCGCTGGCTTGAAGTGGAGATGCTGTTCGTCCCGCGGCCGATGCGCGGCCAGGGCGTGGGTTCGGCATTGATGGCCGCAGCGGAAACCGAAGCCCGGGACCGGTGCTGCCTCGGCATCCGTGTCGATGCCTTCAGCTTTCAGGCGGGGCAGTTTTACGAGAAAATCGGGTTTTCCCTGTACGGCACGTTGGAAGATTGCCCGCCCGGACACCAGCGGCTGTTTTTCCAGAAGCGCCTCACGTGATCGACGGCGCGCTGCTCAAGGCTCGCCGGCTGCTCGCGGACGGCGACGATACCGCGGCTCGGCAAGCCTACCTCGACGCGCTTCACCTCGATCCGCGGCATCCTGTCGCACTGACGGAGCTCGGTGCGCTGGCTCATGCCGGCGGTTACCTCTCGGCCGCGCGGGAGGCGTTTCGCCAGGCGGTGCGATCCAATCCCGACTACCTGCCGGCGCGCGTCGGTTACGGCGACCTGCTATGCGAGGCGAGCGATCCGGCTGCCGCCTGCCTCCACTATCAGGCGGCGCTTGCCATCGATGCGGATCATGCCGCGGGCGCATCAGGGGCTTGCGCGGGCGCTGCATGCGCTTGGGGAAGACGGCGGCGAGCATTGGCGTAAGGGCTTCGCAGGCCATGCCGTTGTCCCGCAGTGCTTCCGGGGCGCCGGGGTCGGCATCCCGCTGCTGATGCTAGTCTCGGCGGTGGGCGGCAATGTATCGACGCGGCACTGGCTCGATAGCCGGGTGTTTGCAGTCACCGCGATTTATGCTGATTTTTTCGATCCGACCGATCCGTTGCCACCGCACGCGTTGATCGTGAATGCCATCGGCGATGCCGATTTGTGTGATGCCGCGCTGGCGAACGCTGAACGGATTGTGGCAAAAAGCAGTGCGCAGGTGATCAACCCACCCGCCGTTGTCCGAGCGACCGGGCGCGAAGCAATCGCGCGGCGTTTGGGCGGCATCCCGGGCGTCATCGCGCCTCGTGTAACCGCGCTTGCTCGAGCCGATTTGCAGTTCCCTTTGTTGTTGCGCGCACCTGGCTATCACACTGGGCAACATTTTATCCGTGTAGCGACGGCGGATGACTTAGCCACAGCCGCCGCGTCCTTGCCCGGTGGTGATCCGCTGGCGATCGAATATCTCGATGCGCGCGGAGCCGACGGGATGGCCCGAAAATACCGGGTCATGTTCATCGACGGTGCGGCCTATCCGCTGCATCTGGCGATTTCGATGGACTGGAAGGTGCATTACTTCACCGCCGCGATGGCGGCCGACCCGGCATTTCGTGCCGAGGAAGACCGTTTCCTGTGTCAGATGCCCGCGGTTGTCGGTGAACATGGCATGGCGGCGCTGGCCCGTGTTCAGGCCGCTTTGGGACTCGACTATGGCGGCATCGATTTCGGGTTGGCGCCTGACGGCTCGCTGTTGCTGTTCGAGGCCAACGCGACGATGGCTGTCAGCCCGCCCGATCCCGATCCGATCTGGGACTACCGTCGCCCGGCTGTCGCCGCCGCGCTTGGGGCCGCGCAGCGCATGTTGGCGCGACGCGCTGAGCGCGGGCCGGCGGCATGAAACAGACCGGCCGACAGATGCGTTAATAATGCTTTTCGCCGGTTCCGGATAAGTGTGGAACGGCGTTGATGCTGCGGTCGGACCGAATTCGCTATAGACCGCCAACCTAAACGCTGAGGCGCCCATGACCACCCAGATCGCGAACCTGTCGGATACCGAGCTCGAGACCCTCCGTCGCCAGATCCGGGCGGAATACGATGTGTTCCGGGCGCGTGGCCTCAAACTTGACATGACGCGCGGCAAGCCGGCGCCGGAACAACTCGATCTGGCGGAGGCCATGCTGGCTCTCCCCGGCAACGGCAACCACCTGACCAAGTCTGGGGAGGACGCCCGCAACTACGCGGTTCTGCAAGGCCTCCCGGAAGCCCGCACCCTGTTCTCCTCGCTGCTGGGCGCACCGCCGAGCCAGATCGTGGTTGCCGACAATTCCAGTCTCGCGGTGATGCACGACTGCATCGTCTGGGCTCTGCTGAAAGGCGTCCCCTGTTCGGTCGAACCGTGGTCGAACCCGGCCTTCATCTGTCCCGTTCCCGGCTACGACCGCCACTTCGCGCTGTGCGAGGAATACGGCATCCGCATGCTGC
Source organism: uncultured Alphaproteobacteria bacterium (assembly GCA_963778125.1). Lineage (GTDB taxonomy): Bacteria > Pseudomonadota > Alphaproteobacteria > Acetobacterales > Acetobacteraceae > Rhodopila. The sequence goes on along the minus strand of CAVZTH010000010.1, from coordinate 38,957 downwards.
CGGTCCCGATGACCGGCCACGGTCCGGACATGGACGCGGTGGAAGCACTCGCCGCCGACCCCTCGGTCAAGGGCATGTGGTGTGTCCCAAAATACTCCAATCCCAGCGGGGAGGTGTACTCACCGGAAACCGTCAGCCGCCTCGCGGCGATGCGCACCGGAGCGCCCGACTTTCGCCTGTTCTGGGACAATGCTTACGCGGTCCACCATCTGACCGAACGCCGGCACGAGATCGCTGACATCCTCGACGCCTGCGCGAAGGCCGGGAACCCGGATCGTGCCTTCATCTTTGCCTCGACGTCGAAGATCACACTCGCCGGGGCAGGTCTGGCTTTCTTCGGCTCGTCGCCCGCCAACGTGGCCTGGTATCTGGCGCGCTTATTCAAGCGCACCATCGGGTCCGACAAGCTGAACCAGCTTCGCCACGTGCGTTTCCTGAAAGACGAGGCCGGACTGATGCGCCATATGGACGCCCACCGCGCGTTGCTCGCACCGAAGTTCGCCGCGGTGGAGGCGGCCCTGGACCTCCGACTCGCCGGCACCGGCGCCGCCACCTGGGCGCAACCGGAGGGAGGCTACTTCATCAGCCTGAACGCCACCCCTGGCACCGCGAAACAGGTCGTCGCCCTCGCCAAGGACGCTGGCCTGGCGCTGACCGCCGCCGGTTCCACCTGGCCGCACGGGAAAGATCCGCACGATAGCAATCTCCGTCTTGCCCCGACCTTTCCAACTCTGGAGGACGTCACCATCGCATCAGAAGGCATCGCGCTGTGCATCCTGCTCGCCGCGATCGAAAACAGGTGCGCGCGAGGATAGTCCAACACGAACGGTGTCGGCATTGGGGTCGAGAGCCTCCGTTACCGCATCTCCGCCTATCAGAACTTTGAACTCCGGAGGCTGGAATTCGCGGCCAAGGATGCGGCCTCGCTAGGTCGCCAACATGGCGGGACCCCAATTCATCTCGCGTCGAAAGTCGACGCCAAGCGTGACACCATCCCAGCGCAGTCCTCTCTCAGCTCTCGGTCGGGTGATTGCGCGGAACGCCCAAGTTTGACAGACTGTTTCTTCAAACAGGGAAGGGAAACATCGCATGTCCATCCATTTGAAAGCCAAAACTCTTGTCGCGAGCGCCGCCTTCGCCGGATGGCTTGCGATCGGCATTCCGGTGTTCGCCGCCGAGGCGCCCCCGCAGCACGTTCGCGGCACGCTCAAATCCGTCGAAGGTCACACGCTGTCGGTCAAGACGGCGCACGGCACGGACTCGATCAAATTAGCCGACAATTCGAAGGTCTTCTTGGTCAGCCCGGCGGATCTCAGCGCCATCAAGGATGGTAAATTCGTCGGCGTTACTTCGGTCGAAAAGGCTGGCAAACGCGTCGCCGTCGAAGTGCATGTGTTCGACGAAAGCCTCCGCGGGTTGGGCGAAGGCCATTATCCGTGGGATCTGGGCAGCGGCCCGAACATGATGACCAATGCGAATATCGCTCAGGTAGAATCGGTTGGCGAGGATCGCGTGCTGAAGCTGGACTACAAGGGTGGAACCCAGAACATCGCGGTGCCACCGGATGCGACGATCGTCGAATTCACCCCCGCAACGTCCGACCAGTTAAAGCCGAGCAGTAAGGTATTCGTGCTAGCCAAGAAGCAGGAAGACGGTAGCTTCGTGGCAGGCGCGGTCGTGGTCGGCAAGGATGGAATGAAGCCGCCGATGTGACGGCGGGGCCGCCCAAACGCCCAGCTGTGGCAATACGCTGAAATGGCCGGACTTGGGCGGCCACTCCATACCGTGGTCCCCGAAGCGCGGCGTGAAGTCGACGCCGTGCCCGCGGAGGGGCGAACGGTGGAGTGCTCCTGACGCTATCCTATGGCATCCTCCAATGATCGACCACTTCACTGTTTGGCACCACGACCAAATCGGGTCCACGAACGATGAGGCGCGCCGGATGGCGAGCGAGGGCGCGCCAAACGGCACGGTTGTTCATGCCGACGAGCAGACGTCGGGCCGGGGTCGGCTGGCTCACACGTGGTTCAGTCCGCCGGGCAACCTCTATCTGTCGATCCTATTGCGCACCGGCCAACCGGCCGCGCGCTCGGCGGAACTGAGCTTCCTCGCCGCCCTCGCGGTGGCAGACACCGTCGAAGCCCTTTTGCCACGGCAAATCCGCACCATGCTGAAATGGCCCAACGACGTGCTGGTCAACGGTGCCAAGATCGCCGGCATCTTGCTAGAGCAGGCCGACGACGCCACCATCATTGGGATCGGCCTGAATATCCTTCAGGCCCCGTCAAACCTTGCCTACAAGGCGACGACCGTTGTTGCCCATGGCGGTATCGCGTCGGTCGACGGCGCTCGCGATATCCTGCTCCCTCGGGTGGGTGTTCACCTGACCGCCTGGCAGACCGGAGGTTTCGCCGCGATCCGGGAGCAGTGGCTAAACCGCTCCTACCCGATCGGAGCCGCGATCCAGGCAAGGGCCGGCAATCAGCCGGTGGCCGGCCATTTCGCGGGCCTGGACGTGGACGGCGCCCTTTTGCTGGACACGGCGGAGGGCCGTCAACGAATCATTGCCGGCGAGGTAGTTGCGATCGACTGAGCAATTGTCTGCTCACGCGCGATTCACCCTGTTTCGGTCGCATACAGGACCGCCAAAGGAAAATCCCCCAGCAACGACCGAATCGATACGCTCGGCCGAGCAATGAGGTCCTCGCCCGGGGTCAGTAATGAATGAAAGCGCCGTCCCGCCAATCGGGACGGAAACGACACGGTCGTGTCGCCCAGAAGGCGCGGATCCAAAATAATGCCATCGCCATTTTGCAAGAGCCGGCACACCAGCCGCGGCACAACAACGATCAGCTCGGATCCGCCGAGGCTGCGCGTAAAGCCAATAATTCGGTCCTCGAGTGCGCCCTGAACCGGTAGGGGCCAGTATTCCCCGCGGGCAAACAAATCGGGCTCCTGCCGGCGCAAGGTCAGAACCCGCTGGATCACCGCCTGTTTGATCCGGCCATCGCGCCAGGACCGCTGACATTCGAGTGGCCCCCTATTGGCCGCCAATGCCTCGCGGCGCGCCTCGTAATCCACCGGCCGGCGGTTGTCCGGATCGACCAGGCTGAAATCCCAAAACTCCGTTCCTTGGAAGAAATCAGGCATCCCCGGCACGGTCATTTTGAGCACCGTTTGCGCCAGCCCGTTTACTGCCCCGGCCGGCGCGATCATATCGATGAACGATCGAGCAAGCGGGAGGAAAGCGCCGTGTCGCGAGATCAGGCCGAACAGGAAATTCCGTGCGATGGCCTCGTATTCTTCGTCCGGTGAGGTCCAGTTGGTGCGCAGCTTGGCTTCCCGCAGCGCCTTCTGCTGCCAGCCTGCAAGTCTTTCCGCGAAGGCGCGACACCCGGCCTCATCGGACCAATCCAGCTCGAGCGGCCAGGCGCCGACGATCATCTGATACAGCATGATCTCGTCGGCTGGATCGGGCCGATCCGCTTCGATCTCTCGGCATTTGGCGAGGAAGGCTGCCCACTCGTCAGGAACCTCACTGATCACCGCAAGCCGCGCGCGCAAGTCCTCGCCGCGCTTGTGGTCATGCGTTGCCGTCGCCAGCATGGCATCAGGAAACGACGCCAGCCGATCCGCGCAGGCACGATGGAAATCCGCCACGGACCCGCCGAGGCGCGCCGCGTCGAAGCCGACGTCGTTGCGCGACAGCAGCCGGCCGTAACGATAAAACGCCGTATCCTCCACGGATTTTGCCGCGACCGGCGCGCTGAGCTGCTGGAACCGCGTGGCCGCCACTTTATCGCCCGGTTCCCCGCCGAGCCATCGATCCAGCTGATCGAGCACCGCGTGCATGGACGAGGGGGACGTGGCCTTCGCCGCCGCCAGCGCCTTGTCGAACGCCGCCTGATCGATCGCCGAACGCTTGGATCCGGCATCGTAACCACGATACACGCGAAAATGCGAAAGTAGCGCAATCAATCCGGCCCGAATTTTAGCCTTGGACAAATCGCGGGTTTTGAGGTCGGCACGGGCAACGCGGTGAATCGCCGCCGTCACCGCCTGCAGCTGAGCGCCAAATCCCTGAAGCAGGATTTCCTTACGCGCGGCGGTTTCCTCGTCCTCGAAGTCCGCGGACCGCTGTGTCAGATCATGCCATAACTGGCCGAGCTTCGACGCGCTGGAGGCGTCGTGCTGGACCGCACTGACCTCATTCATGAAGTCATAGCCGCTGGTGCCGTCGACGCCCCAATCGGCTGGCAAAGCCTCCCCCGCGCCCAGGATCTTCTCGATCACCAGATAGGCGTGTCGATCCGGCGCTAGTTCGTTTAGTCGTTGGCGAAGGCGGCGGCAGTAGCCCGGCGGATCGGAAAGCCCATCCACATGATCCACCCGAAACCCGTCGATCAGGCCATCCGCATAGAGCCTAAACAGGGTCGCGTGGGTTGCCTCAAATACCTCGGAAACTTCGATGCGTAGGCCCGCGAGCCCGTTGATGTCGAAAAACCGCCGCCAATTGATCTCGTCACCTGCCAAGCCCCACCACGCCAACCGATAGTGCTGCCTCTCCAGCAATGTGTGAAGCAAGCACCGTCCGCTCGGATTTGCGGGGTCGAAAAACTCAATTCCGCATTCGTCGATGTGGGCATAATCGGTGGGATCGATTGGGAATTCGCTGTCGAAGTATCGAATGACCGGTTCCCCGGATGGCGCTTTCGCTATTCGGATCTCCCCGGCGTCCAGCGCCTCGCCGTAAGGCCGCCCGAGGAACGGAGCCAGCACTTTGCCGCGCAAGTCGGGATCATTCGCCTCCCAGTCTACGTCGAAGAAATTAGCGTATCGGCTGGATCGCCCGTACTGCAACAAGTCCGCCCACCAGAGATTGTCTGCCCCCCCTACGGCCATATGATTCGGCACGATATCGACGATCAACCCCAACCCCGCGGCCCGCAGAACCCCGACAAAATCGCGAAACCCACGTTCCCCGCCCAACTCCGGATTGACCGAGGTTGGATCAACCACGTCATAACCATGCATGGAACCCGCCCGCGCGGTCAGAATCGGCGAGGAATAGACATGGCTACTCCCCAGATCGACCAAATAGGGAGCCAGTTTAGATGCATCAGCGAATGTGAACCCCTTGTGAAGCTGCAACCGCATGGTTGCGCGTGGGCTCATTGGCGGGGCCTTTCGGTTGCCACGTAGCCTATCCGGCGTGCCACCGCTTCGGCTTCCAGCACCGAATCCGCCGACATCGGCAGCCGGCGCCGCCAGTTTGGATGTTCAGTCACAGTCCCCGGCAAATTCGGTTGCTCCTCTTGCCCAAGTAAATCCTCAAGCGGAATTAACGATAACGGGACTTCCGTCTTGGCAATGAAACGAACAGCGGCGTCGACCACGCGATCCGTCTCGTTCGGTTCCGGAACCGGCCCCTCGCCAACATGTTCGCGTACGAATGCGTTCCAAAGCCGAGGCCGGTCCTCTTCCCGCTCCTTGCGAACCGTCTCGGGATCGACACCCTCTCCAAGCCGCCCATGCTCGTACCGAACATCGATGTCGCTGCCTTTCCACCACCCCGCTACCGTCGGCAGATCATGGGTGGACGTCATCGCCACATCGGTGCTGCCCCAACCCCGGGGTGGCACGAAGCCGGTCTGCGCGTCCCGCTCGAACCACAGCACACGCATGCCATGGATTCCGCTCTGCTCCAGCATATCGTGGAAACCTTCCGGCACGGTCCCGAGGTCTTCGCCAATTACCACCACGTTATGCCGCACCGACTCCAAAGCCAGCAGCCTCAACAGATCAGCCACCGGAAAGTTCAAATAGGCACCCTCCGCCGGCGACGAGCCTTCCGGGATCAGCCAGAGGCGCGCCAACCCCATTGCGTGATCAACGCGGATCCCGCCAGCGTGCCGCATCGCTGCCTGCAGCGTCGCGAGAAACGGCACAAAACCGCCCCCTTCCATCGCCCGCGGTGAGAACCCGGTTAGGCCCCAGTCCTGCCCGCGTGGATTGAGCAGATCCGGTGGTGCGCCGATGGTCAGGCCCAGCAGGATATCGCCCTGGCGGCTCCAGGCATGACTGCCGTTCGGGTCCATCCCGACCGCGAGGTCACCGATCAGGCCGATCCGCATACCGGCTTGGCGCGCCACATTCTGGGCCGCGGCGAGGGAGCGATCGGACACCCACTGCAGGAATTGGTGATACAGGATTTCGTCGGGCTGCGACCTCGCGAAAAATGTGACCGCGGCGCCACGTGGATCGCGCAGGTCAGAGGGCCAGGTACGCCATTCCCGCTGCGGCATGCGCGCCGCCTGCAACGCCTCGAAGCAAGCATGTTCATATAACAGCGATCCCTGATCCGCCCGGTATCTCGCAAAGTCCGCCCCGAGCGGCCCGTCCCAGTCGTCTCCGTCAAGGAATGACTCAAAAACACTGCGCAACAATGCGTATTTTGCGGCCGATGCCGCCGGCCAGTCGATTAAGCCGTTCGCCGAACTTGAGTCCACTTTAATGCTTCGTCCGAAAACAAGCTCCGGTGCGGCGTGAAGCGGGTTTAGGAAAAGTCGGCTGGACGGCGCATAGGGCCCAAATCGGGCTGGGTCGGCGGCATAAAGCGCATGCATCGGACTTAGCGCGATGGCATCCGCACCTTTTGCCCCGGCAGCTCGCGCCAGGTCAGCCGCGCCGGCGAGATCGCCGATCCCGACATCGCCCGGATGATTCAGACCATAGAGCTGCGCTGACAGCCCCCATAGTCGCGCGTCGGGAACAACGTCCTCGATCGAGCGGCACCGCGCCGGCGACACAGCCAGCACAATTTCCCGATCCTCGACGCGCAGCCGGTGATAACCGATCTCCGCGATCGCCGGGACGCGCAAACGTCCGCGGGCCGGCAACAACGCAAGCGGCCGGGTTTCACCGCTTTCCAACACCAACTCCGCCGGCTGCGCCTCACTTCCTCCGACATCCAGCCTGGTCGGGCGCCCGGCGACCGCGGTAACCAGCGGCGGCAAATCGGCTAGACTGCTGCGTTTTGTCAACAACCGCCGGCTTGAGGACAACTCCCGGCTGGTATCGGCCGGAAGCCCGAGAGCGGTAAGCACATGGCGCAGGACAGCTGGTGACACATCATGGCTTTGGCCGGCGTAGTCTTGCCACTCCACCGAGATCCCGGCTCGCCGAGCCAGGTCTCGAACGATCTCATCGGTCATTTCGCAGCCTCCAGATACACGGCTGTCATCGGATTGGTTTCTCCGGTCGTGAACAACTGGCGCCCCGCCGGTGGTTCGAATGACACCGCGTCAGTTCCCAAATTCGTTACGATTGTCAGCCGTGATCCATCACCCAGACGCCACCGCGCCACTACCGCCTTCGGCCCGATGGCCTCTGCCCCAATGGATTTCGTCCCCCGCAACCGCGGCACGAGCTCCTTCATTCGAAGCGCGATCAACTGTTGATACAGGGCGAAGCGGTCGGCGGATTCGGCGCGTGGGACGCATGCGGTGAATGTCTCGACGGCATTTGGGTCGGGAATACGTTCGCGCTTTTCAGGATCAGCGAATTCGGCGAAACCTGCGAATTCCTGCCGGCGCCCTTCCCGCACGGCGTCCGCCAACGCATCGTGGTGATCGGTGAAGAACAGGAAGGGCGTGCGTGCCGCCACCTCCTCCCCCATGAACAGCAGGGGGATCTGAGGGCACAGGAGTTGCAGCGCGATAGCCGCCTCCAGCGCGTTTGCCGGCGTTAGCGACGTCAGGCGCTCGCCGAACGCTCGGTTCCCGATCTGATCATGATTCTGCAAGAACAACACATGCGCATACGGCGGCAGTTCGCCACTCGGTTCACCACGCGGAGCCTTCAAATAGGCCGAATACTCGCCTTGATAGACCCAGCCTTCGGCCAGAACGCGAGCCAGCTTGGCTGCCGGCTCGTTAGCGTAGTCGCCATAATAGCCGCCGTCTTCGCCGGTCAGCAGGACGTGCAGAACATTATGGCCGTCATCGTTCCATTGCGCGTCGACGGCCTTCAGCAAATGCGAGGCCACATTGTGGTGCTCCAGCACAAGATGCACTTCTCGGTCCGGATCGATCGTCGCGCGAACCGCTGCGGCCATTTCCTCTACCCAATCCTGCTCCTGAATCGCGTGCACGGCGTCGAAACGCAGGCCATCCAAACGGAACTCCGTCAGCCACATTAAAACGTTGCAAGTAAAATAATCCCGCACTTCACGACGGCGGAAGTCGATCGCCGGCCCCCAGGGAGTCTTCACGTCGTCGCGGAAGAACTGCGGCGCATAGGAACCAAGATAGTTCCCGTCCGGTCCAAAGTGATTGTAAACAACGTCCAGGAACATCATCAGCCCCAGTCCATGGGCAGTATCGATCAACTCTTTCAGATCATCAGGTGTTCCGTAGGCGGAATCCGGAGCGTAAGGCAGCACTCCATCGTAGCCCCAGTTGCGCTTGCCGGGAAAATCGTTGACCGGCATCAGTTCGATTGCCGTCACCCCCAGTTCTTTCAAACGGGGCAGATCCTCTCGCACCCCGCGAAAGCCCCCGGCGGCTCCGACATGGACCTCATACAGCACCACCTCGGTCCAGGGACGCCCCTGCCAGTCGGGATATTTCCACTGGAATGCGGCGGTTTGAACGACGCTGGCATCGTGGACATCCGGCGCCTGGCACTTGGAAGCCGGGTCTGGCACCATCAACCCGTCAGACAGCCGATACCGATATCGTGTATGTTCCGCTACCGCCGCCGTCGCCTCAAACCACCCGTCGGCCGAACGCCGCATAGGCAATAACTCACCTGATTCGATCGCTACCGACACCGTCTCCTGTGCTGGGGCCCACAGCCGGAAACGGACCGCTCCGTCCGCCAACCGCTTGGCGCCGAAATCACAAGCCGAGTCCGAAAGAATTGTCATTTTGGCATTCTCCAAGTCACTAGCCACATCGGCAAAAGCCAAAACTTCCTCGATCCCGGACCATTCCTTTCAAGCATCGCCAACGATCACGCGCCCGATTTGTTCCACCCGCTCAGATACGCTTGCGCAGGAACGGCAATCGCACGCTTTTGGCAGCGTGCGCATCGTAGGTCGAAAGAGCTGCGGTAATCAGGGGCCAGGCGAAAGGAAAACCGTCGCAAGTGGCGGAAGCGTGAGAAACAGCGCCTGCGCTTCGCCATGCATTGACGTGGCGACGCTTTCCGTACCGCCACCATTCCCCATATTTGACCCGCCATAGACATCCGCATCAGTATTTAATAGCTCCCGCCAATACCCTGGCCGAGGCACTCCAACCGCGTAACCAACTCGCGGCACCGGCGTCATGTTGCAGACGATCAGCACGATCCCGTCATCTTCATCTCCAAACCGCAGAAACGCGAATACCGAATTTCCCGAGTCATCGCCGATCACCCAACGAAAGCCGGTCGATACGGAATCCCTTCGGTGCAGTGCGGATTCGCGACGATAGAGCGTGTTTAGGTCGCGCACCAGCGTTTGAATGCCGCGATGGCGCGGTTGATCGAGTAAATCCCAGTCAATCGCAGAATCGTGATTTCCATTCTCGCCATTGTGCAATTTCGCCACCCATGAATATCAATTTTTTACCAGGGTGCGCCCACATGAATCCAAAATAGGCGCGCATGTTAGCGAAACGTTGCCATACATCCCCTGGCATTTTTTGGATCAGTGAACCTTTTCCATATACGACTTCATCATGTGACAATGGCAGTACAAAATTTTCAGTGAACGCGTATATCAAGCCAAACGTTAGCTCATTGTGATGGTAACGTCTGTAAAAGGGATCGTACTCCATGTAGTGAAGGGTGTCGTGCATCCACCCCATGTTCCATTTGAACGAGAAACCCAGGCCGCCGTCCCGCACCGGCCTCGAAACGCTAGGCCACGCGGTCGACTCCTCGGCGATCGTCATTGCCCCGGGACAGCGCTCCTCCACGACTGCGTTGAAATGTCGCAAGAAGCCGATGGCTTCAAGATTCTCCCGGCCGCCGTAGATGTTGGGTATCCACTCGCCCTCCTTGCGGCTGTAATCGCGGTACAGCATGGAGGCCACTGCATCGACTCGGAGCCCGTCGACATGGAAATGTTCGAGCCAATGCACACCGCTCGCAATCAGGAACCCCTGCACCTCCCGCCGCCCGAAGTTGTAAATGTAGGTATTCCAGTCTTGATGAAATCCCTCCTTCGGATCGGCGTGCTCGAATAGGGCCGTGCCGTCGAAATGGGCCAGACCATGCGCATCGTTGGGGAAATGCGCGGGCACCCAATCGATGATCACGCCCACCCCCGCGCGGTGGAACGCATCGACGAAGCGACAGAAGCCTTCCGACGGCCCAAACCGCCCGGACGGCGCGAACAGCCCTAGCGGCTGGTATCCCCATGAGCCACCGAACGGGTACTCCGCCACCGGCATCAGTTCGACGTGAGAAAAACCCATCTCCACGACATAAGGAACCAGCCGTTCGGCCAACGCATCCCAGCTCGGAGTTTGACCCGGCCCAGGCCGGAACCACGACGCGGCATGCACCTCATAGACACAGATCGCGGCATTGGCTCGATGGCGCGCGGCACGCGTTTGCATCCACGTATCGTCGTGCCAGACGTAGGGAATTGGGTCGACCACGATGGAGGCCGTCGCCGGCGCCGCCTCGGCCGCCTTCGCCAGCGGGTCGGCCTTGTCGGGTAATCTTACGCCGTCCGCCGATACCATGGCGAATTTGTATCGCATACCCGGCCCGACCCGCGGCACGAACAGCTCCCAAATTCCGGAGGGATAGCGCAGCCGCATCGGGTGGCGCCGGTTGTCCCAGGTATCGAAGTCCCCGATCACCGACACCGACCGCGCGTTCGGCGCCCACACCGCGAACCTTGTGCCGCGAACGCCATCCACCGTCATCGGGTTAGCGCCAAGCGTGAAAGCGAGCTCGAATAGCCGCCCTTCATTAAACAAATGCAGGTCGGCGTCGCTTAGCAGTAGATCGAAGCTGTAGGGATCCTCGGTTTCCTGCACCGCGCCCGGCCACTGAATACGAAACCGGTAGGGGTCGTGACCATCGACGCGACCCATGAACAATCCGTCCGGCGGCGCGGGTGACAACCTGCCAAGCGACCGTCCGTCGGCCCGCGCGATCACCTCCACGCCGTTCGCGCCAGGAACGAAGGCACGGACAAAGCGGCCGACCTCGGTTTCAAACGGGCCGAGAACAGAGAATGGATCTCGCACACTGCCAGCGGAAAGTTGCCAAGCCTGATCCGGCGAGAGTGACGGGACGGCGACGACGTCATTCATGCGAGTGCCTCGATCCCCAGCAGATGGCGTGTGCGGTTGGCCAGGCCGTGCAGCGGCACATCGATCCACGTGGGCCGATTGGCGCCCTCATAGACGACTTCGTACGCTGCCTTTTCGATCAAGAACAAATCAAGTAACTCCGCATTGACCGTAGCTTCCGCTTGCTCGTTACCGAGCGTGATCGCCTCCCGGTAACCGGTCAGGAAGGCCTCGGTTGCGCGCTGAACAAAACTATCCAGGAAGGCATTCACCTGCTCGTCCGTCAGATGCGCGTGACTTGCCTGGCTGCGCCGTTTGACGACCGCGGCCGCGTAGTCGAACGACCGCACCATACCGGCGACATCGCGAAGCGGGTGATCCTTGCCGCGGCGCGCCTCGACCGGCTTGGCCGGCTCACCTTCGAAGTCGATGATGACGACGTCGCCATTGCAGACCAACACTTGCCCTAAATGCATGTCGCCGTGGATGCGGGTCAACGTTGCGCCCTCCACCATGTTCGTCAGCATGCTAAGCTTCGCGAACAGAGCCTCCCGCGCCGCCTCCATCATTTGCCGGTCATCGTCTTCCACCTCACCGATCACTCGGTATGCTGCCGATAATTGCTCCCGCGCTCGCTCGGCGAAGGACGCGGCCGTGGCGGCGGTGCCGGTCGTAGGGGCAAACGCCGGATCGGACGACGGCCGACCCAGAACCTGGTGCATTTCGCCTAGCCGCTGCCCCAGCAGGCCCGCAAACCGGACGTAGTCGGTGTGGTTCGCCGCGTCGCGCGCCGCGACATCGTCGCCTCCGGTGATATCGGACAGGCCGCGCAACAGCAGGTCCATCGTCCAGGTCCAAGCATCACCCTGGTTGCGGACGAACGCCTGCGCGATCGCCAGCGCGTGTCGCGTGCAATCTGGATCGACACGCACGACCTCACCCAGCAAGGCAGGTGTGTTGGCGAACCCGTTCTCGGTCAGGTAGCGTCCCATTTCGGCTTCCGGATGCGGGCCGTCCGTCACCCGGCGGAACATCTTGATAATCGCGATGTCGCCCACGACCACCGAGGAATTCGACTGTTCAGCCGAAATCCACTGCATTTCGACGCCGTCCGGGACATTGATCTCTGCCATCCGCGACGTCGGCTCGAACCGGATCACTCCGCTGTCGATGACGAGAACCTCTTCCTCCGCTAACCCGGCCAGCACCGCCAAGGGGAAGGCAGGCAACACGAACGCATCCGTCAGCAAACCGACCTTGGCCCCCCGCCGCACACGAGCCAGCGCTAGTTGTGCCGGTAGAGGCGGCGCGTTGGCATCATCCCAGACGATGCCAAGCGGCAGCAGCCAGCGGGCAGATCCTGATGCGGTCTCGGTTTCAATCTCAAGAAAGATCGCATCCTCCGAGGGCACGCGGGACATCAGGGCGATCCGGGCCGAGCGCAAAGCCTGATCCTTCATGGCGAACCAGCGGCGCTTGGGCAGGTAGGATGGCAGAACCTCGCGCTCGAGAACCGAACGCGCGGCCATGATGGCTTCGGGTAACGCATGGCGCATCACAATAGTCTGATACTCGGGCATGGGCTCCGGTGCGGGTGTGTGGTGGGACGGCCAGTCGTCAACTGTCGACAGCAGAAACCAATAGAACCCATACGGCGGCAAGGTCAGCAGGTAGGTCAACTGACCAATGGGCGGAAATTGCGAATGCCCGTCGAGTTCGATCGGAACCCGGCCTTGGAATTCGGACAGGTCGAGTTCCACTGCCTGCGGCGTGCGCGAAAGATTCGCTACACACAGCACCGCAGTATCCTCGTATTCCCGCAGATAGGCCAGGATCTTGCGGTTTTTCGGATACAATAGCCGGTAGCTGCCCCGGCCGAATACTTTGTATTGTCGCCGGATCGCAATGGTGCGTCGCATCCACATCAGCAAAGAGTGCGGGTCGGCGGCCTGCGATTCCACATTGACCGTTTGATACGCATAGAGCGGGTCCATCACCATCGGCAGCACCAGCCGCGACGGGTCGGCGATGCGGGAAAATCCGCCGTTGCGGTCGGGCGACCACTGCATCGGCGTGCGCACACCGTTGCGATCACCGAGGTGGATGTTGTCGCCCATGCCGATCTCGTCGCCATAGTAGATCACTGGCGTTCCTGGCATCGACAACAGCAGGTAGTTCAGCAGTTCGATTCGGCGCCTGTCGCGTTCCAGCAACGGAGCCAGACGGCGGCGTATGCCCAGATTAATCCGCGCTCGGCGATCGGCAGCATAGGTTTCCCAGAGAAAGTCCCGCTCGGACTCCGTCACCATTTCCAGCGTCAACTCGTCGTGGTTGCGCAGGAAAATGGCCCATTGGCAATTGGCCGGAATATCCGGGGTCTGCCGCAGGATGTCGGTGATCGGAAAGCGATCCTCGCGCGCGATTGCCATGTACATGCGCGGCATCAGCGGAAAGTGGAATGCCATGTGGCATTCGTCGCCGTCGCCAAAATAATCCTTGGTATCCTCCGGCCACTGGTTTGCCTCGGCCAGCAGCATCTTGTCGGGATAATGCGCGGATAGTTCAGCGCGGATACGTTTCAGCGCGGTGTGGGTTTCCGGCAGGTTCTCGTTGTTGGTGCCTTCGCGCTCCACCAGATACGGTACCGCGTCCAGCCGCAAGCCATCGATACCGAGATCCGCCCAATATCGCAGCACCGACAGGACCTCCCGCATCACCCTCGGGTTGTCGAAATTCAGGTCGGGCTGATGATGGTAGAATCTGTGCCAGTAATACGCCTTCGCGGTGTCGTCCCAGGTCCAGTTGGACCGCTCCGAGTCCACGAAGATAATTCGCGTGCCGGCGTATTTGCGGTCATCCTTGGACCACACATAAAAGTCCCGGTACATCGAGCCAGGCTTGGCCAGACGGGCGCGCTGGAACCAGGGATGTTGATCCGAGGTATGGTTGACCACCAGTTCCGCGATCACCCGAATCCCGCGCTCATGGGCGGCGGCAATGAAACGCTTTACGTCCGCCAAGGTGCCATAGTCGGGGTGGACGCCGCGGTAGTCGGCAATGTCGTAGCCATCATCCAGACGCGGCGACGGGTAGAAAGGCAACAGCCAGATGGTGTTCACGCCAAGATCGGCAATATAATCCAGCCGTGAGATCAGCCCGGGGAAATCGCCAATACCGTCATTGTTTCCATCAAAGAATGACTTGATATGGATTTGATAGATGATCGCGTCTTTATACCACAGAAGATCGGTATCGGCGGGTTGAGCGTTGCGCTGGGAAACAGGCGGCCGCGGGTGGCCAACATTCATGCTATCGAACCTCTAACCGCCAGATATTGAACGGCAGATCTGAGGGATCAAGCCGGATGCTCTGATATTTGCCATACAACATAAAACTGCCCCCGCGCATCAGATCCGTCACCGAGATCGCGGCCTGATCGTTCAGTCCGAACTCCCACAGCGGGACCTCGATCGCTGCTTCCTGGGCGACGTGGGGATCAAGGCTCACAGCCACCAGGACCATGCTGCGATCGATGGGATCGCGCTTGCCATAGACAATGACTTGATCATTGTAGGCTGGATAAAACACCAAACCGAGATGCGATTGCAATGCTGGGTGCTGGCGCCGGATCCGGTTCAACGCGGTGATTTCCGCCACGATATTCCCTGGTGCCGCGAAATCCCTTGGTCTTATTTCGTACTTTTCAGAGTTCAGATATTCCTCGCGGCCCGGCAGCGGCGCAGCCTCACAAATCTCGAATCCCGAATACATACCCCACAGCCCCGATAAGGTCGCCGCCAGCACGGCCCGGATCAGAAAGCCCGCCCGTCCGGAGGTCTGCAAGTAGATCGGATTGATATCCGGCGTATTGACGAAGAAATTGGGCCGGAAGAATTCCGCCACCGGAGGTGTGGTCAACTCAGTCAAATATTCGGTGATCTCCTGCTTTGTGTTCCGCCACGTGAAATAAGTGTAGGACTGCGAAAAACCCACCTTGGCAAGCCGGTACATCAGCTTGGGCCGGGTAAAGGCTTCGGATAGGAACAGCACATCGGGATGGCGGCTCTGAATGTCCGAGATCATCCAGTGCCAGAAGGGCAAAGGCTTCGTGTGTGGGTTGTCCACACGGAAAATCCGTACCCCCTGCTCGACCCAGAACTGGATCACATCGCGCAACGCATTCCATACAGCGGGGAACGAAGCCTCGCCGTAAAAGTCAGGATTGACGATGTCCTCATACTTTTTCGGTGGATTCTCCGCGTAGCGCATGGACCCGTCAGGCCGCCAGCGGAACCAGTCTTTGTGCTGGGTCACCCAGGGATGATCCGGTGCGCATTGAATAGCGAAATCGATCGCAATCTCCATGTCGTGCCCGCGCGCCGCTTCCAGCAGCGCGCGGAAATCCTCCAGCGTGCCGAGGGCGGGGTGCGTCGTATCATGTCCACCCTCCACACCGCCGATCGCATACGGACTTCCGACATCGCTCGGTTCGGCCCGCAAGCTGTTATTGCGTCCCTTGCGATTGATCCGCCCAATCGGATGGATCGGCGGGAAATACAACACGTCGAAGCCCATCGCCTGGATATCCGGCAAGCGCTCCACAACGGAGCGGAAGGTGCCGTGGACTGCAGGATCGTGCGTTACCGAGCGCGGAAACAACTCATACCAACTGGCAAATTCCGCCAGCGGCCGGTCGACCCGCACTGAATGAGACAGGCTGCGGGCAGCGAACGGCCGGGGGTCGGCCTGCTTCATCGCCGCCGTAAGATCGTCCGACAGCAGCACATCGGCGGTCGGCTCGCCCTCGCAAACGACCGACGCGGCCTTGAGTAACTGGCACCCCTCTCGAATTTCCAGGTCCACACTCTGACCCGCCGCGACCTTGGCATGGAGATCATGGGCAAAGGTTCCCCATTGATCCCACCAACCCTCAACCATGTACCAGTAAACGCCGATCCGCTCGGGTCGGACTCGAGCCTCCCACCGGTCGTTGAGCAGCTTCGTCATTGGAATGCGCTGCCACTCCGACGCATCCGCCGCCCGCCACAGCAGATCGGCGGCCAGCACGTCATGGCCATCGCCAAAAATGTCGGCACTAACCGTGAAGTCGCGGCCTAAGATCGTTTTGGCAGGAAACTCCCCGCCCGGTTCCACCGCCTCGATGGCGATGCGGCTCGACTGCGCCCAAGGCCGCTTCAGCTCGATCCCACCTCCGGGAATCTCCCGGGTCGGATGGCAGCGCAAAATGCGCACCTCACCGGGCGCGAGCGGGGTCTCGACATCACCGTCGGCGGACAACGCCACGCCTGCCGCCGGTGGCAGCGGCTGCAAAGCAAAACCCAGCGGCGCCGGCCTAATGATATCGGGGTTGATCACAATGACCGCGTCAGACCGCAGCAGAGCCGTTACCGGCGCAGCCGGGCTGGTGATCGGTCTCAGCCTGCCAACAGGGGGCAACTCCGCGGCTTGTCCGATGGCCGCCGCGATATCCTCCGACAGGTCGGCAGGCCTTTCCCGTTCCGCAGCTTCCATATCGGCGGGGCTCGCTCGGACGGAATCGAAACGCCGGGCGGTAGCGAATTCGAAACCCATCGGCAGAAACAGACCAGCGCCGGTCGACGCCGCGATCCGGAGTGCCAAACGATACGAGACGGCGACATCCGCGTCCGGCGCCAAACGATGCCTCAGGCGCTCGAGGAAAGAAGGTTCCGGCGACGCCATCGCCGGAGCGATCTCACGCAGCGCAACCTGTTCATCCAAAAACCACGACGCTCGTCCGTCCCACCAGCCGGCCGAAGAACAGGTCAGATCGAACCCAATCCCGTCGAACGCCCGCAGGTTGCTAACGCCGGGTGTCCAGGCAAGGAACAACGCCTCGGGGAACGTCGCAATCATCCGCCGCCAGCACGAGGCTGGAACCAGATCCAGCGTCAGGCAGCGGAAGCCCGCGATCCCGACACGTGTCAGCCGCGCCATCAGCTCGATCCACCAATCCGATACCGCATCGGCCAGGACGGTCTGATCGAACCGAGGCACCGAGACATCTAGCCGTTGCGGCCGCCGCCTCGGATCCGCCACCTCGCCAAAACCGTCAGGAACAAACCACTCTGGCTGACGCTGCCGTACCACCGAATTGACCGCGACATGTGCAGGTGCGATGTCCAGCATCAACCGCAGGCCCGCCCGAGCGGCCTGCTCCACCGCCAGGGCCAATCCCTGTTCAGCCGAACCCGGGAAACCAAGCGCAGGGTGCAACCGGTCGAACGTGGCGTGCACAAAAATGTCGCCGCTTCTGCCCGGCTCAAAGGGTGGTGCCAGGCAAACGTGGCTAAAACCCATCGCTGCCACTCGCCCGAAAACAGCGGACCACCCATCCAGCGGGCCGGCGACGAGCGGATGCAGATGATAAATATTTATTGGAACCGGATCATCGTGAGCCGACGATGCGGAAGAAAACGTGTCAGATCGGACCAGATTCATCACGACCAGGACAACGCCCTATATGCAACCGAGGTTCCGTCCGACTTTTATCAACCCAACGGCGCGACGGCGTCAAACCCTGTCAGTCGACTAAATCGGAATTTCGATCAGCCTTACTCCGCGGCGACGGCTACTGGCGCTCCGTCAGTTTCCGGACATGTCAGGCGCTCACGATCTATGGCGCGGATCTCTCGATAAATCGCGTCAGTGATCTCACGCGGCGAAAGAGCAAACCAAGCCTGATCGGTATGTCGGCCCCTCACCCGCGCATACGCATCCTGAAAAATCGGGTCTTTCATTTAAACCTCCGCCGTTTTCAGTCGTTCAAACGCCTTTCGGCCTTGAGTGACATTGACGTTAAATGAAATGCTAATACAACGTGAAAAAAACGTCAAAGCTTCATTTTAATCGAGGGCCCGTTCCAAATGAGAGACCAGAACCAATACCTGCTGGCCCTTTCCGCTCGGATCGTTGCAGCCCATGCAGGCCACAATCGAGTGGAGGTCGATGCACTCCCGAGCATGATACGCAATGTCTTCAAAACATTATCTGCCCTCGAACCATTGCCCCAAGCCGGTACGGTTGTATCTTCACTCGCGCGGAACGGTCATGATCGAAAAAACTACGACCTCGACGGGCATTTGTCGAGGCACACTCACAACGAATACGTGCACCCCAGGTATGGACAGACTGTCTTCGGCGATCATCTGATCTGCATGGAGGATGGGCTCAGCATGAAAATGCTCAAACGCCATCTTCTGACGGTTCATGGCATAACGCCTGATGAGTACCGCGCGAAATGGGGTCTGCCGGAAAGCTACCCGATGGTCGCTGCTGATTATGCCAAGCTGCGCTCCACCCTGGCGCGGGCGAGCGGTCTTGGTCTGAAGCCTGATGACCGGCCGTCTAAAGCTCGTCGTCGGAGCCGCGGAGCCTAAGCGTTTGGGCAAGCCGCGAATCTTTGCTCAACCGGTCCTGCCGAACCGAAGACGAATTATCTTGGCTGCCTCATTCAACCGAGCTTCTTGCCCGGCGGGGCGGCGCGGTGGGCCGCTGTCGGTGGCTTGCGGCCTGCCCGCAAGTCGGTGATTGTCGCACGCGTGGTGATTTGCTCAGGATTCGTCCGCAATTCGATCAACGCCGGCCTACCGCTTTCAACCGCTCGGCGGAACGCCGGTGAAAATTCCTCAGTGGCGGCGACGACCTCGCCATGACCGCCGAACGCCTCAATATATT
Organism: uncultured Alphaproteobacteria bacterium; assembly: GCA_963778125.1. GTDB lineage: Bacteria > Pseudomonadota > Alphaproteobacteria > Acetobacterales > Acetobacteraceae > Rhodopila. Next base: position 19,944 of record CAVZTH010000010.1, on the reverse strand, counting down.
TGCGGAAATCCGGGTTGGTCAGGGCGGTGCCGGAGACGCGCCAGGGATAGGCTTTTTCCTGATGCATGCGGATTGTGCCGTACATCTGGTTGTTGAACACCAGCACGATTGGCGCAACGCCATGGTGAAAGGCTGTGGCAATCTCTTGTCCCGTCATCATGAAACCGCCGTCGCCTACCATGCTGACCACCATACGATCGGGGAAGGCGACCTTAGCGCCGACCGCGGCCGGCACGCTGTAGCCCATCGCCCCGTTGGTCGGTCCGATATATCGCTGCCCCTCGGAGAAGTTCAGGAATCGCGTTGCCCAGCCAGCGAAGTTGCCGGCGTCGGTGGTCACGATCGCATCGGGGGTCAGCATGGTCTCCAGTTCTCGCATCACCGTACCAAGATTCAACTGTCCCTGGTAATTTGGCACCGCACGCTGAGCCTCGCGCAGGGATCGCAATTCCCGCGTCCACTTCGCCCAGCCCGGCTTCACCGGCTCAAGCTCGGCAGCGGCAATGGCAAATTTATTCAGGTCGGAGACAATGCCCAGCGCGGTACGGAAAACCCGGCCGATTTCGGATCCATCGGGCAAAACCTGAACGATCGGCACACTGCCGGCCTTGTCCAACAGCGTGAACCCCTGGGTGACTGCATCACCAAGGCGGCTGCCGATCGCCAGAATCAGGTCTGCCTCCTTGAACTTTTCAATCAGGCTCGAATCCGAGCCGACTCCAAGGTCACCAGCGAAATTGGCTTGGTTGCCGTCGTAATGCGCTTGTCGGCGAAACCCCACGGTCACCGGGACATTGTTCCCTACAAGAAACTTGTGCAACGCCGCGCGTCCCTCGGCCGTCCAGCACGATCCCCCCACGATGGCGATCGGCTTCTTCGACTTCGCCAACAAGATTCGCATCCGCGCCAGCGCTTCGGGATCGGGGAAAGCGGGAGTAACCTTGGCGCGCGGCAAATCGGGGACCATAACCTGATCCCGCTGCATCTCCTCTGACAGGGCAATCACAACCGGGCCGGGCCGGCCGCTCGTGGCAACATCGACAGCGTGGGCGACGACCTCGGGAATCCGTTTGGAGTAGTCAATCTGGGTGACCCATTTCGCCAGAGGGGCAAACATCTGGCGATAGTCAACCTCCTGGAACGCATCTCGGCCAGTGTCCTCGTGCGGAATCTGGCCCACAAAAAGCAGCATCGGCGTGCTGTCCTGAAACGCCACGTGAACCCCGATCGCGCCGTGGCAGGCTCCAGGGCCCCGGGTCACCATCGCTGCGGCCGGGCGACCGGTAAGTTTCCCGAAGGCGTCGGCCATATTGACAGCACCAGCCTCGAACCGGCACGTCACCAGCTTGATTTTGCCACGCTGGTCATACAGGCCATCGAGCGTATCGAGGAAGCTCTCGCCCGGAACCTCGAACACATGGTCGATGCCTTGGGCAACGAGAGCGTCCGCCAGTACTCGCCCGCCATGACGCGCGCCAATGCGACCCTTGCGGGCCTGAGCCAGTTCCATTCGGATTCTCCCCTTTGCCAGCGGCGGGTCGGGATCAGCCGCGGCGCAACGGAAGATAAGGCACCGGCGGTGGCACGTCACGCGCGCGCCGCCCCTTTCGATCAGGCGACCAGGTCATTCTGCCACGACTTGATCACGATCAATACGGATTGCTGCCTTGAAGTAGCAGAAGTATCGACTCGCACCTTACCAAACGGAGCTTACGATGCTGCGAGAACGGGCCTGGCAGGCGACTGACGACCTTACCCGCGCGCAACTGGTGATGTTCCATGCGCTAGGCGACCAGATCCATCTAAGCGAGGAGGACCGGCGGCGTGCGCTGAACCTTGACGACCGCACATGGAGGGCGTGGGTGAACTTCCTGGCGGAGGGTCCACTCCCCGCCGAACCGGCAGCGCAGGAGATGTTGCGGCGTTTGGGCAAGGCCGCTTTCAACCTGATGGTCATGGCTGAACAGGTTCACGGCGATGGCGCACCCTAACTTATCCATTGTCCACGTCCCCACCGGCGTGGGGATCCGGCTATCCTGCTCGCCCATGCGCGGGTAAAAAGCCCGACGGCGCGGGTGTGGGATCTAACGGCGCCAGGAGGAGGCGATGCGGGCGATCTTCGTGCAGATCAAATGCGAGATGGGACAGGCCTATCGTGTGGCGCGGGAAGCCGCGGACACAATCGGTGAAATGTCGGAACTGTTCTCGACTTCCGGTCAATACGATTTGCTAGGGAAGTTCTACCTCGACGCGGACCAGGACATCGGTCTCTTCGTGACCGAGAAAATCCAGACCCTCAATGGGGTGAAAGACACCTACACGCTGATCACATTCAATGCCTTCGGCGCATCGGGAAGCGGGGTTTGATGCCAAACAAGGCGTCGCGTTACCCTCAAACCGTCCGCTGCCCGCGTAACTGCCACCCGCAGGCCAGCAACGAGATGCCGAAGACGACGGCGTAGATCCCCAGCCACCACGCCAGCACTACCGCGCCGATCAATGGCGCCGCGGCGAGCATCACGCCCCAGACCAGCGAAACGACGCCACCGAACGCCAGCCACCATCGTCCGTGGCTGACATGTAGCCGAAGCGCCGCCCACAGCATGAGGCCACCGGACATCAATGCCCAGACCGCCATCAGCAGCACGAAGGCGAAAACCGCGGCGCCTGGGATGACCAGCGCCACCAGCCCCATCAGGATGTTCAGTATCGACTCCGCCAGCAGCGCGCCCCAGTGTCCGTGAGCGCGGACCGCCCGCACTATCCCGGCCAGCCCGATCAGGCCATCGGCTACGAGGTAAACACCGAACAGAAAAGCGAGGGACAGGAGGACCGCGCCCGGCGCCGCCAATGCGAAGATGCCGAACAACACCGCGATCGCCCCGCGCAACACGATCGTCCACCAATGCTGGGCAAGGGTGGCGTTCATCGCGTCCCGATCCGGCAAGCCGGACCAAGATCCTGTCCCTACCGGCAACACACTCGGCATTTCGTCCCCTTTCTGATCGCGGTCACTGCTGAGCCGTTTCGCACGTCAGCCCGACTTCGCCGTTGGCAATCTATCCGGAACTGCGCCGTCGGAAAATGCCCCGCCGCATTGGTGTCGCCTGCGCATCCGTCGCATGCAGCGCCTCCGCCCTCAGACCGACCGAAAATTCCTGCGGAAAATCCAATATGGGCCCGCTGGCCGGAGTGACATCTCGGCATCATTGAGGATAAAGAATTTTAGGTGAGTGATAAGGGAAGGCAGATGGGTCCGGTCACGCGGGTCGGGGTCACAGTCACATTCCTTCGGATGGATCAGGCTCCGACGATTTCCGGTCCGAGTCTCGGGCCGGGCTTTCAGATCGTCCGCGCGCAGGCGCCATCCGTGGCGTTTTATCGCTACCTCTACAACACGGTGGGCGCCGACTATCTGTGGTGGCTGCGCCGCGCCACGCCGGACCACGAACTCGCTGCGCTGCTGCGCGACAAGGCGGTAGCGATCTACACTCTATACGGTAAAGGCGAGCCTGCCGGCTTTTTCGAACTGGACGCCCGCACCTGGCCCGATGTGAACCTCAGCTATTTCGGCCTGATGCCCGAGTGCTATTGGTCATGGCACCGGCTTCGCCTTCCTGCGCGCGGCGGTGGATGAGGCCTGGCGGCACGGCGCCACCGGCATGACCGTGAACACCTGCACCGCCGACCATCCGCAGGGCGCTGCCCAATTATCTCCGCGCCGGATTCCATGTTTTGCGGCAGGTGCGGGAGGTCTGGGCCGTGCCGAATAGCCTGAACATGCGCATTCCCACCGGTCTCAGGCTTTGACCGCCGACCTTGCGCTCTATCTCCACTGGCCCTTCTGCCTCGCCAAGTGCCCCTATTGCGACTTCAACTCCCACGTGCGGGGCCGGATTGATCAGCCCCGCTTCGCCCAGGCGCTGCGGCGCGAACTGGCGACCGAGGCGGCGCGACTCGGCCGTAGGCGGCTGACATCGGTGTTCTTCGGCGGCGGCACACCCAGCCTGATGGACCCATCGACGGTCGCCTCCCTGTTGGATGATGCAGCAAGATGGTTCGACCCGGCAGCCGATCTGGAGATCACGCTGGAAGCCAACCCGACCAGCATCGAGGCCGGACGTTTGGCTGACTATCGCGCCGCCGGCGTCAATCGGGTGTCGATCGGCATCCAGAGCCTCGACGAGACCGCACTGCGCACCCTGGGCCGCCAGCACTCGGTGGCGGAAGCGACCGCCGCTCTGGCGCTCGCGCGGCGGCTGTTTCCGCGCGTTTCCTTCGATCTGATCTACGCCCGCCCCGGCCAGGATCTGGCCGGCTGGCGCAGGGAGTTGAGAACGGCACTCGCGATCACCGCCGACCACCTGTCGCTGTATCAATTGACCATCGAGCCGGCGACGCAATTCGAAGCGCTGTTCCGGCAAGGCAAGATCGTTCTACCGGACGAGGACACCGCGGCGGCGCTCTATGACGTGACCGGAGACGAATGCGCCAGGGCCGGACTATGGGCGTACGAGATCTCCAACTATGCCCGCCCCGGCGAGGAAAGCCGTCATAACCTCGCCTACTGGCGCTACCTCGACTACGCCGGCATTGGGCCCGGCGCGCATGGCCGTGTCACGATCGGCGGGTCGCTGCATGCCACAAGGCGACATCGGGCGCCGGAAGTCTGGGCCGACCGAGTCGAGCGCGCCAGCGATGGCCTGACCTCGGATGAACCGGTCCCATCCGAGGAACGCGCCCGGGAGGCGCTGCTGATGGGTCTGCGGCTGTCCGAGGGGATCGACCTCGCCCGCTTCGCCGCACGGACGGGGCGGACAGCCGCGGATTCGGTGGACAGCCGCATTCTGAGCCAATGCATTGCCGCCGGCTATCTGATCAAGACGCCCGAACGACTGCTGGCGACACGGGAAGGACGCATCCGCCTGGATTCGCTGCTGGCCGCCTTGGTGCTCTGACAAAAAAGCGGCGGTGCTTGTGGCACCGCCGAAGTTTAGGGAGGAAACGTCCAAGAAAGCAGGGCGCCTAAGCGCGCCTGCGGTGATTAGTATGGCCTTCGCAGGTGCAGCATGCAAGCACTATTTTGTTGCGGCGCAGCATGCCTATTCCGCAGCCAAGGCGATACGGCATGAAACAGCGGCACCGGAACCGCAGGATGGGTTCACCGACCGCTTTATGCGCAGACCCGCCCGGTAGCGAGGTCACCGAATTGTGTTTTGTCCCTCGGCGACAGAGGAACCGCCCCCGAACCGAAGCCCACGGAGAACCCCTGATGCATGCCCCGATCAACAGCAAGGCCGCTTGGCGAACCTCCGACGTCGCTGCCTCCGGTCAGTGGCTTCGCCACCTGACGGAAGCGGAAATCGCGGCCGTCGCCTCGATGCTGCAAAGTGTGGCGGGCAAGCCCCTCCTGGAACTGACCCGCGCGGACGTTCCCCTAGGCGTCTTCGCCCCGGTCCTGGAGGAACTAACTCACGAACTTGAACACGGTATCGGCTTCATGACGCTCCGAGGCCTCCCCGCCGCCCGCTTCTCCGCTGAAGACAACCGCCTCCTGTTCTGGGCAATCGGCACCCATCTCGGCGTCGCCCGGCCGCAAGGTAAAGCAAGCCAACTGATGTCCGATGTCCGAGCCGCCGGCGGCGAATACCGTGGTGCCGGTGGTCGCGGCTACAACACCAACGCCGAACTCGACTACCATGTCGACGGTACCGACATCGTCGGCCTCTATTGCCTCCAAACCGCCCTAAGCGGTGGCATCAGCCGTGTCGCCAGCTCCGCCGCCATCCACAACGAAATTCTCCGCCGCGACTCGGATCTGGTGGATCGCCTGTACGAGCCGTTCCCCTACAATCGACAGAACGAGGAAGCTGCAGACGAATCGCCGTTCTACATGGCCCCCATCTACAGCCTACGTGACGGGAAATTCGCAGCGCGCTACATCCGCAACCACATCCGCTCCAGCCAGCTTCGCGCCGATACGCCGCGTCTGACCGAACGTGACCATCGCGCCCTCGACATCATCCAGGACCTGGCCGAGACCGATGAATTCCACTTCGACATGGTGCTGAAACAAGGCGACATGCAGTTCCTCAACAACCACGTCATGGTCCATTCGCGAACCCAGTTCGAGGATCACGAGGACCCAGCCCGCAGGCGCCATCTGCTACGCCTGTGGCTGTCGATCCCCGACGCCCGCCCGCTCTGTGAGGGCCTCCGCGACGCCTACAAAGCTGTCGAGCCCAACACCGTCCGAGGCGGATTTAAAGGCCAGAACGTCACCCCGGAACTTCGCGCCTACCAGGCCCGAGCGGCAACCGCGCTCGGGATGCGCGACACGCCCTACTGATGGAAGGCCCCCGGATGCCCGCCCAGCCTACATGATCCCAATCCGCAGCAGATCATGAACGTGGATCAACCCAACCGGCCTACGATCTTCCACGACGAATACACAGGTGATCCGAGACTGGTTCATATGCGCGAGCACCTCCACCGCCAGCACGTCCGGGCCTACCGTGAGGGGTCGTCGCCCCATCGCTTCGGTGACCGGCCCGTCCGCGAACCCGCGCTTAAACGCTCGCCGCAAATCACCATCGGTCAGCACCCCGACCAATTCTCCCGCCGCGTCCACCACGCCGGTAATGCCAAACCGTTTCGACGTCATCTCGACGATCGCATCCGCCAGCCCAGCGGTGACGGGTACGACCGGCAACTCGGCGCCGCCATGCATGATGCCCCCGGCCTTGGACAACCTGGCCCCCAGCTTGCCGCCCGGATGAAACTTCTGAAAATCGATCGACGTGAAGCCACGGCGCTCCAGCAACAGCACCGCCAGCGCGTCGCCCGCGACCATCTGCATCGTCGTGGACGTCGTCGGCGCCAGCCCATTCGGACAAGCCTCCTGTGACGCCGGTAGTATCAGCCCGACATCGGCGGCGCTTCCCAACGCGCTGTCCCGGCGCGACGTGATCGCGATCAACCGCACCCCAAACCGCCGCGTATAGGCAACAATATCCGACAACTCCGGCGTTTCGCCCGACCACGACAACGCCAGCACCACGTCGCTGTCCCGGATCATCCCGAGGTCACCGTGGCTCGCCTCCCCCGGATGCACGAAATGGCTTGGCGTGCCGGTGGAGGCCAGCGTCGCGGCGATCTTGCGCCCGACATGGCCCGACTTGCCCATCCCGGTGACGATCACGTTGCCACCGGCGGCCTCGATCAGGTCGGCCGCGCTGGCGAATGCGGCACCGAGATCCCCGCGCAACGCCTGCTCCACGGCCTCCAGGCCTCGCCGCTCGATCTCTAGCGTGCGCACGACGCTTTGCCGAGCCGCGTCCACCGGCCCTTCTGCCGCGTCGATGTGTTGCGTGGGCGATTTCGACATGAGCTATCCCGCGCCGGCCGGAAGAACGCCGCTCCCGACAACGGCTTACGGGCGAATCCCGCTACCGAGTGCTACACGAATCTTTGGCCAATCCGCCACTACCGTCAACGAGACGGTAATCATCCTTAGTTAAACGTAATCAGTTGCCGCGGTTCGCTCCAACCGCCTGGTCGAATTCCGCGGTGGTGATACCCAGTGTTTCCGCCGCCGCACGAACGTCGCGCCAGGTCGTTTCATCCACCTCGATACCCTGTTCGGTCCGCCGCGCGGTATAGCGCTGCTCCGGCTCTCCGGGCGTCAGAACTTCATCGAACCCAGGGGCGGGGCGGGCAGACTTCACATAGGCCTTCGCCGCCTCGATATCGGCGGCGATCTTCGCCGGATCACCCAGTCGGGACAGGTCAATCACCGTGGCGAGCATCGAGTTCAGCACGCCGCCCTTCGATTCATGGAAAGCACCCTGACCACCGCCGACAGCCGAGGCCATGATCTCGCACATCACGGCAAGCCCCGACCCTTTGTGCATGCCGAACGACCGGAGCGCGCCGGTATGGTCGCGGATAAATCCAGTGGGATCATTGGTTGGATTGCCCGCGTCGTCGATCAGGCACCCGTCGGGGACCGGCAGGCCCTTGTTATAGGCAACCCGAGCCTTCCCCGCGGCGATCGTCGTCGTGGCCATATCCAGCATCACGGGCGGCCCATCCTTTCCAGGCACCGCGGCACAAAACGGGTTCGTCCCCAGCCGAGGCTCCGCTGCCTGCCATGTCGCCTGAACATCATGATGGTCGGCGACATTAACGAACGCGGTAAAGGCGCAGCCCTCCGCCGCCGCAAGCTCCGCATAGGTGCCAATCCGTCCGATATGCGCGGAATTTCGGAATGCCAGCACACACGCCCCTAACTCCTTCGCCCGCTCGATCGCCCGGCCTACCGCGTCGGCTGCCATACGCTGTCCGAAGCCGCGGCGTGCGTCAATCACCAGCAGCGCCCCCGCATCCAGCACCGTCTCAGCCGTTTGATTCGGCACCAGCAGTCCCGCATGCAGCAGCCGCACATAGGTAGGAAGCATCCCCACGCCGTGGCTGTCATGCCCGGCGAGGTTGGCGCGCACCAAGTGGTCCGCGACGTGGGCGGCTTCGCCGTCGTCGCTGCCCATGCGGCGGGCAATCAAACGAGTGACGGAGTTCAGCGCGTGGGGCGGTAGCGTAGGCATGGTGACCCTTCAAACTCACGGCCTGTAGCTTGCCGTGAAGACGTCAACGCGGCGACAGTACCATCACCATCTGACGGTTTTCCATCCGCGGCATCTGCTCGACCTTAGAGGTCGTGTCCATCTCCGCTCGGATACGTTCCAGCACGCGGACGCCGATGTCTTGGTGGGCCATCTCTCGGCCCCGGAAGCGCAGCGTCACCTTGACCTTGTCGCCCTCCTCGATGAACGACTTCATGGCGCGCATCTTCACCTGATAGTCGTTCTCGTCGATATTCGGGCGAACCTTGATCTCTTTAATTTCGATGACTTTTTGCTTCTTCTTGGCTTCGTTTCGCTTCTTTTGCTGTTCGTATTTGAACTTGCCGAAATCGAGGATCTTACAAACCGGTGGATCGGCATTCGGGCTGATCTCAACCAGATCCAAACCGACCGCGAAGGCGCGCTGCATCGCCTCACGCACGGTCAAAACGCCCTGCATCTCACCATCCTGATCGATCAGGCGAACCTGCGGTATTCGGATCTCCTCGTTCACGCGTGGGCCGTCGCGGGTTGGCGGGGCGGCCATTGGTCCTCTGGCTATTGCTCTCTCCTGTCTCTGTTGAAGCGGCCAACGGCGCCGCCTGAAGCGCGCGTCAATGACCGTCTGATAGTTTGGGCGAAAAGCTGGCCCAAAATCAAGTCACCTTGCCTGAAATTAGATCGGGCGGTGTTGCCTCGGATGCAAGTCTGACAACCGCCTCCTCCAGCGAGAGGATCTCCTGCGCCTGACTTCCCAGCCGCCGCAGCGCGACAGTGCGGGCTTCCGCCTCCTTCCGGCCAACCACCGCGAGCACCGGAACATGCGCCAGGCTGTGCTCCCGGACCTTGGCGTTGATCTTCTGGTTGCTCAGGTCGATCTCCACCGCCAGACCGGCGCGCGCGAACGCGGCGGCCACCTCGGCGGCGTATTCGTCGGCATCCGATACGATCGTCGCCACCACTGCCTGCACCGGCGCGAGCCAAAGCGGAAAGCGGCCGGCATATTGCTCGATCAGGATGCCGATGAAACGCTCGAAGCTGCCGAAGATAGCGCGATGCAGCATGATGGGACGGTGGCGGGCGCCGTCTTCCCCGACGTATTCGGCGTCCAGCCGCTCCGGCAGGTTGGGGTCGACCTGCAGTGTGCCGCACTGCCAGTCCCGTCCGATCGCGTCCCGCAGCACGAATTCCAGCTTCGGGCCATAGAACGCGCCCTCACCGGGGTTTAGCTCGTACGCCACGCCGGCGATCGCGCAGGCTTCACGCAGCGCGCCCTCGGCCTGGTCCCAAAGTTCGTCGCTGCCGATGCGGGATTCCGGCCGATCGGCAAACTTGATGCGGAAGTCCGGAAACCCGAAGTCGCGGTAGACCTGCGACAGTAGGTCGACGAAACGGGCGGTCTCCGGCGCGATCTGGTCCTCGGTGCAGAAGATATGCGCGTCGTCCTGGGTGAACGCCCGCACCCGCATAATGCCATGCAGCGCGCCCGAGGGTTCGTAGCGGTGGCACGAGCCGAACTCCGCCATGCGAAGTGGCAATTCGCGGTATGACCGCATGCCGTGGCGGAAAATCTGGATATGACAGGGGCAGTTCATCGGCTTCAGGGCGAGGATTTTGTCCTCGTCCTCCACCCGCGCGATGAACATGTGCTGGCGGTAGTTCTCCCAGTGTCCCGACTTCTCCCAGAATGACCGGTCCAGAAGTTGCGGAGTCTTCACCTCCTGGTAGCCGGCGGCCTCAAGGCGGCGGCGCAGGTAGGCCTCGACTGTGCGGTACAGCTTCCAGCCCTTTGGGTGCCAGAAGATCTGGCCCACCGCTTCCTCCTGGATATGGAACAGCTCCATCTCCTTGGCGATTTTGCGGTGATCGCGGCGTTCGGCCTCCTCCAACTGGTGAAGGTGCGCATCGAGCTCTTTCTGGTCGCGCCACGCCGTGCCGTAGATGCGCGACAGCATGGCGTTGCGATGGTCGCCCCGCCAATAGGCGCCCGCGACCTTCATCAGCTTGAACGCTGGCCCGACATCGGCCGTGGTGCGCATATGCGGGCCACGGCATAGATCGACCCAATCCCCCTGACTGTACAAGGTGATCGTTTCCGTCGCCGGCAGATCCTGGATCAACTGAGCCTTGTACTTCTCGCCCTTCGCCTGGAAGAAGGCGATGGCTTCCTCGCGGTCGATCACGCGGCGCTCGAACCGGGCGCCGCGGCCGATAATGTCGCGCATTTTCGACTCGATGGCGGCGAAGTCGTCCGGCGTGAACGGCTGATTGCGGGCGAAATCGTAGTAGAAGCCGTTCTCGATTGGCGGCCCGATCGTCACCTGGGTGCCAGGATACAGATCCTGCACCGCCTCGGCCAACACGTGGGCGGCGTCGTGACGGATCATCTCAAGCGCCTCGGGGTCGCGGCGCGTGATAAACACGATGGCGGCGTCGCGGTCGATCGCGGTGGCCAGGTCGACTGTCTTGCCGTCCAGCTTCATCGCCAGGGCAGCGCGCGCGAGACCCGGACCGATCGCGGCCGCCACGTCGGTACCCGTGACCGGCGCATCGAACTGGCGCACGGAACCGTCGGGTAGGGTGATGGCAGGCATAGGTCGCTGATCCTGATGGTTTGCGAGGCGCCGTCTATGGCGTCAACCACCCGCCGGAGCAAGGGCGCAGGCCAAAACGGAATGCGAAATTTTGCCTTTCATCCTCATCGGCATCAAGAAAAAGTCGAGCTCATACAGGCCAGCGCACACAAGCCGGCCGACCGACCTCGCAGCCCTCGTATGTCCGATTATCAAACCGCGAAGCCCTGTCGTCGACTGCCGCGGCCCGACCATTGACTTCCGGCTTTCGGCCAAACGCGAATGCTGATGCGGCGAAACGGTTCTTCCGCAAGGCGTTGGCGCAGCCTCATTACGGTAAATCCGCGCACCATTACCATGGACAAGAACACGGCCTATCCGAAGGCCACCACGAGATGAAGAAGGACGGCGAGCAGGGGCGCCACTCCCGACTGCGGCAGGTGCAAGTCTGAACAACATTGTGGAGCAAGACTATCGGTGCGTAAAACGACTTACCCGACCGCGGCTTGGCTTTGATGGCTTTTGGACAGCCCGATGAACGCTGGTAGGCTACGATGGCGATGATCAGGAAGGGTCAAGTTCGGAACATCAGGGCCCAGGCGCAGTTTACCGCCGGGCTGTTCCAGGTGGCCGCTTGACACGGCGTCTCGTGGTCTCGCCAATGGCGCCCAGACCAGCGCTGAACCTTGCACCAGAACCTGTTATCTGGGTGCGCTGCATACCCTGAAGAGTGGGACGGCAAAGGCTATCCGTTAGGTCAGGTCCGGTGGTCTGACGGACCGGCAAACCGCGTCGCCACCTCCGGCGAGGTGTACCTGCCGTGGGACGCCGCCAGGATCTTCCCCAGCGGCGCTTCCACTTCTGTTGCCCGATCAGGTGATCGAGTGGGCCAGCAGGCTGCTCAGGGTCGCGGTGGTCGCGCCATCGATGGTCGCGATCACCACGCCCAAACCGCCGGAGGTGGCTGAGATCGATAGTGTTGCACCCTGTTTCGAGTCGGTCACTGTCAGATAGTTCGACAGTGTGGCGGCCGATCCGTTCCAGTTCGTCGCCGCCAGTGCGCTCCTCAGGTCCAGCGTATCTCCCATGGTCAGGATGTTCGTGGCAAAGATTTCTGCCCCGTGTCCAGCGGCGGCTAGCACATAAGTGTGCCCGCTGCCGGACGGACTGACCGCAGCCCTGGAACCTTTGAGGAGCAGCATCGGAGTGCCCACCGTAGCCGCGGCGGAAACCGCGCTCTGACCTACGATGCTGGAGGTAGCGCTGCTGCTCGGCGCATCGCTCGGTGCTGGATCGAGCGGCACGATCGGCGTGCCGCCTCCGTTGACGCTGTTCGGTCCCTGGTTGGCCAGAATTTCCGTCTGCGCCATAATTTTCGAGCCATACTGCATCATGCCTGCGATAAGCGGGTCGTTCGGGTTCACAGTCTGGTCGGCTTGGAAGGTGACGTCGGGGCTGGAGCCCCGGAGTCGCGGACCATTGCGCCGTGGTCTTGGAGTTCGGTCCAGAGCATGTTCGCGCCGGCGTTGGCCTTCACGTCGGCCGGTTCGACCGCGCCGGCCGGGATGCCGACCGTAACGCCATAAGGGATGGTGCCGGAGTAGACTGACGGGCCATTGTGATCTTCCTCTGTCTGCGGCCATGCATTGGGCGCCAGCACAATTGGACTGGTGCTGGAATAAGAATACAGCATAGCCAACGGCACATTGAGCCGGAGCATATGGTCGATCGTGCCGGCGGTGAGGTCTGATTGGCGCAGGGTGCCGACACCCTCGTCCCAGTTGGACCCATCCACCTGGATACCGGAGCCGAAGTCGGACTCTGCCGAGGCCTGCGTGACGGTGGCGGTGGTGGCGCTGGTCATTTGAAGCCACCCATCCGATACCAGGTGTGGGTGGTGGTATCGTCGACCGAGAAGGTCTGGTCGTTGCCGCTAGCTCCCACCGCGCCCACAGGAATATGGATGTGGTAGACGCCCGGGGTGCTCCCGGCCGCACCGGTGTTCGTGACGGTGATCAGCGGGTCCGAGGCGGTGCCGGTGTAGATGTTTTGGTTGTAGTTGCCAACGGTGTTCACAACGACGTCTGCGCTCTGGAGTTGGGCGTTCGGCGTCCACTGCGCCCCTGAACCGAGTGGCAGGTTGAAGACGCTGGTCAGGCGAACGGCACGAGATGGGTCGCGCGGCCGGGAGGTGTCGGAGTGGGTGTGGGGTCGGGGTTGGTGTAGGTGTCGGTGTCAGAATGGGAGCGGCCGAACCGGTCCAGGTCTGGCTTGTTGGAGAGTAAGTGAACCAAGCCTTACTGGTGGCGTCCTGCCCGTAATAGACGTTGCTCACGATGGCGAAGGCTGAGGTGCCGGACTTCCAGGCACGGCCGTTCCGTTTTCATCGACCACACCGGCCGACGTGAGGGTCCACTTGTTCCCACCGGCATCCGTACAGTACGACCGGAGGTGGGCGTCAGTTCGTTAGGGGCAGGCGTCGGCGTGGGGTGGGGGGTAGGGGTCGGAGTCGGGTCGGGTGGGGCGTAGGATTGGGAGTTGGTGTCAGGACGGGAGCGGCTGAACTGGTCCAGGATTGGCTTGTTGGAGAATAGGTGAACCAAGACTTACTGTTGGCGTCCTGCCCGTAATAAACGTTGTTCACGATGGTGAAGGCGGAGGTGCCGGAACCGCCAGGGACAGCCGCGCCGTTTTCATCGACCACACCAGCCGAGGTGAGCGTCCATTTGTTCCCACTTGCGTCCGTGAGTGTACCACCGGAGGTAGGGGTTATTTCTTTACCGGTTGGTGTTGGCGTGGGGGTAGGTGTTGGGGTTGGGATCGGCAAGGGATCATTGCCGGCGCTCCATCCTGACCCGGTCCAGCTGTACCATTGATTGCTGGTGTTCTCCTGCCACACGGCCTTACTCACGTAGGCGATCTCGGCTACGTTGGCGCTGAATGCGGCGGTCTGTCCGTTCTCCAGGACGGCGTCGGTGGACGATATCGTCCATGTGTTGCCGTTCGTATCGATGATTGCTGTGCCGTTACCAGCTGCTACAATAGAACCGTTCGGCGACGGGATTGATGTCGAAGTGTTGCTCAAAGTAATATCCTTTTGGATAAAAGCTTTTCCTGAGGTTTGTCGATAGGTGTGCAATAGCTAAAACTGGCTTTACATGAATATCACGTCGCCCCTTGTGGCGAGATGTACTTGCCGTGGGGACGCCGCCAGGGCCTTCCCTGGCGGCGCTTCCACGTCAGGTGCCCGATCAGGTAATCGAATGCGCCAGCAAGCTACTCAGGGTCGCGGTGGTTGCGCCATGGATGGTCGCGATCGCCACGCCTGAACCGCCGGAGGTGGCTGAAATAGACAGTGTCGCACCCTGTGCCGAGTCCGTGACAGTCAGGTAGTTCGATAGGGCGGCGGGGGAGTGATTCCAATTGGTCGCCGCCAGCGCCGTCGTCAGGTTCAGAGTGTCCCCCATCGCCAGGATGTTGCTGGTGAAGGCTTCCACCCCGTTTCCGGCCGCGGGGATTACGTACGTTTGCTCACCGCTGGACGGGCTAGCGGCAGCACCCGTGCCCTTGAGGAGTAGCATCGAGGTGCCTGACGTGGCCGCGCCGGAAACCTGGCTCTGCCCGACCGTGGCGCTGGTAGCGCTGCCGCTCGTCAGATTGCCGGCGATGAAGGCGGCGACTTGCTGGCCAAAGGTGGTCATGACGCCGCCGCTCAACAGGCTATTATAGATTGCACCGGTCGGGTCACCGGATGCCCCGCCCACTATGCCGTTGGAGTCCCAGACCCAGGCGGTCGAGCCGACGCCGCTGCTGATCACCGCGTTGACGGTCTGGGTGCCGCCGGTGGCCCAGGGACTGTACTCGCCGATGATTACGGGTACGACGCCGTTGGCACTTTGGATCGACTGGGCTCCCGTAATCATCGCTTGAACTTCGGCGTTGGCGGTCGCTTGATCTGTGCTGTTGTTGTCCTGGTATGAGTAGACGTGTGGATCCCAGATGACATTGGTCATGTTGGCGTAGTCAGCCGGGTTCATTCCGGACTGCAGCGGTGTTCCACCATATCCAGGGGGTCGGGTCCCGGACGGCTCGAGCAGGATAGGGTTGTTGTTCCCGGCAGCACGGATCGTGTCATAGGTAGTTTTCTGCCAATCGGAGAGCGATCCGCCTGTGGTCGCCGGCTCATTATTCGTGCCGAGCCAGACGTAGGGGTTGTTTTTGTAGTAACTGGCCATTGCGGCGTACCACGCCTGCTCGTTAGCGAGCAGCGAGCCAGTAAAGACGACGCCCTGGCCAGCACCGCCACCGGTGCCGAGGCTATTGGTGTAGTCGCTGAATTCGACGACAATACCCTTTGCGGTGAGCGAGGCTACGGCCGCTGCATAGGTTGCCGGGTCGGCAAGTGGGTCGACGTCGACACGGATCATGTTCACGCCGGGAAACTCTGTCGGCACCTGCGCCGCCGCGGCGGACAGGTTGAAGTCGTGGACGTCCACGCCGCGGGCAAGGAATTGTGTCCCGGACGGGCTGTAGATTTGCCCGTTCGCCGTCGTGAATGTCGATGTCGGCTGGCGTGGGCGTGGGCGTGGGCGTGGGCGTGGGCGTGGGCGTGGGCGTCAGGACAGGAGCGGCCGAGCTGGTCCAGCCGCCGCTTGTCGGAGAATAGGTGAACCAAGATTTACTGTTGGCGTCCTGCCCGTAATAGACGTTGTCCACGATGGCGAAGGCCGACGTGCCGGAACTGCCAGGGACTGCCGTGCCGTTTTCATCGACCACACCGGCCGAGGTGAGCGTCCACTGGTTCCCACTTGCGTCGGTAAGAGTACCACCGGAGGTCGTCGTGATTTCGTCAGGTGTAGGTGTAGGGGTCGGTGTTGGATGGGGGTAGGGGTAGGAGTTGGGGTAGGTGTTGGTGTCAGAATGGGAGCGGCCGAGCTGGTCCAGCCGCCGCTTGTCGGAGAATATGTGAACCAAGATTTACTGTTGGCATCCTGCCCGTAATAAACGTTGTTCACGATGGCGAAGGCCGACGTGCCGGAACTGCCAGGGACTGCCGTGCCGTTTTCATCGACCACGCCGGCCGAGGTGAGCGTCCACTGGTTCCCACTTGCGTCGGTAAGGGTCCCACCGGAGGTAGGGGTTATTTCTTTAGGGGTCGGCGTTGGAGTGGGGGTGGGCGTCGGAGTTGGCGTTGGCGTCGGGGTGGGGGTTTGGACCGGCAAGGGATCATTGCCGGCGCTCCATCCTGACCCGGTCCAGCTGTACCATTGATTACTCGTGTTCTCCTGCCACACCGTCTTATTGACGTAGCCAATCTCAGCGACGTTGGCGGTGAATGCGGCCGCCTGTCCGTTCTCCAGGACGGCGTTGGCGGACGATATCGTCCAGCGGTTGCCGGCGGCATCGGTGATCGCGCCTGTTAAACCGGCGTGCACCAACGTGTCGTTGGGTGACGCGGTCGGCGTTGGAGTTGGGGTAGGCGTAGGCGTTGGGGAGGGGGTAGGCGTAGGCGTCGGGTGGGGGGTAGGAGTTGGTGTCAGGACAGGAGCGGCCGAGCTGGTCCAGCCGCCGCTTGTCGGAGAATAGGTGAACCAAGATTTACTGTTGGCGTCCTGCCCGTAATAGACGTTGTCCACGATGGCGAAGGCCGACGTGCCGGAACTGCCAGGGACTGCCGTGCCGTTTTCATCGACCACGCCGGCCGAGGTGAGCGTCCACTGGTTCCCACTTGCGTCGGTAAGAGTACCACCGGAGGTAGGGGTTATTTCTTTACCGGTTGGGGTAGGGGTGGGGGTCGGAGTCGGAAGAGTTGACGCCCCGGGCATTTTTTGTTGGAAGAGCCAGGACCAGTTAGCGTCGCTCGCGTAAGTGGGGCCCGGTTCGTTCAGATCCCACACGTCGTGACCCGCGCCCTGAACTTGCTGCAGTTGGAAGTTCGGGTCAAGGGCGGCCACTTGCTGATCCCAGCCGGGTAGGTTGGTGGTGTCGGCGGTGCCGTGCACGGCGAGCATAGGCGCGTTGCCGATGGCAGCGGCGAACGCGGCAGGAGACTCATTGATCATCGTGCCAGCCATCGAATAACCGGCGGCAAAGATTGGGGTTGCCGAGTTAGGGCCGTGGTCAAACATCAGCTGGTCAGTGCCCTGGCCACCCATCGAGGCCCCGGTCACGTAGATCCGGCTCGGATCGACAGAGTACCTGAGTCTGCACCTGCTTGAGCGCATCGAGCGCGAACTGTGTGCCCGCTGTGTCTCCGCCCACACCGCCGAAGTTGATGGTCTGTCCAGAGGTATCGGCGGTCTGGTTGAGCAGAGGCATGACTACGATGGACGGATAGTTCGTCCGGAAATCGGTGGAATTGAACCACCCACTCACCTCGGCCGTCAAACCGGGATTAGCGGCGGCGTCGAGAGGATGTAGATACAGGATTGTTGCATATGTCTGGGATGCGCTGTAGTTCGCGGGTAGCAACACTTCGTATTGCTGGCCGTCGATGGTCTGCGTGATCCAGTTTCCGGGTGTAGCCGCCGAAGAGGGCGCGGAGGTTGGTGTGACTGGCTGACTGGAAGCCAAAATCTGTGAGCCGCTCATGTTATAAATCTCCCGAAAAGGTGATCGAATGACGGGAGGGATTTCACGGAACCGTGAAGTCATTCAACAGAAAAACGCACCTAATTGGTCGCCAGGAGATCACTTTGCGAACTATTACATTACAATCGAGCGCATTGATCGACGTTATAATCCTACGAAAAGGCGACAAAATGCCGGCATAAAGTTGGTAACGAATTCAAGACGGCACGATTTGTCAGAAATATACCGATTCATGCAAAAATAATAACTATATCGTATCATATAGGATATCGTAATGATATGCCGATGTAATATTCCGTCACTGCCCTCGTGCGCTACACCGCCAGCCGCCATACTCGCACTAAAGATATGAAATCACCGCGCCGCCCTTCCGCTGCTGAATGCCTGACGTCCCGCGAAAACCGAGGGTCCGGAACGGCCCCATCATCGATATGGCGATACCTTGCTTCAGCTCGTTGATTTGACGCGGCGCTTCGGCGACACCCACGCAGTGAACCATGTCAGCGTAACGATCGCTGACGGCGAGATGGTGGGTATCATCGGCCGGTCCGGCGCAGGCAAATCCACTCTGTTACGATTGATCAACAGGCTGATCGATCCGTCGGAAGGCAAGATCCTCTCCGGCGACGCCGATGTGGCAGCGCTCCGCGGCAGCGAGCTGCGGGCATGGCGCGCTCGCACCGGCATGATCTTTCAGCAGTTCAACCTGGTGAACCGTCTCGACGTGCTGACGAACGTCATGTGCGGCCGGCTTTACGAGATCTCCACGCTCCGCGTATTACTGAAATGGTTCACCCAACCGACCGCGCGCTAGCCCTACGCGCGCTGGATCGGCTCGGGGTGGCGGACGTCGCAATGAACCGCGCCGACGCGATATCCGGCGGCCAGCAGCAGCGGGTCGCCATCGCCCGAGCCCTGATGCAGCGGCCGAGTATTCTGCTGGCGGACGAACCGATCGCCTCGCTCGATCCGTTGAACGCCAAGCTGGTCATGGACGCGCTGACCGACATCAACCGTCGCGACGGCATCACTGTCCTCATCAACCTGCATACGCTGGACACGGCCCGCGCCTACTGCCGTCGGATCATCGGTATGTCGGCTGGCCGGATCGTGTTCGACGGCGCGCCCGAAGCCCTGACCGACCAGGTGGCGCGCGAAATATATCGCCCGTCCGACGACGAACCCCTGGACAAGCGCGACACCGCTACAAAACTCCCCGGAGGCTCAATCGCCGCCCTGGCGGGCTAGCATCCAAATTGGGAGTGACCTCCTGCATATCCGGCGCATAGCCGTGGTGGTCGAACGAAGGCGACCGCCGGCGGGCATCTCAACGATGTGATGCCGACGCTATTGCCGTAGCATGCGGTCTCGGTCATAACATTCGCACAGTAGCCGCGTGACGACAGTGGCAGTACGGAACATGTGGCCTGAGTCCAGCCTTTAGCTTCACGCCGCCCGCTGAAGTTACTGGCTGCTGGTGATTAGCAGGTGCCCTGCTAGAACAGGCAGAAGATTTTACAAAATGCTCTCTGAAATGAAAGTCGTCGTCGTATTGCCCCCCTGCATCGCCGAGCAGACGCTGCGTAAGATTACGGCGGCGATCATTAAACCTGCCATACCGCGGCCGCAACGTATCGAGCAAACCAGTCTTCCGCCCCTTGGTTGGCTGCGGTTTCAGGGCAAGAGAGAAGCTCCGCCTGTTTAGCCGGATTTGCGCGACCATATCCTCTTGAACAAGCAACTACCTATGTCGCCAACATCCTGTAACAGACGTTTGTTGCCGGCCGACAGTCACGTCGTGAATGGAGCGAGCTAGCAGATGGAGAGACATGTTGCTGTGCCGCTGGAGTTTGGTGTCGACATGACGCGCCGCGGGGCGGGGATGGCCGCATTCCCGAATGTAAGCACGCGGGCTGTGGTTATGGTGTTCTTCTTGCTTCTTGTCTTGAAGGCGCTAATTGCGTTTGCATTGATTC
Source organism: uncultured Alphaproteobacteria bacterium (assembly GCA_963778125.1). Classification (GTDB taxonomy): domain Bacteria; phylum Pseudomonadota; class Alphaproteobacteria; order Acetobacterales; family Acetobacteraceae; genus Rhodopila. The sequence goes on along the minus strand of CAVZTH010000010.1, from coordinate 183 downwards.
CGGGACTGACCCATTACTTGGGAGAGAATTATCAATCAAACCTTTTCCCCGACGATTATGATCTGATCGCCGACAACCTCATTAATGGGCATGGTTATCGGGTGCATGCCGACACCTCGGAAACAATGCTCCGCTCTCCTGGTTTCGTTTTAGTGCTTGCCGGAATTTTTGCGCTAAGCGGCA
>CAVZTH010000009.1:0-15996 GCA_963778125.1 uncultured Alphaproteobacteria bacterium | reverse complement strand
AAAGCAGGTAAATCACTGACGGCGCCCTGCGGTCTCATTTGTTGGAGAAAATGCCGTTGATCAGCCCACGCAAAAGCAAATATGGAGCAATCGTCAGGATGAACCCAACTATCAACGCCTCACCGGAATACACAAAACCCGATACGATGACTTGATAAATGACGTCCAACACCAGCGCAACGATGAACACCTTGCCGACGCTTTTCCATCCGTCCTTGATCATGGTGCCACGGTGGGCTGAATTGACCAGGAGTGTCCATAAATACGGCGGCCTGTGAGCCTTTGCGTCTCGCAGTCCAGACAGGATACCGAAGATAGAAGCTACCACCGGCTGCGGTCCAAATCTGAGGCTCAGCGGTCCTTGGAGCCGATCGGTCAGGTTGACCACGATTTGCGACCAGAAATCGTCCATTGCACTCTCAGAGCAACCTGGAAACAATGCCGATGCACAAAAACCCGCCGGCGACAAACGTCAGCACGACAGACATGAGCAACGTGGGCCGCGCGAGCCGAAAATCGGTAGGACCGGCGCAGCATCCGGACAAATCGGCAGATATTCCATTATCCCCATTGTGAGCGCCACTGTCCCAGTCACTGTGGAGCATAATACCGGCGTTTCGTGGAGCGTCGCGTAGGTCGAGCTTTCCGATCTCGTCTACCTCTTGCAGGACCTTGTAAAGGGTATAACCAAAGGTGAACATGGAAGGGACGGTGGCGGATCGGAGCCATCAAAGTCCGGTCCGCGGCCATCATCGTGCGCATCACGCCGAGATCGGGGTCAACCTGAAACGCTCCGTTTCTCGCAGGAACCAGTTGATCGTCACGTCAGGCTCCACTTTGCGCGGCTATTCGTGCCGCGCTCTGGCCTGCGTGGCACGTCCCGCCTGATTGTTCAGCCGCGGGGGGCAGAAGCTTAGTGGTGACCACCCCCCGAGATCTGAAAGGCTCGCCAGCACGGCATCCAGATTGAACGAGGCCGGTTTTTGACGCGGCGGGTATTTCACGAAGTCCTCCATCTGACTGGAAACTATTGCCTGCATGCCATAGACCAAATACGCATGCGAGATCACCCAATCCCAGTAGGTGTTTGAATTTTCGTCAGCCCGCTCGAATGATCACCGTTATTAACAATTTCGCAGCCGCAGCTTCACAGACGGCTCAACCAGCAAAGCAATTGCTTCGCCCGTTGTTCCATGAGCACGACTTTCCAATCGCCGAACCGGATGGCCAAGATGTCGCCGTCATCGCTGACGTAGAAGAAAAAGCGGCCTGGACTTTCCTTGACCTCGCCGGTCAAGTATGGAAGCAGGTTATATCCATCGATGTGCACCTTGAACGTTTTAGCGTCGGCCTTGTGCCCGTTGTGGAGCTTATCGATGATGTCCGGCTCACCAGCGATGGCCAGAAAAGTCGGCAGCCAGTCCTGGTGGCTGACGATACCGTTGAGCACTGTCCCGGCTTTGAACTTTCCGGGCCAGCGAACGAAGCCGGCACCCGCCAGCCGCCTTCCCAGTTGGTGTTCTTCTCGGAGCGGAACGGGGTGATGCCGGCATCTGGCCAGCTGTTGTAGTGAGGCCCGTTATCGGTCGAATACATGACATCGTGTCCTCGGCGATGCCCAGCTCGTCTAGCTTGTCCAGCATCCTGCCGATATTTTCGTCATGCGCCACCATCACGTCATTATAGTCGCCCTGGCCGCTCTTGCCCTTGTGCTTTTCGGCGCAGTGGGTGCGGAAATGCATCGCCGTGGTATTATACCACATGAAAAACGGCCGGTCCGCCTTGTGCGATTCGTCGATGAAGCGCAGCGCATGCTCGGTGACTTCGTCGTCGATGGTTTCCATCCGCTTTTTTGTCAGCGGGCCGGTTCTTCGATCTTCTGTCCGCCCTTTCCGTCCGCCCAGCAGTGCAGCACGCCCCGGGGGCCGAACTGCTTCTTGAACTCCGGGTTCTTCGGATAGTCGGGATCCTCCGGTTCCTCCTCCGCATTGAGGTGGTAGAGGTTGCCGAAAAATTCGTCGAAGCCGTGCAGCGGTCGGCAGAAATTCGTCCCGGTCACCGAAGTGATTCTTGCCGAACTGGCCGGTTGCGTAACCCAGCGGCTTCAGCAGTTCGGCGATGGTCGGGTCCTCCGCCGACAACCCGACTTTGGCGCCCGGCATCCCGACCTTCGTCAGTCCGGTGCGGATCGGATTTTGCCCGGTCATGAACGCGGCGCGACCCGCCGTGCAGCTTTGCTGGCCGTAGTAATCGGTGAAGGCCACGCCTTCGTTCGCGACGCGGTCGATGTTCGGCGTCCGGTAGCCCATCTGCCCGCGGTTGTTGTAACTGATGTTCCACCAGCCGATGTCATCACCCCAAAGGATCAGGATGTTCGGTTTCTTCGTTGCCACGATTGTTTCCCTCCAACTCTGCATGATGGGCGTGATGGCCGTGGTGCCGTCCGACATAGCGTCACTTGTTTGCGCCACCTTAGCTGGCGGCCGATGCCGGGGCTGAAGTCCGGATTGTATGCGCGACCGTCCGTGATCCGCCTTTCGCGAAGTCCAGTTTGCTGAAGGGTGAAGGCTGTGGTCTGTCGCCGTGGCAGAAGCGGAACTTCCGGCCACTTCCGCAGGGACAAGGCTTGTAAGGCCCGGCCTGCATCCTCGGCCGCGACCATCTCCATTATGTCAGAAGGCGGTCGACCCCGCCGCAACAATTCGGCCATGGTCCGCATCGCTGGCCGGTGTGGGTGAAGAACAATTCCAGGCCCGAACAAATAATTATGGCCTGGCTCTCCGTCGCGCGAAGCGCGAACCGCTCTTTCGGACATCCGCCATTGCATAGTGGCCTGACCTCGCACTGGCGACACTGGGCGGTTAGAGGTATCGCGTTTGTCTTCGACCGAATTTCGCTGTTCCGGCGACGACACCATCTTTTGCATATGTGTCTGATGGATATTGCCGAACCGGAAGTCTGGCTCGACGAAATGATCGCAGGCGTAGAGGTCGCCATTGGACTCTAATGCCGGACCATAGCCGCAAGTAGGGGCATGGATGCACAGGAAATGGCGGCCGAAATAGGCTTCCAGCGTTACGTCAAAGAGTTGGACGTAGACTTCGGCCATGTCATGGCGCACCCATTCCTCGAAGACATCGATCAGGAAGCGGCCGTATTGTTCGCTGCCGACCGTATCGCTCCGTGACGAGATCTCCAGTTTGCGTATAGAGCAGGCGTTTTTCACCTGGCCTTCGCTCCACCCCTGGTTGGCGATTTCCACCGTCTCCCGGGTTGCACGCTCGACGATCGGGATGAATTGCACCCATTTTGCGTCCAATTCGTCGCGGAAAAAGCGATAGACGGTGCTGCCGTATTTCTCGTTGGCAGCATTGACCGTGCATAGGATATTGAATTCGACCCCGTGTTGACGAAGTTGCCGCCAACCGCGCATCACCATGTCGAATGTGCCCCGTCCGCGGCGGTCTCCCCGATAGGCGTCATGGATTTCGCGGGGACCATCGACGCTCAGTCCGACCAGAAAGTTCTGGCTCTTGAAGAAGGCGCACCAGTCATCGTCGATAAGGATACCGTTGGTCTGAAAGGTATGTTGCACCGTCTGGCCGGGCCGGCGGGGATTTTTCGACGAGTTCGACCGCACGCCTGAAGAAGTCGAGCTTCATGAGCGTGGGCTCGCCGCCTTGCCACGCCACTATCACCTCGGGTGTGCGGTGCGACTCAAGCAACTGACTGATATAGGCCTCGAGCGTGGCCTGGGACATCCGGTGCTTGTCGTTCGGATAGAGCGCCTCCTTAGACAAAAAGAAACAATACGCGCAGTCGATGTTGCAGGTGGATCCGCTCGGCTTCGCCAGCAGGTGGAAGGCCGGCGGTGTGCCAAGGGTTGTCACCGGCGAAAGCCCCGCAGCGTGTTCATTGAGGGCCGCCATGGTGTGACCTCAGGAATTTCGACGATGAACCCACCGTCAGTGGTTGACCGGCGAAAGCTACAGCATCTCTTTGAAGCGTCAAAGCCTATGCATCGGGCAACCGGTGCGCTATGCAAATCCGGCAGACGATCCCCCGGGGCCAGCCCCGGCAAGCCGGGGCTATTGGTCTGTCACCTCAATCCGCGCCCAACTTGGATCCGAATTAAATTGCGTTATACTTGCCGCGCTTCGTGCTGTCTGCGGTCCGAGGTCCTTTTGGAATACAACGCCGTCCTGATTGACAATAAAGCTCATGATGCCCGACGAGGCGTAATTCGCTGGCCAGGCGATCAACGCGAATCCTCCGGTCATTCGGCCATTCTGCACATATTTCTTCGCGCCGCCGGGCGCCTCCGCGCCCTGGGAAAGCAGGACACGAAAAAGGTAGCCCTGGTATGGCACCAAACTCTGGCGCAGCATTTGCCCGGGATACCCCTCGTCCTGTGCCTGGGCAACCAAAGGCTCTAGCGGGCTCTCCTCTTGCCCGTCCTCTGCGGGCCAATAGAGGCCGTCGTGCCTGCCTTGCGCGCTCACCAGCTGCTGTGCGTAGACGCCGCTGCCGGTCTCCTGCTTCTTGCGCTCAAAATAATCGTTTTGGGCGTCAACATAAGCCAGGCATACCCGGATCGCGGCGATCTCATTGCGGCCTATACGCCGGTCAACAATTTCCTGGGCGCCCTCGCGCGCATCGAACGACCACCGCCCCGTTTTTTGCACAATAGGGATCGGCAACGGCCAACCACTTGAACCAACGTCAAGTATCACGCGGTCCGGACCCTCCGGCAACAGTGCATGACTGGCATCATATAATTCGACAAAGTGACGCACTGCAGCCTCATCGGCGACCTTGTCACCCGAGCTGATGAGGGGCGCGCTGCCGGGGCCGAGTATCGCGCGCAGCGCTGCGGCGTCGTTCGACCGGGCGGCCGCCACCAGTGCCGCCGCTGCCTCATCGGCCGACCCATAGGATCGTTGGGTCGGCTCCGCTGCGAACACGCCTATCACAAAGATCAACCCAGCCATCGCGCCAAGAAGTGCGCTTGCGGCCATCCGCTGAGCAGACTCACTCATCATTCAGATCCTCACTAGACCATTCTCAGCCCGGCTGTGCAGGCTGCTCTAGCCGTTGCGGCGACCCCGGCCACCCGCCCCTCCGCCAGCGTTGCCAGGGCGCTTAATCTGGCTCGCGGCACGGCTCTGGTTGCCGCGTGCGCCGAACTGGGCCGCCTCGCGGCCCCTGTCCATGCCCCTGAATGCCTCGGGTTGTCGTGCCGGGGCCGGGCGTTGGCCGGGCGAGCGGGCGCCTGCTCCGGCCGATGCGGCGGTGTTTGCGCGAGGACGATCGCCAATCCCCTGGCCAGGGTTGACCCGGTTGCCGGCGTTCGCCCGACCGGCATTCGTCCCGGCTGGACGGTTCGCAAGATTGGCCTGCCCGGCGTTGGGCCTGGCTGGCCTGTTCACCGCGCTCGCCGGCACATTAACGTTCTGACGACCGACCGCGTTGGCGGGCAAGCCATTTGGCCGAGCCGGCCGGCCGACTGGGCCGTTCGGGGGCCGCTGCAATCCGGCAGGGCGTCCGGCGGGCCGGTTCGGCTGCCAGACATTGGAGTTGATGTGGGTGCGATTGACGTTGATGCTGTTATAGCGGTTGACGTTCACGTTGACGTATCCGCCGCCCCAGCCGGGCCGCGCCCAGCCCCACAGGGAGCCGACGACCGCAACGCCCGCGGCGAACGCCATCCCGCTCACGAGCGCTGCGCCGAACACGTAGCCGGGTGGTGGCGGCAAATAGACCGGCGGGTAGGCTGGATAGGGCCAGGCCCCATAGACGACCGTCGGATTGTAGCTCGGGACGTACACGACGGTCGGCTGCGCCGGCTCGATGATGATGACCTGCTGCTCCGTGCGGACAGTCTGCTGCTCGGTTGTTTGCAGGTTGCCGGCGCTCTGCGCCTGGAAGCGCAGCCGCTGCACGGAATCCATGACCGCCGCCTGCTGGTCGGCGAACGCGTAGCCAAGCTGCTGCGTCCAGTCCAGGTTGCTGTTCAGCACAGCCAGCACGGACGGAAAAGGCGCCAGCGACTTGACGCTCGGATCCCAGGTTTGCGCTTCGACAGCCTTGGCGAGTTCGTCGCCGGTCAGTGATTTATGGGCCGGGTCTTCAATCCACCGCGCTGCGGTGACCACTTCCAAGGGGAACGTCGACGCCATCAGGACTTGCGCAAGCAGCGGGTCAGGATAGAGCGCGATCGGCGCCAGCAGCGCGTCGAGTTGCTCGGCATTGAACTCTTGCGTTTCAGTCGTCTGGGCGTCGGCAGGAGGGAGGTAAAGGCCGTTAGGTGCGGTCCCGCCGAGAATGCACCCGCAGAGCGCGATCCGCAGTAATTGCCGCGTCATTTGATTAAGTCGCGAAAGAGACCAGGCGGCGAAGCGTTCTTGCATATTCGATCTCATGGCGGATGCGCGGCTGGAGATAGGCATAATCCTGTGGGGGCTGATGCGATAGCTCCGCCCGCTGCTGAGGCCTGTCGGCACCTGCGGGATGTATTTCCTCGCGGCGACAATCCGAGCAACCCTCGGGTTATGACGATGCCGCCGCAGCAGGATATCCGTGCGCTGATCCGAGCGCGGGACTACACGCTAAGACTTCTGTGCGGTGAATGCGTAGTTGCATGCCGTCCCGTTTATCTGGCCGGCTAACTGCGACCCGGTAATCCCGCCGACCATCTGAGCTTCGCCATTCTGGCTTGTCGCGTTGAAGGAGCCATCGGGCGCGACGACGACCGCAAAGGTTGGGGAGAGGGAATAATTTGAGTCTTTAGGGACGTTGGGATGCAACAGAACGTAGTTGAATGTTCCATTTTGGAGGGAGAGAAATAATGCGGGCGGCGTCTCGCACCAGTTCGTTTCGCCTCGCGGAACGCCCGAGGAAGTCAGCCGGATCGAGCCCCGATAAGTGCCGTCGAACGAAACCGGCGATGTCAATGACGGCGGCGGCGGGGCGGGCGGCGGTCCAGATGCGGCGCACCCGCCGATCGCGGTGACAAGGATGATGGTGGCAAGCCGCTCTACTCTTGCACGCATTTTGATCCTCTGATGCCAAATCACCGCACGATATCGCCGGGGTTCCCCTTTCTTGTCCTGGAAATGAGGACAAGCATCAACAAGCCATTGCGGATGTCGGGGCTCCGAAAAGCAGGCCGGAAAGGAAGCCAATCTGTCATGTTAACTCGTGGGCGCCTCCGGGCCGCTTCCTGTTCCGGCCCGGTTGCTCCTCGACCGGTTGGTCTACTTTAGTGGATGATGATCTCCACACGACGATTCTGCGGCTCGCGGACACCGGCGCCGGTCGGCACCAGCAGATGTGTCTCTCCGAACCCTTGGATCGCGATCGCGGCTGTTGGCACGCCGTCCTTAACCAGTTCCGCCGCGACCGCCTGGGCGCGCCGCACTGACAAGCCCTGGTTGTACTTCGGGGTGCCGGACGTATCGGTGTAACCATTCACTTCGATACGCGTGTATTGAACCTTGGTTGAGTTCGCCGCGGCTTCCGAGACAATCTGGCGCGCACGATCGGTCAGTTCCGCCCTATCCCAGTCGAAGAACACCAAGTAGCTGCGGGCGGGCGCCGGGGCTGGCATCGCCACCGGAGCCGGCGGTGGTGGCGGCGGTGGCGACCCGAAGGCGTAGCGCAAGCCAATCGTGATCGCGTGGTTGTAATCGTTGCCGACCTTTACCGGGCCATAAGTGCGACTTCCAACGACGGCGAGGAACCGATAGTCAGTAGTGATCGAGAGGCCCGGTGTTGAGTTCGATCGGGAAGGCAACGCCAAAGATCCCTTGCGTCGCGAAACCGCCCTTGGTCGAGTTCGCCGAAACGTTATTGATGTCGAGCGACTCTCGGACAGCCTGGTAGCCGACGCCCACACCGACATACGGCACGTAGGACGGCGAGACGCCGTAGAAGTCGTAATAGAGGGTCGGCATCGGCCCGTACTTCTGCTCGGATCCGCCGTTGTTGTTCTGGAACGACGCTGCGTTACCGCGTGGTCCGGTGATCGACTTGAGGCCGTTATAGCGATAATTGATCTGGAGTTCTGTCCGGAACCCGTTGCCGAAGGCATAGCCGCCGCCCAGCGCACCCATACCGCCTATGTTGGTCTGGACGTTCGTGTTGTTGGTCGTGAGCCGGTTGACGCCTTCGATCAACTCGTCCTGCATGATATTCAGGCCGGCCACGCCACTGATATACCAACCCTCGAGCGCCTCCTGTGCGACCGCAGGGAGGCTCGATCCGCCGATCATCGCGAAGATGGCGATCGTACCCCCAACCCGGATGTGGCTCATCTTTATGCTCGTCATCATCGAATTATCCTTTGACGCAATGCTCACGCTCGCCCACGGACGTGGGACGACGCTGGGTTCTGGACGTGAGTTTGGGGGAACGGGTTTCTCGCCCGCTATGCGGAAATGGCAATATCCTGACGAGGAGTTCATCTGCAATGGGCTGTGCCACCGGCGAGGCAGAAAGTGGCAATAATATCACATCTCAAACGAGGGCCGCCGACCTTGGCAAGAGGCAGCGTTCCGAGGCCATCGGCCATGCCAGCGCATAGCGGCCGGCACACCGGCGCGGGCTCAGCCAGGGTCGAGCCCGGCCTCGCGCGCCAGGGCTACCAGCGTTGCGGTGATGTCCGCCTCGGTCTTGCCCATGGTGGCGAGCAGGCCCGTGTAGTTGGCGATCGCCCGGTCGCGGTGCGGGTGGGCGTGACTGGTGTCGCGCTGGAAGCCAACGCGCGGCGCATCAGCAGTTCCGCCTCTCCGATTTAATTGGCGGCTTGCAGCAACTGGGCTAGGTTGATGAGGGCGGTCGCGGCGTCAGCGGTGCCCCTCGCCGATCAGGTATGTGGCTTGCAACATGGGCGAGGTGGTTGAGGTGGATCGCGACACGCGTATGGCCCTGGCCGACGAGATGAGGGATGGACTCTGGTTTAGCCGTTGATACGACCCAGCGAGCCCTCATTTTGCCGCTTGCCTCCGACGACAAGGCCGGCACCGCGCTGGAATACGGCCCCGACCCTGACTCAATTGGAAGACGTGATCCGGCGATGTTTGCGCCGTGACAGCCGACCGAAATCTAACGACCAGTCTCCGGCCGACCGTCCCTCATTCTACAAAGTGGAGGTCCCACGGGCCATCGACCGTGACAAGGAACGTTGCTCCTTTGTCCCGGGCCCACGCTTCATGTATCATATTCGCTGGCATGTAGGAGTAGGAGCCTTTGTCCAGCATTGCCTTCTCGTCACTGCCATCATGTTTCATGGTGAATGTGCCGCTGATGATCGTGATTGTCTCATTCGCCGAGTGCCAATGACGCGGTACATGGAAATTCTTCGGCGCCCGGATGATCAATTCCGATGCCTTTGACACGGGATTTACATGCAAAATGGTGATGTCCTGCAAACCGTCAGGGGTTTTCTCCCATTTCAGATCGGAGAATTTCAGGAAGACGGCGTGGGAAGGATCGTGCTGCGCGATTGCTTTTTGAGCGAAGGAGCAACAGAGAATCATGCCAATCGCTATCGTACCAAGCAATATCTTCATTTTTTCCCTCCTTATGTGATTGCCAAGCAGATCAGTCTGGGATCGCTCATCTGGTATTTCGGACACCAGGAGCACTAACACTTCGTCAATGATTCCGCTTTTGGGGTTGCGGAGAGGTCATGCTGTAAGCCAAAAAAACATGGATCAAGTATGGAAAACATACTTTCCCTGGATCAGCGGCGGGGTAAACTGTCACTATGAAGGGGTACAGCACTTACTGCCCGGTCGCGAAGGCGGCGGAAATTCTGACCGATCGCTGGACGCTGCTGCTCGTGCGCGATTTGCTCTTAGGCGCTCGCCATTTTAACGACTTTCGCCGCAGCATTCCGATGATAACCCCCGCTGTAATCTCCAAGCGGCTGGGGACCCTGCAAGAGGTCGGCATTGTTGCGCACGAGATGTCGGGCAAGGGCGGCCGGTGGGAATACCGCCTTACTGAGGCAGGCAGAGAACTCAAGGCGTTTGTGGATGCGGCCGGCACTTGGGGTCAACGCTGGGCGCGCAGTAAATTGCCGCATGGCGAACTACACCCAAGTACGCTAATGTGGGATATCCATCGCTTCTTGAATACCGAGCATCTGCCGGCCAAACGTACGGTGATGTACTTCGAGTTCACCGACCTCAAAGCAATGAGACATTGGTGGTTGGTCGTGCAAGCCGGTGAAGTCGATGCCTGTCTCGATGATCCCGGTCATGAGGTAGACATTTGGATTGTCTGTACCCTTCTGACCCTCACACAAATATTCATGGGTGATCTATCAATCGCCAACGCGCGGACGACGGGAAAGCTTAAGTTAGACGGCGGCGCGCAGCTTATTAGGAACATGCCGCTGTGGCTTGGACTTATGCCGTTCTCGAATGTTGTTTCGGGTGTGGCGATGACGGGCGACTGACAGCGACGGTGTCGGCCGATTTGTCCCTCAAGACGGGTCCTGTCGGCACTTTGTGATCGCGTAAAGCGCCGCAAAGCCGGACTGGGCCAGCAGCCGGAAGCGCTCCGGGGGCAGGGCGGGCACCGCGTCTGCGTCCATCAGCAACGCGTAGTCGAAGCCGCAGACGTCGGCGGCGGCGGCCTCGGCGCGGTCGGGCATGCTGCCCACGCGGTTCGCGAGTGAGCGGTAGGGCTCACGTGTTTCGATGGGCTGCTGTGAGGCGTTGTCGAACTCGAACGGCCAGTAGGCGCGGTGTTCGATCAATGCGAGCGCGCCCAGATGCTCATCGGTTCGGGCGCGGTTGGACAGCAGCCGCCAGCGTGGGTTGGCGCTCCAGTAGGCCGGCGCTTCCCGCAGGCCTGCCTCGGCGACATACACGGATTGTCCCGGCTGAACCGGCGCGAGAACCGCGCGCAAGTCGGCGAGGTCAGCGGCGTGGGCCGCCCACGCGGTCATCAGCAGCGCCATGCGGGTCGTGAACAGCAGCACCAACGCGGCGACGGCGACGCGGCGAAATCCCCGCGGCCAGCGAGTGGGGACGAAGCCGGCGAAGACCATGAAGCCCAGCATGATGGCGAAGCGCGTGTCGAGGGCGTAGGTCCCCTTCCAGGCATACGGCGCCGCGAGGAACACGATCAGCAACAGTGTCGTGGTAACGGCGGCGGGGCCGGGCACTCGGCCCCATCGCAGCAGCAGACATATCGCGGGCAGTATGATCGCAGCGGCGGCGGTCGTCATGTCGAGCGGCCAATTGTAGTTGACGAACGTCGTGGCGAGCTGCAGCAGCTTTGGGCCGATCGGGAGGAACTCGGCATCGCCGCCGAGCTGGCGCAGGGGCGAGATCGTGTAGAGCACGGCGGGGGCGGCGAAGACCAGCAGCAGGGCGGCGCCGCGGCGCACGACGCTGGTCGGATCGCGATGCAGCCGGAACAGCTCGGCGCCTCCGACGAGCAGAGCGAAGAACAGCAGCCCCATCAGATGACAGGCGAACAGGATCGGGGCGCCTAGCGTTGCCGGTGCGATAGCCCAGACCGGATGTTGTTCGCGCCAGCGGAGCCATGCGGCGGCGAGCAGCAGCGCCACTCCGATGCCGATCTCGAAATTCAGGAAGCCACCGAGCAGACAACTGTTGTATGCGACGAGGCCGACACCGAGCGACCACCATCGTCCCCCGAGGGCAGTGTTGTAGGCGACGGTGCCGAGCGCCGGCAGGAGGATGGCGGCGGCGATGAGGAGGCGGCCAACGACGTGAATCGGCAGGATGTGCAGCAACGGGGGTCCCGCGAGGTCGAGCGCGAGGTTCGGGATGATTGACCAATGCGCGGCGTAGAACCTCGCCAGAATGGGGTCGTGCGGAAGCGAGGCGAGCACGAATATGCGCGCCAGGTGGTTCGGGTAATCCAGCAGGGGCGGCACGTCGACGATCAGCAACGGTGCGAGCAACACCACGCACAGACCGATCAAGGCCGCCGGCCAGGCGACATTCTTTGCGCCACGCCGTGATACCGGGGTTAGGACGTTGCGGTGTGATAAGCAGTCCAGGCGCAAGGGGCGGCCGATTTTGTCGTTGCGGTGCGGAGTGACATCATTGGCCGATCCGCCGCCGATTGAACACGGCTGGCGGCCAAGGGGTTGCGTATGGTTCTTCCGGCTGAGTTCTCGCTGATCGCCCGCCACTTCCGTCCGCTGGCGGGGCCGGGCGCGCTGGACCTGACCGACGATGCCGCCGTGCTGACGCCGCCGCCGGGGCGGCAGTTGGTCCTGACGGCGGACGCGATGGTCGCAGGCGTCCACTTCCTGCCGGACGACCCGCCAGATCTTGTCGGCCGCAAGCTGCTGCGGGTGAACCTTTCCGACCTCGCGGCGAAGGGCGCGGAGCCCCTGGGGTATTTGATGACCGTTTCGACGCCGAGGGACACGCCGGAGGCCTGGTTTGCCGGATTCGCGGCCGGTTTGGCGCAGGACCAGGCAGCCTACGGGGTGACTCTGCTGGGCGGTGACACGACCTCGACGCCGGGTCCGATTTCGCTGTCGCTGACAATCATTGGGCATGTGGCGCCGGACACCGCTGTGCATCGGTTCGGCGCGCAGGCCGGCGACGAGATCTGGGTGACCGGAACGATTGGCGATGGCGCGCTGGGCCTGGCTGTGGCGCAGGGCCGGCTGGTCGATCCGACCGGTTTTCTCTTGGACCGCTATCGCCTGCCCCAGCCGCGCGTTGGTTTCGCGTTGGCCGGCATTGCTTCGGCCGGGATGGATGTATCGGACGGTCTGGTCCAGGATCTTGGCCATATTTGCCGAGCGAGCGGGCTGTCGGCGGACGTGTTCGCCGGGAAGGTGCCGCTGTCGGACGCCGCTCGGGCGGCCGGCCCGGATTGGCTGGTCACATGCCTGACCGGGGGCGACGACTACGAACTTCTGTTGGCGGTGCCGCCTGCCCGTTCTGACACTCTGCGACGGAGGCTGCCCGCGCGGGCATTCCGGTCACTCAGGTCGGACACTTCCATTCCGGACCGCCTGAGGTCATGGTGCGTCAGGCCAACGGAAAACCGCTTGCTCTGGCAAAGGAGGGCTGGAGCCACTTTTAGGCGCATCGCGCTGGACGGGATACCGGCGGCGCGTGATCAGGCGGCAAAAGGGCGTTCAAGAAGATGAACAAGAATGTCTGGTTGCTGTTCGCCTGCCAGGCGCTGATGAATGCCGTGATGTCGGGGCAGACCGTCATGGCCTCATTGGTCGGCTACAAACTGTCTGGCACCGCGTTGAACACGCTGCCGATGGCGATCCAAATGGTCGCCGTCATGTGTGCCTCTCTGGTAGCCGGATACGCCTTTCCCCGGATCGGCCGGCGCGGCGGCTTCTGGCTGGGCTGCGGCATCATGATGTGCGGCAGCCTGACTTTCGCTCTGGGCATCTACACCGGGAACTTCGTCATCTACTGCCTGGGCGCGATACCGGCAGGGCTCGGCTTCGGCATTTCACAGCACCTGCGTTTCGCGGCGGCGGAGGTCGCCGATCCCGCTGCCAAGGCGCGGGCGATTTCTCTCGTGCTTGCCGGCGGGGTGGTGGCGGCCATTATCGGGCCGGAGATGGTCAAGCGGACCAACGCGCTGATCCCCGATCATGTCTTCCTGGCGACCTATCTCTACCTGCCGATACTGCCGGTCGTCACGGCGATCCTTCTGAGCTTCGTTCGGGTGCCGCCGGCACAGAAGAGAAGCGGCGTTCCGGTGCCGTTCCGAGTGATTTTTGGCCGCCCCGATTTCATCACGGCGGTCGTCAGTTCGCTGGTGGGCTACGGGACGATAAATCTGGTCATGGCATCGACTCCGTTGCAGATGATGATCTGCGGTTTCGGTGTGGCGGCGAGCGCCGACGTTATAAGAGCGCATTCGCTGGCGATGTTCGCGCCGGGCTTTGTAACCGGACGGCTGATCCAATGGTTCGGCGTGCATCAGATTATCCTGCTCGGTGGAGTGCTGACGCTGGGCTGCGTGGCGTTGAATATCTATGAGCCCCCCGTCTTTGCCACCTTCATGATCGCACTGACGCTGCTGGGCGTAGGTTGGAACTTCATGTTTGTCGGGGGAACGACCCTGCTCACGACCGCCTACGCACCAGAGGAACGGGTCCGCGTCCAGGCAACCCACGATTTCATCGTGTTCGGCAGCGTGGCGGTGACCGCGGTGACCTCAGGCGCGGTTCAGGCGACGCAGGGCTGGGACGTCCTGAACCTGACCGTGGTGCCACCGATACTGATCGCCTTTCTGGTGGTCGGATGGCACTGGGTAGCGCGGTCGCGGACTGCGGTCGTGGCGTAGAGGTAGGGCGCCGGCCGGCACTTGCCCCTCGCACAAGATGATGGTCACCTCCCGGCAGGAAACCGACGAGGAACCGCCGATGCCTGCCACTCCCCAATTCCGCGCCGAAACGCGCGCCTGGCTGGAGGAAAATTGCCCACCGGTTATGTGCACCTTCATGCCGGAAAACGAGCAGGTCGCCGGCGGCAAGCAGGCAAAATATGTCCGCCCGGAACAGAAACAATGGCTCGACCGCATGGCGGCCAAGGGCTGGACCGCCCCTACCTGGCCAAAGCAATACGGCGGCGGCGGACTGTCAAACGACGAGGCGCTGATCCTGGAAGAGGAGATGCAGGACCTCGGCTGCCGTCCCCCGCTCCGCGGCATGGGTCTTTCGATGCTCGGTCCCGTCCTGCTGGAATACGGCACGGAAGAGCAGCGGCAGACCCACCTGCCGCCGATCATCCACGGCGACATCCGCGGGTGCCAGGGCTACAGCGAGCCCGAAGCCGGATCGGATCTTGCCAGCCTGCGCACGCGCGCCGTGCTGCAAGGCGAGCACTTCCTGGTCAACGGTCACAAGATCTGGACGTCCAACGCGCATCAGTCGGACTGGATCTTCTGTCTTGTACCGCACCGATCCAACAGCGAAAAAGCATGAGGGCATCAGCTTCCTGCTGATCGACATGGACGATCCCGGGGTTCGGCCACGCCCGATCCGGCTGATCAGCGGCGTCTCGGTCTTCTGCGAAACGTTTCTGGAGAATGTCCGAGTCCCCGCGGGCAACCTGGTCGGGCCGCTCAACAAGGGGTGGACCATCGCCAAGCGCCTTCTGGAACACGAGCGAAAGGGCATCGGCAGCATCGGCGCCCGTAATGTCGCCAAGTTCGAGATCTCGGTGGAAGGCGTCGCGAAACAATACGCGGGTGAGAAAGACGGCCAGATCGCCGATCCGATCCTGCGCGACCGCGTTGCCGCCTACGCCATGGACGCCCACGCTTTCCGGCTAACCCGCCGACGTGCCGCCGAGGAAGCCGGCGCCGGCGCCGCTCCCGGCCCGCTATCGGCGATGTTCAAGCTGCAGGCCACCGAACTCAACAAGCGCCGCTACGAGATGCTGCTGGAGGCCGAGGGCTTTCAGGGCCTCGGCTGGGAGGGTGAAGGCTTCACCCCGGACGAACTGCGCTACACCCGCGAATGGCTTCGCTCCAAGGCCAACACGATCGAGGGCGGGACGTCCGAAGTCCAGTTGAACATCATCGCCAAGCGCGTGCTTGGCCTGCCGGATTAGCGCGGGTCGAACGAAGAGAACGCCGATGCCCCTGATCTTGTCTGAAGAAGCCCGGATGGTGCGCGAGACCGCGCTGGATTTCTTCCGCGAACGCAGCCCTGTCACCGCATTACGGAAATTGCGTGACAATAACGACCCGACGGCTTCTCCGCGAGCTGTGGCGGCAGATGGCGGAGCTTGGCTGGACCGGCTTCCTGATCGCCGAGGACGACGGCGGATCGGGGTTCGGCATGACCGGACTGGCTCAGGTGATGGAGGCGGCCGGCCGTACCCTGACCGCCTCACCGCTGATATCCACTGCGACATTGGGCGCCTCGTTGCTGGCGTGGGCGCTACCGAAGAACAGAAAGCCAAATACTTGCCGCCCCTGCTGGCCGGCGAACATATCTTCGCGCTGGCG
>CAVZTH010000008.1:0-26550 GCA_963778125.1 uncultured Alphaproteobacteria bacterium | reverse complement strand
GCGGTTTGTGTCCGGATACCTGATCCAGCTTGCACCCGATGTGAAACCGCTGGAGGGGCCGCCCGGCCCGTCGGCTGATTTCACCGATCTGCATGCGTGGGCGGAGGTCTATCTGCCGGGCGCGGGGTGGGTCGGGCTGGATGCGACCTCCGGCCTGTTTTGCGGCGAGGGCCATATTCCGCTCGCCGCCAGCCCCGATCCGATCGGCCGCGCCAATCAGCGGTTTGGCCGAGAAAGCCGAGGTCAAGTTCGACTTCGCCATGTCGGTGACGCGGATCAAGGAAACGCCACGCACCACGAAGCCTTATACGGACGGGCAGTGGCAGGCGATCCTGGCGCGCGGGCAGCAGGTCGATCACGCGCTGAAGCGCAACGACGTCCGGCTGACCATGGGCGGGGAGCCGACCTTCATCGCCGCTGACGACATGGATGCGCCGGAGTGGAACACCGATGCCCTCGGGCCCACCAAGCGTGCTTATGCCGGGCGCCTGATCCGGCGGCTGATGGACGGCTGGCGCAGGGTGCGGTGATCAATCACAGCATGGGCAAGCAATATCCGGGCGAGCAGCTTCCTCGGTGGGCGCTGCACTGTCATTGGCGGGCCGACGGCGAGAAGGTTTGGAGCGATCCGGCTTTGCTTGCCTCCGATGACGACACTGATCACGCAACCGCCGGGGATGCCGAGCGCTTCGCCCGTAGCCTGGCCGAGCGGCTGCAGGTCGATCCGGGGCTGGTGATCCCGGCTTATGAGGACATCCATTACTACCTGTGGAAGGAATACCGGCTGCCGGCGACGTACTGGCCGAGGATGCCAAACTGGCCGACCCGCTGGAACTGGCTAGGTTGGCGAAGGTGTTCGGGCAGGGCTTGTCCAGTGTAGCCGGCAGGGTGTTGCCGCTGCGCCGGGTAATCGATGGCGGCGCGCGGCGGTGGCAATCGGGGAAATGGTTCTTCAAGGCCGGCGAGATGTTCCTGGTCCCCGGCGATAGTCCGGTTGGGCTGCGCCTGCCGCTGGAATCGCTGCCTTGGGTCGATCCGGAGCAGGCCGAATACGACGTTGAGCCCGATCCCTTCGCGCCACGGGAAAAGCTGCCGCCGCGCCAGGCGCTGCAATCACGGCGCGCCTTGGGTCCCAATAGCAGTATCGAGAACTTCCGGCCGGTGCCGCAGGATTTGCCGGTGATAGGCCGGAGCGATCCGAGCGTGGTTCGGACTGCCTTGGCGGTCGAGGCGCGCGACGGGTTGCTGCACGTGTTCTTCCCGCCGGTGTTCGCGGTCGAGGACTGGCTGGCGCTGACAGCGGCGGTTGAGGAAACCGCGGGGGAGACCGGGCGGAAAGTCGTCCTGGAAGGCTATTTGCCGCCGGAGGACGAACGGCTGCTGCATTTCTCGGTGACGCCCGATCCGGGCGTGATCGAGGTTAACACGCACCCCACCTCAAGTTGGGCGGAGCAGATCAAACTGACCGAGGAGCTTTACGCGGAGGCGCGGCAGGTCGGGCTGGCTACCGAGAAGTTTAACCTCGATGGCCGGCACGTGGGGACCGGAGGCGGCAACCATGTGGTGATGGGGTCGGCGGCGCCGAGGACTCACCGTTTCTGCGGCGCCCCGATTTGCTGAAGTCGGTGGTGGGGTTCTGGCACAACCATCCCAGCCTGTCGTTTCTATTCAGCGGCCAGTTCATTGGACCAACCAGCCAGCACCCTCGGGTGGATGAGGCTCGGCAGGACAGTCTGGTCGAGCTGGAAATCGCGTTTGATCAGGTGAAGCCCAGACAGCCGGTCCCGCCGTGGATCACCGACCGGTTGTTTCGCAATATCCTGGCCGATATGACCGGCAACACCCACCGCACCGAATTCTGTATCGACAAAATGTATTCGCCGGACAGTGCCTCGGGCCGGCGCGGGCTGGTGGAATGCCGAGCGTTCGAGATGCCGCCGCATGCGCAGATGTCGGCGGCGCAGATGCTGCTGATGCGGTCGGCGGTCGCGGCGTTCTGGGAACGGCCGTATGAGCGCACCCTTGTCCACTGGGGCACCCGGGTCCATGACGATTTCATGCTGCCTCATTTCGTGGAGCAGGATTTCCGCGGCGCGCTGGAGGAACTCGACGCGCTGGGTTTTGGCCTGGACCCGGAATGGTTCGCGCCGCATGTGGCGTTCCGCTTCCCGCATGTCGGGCAGGTCGAGTTTTCCGGGATTGAACTGGAGCTGCGGAACGCGCTGGACCGTGGCATGTGCTTGGCGAACAGCAGGCGATCGGCGGCACCGTCCGATATGTCGACAGTTCAGTGGAGCGGGTGCAGGCCAAGGTTTCGGGCTGGGTAGATGAGCGATATGTGCTGGCGGTGAATGGCGCTGGGGTGCCGCTGACGCCCACGGATCGTGAGGGCGAGTACGTGGGCGGGGTGCGCTTCAAGGCGTGGAACCCGCCGAGCGCGCTACATCCGACGATCGGGGTGCATGCACCGCTGGTGTTGGACGTGTTTGATCGGTGGAGCGGGCGGAGCGTGGGCGGGATGACGTACCACATCTCCCACCCCGGCGGGCTGAGCTACGAGACGCTTCCGGTCAATGCGAACGAGGCGGAGGCGCGGCGGCGGTCACGGTTTTTCCCGTTTGGACACACGCCAGGCCAGATGCGGGAGCCCGTGGTGCGGCGGTCGCGCGAGCATCCGCGGACCTTGGATCTGCGGCGGGTTTAAGGGGGGTTGTTTGATCGCGTGATCCACGCCTTCCGACTGGATCAGCCTCAGGCCACCCACTTTAGCCGTTGGGGACGACCCTCCCCTGATTTTCACTTCTTATCCGCAACAGCCTCGATCATTCCGCTCGGGCCGACGCCGTGGATTTGGATTACTGCGCCGCCCGGCCCGGACCACGCAAACTGAGCCGTATTGGCAGGCAAATGATATAAGGATTCTGCTGACGTGACGGCTGGGATCGACATGGCGTGGTAGCAGCGGATCTGAGCAGGGCGACGACGGTGGCGGTGGCCGGCATCTCATGCTGTTCGCCAAGCGACCCGGCGGACAGGCGCAGTGCAGCGTTGGTCGGGCGCTCGCCAGGCTGGACGCGACGTTCGAGCGACAGCCTCAGCCCGCAAACATAGATATCATCCAAACGAATTTAGAAATCATAGGAAGACCGTCCTCGCCGGCGCGATTTGATGGATACACGCTTTTCCGGTTGGGTTTGATGCTTGATAATTTGCTATAGTCGCACGCAGGTCAATCCGATACGTTATTGTAACTACAGAATAAGGATGCCAAGTCACCTATTAAGCCGCGGGGGCAAGCCGGGCGAACACCCAGAAGGCAGCGATCGACCCGATTGCATATCCTGCCGCTTGGGGCGCCCATACCCGCAGGCGTAGTGGCAGGATACGGACAAGACGAGCCAGCGACAGGACAGCAGCGACGAAGGCGAGCTGCCCAAGTTCCACGCCAACATTGAACCCAAACAGTGCCAGCGGAATCTCGCCATGCGGCAAACCAACCTCGGCCAGCGCGCCGGCGAAGCCCAGCCCGTGCAGCAAGCCGAAGGTGAACGCCACCAGCCATGGATACGTTCGCGCCACGGTGTGATGAGCGTCACCGCGCACCAACTCGGTGGCAAGGAAAACGATACTTAACGCGATCGTCGCCTCGGCCGGCGCCGCGGGAACGTGGATGAAGCCCAGAGTTGCCGCGGCCAGCGTAATGCTGTGTGCAAGCGTGAAGGCGGTCACAGTGGTCAGAAGACTGCGGATCCCGCGCACCAGCAGCAGTAGACACAGCACGAACAGCAAATGGTCGATGCCGAACAGGATGTGCTCGATGCCCAGGGCAATGTAGGCCGCTAACACCATCAGCGGACCAGCCTGTGCCGGCACGGTGAAGCTCGGGTTGGAAGGCGTCAGCCGTGCCGTGCGCACGCCGCCGTCAACGGTCTGGATCCGAACGAGGACGTCGGTCATGGTGGCGTCAAGCCGGTCGATCGTGATTGTCTGGCCCGCGAGTTCGCGATCGCAGCGTGCCCGCCCGTGTTCAATGAAGGCGCCTCCGGCCTGCATCGAGGTCAGTTCGCCCACGACCTGGCATGTGGTCGGTAGTCGCGGCGTGATGCCGAGCCGGAATTCTCCGAGCGCTGGCACCTTCCAGGTCATAAGGTTCTGCGTCGTCTCGCTCAGGTCTAGGAACGCCGGCCGAACCTCGTGCGCGCTCAATGCGCGGCCGACCAGCAGCGACACCGCAAGCAGCGCGAGCCGAAGCGTGATCCGCATCATCGTTTCGGTACCGGCAAATCCTGCACAGTCACCTTGTAGCCGGCGAGCACGGCTTCGTACTGGGCTGCCTGCGCCGCGGAGCGTCGTTCGGCGAACCACTCGCGCTCGACCGCGGTGTGCACCTGTTCGAATGGTGGCGTTGCAGCCGGCTCGACCGCCGTGACCAAGACCAGATGGAGCCCGTAGGATGACCGCAGCGGACCCTGCCATTGCCCAGGCACGGCGTGCGCCAGCCCGCGAGCGAAGTCTTCACCGAACAGAGCGGTGATCCGGCCGAGCGGCGTTCGGTTGAATGTCTCGCCCAGCAGCAGGGGGTCCGCCATATCCGCCGCCCCCGGCGTATCGGCGACAAGGCGCGCAAGGATCCGTCGGGCATCGGGCTCCGCCGCGTCCCCGCGCTCTGTGCTGACGAAGATCTGTCGGAACGAAATCAGCGGTGCAAGGCGGAACTTGTCGATGTGCGACTGGAGATACGTGCGCAATTCCGCCTCCTTCGGCGACGGAACCGTGTCCTCGAACAAGACTCCATCTTCTGGCGCAATCGGCGACGGATGATGCTGTCGTCTTTATCGAGCCCGAGCTGGAGCGCCGCGCGATAGAGCACTTCCTCGCGGATCTAGTCTTGGACCTGTGCCTGCAGCTCGGTCGGATCGGGTGGGCGATGCCAGGTCCGCGTAAACGCCGCGGCGAGGCGGTCGATGTCGGCGCCGCTGACCACAATCTGCCGGTCGGCCGCGCCGGCATCGGAGTTGCCGCGACCGAAGATGGCGAACATCAGACCGCCAAGCAGCAGAAAGTGCAGCAATGGCTCGCGCAGCAGCCGCCTCAACATGACGCCGCGCCCCTAACCCTCTTCGGGCGTGTACCAGATCGGCGAGGTGTAGACTCGCTGCTGGGCAACCATGGGAATCTCCTTCGGCATCTGCACGCCGAAGTGCTTGGCATCGTATGCGGTCCAACGCGGCGTGGGGATCTCAAGGACGCGCGCGTAATAGAAGGCACGCAGGGCAGGGTCGAAGTCCGGGTCAGTCCACACCGTGATCAGCTCGGGATCGCCGATGGCGTTGGTCCATGTTGCGTTGGCGACGTCGACCGTGCTGCCGACCGGTGGCAGCTTGCCGTTCGCATCCGGTTTGCGGGTTTGAGCGTCGCCCCAAGCAACGTCGTAGACCTTCTCCTGCAACGCGCCGCTGGCATCCTGCCAGCCCTTGACGATCTGGATGCGGTCGAGATTTCCGCCGATCGGATCCTTCAACGCGGCCACCAGGAAGTTCGGCGCCTTGCCCGCCGGTGCCGCCGCAAGATCGCCGCCCATCGGCACGCCACGGGCATAGCCAACGCCGGCGGGGTTGCGGGTCATTCGTCGGCGGCGCTGAAGTCGTAGCCGCCGAAGAAGCGGACCACCATGCCTGGGCCGGTGGTGCCGTACACCTCCTTGCGTTGCAACGCATCGAAGATCGCTGCTCGCGTATTGTCGGCCGCCCAAACAGCAGCGTAGCCGGACGTAGTAATCTCCCAACCCATGATCTTCACGTTGCCATCGCTTGAGGCGAGGAACGCATGGGTGGCGCGCGTCGCGCTTGGCTCGGCGCCGCTGTGCTTGCCGAAGAAATTGTCCTGATCGGCGGTGGACAGCGACGTGTGGGAGTCCGTTGAACCGATCATGCCGAATTTGAACGGATTGACGAGGATCGCCGACCATGGCGAAGCCGAGGATAGAGTCGTTGTCCACGTCGATGAGGGCCCCCACGAAGTCGCGTATCTCGGAGAGCGTTCAGGCGCGCGGCACGGCGGTCGCAACACGAACGGCGCTGACACGGCTCCGTCTCGCTCAGGCCTACACGGCCGCCGAGCTCCGGTTTGATGAGCACGCCATATTGTTAGTCCGAAGCACGCCAGGGAGAGCGGTCATCCCATTGCCTCAAGGCGTCCGCGGCCCATGCCGTTGATTTGTCCTTGTGGCAAACATTGCATGCGTTGGGGATTTTCAGGCTGTCGGTCCGCTCCGGATAGACGAAATGAAACGTATGGCTGCTGACGTTCACGTCGGCGATCGTCTGTTCGATCTTCGGCATGTGGCAGGCGACACACTGACTGCCTGGGCTGCCCGCGGCATGGTGCGTATGCTGCTCGATCGTCGCGGCGTGCGGGCCATTCTGCGAGTTCGGCCCGTGACAGGTCAGGCATACTGCTGGTCGCAGGTTGCCGCAGCATGGCATCATTGTCCGAGCCGTGCGGATCATGGCAACTGAAGCAGGTGACGCCGCGTGTGTACATCAGGCTGGTCACGAAGTCGTTGCCTTGCATGCGGTTCTTGTGTCCCGTGCCGTCCGCGAAATGGGTGAAAGTGGTCTCGCCGAGTTTGTGATCCTCGAGCTTCCAGAAGTCGTTCAGGTGGAGCCCCATTTGGAATCCGACCGGCCAGTCGTAGTATTTTCCGTCGATCGGATTCTTGAGGGGCTGACCCTGCGAATGACACTGGATACAGGTGTCGTTCGCATGCACGTAATTGAGGCGGGCAGGACTGACGATAGTATCACGAACCGGCTTGGCGATGTGAGCGCTGCCGGGGCCATGGCAACGCTCGCACCCGACGTTCCACTCGGTGACGGTCTTTGTCGCGATGTCGTAGTTGACGGAATGACACCCGTCGCATAGTGGGCCGGTTGGCCGCTGCATATTGTTGGGCGGGTAGAACGGCACCCACCAGTCGGCACCATTCGGGACGAAGTATTTGCGCCATATTTTGTGGGTGACATCCCACTGGGCCGGCAACGGGAAGTAGTCGTCACCGACCTTGGTGAAATAACGCTGCTTCCACTTGCTGCCGTAGACGAATGCAATGTCGTCCTTGGTGAACGTGAGCAGCGGGTCCGGCTTGGCGAGGTCGGGGATGATCGCCTCCGGATGCTGCTTCGGATCGCGGACGACATTCGCCATCACGGTCTTGCTCCATCGGTCGTAAATGACGGTATGGCACGACCGGCAGGCTGCGGAGCCGACATAGCGGGCCGTGTCGTCGGCGCCGGCGACCGGGTGCTGCACCGACGATATCGAGGCGACCACGGGCAGGTTGTGAAGGTACGCCACAAGCTGCCAGATCTGAATATCCGGCATCGACCATGCCGGCATGCCGGTGTTTCGGATACCGTTCCGGATATGATAGAAAATTTCGCCGTCAGGCATCGCGGCAATGTTCGGTTGGAGCGCCGGCGGCCGCGGATATTCTCCAGCGCCAATATCCGTCTTTCCACTGCCGTCATAGCCATGGCAGCTTTCGCACTTCTGCCTAAACAGGTCTCGCCCTGCCGTAATATCGGCGGGGTCGCTACCAAGCGGATTGACCTGTGTCCGCGCTGCCGCCGGCACACTCTCATGCAACAGCCAGGTTGCGATCAAAACTTCGGCCGCGGGAGGCTCACGCCTTGCGCTAGACAAGCCAGGCAGGACAAGTCGCCAGCTCACGACAGCCGCCAGGCCGAGGCTTGCCAGGACGACAATCAAGGCAACAGCGATGCCATGACGGTGCAGCATCATACATCCTCGAATTCGTTTCGGTACGCTCTTAAGATCGGCGCCGGCATTCGTGCGTCTCGCCGGGCGCGCCCGTTCACTCTTGCGTCCGCCATATCGCCTGCGCCAGTTTGCGGCAACAGACCGACAGGGTGCGTCCCGATTCCCACTAACGAACAACCGACCCGGCCTCGGAAAGCCGCGAGCAAGCCCAAACCCGCGGGCTTCAAACCGCTGAAAACCGAGCGGCTGACGCTGCGGCCGCTGCGCGCGCAGGACGCCGAGGCGCTGCACCGTCTGGTCAACGATTGGGAGGTGACCCGCACCCTGGCCGAGATTCCCTACCCCTACCCGCGCGATCTGGCGGACGAGTGGATCGCCTCGACGGCGGCGCAGCTAGCGGACGGCACAGGATATCATCTCGCCATCACCGGCGTGGAAGGGAAGAAGGAAACGCTGGTCGGCGTCGTCGGATTGCGGGTGGATATCGCTCGCCGAACCGGGCGCCTCGGTTACTGGGTCGGCCGCGCCTTTTGGGGCCACGGCGTGGCCACCGAGGCGGCGAAGCGGCTGACAAGCTGGGGCTTTGCCAACCTGTCGCTCGACCACATCACCGCGGAGGTCACCGAGGGCAACGATGCCTCCGGCAGGGTGCTTCGGCGGATCGGCTTCCGCGAGGCGGGGGTCGGCGAGCGCTCATCCCTCACCACCGGTGACACGCATGTCGTCGCCGTGTTCGAGGCGACACGCGACGATATTTTCGGGCGCCCCGAAGCGCCCGCGCCGGATGCGGCCAGCCCGGATGCCAAACCGTTGCTGCTGGTCGCGGCTTGTGCCCTGGTCGACGTCGACGGACGTGTGCTGCTCGCCAGGCGGCCCGAGGGGAAAAAGATGGCCGGGTTGTGGGAATTCCCCGGCGGCAAGATGAACCCGGGCGAAACGCCGGAAGCCGCGCTGATCCGCGAGTTAAAGGAGGAACTGGGTATCGACGTGGCGGCCGCTTGTCTGGCACCCTTCGCGTTTGCCTCGCACGATTACGAGGGCTTTCATCTGTTGATGCCGCTGTTCGTCTGCCGCCGCTGGAACGGGACGCCGACACCGCGGGAGAAGCAGACCCTGGCGTGGGTCCGCGCGGCGAAGCTGACCGAGTATGAGATGCCGCCGGCCGACAAGCCTCTTATTCCGCTGTTACGCGACTTCCTTTAGACCATGATCGTTTGAGGTTGCCCGCAGTTCGGCGTTGACTGTGCCAGCCTCAGGCGATCACGCTCTAGGGAACTCGATCATGCCCGCGAAAAATCCTACCGCCTGCCTGCTCGTGATCGGCAACGAGGTGCTGTCCGGCCGGAACTCGGGACGCGAACATCCAGTTCCTGGCGACCGGGTTGGGCGACCTGGGGATTCCGCTTCGGGAGGTCCGGATCATTCCGGACGTTCCCGCGACAATCATCGCCACGGTGAACGAGGTGCGCAGCGAGTTCGATTATGTGTTCACGACCGGCGGGATCGGTCCGACTCACGATGACATCACCAGCGAATGTGTCGCCGCGGCATTTGGCGTGCCGTGGGAGCCGCATCCGGTCGCGTGGCCTCGGATGGAAGCAAGCTACAAACCGGGCCAGTTCAACTCGGCCCGTCAACGCATGGCGACGATGCCGCGCGGCGCGAAGCTGATCGAGAATTCCATCAGCGTAGCTCCCGGGTTTCAGATGGAGAATGTCTATGTGATGGCCGGCGTGCCGCGCGTCATGCAGTCGATGTTCGATTGGCTAGCGCCGCGATTGGAAGGTGGCGCGAAAATCGAGATGCGCGCGGTGCATGTGGTGGGTCTGCCCGAGGGGATCATCGCGGAGGGGCTTGGTTCGATACAAACTCGGTACCCCGATCTGGACCTCGGCAGCTACCCGTTCTATCGGGCCAGCGGCAACGGAGTGGCTTTGGTCGCCAAGGGACCGGACGGAAATGCGGCGGAAAAAGCCATTGCCGAGGTGACGGAGCTTATAATCGGGTTGGGTAAAGTCCCGATCCCCGGTGAACCGGCGGAGATCTGAACCAAGAGGCCCTCTTCCGGACAACAAGGAACAACGGATGCCGCTACTCACCGGCCAAGACGTCGTCGATGGTTCTGTCAAACGCGGCGGAAGCGAAGCCGCCATTCAACATCATTACGACGTCAGCAATGCGTTCTATGCTTTGTGGCTGGATCCGAGCCTGACTTATTCATGCGCCTTGTGGAACGACGATAGTGACCTCGAAGATCTGGGCGAGGCGCAGCGACGGAAGCTTGATTTTCATCTGGCCGCCTCCGGCGCACACCGAGCTCGGCACATCCTCGACATCGGCTGTGGCTGGGGGAGTTTGTTGGAACGGGCTTTGGGGCATCAAGGGATGGAGACCGCGACCGGCTTAACGCTCAGCGACGCGCAGCTAGAATATATCCGGGCGCGCGGCGACGCACGTATTGACGCGCGTAAAGAAAGCTGGATTGACCACGTGCCGAGGCAAAAATATGACTCGATCGTTTCAATCGGAGCGCTGGAGCATTTCGCCAGCCCGGGTGACGGTCCGCGCGAAAAGGTCGGCCTATATCGTGAGTTCTTTGCCAAATGCCGGTCATGGCTCAGGCTTGACGGCGCGATGTCGTTGCAGACGATCGCTTATGGCACCATGCGCCCCGACGAGAACAACGCTTTCATCAGCACCCACATCTTTCCGGATTCCGAACTTCCGCAACCGCACGAACTTCTGGAAGCAACCAGCGGCTTGTTCGAGTTGAAATTGCTGCGCAATGATCGTGCGCACTACGCGCGAACGTGCGACATCTGGTATCAGAATCTGCGCCGCCGCCGAACCGAGGCGGCAGCCATCGTCGGCGAGGAGAAGGTCCGACAATATGAGGCCTATCTGCGGCTGTCGGCGTTCGGTTTCCATTCAGGCAGAGTTGGATTGCTGCGGCTATCTTTGGTGCCGGTCACATAAATTTCAGCAATCATTTGATCCCGACGCGGGTACAACGACTACGCCGTCAGGGACGTGGGATGCTCCGGTCACCCGCGAACACCTCCGGCTTGCGGCGGAAAAAGTCCGGCATGCCATGCTGCGCGAAGAGCATCAGCAGGAAGCCCGTGATTATGGAGGCGGCAGCGATGATCACCGGTCCGCCGACCCCGAAGATGGAAAGCCGACTGATGGTCGCCTCCCCGGGGGCAACACATGCCTTGATCAGCAGCATAAACATGATCGTCCCACCCGCGGCCGGCAGCACACCCATTGAGCTGAAGTTGCTCACGCTGCTGAATATCTCTCGGCGATAATAAATCACGCAGGCGAATCCGGTCAGCCCATAGTAAAAGGCGATGACGAGCCCGAGTGCGGTAATCGAATCAGTCAGCACATCGGCGGAAAGAACAGTCAATCCAACGTACCAAATAACCGATACGACGCCCATCGTCACCGTCGCGAAGCCGGGGGTCAGGTGGCGCGGATGGATTTCGCCAAATTGTCGGGGAATAGCGCCCGCGTGTGCCATCGACAGGACCATGCGCGCGGCCGGAAGGATTGAAGTCTGGGTTGATGCGAGTGCGGAGGTCAACACAGCCAGGACAAGGACCTTGCCGAGCGACGGGCCGAGGACGCTCTCCCCGAGCGGGGCGAGGACGTCATCGGGGTTCTTTGTCAGCAGATCGGGCCCGGCGACCGCGACCGCCGCGGTCGCGACAAGCCCATAAAGGGCGACCAATACTATTGTCGAAACCACCGCCGCGTTGCCCGGAATTGATCGCGGATCCTCCGTTTCCTCGTTGACCGAGATACAACTGTCCCAACCCCAGTATATGAAGACAGCGAGTACCATGGCCTCGGTGAATTTGCCTAAATCGCCGATGTGAAACGGATTGAACCAGCTTAATGAGACAGGTGTGGACTTCCCGGGTGGCGATTCCGCGTAAACCTGCGCCAGAGCGACCGCAGCGAACACCACCAGGGTCACCAGTTCGGCGCCCAGCAGGATTTGCTGCGTGCGCGCGGACAGCGCGATGCCGAGGTAGCAAATAGCGGTCAAGATCACGATCCAGGCGACGCCGGCAACCCCGATATCAAGCGCGGGTGGGTCGATAACGCCGAACAGCCGGAACGTGTATTTGCCGGAGATGTCGGCTAGGCTGGGCATCACCAGGATATTCGTCACGATGATGCTCCAGCCGCCCATCCAGCCCGCACGCGGTCCCATGGAGCGGGTTACCCACGAAAACGTCGTCCCGCAATCGGGATCGGCTCGGTTCATGTGATAGCAGGCAACCGCGATGAACAGCATCGGAATGAACGCCACGATCATGATGGCCGGTGTGCCAAAAGCGGCCAGACCGACGATCGGGCCGAGCGTCGCGGCGATGCTGTAGGCCGGCGAAGTGGAGGCAAGCGCGATCGTTATATTCGACAGATAGGACAGGGCGTTTTTCTTTAGACCCTTGTCGATGGCGTGGGTTCGGCTGTCAGACATGATATCACATCTCCCCATTCCAGACTGCTCCGGGGACGCGCATTCCGACGGCGTTGTCCGGGATCCAAACCAGTCGCGAAGCCCACCTCAGGTCCTGCCGCAAAACAAGTGCTCCAGTCGAGGCACCATCGCCCCAGGCCCTCATGGTAGACGAATGCGTACCATCCACGAATTTCGTGAGTTCAGCACCACGAGCCATGGATGGTCGGCCTGCGCCGACCATGACGCCGCGCAGCAGATGCATCCTCAGCAACGATTTGGTTATTTCCCGGCAAGCCCTCAGCCTCAGCACGGTCTTGCAGGGCATGCGATGCGGTGCGGTTCTGACGATGACTGAAAGAGCCAAAATCTGACGTCTTAGCCGCCATCAGCCATCTCGATCATTGGCTCCTTGCGCCGACAATCGACGCGTCGCTACCGCGGGAGGATCGGTGCTCGGCGCCGTCAGCAGCAGCACCCCCAGCAGGATCAGCAGCCCGCCCATGATCCCGGCAAATCGCTCGATGCCAGGCAGGATGCTGGTGGGCGGCCCGTTGCCCTGCACCAGAGTGGAGATGAACACCATCGCCGCTTGGGTTCCCACATAGCCGATTCCGCGCTGGCTGGCCTGCACATGCGCGCACACCCAGACCCCCACCGTCAGCATCAGCATCCAGGGCAGGAAACTCTCGACCGAAATCGCCAGGCAAAGAAGCCCCGCCACACCACCGAACAGGCACCCAAACAGCCGCTGCATTGCGCGTTCGACCAGAAGCTGCTGGTCCGCCGCCGGGTCGTTGGACACCGACGGCACCGCCATGATCGCCGTCACGGTAATCGCCATCTGCGACAGGCTGGGCAGGTCCAGCAAGCGCCACACCACGGGGATCAGCATCACCGCCAGTGCCGCCCGCACCGCGTGCCGCGTCGCCGGCCATTGCGCGCCCAGCAGATCGGACCAGCCTGGCGCATGCGCAGCCGGTGTCGCAGCCGCACCTGATCCCACCAGCACCGCCACCAGCATCGCCGATACCGTGCCTACGATCACCTCGCCTGTGCGGCTCTCAGCCACATCTATAGCGGAGCCCGGATCGCTCAGCAGCGCCATTAGCACCATGTCAGCGGTGATCGCGCCCAGCAGCCAAGCGTATCCATGTTCGCTGACCAGCAGGCCCACAACGCCGATAATGCTGACCGCAAACAGCGCCAGGCTCAGTCCGATCGCATCCTGCTTGAGCCATGGGCTCAGCAGCAACGCCAGGCCGGCACCGCCCAGCGTGCCCACGATTCGCAGAACGCCCTTCTGGAGCGACGCCGGTGCGGTCGCCTGCGAGCACATGAAGCCGCTGATCGCCGCCCACCACGTTTCCTCGACATGCACAGCCAAGGCTACCGTGGTCGCCAATGCCACGGCGAGCGCGGCTGTAGCACAGCGACCCGCGCGCTCGCCGCCCAACCGCATCTCAGCCAACTCGTGACGCAAGCCGACCGCTGCGTCCGCGACCACACGCAGCGCCGGTATAACGCCGCTCACAGTAGGGGGCCGCTCATGGCAGAATCAGCACCCTGGCATCCGAGCCCATGTAGAGTTTGAGATCCGGCGGTGGATCGACGAGTGTCAACGTCACGGGAATTCGCCGCTGCAGCCGGATCCAGTCCGTCGTTGGCGCAACATAGGGCAACAAGCGACCGGGATTTGGATCGCGGCTGATCCCGCGGGCAACCCCGGCCACGCGTGCGCGGTGCAGTCGCCACGGGTTGCTGTCCAGCCACACCCAGGCCATGCTGTCATCGTTGAATTGGTCGACGAAGCTCTGCTTGAAGTTGGCCATGATTTGCCACGCGTGCGCATCGACAATACCGATCAGCGGCACATCGGTCTGCGCTGTATCACCCGGCCGCACGGTCAGATTGTTGATAGTCCCGTCCACCGGCGAGAGCATTTTGGTGCGTCCCAGTTGCCACTCGGCGGTGCCCAACGCAGCCTCGGCCCGCTCCTGCGACGCTCGGTGCATCGCTTCGTTCGCCTCGGCCCGCCCCACCTCGGCCTTGGCCGAATCCACGTCCGCGTCGGCCCGCTGCAGCTCGTCCACCGCCTTTTGCAGCTCGGCACGAGGGGCATCCTCCGCCGTCGCCAACGCAGCCACCCTGGTATGCGTCTGATGGGCATACGTCGCCGCCGCAACCGCGGCATTTAGCGTCGCCTGTGCCGAGGTGATCGCCTCCTGGTCTGCCGCAACCTGCGCCTTAGCCTCGTCTACTTCTGCGCGGCGCTGGGCAACGACGAGCTCGAACGGCACCGGATCAATCGTTGCCAGGAGATCTCTCTCCGCCACGGTCTGGTTGTCCGTAACGTTGACCGTGATGATCCGCCCGCTCACCTGCGGCGCAACCGCGACCAGGTCGGAGCGCACGTAAGCGTCGTCGGTAAAAGCGACGAACGACGTCGCGATCTCATACGCCGCGAAAAGAGCCACGATCGCCGCTATGGCAATAGCGATTCGCCGCCCCCGCGTCATGCGCAGACGCTGCCGAAAACGCGCATTCCGCTCCCCCTTTGCTGCGCCGTATGGTTTGCGTTTTTGAGTGCGTTTGTCGAGCATGCTGGGTTCGTCCGCCGGCGCTTGCGCTTGGTATCGCCGCCGTTCACCCATTCGCTTCCTGGCCGCCTGCTCGCTATACTGTGGCCGTGGCAGAACCTGATGACCTGTTCGGCGCCCCGGAGCCGGCGACGCCGCGCGAACCCGACACCAACCGCCCGCTGGCGGACCGGCTGCGCCCCGCCGCGCTGTCCGAGATCGTCGGCCAAGACCATCTGCTTGGCCCCGAGGGGTCGCTGATCCGCATGCTGGAGCGCGGTTCGCTCGCGTCGCTGATCCTGTGGGGACCGCCTGGCGTTGGCAAGACCACGATCGCCCGGCTGCTTGCTGCCAGAGCCAAACTGGCGTTCGTGCAGTTGTCGGCGGTGTTCTCGGGGGTCGCCGATCTCAAGCGGGCGTTCGACGATGCAACGAAGCGCCGCCGCACCGGGCAAGGTACGCTGCTGTTCGTGGACGAGATCCACCGCTTCAACCGCGCGCAGCAGGACGGCTTCCTGCCGGTGGTGGAGAACGGCACGGTCACCTTAATCGGGGCCACAACCGAAAACCCGTCCTTCGCCCTGAACGGCGCGCTGCTGTCCCGCTGCCAGGTGTTGGTCCTCCGCCGCCTGGACGACCCCGCGCTGGAGCGCCTGCTGGCTCGGGCGGAGGCGGAAATCGGCCGAGAGTTGCCGATCACCGACGAGGCGCGCGGCACCCTTCGCGCCATGGCTGACGGCGACGGCCGCTATTTGCTGAACATGGCCGAGCAGATCGCTGCCCTGCCGGCCGACACGGCGCCGATGGATACCACCGCGCTGTCGGACCTGCTGTCCCGGCGCGCCGCGCTCTACGACAAGGATCGGGAAGAACATTACAACCTGATCTCGGCATTGCATAAGTCGCTGCGCGGATCGGACCCTGACGCGGCTTTGTATTGGTTCGCGCGCATGTTGAACGGCGGCGAAGACCCGCGTTACATTGCTCGCCGCCTGGTCCGCTTCGCTGCCGAGGATATCGGCATGGCCGACCCCAACGCTCTGCCTCAGGCGCTGGCGGGGTGGGAGACTTATGAGCGGCTTGGCTCGCCGGAGGGGGAACTGGCGATCGCCCAGGTTGTGGTTTATCTTGGCACGGCGCCGAAATCGAACGCGGTGTACACGGCGTTCGGTCAGGCGAAAGCGGCCGCGAAGAATACCGGCAGCCTGATGCCGCCGGCGCACATCCTCAACGCGCCGACGAAGCTGATGAAGCAACTTGGCTACGGCGCCGGCTACGAATACGACCATTCCGCCGAGGACGCGTTTTCCGGCCAGAACTACTTTCCGGAGGGCATGGATCGGATTGAGTTCTATCGGCCTCGTGACCGCGGGTTCGAACGCGAAGTCGCCCGGCGTCTGGAATACTGGGCGGAGTTGCGGGCGAAGAAATCGTGACAAACTAAGGGCGAACGCTGTGGTCCGGCCGTTTCCTCAACCTGTATGCCCAATATCGATCTCGACAATGCCGCTCGACGCGAATCTCGTCAGCGGAATTGGGGCGGGCTGATCGAAGCCCCACGGGTTGAGCAACTGAACCGAGGCGGAACTACCGGTGCCAGTCAGCTTGTTAAACATATAGGCGTGATCGCTGACGAGGCCATATGGCAGACCCCAGCGTGATGACGTATCCATCACAATCAAATCGCCCGCCGCAACATAGTTCTGCAACGTCGCGAGGCTCAGACCGGCGGGGGTCGTGCAGCTTGTCGCTTGTCCTGTCAGTTCCTCCATAGCAATCAAGGGCATGCCGCCGTTGGCGATGGCGTTGTAGCCACCATCGAGCGTTGCGACTGCCTTCTCCAGCACCTGCGGCCAGATCTCCTTCTGGTTGCCGACAACGTCCTGTTTGGCGCCGCTGTTGACGGATTCAGTTGAGAAAACATTGTTGATGGTCACCGAGGTGGCCTTGAAGCTGGTCGTGCTCAACGTCGGCAGCCTGCCGTTGTTGTCGGTGTAGAGTGTCACCGTTTCCGTGCCGTTGCCGTTATTGTGGATCATGTTGGTGATCGCGCTCGGGTGGAACAGGGCTTCCTCGCCAATGGACGACAGCAGAAAGCAGTCGCCGAGCTGTCCCTGATTGATGTCGGCGACACTGATCGGGCTCGTCGTTCCGGACTCGGTCAGGTAGAGAGTTTGCGTCGGGATCGGCACCGCCGCCACCCGCACAGCAGCTGCACTTGACGCAAAGTTCTTCGCTGGGGCTTGTGCATAGTTGTCATCAGTATAGTCGGCGTTGATGTATTCATTGCTGATCTGTACGAACAGGCTATTGTCTTCGTCTTGCAGATGATGCAGGTGAGTTTCGGTTGTCATGGCGGCTGCACCTCCAAACGTGACGCCGAGATAGAACCGAATCATTAAAGAACGATTAAGGAACGTTCGCTTTTTGTATTCACCCTGGCGATTGTAATAAAATTACTACTTCGCATACTTAAGCATGCGATTCGGGACGAACCGTCGAGATTTCCTTAGTCCCATTTCGCTCCTCACGAGCACAAACAGGGGTAATTGAGGATCCGGGCACGGCCGTACCCTCCGGCTTGACCCGCACGCCGCCCAGCGCCAAACCCCGCCGATGACCACCGAAACCCAGACCGTGACCGAGGACGAGGCCGACATCCGTCTGGATCGCTGGCTCCGCCGTCACCACCCCGGCCTGCAACAGAGCTTGATCCAGAAATGGTGCCGCACCGGCCAGATCCGCGTGGACGGCGCGCGCGCCGGAACCAGCACTCGCCTGACCTCGGGGCAGTCGATCCGCATTCCCCCGATGGAGGCACCGGCCGCGCCTAAATCTGTCAGCCGGATCGACCCCCACGATGCCAAGGACCTGCAGAGCGCGTTAGTCTACCAGGACGACCATATCCTGGTGATCAACAAGCCCTATGGCCTGCCGGTGCAGGGTGGCCCCGGCATTACCCGCCACCTCGACGGCATGCTGGACGCCCTGCGCTTTGGCTCTGAACACCGCCCCCGCCTGGTCCACCGGCTGGACCGTGACACAACCGGCGTCCTGCTGCTCGCACGCACCCCCGGCACCGCCGGCAAGCTGGCCGCGCTGTTCCG
This sequence comes from uncultured Alphaproteobacteria bacterium, assembly GCA_963778125.1. Classification (GTDB taxonomy): domain Bacteria; phylum Pseudomonadota; class Alphaproteobacteria; order Acetobacterales; family Acetobacteraceae; genus Rhodopila. Next base: position 8,608 of record CAVZTH010000008.1, on the reverse strand, counting down.
CGGCCGCGACATCGACAAGACCTATTGGGCCGTGGTCGCAGGCCGCCCAGTTCCGGTGGAGGGCCGCATCGACCTACCGCTGAAACGCGTCGGTGGGGCCCGAGGCGAACGCACTGCCCCAGCCGACCGAGACGATCCGGATGGCGCGCGTGCTATCACCGACTATCAGACGCTCGATAATGCCGCGCAGAGGCTGGCCTGGCTGGAACTAAAGCCGCTCACCGGCCGCACCCATCAGCTTCGCGTGCACTGCGTCGCACTCAGGGCTCCGATCCTCGGCGACGAAAAATACGAGGAGCCTGACCAGAACATGGCCTTCTCCGCACTGATCGAGGGACTATCCAGCGATCTTCACTTACACGCCAGAAGGCTGGTTCTGCCGCATCCGGCGGGGGGCACCCTGACTGTCGAGGCTGACCTTCCTCCCCATATGAAGGCGACCTTTAAAACGCTGGGCTTCCACGCCCCGCCGGCGCAACCTCCGGGGAGACGAAAATGACCTCATCGCGGCGGCCGCTTCGGATCGCCCTGATCGCCGTCGCCGCTGTCATTGTCGTGGCGATAGGCATCGCAGCCATCGCCATTACCCGCTTCGACCCGAACGCCTACAAGCCGGACATCGTCGCCGCGGTGAAACGCGCCACCGGCCGCGATCTGGCGCTAAACGGCAAGATCAGCCTGAAACCCTCGCTGTGGCCGACGATCCAGGTCAGCGACGTCACCTTTTCCAATCCGCCTGGCTTTTCCCGCCCGCAGATGGCGTCGCTTCAAGGTATGGAACTGCAGCTTGGCCTGCTGCCGATACTGTCCGGCCAGTTCGCGATCGAGGACCTGCTGCTGATCCACCCCGACATCCTGCTGGAAACCGACGCCGCGGGACATACCAACTGGCAACTGTCGCCGGAGGTGTCACCGACCGCCCCTGCCGGCACTCAGCCCGCGGTCAAATCCGGCGGTGGCACGAAAACAGAAGTCAGCGTCGCATCCATCCAGATCCAGGACGGCACGCTCGGCTACCGCGACGACCGCACCAACAAGGTCACTACGCTCGGCCTGCCGAGACTGGAAGCCACCGCCGCGTCCCCCGACTCGCCGCTGCATCTGGATGCGGATGCCACCTTGAACGGCACCGCTTTCAACCTGGCCGGCGACACCGGCAGCCTGACCCGTCTGCAAGAGCCAGCCGCGACCACCCCTTGGCCGGTGAAGCTGACGCTCACGGTCGGCACCGCGAAGCTCAGCGCGGACGGATCGTTTACCCAGCCGCTGCAAGGCAAAGGCTACAACCTGGCGGTTAGCGGCATAATACCCGATGCCACGTCCCTGACCCCGCTGCTGCGAGGCTTCGTCCCCCCGCCGCTGCACGATGTTACGTTCGCCGCCAAGGTCTCTGACAAAGGCGGGCCGCCTCCCGACGATAAAGTCGGTTTGCTGCCCGATATTTCCGCGCTGAGCCTGCATGTCGGAGCATCCGACCTCAGTGCCCAGGTGCCGGGGCTGACGCTAAGCCATCTGGACGTCGCGGTCGCCGCCGCGGACCAGCCGATCAAGGTTGACGCCGCGGGCAAGCTTGGCGATCAGCCAATTGCCCTGACCGCGACCACCGGACCGCTGACCTCACTGTTGCCGAAGGCAAATGCCGCGCCATTCCCGATCGATGCAACGTTGCAGGCCTATGGAGCAACGTTGGCGGCCAAAGGCACCATCGCAAATGCCGAGGCGTTGACTGGCGCGAACATCGTCCTGACGGCACAAATTCCGGATCTGTCCGCGTTCTCGCCGCTAGCGAAGCGCCCTCTGCCGCCGGTGAAGCAGATATCGTTTCGCGGAACGCTATCAGACGCCGCCGGCGGCTTCCACGCGGGTGGCTCGTTGCATGACATGTCAGTGACGAGCGCCGATGGAGATCTGTCGGGCGATGCCGAGATTGGTCTGAGCAAGAAGGTCTCTTTGACTGCAAAACTGCATTCCAACCGCATCGACCTGGACGCTTTGCAGGCCGAGCTCGACCAGATGCCGGCCGCCGGTGCGCCAGCGCCGCCACCGCCATCAGATGCCAAACCGTCCTCCGACGCCAAACCGCCGCCCCGATCGAAGCGGAATGAGCGTCTGTTTTCCGATCAGCCGATTCCGTTCGACCTGCTGCGGATCGCCGACGCCGATTTGACGCTGGCCATTGCCGATCTTCACAGCGGCGGCGCCGACTATAAAGCGATCGACACCCACGCAGTGCTGAAAGACGGAAAGCTGGCCATCGATCCGTTCGCCGCCCAACTGCCGGGCGGCCATCTGTCTGGAAGCGCCGTCGGTCGATGCGACCCAGAGCGCGCCGCCGGTCCACGTGCTGTTCCAAGCACCCGGACTGGCGCTAAAAACCATCCTGTCCGCCTTCCACGAACCATCTATCGCCACCGGCAACCTGGAAGTTTACGCTGACCTGCGCGGCGAAGGCGACAGCCCGCACGCGATCGCCGCCTCGCTCGATGGATCGCTTGGCCTCGCCATGGCCGGAGGCACCATCGACAACCGCCTGCTCGGCAGCCTGCTGGGCAAGCTCATGAACACGCTGAACGCTTTGAATCTCGTCGGCAAGGGCGGCGACAGTGAGTTGAGATGCTTTGCCCTGCGGATGGACGCGAAGCACGGCATCGGGACGATAAAGCCAATGGCCCTGAGTTCCTCTCTGCTCACCATGACCGGCGCTGGCACCATCAACCTGGGCGAGGAAACCCTGTCCCTGACGCTGGCCCCGCAAGCTCGGATTGCCGGCACCGGCGTGGTTTTTCCCGTTGCGCTCGAAGGCCCGATCCGCGACCCGACCGTTAAGGTTAACGAAATTGGTGCCGCGGAGCGAAATGCCGGAGCGGTAGCCGGCGCGGTGATCGGCGATGCCACGCCGCTCGGCATTGTAGGCGGCCTGCTGGGCGCGCGATAAATTGCTCGCTGGTCCGACGACCGACATCTGCCCCGCCGCCTTGGCCGCCGCTCGCGGCCGGGCGGTGCCAGAGGCGGTGGGTAAGCCGGAGGCGAAGCCTGGAGCCAAGCAGGGGATACCGAACCCTGGTCAGTTGCTGAAGAACTTGTTTCATTGAAAGGTGGCGGGTGAAGCGTTTCTGGGATGTCGTTTCGGTCGAGTGGACTGACCAAGGCCATAGAATTCTACTGGATGGCAAACCCATGCGCCTGCCGAGCGGCGCCGCGCTGGCTCGTCGGGCCGGCGCGTCTGGCACAGCGCGATCGCCGAGGAATGGCAAGCGGCCGGCGGTGGCAAAGGCGGCGAAATGTCGTTCAAGGACACCCCGCTCACCCGCCTCGCCGGTACCGCCCTGGAGCGCATTGCGCCCGATCCGGCCCCCACCGTCGATGCCATCGCCCGCTATGGCGAGACCGATCTGTTGTGCTACCGCGCCGAGACGCCGCGGAAACTTGTGCAGCGGCAACATCAGCTGTGGCAACCCTGGCTGGATTGGGTGGCCCTGACCCACGATGCGCCGTTGCGCGTGGCGACCGGCGTCGGCTACGTGAAGCAGCACCACGATAGCATTGCCGCCCTGCGCCGGGCGGTGGAGGCGCTGGACATGGACGCGCTGGCTGCATTGGGCATTGCGGTGCCGGCGTTGGGCAGCCTGGTGCTGGGGTTGGCACTCGCGGCAGGGGAAATGGACGCGGAAACCGCCTATACCGTTGGCGCTCTGGACGAATTGTTCCAGGCTGAGCAATGGGGCGATGACTACGAGGCGGTGGACCGGCGCACGAGTATGTTGGCGGACATCGTGTTGGCGGCACGGTATATCGACCTCACGCGGGGGGACCGGTGAACGCAAAGCGGTTGGTGATTGCAGGTCGGGTGCATGGGGTCGGCTACCGAGCCTGGATGGTACACAAGGCGACCGAGCTGGGGATTTCCGGCTGGGTGCGCAACCGGCCGGATGGAGCGGTGGAGGCGCTGATCGCCGGCGATGTCGCGGCGGTTGAGGAACTGTCGCGGCTGTGCCGCCGCGGTCCGCGCATGGCGGAGGTGTCATCGATCGACGAGGACCTGGCGGAGCCGCCCGAGGAGCCTGGATTTCATCTGGTGGGGTAGCGTCGCCACCGAGGAGATCGCTGCCCGGCTGAACTCGCACTGTCGACACGCTGGGAACATTCGCATGCTGGGAACGCGTTTCTGACGGGCGATCTTCGGTCCGCGTCAAGCTCGAAACTTTGGGTAGTGGGTCAGTTTGAACGTATGAGTTTTTAAAAACGTTGAAATAGCGCACGTTGAACCAAGGTCTGCTTCGTACCCCATCCTAGCCGTAGAACGCCGGTTTCGCTGCTCCCGATAGCGGACCTTCCCTTCGCAGGGACATTGGTGGAGAGCAGACGCGACGTTCAGAGGTGCAGAAGCGAAGCCAGCGTTTTAGCCTTATCAGCAGCTATCGCGCGGTAGAGTGCTGGCCGCCAGCCATTGACAGGCTCTCCGATAGAAGAGGTGTTGATTTTCTCACGCAGAATTCGGGCGACCACACTTCTGTGCCTTCCAGTGACAGAAGCCTTCACCGAGGATAAATAGCTGTGCGCCCGGCGGCTGTATCGAGCACCGAGGCCGAGCCGAACATAATGCTGCATTATCCTTTCGCGCTCTGCAGTCAGAAGTAGGCCACCACCTTCGATACGGTAATTTGCCTTAATAGCGGTGCCTCTGAAAGTTAGGTCAGCCTCGATTACCTGGGCGTTACCCGAAGGCTCGGCACTCGGGTGAAGAAAAAGGCGCCCACCGGCTTTCGTTTTAAACGCGTTCTGCTTCTTGCGATTGCACGGCGTGCAGATCGGAATAAGATTACGAGCGTGGAGTGAGAACTCGGGGAATACTGATTTTGGAAGAAAATGATCAAGTCCGGGTTCGTATCAAGTGAACAATACGGGCAAAGATCAGCATCGGCAGGCGGCAGAGAGGCGATCATCTCGGCCAAACGTCTCTTGATAGCGACGGTCCGTTGGTCGTAGCCGTCGATTAGCGCACTGCGCTCCCGTTTGGTGAGCCTGATGGGTCTGATGCCATGAACGTCCGGAGATGCAGCATCATACACCGAGCAGGCAGCCGAAATCGCGCCGCGAAGCGGCTCCAAGGCCATCCTTCGAGCTCGTGTTGAACCTGCCACAAGGTCGGCGAACAACGGAACAGCGGTGGCGCCATATGGGCCGAGACGTCTCACTGATCGTCCGCCCCGGTTTCGTGCCCATCTTCCAACATGTAAAGATGTGCCTGCGCTGGCACGCCTAGCGGATAGGGGAACAAATCCTGTACAGCCTGGGCGCTGCCATGCTTTTTGTAGAGCTCTTCCAATACGTGAGTGAAGTCCCGCTCGGGATCCGCAAGCCCGAGTGCCCGGCGCGACAACTCCCCAAGATCCTCACCAAAGCTCTCGAAGTTTGGAACCTTAATGTCAGGCATATCCGTGTTGTTGCGAGTAAGCACCCGCACGTAGCGGCTAGGAATTTGTTGCAGTAGGATCGGCGAGTGAGTTGCGATTATGGCGTAAGAATCAAATTCGCGTAACGTCTCGTTCAGGGCAGCAACAACGCTGGTGAGCAGGCCTGGATGAAGATTGGTCTCTGGCTCGTCGATCAGGAGGAGCGATCCTTCCTCGATGAAACCGATGATATTGCTGAAGATCGCCGCCACCAAACGTTGACCAGCGCTCAGTTCACGGACCGCGGCCTCCCGCGTGTCGTCGTCCCGTGACGTCAACGCTTCGGCGAGGGCGGGGTCCAGGAGGGTCGCCAAAACGCGCTGGAGGACGTCGGTCCTTTCGCTTTCAGCAACTGGTTCAAGTGCCTCGCGGAGCATATGCCCGACTTCATCGGCGTTAATCGTGCCCTCGGGTGTTCGTAGTCCGCAGTATTTGTATGAAGCACGGGATCTGTGGGCGACCCCGAGCAAACGCGGAGTGCGTGCCGGCTCTTTCGGCAAAGGAAATTCGTCAAAGGCATTATAGGAGATAGTGATAACCCTGCTGATCTCGGGTGAGGGCGTGATTTCCGATTTTGGCATTCCTTTGCGCGTCTCGTCGGTGAAGACCTGAGGCGGCATAACCGCAGCGGCAAGGCTAGAAAGAGCTCGTGTTTTGTCGGTTCCATTCCGACCAATTAGCAGTATCGTCGACCAGGAAGACCGTCTTTGCTGGAGAAATCAAAGTCAATCACGTGGGGACCGGCAGCGCCGGGTAGGGTCATCGAGAATTTGAAGGCGGGAGGTTCAACCTCTTCAACGTGGCTTCCGATATCAATTCCGCCGCGTTTCAGCGCGTGGCGCGACGAAGCCTCGCGCAAAAATGACTTCTCCCATAAAGAACTGTCGGTGATGCGCTCTCGCCGACTAGGCTTCGCAACTATGTCGCGCAACGTGCTCAGATAGTTCGTTCTGAGCCGACTTGGTAAGCTACCGATGCCGCGATAGTAGGCGAGGGATTCACCCAGAGACGCACTTTTAGGCGGCAGCTTCTCCAGCACGGCGGGCAACGTCCTTACACGGAACTGACCCCCATCAGCGGCGATGCGGACGGCGCCAAGATCCACCTTATCATCCTTGGACCGATGAAGCGTGGCCAAAAAGCGGCATTTCCAGCCGAAATCGTTCCAATTGTCCTGGTAAAGACTGATATAGGGAAAGACGAGCCCCTGTGCGCTGGGAACCGTCCCTCAATGGTAGATAAGAAACTGAATAAGCGTTCGTTCTAATGATCAGATGGCGGGATAGCTAGATGAGATGTCAGCTTTGGCTTGGCGGCGGCCATAGTGCCACGGACATCTCAGGTCTGCTTCTCGCCTCGCTCCTGCCAATAGCAGCCCTTCCCCGGCCAACTCCAGCCTTTCGGCCGCTTGAACTGAATGCCCGTTAAGGATTGGAAAGGCGGCATTCGAACTGACCCACTATCAAAACTTGCCAAGGCTGTCGAGGGACCTACTATCGCGGCAAAGCAGAGGAAAACGGCCCCATGATCACCAAATTCGACAGCCTGTATGCGGGTCATGTCGATCTCGACAATGTCGGCTACGGCGGCACGCCGATCAACGACCGGCGCTACGACAACGCCCACCTGGCCACCGCGCTGTCGAAAGCCCAGTCGATGGCGCAGCCGATGGACGGCCTCGGCTACAACGCGTTCTGGATGGCGGAGCACCACTTCCAGCGCGAGGGCACCGAGTGCATTCCCAACGTGCTGATGATGGCGCTGCACCTGACGCACGTTACCAAGAACATCGACATCGGCTGCGGCTTCAATATCGCGCCGATGTGGCATCCGCTGCGCCTGGCCGAGGACTACGCGATGGCGGACATCCTCTCGGGCGGGCGGGTCATGTTCGGCCTCGGCCGCGGCTATCACACTCGCGAGGTCGAAACGTTCGGCGCCCCGCTGATCGACCAGGCGGCAAACCGCGAACTATACGAAGAACAGATCGATATCATCTTCAAGGCGTTCAATGAGGAGTTCGTTCAGCCACAAGGGCAAGCATTACACGCTGCCGCCGGAGGTGCCGTATCGCGGCTACACGCTGAAGGAACTAACTCTGGTGCCCGCGCCCGCCCGCCTGCCGGTGGAATGCTGGCAGCCGATCCAGGGCGGCACCGGGCGCGCCATGGAGTTCATGGCCAAGCACGGCATCCAGGGCATGGTCGGCGGCGGCTCGGCCGAAGGCGGCGCGATGCACAAGGTCGTGCTGGGCTGGCAGGAAGCCCATGCCAGATGGGCAAGCACATCGAGCTCGGCGAGCGGCTGTGCTTCGGCTTCCATTTCTATATGGCGAAAGCAAAGCGGACGGCATCAGCGCGCCGCGAAATACTACGAAGAGAACATGAAGATGTTCGGCGAGCTGCGCCTGGTCCGCGCGATGACCGAGGAGCAAATCGAGATCATGCGCGATCCGAAGCGGGCGCCGGGGGCCAAACTGCCGCGGATCGAGGATGCGGTGAATGCCGGCGGTTTCCTGACCGGCTCCGCAGGAGATCATCGATCATCTGAAGGCGCTGGAGAGAAGTATCCGGCCTGGACCGGGTCTCGGTCAGCCTGTCGGTCGGCGTGCCGAAGTCCGAGGCCCTGGAACAGTTGCACGGTTCGCCGAGGAGGTGATGCCGGCGTTCAAGAGCCAGAAAGTGAAGCAACCGGTGCTGGCCAAGTAGGTGCACAACGGCGGGGACAGGCCGGGCAGCCGTCGCAAGGCGGCGATGCCAGACGCAACGCGACGCTATAGAGGAAACTTCGCCTCCATCACTTCGGGGGATCGTTAGCCATCCGATGCACGCTGAACCCCAGGTGCCGGATAAATGCCAGCATCGGCTGATTATCCGCGAGGACCTGCCCCTCGATCTCTCGTAGTCCTCGGGTCCGCGCCCACTCGATCAGCCGGTGCATCAAATGCGACGCCAAACCTCGTCCTTTCATGTCCTCCTGGACGATCACAGCGAACTCCCCAGCCCTTTCGTCGAAATCGCAGGCCAGCCGAGCAACGCCTACCGTCTCCTCGGTCGAGTTCATGTACCGCGATGAATGCCATTTCGCGGGCTGTATTTAACCTGCGTCAGCCGCACCGTCTGCTTGGGCGACAACTCCCGCATCGAGCTAAAGAA
>CAVZTH010000007.1:0-84871 GCA_963778125.1 uncultured Alphaproteobacteria bacterium | reverse complement strand
CACGCCGGCCACCACCATGCTATGCGACCGCGCGATTTTTTCGCAGACGCCGGACGCGGGCGGCAGTTGTGCCATGTATTCCGCTGTCTGACGCGATTGCTCGTTGAACAGGTTGCAGTAGCCCTCGACCGTCGGCTGGAACAGGATCTTCGGGGGATAGCTGATCGAATCAGGCGGCGACTTGATGCTGGTGGCAATGATCCAGACCAGCGGCACCATCGTTATAAGCGCATACAGGATGATCAGCGTGCCGGCGATCCGTTTCGCGCGCGGAGTCGGTTCGACGACGGAATGCGCGGTGGTGATGCCGGTGTTCATCGCTGCTTCACCCGGTTGAGCGCTTTGACGTAGATGTTGGCCAACCCGAAGATCGTTACGAACAAGATGACGGCGAATGCGGATGAATAGCCGGTTCGCCATTTCTCGAAGGCTTCGCGTTTCAGCGTGATCGAGGCGAGTTCCGTGGTTGAGCCGGGACCGCCGTTGGTAAGCAGGTTGACCATATCGAACATCTTGAAGTTCTCGATGCCGCGGAACAGCACCGCCAGCATGATGAACGGCAGTGCCATCGGCAGCGTAATGGTCCAGAACTGTCGCCAGGGGGAGGCGCGATCAACCTCGGCTGCCTCATAGATGTAGCCCGGGATCGACCGCAGCCCGGCGAGGCAGATCAGCATGACGTAAGGTGTCCACATCCAGACATCGACGATGACGATCGACCATGGCGCCAGCGTGACGTCGCCGATCATCGAGAAGGACGACGGCGGTATACCGGTGAACAGCGAGATCACGGCGTTGAACAGCCCGGTTTGCGGTTGGTACAGGAATGTCCAGAAATTACCGACCACCGCGGGTGAGAGCATCATCGGGATCAGGATCACCGTGGTCCAGAACGCATGTCCGCGAAATTTACGGTCGATCAGGTAGGCGAGCGCGAACCCCAGGCAGGTCTCGATCACGATGGTCCCGACGACGAAGCGTGCCGTGATCTGCATTGCCTGCCAGATATCGGGGTCGTGGAGGATGTCGATATACTGATCGAAACCAATCCAACGCAGCGGCACGTTAGGCCGATTGGCCCGGTATCCGGTGAAAGAGAGCCTGATTGTCCAGATCAGCGGAAAGATGTTGATAGCCAACAGCACCAGGATGGTCGGCGTGATGAACAGCCACGCCACTGCACGATCCGACAGACCACGCACCGGGCGCGCGATGGCGATCGGGGTCGCGCGCGCCACGCGGGCCGCCAACGAGGTTTCGGTCACTTCGTCCATTGTTTCCCGATTCTCGCCATGCCGGTGTCCCGCGAGGCTGTGGGGCACCGGCTGGATGAGGCTACCGCGCTTAGTCGATCTTGCCTTCTTCCTTGAAGACCTTGGTCCAGTCCACGACGAGCAGATCGAGCGCTTCCTTCGCCGTGCCTTTGTCGGCAACGACGTAGTCGTGAATCCGCTTCTGCATATCGAGGAGGAGTTCAGCGTAAGCCGGTTCGGCCCAGAAATCGACGACGATCGACATCGACTCCAGGAATTGCGGCGCGAACGGCGCGCTTTTGACGAAGCCTGGTGCGTTGACCACGGACTTGGCCGCTGAATAGCCGCCGAGTTCCCACCACTTCTGTTGCACTGCCGGCTGCGCAAACCACTTGATGTACTGCAAAGAGTCGGCGCGCTTGTTGGAATAGGAAACGACCGAGATCCCTTGGCCGCCGAGTTGCGTGGCGTGGTATTTCTCCGCCGGGTTGACGAAGAAACCGATCTTGTCGCCGCCTACGTTTGGATCCTTGTACAGGCCCGGGAAGAAGGCGAACCAGTTCATCTGCATCGCCACCTGGCCCGACTTGAACGCGTCAAGGCCTTCCTGCATGTAGGCGTTTGTCATGCCGGGCGCGGTGCAGCACTTGTACAGTGCCTTGTAGAACTCAAGCCCTTTGACAGCCTCGGGCGAGTTGACGAAACCCTGCATGGCATAGGGCTTCTTGGGGTCCTCGTATTTGAAGCCCCAATCGTACAGCACGTTCGTCACGCCCATAGTGATGCCTTCGGAGCCCCGTTCGGTGAAGATATAGGCGCCGTAGACTTTCTTGCCGTCGATTTCGCGGCCTTCGAAGAACTGGGCGATATCTTTCAGTTCATCGTACGTTTTGGGAGGGGCGAGATCGCGTCCGTACTTGGTCTTGAATGCAGACTGCAGCTCGGGGCGCGCGAACCAGTCTTTCCGGTATGTCCAACCCACGGCATCGGCCATCGCCGGCAGCGCCCAGTAGTTGGGGGTATTCTTCGGCCATTCGGAATAACCGAGCACGGTGGCCGGCATGAAGTCGTCCATGCTGATGCCTTCTTTGGCGAAGAAGTCGTTCAGCTTGACGTAGTGGCCGTTTTCCGCGGCGCCGCCGATCCATTGGCTGTCGCCGATGATCAGGTCGCAGAGTTTGCTTTTGGTGTTCAGCTCGTTCAGAAACCGGTCGGCGTAGCTGGTCCACGGCACGAATTCATACTTCATTTCGATGCCGGTTTTGGCGGTGAAATCTTTGCCTAGTTCCACCAGCGCGTTGGCCGGATCCCATGCGGCCCAGCACAGTGTGAGCGATTTGCCTTGCGCGAGCGCCGGAGAAGCCGACGCGAATACTGCACCGATAGCCGCACCAGCGGCCACGAGAGCAGTAGAGATACGACCTACCATCCGTTCCGTCCCTCCCTGAGCGGCCCTGATCGCGGGCCACGGTTATCGTTGCCTGTGTTTCGCCAGGATCTCGCCGCGAGCGCTTTATAGCTCTCGAATTCCAGCGACGTGTTTAGTAAAGCATCCGTCACTAAGCATGTCAACTGAACATCGGGCCGGCCAGTCGCCGGTCTGGCGCGGCTGACCGACTGTGCTTACGGATGCGACGTGGACAACCACTAGCGACGAGGAAGAGTTGCGGCCGGCGTTGCTGAGGGCTTACCGGAATACCAGCTACGAGGCTGCCGGCATCCAAATCCGCATCGGCATATATAGCGCTGCCACCGACCGGCTGCTGTTGACGCACGGCGCGCGGTCCGCGGCTTTAATCACCGCCTACAATCCGTTCTCCCGCATGATGCCGCTTCATTGGAACCAGCGGATGCAGGCGGGATTACTTCAAGCCCTGCGCCGGCGCCGGGCTTTACCGGCGGGAGGATCCCTGGGACGGTGGTCCGAAGCGCATTTTTTTGTGTTTGGCGATCCTCGGCCGGTCCGACGGCTGGCGCAGCGCTATCGTCAACACGCGATCGTGATCGTCCACCTGGGGCAGCCACCGGAACTTGCGATGACCGGATATGGCTATGTCTGATGAGGTGTCGAAGGCGGACCTCGGCCACAACATTTCGAGGATAAGTCCCGACCTCAGCCTGCCTGTTCAGCACGTGACGGTGATAGCGCGAACCATTTGCCAACCGACAAGCATTCTCCGCGTTTGCGGCCAAGGTGAGGGAGATGCTTGTGAGAGAGGTTGTAGTAGTCCTGGCGGTTTTAAAAATTCAGGTCGGAAAAAGGCCACTTGTCGTAGCCGCTCCGGCATCATCCACCGGGTAATGATATAAGGTGGGCAGCAAACCACGGATTCGCTGCGCCACCTTATAACAGGTCAGTATTCGTCGCGTACATTACCGCCAAAGGCTGCGGCAGCGCTCGCGACGAAAGCGCCATCAGTAACGACAACGCCGTAAAGATAGCGAACTTCGATGCAGCCTTGCGTGCGGCATCTGCTGTCTCACGCGCTTTAGTCTCTGCATCCTTGGCGCTGGCGATGGTATTATCCACCCGTTTTTCGGCATCCGCCTGCGAAATGCCGGTCTTTGCTGCGACAAGTTGCGCGAGATAGGCTCGATCGGCAGGCGGGACGTCGCCGTTCCTAATGCCGTTGGCCAGGATGCGACCGGCCTGAGAGGCTGCATCCTGTGTGCTGACCGCATTGTCGATATGGTCAGGGCGGAAAAGACCATCGACCGCGTAGTTCGAAGCGCCGGACGTTGCCGCCTGGGCGGCCCCGCCGGCTACCGCCGACGCTGCATGCACCCCGCCTCCGACAATCGAAGATGCTGCGGCCGCGACAAGAACGGTGCCGATTATCGTAGCAAGCGCCCATGACAGGAAGCCATGAGCGGTGTCGCGGACGAACTTCGTGCGTGTGCAAGCCAGTCCATTTTGTCCGCAGCCGTCCGGAGACAAAGCCCCCGAGTGCCGCGGACAACCATTGCACCACAATAAGCCCGATACCGGCGCCGATCGTGAAGGTGGTTGCCGTGGCACCCGCGTTCGGCCATGCCGACACCGTAGTCAGGCCGAGGCCCGCACCCAGCGATGTCAGAACAACTCCGACGGCGACAGCGGCAAGAGCACCGGCGACGACTGCTGCCCAACTTACCGCCGATGCCGAAGATTCACTGCCGGAAACCCCGGAAACTAAGGAGCGTTCGCCGAGCGTTGATGACGCAAGAGCCATGATCAGTGCCAGATCAAGGCCAGCAGAATGATGATCGGAATCGGAACGCCAATCAACCAAAGTAGAATTCCACGACCCATGTCATTTCCTCCGAGTGTTTGCGACGCTTTCGGCGCGAGGATCTAACGACGAGGTCGGTCTAGAGTTCCCGAGTAAGATGACCACAACGGCTTGCGCGCGCAGCCAACACCCTTGTCTGAGGCTGAACGCCGGGCGCTATCCCCAGCGGCTAAGACCCGCGAGGCGCGCTCTGCGCACGACGAACCAGAGCCATGCCACCTGCGGGACTAAGGTAATGAACGGCACCTCCGGCTTGTAGGCGGACGGCGCGGCGATGAACAGCAGGCAGCAGGCGCCGCCGAATATCGCAAAACCCCAATGCACGAGCGTGACGGTGACCGGAGACACGCCGGACCGCTGCGCGACTTGATACAGGTGTCCCCGGTGTGGCTGGGTCACCGCCTCGCCGGCCAGCGAGCGGCGCACCAGGGTGAACGCGACGTCGAAAAGCACGCCGGACAACAGCATCGGCATCAACAGGAAAGACAGCTCCACGCCGTCGAATCGGCTTGCGACGATCGCCAGCACAGCCAGCATGAAGCCGCAGAACTGGCTGCCGACATCACCCATGAAGATGCGGGCTCTGGGAAAGTTGAACGGCAGAAATCCCGCGAGTCCCGTCGCCAGAAGCCCCGCCGCGGCATATGCGAACCAGCCGCCGTGATGCTCGGCGATATCGACGATGAACAGGCAGGCGATGAGTGCCACGCCGCTGGCGAGGCCGTTCAGCCCGTCGATGAAATTCATCGCGTTGGTCGTGAACAGCAGCCAGACCATCGTCGCCGTGATGCCCACCCAGGCGGCCGGCAAGGGGCCAAGATAGGGAATCCGAAAATCGGTCACATACAGGCCGCTGCCGATCGCCACCAGGGCCGCGAGCAGCTGGGCGCCCAACTTGACGATAAACGGCCAATCGAACAGGTCGTCGAGGAAGGCGACCAGCGCTATGGCTACAGATGCCTCAATCACGCCGCGGAAATAGGGGTCCGCCAAACGGGTGAACTCGGCGAAGCGATAGAGCACCGCAATGCCGACGAGGAAGGTCAGGACAATGCCCACACCGCCGCCTTTAGGGATGGGTCGGTCGTGCGCCTTGCGCGCCTCGGGCGCATCCATGACCCGAACCGCGATCATCATGCGGACAGTGGCGGCTGACAGCAGCACCAGCAGGGCGGCGAAGCCCAAATGTCGGAGGAATGCGGCAAGGGTCATACGACGATCCGGCGGGTGGCGGGCGAATCGTCTAGCGTCTTGGCAATCGGCGCGCTACCGGGTGCATCCGCTCAGCCCCGCATGCGAGGTCCTAAATCCTACCCAAAGGCAACGACCAGTCATTGCCAAATTTCCACGCGCCTCTTGCCCCGTCCCGCCGCCTTGTGCCACCACCGCCGGACGACGCACGGCACGATGCGTGCGACAGAGAGGAATATCATGACCGATAGTGCTTCGGCACACCTTCCCGTCACGGGCAACCTGATGCAAGGCAAGCGTGGCATCGTCATGGGCGTCGCTAACGATCGTTCGCTGGCCTGGGGCATCGCCTCGGCCTGCGCCGCGCAAGGCGCCAAACTGGCGTTCACCTTCCAAGGCGAGGCGCTGGAGCGCCGCGTTCGCCCCCTGGCCGCCCAGACCGGCTCGGATCTGGTTATCCCCTGCGACGTCGCAGATGAGCCAAGTATTGATGCTGCATTCGCCGCGGTGGCCGAACGCTGGGACGGCCTGGACTTCCTCGTCCACGCCATCGGATACGCTGATAAGCAATTTTTGCGCGGTCGCTATCTCGACACCCCGAGGGACGCCTTCGTCCAGGCGATGGACATCTCCTGCTACTCGTTCACAGCGGTGTGCCAGCGCGCGGTGCCGATGATGAAGCCGGGCGGCAGCCTGCTGACCTTGACCTATCTCGGCGCCGAACGCTGGGTCCCGCATTATAACGTGATGGGCCTGGCCAAGGCCGCACTGGAGGCCTCGGTCCGATATATTGCCGCCGACCTCGGGTCCGCCGGCATCCGCTGCAACGCGATCAGCGCTGGCCCGATCAAGACACTGGCAGCCTCCGGCATCGGCGATTTTCGCTATATCCTTCGCTGGAACCAGCTCAACTCCCCGATGCGGCGGAACGTGACGATCGACGAGGTCGGCGGGGCCGGGCTGTATCTGCTGTCCGATCTGGCCTCCGGCGTGACCGGAGAGGTGCATCACGTCGACTGTGGCTACCACACCGTTGGCATGAAACATCCGGACGCACCCGACATCGCCACCGTGGAAGGCTGACGGCTGACTGCATGTCGCACAACAGTTTTGGACATTTGTTCCGTGTCACGACCTGGGGCGAAAGCCACGGCCCGGCGATCGGCGGCGTGGTCGATGGTTGCCCGCCGCTGTTGCCGCTCACCGAGGCCGATATCCAGCCCTGGCTGGATAAGCGCCGGCCGGGTCAGTCGAAATTCACCACCCAGCGGCAAGAACCCGACCAGGTGCGCATTCTGTCAGGCGTGTTCGAGGGCCGGACCACCGGCACGCCGATCAGCTTACTGATCGAGAACCAGGACTCCCGGTCGCGTGACTATGCTGCAATCGCGACGCAATTCCGCCCCGGTCACGCCGACCTGACCTACGACCTGAAATACGGCATCCGCGACTATCGTGGCGGTGGCCGTTCCTCCGCGCGCGAAACCGCGATGCGTGTGGCGGCGGGCGCCATCGCTCGCCTGGTACTGGGGAATGCGGTCCGCATCCGCGGCGCTCTGGTCCAGATCGGGCCACATCGCATCGACCGGGATCGCTGGGACTGGAAACAGGTGGACGCAAACCCGTTCTTCTGCCCGGACCCGGTCGCGGCGCAAGCCTGGGAATCCTACTTATCGGACGTCCGTAAATCGGGCTCCTCCGCCGGTGCCGTAATCGAAATCGTGGCTGAGAGCGTGCCCACCGGTCTCGGCGCGCCGATCTACGGCAAACTGGATGCCGATCTGGCCGGTGCGCTGATGTCGATCAACGCCGTCAAGGGCGTCGAGATCGGCGAAGGCTTTGCCGCCGCCGCCCTGTCCGGCGAGGCAAATGCCGACGAAATCCGAATGCACGATGGGATCGTGGAGTTCGACTCCAACCACGCCGGCGGTATTCTCGGCGGCATCTCGACCGGCCAACCCGTCGTTGCGCGCTTCGCCGTCAAACCCACCAGTTCGATCCTGTCGCCGCGCCACTCGGTCGACCGCTCCGGCCACGATGTCGAAATCACCACCAAAGGCCGCCACGATCCGTGTGTGGGAATTCGGGCGGTGCCGGTAGGCGAGGCAATGATGGCCTGCGTTCTGGCAGATCACCTGCTACGCCATCGCGCGCAGAACCCGAATGCGCCGACCAACACACGCCTGCCAAGGAACTAGCCGACACGGCAAAACGCTGGTTCCCACGCATCCGTGATGCCGC
The DNA here is from genome assembly GCA_963778125.1 of uncultured Alphaproteobacteria bacterium. Taxonomy (GTDB): domain Bacteria; phylum Pseudomonadota; class Alphaproteobacteria; order Acetobacterales; family Acetobacteraceae; genus Rhodopila. The sequence goes on along the minus strand of CAVZTH010000007.1, from coordinate 76,914 downwards.
ACTGCGCAATAACCCTGCTTGACGTTCGAGAATAACCCGGCATCAATGGCCATCTTAATGGCATGATGCAATCTTCGGTGCCCTTGTCGTCAGCAAATCTGAGTTCGGCTGGGCTCGCTCCCCTGATCACGCTCATTGGCGTGCGATACTGGAAGGAGCGGCTTGCCGAAATTCGCGACCTGGTCGCCTCGGGTCCACGAGCCGGACAGGCGATTCGCCAGCGTCATTGCGTAGAACTCAGCCTGGACAAGCTGTGCCGCAACCCTGGGGCAAGACTGTCCGTGACGGAGGCGTTGCTGGCGCAAATTGCCGCCGAAATTCCGTTGATAACAACCGAGCTGACCCAACTCGGCCGCGACCGGCTGATCCAACGCATCCGACTCGGTCTCAGCGGCCAGAACACCCTGATCCCGGTATTTCACCTGATCCGCACTGCTCTGCTGCAACGCGTCCGAGGCTTCACCGTCACCTTTTCCGGTCTGGAAAAGGCAACCCCGCAGGATCTGCTGCTAACCCGCAACGAGGTAGAGGCTGAAGTCGCCTGCGACGTCATCACCGCCGAGGAAGGCCGTGGCGTGCATCGAGGGGCATGGTTCCGCTTGGCCGATCGCATCGATCCCGACCTGCAAATCTGGCTCGCCGCCCATCCCGGACGTTACCTGCTGAAAATGACCCTGCCTAACGGCTTAAGGGGCGGGCTGGACGGATCGGGTGCCGATCACGAAACGCTGTCCCACTTGCACCAGCGCATCACAACGATGCTGCGGACCAGCACGCGGCATGATCACGACGAAGCGATCGTTCTGCGCCTCGATCCTCTGCTGCTGGCCGGCGCCCAGGCCGAGGACATCGGGCTGATCTCCTCCCTAAGGCGGGAATTCGGCCCGGAGGCTCATTTGTCAGTGACCACCGCCGGCAACGGCATCTTCGTCATGGCCGCCCGCGCAGGCCAGGAGAATGAAGTCGCTATCGCTCTTCGGCGCCGCCTCGCGGAGCTCGCGCCCGCTCGTCTCACCGGCGAGCGCCCCGGCATCCTGTCGGTATTCGTGGAGGATACCGATCGCCTCGAATGGCGCGGTTTGCGCGACCGCCTGGAACTCGAAGGCGAGGCACGCCAGTTCATGACCGGACCAGAGGCTCGCCGAGTGGTGGCGGTCAGCTTCGTGTCCCGCTTCGAATTGTTCGGCGTGGCGGAGCCCGATGCCGCGTCGGGCGGCGAACTACGCTTCCGCAACCCGGGCCACCCGGCCGCCGGCTCCGCGGCGCTCGCACCGGCCGTCCTGTCGTCACTGTGATCGCTCAAGCAATACCGAAATCCGATCGGCCGACTCATATTCACAATCAGGCCGCAGCGCTGCCATTTTTGCATGGCTGGATGGGCCGGTTGCGATTCGAGAGGTGAGCATGTCGACTGGGGAATACCGCCGCAAACTTGATGAACTCGACCGGTTGTTGAATGACCCGGATGTTCCGATGCAACCCGACCGTATCTGGTCGTTGCTCGCGGACGTTTCTCTTGCCGAAGTAACCCCGAAAATCCAGCCGCCTGTTCCCTCACCGACGGATTACTAGTGGTCCGATCCCGCCAAGAGGCATCCTTGCGGTCGGGTAAATCGGCCCACCATAACAAAGGGCTATTGGATAATCTGGTGCCGCCTACTTTGATAAAGTCGAATTATCTGGAACGCTTTTTGTCCAATCACGACGGTGCCTCCCGACGCTGAGTGCGAAAGCGGGATGGCGTCTCTTCTGCGTTCGCGGCGCTGGTTGATGCGGGCAACCAGCGCGTACTTGCCTTCCGGCTTGCGCGGCAGCCTTCAGCATCTCTCGACGATGTCGCGCGGTGTCAGCAACGCCAAGCCCGGCTGATGAGCCACACGCTGCTCGGCAATGAACAGCATCGCCAGCACCACCACTGATCTTTGGTCGATCCTTGCCGCGACGGTCACATACGCTCAGCGATACAACAAGCCGGGGGATAATATTGTCGTGAACCTTGGTTATCACGAAATCGTGATGACACCGAGGCAAAATATTCCGCGGTCCTCCAATGAGTGCTTTTGGCTCGTTTGCAACCTAAGGTGGAATGATGTTTGGCTAAAAATGTCAAAAGAACCGTCAATCGTTTGCTGATTGGTATCATTTAATCGATCGCGCCAACGGACTGCCTCAGACCGATACTCTCAAGCAATAATGATTTAGTAGTTCCGCTTTGAGACCGTCGTGTTAACCCCTTATTAACCTATTTTCCGACATGCAGTGGCGTGGAAGCCGCAGTCGCGGCAAAGGAGAAACAGCTCATGGGTCATCTAGTCGAACAAAAATACATCCAGCCACTAGCAGTCAAAGAATGGCTGCGAGACGCCATGTCGCCGTTCGACGTTGCTGCGACGCTATCATCTGCTCTTGCACCCGCCTGGACAGTAGAGCGCGAGATCGATCCAGCGGGGGAATTGACCATCATCGTGCTTCCGACCGGCGATGGATCCGTACGCTCGGCGTTTGTACTTTACGAGAATAATGGCTGTGCCCACGTTGGGACCATTAAGGGAGAGATTTGGCAAAGCAAGCGCGCCTTCCCGACTTGTCAAACCGCTGTTGCCGCGATCATCGCCGCGGCGACCCTCAGGACCTAGCGCGGACCGCCTTGGCACCGGGTATGAAGTTCTACCGGTTGCCGCGGCGCAGATCCGGGTCATCCCCATTCTCGGGGTACGCTCCCGCGATCAGCAAATCGCTCGACTGGCCCTGATTGCCGTGCGAAACGGATGCACGCTGCCGTTGCGCTACGCCGGGGGCTGGCGATTTGCGACGAAGACCCAGTGCAACGGCGTCCGCCGGTAGCGCGTTGCGATAGAAAGGAAGCGGAAGAACTGAATTCGGGATGGAACCATCGTCACCGAATGAATCAGAGCGGTTTGGTCATATTGCCTCCGATATCTGCCTGGGTGGAAGAGGTGACCCACGCCCCCTGCTCGACGAATATCGTTGATCATTGATCAAAAGGCTCCGATGTTACGATGCCAAGCGGGTCGGCTCCCAGGATGGGTTGGGGCTTACGCAACGTTCTCACGCCGACAATGATGAGGATGGCATTTCCTCTGCCTCGTCCTCTTCGCCGTAGCCGAGAAGGCGTAGTGCGCGGCAGTTCATGCCACGCTGGGTAGCGGCGTGGATCAGGGCTTCTTCCCGCCCGTGCGTCACCCAGACCTCGGGCGCGCCGACCTCGTCCAACGTTGCGTTCAACTCATTCCAGTCGGCGTGGTCTGAGATCACCAGCGGCAACTCCACCCCACGGGATTTTGCCCGCTGGCGGACTCGCATCCAGCCGGAGGCGAGCGCCACCACCGGGTCCTCCAGGCGGCGCGCCCAGCGATCAGCGATCGCTCCGGGGGGCGCCAGCACGATCGCGCCCACGAGTTCAGCTTTCGCCGCCGCCGTCGCCGGCCGCAGGTCGCCGAGTTCCGCCCCACGCTGGCGGTAGACTTCGCACATCGCCACGAGTGCGCCGTGCAGCCAGATCGGTTCATCCCAGCCAGCCTGCCGCAGCAGCGCGATCAGGCGCTGGCTTTTTCCAAGCGCGTAACAACCCACGACATGTGTCCGCTCGGGAAACAGCGCCACGCTCTCCAGCAGCCGCTTGATCTCGTTGCCCGGCGGCGGGTGCACGAACACCGGCAGCGCGAAGGTCGCCTCGGTGACGAATACATCGCAAGGCACCGGCTCGAACCCGGCGCATGTCGGATCGGCCACGCGCTTGTAATCGCCACTGACGACCGCCCGCGAACCTCGATAGTCCATCGCCACCTGCGCACTGCCCAGCACGTGGCCGGCGGGGGAGAGCCAGACCCGCACTTCGCCAAGGATGATCGGATCGTGCCAGCCCAGTGCCAGGTGCGTGGCGCCGTCGTCACCCAAACGCGCACGCATGATTGCCAATGTGTCGGCTGTAGCTAGCACCGCGCGATGGCCGGGTCGCGCGTGGTCCGAGTGGCCGTGCGTGATCACAGCCCGATCCACCGGCCGCAGCGGGTCGATGAAGAACCCGCCCGGTTCGCAGAACAAACCGCCTGGCAGAACTTTCAGCCATGTCGAGGGATGTGGCATCGCTTCCATGTTGGCAGCCGCAGTGGGCGCAACGAACCTGTTTGTTCTTTTCGCCGCCGGGCCGTGAGGCAGACTGACGCGAGCTGCCGAAGTGAGATGCCAGCCCGTGGCACTCCTAATCTAGTCCGTGCAACATCCCGTCGGCATCGATGCGGGCCGACCAGGGGTCATCCTGCCAGCCGGTGTCCGGCACCGTGTCCATGTGGCCGGAGAACGCAATGCCCCCAGACCCGCCGCGATGCGCCACCAGCACCCGTTTCGCGACGCCGGCCGGATCAGGTAGTCGATGCGCTCGACCTCGAAACCCGCAGTTCCCGCTCGATGCGGTCGGCGACCGCGATGTTGGAGACAGAACTGCGGCTGTCGAGAGCGACGAGATCGCGGGTCAGTTCGGCGATAGCGGGGCCGGATCGGTCATGCGCCTGGATAGTGCATTGTAACGATGGGCGGAACGTCCCAGCCAGTCAAAAAGTCCGAGCGCGTCGCGCATACGCAAGCGCCCGCTTGAGCGCACGCTGGGTTCCGACCACACTCCGCCGCATGCAGCCTGAATACCTCGACCCCCGCTCCGGCGCGACGTTCCCGCTCGATCAGCCGCGTTGGTGCGGTGCGGACCGAGCGCCGCTGTTGCTGACGCCGTTGCCCGGCCTGACGCGGGACCAGATCGACACCACGACGCGCAGCCTGTGGCGCTACCGGGCAGCGTTCCCTTTTCCGATCGACGATCCGATCACGCTTGGGCGAGGGCGTGACGCCGTTGATCCCCGAGCATCGTCGCCGGGGTTCGGGTGCTGCTGAAATGCGAGTGGTTCAACCCGACCTGCAGCTTCAAGGACCGCGGCGCCAGCGTCATGCTGTCGCTGCTCCGGGCGCAGGGGATCGAGCACGTCCTGGAGGACAGTTCCGGCAATGGCGGTGCGGCGGTCGCGGCTTATGCGGCGGCGGGCGGGATGGCGGCGACGATCCTGACGCCGGCCTCCACCAGCCCGGCGAAAACGGTGCAGATGCGGGCGCACGGCGCGACGGTTGAGCTGATCCCCGGCTCCCGCCAGGATACCGCCGACGCGGCAGTCGCACGCTCGGATTCGATCTTCTACGCCAGCCACAACTGGCATCCGTTCTTCTTGCAGGGGACCAAGACCCTGGCTTACGAGTTGTGGGAGGACCTGGGCTTCCGGCCGCCCGACAACATCATCACCCCATGCGGCGCCGGATCGAACGTGCTGGGCTGCGAGATCGGCTTTTCCGAACTTGCTCCGGGCCGGCCAGATCGACTACCTTGCCTCGGATCTTCGCCGCCCAGCCGGCCAATTGCGCACCGATCGCCGCCGCGTTCATGGCCGGTTCGGACGAGGCGGTGCCAACCGCATCACCCCCACCATCGCCGAGGGGACCGCCATCGCCCATCCCATACGGCTGCGCGAGGTTCTCGGCACGTTGCGGGAAACCACGAGGCGGCGCGGTCACGCTTGACCGAAAGGGAGATCGCCGAGGCCACGCTGGATCTCGCTCGTGTCGGCATCTATCGTGGAGCCCACGAGCGCCCAGGCCGCCGCGGCGTTCGGCAAGCTGCTGGAGACCGGGACGATCACGCCGGAGCAGACGACCGTGTTGGTGATGACGGGGACCGGCCTGAAAGCCACGCCGCGGATCGCCGAACTGCTGGGGATCGCGTTGTAATGCGCGACCTGACTGGCGACCTCGCCACCGATCCGAACACCGCGTAGTCTTCGCATCCGAACGAACGACCGCTCATGATACACATGACCCGCCCCGCATCGCCCTGCTGGGCTTTTCCATCGAGTGCAACCGCTTCGCCCCGGTCGCGACGGAGGCCGATTTTCAGACGCGCACCCTGATCGGCGGCCCCGATCTGATCGCCGAAGCGCGCTCGCCCGCGCCGCGGATGCTAGGCGAAATGCCGGGGTTCATCGCCGCGATGGATGCCAGCCGGTCCCTGGGAAGCCGTGCCGAGCCTGCTGGCGATGGCCGAACCGAACGGCCCGGTCGAGCAGGCGTTCTTCGATCGGCTGATGCAACGGTGGGAACAGGATCTGACCGAGGCCGGACCGCTGGACGGCGTTTATCTCGTGCTGCACGGCGCCGGCCTGACGACATCGAGGACCATGATCCCGAGGGCACGCTGCTTGGCTCTGGTCCGCCGCATCGTCGGGCCCGAAGCGTGCCGGTTGTCGCCACCTTCGACCTGCATGCCAACGTGTCCGAAGCCGATGTCGACGCTGCTGAACGGCTTCATCGGCTACCGCACCAATCCGCATCTCGACATGCGCGAACGCGGCGCCGAAGCCGCGAGCCTGCTGCGCCGGCTGCTGGACGGAACGCGCAGCTTCCTGGCCCGCATCCGCCTGCCGATCGTGCCGCCGACGGTCACGCAGCTCACCGGCAAGGACGCGCCCAACCGGCCCTATGGCGAACTGATCGACCTCGGCCAGCAACGCATGACCGAAGCCGCCGTATGCGGGGCGCGTGCTGAATGTCTCGGTCATGGGCGGGTTCGCCTATGCCGATACGCCGTTCAATGGCCTCACCGTGGTGGTAACCGCCACCGACCAAGCGGCCGCCGACGCGCTGGCCGAGGGAGATCGCCGAAGCCGGTTGGGCGCGCCGCGACCGCTTCCGCCCCGCGCTGACCAGCCTGGACGAAGCCGTCCGGCTGGCCAGACGCGACCGCAGACGCCCCATGATCTTCGCCGACGTCGCCGACAATCCCGGCGGCGGCGGGCGAGGCAACACCATGGCGATCCTGCAGGCGTTCCACGCGGCCGATGTTCGCAACGCGCTGGTCGGCGTTATCCACGACCCCGCCCTGGCCGCCGAGGCTCATGACGCAGGGCGCTGGCGCGGCCTTCGAGGCGCGCTTCAACCGCGACGGCGGCGACGAATTCTCCAAGCCGTTCGCCGCCCCCGCCGATGGTCGCCGCGCTGCTCGACCAGCCGATCCGCGGCCGGCGCGGCATCTACGCCAACAACACGCTGGACATCGGCAAGTCGGCCGCGCTGACGCTGGACGGCATCACCGTCGTCGTCCTGTCCCACCGCTACCAGTGCGCCGACCCGATGTTCTTCGAGGCGTTCGGCCTTGACATCGCCGCGCCCGCGTCGTCGTGGTAAAATCGCGCGGCCATTTCCGCGGCGGCTTCGACGAGTTCTTCCGCACCGATCAGGTCATCGAGGTCGATGCACCCGGCCTGACCAGCCCGATCCTGTCGCGCTTCCCCTGGCGGCATATGCCTCGCCCCGTGCTGCCGATCGACGACGACCGCCAGTTGGACGCCGCCCGCATGAATCTTGCTGATCTGCCCACCCCCTGCCTGGTGCTCGATCGCACAATCCTGGAGCGCAACATCGGCGCCATGGCCGCTGCCCTTGCGCGCCGCAGCGTGCCGCTGCGCCCGCATATGAAGACCGCCAAATCGATCGAGGTCGCTCGCCTGGCGACCGCATGGCCAACCCGGCGGCATCACCGTCTCCACGTTGGCCGAGGCGGAATATTTCTTCCGCCACGGCATCACCGACATCCTGTACGCGGTCGGCATCACCCCGCAGAAGCTGGAGCAGGTGTGCAAGCTGAACAGCGACGGCGCGCAAATCATCGTGATCACCGATGATCCCACAGTGGCGAGTGTGATCGCCGCCCAGCCCACTCCACCGCGCACCCTGATCGAGATCGACAGCGGTGAGGACCGTGGCGGCGTCCATCCCGACAGCGGCATGCTGCTGGATCTCGCTGCCAGGCTCGGTCCTTGTCTGGCGGGCGTGATGACCCATGCCGGGCATTCCTACGCCGCCCGCGGGGCGGGTGAGATCGCGGCTATCGCCGAAGCTGAGCGCGTCGCGGTGACCCGGGCCGCCGAACGTCTGCGGGACGCCGGCCACGCGATCAGCATTGTTTCCGCCGGAAGCTCGCCCACCGCCCGCCATGCTGAAAACTTCGCGGGCGTGACAGAAATCCGCGCCGGGGTCTACATGTTCGGCGACCTTTTTCAGGCGGAAATCGAAACCCATCGCGCCGACGACATCGCGGTCACCGTGCTGACCAGCGTCATCGGCCGCCGTCCCGGTCGTCTGCTGGTCGATGCAGGCGGTTTGGCGCTATCGAAGGACCGCAGCACCGAGGCCACCTCGCACGACTTTGGATTTGGCCTAGCGCTAGATCTTGATGGAACACGCGCCCTCGGCCACGCCATCGTGCGGAAAGCCTATCAGGAACACGGGATCATAGAACTCGACGAGGATCGCGCGATTGAGCTGCCGATCGGTGCCAGGCTGCGGATCGCGCCCAATCACACTTGCATGACCGCCGCTGCGCATGACCGGTATTTCGTGGTCGATGGCGGACAGGACGTTGTCACGGTATGGCATCGGGTGAACGGCTGGTAAACTTGCGCCTTTCGCAGCCGCGCCCAATGTGACTACATCGGACACGGCAATCGTATCAGTCCCAGAAAGGAGTGGTGTCTTCCAGCAGTCTGGTCCCAATGATTGGGGGTCGTTTCCCGGGTCCTCCGCGCCAGTCTCACCGGTTCTAGCACTGGTGGGGTTTATCGGCCTGTCCCTGCTTGTTGGGGTGGTCGACGGATCGATGACGGCGCGAGCGATCCACACTTGGTATACTAGGCTTCATGCGCCGCCGGGCACGCCGCCGAACTGGGTTTTTGCCCCTGTCTGGGCGGCGCTGTATCTCATGATCGGGACTGCCGCTTGGCTGGTTTGGCGGCGCATCGGCGCCGCCCGTCCACTGCGGCTTTGGGGGTGGCAGCTTGCCGCTAACGCGCTGTGGGCGCCTTTTTTCTTTGGGCTCCGCAGCCCTGCCTTGGCGATGGTCGTAATTGTCGTCTTGCTATTTCTGATCGCGGTGACGATCCGAGCGTTCCGGCGAGTGCAAGGCGCCCCGGCAGCCTTGATGCTCCCGTATGGCGCATGGTGCCTCTACGCCGCCTATCTCAACGCCGGTTTCTTGCTGCTCAACCACGGTTGATCGGCACACCAGGGGTTGCGGTTTTACCGTTGTGGCATGGCCGGCGTCTGCCCGCCCAGTAATGTGGCATGAGGTGACGGCTGCGGGGCCGGTCGCCGGCAATAGCTTCCTCGCCACCACGCCCGACACCGAGTAGCCTGGCGCGCCGCCGGCATCGCCCGCCGCCCCGCATCTTGCTTCTTCGAGCACACGCGGACCATCACCGCTTACGTCGTCTTCCGCGACTGGCCCCACCTGCTCCAACCCATCGCTGCGGCGGCCATACGACCTTTCTGACCAGACGCTTCCCCCTCCCCCGTCCGCTGCTCAACTCACCTGAACGAGTTGCCCAAAACGCCGAAAAATGACCACAACCCTTGGATTTAGTGAATTGCTGTGGTCTAGAAGGCGGCTATCTCAGTTTGAATGATGGTCAACGCCACGAAGGTTTGGGGCATGAAGGTTTTCGTGACACAGAAATCAACCAATCCCGCCGCGGGCCGATGGCTGGTTTCCGCACTGGCGCTGGGTGGGGTGCTGAGCTTCGCCGCGCCCGCCCCGACGTGGGCGCAGATGGGCGGTCTTGGGCAGCCAGGAGGCGGGCTCGCGCAGCCGGGCCGCTCTTCTCAGATGCCGCGGTCTGAGCCTGAGGCCCCGCCTTTGCCGGCACCCGATGCCGTGCCCGGAGCTAAGGCTCGGTCACCCGCCGCGCCAGCGACCCACGCCCCGACTGATCTACAACCCACCGACGCCCTGTTCGACGCCATCAACCGTGGCGATATCGCCGCCGCTCGCGACGCGCTGAACCGTGGCGCCGACATGGATGGCGTCAATGTGCTGGGCATGACCCCGATGGATTTGTCCGTCGATCTCGGACGTAACGACATTTCGTTCCTGCTGCTGTCGATGCGGGGCGAGGATACTGGTCGGGGCTCCAGGGCGGTAGGACACGACGTCGCCGAAGGGTCGACCCGGGGCCAAGCGCGGACCAAGACTGCGACGGTCGCTAAGTCTTCCGCCGGGACCAAAGCAAGCGCGCCGACTTCGGTTGTTGCGCGCTCGGTCGCGAAACCGAAGATGTTCGCCAATGACGGCGGCACACCACTACCGAGCGCGGGCTTTTTGGGCTTCGACCTGCGGTCATCGAATTAAAGCAGCCCGCCAGCGCCAAACCCTGGCCCTCGGAAGTTTGGTGTTGCTGGCCTAGTTTCCGCAAAGGCGCTCGGGGCCTACCGCCTGCCGAGGTTCAATCAAGCCCCAGTGTCCGGCCAGAATATCCGGCGGCGTCGAAATACCGGGTGCTGCCGATCGTTTGAAACTTGAGCTGCGTAACTCGCCCGAAATCATCCGGCGACGATCTCAGCACCCCGGCTTTGGCTGAACTCGGCGCTCCATTCACCAACGCCTCCGCTATTACGCGCCCGGTCAGATTGCCTTTGTCCTTCGGTTTGAGGCCCAGCAGGGCGGCAATTGTCTTGCCGAGATCGGCCGTGCTGACCGGCGCCGCGTCCTCGTAACCCTGCCGGAAATCCGGTCCCGCGGCCGCCATCACGCTGCGCGTATCCGCTCGGCTAAAGCTGCCGGTTATGCCCTGGCCTTGTTGCAGAGGGGTGTCGGCGACCTCCACCCCGCACGCCGTGACATCAGCGCAACCAACGGAAAAACTTCGGAAGCTTACTATAATGGAGGGCGTTGGGGTTACCGCGGACCCTTCCAGCGCCGCCGCCGATAGCGGCAGCGTGCCGCCGATCGAGCCGAAGCGCGTATTGACGAAAATGCCACTCGTGTAATCCTGCGCCGACATTAACTGCACGATGCGCTCGGCCATCAGCTTGTCCGGGCTGGTCACATAGATCAGGTCCGAGCCGCCGTTGGCCACGACCACTACCTCCGGCTGCGCTGCCGAGTCGCCGATCAGGCCGTTGCCGCGAGCCGGAAAGCTGCCGTCCGGGACAGCGATGTTCTTGGCGTCGCCGGTTGCATCGGGATCAAACAGGCTCATACGCAGGCGATGCGCGAGGTCGATCGCGACGAACCCCGGAGGCAGCAGACCCGGCGGCACGGCTGGGTAAGACCGGGAGGCTGCGTAACTTGTGGCGCTCTCCTTCGATATCGTCGATAAGCCGTGATCGGACGCAAGGATGACGTCCGTGGTGGCTGCAAGGCCCTGCTCGTCCAGAGACGCGACCAGCCTTGCGAGGTTGGCATCAGCGTTACGGATCGCAAGCAGGGAGGAGAGCCCGTTGATCCCCGGGATCAGCCGCATCAGCGAGTTGCCCTGATTTTGCTGCGTGCCATCTGGGTCCCGGGACCAAAACACCATGACGAACGGCTTGTGCCGATCCTTGAAGCTCGGCAGCGTCGCCAGTGCGGCGACGTCGGTGAACCATTTCTGTTGGTCGACGTTGGCGGCCAGCGTTCCTGGATGCACCGCATCGCCGGGCTGTCCGTTGTCGCCGCGAGACGGTGCGCCATTGGCCAGGCCAAATTCCTGGAAGGCGATCTGCATTTCGGAACCGATGGGAATGCCGCCGGGCTGACCGGTCTGATCGTCGATGATCATTGTCTGCTGCGCGGCGCGGTCCGTGTGGTCGAGGATCAGACTGGGACCAAGCTTGCCGATCGCGGCGGTGGAGATGCCGTAAGCGACGGCGGTGCGGAGGATGGATTCCTCGTTCAGATAGTTGCCGCCAAAATGGGCATCGATGTCGCCCAGCACGGTATCGCTTTCCAGCGACGGGGTCGGGCTGCCTCCCGCGCCCGGCACGGGGAAGCCCGCGTAGATCGCGTTTCCGAAGTCGCCGGTGTCGCCAGGCATGTGGCCGGTCGCGATAGACGCGGCGTTGACCGTGGTTAGTGTTGGGAAAACCGCGTGGGTGTTCGAGAACGTGACGCCTCGCCTGAGCAGCGCCGCCATGGCTGGCGTTGTCTGCTCGCTGATCATGCCTGGACGCAGACCAGTCGGCCACGAACAGCAGCACATTGTGGGGCTTTGGCGGCTCTGTGGCGATTGCGGTCGTGGCCAACAGGGGTGCGATGATCAACGACTCGATCAGCCGACGCATGTGGGAACCTCCGATTTCGGCGGAGGAAACCGTATCGGAGCGGAACGAGTCCAGTATTTGGTGTAGGCCGGCGAGGTCGGTCACCTCGCCGGCCTACGAGTTTATGTGCTGGATGAATTGAACGTGCCGCCGTCTAGCAGCAAATTCTGCCCCACGAGGAAGGAGATCTTCGCCGAACACAGGAACGCACAGGCGTCGCCGAACTCGGCTGGGTCGCCGGCCCGCCCAGCTGGGGTATGTGCCTGCCGCTCCTGCACGATCTCATCCACAGGCCGGTTGCTCTTTCGCGCGACCTCCTGAAAACCTGAGCGCAGGCGGTCGGTCAGGAACGGGCCCGGCAGGAGGTTGTTGATCACCACGTTATGCTTCGCGACCTGTCGAGCGAGGCCGGCGACGAAACCGGTCAGGCCGGCGCGGGCACCGTTGCTCATACCCAGTTCAGGAATTGGCGACACCACCGAGGCCGAGGTAATGTTGACGATCCGGCCGAACTTCCTGTCGATCATGCCATCGATCACCGACTTGATCAGGAAGATGGGTGCCAGCATGTTGGCGTCGACCGCCGCGATCCACATGTCGCGATCCCATTCGCGGAAATCGCCGCGTGGCGGGCCGCCGTTGTTGTTCACAACAATGTCCGGCGCGGGACACGCTGCCAGCGCTGCCGCGCGTCCAGCCTCACTGGTTATGTCGCCAGCCACCGCGGTGACCTTGGCGCCGGTCAGTTGGCGGATTTCCGCCGCGGTCTGCTCAAGTGCGGGAGCGGTGCGGGCGGTGATGACTAATTCCACCCCTTCCCTCGCAAGGGCGACCGCGCAGGCTTTGCCGAGTCCTTTACTGGCGGCGCAGACGATGGCTTTCTTGCCCTGAAGTCCCAGATCCATGGATTGTTCCTCGCTTTGATGACGGCTTCCCTCGGCATATTCAAACTCTGCCCACGAAACAACGGCTCGCCTACGGCGGCATGTTGCAATCACATGGCAGCGATGTAAGAGATGAGACATTAATCAGCAGTCTGGCGTTGTGCTTATATAGCTGTGGCCTGGGTCCGCTCAGTTGTTAATCTCAAAGCAAGGTGGTTCGATGAAAATCACACGCATCGGCGCCGCCGTGATGATGGGCAGCAGTTTTGCTGTAGGCCTAGCCCTCGGGCCGGGTTGGGGCCAGGCTCGGTTGTTCGTGCCCGCCGTCGCGGAAGCATCTGATTCCCAGCAAACTCCGCGCTTATTATCGCTCTTCAGCAGTGTGATGGCACGCGTTCAGTCTGACTATGTCGAACCAGTTGCTGCGCGTACGCTAGTCGAAAATGCAATGAACGGCATGCTGACAGGGCTCGACCCGCACAGTTCCTATATGAATGAACAAGAATGGCAGGACATGGAGACCGAGACGTCGGGCCACTTCGGCGGCATCGGGCTGGAGTTGACCGATAAAGGCGGCATGCTCCAGGTAATTAGCCCAATCGACGGGACGCCAGCGGCTGAGGCTGGAATCAGGCCGGGCGACCTGATTACCTCGGTCAACGGCAAGTCCATTGAGGGTGTCAGCCTGAATGACGCGGTTGCCGAGATGAGGGGTGCGCCGAACACCAAGGTGGGACTGATCCTCAAGCGTGAGGGCTTGGACTCCCCGATCATGCTGACCTTGGTCCGGCAGATCATTCATATTCATACGGTGAAGAGCCAGTTGATGGGCGATGTTGGGGTGATCCGGATCAGCGAGTTCACCGAACAAACAGACAACGGCGTTCGGGCATCCATGAAGTCACTGCGTGCAGAGTCCGGCGGGACGGTTGCGGGCATTGATCATCGATTTGCGTAATGATCCGGGAGGTCTGTTGGACCAGGCGATCGCAGTGTCGAACGACTTCCTTGATAGCGGCGGCATCGTCTCGACGCGCGGCCGGCATTTGGACGATAACCAGAGCTGGTCGGCCAAACGGGGCCACGATATATCCGGAGGCCTGCCGATCGTGGTCCTGACGAGTAATGGGACGGCGTCGGCAGCCGAGATCGTGGCGGGCGCTTTACAGGACAACCGGCGCGCATTTGTGCTGGGCACCCAGTCGTTCGGCAAGGGTTCGGTGCAGACCTTGTTCCCGCTGCAAGGTGACGGCGCGATCCGGCTGACGACGGCGCGGTACTACACTCCGTCTGGACGTTCGATCCAGGGTGTCGGTATCACGCCGAACGTCGTAGTGGAAGAAACCCGCACGCCGGCACCGCATTTTGGTCCAGAGCGTGAGGCTGACCTTCGTCACATCCTGACAAACGACGGCGGGCCTCCGCAGGCCGCTCTGACCGCCGACCTGCCCGCGGTGGCGCAACAGATCCCGAGGGTGCCACCGGTTGGTTGGCCAAAGTTCGACCCGACGAAGCCGGCAACGGATTTCCAGCTGCAGCAGGGGCTAGTGCTGGTACGTGCCATGGCTGCGGGACCGGTGGCGGCCTCGCGGTAGACAGTCAAGCCCTCTTCCGACCCGGTTTGCCATATCAACCGCTTGTAGTGCAGCACTCCCACCGATCTTGGCCCCGGCCGAGACTTCCGGCAGAATACCCGCAAGTAAGCAGGAGGAAACAGACCATGGGCGTCACCGCCACTCTGTCCGCGTTTGCCGCTGATATTCAGCTTGACGCTCTGCCGCCCGCGGTGGTTAACCGCGCGCGTTTCCTGGTCCTCGACCTCGTCGGGAACATTGTCCGCGCCCGCTACGATGCTGAAAGCACACCATCATTCCTCGCGGCGACCAGAGCGATGGGGATGGCCGCGGGGAATTCCGGCGTATTCGGCGACGCGGCGCGCTACACACCGGCCGGATCGGCGTTTTTAAATGGCGCATTGGCTCACTCGCTGGACTTCGACGACACCCACGCCGCCGGATCACTGCATCCCGGCGCGCCGGTCATTCCCGCCGCGTTGGCGGCGGGCGAAATGGCCGGAGCTTCGGGCGCCGATGTTCTGGCGGCGATCATCGCCGGGTATGAGGTGACTTGCCGCGTTGCCCTGGCGTTGCCGGCGGGAGAGCATTACGATCGTGGCTACCATCCTACCGCGACATGCGGAGCGTTTGGGGCGGCCGCGGCGGCCGCGCGGGTTTTCCGTCTGGACGCCGACGATGTGGCCAGCGCGCTTGGCACGGTGCTGTCGCAGACGGCGGGCAGCTTGCAATTCCTCGCCAACGGGGCCTGGACCAAGCGGTTCCAGGTCGGTTGGGCTGCGTTGAATGGGTTGATGGCCGCCACCCTGGTCCGAGAAGGGTTTAAGGGCGCCTCCGAGGCATTGGAGGGCAAGCACGGATTTATGCGGGCGTACGCACCGAGTCCGACGCCTGAGCGGGCAATTCAGAACCTGGGTGAGGTATGGGAACTGATGAACACGGCGGTAAAGCCGTATCCGTCATGCCGGTATGGACATGCTGGAATCGACGCGGCACTGGCGCTGCGAGCGGCCAATGATATCAAGCCGTCGGAGATCACTCACGTCCGACTGGGTCTGCCGAGAGCGGGCATGCTGCTGATCGGAGCTCCGGCGGAGCAGAAAGCGAACCCGCAAAATGTGGTCGATGGCCAGTTCAGTGGGCCGTTCGTGATTTCCACCGCCTTGGCGACCGGGGCGATGGGGTGGGATAGCTACGCGCTATTGAATGATCCCACGGTTCGCATGCTGCTGCCTAAAGTTGAATGCGCGTTCGACCCCGAAATCGAGGCCGAATTTCCGACCAACATGTCCGGCAAGCTGTCGATCGAGGCCCGCGGGCGCACGTTCGAGCAGAAGGTCGTCGTGCCGAAGGGTGAACCCGCCAATTTCCTGTCGGAGGATGAATTGCGGGCGAAATTCGCTGGCCTGACCGATGTGGTCTTGGGTGCCGATCGTGCGGCGGCGCTGGCGAGCGCGCTGCTGGCAATCAATACCACGGTAGACGTCTCCGGGCTGGTACGACTGGCTGCGCCACTGATGTCCGCGCAGTTGGCCGGCGAGTAGATCGCGGGCGCATCGCCGCAGACGCCGGTGGGGGGCGCACGGCGTCAAGCCCCCCGAGTGCAGCAAGCCTCTTTGCCCGCAACACCGTACGCGCTATGGGTGTGTCAGAGGGCAAGAGGGCACTGATGGAAGACGATCAGAAGCAGCGGCCAGATAGCCTGCTGCCTTATGAGAAATGGATTGAGCAGGCGTTGCGGCACGTCGTGGCGCAAGCGATTGAGCACGTGGCTTTGCAAGGTCTGCCCGGTGGTCATCATTTCTATATCACATTCCGCACGGATCACCCCGGCGTGGAGGTCCCGCAGCGGATCCGCGCCCAGTATCCGCAGGAAATGACCATCGTGCTGCAGCACCAGTTCTGGGACCTCGCCTTCAACAACGAAACCCAGTCGATCCAGGTTGGGCTGTCGTTCGGCGGTGTGCCATCGAAGTTGATCATTCCGCTGGACGCCGTGGTGGAATTCGCCGACCCACATATCCGATATGGGCTGCGCTTCCAGGCAGCCGAACCACCGGTCATTGAGGAACCCACGCCGCCACCTGCAGCCGATGAACCCGACGCGCCGGCGGAAAAAGACGCGGAACCGGGCCAGGTGGTTAGCCTGGACGCATTCCGCCGCCGTTCATCGCAAGATTAAAGGACTTATCGTGGACGCCCCGCGGCCGGCCGAGTTCCTCTATTCCCCAATGTTCCCGGTCGCGGAAGGCACGACACCCTGGCGCAAGTTGCCGATTTAGGGCCTCCGCACCATCACCGTCGAGGGCATGACCGTCCTGCGGATCGCTCCCCACGCGCTTAGCGAATTGGCGGTCCGCGCATTCCATGACGTTTCGCACTTGCTGCGACCCGCGCACCTTGCCTCGCTTCGGGCCATCCTCGACGACCCAGAGGCGTCGTCCAACGACCGGTTCGTGGCGCTGGACCTACTAAAGAACGCCAATATCGCCGCCGGTGGCGTGCTTCCGATGTGCCAGGATACCGGCACAGCGATCGTCTTTGGCAAAAAGGGCCAGCGAGTGTGGGTCGATGGCGACGAGGAAGAGGCTCTCGCCTGGGGCGTCCATCGCACTTATACCGAAACAAATCTACGCTATTCCCAAATGGCGCCGCTGTCGATGTATGAGGAAGTCAACACCGGAAACAATCTACCGGTCCAGTTCGACATCATGGCTGCCGCCGGCGAGCATCATGCCGACGAGTTCCACCTCATGTTTGTCGCGAAGGGTGGCGGCAGCGCCAACAAGACGTTTCTTTATCAGGAGACGAGGGCGATCCTTTCGCCGGCGACACTGGTGAAATTCCTCGAAACCAAGATGAAGACCCTTGGGACCTCTGCCTGCCCGCCGTATCACCTGGCGATCGTCATTGGAGGCACCTCGGCCGAGATGACGCTTAAGACGGTGAAACTGGCGTCCACGAAATGGCTCGATGGACTGCCCACCAAAGGGGACAAGTCAGGCCACGCATTCCGCGATCTAGAACTGGAACGGCAGGTTCTGGAATTGTCGCGAAAAATCGGCATCGGCGCCCAGTTCGGCGGCAAATACTTCTGCCATGACGTTCGCGTGGTTCGGCTTCCACGGCATGGCGCCTCGTTGCCCGTCGGCATTGGCGTCTCCTGCAGCGCCGATCGTCAAGTTCTTGCCAAGATCACGCCCCATGGCGTTTTCCTCGAGCAACTGGAGAGTGAGCCGGCGAAATACCTGCCGGAGACTACCGATACGCACCTCGGTGATCAATCCGTAACGATCGACCTGAACCGGCCGATGGCGGACATCCGGGCGGAACTAAGCCGGCATCCAGTTAAAACCCGCCTTTCGCTCACCGGGACCATGGTCGTGGCCCGCGACATCGCCCACGCCAAACTGAAACAACGGCTGGATAACGGCTTGCCCCTGCCCGACTACCTGAAGAACCACCCTGTCTATTACGCCGGCCCGGCAAAGACCCCTGCGGGCATGGCCACCGGCAGCTTTGGTCCCACCACCGCCGGGCGCATGGACAGCTATGTGTCCGAGTTTCAGGCGGCCGGCGGATCCCTGGTCATGCTGGCGAAGGGCAATCGGTCGAAGGCCGTCAAGGATGCCTGCCGCGCGCATGGAGGCTTTTATCTTGGCAGCGTCGGCGGAGCGGCGGCGAGGCTCGCACAAGACTGCATCCGCAAGGTCGAAATTCTTGAGTTCCCCGAACTCGGGATGGAGGCAGTCTGGCGGATCGAGGTGGAGAAGTTTCCGGCCTTTATTGTCATGGACGACAAAGGTAACGACTTTTATAACGGTCTAGGGTAATGCGGTTTACGATCGATCGGATCGACCACATCGTCATCAACTGTAAAAGCGTGGAGATTAGCGCGGCTTGGTATCAGCGGGTGCTGGGAATGGAGCGAGAAGATTTCGGCGTGAACCATCGTACTGCCCTGAAATTCGGCGGTCAGAAGATCAACCTGCGGCCGATCGACGCGGATGTGGGCTCCTGGCCCACCGGGGCGTCGGCCGATCCCGGCGCCACTGACGTATGCTTCATCACCGCCGTGCCGCCGAATGAGGTAATCGGACATCTTCACGACAACGGCGTGCAGATCCTGCAAGGTCCGGTCGAGCGGGCCGGCGCGCTGGGCCCGATTGCGTCGGTATATTGCCGCGATCCCGACGGTAATCTGATCGAGATTTCGTCCTACCAGTCCCGGTAAAATGCGGGCACCTCGCTCTCGGGCAGGCTGCTCACTGACTCTGGCGGACTTCGACTACGACCTGCCGCCGGAGCGTATCGCGCAGCGACCGGCTCGGCCGCGAGACGCCGCCCGTATGCTGCACGTGCGCCCTGACGGTTTAGGTGACCTGCACCATCCGCGACCTGCCGTCGCTGCTGCGCTCTGGCGACATCCTGGTGGCGAACGACACCCGGGTCTTTCCCGCACAACTTCAGGCCACGCGTGGGGAGGCCCGGATCGGCATTACCCTGGATCAGCCGCGTGCCGACGGTGCCTGGAATGCCCTCGCCCGGAACGGCCGCCGTTTGCGACTATATGACCAACTTGCCATCGAGGGTGCCCCGGCCCTGACTGCCCAGGTTATCGACAAGGCGGACGACGGCAGCGTCTCTTTAGTTTTCAACCTCGCCGGAGACGCCTTGATGCAGGCGTTCGAGAGGGCCGGCAGGCTAGCGTTACCGCCCTATATCCACCGTCCCGATGGGCCAACGCCCGATGATGCCATGGATTACCAGACAATGTTCGCCGAGCGGCAGGGCGCAGTCGCCGCTCCGACCGCCGGCCTGCATTTTACGCCGGATTTACTGGCGGACCTGGAAACAGCCGGCGTGCATCGGGTGGCTGTCACGCTGCATGTCGGGATTGGCACCTTCCTGCCGGTGCGGGTAGACCAAATCGTCGACCACCGCATGCACGCCGAGCACGGCGTGATCACTGCCTCGACGGCGGAAGCGATCAACCGGGCGAGGAGGGACGGCGGCCGAGTGGTCGCGATCGGCACCACCAGTCTGCGGCTGCTGGAAAGCGCCGCTGAGCCGGACGGGACGATCCCGCCGTTCGTCGGCGAGACGTCTCTGTTCGTCCTGCCCGGCTACCGGTTCAAGGCAGTGGACCGACTGGTCACGAACTTCCACCTTCCCCGCTCCACCTTGCTGATGCTGGTCTCGGCGTTCTCCGGGCGTGATCGGATGTTGGCGGCCTATGCCCACGCGGTGGCGGCGCGCTACCGGTTCCACTCCTACGGTGATGCCTGTTTCCTTGAGCGGCAGTTTCCGGCTTGACCGCGCGTCGGGCCCGGGGAGGTTCGGGAACCTCGTAGTGGCCGACTTACGGCGGAGCGGCCCAGCGCGGCGCCTGCCGTCGGACCCAGTCACCATCCAGCGCGACGTCCGGTTCAACCGCGCGCACCACTGGCGCGATAAGTTGAGCCACAACCTCCGGCCACGCATTCGCCAGCCGGCCGACCGGAACCTGCGACGTCGCCACGGAGCGATCACTTAGTGCCGGTCCGCGATGTGGCCAATGTCGGTCAGGGTCGAACAGCTCGCGGCCGGTCAGGCCCCACCACTCGCACCGGAACGCAACCCGCCGTACCCCGTTGAACAGCCGAGCAAACGTTCGGGCATGGCAAACCAGTTCGCCAACTTCTTGGGCCACGACAAACGGACTGAGGTAGGTTCCTGGGATTGCGGCCGGCGAAACGGCGAGATGGCCCTGATCTTCGGGATAAGGGCGGATGACAGTAGCGTAGCCGCACGGCGATACCCGCCAGAAATCGGCGGTCGCGTCGGGATTGCGCGCCCGCAGCCAGGCGGCCTCAAGGAAATCCACCTCGTCGTCGCCGCTTGCTGGATCGAGCACGAACCGCGCCTGCACACCGCGCCGGTATGGCGGATCGAACATGTTCCAGCCGGAACGGAACTGCGTCTGGACGTCGAACACCGTCCGACGCAGCCGTTCGGGAAGCTGCGCATGCTCCAGCATCTCCGGGCGGACCATCTCGAAACCGTAGGACAGCACGTAGTGACAACGGGCGAGGCGGTCGGCGACCGGGCTGCGCGGGACCAACGCCTGGAACGCGGCGCGCGAAGCGCGATGCCAGGTCTGCAAGCGTTGCGAGGTGTCGGGAGCCGAGGACCGTCCATCAATCGACGCGTCCACCATGCTCAGCAGCGCCTCGCGGTCGCGACGAACACAGCGGCGGATCAGCGGTGCCCAATCTTGCGACAACTCGATCTTGGCGCTGTGTGGGCAGGGCACGCCCAGCCATCGTCCCGACCCGAGCGGCCCATGTTTGCGCAGGTAGAAGGCGCCCCGCTCGATCAGCTTTTCACCACCGACTATCGGGCCGTCCTGACGGATGCAAACCGGCGTGGTGCCATGGCCACTGACGCGAATCACCGAATGAACGGCACCTATCGTTGACATGGTCGTAACGACTTCGCAGCGAATCGGCGGATCGAGGTAGGTTTGGACGATCGAGCGCACGCGTTCGATTGTGCAGTTCGTCCGGAATGGATCGGTGTCGTCCGGCGCGAGCGTGTGCTCGTTGAAACCGAATACGACAAAGCCGCCGCCGTGATTGGCCAGCGCAGACATATCACGGGCGAGTTCAGCCCGGTCCTCGGCGTGATCGAGATTGCGCCAACTCTTGTATTCTATTTCTAACGCTCGGCAAGGGGCATCCACCAGGTCCTGAATGTCGTTCGGCGCGGCGGCCTCAAAAACAAAGTCCTCCGGGCCAGACGCTGCGAGGTCCTGCGGGTATGCGTCGTTGGCTGGTAGCGGAGGCGCTAGGGCTTCGGACATTGGCCACACGATCATGAGGGTGGTTGCATATGTAGCAAAGACCGCGCGCGAACACACGAAAATAGGTGGTCTGGATCGAGCATTTGAAGGATGTTGTAACGAAAACAGCGTCGGGCGATCGACATTCCGATTAGAGTGAGCCGGAACGGTCGTTTGGCGCCCATCGAAACTGACCGAAAGACGAGGCGAGGTCACCTGACCACGCCCCTACGCATTATGCCGCCTCGGCCAACTGCCCGTTGATCACCAGCCCATTTGCGCCGGCCGAAACGCGGACCGTGTCGCCTTCCTTG
This sequence comes from uncultured Alphaproteobacteria bacterium, assembly GCA_963778125.1. Taxonomy (GTDB): domain Bacteria; phylum Pseudomonadota; class Alphaproteobacteria; order Acetobacterales; family Acetobacteraceae; genus Rhodopila. Next base: position 55,190 of record CAVZTH010000007.1, on the reverse strand, counting down.
ATCCCGCCTTCCAAAATCATTCCGGCCAACGGGTTCTGTAACGACCGTTGGATAACCCGCTTCAACGGCCGCGCCCCATAGGTGCTATCGTAGCCCTCGGCTGCCAGCCAATCGAGCGCCGTCCGATCCAGTTCCAGCCCGATCTTCCGGTCGGCCAGCAGCTTGCGCAGCCCGGCCAACTGGATCTCGACGATCGCCGCCATGTCGCTCCGCTGTAGACGCCGGAACAACACGATTTCGTCCAGCCGGTTCAGGAATTCCGGGCGGAAGTGCTGGCGGACGATGCTCATCACCTCGCCTTGCACCATCGCCGTCGGCTCACCTTCCTTCTGATGCGCCAACACGTCGCTGCCGAGGTTGGAGGTCAGCACAATGATCGTGTTCTTGAAGTCGACCGTACGGCCCTGGCCATCGGTCAGCCGTCCGTCGTCCAGGACTTGCAGCAGGATGTTGAAGACATCCTCATGCGCCTTCTCGACCTCGTCGAACAGGATCACCTGGTACGGTCGCCGGCGAACCGCCTCGGTCAGCACCCCGCCCTCGTCGTAACCGATATAGCCGGGAGGAGCGCCGACCAACCGCGACACGGCGTGCTTCTCCATGTATTCGCTCATATCGATGCGGACCATCGCCTTGTCGTCATCGAACAGAAACGACGCCAAAGCCTTCGTCAGCTCGGTTTTGCCAACGCCGGTTGGGCCAAGAAACAAGAAGCTGCCGATCGGCCGGTTCGGATCCTGCAGGCCCGCTCGCGCACGCCGGACAGCATGGGCGACGGCTTTTAGCGCCTCCTCCTGGCCGATCACCCGTTGACGCAATTGATCTTCCATTCGGATCAGCTTCGCCCGCTCGCCCTCCAGCATCTTGTCCACCGGCACGCCGGTCCAACGTGAGACCACGCCGGCGATGCTCTCCTCCGTCACGGCCTCGTTGACCAGCTTGCCATCGGCGGAACGCGCCAACTGGCGCTCGATGTCCGGAATGACGCCATACATCAGCTCGGACGCCCGCCCCAGATCGCCTCGGCGTTGCGCCACCTCGACTTCCGACCGCGCCTGGTCCAGCCGCTCCTTCAGCTTCTGGGTCTCCTGCACCTGGTCCTTCTCGCTCTTCCAGGCGGCGGCCATGGCGTTCGACCGATCTTCCAGGTCGGCGAGTTCATGCTCCAGTTTCGCCAGCCGGTCCTTCGACGCCGGATCGGTTTCCTTTTTCAACGCCTCCCGCTCGATCTTCAGCTGGATCACCCGTCGATCGAGTTCATCCAGCGCCTCCGGCTTCGAGTCCACCTGCATGCGCAACCGGCTCGCCGCCTCGTCGACCAGATCAATCGCCTTGTCCGGCAGGAACCGGTCGGTAATATAACGTTTCGACAAAGTCGCGGCCGCCACCAGCGCTGCATCGGCGATCCGCACGCCGTGGTGGAGTTCGTACTTTTCTTTTATGCCACGCAGGATGCTGATCGTGTCCTCTACGCTTGGCTCACCCACAAACACCGGCTGGAATCGGCGGGCCAGCGCCGCGTCTTTCTCCACGTGCTTGCGGTATTCTGTCAGCGTCGTCGCGCCGATGCAGTGCAACGTGCCGCGCGCCAGTTCTGGCTTGATCAGATTGGACGCGTCCATCGCGCCATCCGCCCGCCCGGCGCCGATTAGCGTATGCATCTCGTCGATGAACAGGATCACCTGCCCCTGAGCGTCCTCGATCTCCTTCAGGACAGCCTTGAGGCGCTCCTCGAACTCGCCGCGATATTTCGACCCGGCGACCATCGCGCCGAGGTCCAGCGATAGAAGTTGCTTGCCCTTCAGCGCTTCCGGAACGTCACCGTTGACGATGCGTAGCGCCAGGCCCTCGACGATCGCGGTCTTGCCCACGCCCGGTTCGCCGATCAGCACCGGATTGTTCTTGGTCCGGCGCGCCAGCACCTGGATGGTGCGGCGGATCTCCTCGTCACGCCCGATGACCGGGTCGAGCTTGCCTTCGCGAGCGACCGCGGTCACGTCGCGCGCATACTTCTTAAGAGCATCGAAGCTTGATTCCGCGTTCGAGCTGGTGACCTTGCGCCCCTTGCGGACGTCATTCACCGCCTTCTCCAGTGCCTGAGGGGTTAGCCCCGCGGCCTTCAATGCACGCCCGGCCGGCGTATTGGACTCGGCCAATGCCACCAGCAACCGGTCCTGCGCCACATATTCATCGCCCGCGCGGGTCGAGGATTGCTGCGCCGAGTCCAACACCCGCACCAAGTCCGGCGTAAGCTGCGGCTGACCCGCGCCCCCACCGCTAACTTTAGGCTGACGTGCCACTTCCGCGTCGTTGGCCGCAGCGGCGGCTCGTCGGATCACCCCCGGCAGCCCTGATCAGGCCGGCCGCGGCGCCTTCCTCGTCATCTAACAGAGCCTTCAGCAGATGTTCCGCGGTGATCCGCTGGTGGAATTCCCGGATCGCGATCGTGCTGGCCGCCTGGAGAAAACCCTGGCACCGTTCGGTGAATTTCTGAATATCCATCAAGTGTCCCTTTCATCAGGCGACAGCCCTTCCCTGCCCCTACGATGAGGCGACATGATCGGGCTTTGTTATGGAATTGGGGCGGCGCAGACTACCGCTCAAGGGGGGCAGAATTATGCGAATTGAATACCTGTATCGCTACCCGGTCAAAGGCCTTACCGCCGAAGCCATGGAGCAGGCGGAGGTCAAGCCCGGCGGCGCGATACCGTGGGACCGAGCTTTCGCGTTGGCGCATGGGGACTCCGGCTTTGACCCGGCCAACCCGGCTTGGCTGCCGAAATGGAATTTCCTCTGCCAAATGAAGCACGCGAGGGCGGCGCTGCTGTTCTGCGTATTCGATCCGGGTCCCAAGACGCTGCGGATCCGCGCGCCCGACGGCAGCGGGGTCGAAGCGAACGCCATGACCGCCGGCGGGGCGGGAGCGCATCGCTGCTTTCCTGAAAGACTACATGGGTGACGAGGCGCGAGGCGATCCGACTTTCCACTATGTGCCGAACCACGTGTTCGGCGACCAAAAGACCCCGGTTGTGAGCTTGAACAACCTCGCCAGCCTTCGCGATTACGAGTCCAGGGTAGGTGCCCGGCGGCACAGGCGTCGTTTCCGCGCCAATATCTGGTTCAACGGAGCCCCGGCTTGGGCTGAACGTGACTGGATCGGACGGGAAATCCAGGTCGGCGGGGCGGTGATGAGGGTGTTGAAGGGAACGACCCGTTGTCCTGCTACAGAAGTCAACCCGGAAACCGGCGAGCGCGATGCCGATCCGGTCGCGGAGCTTCGTTCCTTGTACGGGCATGTCGAACTTGGCGTGCATGCGGAAGTGATCAATGGAGGGAAGTTCTCGGTCGGAGACGGAATGGAGTTGATGGAGTTTTGATGTATCTGAGCGAAAGATGTTGCCGAGCCACATGATAAGTGTGATCGCGATTTGTTGAAAATGAAGTTGCTGTCTGACGAATTCGTGATGTATGTAGGCGCTGTTTCCTCCCCTGAACTTCGCCGCGGGAGCAAGCTCCCGCGGCGCTCTTTTGTCGAGGAGACGATCGCAAACGGATCCGGGTCATTTTCCCGGCGTCATCGAGCCTTTGGCTTCGCCGTCTGCGCGATTGCGTCGTGCTTACGCGTACCAGGAAGTGTTCTTGAGGCAGACGAGTCTCGAAGACTGGTTCTACCGCTGCGAGCACCGGGAAGAGATCAGATACTGGGGTCCCAGAACTCGGGAATTCTGCTGCAAGCTGTTACCGCTTGGGCAGTTCGACCGGGATCGCGAAAATCGGGCTAGCGGGCAAGAAATTGAGTCTTGCCGAACATGATCTCCCGCTCTTCCTCGGTCATGGGACCAAGTTTCTTTTTCTCCGCCAAAACCTCCACACCGCGCTGCACCGCGGGACGTGCCGCCACTGCGTCGTGCCAGCGCTTCACGTTCGGATAGTCCGCGAGATCGATACTTCCGGCGATCGGGATTACGAATCCAGGGGAAATTGATGATGTCAGCCAATGAGTACTCCTCGCCTGCCAAATACTCGGCCTGCGCCAACCTTTTCTCGAGCACGCGATGCAGTCGCTTCACTTCGTTGGTATACCGTTCGATCGCGTAAGGAATCTTTTCGACAGCATAATTTGCGAAATGGTTGTATTGGCCAAACATTGGACCCGTGCCGCCCATTTGGAACATCATCCATTGCAGGCAGAGGTAGCGGCCGACGCTGTCTTTGGGTATCAGCTTGCCACCGGTCTTTTCCGACAGGTAGATCATGATCGCGCCCGACTCGAAAAGCTTGAGTGGCCTGCCGCCGGGTCCTTCCGGATCGACGATCGCAGGGATGCGGTGGTTCGGCGTGATCGCCAGGAATTCCGGCTTGAACTGGTCGCCCTTGCCGATGTTGATCGGGATGACCTTGTAAGGCAGGCCGAGCTCTTCCAGCGTGATATGAACTTTGTGGCCGTTCGGTGTCGGCCAGGTCCAGACCTGGATCATCCTGCGCCCCCTCGGTTGCCTTGTTGGGCAGCAACCATCGCGCTTCGGCGCGGGAACGTCAAAGGCGGGTGTTGGCCTAGACCTCGCCGCTCGACGATCAACTGCTTGATGGCTCCGATTGCCTTGGCCGGGTTCAGGCCCTTCGGGCAGGTATCCGTGCAATTCATGATTGTATGGCAGCGATAAAGCTTAAACGGGTCTTCGAGTTCATCCAGGCGCTCACCTGTCGCTTCGTCGCGGGAATCAGCGATCCAGCGATAAGCCTGCAGCAGCACCGCCGGGCCAAGGTAGCGGTCGCCGTTCCACCAATAGCTTGGACACGACGTCGAGCAGCAGAAGCACAGGATGCACTCCCACATGCCATCTATCTTGGCGCGCTCCTCCTTGCTCTGCAGCCGCTCGGCGTCTGGCGGGGCCGGCGTATCGACCTGTATCCAGGGTTTGATGGAGCGGTATTGCGCATAGACCTGTGACAAATCGGGGACCAGATCCTTCACGACGGGCATGTGCGGCAGCGGACTGATTTTCACCGCGCCCTTTACCTCCTCGATCGGCTTCAGGCAGGCCAGCGTGTTGCCACCGTCGATGTTCATGGCGCATGAGCCACAGATGCCCTCACGGCAGGAGCGGCGGAAGGTCAGCGTCGGGTCGATCTCGTTCTTGATCTTGATCAGCGCGTCCAGGACCATGGGGCCGCACGCGCTGAGATCGATTTCATAGGTGTCGGTGCGTGGGTTTTTCCCGTCGTCCGGATTCCATCGATAGATCTTGAATTCCCGGACGCGCTTCGCCCCGGCGGTCGCCTTGAAGGTCTGGCCCAGCCCGATCCGGCTGTTGCGGGGGAGGTTGAAGGCAACCATCGTTTCGTGATCCTACGAAATAAGCACGACGTCAGCGTCGGCCAGTTGAAGAGAGCTAATAAACCCGCTTCTTCGGCGGGAAGACCGACACCTCATTGGTCAGAGTCTGCATCCTCACCGGACGATAATCGAGCTTCACGCCGCCGTCGTCGTCACACCAAGCGAGCGTATGCTTCATCCAGTTCTGATCGTCGCGGTCCGGATAGTCGTCGTGCGCGTGCGCTCCCCGGCTTTCGGTGCGGGCCTCCGCGCCAGCCATGGTGGTCATCGCGCTACCCATCAGGTTGTGCAGCTCCAGCGCCTCCATGAGGTCGCTGTTCCAAACCAGGCTCCGATCGGATACCGACATATCGGTCAGGCCGCTCCAGACCTTCTTCATCTTCTCCACGCCTTCAGTCAGGCTTTTCGCGCTACGAAACACCGCTGCATGGCCTTGCATCGTCCGCTGCATCTCCAGTCGCAGCTCCGCAACCCTGGTGCCGCCTTTGGCGTGCCGAGCGCGATCGAACCGGTCGAGCGAGGCCTCGCCGGCTTTTGGCGGCAGCGGCGCTTGGCCGGCGCCTGGCTTGATTGTCTCCGCCGCCCGGTGGGCCGCGGCGCGTCCGAATACCACAAGGTCGAGCAAGGAGTTGGTGCCCAGCCGGTTGGCGCCATGCACGGACACGCAAGCCGCCTCGCCCACCGCCATCAGGCCGCGGATCGTCGCGTCCAGGTTGTCCTTGGTCGGACGCAGCACCTCGGTATGCACATTCGTTGGGATGCCGCCCATGTTGTAGTGCACGGTCGGCAGCACCGGGATCGGCTCCTTCGTCACCTCGACGCCGGCAAACACTTTCGCGGTTTCGGAAATGCCAGGCAGCCGCTCATGCAGCAGTTCAGCGCCGAGGTGCTCAAGATGGAGCATGATGTAGTCCTTGTCCGGGCCGCAGCCCCGACCGGCGTTGATCTCCATGGTCATCGAGCGCGACACGACGTCGCGGCTGGCCAGATCCTTGGCGGTGGGCGCATAGCGGTCCATGAAGCGCTCGCCTTCGGCGTTGGTCAGGTAGCCGCCCTCACCGCGAGCACCCTCGGTGATCAGGCAGCCGGCGGGAAAAATGCCGGTGGGATGGAACTGCACGAATTCCATGTCCTGGGCAGGCAGGCCGGCGCGCAGGACCATGCCGCTGCCGTCGCCGGTGCAGGTGTGCGCCGAGGTGCAGGACAGGTAGGCACGCCCGTATCCGCCGGTCGCCAGCACAACCGTCTGGGCGCGGAAGCGGTGAATGGTGCCATCCTCCAGGTTCCAGGCCATCACCCCGCGGCACACGCCTTCCTGGTCCAGAATCAGGTCCAGCGCGAAATATTCGATGAAAAATTCGACGTTTTGCTTCAAGCTTTGCTGGTAGAGCGTGTGGAGGATCGCGTGGCCCGTCCGGTCGGCGGCGGCGCAGGCGCGCATCGCGGGTTCTTTGCCGTATTCCTTCATGTGACCGCCGAACGGGCGCTGGTAGATGCGCCCGTCTTCGGTGCGACTGAACGGCACGCCGTAATGTTCCAGCTCATAAACCGCCGGGATCGCCTCCCGGCACATGTACTCGATGGCGTCCTGATCGCCGAGCCAGTCCGACCCTTTGACGGTGTCGTACATGTGCCAGCGCCAGTCATCCTCACCCATGTTGCCCAGCGCGGCGCCGATTCCGCCCTGCGCTGCAACAGTGTGGCTGCGAGTCGGAAACACTTTGGTTATGCAAGCGGTCTTCAGACCGGAGGCGCCCATTCCGAACGTCGCGCGCAGACCTGATCCGCCGGCGCCGACGACGACGACGTCGTAGGTGTGGTCAACGACGTTGTACGCCCGTGACGACGGCATCGTGATCGCATTCATCGACTCTTTTCCTCCGGGCCTATAGCCCGATCTTCAGCACGGCCACGATACAAAGCAGCGCCGCCACCACGCAGGCTCCTTTGACGGCAAGCACCGACCAAAGCTTGATTGCCGGCTGATGCACATAGTCATCCAGGACCGTTTGCACACCTAGGCTGAGGTGGTGAAATGTCGTCACGATCAACAGCATCATGAGCACCATCGAAACCGGCGACGACAGCCAGTCGATCACCGCCTGACGCGGGGCGCCAACCAGGTGCAGCAACGCGAAGATGAACCAGATCGTCAGAGGCACCAACGCGGCGGCTTCAACCCGTTCTACCCACCAATGCTGAGATCCAGCATGCGCCGCCCCGAGTCCGCGGGCTCGGCCCAGCGGCGAGCGGAGAACGTCGACTTGTGGGGCTTCAGGCATCGCTTGTCCTCACCAAACGGCCAGACCGATGACCCAGACCAATATTGAGCAGACACCGGTCGCAATGAGCACGCCCCAGGAGGAGCCAACGTAGGCACGCTTTTCGAAGCCCAGCCCAACGTCCCATGCCAGATGGCGGATACCGTTGAAGAAGTGATACAACAGCGCAACGGTCCAACCGAACAGGCATAACAACCCAACCGACGAACCGACGAACCACTGCGCGGTGTCGAAAGCCTCATCGGAGGTAGCGGCGGCGACCAGCCACCACGTCAGCAACAACGTGCCGAGCCCGACCGCGCACCCAGTCACTCGGTGCAGAATTGAGGTCGCCATCGTGATCGGCCAACGATAGACCTGAAGATGCGGCGACAACGGCCGGCGCACCAGTTTGCCCTCCGAGTTACGCCCTATCATCAACGCATCGTGCACGTCCGTCACGTATCGTTCCAATCCCGGCGGCTTTGTTGAGCCTGATGGCAGCGCCGCGCCGTCGGCGGTGATTAGACTGCCGGGATTGAAGGGTCAACGCGCGGGCCGGCCCGGCAGCCGTTTTAAATGCGATTGAGTCGCGCTCGTAGTTGTCACGCTGGGTGAGCTGAGTCCGATATGCCACATGTTGTGGATTTCTCGACAACCGCCCACAGCATGCAGGGGTTTTCACTTGCGCGCGGACTCGATCATCGATTTTAGAGCGGGGTGAGCGCCATTGACCAACTGATCGGGGCGTTGGGCGAGGCGCCGGTCTTCCCCACCGGGCCGTCGGCCCGATCGAGGCGGCGAAGGCGCTGGCGATTTAAGTGAAATGATCGAACGACTACACCGATGCTGCACCGTGGCCGGACGCCGACGCTTCGGCCACCAACACCGCAGCGGCAATTGTTTGGCAAAGCACCACACCGACCAGCGTTTCTACGCGGGCGGCCGAAAGGTGACTGCGGGTAAGGCCCTTATCGATGCTAGCCGACTGCCGGTAGAAAATGGCCCACGGAATAACGCAGGTGCCAAGATCCGCTGCCAGCAGATACCCAAGTGGTATTTGCAACATCTGTGAAGGCGATCTCCGTCACTACCGGCCGGGCCTGCCAGGCAAGGGCGATGAAGGCGAGTTCGCACAGTCGCAAATGCCATCGCGACCCGCTCAACCCGAACCGCAGCTGCCTTTCAAGATGATTGTCAGCAGACCGGCGGCGGCCACGGCGCTCGATTGCGTGCCGCCGCAGCCGATCGTCAGCGCTGCGAGCAGGAGCACGGTCGGCAACCGACCCAGCCGGTGCAGCGCTAATTTCGCCAGTCCCTGGCGTGTCGCCAAGCCAAGGCGGGATGCCAGTTCCTGTGCCATGAACAACGCCGGGACCAGCGCAAAACCACGACCCCGGGTCCGACGGCGAGCGCCAGATGGCGCCAAGTCCGGGCCTCCGGAGGCAGTTTGGACAAAGCTTCAGTCCCGGAATACTTTATTTATAGGGATCATCGCGTGGCTCCGGCAGGCATTCCGGCACTGTAGAAAGCGTATCGTAGTGCTCTGATCCTCTGTTTGATCGATTTAATCCCGGGCCGTGAACATCCCGATGGTCGCCTGCGCAAATAAGCGGATTGATGTCCATTTCAGCCACTGTATCGCGATGATCAGTAGCGAAACGAGACACCTCGCTGATGACTTGCGCCAGCCGCTGAATATTCACGGCCGACATGCCGCGGACCCCTTCCAGCAGCCTTACCCCCTTCAACTGCCGCAGGAGGCTCTCGGCCTGGAATGGCGTCACCGGTGCAGGGGAGAGCGCCGTGTCTTTGAGCACCTCCACCAACCAGCACCACGCCCAATCCAACCACGATCAGCGGGCCGAACAGTGGGTCGTTATGCGCGCCGACGACCATCTCGATGCCTTGCAGCACCATCGGCTGCACCAACACCCCATTGATCCGGGGCGGCGGCGAGACCTTTTCGATGTTCGCCATCACCGCGGCGAAGCCAGTGCGCACTTCCTCAGCGCCGCGCAGATTGAGGCGGATCACGCCGGCCTCGGTCTTGTGCGGCAGATCCGGGATTCGACCTTGATCGCCACCGGAAAGCCCAGCGCTGACCGCCTCATCAGTCGACGCGGCCAGCCGCTCGCCCACTACTGGCACGCTGTAGTAGGCGAGCACATCTTTGGCTTGCCGCTGGGTCAAGGTCCGGCCACAAGCCGCCGTGATCAGTCCCCTCGTCCGCGCGATCACCTCGGGAGGGGTGCTTGGGACAAGCTGTGCGCCTGTCGCCTTTTTGTCGGCGCGCCAAATGCCAAGCGGCCAACGCCGCGAACACGAATTCATCGAGCGGAACAGGGCCACCCTGTCGCACTGATGCGCCTCGACCACGCCTGGCCCATCCTGCCATTCAGTCTGCCCGACGACGCAGGCCATCTTGCCGTGCGGCTCCGCCAAGGCACAGTGGGTCTGCGGTCGCTGCGCCGAGGGTGCGTATCCGTAGGTGAGCGGCGAGACCAGCACCCCGTATTGCGGATCGCCCAACAGCGCGCGCGCGCAAATCCCCAGCGATTCGGGGTCGGCGAGAATTTGGGCGGTGACGTCGCAAGGGTTACGTGTCGGGCCGAACTCCGGGACCCGGGATTCGAGGATCGCTTTCACCTCCGGCGCCGGTTGCGGCATCGCTACGCCATGCTGCTCTACTCGATCCGTCGCTATGATCGCCGCCCCGCCCGAGGCTGCGACGACCGCTACGCCCCGACCCCGCGGAGGCGGCGCCTTGGCGTAGAATGCCGTGGTTTCCATCAGCGCCTCAAAATCGTCGACCATGATGGCGCCGGCGTGCTGGAACACAGCTCGATAGGACGCGTGGGACCCGGCCAAGGACCCGGTGTGCGACATTGCCGCCGCGGCACCCTGCTCCCCGGTCGCCATCTTGAAATGACCAGCGGCTTGTCCACGGCCCAGCGTTCTCGGCAGCTAGCAGAAGCCGTTCCGGAGTCGCCATGCCCTCAAAGACACAGGCGATCGAGGCGCAGGCCGGGTCAGTCGCCAGGTAGTTGACGAAATCCGCCATGTCGACGTCGCACGAATTGCCTGAGGTCAGGACGTGGCTTGACCGACAACCCACGCACCACCCCTGCGCCAGCGCCATGCCCAGAGCTCCGGACTGGCTGATGACTTCCGACGGCGTTTCGTTCCGGTCTGGGATCGGCGTGATGTCCATGAATGTCACTCGGCTGTCGAGCATCGCGTTCGCCACGCCGATGCAGTTCGGTCCGACGATGCGCAGACCCGTTTCCCGAGCGATCGCGGCCAGGCGTTCCGCTGAGCGATACGGTCTTCCTTGGCTCCTAGCGAGGCGAAGATGATCGCGCCACCAACGCCAGCCTTGGCGCAGTCGAGGACGATCTCCTCCACCGCCTCCCGCGCCGCGGTGATCACGGCACAATCAGGGACCTCCGGCAGGTCAAGGACGTTCGGATAGCAAGTATGGTCCCCGATCATCTGGTAATGGCCATTCACCGGATAGGCTCGTCCGGTGTAATGCGCCATGTTGGTGAGCACCTGCTTGCCAAACGACCCCACGCGCGTGGACGCGCCAACCACCGCGATGCTTTGCGGATGGAGCAGCCGTGTGAGCTGCTCCTGGCTGTAAACGCCCGTACGCTTGTATTGCATTGATCCGGCCTGGTTGACGTTCCTTGAGAGCGCAGCATACTCGCGGGTAGCCCCTGAGCAAGTTTGGGGGGCAACTTTGGGGGAAACGCGGATGCCGTCGTTGTTCGATCTTACTGGGAAGGTCGCCATAATAACCGGGTCGACCAAGGGGATCGGCCTCGCCATCGCCACTCGGATGGCGGAGCACGGCGCGACCGTCGTGATCTCCAGCCGCAAGCCCGATGCGTGCGAGGCGGTGGCGGCGAGGATCCAGGCTACGGGCGGGAAGGCAGTGGTGATCCCATGCCATATCGCGCGCAAGGAGGAACTGCAGAACCTCGTCGATCAGACAGTTGCGCGCTGCGGCGGGATCGACATTCTGGTCGGGAATGCCGGGGTCAATCCGTATCTTGGGCCCGCTGCGGGGATGTCTGATGAGGCGTTTGACCGGGTGATGGGTTCGAACGTCCGCAGCAATGTCTGGCTGGCGAACATGGCGATCCCCCATATGGTGCAGCGCGGGGGCGGGGCGGTGATCATTATTTCGTCTATCGGAGGGCTGCGCGGGTCGGCTCAGTTGGGCGCGTATTCGATCTCGAAGGCGGCTGACATGCAGTTGGCACGGAATATCGCGGTAGAGTGGGGACCGAAAAATATCCGTGCCAACGCGATCGCGCCAGGGCTGGTGCGGACGGATTTCGCCCGTGCGTTATGGGAGAATCCGGTGCTGTACAGGAAGCGCACTAAGGATACTCCGCTGCAACGAATTGGCGAACCGGATGAGATAGCTGGCGCCGCGGTATTTCTGGCGTCGGCTGCGGGTAGCTTTACGACGGGCCAGACGATCGTGATCGACGGCGGCACGACCGCGGGGTCCGTTGTTTCGGCGACGATTGATACCGGCGGGCGTTGAGCAAAGGGTGTCATCGGCTCCTTCCGGTTGCGCCGCCTGCTTGAGCGATCTCGACGCCTTGCGTGGCCTGGGTGACCGGAGCTGAAAGTGCCGATACGCTCGTCTAGTGCAGCTCGTCGGAAGTGGCGACCCCATTTTCGCCTGGCTCAGGCCGCGAGAGGCTTACCGGTTTTGGTCCAGCGAAACGCCTTGGCGAGAGTCTGGCTAAAGTAGGCGATGAAGGTCTCGATCCGCTGCTTGAGATCCTGCTTTGACGTGAAGCTGGCCCGTCGCAGCAGCTTGCGTGCGAGGATGAGCCGGCTCCAGCCATGCAAGCGCAGACTGGTTTCCTTGCCTTGCCATCCTTGACCGGCCTCCGCCCAATCGCTGTGGCGCATGGCACGGACCAGATCGCGTTTCACATTCGCTGTCATGCGTAGGCGGAACAAATACGCCAGATCGTTTTGCTCCGCGCGCGACATAACACGCTCGATGCCCCAGGATTTGTCGCCGCGTAGCAGCGCCGGACGGCGTGTTGGACCGAGATGATCCAGCAATGACCACAGTCCGTCGGTGGCGTGCGCGACGTTGTATTGGTCGCCAGGCAGAAAGTCGACGCGCAACACCAGCCGCAGGCTGGATAGCATGTAGGTATGGTAAGCGTGGGATGGCCGGCCAGGTTTGGCCGGATTGTAACCGATTTCGGCGCCTTCCTGATGCCCGTACAAAGTCTTCACGGTGCTGTCCATATCCAGCACCCACGGTTCGCTCAGCAGCGGGGTGGTGCAATAATCCAGATGATTTTGCAGCCAGTTCAGGCCTTTGGCCTCGTCGATCTTGGTCAGGCCGCGGCGCTCCGCATCCTCGCTGACGATCTTGCGCATCCCAAGCAAAGGTGGGTTAACCGGGTCGCAACGCAGTGTGGTCACATGCGCATACCGGCGATGGCCGGACAGCACCGACAGCATCACTGTGCCGAGCAGGTCTCGCTTCCTCGGTGCGTTCGGGCTGGTCAACGACAGCGGGCAATCGGCGACCCAGGCGTCAAACAGTCCGGCTTGCTTCAGATAATCGATGAAGAATGGCAACTGCCCGAGCGGCGTGAGCGGTGCTGTCGAATCCCACTCGACATGGACGCGGCCGGCAAAGGTGTCCGCTGTCGCCGAATAAACCTCAACCGAGGGTTGTTCACCCGATGGGTGGGCCAAAACTGCATGGGTTGTTGTCCGCATCCCAGCAGATTCCAACGATTCGGGCCGCATCGGCAATCAGCTAACTGCCGGATTTAGGTTAATCCGGCAGTTGGATGATTGCTCTCTGAGGCCAAATCGGCGGAATCTGCCGGTGATGGAGACGCCAAAGCATGAGTATCGTTGCTCACCCGCAGGGTGAACAACCCCCGGTTGAGGGCAGTTCAGCGATAGCGGACACCTTCGCCGGCCGGGTCCACGTCGAATGGGATGCCGACCGCGCCGGTCACGCCATTCGGGCAACTGCCTTTCTTCATCGACTACCTGAAACAGGCCGGGCTGTTCGACGCCTGGGTGGCGGACTGTCCGCTATCGCTCACCAGCCCGAATGCGCCGAAGAAGCGCGACCTGCTGGGCACGGTGCTGCTGTCGGTGCTGGCTGGCCATCGCCGCTACGCGCACATCACGGCGCTGCGCTGCGATCCGGTGAACCCGCCGTTGCTCGGCATGCGCAAAGTTGTCAGCGAGGATGCGGTGCGCCGCGGCCTGGCGAAGATCGACGAAGCCAAAGGCCTGCCCTGGCTGCAAAACCACCTGGACTACTGCACCACGCCGCTGCTGGGCGAGCCGTGGGTGCTCGACATGGACAGCACGGTGAAGACCTTATACGGCCATCAGGAAGGTGCCGAGGTCGGCTACAATCCGGCACAAACCCGGCCGTCCCTCGCACGCCTACCACACCTACATGCTGTCGAGCCTGCGACTGGTGCTGCGGGTCGATGTGCTGCCTGGCGACGAATATAACGTTGCCCATGCGACCGATGGCCTGTGGACGTTACTGGATCATCTGGGGCCGGGCCGCCGGCCGGCGCTGCTGCGCGGCGACAAGTCGTGGGGCATCGAGCGGGTGATGGCGCGGGCCGAGCAGAACGACCTGGCCTATCTGTTCCGCCTGCGCATGACGGCGAATGTCAAACGATCTCTGGAACGGGCGATGCGAGCAATCCGATTGGGCGGATGCCGGCCAGGGCTGGCAGGGCAAGGAAACCAGCGTGCTGCGGTTGGTGGGCTGGAGCCGCCAGCGGCGGATCATTCTGCTGCGCCGCAAACTGGCCCGCGACCTGGCGATCACCGATCGCACCAACCCCGCGCAACCGCGGCTCGGGCTTTGCCGAGATCGGGCCGGACAAGGCGGTTTGGGAATATGCCGCCCTGGTCACCTCGCTGGACAGCGAGATCCTGACGCTCGGGCAGTTGTATCGCGATCGGGCCGACTGTGAAAACGTGTTTGATGAACTGAAGAACCAATGGGGCTGGGGTGGCTTCACGACACAGGACCTGACGCGCTGCCGGCTGCTCGCCGGCACGGTGGCGCTGGTCTACAACTGGTGGAGCCTGTTCGCCCGCCTGGCCGATCCCGAGCATCATCGCGAGGCGATCACCACCCGGCCCTTGCTGCTGTCCGCCATCGCGCGCAGAACCCAGCACGCCGGTCAGGTGACGCTGACCATCAGCAGCACCCATGGCCTGCGCGACAAGGCGCGCGCGGCCTATGTCCGTATCGCTGGCTTCCTGGCTGAGCTGCGAAAAAATGCGGAGCAGTTGGACCCGCTGGAAAAATGGTACCGCATCCTCAGCGAAGCCCTCCGCCACTTCCTGCACGGACGCCAACTTCAGCCGCCACTGCGCCTCAATCCCGCTTGAACCCTACCGGGGGTTGTAGGCCACCTCGAGAACCGATCGCAGCTTCGGCCAACTGCCGGTCTAGGGAGATGGTTCTCAATTCGCAAACGCAGACTATCTCCCTAACTTATCAGGGCCAACGGGGAACTGAAGATTTTTCGGTGCGGAATTCAGGAAATGCGATTCCCCTGGCTTCATGGCAAACATCCCTTGAAAACAAGTGTTTCTTGGTGCCTCGGATGAAGGAGCCCGGACCGTGCAGGGTACTGTTGGAAGAGCTGTGCAAATTGGTTTTGGCTCAAGCGGCCATGATATGCGGGTGATGTTCGACGTCACCAACCCTGTGGAGAGGGAGCACACCATGACCAAGCGGCAAGATAAGAGCGAAGCCGGGGAGATCAAAGCGCTGCTGGCGGCGGATGGTGATTTTCTGCGCTCGGTAGTGCAGTCGGCGGTGCAGGCGGCGCTGGAGGCGGAGATGACGGAGGCCTTATCGGCGGAGCGGAGCGAACGCGTCGGTGAGCGCCGCGGCGACCGCAGCGGCTCCTACAGCCGCTCGTTGATCACCCGTGCCGGCACTATCGAATTGCGTGTTCCGCGCGACCGAACGGGATTGTTCTCGACCGAGTTGTTCGAGCGCTACCAGCGGTCGGAGAAGGCGTTGGTGAGTGCGCTGGCGGAGATGTATGTGCAGGGTGTATCGACGCGCAAGGTCAAAGCGGTGACCGAGACGCTGTGTGGCCACAGCTTCTCGGCCTCGGCGATCAGCGGGATGAACCGGACGCTGGATGCGGCGCTGACGGCGTTTGCCAGCCGTCGTCTGGAGGAACCCTATCCGTATCTGATCCTCGACGCACGCTACGAGCGGGTGCGCGAGGGTGGGGTGATTGCCAGCCAGGCGGTGTTGGTTGCGGTTGCGGTGGATGGCGAAGGCCGGCGTCAGATCCTGGGCGTTGATCTGGCCAACCGGGAGAGCACATCGAGTTGGCGGGAGTTTCTGCTGCGACTGAAGCAGCGCGGCCTGCACGGCATGGAGTTTGTGGTGTCTGATGACCACCCCGGTTTGAAGCAAGCGATCCGCGAGGTTCTGATCGAAGCGGCTTGGCAGCGCTGTTACGTGCACTTTCTGCGCAACGCGCTGGACCGTCTGCCGCGGCGGGCCAACGATGATTGCTTGCAGGAGTTGCGCTGGATCTACGACCGGCGGGAGTTGGTCGAGGTGCGCCGCGATTTGTCTGCCTGGCTGACGAAGTGGAGCGGCAAGTATGGCCGGCTGTGCAGTTGGGTGGAGGAGAATATCGAGGAGACGCTGACTTATTACCGGCTGCCACTGTCGCACCACAAACACATGAAATCGACCAACATGCTGGAGCGGCTGAACCAGGAGATCAAACGGCGCACCCATGTGGTGCGGATCTTCCCGAACACCGCCAGTTGTTTGCGGCTGGTGCGGGCGCTGGCGGTCGAGACGCACGAGGAATGGCTAGAGACGTCGCGCTATCTGAACATGGAGCACCTGCGCGAGCACAAAAAGCAGCAGATGCGGGCAGCGGCCTAATGGCGCCCACCGGTCCAACCTGGCGCCGTGCTCGCCGCCGTCAAGCCCGCTGCGCGCCGGCTACGCCGGTGGCCTTCGGCCAGACTATGACCGCCGCTGCGCGCGACGCCTTGGCGGAGGTCAGGCTGGGACATGGGGTAATCGCTGCTGGGGTTAACCTCCTGGCGGCATGACGCCAAAGCAGGAGGACCCCATGGAACCGTCGCACTACGTTGGTCTGGATGTTTCGCAGGAGCTGACTTCGGTTTGTGTGATTGATCAGCAAGGCATCGTGGTTTGGCGTGGCAAGTGTGCCACCGATCCTGATGCCATTGCCGGGGCGATCCGCCAGCATGCCCCCCGCGTCGTCCGAGCCGGGCTTGAGACTGGGTTGCTGTCGAACTTTCTGACCCGGGCGCTGCGTGCCCGCGGCGTGCCGATCGTCTGCCTCGACGCGCGCCACGCCAAGGCCGCTCTTCGTGTGCAGATCAACAAGACCGATGCCAACGACGCGCACGGCTTGGCGCAGGTGGTGCGGACCGGCTGGTTCCGCGAGATTGCGGTCAAGAGTATGGATGCGCAGTCGTTGCGACTCTTGTTGGTTGCCCGCGCGCAACTGGTCTCGCAGCGCCAGGCAATTGCCAATACATTGCGCGGCCTGTTGAAGGCGTTTGGCCACGTGGTCCGCAAGGGCGCTGGCGGGCTGTTCGCCGGTCGTGTGCGAGAGGTCTGCGCCGGCAACCCGGCCCTTTGCGCCATCGCCGAACCAATGCTTGCTGTCTGGCAGAGCCTGCGTGAGCAGATCCGTGTCCTGGATGGGCAGCTTCTCAAGCGCGCCAAATCTGATCCTGCTACACCGAGGCTGATGAGCATTCCGGCGGTCGGCGTGATCGTTGCGCTGGCCTACGTCGCCGTCATCGACAACCCGGAACGGTTCAGGCGATCCGGCACGGTCGGCGCCTATTTGGGCTTGACCCCACGCCGCTACCAATCCGGCGATGTCGACTGCGCCGGACGCATCTCCAAATGCGGCGACGGGCTTCTGCGCGCCTATCTGTTCCAGGCGGCGAATGCCATTCTCACGCGCAAGGTGACCGACAGCACGCTGCGACGCTGGGGACATGCGTTGGTGGCGCGGATCGGCCTGCGCCGGGCCACCGTGGCGCGCAAGCTCGCCGTCATCATGCATGCCGTCTGGAAACATGATCGCGACTTTGATTGCGATGGGCTGCCCGCCCACGCCTGAGCCGCCGACAGTTCCGCCTGCTGAGGGCGGGAGGATGTCCCTGCCGGGACGAGGCTCGGTGGCTCCGCTTTCTTCGCGGCGGCCCGCATAAGAGCGGTGACCGCGCCTGGGACATTAGGAGCACCGGCCTTCCGGATCGCCATGTTGCGACTGCCCGCGGCGCTTTGCGGGCAGATCGCGGAAAGAACCATGATCCGGCAGCGACGACACCCGCCCTGACCTCAGGCTCGCGCCGTGCTCGATCGCGTCAAGACCACTGCGCGCCGCTACGCGGGGGCCTGCGGCCCGTCTTGACCCAATCTCCGCGCGGCGCACGCAACGGTGCATGGGCCGGGACAAAAAGCGGTGCTTCAAGCCGAACAAAAAGCACACTTTTGGCTTGCAAATATCCCAGCGATTAAAGAACGAAGAAACGGCCCCACTTAGCCGAACCAAGAAACTTCACTCGCGACCTGAAAACTGCTTTTGCACAGCTTGACGCACACAACTCCGTGCAGCTGAAACGGCCCCTGGCTTTGGAAGGCTAGCGCCATGTTTCTACGCCACAAGCTTCGCCGCAAGATGGCAAGGAGCACCGTCATTGGAGCACCGTGGAGAACCGCCGGGTCTCCGGCGGTCGGACGGTGCAGCGGCACGTGCCGTAAACTCCGGCGGCAGTGGCAGCATCTGCTTATGGCCCGGTGCGACCATGCTGGCACCGAGGAAGGCGTTGCAGTATTCCGTGCCGCCATCCGCGCGCCGGCGCGTCGAACATTGCGCGCATTTGATCTTGCGCGAGCAGAAGTGCTCGGTCCCATCAAGCGTGATTGCACCCGCCGGTCCAGGCATCGGAACGGCGTCAGCGGCCCGGCCGCCTCGATCGCCTGCAACAGCCCATCGAACGCCGCCGACGGGGCTCCGTCCAGCATCAGGCGGATGTAGTTGTCGGAGGGGATCGCCGACATGGCGAACAACGTCTCGCAGTTCGATCGGCCGAGGCCTTCCTCCAGCACGCGCTGATGCGCCAGAAACGACGGGCTTCCCATGAAGAAGAGCGCGAACGCCGACAGACCTATATCGGCCATCGTGTAGTCGCCGAACGGCTGCCATGCAACGCGTCGGCTGGACTGAGACCCGAATCCGTAAGATTATCGGTAGCAATTGGATTCATCTGCTAGAAACGGTGGGGTGAATGATCCCACACCTCAATGCGAGCTTGGATTCGTTCGCGCAATTCGTAGCCACCGTCGATGAGGGTCTTTTGGCCACAGCGGCGCGATCTGTTCATTCGGCTGCACAATCGACCGATGGACAATAGATTGGCAAGTTTGCCCCGTCACGGCGGGGTCTAAGTCTAAAGGTGTCCGTGACACCGACCGAGTCGCCCCTCGGTGTCCCGGAGCAAGCGCCTGCCGCTATTGGCGACCATCCGAGCATTGGGCGACTATGCCGAACTTGACGAGCGCTTGCTAAAAGAGCAAAATCTTCTCCGACAGGCCGGCGATCTCACTGAGCCTCACGGCGCGGATGACATGTCGTGAGATCACCTCCATCATCACTATGGCGTCACCTGGGGAGGGCAGCTTCACCTGGGGAGGGCAGCTACGATCACTGGGTTGGCAGGAATAATTATAAGCTGGTCCGCCTGCTTCCTTGAAAAAGGACCCCCCTGGCTCGTATCGGCGAGCGAACCCGTATGTATAGGTTGCCCCTCTAGGATCACGAAAGATTATCCTTCCCCAATAGAAGAAGAACAGCCGATGGGTCCAAACGTCGCCGCGTGCACGTTCGCCACATTTAAAAAATCGGCCGTTAACGATGGGAGCACTGGCTTGGGAGGCGATAACTTGACCTACGACATCTGGCGTCGTTGGGCTGTTGGTAGACCCGAGTGCCGCAGAGAAATCGCCAGCGAAATCGCTGTTAACAGTAGCCGATTCGATGATTGCTGGCGCGCTTCTGCCAAAATTTCCAATGCTGGCTTTGAGATAGATCCCAAATTCTTCCGATTTCCCACAGACTTGGCTTATCTCCCCTTGGGTCGGTGGGATATTAATGGCAGACTGGGTGACCATAATGATCGGACGCTCGCCAGCCTCAGCATCCCTTTCTGCTGCGTCAGCCTGACGTTTTGCGGAATCGGCGGCATCCCATGCAGCCTTTGTTTGATCCCTCAGCGATATGTATCCCCAAACGGCAGCGATGAGAGCCAAAAAGGAGAGACCTATCGCAGCGAACCCGATTATAGTCTGTCGTCTCAAATAGTCTTCTTCTTTTGTCTTATGTTGGCGATCGGCGGCTTTTTCGTCTTTGTCACCACCGGTCCCGTGATCATAAGTCTCTCCGGTCTTCTTGCCTTCGTTATCGGCAGTTTTATAGTTTTTCCTACGGTTGTCGCATTCTTCCAAAATAACTGGTAGGCCGAGTAGGAAGATCAGAATGATACAGCCCACAGCGAGTTTTTTCATTAAAAACGCCCAGAGCAGTTTGTATATAACGCAAGTGCAACTCCTGCCGCAAAGCCGATAGGAGCAAGAGAACATGCGGTCAGAACGGATTGCCACCAAGGCATCCAGCGCGATCCCTCATTTACAGTGGCAACTCTAGTTGCCTCGGGTCCTTCTCGCTGGCGACAAACACCCTTGTCTGAGGCGTCCGCCAGTCAACGCGCCTCAGCACCGTGCTACGGCCTCGCCGAAGATGTCCTCGTGGTCCCTGTGGTTGTAGCGCCATTAGAACTCAGCCACGTAGAGCGGCAGATACTTCGCGCTGACGTTGTGAAACGTGCCGATGATGCCGCGCTTCAGCAGCGACCAGAAGCCATCGATCGTGCATGTGTGGACGTTACCGCGAACATATTCGCCCCGGCTGTGGTTCACGCTCTCATGGATGCGCCGCTCGCTCACGCGGTTATAGACGCCCAACTCGTCGGTCGCGACGAGATCAACCTTGGTCGAAACCGTCTCAGCGACGAACCGGGTTGCGGTCAGGATATCCACATTGCGGACCATGCGGGCAACCGCGTTGCCGCCGCGCTCGATTGCACCCATGACGGCGGACTTACCGGCGCCTCCTGGACCATCGGTGCGCCTGTCGCGATGCCGGTTCTTGTTTTTGCCGCCGACGAAGGTTTCGTCCACTTCGACAATCCCGATCAGTTTGCGGAATTCGGGATCGGCGAGAGCCGCACGGATGCGGTGCGTCATGTAGAGCGCGGTCTTATAGGACCCGAAGCCCATGATCCGCTGGATTTGAAGGCTGGATATGCCTTTCTTGCTGGTCAGCATCAGATAGATGACCTTGAACCACTGCGGAAGGCCGATATTCGTGTTCTCAAAGATCGTATCGACCAGCACGGAGAAGCGGTAGGACGTGCTTTTACCGCAATTCATGCACTCCCACTTGAACGGCATGGTCTTGAGCGCGAACACGCGATCGACACAGCCGCAACGCGGGCAGCTTACCTCACCGGTAGGCCAGCGGCGCCGCTGCAAATACGCCTTGCAGGCATCGTCGTGGGGAAAGAGCGCTTCCCATTCTGGGATGGTCATCTGCCGAGTGAATTGAGGCAAACCCATCAGGAGACGCTCCATGCGTGGTGGAGAAGAATATAGCGCGTGGCTCCGCTCGTCAAGTAGTGCATAGTCGCCGAGCATTGCCGCCTTGCAGGCGCATATCGAGTATCTGTGAGCGAGAGAGAGGCGCTTTTGGCGCGCGTGGGGGAGTTGAAGCGCCGTCTCGGGTTGAACACCAGCAACAGCGGCAAGCCGCCGTCCAGCGATGGGCTGAAAAAGCCGCCGCGGGTCAGCAGTTTGCGTGAACCATCAGGCAGGAAGACCCTCGGTCGGGAGGGCCATCCGGGCGAGACGCTTTGCCAGGTTGAAGAGCCCGATGCCACCATCGACCACTATCCAAAGGACTGCGCGGCGTGCGGCGAACCCTTGACTGCGGCGATGGCAAACGGCCACGTCGCGCGGCAAGTGTTCGATCTGCCGGAGCCAAGGCCGCTCGTCGTCACCGAGCACCGCGCGCACGGCTGCCGTTGCGCCGCCTGCGGCACGCAGACCGGGGGACGTTCCCCGCAAGGGTGACCGCCCCGGTGCAGTACGGCAAACGGATTGGAGCGTTCGTGCTGTACCTGCTGCGCTATCAGTTGCTGCCCGAGAGGCGTCTCGCGGCATTGATGGCCGACCTGTTCGGCGTCAAGTTGGTCACCGCGACCATCGCGGGCGGTTTGGGAATATGCCGCCGTGGTCACCTCGCTGGATAGCGAGATCCAAACACTCGGGCAGTTGTATCGAGATCGGGCGGATTGTGAAAACGTCTTTGATGAACTGAAGAACCAGTGGGGCTGGGGGGCTTCACGATACAGGATCTGACGCGCGGCCAGCTGCTCGCAGGCACGGTGGCGCTGGTCTACAACTGGTGGAGCCTGCTTGCCCCCCTGGCCGACCCCGAACATCATCGCGAGGCGATCACCACCAGGCCCTTGCTGCTGTCCGCCAGCGCGCGCCGAACCCAGCACGCCGGCCAAGTGACGCTGACCATCAGCAGCAGCCATGGCCTGCGCGACAAGGCGCGCGCGGCCTATGTCCGTATCGCTGGCTTCCTGGCTGAGCCGCGGCAAAATGCAGAGCAGTTGAACCCGCTGGAAAAATGGGGCCGCATTCTCAGCGAAGCCCTCCGCCACTTCCTGCACGGACGACAACTTCATCCGCCACTCCGCCTCAATCCCGTTTGAACCCTACCGGGGGTTGTAGGCCACCTCGAGAACCGATCGCAGCTTCGGCCAACTGCCGGATTTAGAGCGGTTTCCCATCATCGCGAGTCGACTCTGGGTGACCTGGATTCTCAAGACGTGTCAAATGGGCGAGTCTCCTTGAACCACCGATTCGCGGGGACTGCATGCCTGGCGCTTATTCTGCTGATTTGCGATAGCGTGTGATTGGCGCGGTGAACGCCGGTATTTCGCGCCGGGGCGCGAGCGCAGCATTCAAAGTCAGCGTCAGCAGCGCTATCCGCTGGGCATAGCGCTTCCAGGAGACTGGTGGCTGGCAGGCCAAGCCAACCGGTGGTGACCGCCGCTCGCGAGCGATCGAGGCGCACAAAGATTGGCTGCTCGCGCTCGTCGCCAAGCAGCCGGACCTGACGCTGATTGAAAATCCGTGGGCGTCTGGCTGCGGACAAAACCTTTGCGGCCAGCGTGTCGGCTTTGTGGCGCTTCTTCGATCGTCAGGGGCTCAGCTATAAAAAAACCTGCACGCCGCCGAACAGGACCGCGAAGACGTCAACGCGGCGCTTGAGGAATGGCGCGAGAGGCAGCCCTCGATCGACCCTAGACAACTGGTTTTCATAGATGAAACGGCCACCACCACAAATATGACGCGCTTGCGCGGTCGGGCGCCCAAGGGCAAGCGACTGATCGGAAAAACACCCCACGGGCACTGGAAGCTCAGCACATTCATCGCAGCCCTACGCCACGACCGGATCACTGCACCCATGGTGATCGATCGGCCAATGAACGGCGAGATATTCCTGGCCTATGTGCTGACATTCCTGCTCCCCACCCTGTCCAGGGGCGACATCGTGGTGATGGATAATCTGCCGGCTCATAAGGTTGCAGGCGTTGTCGAGGCGATTGAGGGCGTCGGCGCGCGGATACTGTATTTGCCGCCCTACTCCCCGGACCTGAACCCGATCGAACAGGTATTTGCCAAGCTCAAAGCACTACTGCGAAAGGCAAAGGAACGAACCATCGACGATCTATGGGGCCGCATCGGTAAACTGTTAGACGAGTTCTCTGCAGCCGAATGCGCAAACTACCTCGCTAACACAGGATAGCTTCAACATGATCGGAAACTAGTGTCCTGAACCTGAAGTCCGTCAGATCATGACGGTGAAGTGTTATAGAGGCAGAATCGCTCGATGGCGGCGAGGATGTCGTCCGCCGACTTGATCCAACGAAATGGCTTCGGCACAGCATTATGCTTATCGAGGAAGGCCGTGATGGCGGCTTCGAGTTCCTCAACGCTGCGATGAACACCGCGACGGATTTGCTTGTCGGTGAGCATGGCAAAGAAGCGCTCGACCTGGTTCAGCCAAGAACTGCTGGTTGGGGTCAGATGCACGTGCCAGCGCGGACGCTTCGCCAGCCAGTCGCGGATCAGCGCGGTCTTGTGCGTGGCATAGTTGTCCCAGATCAGATGCACGTCGAGATCGCGCGACACGTGGGCCTCGATCTCATCGAGGAACCGGCGGAATTCCTCGGCCCGATGACGCGGGTAGCACTGGCCGATCACCCGGCCGGTGGCAATATCGAGCGCGGCGAACAGCGAGGTCGTCCCATGCCGGGCGTAGTCGTGGCTGCGCCGCTCCGGCTGGCCGGGCCGCATCGGAAACACCGCTTGGCTGCGATCCAGCGCCTGGATCTGCGACTTCTCATCCACGCACAGCACCAAGGCGTGCTCGGGTGGGGCCATATACAGCCCGACGACGTCGCGCACCTTGGCGACAAAATCCGGATCGGTGGACAGCTTGAACGTCTCCTGCCGGTGTGGCTTCAGGCCAAAGGCGCGCCAGATTCGCTGCACCGTGCTGACCGAGAGGCCACTGTCGTGCGCCATGCCACGCGAACTCCAGTGCGTCGCATCGTCCGGCTGGCTCTCCAGCGTGCGAGTGATTACCGCTTCGATGCGCTCATCATCGATCGTGCGTGGCGCACCGGGACGTGGTTCATCGCGCAGTCCCTCGACCCGCTGGTCAAGGAAGCGGCGGCGCCACTTGCCGACCGTCATGGCATGCACACCAAGCTGATGGCTGACCATCTTGTTCTCCAGCCCATCGGCACAGGCCAGGACAATACGCGCGCGCTGGGCAAGCACTTGAGCCGTCTTTGGCCGCGCCACCAACGCCGTCAGTTCAGAGCGCTCAGCCGCCGTCAGCGTCAGCGCTTCCAGCCGTCGTCCCGCCATGATTGCCTCTCGCCTTCAGTGGCAGGAAGCCTCACAAGTCGAGCCGAATCGTACCAAGTGCAGATTTCGAATCCCTGATATGACGAACTTAAAACTCGCGACACTAGGTTCATACCATTGCCGGTGCAGCCGCCACTCGCTGGCGAGATCGATCAATCGGTAAGCCACCAGCGTCTTCAGCACATTCAGCCAGCGCGTGCCCTGTCGTGACGGGGGCAGTCGCGGCGCCGTCATCCAGTTGCAGCTGATCCCACAGATGGCACGCCAGCAAACAGCCGCCCCATCGCCGGTGCCGGCACAGCCGCGGGCCGCTGACCCGGACGTGCACCCACATCGCAATACGACAGCGGCGGCGCGCGATCCTCGGGGAACAGCGCGACCTGCCTGCCGGCCTGCCCGTTCTCGTCGAACACCTCGATCGTCGGGCACCAGGCGGCGCGCTGGCTGTCTTTGATCTCGCCCAAATTCATCGCGCCGCAGGACGGGGCGGAGAAGCAGGAGTGCGAACGCAACGCCGCGAAACGCTGGCTGGCTCAGTACGGCGCTGGCCTCGCCCATCTCCGGCCGGTCTATCTCGGTGACGATCCGTTTGCCTGCCGTAAGCGTCGGCCCAGCCCCACCTTGCTTTAGCAAGTCATTCCGGTCTGGGTTCTGCCGACTTGAAGTTCCAGGGCAGCAGTGCATCCAGCGCCTTGCTGGTGTGGCCCTTTGCCATGCGATCGATGACGGCGGCGATATAGGCCTCGGGATCGAGGCCGTTGAGCTTTGCGGATTCGATCAGCGTGTAGAAGATTGCGGCTCTGTCGCCGCCGCGGTCACTGCCCACGAACATGAAGTTCTTGCGCGTAATGGCCACACCTCTGAGCAGGCGCTCGCTGAGATTGTTGTCGATGCTCAGGCGCCCATCGGTGGCGAAGCGGGTCAGCGCCTCCCAGCGTCCAAGCGAGTATCCGAACGCCTTGCCAAGTGCGGTCTTGGCGGAGACACGGCGGCGTTGCCGGTCAGCCCAGGTCTTGAACTCGTCGAGCAAGGGCTGGCTGGCGGTCTGCCTGGCGGCGAGGCGTATCTCGGCGGGTTTGCCAGTGATCTCGGCTTCAATCTCATAGAGACTGGCGATGCGGCGCACCGCCTCTTCGGCGATCGGTGACTTCGTTGCGGCAAACACCTCGAAGAATTTCCGGCGTGCATGAGCAAAGCAGGCAACATGCGTCACCCGCGGTGGCTGGTTGCCGCTGACGCGATACAGCGCGCCGTAGCCGGCATAGGCATCGGCGTGCAGGAACCCGCTGAAGCCGGCGAGATGCTGGCGCGGGCGCTCCCCATCGCGATCGGGGCTGTAGCGGTAGAACGCCGCCGGTGGCCCGCCGTCCGCCCAGATCCGCGGGTCGACAGCGTAGACCCAGAAGCGGGCCGTGCGGGTTTGACCGTGGCCGGGTGCCAGCACTTTGATCGTGGTGTCGTCGGTGTGGATCACCGGCGATCGCATGACGTACTGACCAGTCAGCACAGCCAAAGGGGCCAGCCACCAGGCGGCGTGGCCAAGCCAGTCGGCCAGCGTGGCGCGGTCGATCTCGATCCCTTCGCGTGCCAGGATCACTGATTGCCGATACAGCGGCAGCCCGTCGCAGAACTTGCTAACGGCCGCGTTGGCGATCAGGCCCGGGCCTGGCCGGCCACGTTCGATCGGCAGTTCCGGTGCCGGTGCCTGGAACACAGCTTCACATGTGCGGCAGGCATAGCGCGGACGGACGTGGCGGATCACCTTCAGCCGGGCGGGGATTTTCTCGAGCACCTCCGTGACGTCCTCGCCGAGACGGGCGAGTTTGGCACGATCGCAACCGTGGCAGGCGCAGATGATCGTCGGCTCATGGACCACAGTCTCGCGCGACAGATGCGGTGGCAGCGGCTTGCGCTTCGCGCGCTTGCGCGGTTGACGTAGTGACGGATCTGGTTGCGCGACCCTGGCACTTTGCTCCGCCTGGCTTTCCTCGAGATCCTCCAGGCGTAACTCGAGTTGCTCGACCTCCGCATCGAGTTTTTCCGACGATCGTCCGAACTGCCGTCGCCGCAACACGGCGAGATGGAATGTCAGCGCCTCGATCTGGGCGCGTGCGACGTCCAGTTCGGCATCCCGCTCCGCCAACTGGCGGCGCAGCAGGGCATTCTCCTCTTCCAGCGTTGCAGGGGCGGCGTCCACTCACACAGACTAGCAACGTTGTTGGAGTGGTACAAGCGGCTATGTCGGACCGCAGCCACTTTGTCAGACGGCAACCTCCGGCCGCGCAGTCCAGGCCGGCATCCGCCAGTCGATGCCCTCCAACGAAGGCCTACAGGAATATCCCCTCTGGTGAACCTGACGAATCTTTAGCCGAAGTGGTCCAGGTTCTAGATCCGCGACATCCTCTATACGGACGATCCTTCCGCGTCATCTGTCGTTCATCGCATAGAGGCGGCAATTTTCCGACTTCGTACGAAGTCGAGCATAGAGGCGGAACAAGTCTATTGGTTCCAATATCTGCAACTGAGCCTGATGAAGCGAGTGCGAATCGGACAAAATTGAGTATAGAGGCACTCTGCGAGCTTATATCGGCGGTCGAATGTCTCGAATCCGATGAGCGTAGATCCGAAAGATCTCTGGGCGGCGCTGCCGCCGGGTCTGCGGCGACAGATTGTCGACGACGTTGCCGCGGTTCTGGCGGAGATTTCTCGTGAAGTCCGAACTGATCAAGCCGGTCCACCTGGCGCGCAAGGCCGTGGTCTACGTCCGGCAATCGACACCCCACCAGGTGGTAAGCAATCAGGAAAGCCTGCGGCTCCAATACGCGCTTCGCCAGCGCGCTCGGGAACTCGGATGGCATGAGGCCGATATCGACGTGATCGATGCGGATCTCGGCCTGAGCGGGGCGTCGGTTGCGCAGCGGAGCGGCTTTAAAGAACTCGTGGGCCGGGTCGGGCTTAGCGAGGTCGGGTTGATCTTGTCGATCGACGTGACGCGGCTGGCGCGCAACTGCTCCGACTGGTACCCGCTCTTGGATATTTGTGGCTTGCGCGGTTGCCTTATCGCCGATCGCGACGGCGTCTATGATCCGGCCAGCTCCAACGGCCGGCTGCTGCTGGGACTGAAGGGGAAGGTGACATGATACAGGACCTCATGATCTTATTGAAAAAACAAACTTTCTTGCTGTGGATTGAGTGATACTGCACGACCATTTGCGAGGGTGCGGCGCACGGCAGGCCGATCCAGGTCATCTTCGCGGATAACATAGGGCGCGCCGACGCAGGCCTGCCTCGCAGGCAGCAGTCCGTCCCGGATCAAGCGAACAACCGTCATCTTGTGGACACCAAGACGGCTCGCGGCTTCATGCAGGATCAGCTCGTGTCGCTGTGTCCGTTCGCCGTCGCGGTAGACTGCAATCTGATGCACGCCGCGGAAGTTGCGGACGCGCAACTGGGTCCAGCTCTGTCCTTTGGAGGAGCGTTTTCCGAGCCGGTTGAGAAGTGGGGCAATGCTGTGGTCCGGCAATATGCGAGCGAGTTCGCGGACCAATTGCACGGTCTCCACGTCAGTCTTCCAGCGATTTTGTCCAGTACGGTTCTTCGCTACTTCAAGCCGCGTGTGATCTCCGCCCCGCCAATGCAGCACGAGGCGCAGCCGATCTGCTTCCGCCGTGACGACGATCTCCTCAAGGACGGTGCGCAAAATCCGCTTGCGAATTTCGTTGGACGCAGCGGGATGGTTCCATAGCGCAGGCAAGTCATCAGCGAGCGCCAACAGCGTCGCACGCTCGTCGTCGTGCAGCGCCCGCGGCTGTTCGTTCTGCAAGTTCCGGATCTGCTCCTCGAGCCGCGCAACCGCCGCCAGGCGGTCATTCCACCGGCGTTCGAGTTCGCCGGCGACCAGCCGGTTGTCCGGATCAATTGCATCATATTGCCGGCGCGCATGTGTCTCTTCGTAGCGTGCTTGTTGCAGTGCCAGTTCGCTTTGCCGCAGCCGTTCCGTACCAGCCCGCTCGCGATCGGCGATCAACTGCAATGCCGCATCAAGAGCAAGCGGTGAGATTGCATTCAGCACTTCCGCCGACACCGCCGCATCGATGCGCATATTGCTGAAGCCGACGCACTTCTTGTCGGAGGCGCAGTCGATCTCGGCATTGCAAATATAGCGCGTGTCGCGACGCGCATGATGCAGCACCTTGAGCCTGCGTCCGCAGTGCCCACAGCGGAGCAGTCCAACGAGCAGCCCCCCGCCCTTGCGCACCGAACCTGCCACCATCGTGCCCTTCATGTTGGCGTTGCCCGCGATAACCTTCTGGTTGCGATCATACTCCTCCCACGAGATATAGCCCTGGTGGTGGTCGCGGATCAGCACCTCCCACTCCTCCCGCCGACGCGTGACACCATGAATAACGACTTTGCGTCCGCCTTCGAACCGAACTCGCGAGCCGGTGCGCCCAAACACATAGGCTCCGGCGTAAACCGGATTGGTCAGCAGCCGATGAACCGCATGGTAGAGCGGCGGACGCCACTGTACGGCCCGGCCCTGGGGACGGTAGACCGCCACCGGCAAGTCGATCCTCTCCTGGCGCAGCCATAAGGCGAGCTGGCGCACGCTGCCGATCTCGCTGAACTTGCGGAACACCATCGACAGCGTCTCATGGATCCGCCGGTCAGGGTCCTGTTCCAGACGGCCATCGGCTCCGCGTCGATAGCCAATCGCGGCCGTGGTTTGCAGTTCGCCGCGCGCGGCCTTCAGACGCAACGCCTCTTGTGAACGCTGCCGGAACATCGACAACTCGAGCTCGCTGAAGGTGCCTTTCAAGCCAAGCAACAATCTGTCGTTGATCAGTCGCGGATCAGTGACCCCGTCCTCGTCAATGATCAAGGTGTTCACCAAGGCGCAGAATTCCAGCAGCGTGTGCCAGTCGCGGCCGTTGCGTGCCAGCCGGGATGCCTCGATCGCCAGCACAGCGCCAGCCGTGCCGGCGCAGATTGCCGCAAGCAGACGCTCGAAGCCGGGGCGGCTTTGACCGCCGCCCGATCGGCCAAGATCATCATCAATGACGACGATATTCTCCCAGCCGAGCGAGCGCGCTCGTTCCACCAAGGCATATTGCCGACGTCGGCTCTCGGGGTGGTTGAGCAGCTGATCCGCCGTTGATTGGCGCACGTAGACATAGGCGTCGCGCGCCAGATGTTCTGTGGTAATCTTATTCATCGGCGGCCTCGCGCGGCAGGACCGGGACGGCGGCGATGTGCTCTGCCATCAACAGTTTCAGCAGAGCCGTCACTTCCGCCCGCGTCGCCCGAGGGATGCGGTTCGGTTCGAGCGCGTTGGCCGTGGGAACGAGCAGATCGAGTTGTCGGTGGCTGGCTGGTCGGTCGAGCATCACACTCCCCTCTCATCGGAGTCGCAGGCGATAAGGATAGGAGTGCGCCATCAATCGTTCTGCGCAGCGTGAACAAGGCCTCGAGCGTCAGACGGGGCATCGTCGCGATCGCAATTTGTGCCGCCCACGGCTCGGTCATCCAAGCCGGCAACAACGTTCGCGTGCCATCAGGTTGCTCGATGACAAAGTGGCTGCTGCCACCATGCTGTAAGCGGCGTACGACAGCGACGCGTTCACCTGCGCGCGGGTGATGCGGGTATTGGATCAGAACGTCAAAGCGCTGTTCCTGGGTAGTATGTCGCAGGCTCGAAGGGAACGATATCCGAGCTTGAACTGCACACAATCCGCAGTCGCCTGACCGCCGGGCTTCTCGCCAAAGCCGAGCGCGGCGAACTTGCACTCTGCTTGCCAATCGGTCTCGTGCGTGACCCAAGTGGTGTGGTCGTCAAAGACCCTGACATGGCGGTTCAGGAGCGGCTGGGTCTTGTGTTCGAGATGTTCCTGAAGTTCCGCACTGTCGGCAAGGTCATGCGCCTACTCAACGATCGTGGTCTCGACCTGCCTCGCCGGGACCGGCATGGCGATTTGTGTTGGGCACGAGCGACGATCTGTTCCGTCGCCGCGATCCTCAAAAATCCTGCCTATGCCGGTGCCTTCGTCTATGGCCGCACCCGCATGCGCGAACTCGCTCGTGAGGGCGCGTCGCGGGCAAAAGTGCCGCGGCCAATCGAGGAATGGCGGATTGTCGTGAAGGATCGATATCCTGCTTACGTCGACTGGGCGACTTACGAAATGATCCGTAATGTCATAAAGGATAACCGGGCCGAATACATGCGCACCAAGACGAGAGGCGCTCCCCGCGACGGCGATCTTCTGTTGCACGGCATCGCCTGGTGCGCGCGGTGCGGCCATAAGATGTATGTCCGCTACAAGGGCGGCGGGCAATATGTATGTAACCATCTGCGTTCCAATGAGGGCTCGCCGGCCTGCCAGTACATCCGTGCCGCACGGGTAGACGCGGTAGTGGCGGATGCCTTCCTGACGGCCCTCGCGCCTGCCGAGCTGGACGCGCTGTCCAGGGCTCGGCGCGCCCAGCAGCAGGTGGATACGGCGCTGCGAGCCAGTGCCGAACGGCAGCTCGAGCGCAAGCGCTATGCCGCCTCGCTGGCCGAACGCCAGTTCAACAAGGTCGACCCCGATAATCGTCTCGTCGCTGCGGAACTCGAACGACGCTGGGAAGTCGCCTTGAGCGAGGTCCGAGCGGCGGAAGAGGCGCTTGCTCAGCAATCCTCGCCACAGGCCATCGGTCAAATGGGGATTGGTAAGGCCATGCTTGGCAAAGTCGTGAACCTCGCCGGGCACCTCCCACACATTTGGAAGGATCCAGCCACCACGGATGCTCAACGCAAGGCGCTGTTGCGGTGTCTTGTCGAGAAGGTCGTGCTTGATCGCGGCGAGCACGATCTCGCTGTGGTCAGAATCGTCTGGCGCGGTGGCGCTGTGAGCAACCTCGACGTCAAGATGAAGGTCAACTCCGTCGCCAAACTCACGCGAGGCACGGAAATGCGTAATCGGGCGCTGGAACTTGCCGGCAATGGTATGCCCGACGACGCAATCGCCGCGGTCCTCACTGGCGAGGGTCACCGCTCCCCAACTTGCGAGAACACGGTCCTACCGATCACAGTGGGACAGATCCGGCGCCGCGCCGGCATCAGGGTGACCGAGCCGCGCAACAGGTGGTCCCATGGCTCCAGTCTGCTCAGCGCTCCGGAATTAGCCAGCCGACTGAATATTCCGGTGAACTGGATCTACGTGCAGATCAAAAAGAAGCAGCTTTTGATCGATCGGCAGCCGAGCGGGGCCTACCTCTTCCAAGATACCCCGTTGGTTCTCGATGCGGTCAGAAACTTGCGCGACCACACAGTCAACTGCGTCGATCTCAGAATTTGTCAGCCTCATCATGAGGGGCATCAACATGCGTGATCGAATAACATCGACAACTGCGCCGCCGTCAGCGATATCGCACCATCCTTTGCCTGCGGCCAGACGAAGCGGCCCTTCTCCATCCGCTTGGCATAGAGACAGAGACCCTGGGCCATCCCAGCTCAAAATCTTCACCAGATCACCACAGCTCGTTTCATAGTGCACCCCTGATCAAAGTCCGGGCAGTCGGACGACCTTATCGTATTGATAATCTTCGTAGAACTTGGGGCGGCGGTTGACCACGCGCTGCACTCCTATCCGGACTGCTTCCGAGGCGAGCGCCTCGACCGGGACAAGCCACGGCGAACCCGGCAAAATCTGGGTCGCTGGTAAGATCCCCTTCAGCGCCAAGCTTTTGGCCGATCCTACGCAGATGCCGAGACGCTCCGCCGCCTTCATGAGGCTGATCATGTTCTGATCAGTATCGGCAGGATCATACTCGGCAATGCCTAGACGTTCGCGCATTTCCCGGACACGGACAGTCGTCCAGGTCTCGCATTGCTGGTTTTGCAGCGCATTCGGTTGAGCGAGACGGCAATCTGCCGATCCGGCCAATGTCCGGCAAGTTTGCGCAGGGCATCAACGGCAGACGGCGCCATGTCGCTGGGGTAGCGGCCGGTTTTGACACGAGGAACGCGAACTTCCGTGTGACGGCCGCCCGTCCAGTGAATCAACAACACAGCGTCGGGCGGCGGCCTCGTCAAGCCGCAGACGATCTCGCGAACCAGGATATGGATCAGGCGCTGTTTGGTTCGCGTATCGGCCGAGGGCGCATTCCACGCGGCAGGCAGATCGTGGGCGAGCTGCAGGAGCATGGCCCGGTCAATCTTGGGACGCGTTGCCGCGGTCCCATAGCACCCCCGCCTTCTGGACGGTCTCTATTCAGGCTCGGGCCCTAAGCAAGAACACCGTCGCCGACATCATCAAACGCCACCGCATCAAGGCGCCTCTGCTTGCCTGCGCTACTTTGCGGCTGGTGACACGAATGTTGTGTCTGGGCCGACATGCATGCCTATGCTAACAGTCGATATCATCGAGCGGCGTGGGTGGTGCTTATGATGGGAAGAGAGAGTTTGACCAGAGAGGAGCTTATTCGCTGCCACTTTAGCCACAGCATGCATCTACTAGAGCTTGGTCCGAGCCACTCTCCTATCCTACCCAAAGCAGACGGCTGGCAGACTACCATCGTCGATCATGCTGCGCAGGCCGACCTTGTGGCAAAGTACACTGCCATGGGTGTGGCAACGGTGAGCCGCATCGAGCCGGTCGATTTCATTTGGCAGGATGGTCCTCTTACAGCGCTCATACCGCAAGCGATGCACGGCAGCTACGACGGCCTTGTTGCCTCCCATGTCTGTGAGCATCTTCCCGACCTCATTGCATTCTTTCAGGACGCGTCAGCCCTCATAAGGCCGAACGGCGTGATGGCATTAGCATTGCCAGACAAGCGCGTCTGCTTTGATTTCTTTCAGCCGCTCACCACTACCGGTGATTTGGTGTCCGCCCATGTCGAGGGCCGAACCCGGCATCAACGCCGAACCTTTTTCAATCAAGCGGCATACTTCGTTACACGTAACAATGAAGGCGGCTGGGCACATACCAGCAATACCGCGCCGCTTTGTCTCGCCAATCCGCTGTCGCGGGCGCAAAAAGCATACGATGCCGCCGACGAGCGTTCCACTTCAGATTATCGTGACAGTCATGCATGGACATTTACGCCAAAAAGCTTCGAGTTGCTCATACTCGAACTCAATCTACTCGGTCATATTGATTGGGCAATCCGCGCTATCGAAGCCGCGCCAGGTGTCGAATTCTACGTCTGGCTGGAACAAAAGCGGATAGCGATGCCAGAGGCTGCCATCAATCCGCTGCGGCTGTCACTGCTTACCGCCATGATATATGAGACGATAGATTCCGTCGCTCAGCTCGACGAGGCGCCGGCCCCGGCACCTGCCCCGACGCCAAACCGGATGGCCGCGAGTAAAACGGCCAAGCCCGCACCCAAGCGTTCACCGAGCATCGCTGTGATTATTCCACTTTATAATGGTGCTCGTTACATTGAGCAGGCGCTAAACAGCGTGTTCAAGCAGACGTTGCCCGCAACGGAGGTCATCGTGGTCAACGATGGTTCCACTGATGGCGGTGACGGTATCGCTGTTGTCCAGCGCCTGGCGCAGAGCCACCCCTTGACGCTACTGCACAAACCAAACGGCGGGCAATCCTCGGCACGAAACCTTGGGGTGTGTCAGTCCAAGAGCGATCTAATCGCCTTCCTTGACCAAGACGACCTTTGGTACGACAACCACCTTCAGGAACTCGTCAAGCCGTTCCTGGCTCCATCTGAGCCGGAGCTCGGCTGGGTCTATTCTGATCTCGACGAGATCGACCAGAACGGTTTCCTGATCTGCCGCTCTTTTCTCAGCACCATCCCGGTGGTCCAGCCTAAGCGGCATATTTTTGACTGCATCCGCCAAGATATGTACATTCTTCCGTCGGCCTCGCTCATATGCCGCAAAGCCTTCGAGGCGGTCGGCGGCTTTGATGAGCAGTTGTGCGGCTACGAGGACGACGACCTGTTCATGCGTATGTTCCGATTTGGCTATGACAATGTTTATATAGAACGAGCTTTGTCACTGTGGCGAATCTATTCCGGGTCGACTTCGTACACCCATAGGATGGTGCTCAGCCGCAATATCTACATGCTTAAACTGCAAGGGATGTTTCCCGACGACATCTTGCGGGATCGATACTATATGCGCGACATGATCGCGCCCCGCTTCTTCGATCTGGCCATGCGCGATTATCAGGCTGCCGTTCTCGCTGGCGATCCTGACGAAGCGAATGTCGAGGCTGTCTGGAACGAGGTTATTCTTCTAGCACGACATAGCAAGAACGCGCCGCCACGACTGCTGCAACATGCGCTTAATCGCTATAGATCTGCGCTGCTCAAGGGCGGCAAGGCAAAAATCCGTACCACCTGGAAAGAGGCTGCAGAGGTGGTAGCGCTTATGCCGCAGAGACGTCGATTGTGCAGCACGCTAAACTTTCTGCGCAACCCAACAGTGGCTAAATCAGCATTTGCACTGCGCCGCTTGGTACGGCCCGCGGTGCTGTGGGCCTTCCGATAGAGGATGCTCGGTTGGCGGCTGTCTCTGAATCGCCAACTACTATAAGTCGGCCATCGAGCCCTCGGTATGTTTCCGCGTCATGCGGCAATGGTAAAAAGCCGCCAACAGACCGGGAACGCAGCTGGTCCTAAGTTGCATCTACCGTCTCTGCTTCGCGGATAGCTTCCAGGCAAGCGGACAGCGCTACCGAGATGCGCGATTTGCTCGCTGTCGACATCGGCAGGGTCACGTTCACGTCGGTGATCCAGGAGGAGATCGTCTCGGCACAGGGCCCAGGTGACGGTCGTCGGTGAGCACCGCCGCATATGCGTGGCTTGTGAGGGCGAGCTGGCCGGTTCCGCCAGCTCTCGCGCCAGCGGACCCTGTTCAGATGGAAATGGGCTGGGTATGGGGAGCCGCCGGCGAGGAGCGGGATAGATGCAGTGCATTGGGTGCGGCTCGACAGCCGTCTCGGAACGGAACGAGCGTACGACTTAAGGTTACCGCCGATTTCGCTGTCGCGCCTGCGGCAAACAGTTCAATGAGCGCAGTGAGAGCGCGTTGAACCGGACCCAATATCCGTCGGACGTCATCGCCCTCGTGGTGCTCTGGCGGCTGCGCTACAAACTCAGCCTGCGCGACCTACCGGAGATGTTCCTGATCCGCGGCATCGTGTTCAGTCACGAGGCGGTCCGCGACTGGGAAGCCAAACTCACGCCTGGATTGGCTGAAGGTCTGCGCCGTCGCCGACGCGGTCGGATCGGGAAGAGTTGGTACGTTGACGAGACGTACATCAAGGTGCACGGGCATTGGCGCTATCTCTATCGCGCCATTGACCGCAACGGCGCGCTGGTCGACGTGATGTTCAGCGAGCACCGTGACATGGCGGCTGCGAAGGCGTTCTTCCAATCCGCCAAGACAGTCACCGATGTTATCCCTGACCGGGTGACCACGGATGGCCACGACAGCTACCCGCGCGCGATCCGGACGAAGTTAGGTGAAGGCGTGAAGCACCGCACCAGCCGCTACCTCAACAATCGACTGGAGCAGGATCACCGTGGCATCAAAGGTCGATACCAGCCGATGCGTGGGTTCAAGTGCCCACGATCGGCTGACCGGTTCTGTCGAGGCTACGACGAATTGCGTAACCTCCTCCGTCCCCGCTCACGTCCACATCAACAAACTTCCGCCAACACCCGCAGGCTACAATTCCTCCGCCGCACTGCGACCGTAATGAGCGTGTTGCAAGCCGCCTAATCGCACGTGCCCGCCCATTCGACCTCAGGCTACACTTGCTGGCGCGAATCCGGCAGAACCACAATCTTCCGCACCAAATTTCTGAATACCGAGCGCGAAAAGCGACTTAAGAAAGGGGAAAGCGGCGCAGCGGCGAATGCTTCACATACCCATTATAGCAGAGGGAACGGGATGCTAAATGTCTTCTTCCAAAGCTCGCTTAGTGCGGCATCTGCCTTCATCATATCTTCGAGTAAAGAAGGGCGGCCGTTCCCTTCCACGGACTTTCCATAAAATCGCCTTATGCGGTACCGGGGGTGGCCAGCTGCTCCCGCTCAGTTTAGGCAGAGCACGACTTGGTGGGTTGGTCGGAACGGTATACCATCCATGCCCCAACCTGGTGAACCCATGACCGCGATATTGGTGGCTGAGGACGACTTTGGCATCGGATGGCAAAGATGACCGGAACAAAGAGGCCTCAGTTGCAGGGGCGGTCGCCTTCTCCTGTCCGACAACAAGCTATGCAAATTTACATCTTTAGCTCAGTCCGCAATTCGAGTGTGCGCGCCTTCACTTCTGACCCAACTGCAGCCAATCTTCCTATCGCCTACGCTCCATGGCAGTCGTCTATGGGCACGGCCCTTCCCGCGTGGGGGTGGCTGCCCCCGTTGTGGCTGCAATTTAGCGCGATGGCTTCTTCCTGGTCAACGCGCGCAGCTCTTCGAAGATCCGGGTCTTCTAGTGGATCGTATCAAGTGTCAGATTCTATCGTCTAGCGACATCGAGGGTTTTGTGCACCAAGGTTCTGCACCAAAACAGCCCTGAGATTCCAATGCTCTGATTTTGGTTCGTAATCGTCTCCATGACCCACTGGTATACAGGTAACGAGGTTCCTGCCAACGTGCATACCCTTGGTTTTTCTGGAGCGGCAATGACCTCGTCAAACCCTGCTGCCGAACTAGTGCTGTTGGTCACTGGCTACCGCGTCTCGCAGGCGATCCACGTTGCCGCGACACTCGGAATTGCTGACATAATCAAGGACGGAGCAGCCTCGGCCTCCGACCTCGCAGTCGCGACCAACTCCCACGCAGGAGCTCTATACCGCGTGCTCCGGGCACTCGCAGCGGCCGGCGTATTCCATGAGGACGACGAAAAGCGGTTCTCTCTCACGCCGCTTGGCGAATGCCTCCGCTCGGATGCAGAGCGGCCAATGGCGGCCTGGGCGTCATTTGTCGGGCGTCCTCATCAGTGGCAGGCCTGGGGCTCGCTTTCGCACAGTGTGCGGACCGGCGAGAACGCCTACCGCCACGTCCATGGCGTTGGCCTCTGGGATTACCTCGTCGAACATCCTGAGGAAGCGGTGATCTTTGACCGCGCCATGACCGGCGGCTCTCGCGGCGTCGTCGAGGCTATTGTGTCAGCTTACAACTTCTCGGCGTTCGGTCGTGTCGTGGACATCGGAGGTGGTCAAGGCGCGATGATCGCCGCTGGGCACCGTCAACTTGTCGTCGATGCAATTGCGAGAGACGCGATCGGTTGATTGGCGACCGGTCGACAGGGATGATTACGCGGCCATCGCCACACCAGTGATCTCGGCCCACGCTGAGAAGGCTTGACTACGGGCGGAATGGAATTTGGCGGCAGTGTCTTGGTTGGGGTGGCGGGTGAAAACGTTGGCGATCTGATCATGGATGGAAAGAAATCGCTGCACCTGCCGTGGCGATTTGAAGCGTTTCATGATCCGCTCTCGTCGTCGCGTCGGTTGGTGCGAATTCTCGGCCCGATTGTTGAGGCCTTTATGCTGGCGGTGCTCGACGCCGGGCATGATCTCCCGCTTGGCGGCAGCGTAGCTGCGCAGTTTGTCGGTGATCAGCACACGAGGCGCTCGCAGCTGCCGTTTCAAAAGCTTGCGGAGCAGGCGTTTGGCGGCCTTCTTGTCGCGCCGGCTCTGGACCAGAACGTCGAGAACGAAGCCCTCCTGGTCAACCGCGCGCCAGAGCCAGTGCTTCGTGCCGGCGATCGTGACGACGACCTCATCGAGGTGCCATTTGTCGCCGCGGCAGGGGGCTCGCCGACGGATCCGGTTGGCGAATTCGCGACCGAATTTTAGGCCCCACTGCCGGATCGTCTCGTAGGTGACCGAGACGCCGCGGGCCGCCAGCATCTCCTCGACCATGCGCAAGCTCAACGGGAACCGAAAGTAGAGCCAGACCGCGTAGCTTATGAGATCAGCCGGGTAGCGATAGCCTGTATACAGAGGGTCTCGGAACGTCGTCATCGACGGCCGATATCCGACCACGGATGATTTGCCAAGCCAGAGGCCGCTCAACTTGACGGTGCCCCTGCGGGTGCTGCCGGCCGCTGATCATGTGACCATTGAGGCCGGTCCGTGCCGGTGTATAGCGGAATGCCCGACATGTGGATCAGCCTCCTGGCGCGTCCACAGCAACTACCTGCGAAAGCTTCGTGATCTGCCCTCGCACGGACGGACGGTGATGATCCTCGTGTCTGCCCGGCGGTTCCGATGTCTCAACGTCGCCTGTGCCCGCAAGACCTTTGCCGAGCGTCTCGAAGATGCCTTGGCTTACGGCCGCCGAACCAAGCGGCTCGGCGATCTACAACGCTACCTGGGGCTGTCCCTTGGCGGGGAAGCTGGAACCCGCCTCGCGGAGCGTGTTGCCGTGCCGATCAGCGCCGACACGCTGCTGCGGATGGCCGCTTCGACCGCCGGCGAGATCCCGGCAACCACACCGCGAGGTACTGGCTGTCGATGATTGGGCGTGGCGTCGCGGGCATCGCTACGGAACCATTTTGGTCGATCTGGAGCTCAATGAAGTTGTAGACTTGTTGCCCGATCGGCAAGCCGAAACGTTGGCCACCTGGCTTCGCGAGCACCCCGGTGTGGAGATTGTCGCGCGCGACCGCGCCGGCGCTTACGCCGATGGTATCCGCCAAGGGGCGCCGGCCGCGGTTCAAGTCGCTGATCGTTGGCACCTGTTGCGCAATCTCGGTGATGCCGTTCGGACCGTCGTCGATCGTCAGCATGTTGAGGTTCGACGGGTTGCCAAGCAGATCGCGGAAGAGGCGGTCGTGCCGGTGGCCAACCTGCCTCCAACCCCTCCCGACGGCGCCAAACCGACGGCGGTCGAGCAGCGCAGCCGGACTGCCTATGCGCGCCGGCAAGCGCGCTATGAGGAGGCCGCAAGGTTGAAAACGGCCGGCGCGTCGCTGAAGCGCATTGCGGCCTTTGTCGGGGCTGAACGCAAAACGGTCCGCCGCTGGCTGCGAGCCGGCGGAGCCCCTCTGTGGCGCAAACCTCGGCGGCATGGTGGTCTCGCGCCCTACCACGATCATCTCGATCGCCGTTGGACTGAAGGCTGCCACAACGCGGCTCAACTCTGGCGCGAACTTGTCACACTCGGCTTTGCAGGCAGGCCTGGAACCGTGCGGCAGTGGGCCGGGCGACGGCGTAAGGGCGAATCCCAGGCCGCGAGCGCACCGCAAAGACCTGTCATCAGAGGTGAACCTGCGTCTGCCCGCCAGATTGCACGCCAACTGATGACCGACGATACCCTGCCGCAAACGGAACAGAACTTTGTCTCACGCCTTTTGTTACAGGTGCCTGGACTTGCCGAATGCGTCACCGCAGCGAAGCGGCTCAACGCCGTCCTGCGCCGCAAGAGCAAGGAGGCCCTGGATAAAGTGCTCGACGAGGCGGCTGGCACGGCGCTCGGTTCGTTTGTTACCAGTCTGCGCCGAGATATCAGTGCCGTACAGGCGGCGCTCGACCTTCCTTGGACCACGAGCCCCGCGGAAGGCCAAATAAACCGGCTCAAGATGTTGAAACGAACGATGTATGGCCGCGCCGGCTTCGGCCTGCTCCGCGCTCGTGTACTGCACGCCACATAACGCAACGACAGCACGGAAAGTGCGGGAGAACCCAATATTCGTTGTCACAGCCAGCGTAACCCCCAACTTTGCGGTCCCATCGCTAACCGGCCATCCAACTGTCGCGGAACACGAGAAAGGCATTCGCGTGAATGCCATTTCTCCGGACGGTCCCCCAACGTATCCAGCGAGGTCATTTACGATTGGTTAGGGATGTTTTGGGATAATCGCTGCGGATTTCAGACAGCCAAAATGGCTCCAACCCACGGCAGCGACGCCTGGTTAGGGCATGAGGCAAATGAAAAAGAATTCGGGCTTCCGGTATCGTTGGCTATGGCTGTGGTTGCCGGAGACCATTGGGTTTCGGCTTAATTACCTCGGCAGTCACATTCTTGCAACGATGGGCTCGCCGGCAGCGCAATTGACTTGTGCCCACCAATTGTCGGGGCAGGCAACCTACCAAGCCGCTTTCCGCCTGTTGGTAAAGGCTGCAAAGACAGGCCTACCCGCAGCGTGGTGCCAAGTGGGACGGGCCTATTTGTTGGGCCAAGGCGTGCCATCCTCGCTCTCTACGGCACTCCGCTGGCTTGCCCGCGCCGCCGAGGCCGACGAAGTCGAGGCGCAGGCCTTGCTTGCCTCTCTTGCCCTGCAAGGGAAGTGCTACACTGCCTATATGGGCCTCTTCGAGGTCGTCTCAACCATTGTCGACCAGCGCCCCGAATACCGCGTCGCTCTGTATTGGGCAGAACAAGCTGCGGCGCTCGGATCGGCAGAGGCACAGGCCATCCTTGGTTATGTCTTGACCAGCGGACCTGTAGAGTTGCGCGACTGTGAACGAGGAGAACAATGTTATCGGCATTCGGCTGAGGCGGGATGTGCAAAAGGTCAATTGGGGTGGGCACTGGTTCTGCTGCGCCGCAATACCTTAGACGCGACACTCGAGGCGCGCGAGCTGTTGGAGAAAGCGTCAGCTGCCGGCATGCCCACAGCGCAATTCATGTTGGGTGTGATCGCCGAAAGCGGAGCAGCCGGGATCCAGGATTTCCAGGCTGCTGCCGAGCACTATCGTATCGCCGCAGGGTTGGGACACGGGTCGGCACAATTGCGCTACGGCATAGCATTACTGAGTGGGCGCGGCGTTGAGGCGGACCCGTTCAATGGCGAGTCATGGCTGCGCCGCGCGGCGCTTGCGGGTGAGCCGCAGGCGGCGGCAATCGTTGGCGACCTCTATGCCTGCCCTGGCGAACTGTCACCAAATCTCGTCGAGGCCGCAATGTGGCTCCGTCGTGCCGCGGAGGCCGGGCATGCGGGCGCAGCGAAGGCATTGGGACATCTACTTTTGGGGGATGCAGGGCTCACCCCGGACCTGGAGGAGGCTATTCGCTGGTTGCGTCTCGCAATCGCTGGCGGCGAGACCGAGGCAGGGAACGATCTGGCGCGGCTGGCACTGTCGGGTCAAGCCCCGGAGGTAGATCGACAGACCACCTACCGCTGGTTCCGGGAGCAGGCTCAAGCGGGCGACCCGGCTGCAGCTTTT
Source organism: uncultured Alphaproteobacteria bacterium (assembly GCA_963778125.1). Classification (GTDB taxonomy): domain Bacteria; phylum Pseudomonadota; class Alphaproteobacteria; order Acetobacterales; family Acetobacteraceae; genus Rhodopila. The sequence continues at coordinate 13,307 of CAVZTH010000007.1, read as the reverse complement.
GACCTCGGTCTATGTCTTGCCGAGGGCATTGGGACACCCCGCGACGATACCCAAGCGTTGGCGTGGTTTGAACGAGCGGCGGTAACTATACCTGTCGCACAGTATTGGTGTGGCCGCATGCGAGCGCAAGGACGCGGAGGTCCGCCAGACCCGCGAGCGGCGCGTGTATGGTTCCTGCGAGCCGCTGATTTACACCACGCCGATGCTGAGGTTGCAGCCGGCGAGATGCTAATCAACGGTCGTGGCGGCCCGCCGGACCCGGAAGGTGCGATAGCGCTGTTCATGCGCGCCGCATCCACTGGCCATCCTGGTGCATTGTTTGCGCTGGAAGGTACTGAGCCGATCAGCTGGCGGCCGCTTATAAATAGAGGATGCGTCTCTCTGTCCGTGGACCTTGATGTAGGCCTGGCGAATCGCCCGGGGGGCAATGTCACGGTAACCGGACCTGGCAGCCGCCCAGGCGCTGGGCGAGAATGACGGGTACGAAGCCGTCACCCCACCCCCACTATCGTCATCGGTTCCTAGCCGAGATCATCAGCCATGCCGTCTGGCTGTACCACTTATTCAGCCTCAGCCTGCGCGATGTCGAGCTGATCCTGGCTGAGCGCGGCATCGTCGTCTCCTGCGAAACGGTGCGGCGCTGGTGCAAGAAATTCGGCGCGAGTTTCGCCGATCACCTGCGACGCCGCCGGCCACGACCAGGGGACGAGCTAATATCGCGAAGAGTGTCGACCGCGGCCCCAAGTTCGTTGCGCGGTCTACAACGGAATGCTCGGCGCTGGTTTTGGGCATCGATTTGACCGGATCTCCCCGCCAACCTGACCTTCGCCAAAGCGGAGTGGCCCCAGATCTCTGGACGGTCGACGGAGAGTGAGGGAAGATGGCACTTCATGCCAAAAAATGCAAGTCCACTCTGCAAGTTGGGCGGACTTGAGGGGTTGCGGCGCCCTTCATGCGGAAGGCTCCTTAGGGAGTTGCGTTTGACCATAAGAACAGTTCCTCGCCACTCCCTACTTCCGAAATGACGCAGGCGGCTCTGCCACTACGCGCTTGCGCGCGTTTTGCCCGCGAGAGGGTGCCATTTTGCGCCGTTGCGGGGGTAGGCAAGGCCGCCCCAGCGACAGCAGCGTGGGATGCAACGAACCCAACGGCAGACTAACCACCAATGGCCCAATCCCACCATCGTCGCGCACTCTAAGTCGCGCGACGATATCTTTTTCACGCGGAGCCAACTTGTCCCCACGCTGAATGCCAACTAATGCAACACCACGCCGGGCGATATTGACCGCGCAGACTTGTTTGCTTTGGCCCGTAAAGCTGCATACAGTACAACGGAACACGGCACTCTTCCAGTTCCCTGAAGTGTGATCGCCGCAGGCGGGGCATAAGTTTCGAAGACCGCCGCCGGCCACCGAGCGCGGCGGCGGGAGTCCGACGCGGAGTAGCTTGTAGGCTAGGATTTTCTCCAACTTGCCTAGCTGAGCTCGTTTCAGTATGTGATGTAGGGAGCGCGCGGTGCCAGAGGGCTTCCGTGGCGTAATGATTCTAGCCTTGTCCTGGCTGCGATCCTCCATCACGACCGCTGCGCCTAGGCAACGTGCCTCGGCGACGACGCGATTGGCAAGTTTGTGGAGTAATTGATCTGTATGGGTAATGTAGCGTTGTGAGCTGATCGCCCGTCTGTGCTGCTCCCTCGATCTCTGCTCTTCTACCTTGACGATGGTGTCAGCTATTTGCTTGCCTAGCGGGTCGGAGACCGCCATAACGGATCCGTCCAGACGCACCGCAGCTATGGTGACCGGATGCTCGGCGCCGCGGTCGACTCCAATGCGGGCGCCTGTTTGGCGCGACGTTCGCCCAGGTAACTCGAATTGTGCGTCGAGGAACCAACGGTCTCCTCGCCGAACAATGACGCTGGATCGAAGCGTGGCGTCGCCGCGCAAGAACATTTGCTCGTGCCATTTCGAACAAGCCACTGGCACGACGATCTTGCACTTTGAGACGCCTCCGCTGAAGGGCTGTTGCGAAGCTGCCTCGATGCCAGGATGGATCATAGCCTGCCGCGCGGTTGAATTGCTGGCTCGAAGCACATTGAGCACAACCGCGATGGCGCCCAACCCGGCGGTCCGTACAAGCATAGCATCGCGGGCGCGGGCCAGGATCAGCGGGCGCAGAGCAGGATCCCTTCTGGCTCGCGCCATCTCATCGTGCGCGAGGCGCTCCTGTTCTTCTGTAGTAGAAGTAGCGACTGCATTAAGTGCCGCCTCATACGCCGGTTTGACTAGTAGACGCCGCTTCGGCCACTCGGCGGCCCGTTCGTTGATCCTCAACTGGATATAGCTGCCGATGGCCGAGGTCACGTCGCGAACGAGGCCTTCCACGACGGGTTCCGCGAGGTTCACCTTACCACTTGCAACTATGACCTGGTTCGAAAGACGCTTCTGTTCAGCGTTCCATGCCGCTCGCCGCGTCCTGTTGGCTTGATCCGATGCGATGATGTCAGCCGGTTCTCGCGCCGCATCAACGACCTGCCAAAATACGGTTTCGGCCATCGCGCGCACTCGTTCCAGCGCTGCAGCCTTACGACGCGACGGGCGCAGAGCAAAAGTAGCTGTCAGGTAGACTTTTTTACCCATTGCCGAACATCACTTACGTATCCTACGGGTCGATTTAGCAGCGACTTGATTGATCTTGCCTTTAGCGAGTATCACAAATTGCACGGCAGCGGAGGTCACTTTGATGATGGTGCATGGAGCAGGAGCACGCCCAGGCGAAGTTTCAAGGCCGGTCACGGGACTAGGGCAGTTGCAATGGGTGTCATTCTATCCCCGGTTTAGGTGATTCAGTTAGGGAGTTCCAACCACCTCCGGTGCACTTATCGGACATACAGGTTAACCAACTGTTAACAACCTGGCGTAGATCCAGCGCAAGGCGACCACCTTAGGCCGGCAGAAGCTATCTATGGCCGTTTTTGCCATGATCATCCGCAAGATCCTCCGCTCGTGCCAGATGGGACCCGCCGCGTGGCTCGCGCCGGGTTCCCGAACGGCATTCTCTGTCTGGGCACATCGCTGGGGCATTCCGTCCGGTCTATCACGACGCCCAGTTCGTCGCCCTTCCTTCGCCGTGGTCAATTCGCCGAGGCCCCGGCGCTGCCGGCTCATCAAAGGTGTTGCAATTCGTCCGGAGGCTGGCCAATCGTCAGGCTGCCGATGCTGTGCGAGGGCGATCGACTGGAAGCACCTCCTGGCCTCTCGCTGGTTGATCCTGGCTTCGACCATACCGTGCTCAGGGAATTCCGCTCGCGTTTGATCAAGGGCGGCGAAACGAATGCTGCTTGACGCCTTCCTGCAGCACTTGCGCGACCAAGGTTTGGTGAAGGCGAGAGGTCGCCAGCGTACCAACTCTACGCACGTGTTGGCGGCAGTGCGCTGGCTCAACCGGCTGGAACATGTGGGGGAGGACCTTACGCGCGGCATTGAACCAGCTCGCCGAGGTTGCACCGGACTGGCTGCAAGCCCTGGCGCCGTCGCGTTGGTGAACGTTACAACCGCCACGTGGAGCACTATCGCCTGCCAAAAGCCTCGAATTAGACTAATCGCCGCCGTCGACGCTGACGGTGATCAACCGTTGGTTGCGATCGCCCCGCAGTAGACAGCCGTGGCTTGCGCAGTGGCCAGCCATCCACGTTCTCCGCGAGGTCTGGAGTGCGCAGTACTTCAAGGAAAACGGGGCAGCTCCGGTGGGGCACGGTCCAGGAGATGCCGGCAGCCGCCGAGCAAATCTGGTCTCCCTATGATTATGACCCTGAGAACTCGCCATGGCAAGAAACGAGAATACCTCTTGGGCGGGATACAAACGCATCTTACCGAGACATGTGACCTCGAAACACCTCACATGATCACCAACGTCGAAACAACTCCGGCTACACTCCCGACGACTACATGTTGACAGTCGTGCATCGCCTGACACTTGATCGGCAGGCCGAGGGTATCGACCGACGTGACGCGAGGGGCGTTGTTGCACGGATCAGAGGTGGTTCTGCCAGGATTCGCGCCAGCAAGTGTAGCCTGAGGTCGAATGGGCGGGCACGTGCGATTAGGCGGCTTGCAACACGCTCATTACGGTCGCAGTGCGGCGGAGGAATTGTAGCCTGCGGGTGTTGGCGGAAGTTTGTTGATGTGGACGTGAGCGGGGACGGAGGAGGTTACGCAATTCGTCGTAGCCTCGACAGAACCGGTCGCGCAGGCTGAGTTTGTAGCGCAGCCGCCAGAGCACCACGAGGGCGATGACGTCCGACGGATATTGGGGTGGAAGGCCCATCTGTGCGATAATGTACGCTAGTGGTGGCTGATTCGGAGGGCATTCCTACTGAAATGCTATAATTCCTAGAATCCATTCTTCTACCGGCACGAACAGGCCCTTTATTTCGTGCAATCATTGCGCCCAATACGTAGGGTAACGGAGATAGATTTTTGAGACGCCGTATTGCACGCGCCAACCATGGGGTCTACCGTGGGGTGTGACTTTACGCCCAATACGGCCCCCGGAAACTGCCGCTACGGTTGAACCAGGCTGGATGGCCCCGTTCCTGGCCAGCTTGGCGGATGACGGCCTGGCTTCCGCGACCGTGCGCGGCTATCGCTACGACCTGCGTCACTTCCTCGGCTGGCATGGCGCAAGACATGACGGTCCGTTTACCCTCGGCATGCTGACGGAACACGTGCTGGCCGCCTATCGTCGGTATATGATTGCCGCGGATCAGCGGCCTGCGACGATCAATCGCCGGTTGGAGGCGCTGCGCCGCCTTGGCCGGTGGGCCTGTGGGACAGGTGAACTCGAGGCTGACACCATGGGTCATGTCGCGCCCATGCGAACCATCCGCGACCGACGGCCTGATAGCCTGACCGAGAGCGAGACCCAGGCGCTGCTGCGCGCCGCGGGAACGTCTTCGCACGGCTTGGCCGCGCGGAATTACGCGATGGTGCAACTGATCCTGCAGACAGGATTACGCGTTGGCGAACTGGCCGCCCTGCGGCTGTCCGACGTCACGGTGAATGCGCGCTCCGGCAGTATACGTGTCGGCGAGGGCACAGGGCTAAAGGCACGTGAGATCCCGTTGAACGCCGCGTTGGTGCGCGAATAGACCGACGGTCGTAGGTCCCCGTCTCGGTTTGCGTGTCAACGGATCCGGGCGGAGACCGGCATGCCGAGACCTGTCATCCGATTGAGCACGTTGCATCCGACTTTTGCCTCGGTCCGTTGATTGGGCAGAGTCCGTGCGTGAAGTCGTCGGCCGATAACGGTCTTGTATCGGAACATCGCCGTCTCAACTAAACTCCGGCGATTGTAGCCCGAGCTTCGTTGCCAACTCATGCGTCCGTGTTCCGCAATGGTTGTCAGATGCTTGTCGCGCTGAGTGGCGGTCATTTCATCTGCAACGGATGTTATTCGTGGTGGAATGATCACCACCGCTTCCGGGTGACGCTCGGCAACGGCGTCGTAGACGACCTGGCCATCATACGCTCCGTCTGCCGTCATCGACGCAACGTCGGCCTCGATCTGATCGAGGAGGTCTGGCAATTCAGAGATCTCGCCGACATCATCCGACGTCAATTCCGCCGCGACGATCTCATGCGTGTCGGCGTCAACTCCAAGATGCAGTTTGCGCCAGCGACGCCGTGAGCGGATGCCATGTTTCTGGTCAAGCCATTCGCCCTCGCCGTAAATCTTCAGGCCGGTGCTGTCGACCAGCAGATGCAGTGGCTCCGTGCGACCGATTCCCTTCGGTAAGATTGTCAGACCGCCACCGCGGCGGCTCAGTGTCGTATGGTCGGGGATGGCGATGTCGATCTTGAGGATGTCGGCCATCGAGCGCAGCAAACCTTCGGTCTGTCGCAGCGGTTGATTGAAGACCAGGCGGACCGCGAGGCCCGTCTCGATGGCAATCGCCGAATAGATCGGCTGACCGCCCCGCTTGCCGGTGGCCGGTGCTTGCCACGCCGCGATGGCCTCTTCGGTTATCCACACGGTCAGGCTGCCGCGCCTGACCAACGCCGCGTCGTATTCCGGCCAGTTCGTGACCCGATATTTGGCCTTGGGGATCTTGTGGCGGCGGCTTTCGTTGAACTTGTATGGCATGGTTCTCATCAGCAGGCGACGGCCAATGACCGTAACGCCACACCGTCGACCTTGCCATCCGCTCCGGTTGCAACCCGCTGCGCGACGAGCACAACCTATGGTCTATCCGTGCACCAACGCGTCTTCTTTGCGGTTGCGCCCAGCTCGGTGGCGGGGCTCGTTCCATGGTGGATTACGCATTGGGAGTTTCGGCCGCCCTTCTTCGATCTCGAGGCGACGCGTGCCGTCGGGATCCTGTTGATCGTCGCCGGTCTACCCGGGCTTGTCGACTCGTTTGCACGCTTTGCGCTGCAAGGATTGGGCACGCCGGCGCCGATCGCACCGACGCAGAACCTCGTGGTGACGGGTCTTTATCGCTACGTGCGCAATCCTATTTACGTTGCCCTTGTCGCCGTCATTCTGGGCCAAGCGGCCTTGTTCGGCGACCAGCGCCTTCTTCTGTACGGTGTGTTGGTGTGGCTCGCCTTCCACGCGTTTGTCGTGGGGTACGAGGAGCCGGCGCTCGTTCATAGGTTCGGAACGGAGTACCGAGGATTTCCGGGCCAACGTCCCGCGCTGGATTCCGCGGCTCACGCCCTGGCGAGCCGCACAACGCCAGAATCATTCGTGACGCGGGCGCTGCCGCGGGAAGGGCGCGTGGTAGCTGACGCGTCCGACGCGAAGGGGCGGGCATTGTCCGCGCCGCGCTCAAGCGCGGCCATCTCGACCGTGGAACCCTTGCGCCCTTGGTGGGCTACCGTCGCGCCTTGGCAGACTGTGCCGTGGTCCTGCTCGCCCATCGGGCGAGCGATACCCGCCATGCCGAGCGCACCGTGCGTGCCAGCACGCAGATCGTCGTGGCGGCGGTCCTGGACGCGCTACTCCACGACGGGGACATCTTGCGGTCAGGGAGCCAGCGCATGGCCGATGCCTTGAGCACCACGATGCTCAATGGGCTGGGCCTGTCCGCAGGCCGGACGGGGAAAGCGGCCGCCGAACGGGATGAACCGGATACAGCTGACGATAACGCCATGCTGGCGATGCCGATTACCGAGGTGGTGGCCACGCCGATTCCCGCGGCAGCACCTGCTCTGCGGCGATCCGCACGGCGTCGGACGGCACGGGACCCTGAACCCGAACCCACCCCTGTCATCAACCCGAAGCACATCATGGCGGAGACGGAAGAAAAGCCGGAGCCACCAAGAAAGCGACGACACCGGCCGCGGTTTTAAATTGCTCGGTGACTCCGGCACGGCAACGCCGATTTCCTGGTGGAATTCCGGCTGCAGCAACGGCGGCACGTCGATACTCCACAGACGCCCGCCGTCATTGCGCTGGAGAGCCTCCAGCACAAATCGTGAGGTCACGCCGTGCGCGACGCCAGTTTCGACGACCTGCCGGGCCGCAAGGTGGTGGATTAGGCACCAGATCGCCCGCGTGAGGCCCGGATCGCCATCATTCCAGCCGGAATAGCTCATGGGGCCGGTTTTCACGCCGCGGCTCGCCATCTCGGCGAGAACCTGCTCCCAGAGCTCACCGGGCGCTGGCGGACGTTGCGCAGCCTGCTCGCCAGCATGCTACAGAAATCAACCGGCTGGCGCAGGAACGCGGTAAGCGCCCGTGGTAGTCGGTCGGTGCGGGACCGCATTCCTGACAGGATACTCGCCCTCCCGACCAAGTTCAGCTTACTTGTTGTTTACCGGCTCCCGGGTCTCGTCTGTTCGGGTCGAGCCAGTCTTAGATGCCGCGGGGTCGCCCGCGTTGGGCGAAGAAGGCTTCGCCCCGGCGGGGTCCATCTTCGCCGCCGGTGTACTGGCATTTGCAGCAGCCGTTCCGGCGGTCGCATTCTCGCCAGAGGGGGTGCCTCCAGCAGCTAGCAACGATGAGACCGGCGCTGCCGCCAGGGCGAGCGCTAAGGCAAAAGCCCACGTCTTGTTCAGCATTGACACTTCCTCCTTGTGCCGCGCACTGGCGCGACGACAAGACTTCAACGCCAAGGGGAGTGGGTTGGTGGCTATCACCTTCGATGCTTCACACGGATTCGTCCAGACCCGGTCATGGCCCCCGATGCGGCGATTGCCGCGTTCTTCGCCAGGAGGGGCGTCAAGCGGCGGGAAGGGGCCTAGGCTGCCGGCCCGATCAGGAAGCATGACATCCGACTCGGTCAGGCTCCGGCGTCTCGCAAGGGCAATCCCGGACGATCCGAGGGACAGCGGCTTGCGCAGGTCGCGGACGATTTAGATGCCGAAATTGACCGTCAGGCCAGAATCATTACTTAGCAGCGAGGGCGGCGTCCCGGCGTCGGGCGTTCCTATGGTGTCCCCGCATGTGGAGGACATGGTGCATGAGGGGATGCTTAATGCGATCAGTAGGCAAATTTCTCTCCTTCCTCCGATTGACAAGGGTTTATCAAGCGCTACGCCACCGCCCTCCGGGGCCGTTTTCCCTCCCAATCAGGCAAGAAAAAAGGACTGACGTATCACATCGCGACTTTCCATAAATATTGAGTTATTCGATGACAGAATTGCCCTTTTTATCAACGATATCTGTTGCTAGGAAGGTGACCGGATCGGTGAGGGCCTTCGCCATGCACTCTACAAATGTTAAGCCGATATCCTGAATATGAAGATGGTATCTAGTGCCGACAAGTCGGAGGGGCACAGGCTGACCGATCGGGCTAATGTTCGTGATCCTGATCCAAGGTGCTGCTCCAAGGGCAGTCTTCCCTGAGCCATGATCCACCAACTCAGCGAAAGCCAATGGGGTAGGCTCGTCGCCTCCACTCAGAATGCTTACTACGCTCACGCGAGTTTACCTCCGATGTGTTGCGGGGTTGTTTTACCACTTCACTGAGGGGCTGACCTATAGCGATCTGCGTGGCAGACCTTCGAGTGGGTAAGATATTGGACGCCGGAAAAAGCTATGATATCAACGGGCCGCAAATCCAGTAAGTCCGTCCTGTAAAGGATCGAGGCGATCGTGATCGAGCGCGCCCGCAAGAGATTGGACAAGAAGGCCAAGAAGGGGTTCCGCGGCTGGCCCCTCGCGACTGTCGCGCTCTACGGCCCAGATGATAGGCCTGCAACCAAGTTCTCGGTCGGCATTGTGCCTGCCGAGGACGCCGATGAAGACCCCCGACAAATCGCTTCACATACGAACCGCTTATCCTCTTGCTGTCGCGCCGAACCCTCCGATGGCTACGGTCCACTGGCGTAGAGGAGGGATCCTGGAGCAGGTCCTTCCCGTTTAGGTCATACTCGTAATTCAATTCCCGAACCAGCTGCGCATGAATTGATCGTCAGCAGCCATCCATGGTGCAGTTGTCCTAGTGCCCTGCGTGCTTGATCCTGACAGGTTTCCGTGACTCTCTCGCAACATCATCCACGGCGGGAGGGAATCGGGTCATGTCAGAGGCTGCGGTCAAAAAATATGTGGTGCGTCTGAGCGCAGAAGAAAGACAGACGCTCGAAGCCCTGATCAGCAAAGGCAAGCACCCCGCCGCCCAGGTCCTGAAGGCGCGGATTCTGCTCAAGGCCGACGTTTCCGAGGCGGGCGAGGGCTGGAGCGACAGCCGCATCGTGAAAGCTCTGGATGTCAGCCCCGCGACGATCTACCGCACCCGCCAGCGGCTGGTCGAAGAAGGTTTCGAGGCTGTCCTGGCGCGCAAACATTCCCCGAACTCGGCCCGACCACGCATCTTCGACGGCGCGGCCGAGGCGAAACTGATCGCCCTGATGTGTTCGCCGCCGCCGAAGGGACGGGCGAAGTGGACCTTGCGGTTGCTGGAGGACAACGTCGTGGAGCTGAACATCGTTGAGCGCGCCAGCGACAACACGATCGGACGCACGCTAAAAAAAACGATCTCAAACCGCATCTGAAGAAGCAGTATGTCATTCCGCCTGAGGCCAGCGCCGCTTTCGTCGCCAACATGGAAGACGTGCTGGACGTGTATCACCGGCCGCGCGATCCCGAATGCCCCGTCGTCTGCCTGGATGAGACCTCGAAGCAACTGATCGCCGAAACCCGAGTGCCGATCCCGGCCAAACCGGGACGGCCCGCGCGGATCGATTATGAGTATGAGCGCAATGGCACGGCCAACATATTCATGCTGTTCGCACCTCTGGAAGGCTGGCGCCACGTCGAGGTGACCGATCGCCACACCGCCGTGGACTACGCGCACCTGCTCAAGGAAGTGTCCGACACGTGGTTTCCGAACGCGCCGAAGATCGCGCTCGTTCAGGACAATCTCAGCACCCACAAACCCGCGTCACTGTACGAGGCGTTTCCCGCCGCCGAGGCGCGCCGCATCGCCGAGCGGTTCGAGTGGCATTACACGCCCAAACACGGCAGTTGGCTCAACATGGCGGAGACTGAACTCAGTGTGCTGTCAGGTCAGTGCCTCGACCGGCGCATTCCCGACAAGGCGATGCTGACTGAAGAAGCCGCCGCCTGGACGGCTCAACGGAACAAAAAACACGCCAAAGCCGACTGGCAGTTCACCACGGCCGATGCGCGTGTAAAACTAAAGCGGCTGTACCCGTCAATTTGAGCGACTCAGGGCACTAGACGAAAATCGCCGGAAATACCGTTTATGAGGAAAACGGTCCTCGCTTGGCCCGATTTACCGTAATGGGGCTTATGCTGACACTATTAAAAACCGGGCAACCCATCTGGCCGATAGCTCAAGCATTTGACCGGCAAACCAAATTCAACCGCCTGCTCTTTAACCCAATATCGCGCGTCGTTCGCTGAGGCACATATGTGCTGAGCGGGAACGCGACCCCGAAAGCCTCTGCGCATATCAGGCACGGCTCCCTCACCAATGAAAGAGGCGACAAACGCGTCAGCACCGTGGGGCTCGATCCAGGCAAGCAAGTTGCCACTAGGGCGCATGAGCGAAGAACTCCCGTGCAGCGCACTGCGAAAGCTTAAGTTGTCAGGCGCCTTCTGTCCAGGGACTGTCATGAAGACGCGTATATTGGATTAGCTAACGCCACGCGACCGACCACCGCTGGTGTTGCAAGAAGACAGATTGCGAAGGCGATCAACAGCTATTTCGAAAGTGGCGGATACCGGTCGCGTTTTACTTCCTGTTTTTGGAATGCCATAGTCTCCTTTGCTTGTTTTTCGGTCAGGAAAGTCATTATTGGCCGCTCTTCGCCACACGCTCAAGTGCAACCAACGCAAATCCCCGCATATCCGGCGTTCGTCCATGCCGTCTAATTGCATACATTGCCATGACGCCCCCACTTGTGTGGCCATTGGGCACAATTGTAACGCATCACCGAATGGTGTCGAGCATTGCCTGACCGCACTCAGCTTCGCAAAGCCCCTTCGAGCAAATCGACGCCGACGATGTGCTGATGGTGGCCAGGCCCGACCGGCTGGGACGCCAAAACCGAGCCATTGAAACTTGACGGCTTTTCCGGCGCGTTGGTGCGCGAATAGACCGACGGTCGTAGGTCCCCGTCTCGGTTTGCGTGTCAACGGATCCGGGCGGAGACCGGCATGCCGAGACCTGTCATCCGATTGAGCACGTTGCATCCGACTTTTGCCTCGGTCCGTTGATTGGGGATACAGTTTGTGTGTGGAAGTCGTCGGCCGATAACGGTCTTGTATCGGAACATCGCCGTTCTCAACTAAACTCCGGCGATTGTAGCCCGAGCTTCGTTGCCAACTCATGCGTCCGTGTTCCGCAATGGTTGTCAGATGCTTGTCGCGCTGAGTCGCGGTCATTTCATCTGCAACGGATGTTATTCGTGGTGGAATGATCACCACCGCTTCCGGGTGACGCTCGGCGACGGCGTCGTAGACGACCTGGCCATCATACGCTCCGTCTGCCGTCATCGACGCAACGTCGGCCTCGATCTCATCGAGGAGGTCTCGCAATTCAGAGATCTCGCCGACATCATCCGACGTCAATTCCGCCGCGACGATCTCATGCGTGTCGGCGTCGATCTCAAGATGCAGTTTGCGCCAGCGACGCCGTGAGCGGATGCCATGTTTCTGGTCAAGCCATTCGCCCTCGCCGTAAATCTTCAGGCCGGTGCTGTCGACCAGCTTGGTGCGCGAATAGACCGACGGTCGTAGGTCCCCGTCTCGGTTTGCGTGTCAACGGATCCGGGCGGAGACCGGCATGCCGAGACCTGTCATCCGATTGAGCACGTTGCATCCGACTTTTGCCTCGGTCCGTTGATTGGGCAGAGTCCGTGCGTGAAGTCGTCGGCCGATAACGGTCTTGTATCGGAACATCGCCGTCTCAACTAAACTCCGGCGATTGTAGCCCGAGCTTCGTTGCCAACTCATGCGTCCGTGTTCCGCAATGGTTGTCAGATGCTTGTCGCGCTGAGTGGCGGTCATTTCATCTGCAACGGATGTTATTCGTGGTGGAATGATCACCACCGCTTCCGGGTGACGCTCGGCAACGGCGTCGTAGACGACCTGGCCATCATACGCTCCGTCTGCCGTCATCGACGCAACGTCGGCCTCGATCTGATCGAGGAGGTCTGGCAATTCAGAGATCTCGCCGACATCATCCGACGTCAATTCCGCCGCGACGATCTCATGCGTGTCGGCGTCGACTCCAAGATGCAGTTTGCGCCAGCGACGCCGTGAGCGGATGCCATGTTTCTGGTCAAGCCATTCGCCCTCGCCGTAAATCTTCAGGCCGGTGCTGTCGACCAGCAGATGCAGTGGCTCCGTGCGACCGATTCCCTTCGGTAAGATTGTCAGACCGCCACCGCGGCGGCTCAGTGTCGTATGGTCGGGGATGGCGATGTCGATCTTGAGGATGTCGGCCATCGAGCGCAGCAAACCTTCGGTCTGTCGCAGCGGTTGATTGAAGACCAGGCGGACCGCGAGGCCCGTCTCGATGGCAATCGCCGAATAGATCGGCTGACCGCCCCGCTTGCCGGTGGCCGGTGCTTGCCACGCCGCGATGGCCTCTTCGGTTATCCACACGGTCAGGCTGCCGCGCCTGACCAACGCCGCGTCGTATTCCGGCCAGTTCGTGACCCGATATTTGGCCTTGGGGATCTTGTGGCGGCGGCTTTCGTTGAACTTGTATGGCATGGTTCTCATCAGCAGGCGACGGCCAATGACCGTAACGCCACACCGTCGACCTTGCCATCCGCTCCGGTTGCAACCCGCTGCGCGACGAGCACAACCTATGGTCTATCCGTGCACCA
>CAVZTH010000006.1:0-99504 GCA_963778125.1 uncultured Alphaproteobacteria bacterium | reverse complement strand
CGGCGATCGCGTCGGCGTCGAGGCGGGCCAGTTCCTCGGGCGCGTCCTGCCCGCCGATCCCCCTGTTGATGACCGCGAACTGTGCGCTCGGCAGCGCCTTGTTGAGCGCGGACTGCAGGATCGCCGGGTAAGTGTGTGCGATATCGGACGCCATAACGCCCTGAGTGGAAGAAGAGCCCAGAGAAACGATCACGCCTTCGGATCCAGCCGCGACCGCCGCTCGAAGATGCGGCAGGCTTAAGTTTAGCCATCGCCGGATCCGCGGGACAGGCCCCGGCCTGCGCCGTTAGCGGCGTCAACAGCCCGGCGACACAGCAGATCGAGCTGAAAATCCGGCCGAGGCCGCAGCGTTTGAACATGTTACTTTCGTCACCCGAACAGCCGCTGCCTGTCCAGCCCGTTGTTCGCATTCCTGCCGGGCTTTAATCTGTTGCGCCCTCGGCACTGCGCCGCTTGCGAGCCGCGGCCGCATATTGACCGCGCGGGCGCACGACCTGCGAGTTCGGACGGACGACCGTGTCGTAGTAGTCGTCCCAATCCTCAGGCGTCAGTTGCGCAAGCTCGGGCACGATTTCGTAGTTGTTAAGCGTCGCGTCCTCATAAACGTGGCGCGGGATCGGCTGGACCTGCAACAGCGGAAAATCCGGCTTGAAATCGATCGGCACGTTGGTCTTGGTCAGCCGCAGGTTGGTGATCAGCGGACCGAACCAGCGGTCGGTCTCGATGATGCCCTCGAACGGCTCCCAGCCGCCGCGGCGAGGCAAATTCGCGGGCGCTCGTGACCAGCAGGCTCCACCCGGGCGCAGTGCGCACAACCAACCCGGTCCAAATCTGGATCAGACCTGGCTCCTGCAGCGCGCCGAGGAACGGCGGCGAAAATTCCTTGATTTCATCAGGGGCGATGCAGTCGAAATAGTCCCGGAAGCCGGGGAACTGGACGGCGGAATTGAGTGGAAACCAGTCGCCGGCGCCTTCGAATGTCCACATGATGTCGTTCCCGTCCCATTGGACGGAGAAGCCGATCGGCGGGAACAGATAGTAGCCGAACGCGGCGGCAGACGTAGCGGGTTCGCAATATCGGAAAGCGCGCGTCGGAAGCGAGCCGGCGGCGGACCGGTCGGCGCGCTGCGGCATCCGGGCGGTCGGGATCATGCGATGGAAAGTAACCAGCTTCGGTTTCGCGGCCGGCTTGCCGTCCGCTGCGTTGGAACGAGTCGGGCTATTCACGACGAAGGATCCCTCAGGCTGCGAATAGAGAAGCAGACCGGCATTGTGGCGCGGTCTGCGACCTTATGCTCGGTGGCCGCTCGCCGAGAAGGTTTAACGGGGGTTCACCGTCGGAGCAAATCCGCCCAGCCGCACCTTCGACGCATCAGCCGTCGCGAGTGTCGGAGCAAACCCCCCCAGCCGCACCTTCGACGCATCAACCGTCGCGAGCGCCGGCGCAAACCCGCCCAGCCGCACCTTCGACGCATCGACCGTGGCAAGCGTCGGGCAAACGCCACCCAGCCGCACCTTCGACGCATCGACCGTGGCAAGCGCCGGGGCAAACCCACCCAGCCGCACCTTCGACGCATCGACCGTGGCAAGTGTCGGAGCAAACCCACCCAGCCGCACCTTCGACGCATCAACCGTGGCAAGCGCCGGGGCAAACCCGCCCAGCCGCACCTTTGACGCATCGACCGTGGCAAGCGCCGGAGCAAACCCGCCCAGCCGCACCTTCGACGCATCGACCGTGCCAAGCGTCGGCGCAAACCCGCCCAGCCGCACCTTCGACGCATCGACCGTGGCAAGTGCCGGGGCAAAGCCACCCAGCCGCACCTTCGACGCATCGACCGTGGCAAGCGTCGGAGCCAACCCGCCCAGCCGCACCTTCGACGCATCGACCGTGGCAAGCGTCGGAGCAAACCCACCCAGCCGCACCTTCGACGCATCAACCGTGGCAAGCGTCGGAGCAAACCCACCCAGCCGCACCTTCGACGCATCAACCGTGGCAAGCGTCGGGGCAAACCCACCCAGCCGCACCTTCGACGCATCGACCGTGGCAAGTGTCGGAGCAAACCCACCCAGCCGCACCTTCGACGCATCAACCGTGGCAAGTGTCGGAGCAAACCCACCCAGCCGCACCTTCGACGCATCAACCGTGGCAAGCGTCGGAGCAAACCCACCCAGCCGCACCTTCGACGCATCGACCGTGGCAAGCGTCGGAGCAAACCCACCCAGCCGCACCTTCGACGCATCGACCGTGGCAAGCGTCGGGGCAAACCCACCCAGCCGCACCTTCGACGCATCGACCGTTGCAAGCGTCGGAGCAAACCCACCCAGCCGAACCTTGGACGCATCGACCGTCGCAAGCGTCGGGGCAAACCCACCCAGCCGCACCTTTGACGCATCGGCCGTCGCGAGCGTCGGGGCAAACAGGACCGTGCCAGTGGCGATCGAAGAACCGAAGGAGGAGGAGATGAAACCGGACATTGGCGTGACCTTTCTGTGACTTTGTCCCGAGGCATTGATTGCCTCAGCAAGACCGTTTGCGATCAGTTGATGGAGACATACTCACAGGATGAGAATCTATTATCGTTTTTTTGACGTTATCTTGACGTCAAATCGTCACCCCGATGGCCTAATGAACCAAAATATAATTAGTTCGAACATTTAACTTCTGGGGGCGGTTATACTTACGCAACCGGCTGAATATTTGAGATAAGTATCTTGGTACGAAACATTATATGCTTTATGGAATGGCATTCACGCCATATGCGCCAAATAAGGCGCAAAAAGAAACTCGGCCACCCAAGGGCGGCCGAGTCTCAGAAATCACGATCGTTAATGACGATCTAGTCGTCAGGCGTCAGTGCCGCCAATCGTTAAACCGGAAAGCTTAAGGGTCGGCTGCCCGACACCAACGGGCACCCCCTGCCCGCTCTTGCCACACGTCCCGATTCCGGGATCCAGCGCCATGTCGTTGCCGATCATCTGCACCTTGGTCAGTGAATTGGGCCCGTTTCCAATCAATGTCGCCCCTTTTACCGGCGCCGTGACCTTTCCGTCCTCAATCAGATAAGCCTCGCTCGCCGAGAAGACGAACTTCCCGGACGTGATATCGACTTGGCCACCGCCAAAATTAACGGCGTACAAGCCGCGCTTGACCGACGAGATCATCTCGGCCGGCGTATGCGACCCGCCAAGCATCACCGTATTGGTCATCCGCGGCATCGGAGCATGAGCGTGGGATTGCCGGCGCCCATTACCCGTAGCCCGCATGCCCATCAGCCTCGCGTTCAGCCGGTCTTGAAGGAATCCGACCAGAATTCCGTCTTCGATAAGTACGGTTCGGTTGGACGGCGTTCCCTCATCATCGACCGTCAAACTGCCGCGCCGGTCCGGCATCGTGCCATCGTCAACGACCGTGACACCAGGCGAGGCGATTCGCTTGCCCATCAGGTCAGCGAACGCCGACGTCTTCTTACGATTGAAATCGCCCTCCAACCCATGGCCGATCGCCTCGTGCAGCAGGATACCCGGCCATCCTGATCCCAGCACTACCGGCATCTCACCGGCCGGCGCCGGACGGCTGTCTAGGTTCACCAGAGCTTGACGCAGCGCCTCATCCACGGCGCCCCGCCACGTACTTTCCTGCGTTACGAAATCGTAAGAAAAACGCCCGCCGGTGCCGTGGCTACCGGTTTCCCGCCGTCCACCCTGCTCCACCACCAGCGACACATTCAGCCGGACCAGCGGCCGAAGATCGGCTACCCGCGTGCCGTCTGGCCGCAGGATCTGCACCGCCTGCCACTCCCCGCTGATCGACGCCATCACCTGCTTGACGCGCGGATCCTTGCCGCGCGCATAACTATCTATCTCACCAAGCAACGAGGTCCGCGCCGAGAAATCCATCAGCCGTAACGGATTGGCATCCGAATACAGCCGAGCATTTGTCGCCCGGGGGGGCTCCGCCACCGTCCCTGAATGCCCCGCAGCAATGGTCGATACCGTTGCCGCCGCCCGCCGCAGGGCCTCCTCGGAGATCTCGCCGGAATGGGCATACCCCGTCGCCTCCCCCGCGACAGCGCGCAGGCCAAACCCCATACCGGAGTCGAAGTTAGCGGAGCGGATGTTGCCGTCGTCGAGGCTGATCAACTCGCTTTCCCGGTACTCGAGGAAAAGCTCTCCGTCATCGCTGCCGCTCAGGGCCTGCTCGATGATCTGGGCCGCAGCCGCCTGATCCAGCGCGGCGTCCGCTCGGTCAAAAAACAGCTTATCGGTGGCGGCGATGGCGCTCATTGCAGCAATCCCTTCGATGTTTGTAGACACACAGATGGTATGCCCATCTCCCCTTGACCACCACTTTAGGCACGACCGGATTGGCCCCCTTTTAAAGGCCCACGCTTAGCGCATAGTCCGGCCCAGATCGGGAAAATCCGCCGACTTACTGAATTCCAACCGAAATTCTGGTCCGCCCGGGCCGCGGTCTCCGGTCAGATCGTGAGCGTGTCCGTCATATCACCGTTGTCTCGAACACCGGCTGCGTCTCCGTTAGCGGGCGTGGTGCGTTTGACAGACGATGCACCAGGACCAGTACGACGGTCAGCAGGATAACCGCGCCGCATTGGTGAAGCGTCGCGACAGACACCGGCACCACCAGAAGTAAAGTGGTCACCCCAAGGACATACTGACCAAGCGCCGCCACAGCGAGGCAGCCAATCAATGAGCGTGGCAGACCGGCACGCCAACCAACCCCGACGAGCGTGGCGACAAGGATCAAGGTAACGGTCGCCAGGAGGCGATGGTCGAACTGTACCGCGGCGACATTCTCAGTCAGGTTGCGGATCAGCGGGCTCAGCATCGTGTAATCGGCCGGCACAAGATGGCCGTCCATCAGTGGGAACGTATTGTACGTCAGGCCGGCGTGCAGCCCGGCCGTCAAACCCCCGGCAACAATGGTCGCGCTCACCATCACAAGGGAAGCGATCGCCAAACCACGCAACAACCGCGAGACCGGCACCCGGGGGCAAAGCGGATAAAGTGCAGACAACCCGGTCCAGACAATTGCGGCATACAGGGTCAAGGCCAATGCCAGATGGATGACCAGGCGATAAGGCGACACAGCGGTGGTGTCCGGTAGGAAGCCGGAGGCGACCATGAACCAGCCAACCGCCCCTTGCAGCCCGCCAAGAACGAACAGCAGCCCCAGGCGAGGCAGCACACGACGCTCGATTCGGGCTGTGGCCCAAAGCAGAAGCATCGGCAACAAGAAGAATACCCCAATCAGCCGACCCCACAAACGGTGCGTCCATTCCAGCCAGAAAATGTGCTTGAACCCGTCCAGGCCGAAACCATCGTTCACAAGGGCGTATTGAGGGATCGTTCGATACAGATCGAATAACCTCGACCACTCAGCGTCGCTCGTGGGCGGTAGCACGCCCATAAGCGGCGCCCACTCCATGATCGAAAGGCCGGAGCCGGTCAGCCTGGTGATGCCCCCCAACACGATCATCACCATGATCATGGCGGCAACGGTGAAAAGCCAAATTGCGACGAGGCGACGGCTCTGGCGTGTCGCGGCACGATCCATGCGCGATGCACCCGGGAAATCATGGACATCAAAGGGCATCGCCGGAATATATAGAATGCCTCGAAAATTAAGAAGCTTTCAGATCAGCTCGGGGTCACGATGCGCACTGCCTTTCCGCTCGCACTGCGCCATCGGATCGCACCTGGAATTACCATCGCCGTGAGCTGCAGCAGCCGAGGACCTGAGCTCAGCCTGCCAATTCGGTCACCATCCGCGCGGCCTCGGCGCCGCGGACCTTGGCGATATCGTCCTGATACTTGAGCAGCACCCCCAGCGTCTCGTCCACGTCACCGGCGGTCAGCTCAGTCTTGTTCAGGTAGGTCAGCGCCTGCGCCCAGTCGATCGTCTCGGCCACGCCGGGAAGCTTGAATAGCTCCTCGCTGCGCAGCCGTTGCACGAACCCAACGACCTGTTGCGCCAGCTTTTCGGGAACACCTGGCGCCTTCGCGGCCAGGATCGCCCGCTCGCGCGTCGCGTCGGGGTAATCGACCCAGTGATACAGGCAGCGGCGGCGAATCGCGTCGTGAACCTCCCGCGTGCGATTCGACGTCAGGATCACCACCGGGCGCGTCTTCGCCCGGACGGTGCCAAACTCCGGCACGGTGATCTGGAAGTCGGCCAGCAGTTCCAGCAGGAAGGCCTCGAACGGCTCGTCTGCCCGGTCGAGTTCGTCGATCAGCAGAACTGCCGGCGGCAGATCCGGGTCGATTGCCGACAGGAGGGGGCGGGCCTGGAGAAACTCCCGCGTGTAAATATCCCTCGACATTTCTTCACGGTCGGTGTGCCCGGCGACCTCCGCTAGGCGGATGGCCATCAACTGCCGGGCGTGGTCCCACTCGTACGCGGCCGCGGACAGGTCCATGCCATCGTAACATTGTAATCGGACCAGGCGGCGCTTCAGGCCCACGGCGAGGACCTTGGAAATCTCCGTCTTGCCGGTGCCGGGCTCGCCTTCGAGAAACAATGGGCGCTGCATCGTCAGCGCCAGATGCACCGTCGTCGCCAGCTCCAGATCGGCGATGTAGCCGTGGTCGCCGAGCAGCTTAGCGGTGTCGGCAACCGTCGCGGGAAGTGCCGTCACTACAGCATGCTTCCTAGTATCAGCAGCACCATGACGACGAACACCGCGCCGCCGATCCACGCGGCGATCGGAAGTCCGAACGGCTCATTCGGGATAAGCGACCAGACGGAGATCGCCGACGGTTGCAAGTCGGTGGGTAGGGCGGCGACCGAGACGGGCGCTCCCGGAGACATCGCCTGCACTTGCCGGCTGAACCGGTCAAAAAACTGGTCGGCCATCTGCTTCGCGCTGGCGTCGATCAACCGGGCGCCCAGCTGCGCAAGCTTGCCACCGACCTGAGCGTTCACCTGGTAGGTCAACAGCGTGTCGGCCCCGTCATCGACCAGAGCCACGTTCGCACCGCCCTTGGCGAAGCCGGCGGCGCCGCCCTGTCCCTCGCCGCTGATACGGTAGCCGTTGGGCGGATCAATGTCAGTCAGGTGCACCTTGCCACTGAATCTGGCCGAGATCGGGCCGATCTTGACTGCGGCGGTCGCCTTCATTTGGTCGTCGTCCAGTCTTTCCAGGCTCTCGCAGCCGGGAATACTGACTTTCAGCACCTCCGGATCGTTGAGTGCTTCCCAAACGGTTTGCCGCGGAGCCGGAATGCGCCGCTCGCCCGTCATGTCCATGAGAAAACTACCCCTTATTCAGCGCCGCTGAGGTTACCGATAGGGTCAAAGGCATGCAACAGACCCCATGCGCGCACCGGCCTGCGCGAGCGATAGCGCGCGCAGCCAATAGGAATAACGCGCGCCGCTTGCGTTCCTAAGTGGCGCGAATATCCGTCGTCGGGGGTGGCCGTTTGTGCCGATCGCTGCCGGTGGGCGGGCACTAAATGCCGACCCCGATGGTAAGTAGCCCCAAATTTTCAATGCGCTAACGATGGCCCGGATAGTGCACCGCGCCGACTGCCAGTTACAAGTAAGGAGCATGCAGGTGATCAGTTCTGTAATCGGGCAAAACGAGCGATGGGCGCAGCTTGCCGCGCTTCAGACGCCGCCCGCGATACCGTCCGGCCAGGGTGGCGGGCCGGCGTTGAGCAACGCGGGAACAGCCGCCCCAGACCCAACCGCAGTCAGCCCAGTCGCCGCCAGGTACCGGCATCGCCGCTGTCGAGCAACACGAGTTTATTGCTGATGCTTTTTGGTGGGGGTCTCGATCCGGCCGCTTCGACTGTCGGAAACGGTTCGACTATCGGCAGCGGTTCGCCGACCCAGACGGTCGGGTCACCGGACGAAACTGCCGGGACGGTCGGCGGAAGTGGCATAGCGTCGCTACTGGCAGATCTTCAATCACTGATGGCAAGCTTGGCTGGTGGCGCGTCCGCTGCCACGAGCACCAGCGCGTCGACCCCGGCTTCGGGCAGCACGCCCGCGCCAGCCGTGAGCGGCTCGTCGTCCAATGACAACTCGCTGTTCCAGAACCTGGATCGCATCGCTTCGGACCTGGGGACGATCGTTGCCTCCACGGGCAGCACACAGCGGCAAACACCGTCTCCCGGCGGCGCGCCAAGCGGCGGCAACGACATCACCAACACCATCTCGGCTTCCGCGATCGCGAGTTGGGGAGACGGCCCGTCAGGCCCAGGTGGCGGTTGGCAGGAGCAATTCGCCCTCGCAGCCTATCAATCGGGAAGCGCATCAGGGCCAAATAGTCAGTCCGCGTGGCAGAGCTTGTCCGTCTGATCCAGGAGCCCGGACCTCTTGCCACGTCGTGAGCTGCGGACTGTTTGGGAATAGCAATTTTCTCAAGCAGCCCGCCGACTACGCAAGAGCCGACCATCAGCACCAGGAGGACGCCTCCTCTTGCCGCTCGCCAAAGCGCACGAGCACCTTCGGGGTCTCGCGGGTGCGCATCGCTTCCTTAGCGCCCAATATTCGAGGATTACACGATGCGCGCCTCGGAATTCGGCGCTGCTCGTCACGCAGTTGACGATTCTGATGACCAGGCTTTTCATCAGGGTCGTCTTGCCGGTACCCGGGCCGCCCGGGATCATTGATCGGCGAGTGGCGGCGACCCACCGGTCGTACAGGACAAGTAAACTTCGACCGCGTCTCGAGCCCCGCTCAATGACTACGTCCTCAATGAACTACATCATGTAGACGGATGCGGCGCAGCATGCCGTCGCCGCATCATGTGTACCAGGTGCGCCCGCGACTCGAAGGCACTCATCATGCGGGTTGCCGCCTCGTGGAACATCCCGTTGGCAACATGATCAAGCAGATGACTTTTGAATTGGAAGTCTATGACGAAGTCAACGTGAGTGGACGTGTCGCTAACCGGCGAGAACGTCCACGTATTTGTCAGATGCTCCAGCGGCCCTTCGACGGCGCGGACCAGTACCTGTCGCGGCCGGTCTAGCATAACCTGACTCGTGAAGCTTTCCTGGAACGGCCCGAACCCAATGACAAGTTCGGCGATAATCTCTTGCTGATCCTCGCGTTGAATACGCGCCCCGCCGCACCACGGAACGAACAAAGGATAGTCCTTCACATCCGCCACCACCGCGAACAACTCATCGGCACCGAATGCGAGCGTCGCCTGCTCTTCGTGGCGCGGCATGTAGACCCTCCATCTGTGCGTCCATGTTAGCAACGCACCGTCGACTGGGGCAAATGCGACACCGCTACAGCAACTGCCACCGCCCACGGTTGATTCACCACACATCCCTTCGTAACCTGCGCGAATGAACCAAGCGCTTCTCAGATTCCCCCAACCATGAGCGACCTTTTTGCACCTGAAGGCGGCTGGCGTGTCCGTATCCTGGACCTGTCCGGGGGCGCCCAGGACAATATCACCGAGGAAGTCGGCGGCTTCGACACTCTGATGCACGCCAATGCCTTTGCCCGCTGTTACGTCCGCGAACTCGGTAGAGCATTGCCGCGCCCCCGGAATGTCATCCAAGGACGTGCTGGAAGCATGGTTCGCTTTCGGCGAGGACGCGGTGGTCATCGACGCCGGCGACGGTGGTTGGAAAAGCGCCACCGAACTCGGTGATTTTGTGGACAACCACGCAAGCCCGCAAGATTGCGACTGGCGATCGCTCGATCCGCGCCGCGAAGACTTCGAACCGATCGAGGACGACGAATGATCCGCGTCCGGTTCGCCCCCACCCCGATCGGCAGCCTGTTCGTCAGCGGCGCGCGCGTGGCTCTTGCCAACCACTTGTTCGTAAGGCGGAGCGGCGGCGAGATGCTGCTACGGCTCGACGACCTGGATCAGGAACGGTGCCGCCAAGGCGCGTCCGATCAGATCGTGCAGGACCTCCGGTGGTTCGGGATCGAGTGGCACGAATCGTTCCGCCAATCCGACAGATTGGACCGGTATCAGGAAACGATAGACCGCCTGAAACGCGACCAGTTCATCTATCCCTGCTTCGAATCCGAGTGAGGAATTGAAAGCCAAACAGGAGTTTCGCCGCAAGCACAACAAGTCCTCGATCTACGATCGCGGCATGCTGGCGCTGACCGGCAAGCAGCGCCATGACGCCGAGGCTGGCGGCAAGCGCCCGCACTGGCGGTTCAAACTGTCCGGCCGGACGCTGGAATGGCACGACCTGATCCTAGGTCCCCAGCGCGCAGTGCTGTCGGCCGTGTCTGATCCCATCCTAGTGCGCGGCGATGGAACCCCGACGCCGATCCTGGCCGGGGTGGTGGACGACATCGCGTACGGCACCACCCACATCATCCGCAGTCAGGACAACGCAGGCAGCACCGCCGTGCAGATCGAGCTGTTCGAGGTCCTGGGCGGTCGGAGAAAACCGGTCCGCTTCGGCCACCTACCCGCACTCAATGACAGCGGTTCAGCTGCTCCCGGGGGACGAAGAACCGGCACCTGGCTCTGCGAAGCCTTCGCTACGACGGAGTCGAACCGAGCGCTATCGCGGCTTCCATGCTCGGTCGCGGACCATCCCCTCCCCGTCAAGGACCTGGCCCGGCAGTTCGAGCTGACTGATCTCGCCACCTCCTGTTTCGATATTCCGAAGATGCTGGCGCTTAACAGGAGTGTCCAAAGCGGCCTCGATTTTGCCGCCGTCGCTGATCGCTTGCCGGCCGGCGCCACGGAGGTTTTTTGGCAAGCGGTGCGCGGCAAGCTGGATCTCTTGAGGGAGGCCCGAGGATGGTGGGACGTCGTCGCCGGCACCATCGTACCGCCGGTGATAAACGGAGCGCGGGATCTGCTGCTCGCAGCCGACTGCCTGCTGCCGCCTGAGCCATGGGACGACGCGGTGTGGACGACCTGGATTGGCGCATTGGAGCGGGCAACCGGATGCAGCGGGGAAGCACTGCTGACCCCATTGCGCCTGGCGCTGACCGGCGAGGATAGCGGCCCCGACCTCGCCGATCTGCTTCCCCTGATCGGCCGGCCTAGGGCCGCAAGCCGGCTGGTGATCGCTGCGTCGTGACGTCGGGCTCGAACCGCGACAACGACGCACTCTTGAGGGCGCGCCGCGGACTGCGACGCGGTGCAAATTGTTTCGTGTGAGGGCCTGCGACCGAAAGACGGCCGCGGCTCCGGCTTACTTGCGAGCGCGTCCCAAGACCCGCGCGGCGCGAATATTGCAAACCCAGTAAAAAGAGCGAACCTTCTAGTTGAAAATGTAAGGTAAAGCTTGGACCGAACCTGGGCTGTTGACCGCCATTTTTAGTGAAGATCGTGGCCTTGCGAAGCCATTTTCGCCTACCAGCCTAGGTTCACGTGCGCAGCCTGCTTGAGGCCGGAGGGTTCCGCTCAGGGTCCCGCTCCCCCACCTCCGCGATCAGGGCATTGCCGATCATGATCTCCGGCATTCCTTTGGTCAGATCGAGAACGTTGTTCCTCACCCAGTCCGCCGCCGCCACATTGGACGCAACCGCCTCGTCCGCGCTGTCGAACATGCTGATGGTAATGAGGACGTCCGGGCCGCCATCCAGCAAATAGTAGCCTCTGAACCCCGGCATTTGTCGCGTCAGAGGCACGAAGCCCTCCTGGACGCGCCGCGCGTATTCCTCCATCGAACCCCGCTTCACCTTATACTTCCTGATGCTGGTGAACATGATTCTGTCCCTACGGTCAGGGTATTCAAATGGCCCGCCACCGCCGGCGCAAGCCGAGTGTATGGTTTCCGAGGCCGACGCGCTCGCCACTAATGGTTGAACTGCAGGCAGTCGCCAGGGTGGACATACATTGTCCCGTCATGTGGTCCTTCACCTGCTCTGCCCACGTCGCCTCGATCACCCGGTAGATCGTCATGGTCGGGTCGCCGCGGTTCACACATAACCTCCGGCGCCCAAGGGTAGCGGCGGTCGTCCGTGTTAGTCGGCACCGGCTCCGCGCAGGTTCGCAGAATGTCAGCCTTCCAGCGCCAACCTGTCCGCCGATCAAGCGAGTTTGGCCCGGTTAGCTGGCACTCGTATAGGACTCCAAACTGGCAGTAGACTTGACCGTCCGATGGTGGGCCGCAACGCGGCATTGCCGCGTTAAGGTTTTGGCTGGAAAGGTCTTCTGTTCGGCCCGTTATGGGTACGACCAGGGTGGCAAGGAGCAGAAGCCGGGTCAGCACACGCTGAACCACCCGTTTGTTCCGCGCGCGTGATACGTTGATAAAGTGATAGCCCGGCACCCTACGAAAATCGGCGACCGTCCGGCGAGGGTGTACGCTTTTCACCGCGCGACCTTGAGCCAATCAAGTTGACAGAGGGTTAATAACCTTCTTGACGAACGTTGCTCGAGCCTATCGGCAGGCAACGTCAACCTGCCGAGCGCATTCCTGTTCAGGCTCCCGTACGCGGGGACCATCGTGAACCCCATTGCCGAACGGGGTCCAATAGTTCGAGGCGTATTCACTAGCCGGACCGATGACCAAGCCTTGTCGCGCAGCAAAGGAGTGGCGCTTTGCAAGCGGGCGCCAGCAACAACTCCACCCGATTCGGCTCGGAATAGCTCTGGCACCAGACGTCGCCCCTGAGCATGGGCGGAGTAAAGAAGGCGCTTTTGTTGCCTGATGCGACTAGGAACTTCCTACCCGACGCGGCTTTGCACCAGTTCCGTCACAACGCCAGGATCGGCCAAGGTAGATGTATCCCCAAGCCCGTCCGTCTCGTTCGCTGCGATTTTCCTTAAGATCCGCCGCATGATTTTGCCACTGCGCGTCTTCGGTAGGGCCGGCGCCCACTGGATTACGTCCGGCGAGGCGATCGGTCCGATCTCCTTGCGGACCCACGCCACGAGTTCCTTCCGCAACGCCTCCGACGGCTCCTCATCGGCGTTCAGCGTGACATAGGCATAGATGCCCTGACCCTTGATGTCATGCGGGAAGCCGACCACCGCCGCTTCCGCCACCTTCGGATGGGCGACGAGGGCACTCTCCACCTCCGCCGTACCCATGCGGTGACCAGAGACGTTGATCACGTCGTCGACGCGCCCGGTGATCCAGTAGTATCCGTCGGCATCGCGACGGGCGCCGTCGCCGGTGAAATACAACCCTTTGAAAGTGGCGAAATAGGTCTGGACGAACCGCTCATGGTCGCCGAAAACAGTGCGCATCATGCCGGGCCAGGCGTCTCTAATGCACAAGTTGCCCTCGGTCGCGCCAGTCAGTTCATTACCCTCACCGTCGACCAATACCGGCTGGACGCCCGGAAGCGGCAGTGTCGCGGAGCCGGGCTTCAACGCCGTCGCGCCCGGCAGCGGGCTGATCAGGATACCGCCCGTTTCGGTCTGCCACCAGGTATCTACGATCGGGCAGCGCGTTTCGCCGACCACGTTGTAGTACCATAGCCAAGCCTCCGGGTTAATCGGCTCGCCGACGCTGCCGAGCAACCGAAGCGACGAACGGGAGGTCTTCTTCACCGGCCCATCGCCGTCGCGCATCAATGCGCGAATTGCCGTCGGGGCAGTGTAGAAGATGCTGACCTTGTGCTTGTCGATTACCTGCCAGAAGCGGCTGCTGTCCGGATAGTTAGGAATGCCCTCGAACATGAGCGTCGTCGCGCCGTTGGCGAGGGGGCCGTACAGGATATAGGTGTGGCCGGTCACCCAGCCCACGTCGGCGGTACACCAATAAACCTCTCCCGGGCGGTAATCGAACACGTTCTCATGCGTGTAGCTGGCCCAGAGCAAGTATCCGCCGGTGGAGTGAAGCACGCCCTTTGGTTTGCCCGTACTGCCGGAGGTGTAAAGGATGAACAGCGGGTCTTCCGCAGACATCGGCTCCGGCGGACATTCGGGCGAGGCTGCTGCCAGCAATGTAGCGTAATCGTGGTCCCGGCCCGCGACATGATCGACCACAGCACCCGTGATCTTGGCGACGATCACAGCCTTCACGCTCGGACACGTCTTCAGGGCCGCGTCGGCGTTCGCTTTCAACGGTACAGACCGGCCCCCTCGCCGGCCTGCGTCCGCGGTAATCAACAAGTTGGAGTCGCAGTCTTGGATCCGGTTTGCCAAGCTGTCCGGCGAAAATCCACCGAATACCACGGAATGGATCGCTCCGACCCGTGCGCAGGCCAACATCGCCACAGCGGCTTCCGGCACCATGGGCAAATAGATCGTGACCCGGTCCCCGCGCTTGACCCCCAGTGTCTTCATCGCATTCGCCAAACGGCAGACTTGGTCATGCAACTCGCGGTAGGTCACATGACGGCTGACATTGGGATCGTCGCCTTCCCATATAATCGCCGTGGCGTCGGCGTGTTCACCTAGGTGCCGGTCGAGACACGACACCGACGCGTTCAGTACCCCGTCTTCGAACCACTTGATCGAAACATCGCCCGTAAAGCTGGTGTTCTTGATCTTGGTCGGGAACGTCATCCAGGCCAGGCGCCTGGCTTCCTTCGACCAATAGGCATCTGGGTTGGACGCGGCCTGCTCGTAGGCGTCACGGTAGCCGGCGGCGTTTACGCGGGCGGTCTTGGCGAAGTTGGCCGGAACCGGAAAGACCTGATCATGGATCGGTGCATTGTCTGCCACGGACTGTTTCCTTGCTGCCTTGTAAGCTTCCCTGTTGTGCCAGGCAGACCTGAATTCACCCGCCGTGCGCGATCAGGATAACCCCGTCACGAACCTCAACATTGATCGGCGTCAATCGGTCGCCTCGGCACGGGCCTGAAATACACGTCCCCGTGGCGATTGTGAACTCGGCACCATGCGTCGCGCAGATGAGGCGGCGCCCGTCGGCCGTCAGGAACCGATCCGGCGTCCAGTCGAGCGGGGTTCCGATATGCGGACAGGCATTTTCGTAGACATAGACCTGATCACCTTGGCGGACCACGATCAGGCCGGTGAACGCGCCATCGGCGCCGGGAAACCCTTTTGCGCCGTCCTCGGGGATATCGGCGATCCGGCATAGCGCTCGCATTTCCGCTGGCATCACCTGTTCCAGCCTCCCATCCGGCAAATTTTGTCCCAGTGAGGCTTAGAGACGGGCATCACCGAAAGCCGCGACAGTCGCACCAAGGGCATATCGGCCAAGCTCAGGCTCGGCTTTGATATCGACCAGTGTGACCGGCTTCGGCAGCGGCCGAACCGCCTTCATATCGACGCACACCCAGCCGCCACTTTCCGCTGTCGGGTCCGGGTAAGCCTCGCGGGCCACCTCGACGATACCGACGATCTGCTTGCCCGTGTTGGAGTGGTAGAAGAATGCGAGATCGCCCTTGCGCATCGCCTTGAGATTATTCTTCGCCGTGTGGTTCCGTACGCCCGTCCACGGCTCGACGCTGTTGGCGACTTGTTGGTCCCAAGAGAACGACTCCGGCTCCGACTTTACCAACCAATAGCCTGTCATTTTCCCCCCGAACGAGATGGCCTAACTGGCGCGGCGGGGTCGATCTTGGCATCGGGAACCTAAATTGTTCAATATGCCGGATCGGCATGGACGGCGGCGAAATCATCGCGATCCGGAGCGTGATCGCATGACCAGTCGGAAGACGTAATCACGCGATCAAACTTTGACGTGATCGGAGGCTGACGAATGCATCCGAAGATCAACGGTGTGACGAACAACGATCTGGCATACGATAGGCGAAGCTCCTGCTTTCGTGGCTATGGCGGATCGGGTAAAGGGTTTCTGTGGACGCACGCTCATCTGTCGCGCCACCCCGTGCGGGGAAGGCGCTGCATCGGTTCGCCAATCCGGGCCAGTTCCTTCGGCTGTCCGGCGCGATCTTGCCCTGGCTGTTTTGGACCGGCGGGATCTTGACCGCTTTCAGCCTCGTGTGGGGCCTGTTTTTCGCGCCTGACGATTGGCAGCAGGGCGATACCGTCCGCATCATGTATGTCCATGTGCCGTTCGCCTGGCTGGCTTCGGCGGGCTATCTCTCGCTGGCCGCGTGCAGCTTCCTATCGCTGGTGTGGCGCCATCCACTAGCCGACCTTGCCGCCGTGGAAATCGGACCTGTCGGCGCCGGATTCACCGCGGTGTGCCTCGCCACGGGCAGCCTGTGGGGGAAGCCGACCTGGGGCGCCTGGTGGGTCTGGGACGCCAGACTTACCTCCGTGTTCGTGCTGTTTCTGCTGTATCTCGGGCACATCGCGCTGGTGCGCGCCTTCGACGATCCAACACGAGGCTACCGCGCCGGCGCCATCCTGGCCCTGGTCGGGGTGGTCAATCTGCCGATCATCAAGTTCAGCGTCGATTGGTGGAACACCCTCCACCAGCCGGCATCCATCGGCCTGACCGGAGCGCCCACCATCGCCGCCAGCATGCTCTGGCCGCTGCTTTTCTCCGCGATCGGATTCACCCTGCTGTTCGCCGCGATCACCATCGCTAGGACCCGGGCGGCGGTGATGGAGCGGCGCATCCGCTCACTGCTGATGGCCAAGGCGTCGTCCGCGAGTGCCGAAGAGGCCGTGTCGTGACGCATCTTCCCTATATCGCCGCGGCCTACGCCATCGCGATCGGAGTGCCGT
Source organism: uncultured Alphaproteobacteria bacterium (assembly GCA_963778125.1). Lineage (GTDB taxonomy): Bacteria > Pseudomonadota > Alphaproteobacteria > Acetobacterales > Acetobacteraceae > Rhodopila. Next base: position 82,975 of record CAVZTH010000006.1, on the reverse strand, counting down.
CGTTCTTGTCCATCCAGGTATTCTTCCGGGTCAGGTCTGCCAATCGGCGACTGGCGGCGATCGACTCGAGGCGGGAGCGAGGCCGGTCATGACCCGCAAGAAGCGTCGGCTGCTGTTGCTGCTGGTCTGCGGCATCGGGCTTGGATCCGCGACCGCGCTAACCTTGTCTGCGTTCAGCGATAATCTGGTGTTCTTCGTTTCCCCCTCCGATCTGACCAAGTCCGGTCCCAGCGGCCGGCAGGTCCGCTTGGGCGGCCTGGTGGAGCAGGGAACGGTCGAAAAGACGTCGGGCGGGAAAGCAGGCGCGCAGTTCAAGGTGACGGACGGCAAGGCCAGTGTGCTGGTTGTCTACAAAGGCATCCTCCCTGATCTGTTCCGTGAGGGGCAAGGCGTGGTGGTGCTCGGCATCGGAGCAAACGGACGGCGTGTTTCGCGCTTCGGAGGTGCTGGCCAAGCACGATGAGACCTACATGCCGAAGGAAGTCGCCGACGCGCTGAAAAAATCCGGCCGCTGGAATCCGGCTGCCGGTTCGCCGCCGCCTGCGTCCACGTGGAATGTGCCCGCGAAACCCTCGGGATGATATGACGAACCAGAGCCTGTCTGTGCGGGTCTGCATCATGGGTGCCGGCCCGGTCGGCGGCACGCTCGCCTGCCGCCTGGCCAGCGCCGGGGTCAGCGTCGCGTTGATCGATCACGCCGCGCTGCCTCCGATGGAAAACCTGGCGTTCGACGGCAGAGCGTATGCGGTTGCCGCAGGGTCGCGGATATTGCTGGAGAGCGCGGGGCTTTGGGACGTCCTCGACGTGCCACCCAATCCGATACGCGACATTCGTGTCAGTGATGGACGCGTCGGCCGGCCGCCCTCCCGGCTGCATCTGCATTTCGATCACCGTGAGGCCGGTGCGGATCCCCGCCCATTCGGCTGGATGGTGGAAGCGCGGTCGCTCCGCAAGGCCCTGAATGCCCGATTTCCGGCGCAGGACCGGTTACACTTGTTCGCACCGGCAAAAGCGGTTGTCGAGCGGTCGCATGACGGTGCGTTAATTCGTTTGGAATTGGGGCAGCTGATCCAGTGCGAGTTGGTCGTGGCGGCAGAGGGTCGGAACTCGCCGTTGCGAGATCAGGCGGGCATTGAGGTTACCCGAATTCCGTATCGCCAGACCGCGATCGTCTGCGCGGTGGCACATGAACGACCGCATCACGATGTAGCTTTGGAGCATTTCCTGCCAGCCGGACCGTTTGCCGCATTGCCGATGGGGCCAAGCACCGATGCGGAGCCGGGCGGTGCCCCGAATGTCTCGGCGATCGTCTGGACCGAGCGCACGAAGGACGCCACGGCACTTATGGCATTGGACGACGTGCGTTTCGGGCGGGAGGTCGGGCGGCGGCTGGGGCCACATCTGGGGGCGATCCGGGCGGTGGGCCGCCGATGGAGCTACCCGCTGTCGGCGATGATCGCTCACCGGTATGTGGATACCCGGCTGGCGCTGGCTGGTGACGCGGCCCATGGGATCCATCCGATCGCAGGACAAGGGTTGAACCTCGGCTTCCGCGACGGAATCGCGCTGGCGGATCTGATCGTCGATGCGTTCCTGGCCGGCTCAGATACTGGCAGCTTAGCCTTGCTGGCCGAGTATCAGCGGGTGCGGCAGGTGGACAACTTGATGATGTTCGCGATGACCGATGCGCTCGACCGGCTGTTCAGCACTGATCGCCGCCTGGTTCGTATGACCCGCGACATTGGGACCGAGGGTGTCAATCGCCTGGGTCCGATAAAGCGCGTGTTCATGAGACGTGCGATGGGCGTGACTGCTGCTTAGTAGCGTTGGTGCATTTGGCCTGTCCAGGGCGAGATGACTCCCAAAGCTGCTATGCGACGACCGGTTGGCGACGGACGGAATTTGGCCGTCCGGCCGCCAAGATCCGGTTCAGCACCTGCTAGACCGATGGCAGTCTCGGGCTGCCGGCCAGCAAAACCCCCATTCCTGGGGCCAACCTGACCGGATATTTCAAGAGCTACGAAACCGGACCAACCGCGTGCTAGCCACAGACCTTGTGCGGAGTGGTTGACCTGTCGCGGGTTGGGGGGTATTTCGCCGCGTCTCGTTGATGGCGGCGTAGCTCAGCGGTAGAGCAGGGGAATCATAATCCCTTGGTCGGTGGTTCAAATCCGCCCGCCGCTACCATTTTTTCAATGGGATAGAGTGATTTTGGCGGGCGCGTGAGCCATTAGTGCTACCGACGCGTCACTCCACGCTCCCAATGCATCGTGCCATACCTCCGTGGCATTGGCCTGCGTCACCATAAGGACGAAGCGATGGATGGCAGGGCTCGGTCATGCCTTCTTCACCCTGCGCGTCTCGCCTGCGCCACCATCGGCACGACGATGCGGGTGCATAGTCTCCGGACGGTTCACTGGGGACCGCACCGACCGACTATGGCGCGGACGGCGTTTGGTGCCTTTCTGTTGGGCACTAGGTCCCGCACCGGACACGCTCCCATTGCGGGAATAGCGGACAGATCACGAGCTACAAAACCGGACAGGATGCCTAGCTTAGCTATTGACCCCACCCCGCACAAGGCCCCGCACCCCCAGCAGCCGCACCAGCGTCCCGTCATCCGCCTGGCCAGTAATCGCCTCCGGACGCCAATGCCGCTGGAAGGCGCGGAGCACGCCAGACAGCGCCGGGTCCAGCGCTCCTTCGGGCGCGACGCGATATCCGATCTCCGCCAAGCGCCGACCGAACCGGGCGCAGCGTCACCGCATCGCGAACAACCCCCGTCGTGCCCAGGTCGACAGCGTCCTCCGGCCACAGCCCGACGCCGTTCTCGGCCAACGCCCGCCAGTCGAACCGCTCGCCTGGATCCTCCTTCCGGTCGGGCGCCACGTCACTATGCCCGACGACATTCCGTGCCGGGATCGCGTGCCGAGCCAGGATCGCCAGACAAAGATCACACACGGCCGCCAGTTGCAGCACCGGAAAATCGCGATAACCCCATTCATGCCCCGGATTGACGATCTCGATCCCGATCGACCGGGCGTTCAGCGCCGAGTGTCCTCGCCAGTGCGACACGCCCGCGTGCCAGGCGCGCCGATCCTCCGGCACCAAGCGGAACACCGTGCCGTCCTCGTCCACCACATAATGCGAGGACACCGCCGCGGCCGGGTCGCGTAGCCGGTCAAGTGCGTCGCGCGCCGTCTTCATGCCGGTGTAGTGCAGGATCAGCATATCCACCTTTTCGCCGCGCTCGTCTTGATTGGGGCTCGGCAGATCGCTGATCGGCAAAGCAGGACGGTCAGAGACCGGAGCCGGCACCTCCCGCAGCCACGACGGGATTTGCCGTTGCCTCACAGCCCGCGCTCCCGCTTGATGCGATCCCACGCGGCATTGATCCGCGCCACCTTGTCGCTCGCCCGCGCTATGAAATCCGCCGGCACGCCGCGAGACGCGAGGCTGTCCGGATGATTCTCCCGCATCAGGCGCTTCCATGTAGCACGCAGTTCCTCGCCGCTTGCCGCTCGGGTCAGCCCAAGCTCCAAATACGGATCATCGTCATTCACAGGCATCGGCCGCCGGGGTGCTTCCCCGAGGGCGCGATCCCATGCGCCCTGATCCAGTCCCAGCCGCCGGTGCACACGACGGAGAAACTCCTGCTCGCGCGCGTTCAGCGGCCCGTCGGCCCGCGCGATATTGAACAGCGATGTCAGCACCTGCTCCAACACGCCGCGATGATCGGCGAAGGCCTCCGCCAATTGAGCGGCGTAGGGCTCGAACGAGTCGGAACTGTCGCGCGCCTGGTCGAACAGCCGCCCGATGCCGCGGGCCGAGGCCGGAGGAATACGGAAATTCCGCTTGAACGCGTCGATTTCCAGCCGTGTCACCGGCCCGTCGCACTTGGCCAGCTTGGCCGCAAGCACCGTTACGGTGATGGCGAAGACTTCCTCCCGCCGGCCGAGCATGCTGGCCACGCGGGCGGGATTGGATGGTGTCGCATGGATGAACGGGCGGCGGATGCTTTCGACCGAGCCCGAGTCCGCGGCATGCCCCAGCGCCGCCCCAATAACCGCGCCGTAAGGACCGCCGACGAAGAAGCCGGCCGTGCCGCCAATGATCTTACCCCAGTAACCCATGGAAAGACGTTACCACGTCGGACCCGATGGCAGCAAAGCACGAACGCTTCGGTTCAGGTTGTCAGCAGGGATGGGTCTTGCAGCGAAGTGTCCTGCCCGACAACGGGATCGGCGATCGCGGCTTCCAGGCTGTGGGCGCCCTTCCATTCATGCGCCGGACGGGCGGTCCTGGCCGGGCGCGATCTGGTCGATGCCCCAGTAGATCTCCAGCCGATGGTTGTCCGGGTCGCGGAATTCGACCGCGATCTGCACGCCCGCACGCCGCCGCCCTTCGAAATCGATCGGCACATTGTTCTTGCGCAGATGTGCCCTGGCTTTGACCACATCATCCAGCGTGGGGACCTCGAACGCCAGGTGATGCAGACCGCCGCCAGCAGCGGTTTGCCTCGGTCGCCTTGAACAGCGCAATGCCGTGATGATCGGGGTTGCAGCGCAGGAACACCGCGCCGCCCGGCATCATGTCCTCCTCATAGATGTCGGAGACCTGGAAGCCCAGGACCTCGCGGTAGAACCGCGTCGAGCGCTCGATGTCGGCGACATAAAGCGCCACGTGGCCGATCTTGCCGAGTCGGAAAGGTGTGTCCATTGAGGGAGTTCCTCCTGTTGCACGCTTATAGCACGGGTTCTAGCCTGCGTCAGACCAGCGACGGAGGCCAACAATGAATGCCATTTCCGATGTGCGCGGCAATGCGGGCGAGCGGGAGAGACTGCGTATCCGGACAGGCGTATTCACCGGTCCGACGTCCGGACTGGCGCCCGGCAACGTGCAGGCCAACCTGGTGATCCTTCCCAAGGCCCTGGCCGCGGATTTCCTCCGCTTCGCCGTGGCCAATCCGAAGCCGTGCCCGATCCTCGCGGTGTCCGAACCGGGTGATGCCCGCTTTCCTACACTCGGCGCCGATCTGGATATTCGTACCGACCTGCCGCGCTACCGGGTCTGGCGCGACGGAAATTTGATCGCGGAACCGACCGATATTCGCGACGTCTGGCGCGACGATCTCGTCAGCTTTGCCATCGGCTGCTCGTTTTCCTTCGAGGAGGCGCTGATCGAGGATGGTATCGAGGTTCGCCATCTCTCGCGCGGGTCCAATGTGCCAATGTATCGGACGAACATTCCTTGCGTGCCGGCGGGCGTGTTCCGTGGGCCGCTGGTGGTATCGATGCGCCCGATGAAGCCGGCCGACGCGATCCGGGCGGTGCAGATCACGTCGCGGTTCCCTTCTGTGCACGGCGCGCCGGTGCATCTGGGGTTCCCGGCGTCGATCGGCATTTCCGACATCGCAAAGCCTGACTACGGTGACGCGGTGCCGATCGAGGCGGACGAGATCCCGGTGTTTTGGGCCTGCGGAGTGACCCCTCAGGCGGTGATCGCGGAGGCGCGGCCGGAGTTCTGCATCACGCACGCGCCGGGAAGCATGCTGATCACCGACTTGAGAAATGCGTCGCTGGCGGCGCTGTAGTCCGTTTTTGCCATGACCTCGATCGTTTTCATCCTCAGCAAAGCGAGCCACCCGGCGGGGATGGGCACATAGCCGCGTCCGGCCCGCCGCTTGCCCACCTGGCAAATATGCGAGCACGGATCGACCGGATCGAGGCCTTACTTCATCAAGACGTCGGTCGGGGTATGGACGCCGTATTTCAGGCGACCCGAGGCGGCCTTTGGGGTGCGATCTCAGCGCTCGCCGCTTCGCCCGCCCCGCGGATTGGTCTGATCACGGGCTTCTTCGTGCCCGGGGGCGATCCGCCCGCCGCCGAGACAGACGGGCCAGCCGGCGCGGCCCTCATGGCGCTCGGTTTCATCCGTGCCGGCCTGATCTGCCGCCTCGCAACCGACACGCTCTGCCAGTCCGCTTGCCGGGCCGCTCTCGACTGTGCGGGGGCCTCCGATGTCCCGATCGATGCGGTCGCGCCGGGCGGCAACACGGACGACGTCCTCGACCTCTGGCGTCGGGAAGCCATCGACTGGGTCATCGCCATTGAGCGCTGCGGTCCCGGCAGCGACGGACATCCCAGGAATATGCGCGGCACCGATATCTCCGCCTTTGCCGCGCCGCTGGACCGGCTGTTCAGCGCAGGCCCTTGGCGGACCATAGCGGTTGGCGACGGCGGAAATGAGATCGGCATGGGCCGTGTGCCCAAGCACCTGATTGCTCGGCATGTACCGTTGGGCAACACCATCGGCTGCGTGGTTCCGGCGGACTTCCTGATCGCAGCCGGCGTCTCGCACTGGGGCGCCTACGCGATGTTGGCGGCGCTGGCGATGCTCCGGTCGGATTGGACCGAAGCTGTCCTGTCGGGTTTGACTACAGAGGTAGACCAATCTGTTGTCGAAGCGTTAATTCGTGATGGTCCCGCCGTCGATGGGGTTTCTCTGCGGCGGGAGGCGACGATCGACGCATTAGGGATGTCGGTGCACCACGAGGTGATGGTGGCAATCCGAGAAATTGTTACAGAACAGCCTTCGGCCCTGCGTTAACACGTGGTAACTTTCGATCCGTCATGCCCTTGCCTGAAATGGCCGCCCCAGCATCGCCGGCCGATGCAGCCGGATCAGTCTTGCATCCCGAGAGATCAGCACCAGCACCACCACGGTGCCGATATAGGGCAACGCCGAAAGCAACGCGGACGGCACCGCGACACCCAGCGCTTGCACATACAGCGACAGATACATCAGTGCGCCGAAGAACCATGCGCCAATCAGCAGCCAGAACGGGCGCCAGGCGGAGAACGTCACCAGCGCCACCGCCACCCAGCCTCGCCCTGCGGTCATGTCCTGCGCCCAAAGCGGCGTGTAGGCCAGCGACATATACGCTCCGGCCAATCCAGCCATCGCCCCGCCAAACGCCACCGCCGCGTAGCGGATCGGCACCACTGCATACCCCAGTGCGTGCGCCGCGTCGTGAGAGTCACCCACCGCCCGCAAAATCAGTCCGAGGTGCGTGTACCGGATGCACCACGCCACCACGGCCAGGATCACCAGTGACAGATAGACCAGGATGTCATGCCCGAACACCACGGGTCCCAGCACCGGGATGTCAGACAGCAGGGGGATATGGAGCTTCGGCAGCGTCGGCGCCGGGATACCGACATAGCCGGCACCCACCAGAGCACTGAAACCGCGGCCAAATATCGTCAGTGCCAGCCCGGTCGCTGTCTGGTTCGCCTGAAGGGTCAGCGAAATCACCGCGAACAGCAACGACAGTAGGGTCCCGGCTGCCAGCGCGGCCAACACGCCAAGCGAGGTGATCCCGGTCTCATTCGCCGTGGCGAAGCCGGCGATAGCGCCCGCCAGCATCATCCCCTCCACGCCGAGGTTCAGGACCCCCACCTTTTCGACGATCAATTCCCCGGTGGCCGCCAGCAGCAGCGGGGTGGCGGCGGCCATGGTGCTGACGAGAAACGCTACCAGCAGAACGGTCATCTTGCAGCCCTGACTTGAGCGGGAACCCAGCGAAACCGGTTCAGCAACAGAATGTCGCAGCCCAGCAGATAGAACAGCAGGATGCCCTGAAAGATTCCGGTCACCGCGTTCGGCAATCCCAGATTGATCTGCGCCGCGTCGCCGCCGAGGTAGGTCAGCGCCAGCAGCAGCCCGGCCGGAATCACTCCCAACGGATTTAACCTGCCCAGGAACGCAACGATGATCGCGGTGAAGCCATAACCGGGCGACAACGTCGTGGTAAGCTGACCCAGCGTGCCGGTGACTTCCAGCAATCCGGCAAGGCCGGCCAACCCGCCGCTGATCAGCATGGCGATCCAGACCAGCCGATTCTCGCTGAACCCGGCAAACCGAGCGGCTCGGGTCGCCTGGCCGAGGACGCGGAACTGGAAGCCGAGCAGAGATTTTTCCAGCATGAACCACAGGGCGATGGCGATCAGCGGCGCAAGCAGGACACCGATATGGACGTTAGTATCTGCAATGAGCCGCGGGGCCAGCGCATCGTCTGAGAACAAGGCGGTCTGGGGAAATCCGAAACCCTGAGGGTCTCGCCAGGGTCCAACGACGAGATACACCAGTAGATACTGCGTGATATAAGCGAACATCAGGCTGGTCAGGATTTCGTTGGCGTTGAACCGTATTCGCAACCAGGCGACCAGGCCGCCGTTCAGCATGCCGCCGAGAACGCCCGCGACGATCATCGCTGGAAAGATCAGGTAGGACGGCGCGTCCGGGAACGCCAGCGCCAGCCCGCCGCCGCAAATCGCGCCCAGCGTGAACTGCCCGTCCGTGCCGATGTTCCACACGTTGGCCCGGTAGGCCAGCGACAGCCCGACGCCCATCATGATAAGGGGAGCGGCCTTGACGACCAATGCCTCAAATCCGTCCTGCTGCAGTAATGGTGCGATCAGGAAGGTATAGACCGTTAGTCCAGGCGGCCGGCCCATCAGGGCGAAGATCAGCCCGGATGTCGCCCCGGTCAGCAGCAGCGCCAGAACCGGCGAAGCATACCGCCAAAATTTCGAACTCGTAGCCCCGGGATTCGATCTTAAGCATACGTGCGCCTTATCGATGTCGAACGGTGATAGCGGCCGATCCCGTCCCGTCCGGCCAGCGAGTCCCGGCGATTAAGCAAGCGCCATCTCCCCCCGGGGTGCCGGCGCCGAACCGCCGCCCATCAGCCGCCCGATCGACTCGACCGTCGCGTCCCTGGTCAGCACCGGCTCAGACACACGTCCGCCGGCGATCACCGCGACCCGGTCAGCCAGGACGAAAATCTCGTCCAGATCCTGGGAGATGATCATCACCGCCGCCCCGGCCTCGGCCAGCGCCATGATCGCCTCATGGATCGCCAGCGCCGCCCCGGCATCCACGCCCCAGGTCGGCTGATTGATCACCAGCACCGCGGGATCCTGCAAAACCTCTCGCCCCACCAGGAATTTCTGCAAATTGCCACCCGACAGCGACCGAGCCTCGGCTTTCGGGCCCGTGGTGCGAACGTCAAAAGCCTTGATGATGTGCTCGGCGAACGCAGACGTCTTCTTCTTGTCGATCACCCCGAAACGGACCAGCGCCCGGCGAATGAAGGCGGACAGGAACGCGTTCTCCGCAAGCGTCATGGTCGTGACCGCGGCATGCCCGTTGCGTTCCTCCGGCACGAAACACCCGTGGATACGCCGCCGCTCATGCGGCCCCATATGCCCCGCAGGCACGCCGTCGATCATGATGCTTTCCGGCCGGCCGGCAGCAATTTCTCCCGACAGCGCATCCATCAGTTCGCTCTGTCCGTTGCCGGCGATGCCGGCGATCCCCAGGATCTCCCCGCCCTTCAACGACAGGGAAATATCTTTGAGATCCGTTCCAAAATGATGCGGTGAGCGGATTGTCAGCTTGTCCAGCACCAGCCGCGGTGGTGCCGAACTCGGTGCCAACGGCCGCGGCGTCGGCGCGCGCAGATCCATGTTGATCATGATCTCCGCCAATTCCTTGACGGTCTTCTCCGCCGGGATCACCCGAGCAACGTTCTTGCCCAGTCGCATGATGGTGGCGGCGGAACACAACGCCCGCACTTCCTCCAACTTATGGCTGATGTAAAGAATCGAGCATCCCTCTGACGCCAGCCGCCGCAGCGTGACGAACAGCTTCTGCACCTCCGACGGCGTAAGCACCGACGTCGGCTCGTCCATGATCAGCAGCTTGGGATTTTGCAGCAGGCAGCGAACGATTTCGATCCGCTGCCGCTCTCCGACAGACAGATCGTGGACGACCCGGTTCGGATCGAGTGGCAGGCCGTATTCATTGGAAATTCTAATGATCCGTTCGTGCAGCCCGACGCGTTCCTCGGCGCTGCCCTAGGCCCAGGGCGATGTTTTCCTGCACCGTCAGCGCCTCGAACAGCGAGAAGTGCTGGAACACCATGCCGATGCCCAGCCGCTGCGCATGGCCGGGGTTCTGGATGGCGACCTTCTGCCCCTCCCAGATGATCTCGCCCTCATCGGGCTTGACCACGCCGTAGATGGTTTTCACCAGCGTGCTCTTGCCGGCGCCGTTTTCGCCCAGCAACGCATGGATCTGATTGCGCTCGACCGTAAGCGAAACGTGGTCATTCGCCAGGCAGCCTGGATACTGCTTGGTCATTCCGGTCATCGTCAGCAGCGGGCCTGACGGTGTTGGATCGGTCATGGCGAACTCGCGACGTCGAGAGTGCGGATGCGATGACGTGACCCGGATACCGCCCGAGCCACGTCGTGTCGCTCAGCTGAGTTTGCCGTCCACCCCCTGGACCAGCCACTGCATGCTGGACAGCGCGCCGTCGTCCATCGTGGTGCCGGCTGGAACCTTGACCGTGCCGCTCTGATCCGAGATCGGCCCGACGAAGACCTTGTTCTTGCCGGATTTGATGTCTGCGACCGTCGAGGTTGCCAATGCCGCGACGTCCTCCGGCATGTTGGTGAACGGCGACATTGCCAGCATGCCGCTTTCGAAACCGCCCCAGGTGTCGGTGCTTTTCCAGGTGCCGTCCATGACGTCCTCGATGCGCTTGATGTAGTATGGCCCCCAGACGTCGGTGCTGGCGCTCAACTGTGGCCGGTGGCGAACTTCGCCATGTCGGTGGACTGGCCGAACGCCTTTACCCCACGGCTGGCCGCGGCCTGCAACGGCGCCGGCGAGTCGGTGTGCTGGGTGATGATGTCGCAGCCCTGGTCGATCAGCGCCTTGGCCGCGTCGCCTTCCTTCGGCGGATCGTACCAGGAGTTGATCAGCACGAACTTCAGCTCGAGCCTTCGGGTTCACCGTCTGCATGCCGAGCATGAAGGCGTTGATGCCTTGCACGACTTCCGGGACCGGCACGGAACCGACATAGCCGGCGAGCCCTGCCTTGCTCAGTTTTCCGGCGATGATGCCCTGAACATAGCGCCCCTGGTAGAATCGAATGTTGTATGTCGAGACGTTGGCCGCGCGCTTGTAGCCGGTTGCATGCTCATAGAACACCGCCGGATGCCTCTTTGCCGAGTTCAGCACATAGTTCATGTAGCCGAACGAGGTCGCGAAGATCAGCTTGTGGCCTTGGTTCGCCAGGTCGTTCAGGACCTTTTCAGAATCCGGGCCCTCGGCCACGTTCTCCACGTAGGTGGTCTTGATCTTGTCGCCGAAATGCTCGATGGCCGCTTTACGGGCGATGTCGTGCTGGTATGTCCAGCCGAAATCGCCGACCGGCCCGAGGTAGATGAACCCCACTTTCAGCGGGTCGGCAGCCCGCGCGGGCGAGATCAATGCCGGCAATGCTGAGGCGACCGCGCCGGCTCCGATGAGCCGGGTGAATTGACGTCTTAGCATGATGCACTCCGTGAACCTGTGACTAGATTTTGCCCGTCTTTCGCATGCTCGGAACCGGTCGCGTCCTGCCAGCGCTATCCCCACCCTCCTCGTTCCTCTCTCAAAAGCCTGTGAGAGGAGATGCAATCGGCGCGCCAAACGTGACTACCGCCAAAATCCGTCGTGCACTGCCCGCGCTTCGTCCTCCAGCAGGGGACCGACCACCTCGATGCGGCGCTGCCCGGCGCCGAGGACGGTGCGGCAGGGCAGGTCCATCGTCAGATTCTCGGGATGCGGACCGATGATCTTGCTCATTTCCCACTCCGACAGACCATAAGCCACACGGCCGACGCCGGCCCAGTAGGCGGAGCCGGCACACATCGCACAGGGCTCCGCGCTCGCGTACATCGTGCACCCCGCCAGAAATTCGGCCGAATACGCCAAGCTGGCTCGGGTCATTAACACCCGCTCCGCATGGCCGGTTCGGTCGCCGGCGTCGCCGTGGGCATTTCCGGCTTCCATCAGCACCGAGCCGTCCGGGCCTACCAGGATCGCGCCAAACGGGTGGTTACCCGCCGCGCGAGCCTGTCTGGCGATGTCGAGCGCAAGGCGGATGAAGTCCTCGTCAGTCTTCACGTCGATGCCCCTCCGGTTCGGCGCTCCTACACGCGTTGAGATAATCGGAGATGAAACTATGGGCAATCTGGCCTAAGAAAGCCTGCTGTGGGCCAAAAAGGTCCTGTTGGGATTAACGAAGAGTGACCTTTTGCTGGCCGCCGCGACCTGAAGTCTGGAGTGACCCCCGATTTTGCGGTCGACGCCGCCCGTTCACTGCCGCCTGGACATCCGGCTCCGTGGTTCGGCGACCGGCTTCTTCTCGGCGGCCTCGGCCTGCGCCGGATGCGTCGGTGATGTGCTCTTTGCGTCGAACGACGGCGAGATGACTTTGATCCCGTCTGGTCCCGATAGGGCGGCCTGCTCGCCGGAGATCGATTGCACGACATCCGCATCGACATGATCGCCCTCCTTCACGACGATCGGCTTGCCGCCGGAGGACCCGGCGAAGATGAGACGTTTCTCCGTCCCGGTGACGATGATCCCCTCAAGTCGGCCGAGCTTTGGCGACGCCGCTGCTTCCGGCGCCGGACGCCGGTCTGGCTGGAACAGCGGCCGGGCAAGGATCGTCTCAAGCTCCGCCGACCGGTCATGGGCAACGGGCACGGCCTCCGTGGCGGTCGCGGAGGACGGCGCGCGACCGAGTTCGGACGTCGCCTCGACGCCTTGATAGGAGCGCAACTCGTATCCGATCACCGCCAGGAGCGCCGCCGCCAGCCCCGCCAGCTTGATGCCAACGCGCACTCAGAGGGAACGCAGGAACGTTAAGAGCTCTTGGACGGAGCTAGGATCCAGACCCTGATAGTTGATGACCACGGAATTGGCCTCCGACCCGCTGCTCGCATGGTCCAGCACGGCCTGGTTCAAGTCGCCAGTGCGCCCGTCATGCAGCAGAAACAACCGTTGTCCGACCCCCATCAGCGGCGCCGTGCGGAATTCGTCGCCGACCGCTGTCCCTTGGGTAATGCCGTCGGCCAAGCCGCTTCCCATGTGGTGAACCGCGAAATCTGAATATGGCGCGAAGGTTTGGTTGGCCAGCGCAGCCGTCGCCGAGGCGCCCGTAGTAAAGCCCGTCGTGTGGCAGGCGTCGCATCCGATCGACTGAAAAATCTGTTGGCCCATCGTCGTCGTGGTGTTCGGGGTCACCGGGGTCGGCGGCGCGCTGAGGCGTGTGAAGGCGGCGAAGTTCACGATATCGGAGGCATAATCCGACGCCGGACTGCCGCTGCTAAATTCAGGGGCCAGGTTGGTGTCGTCCTCGGGCGTGCCCGCAGGGTTGGCGCACGAAGGGTCGGTGTTGATTTCATTGGAAAACAGTTCGTTGGAGACGCCCATTTCCACGTTGTAGGCTTCGCCGGCGAACATCAGCAGCGATTTGTCCTGGGCCTTCCACCCGAAGCGGGAAATCGTCCCGTCGTTGGCAGCTATGTTGAAATGGCCGCTGATGCCCAGCGACGCACGCCGCGACGAAGACGCGTTGAAGGAGTTCTGCAACGTCAAATCAGGAATCGCTTCGACAAGTCCAAGCCCGAACAGCGGCGTGGGCATGCGGAAACTCACGTTGTTGGCCGCTATCTGGGACGCGAAATCCGGCTGCGCCATCGAGCAGCCTCCGGCGTCGGTCCGCCCGGCGATGGTAAAGAGTTGGTGCACATAGCCGTCGGCCGAACCGTCCGGATAGTTCCGGAAACGCGCCTCGAGGATCGGCCCGTTGGGGTCTTCGAACGACGGAACCGTGTTGGAGGCCCCGTTCAGGTTGGCGACCTTGAACGCTGGGTTTTTCTTTGGACTGGTCCCACCGACCGTGGGCTGGGCATGGCAACTGGCGCAGCTATTCGAGTTGAAGCGCGGTCCAAGCCCGCTGCTGGGTTGCCCGGAGATCGTGCCGGTTACCGAGTCGATTGCGACAAAACGCGCCTGCGCCGCGGAAAAATAAGCCGATTTCGATATTGTTCAACCCCGGCATCGGGCCGCCCGCGGCGGGCGTTCCGCCACGGGGGCCGGGGTCTTGCGTCGTGGATTGCGCCGTCATGGGTTGCGCTGATCGCGCGAAGGAGATGCCGGGCGCCGAAAACAAACCCAGCGAAAACATGACCGCTACGCACCGCATAAGCTGCGGCAGATGAAGGACGCATCTCATGATTTGTCTATCTCATCGATTGATCGACGGATCGCCCTGTCCGGGCGCGGTTCCCATAACCGCTGATCATGTCGAGTTGCCGCTTCGCTTGGCTTCAACCGCATTAACGGATTGTGTCCGTGGTGTGAACCCACTTTTAGCTAAAGAATTAACTCCGATGATGCGTTGTGGGACAGACCCAGGCGCCGCATCGAAGAATAGGAAGACCATCCCAAATGAAGAAATGTCTACATAAACAGCGGATCCTCTTTCATGAATCTTAGCGGGCGGGGTTGTCCTGACGGGTTTTGAAATAAATCCTCGCTCAGACTATCCTCGATGCTGAAGATTTCTTGCATGCCCCCGCCACGGTTGACCAGGCCAAGTTCTGCGATCCTGGGATGCCAGTGGAAGGAGCCACCGATCGACAAGGCTAGCGGAGGACGCCCGGAAATTCTTTACGCGCGTATCTACCGCATCGGCTACGCTAGGTGGACAAAGGCTGCATAGACGCCATTTTTGCCCGCTCGGTGTCGAGGCCTCATCATGACGGCCTGCTTAATACGGCGGTCGTTCACGGCGCCGATACTACGGCGGCGGCGAAAAGGGCGGGGATAACCTCGGCTTTAGTGGGCACAAGAAGATCAAAGGCGATAAGGTCTCGCCTTCTGTGATCGCCATTGCGTCGTCATCGCGCCGTTTGTGGGGCGCCAGGCAATCGCAACGAATCGCCGCCGCTGAGGGAAGCCCTGCCCGAACTGACGCGCATCCGTCTCAGGGCACCGTCGTCAGGCTCGATGGCGTCTGCGATTGCCGAGCCACCGCCCTGACGTGGCCAGCTTGCTCGATCCGCTGAACGTTCACATGTGGTACGGAACAGTCGTCAAGATCGAAGACGACACAGGGTCTCTTGCCGGCCGAGACCGCGACGTGCTCGAGCAACAGGGCCGGATTATTCGGCAGCGGCAGCAGGCGCGGCGCTTCCTCAGGGAACACCTAGCGGACGCTGCGTCCAAGGTCTTCGGGATAGTGCCCATCAGCGCGCCCATTGCACCAAGCCTCGGCCTGGGCATTGAGTAACCACCTGGGTAGCAAGTCCACCCCCGGTTAGAAAATTGCCGCCCAGTAGGACCACGTTCGATGAGACTGAGTTTTCCGGAAAACGAGCGAATTCTGGAAACTCAACAGCTTGGCGGTGTACATACTCCGCAGGAGTGGTAATCATTCGGAGGTCTTTATGTCACTTCAATACGATGGGTCGGTTCCCTGCATGGCGCCATAGGATGGGTTCGCTATGAAAGCTGCCGAGGTGGACGTTGTTGATCTAATCTCGTGCGAGCGGGAGCCGATCCACATTCCCGGCGCAATCCAGCCGCACGGCGCGCTACTCGCGGTGCTGGCCGACGGGGAGCTCGTAACCCACGCCCGCGCGAACCTGTCGGTGATCCTTGGCCATCCGGCCGACGCGGTGCTCGGGCGACCGCTGGAGGAGGTGGTCGGCAAGCCAGCCTGTCGGATGCTGCTGCAGGGTGCCGCGCCCGGACAACTGTATTCCCTGCGCGGGCCTGACCGCGTCACTCTTCATCTGCGCGCGTTCCGGTCAGGTCGACACATCTGCGTGGACATCCAGCCGGTGCGCCGAGAGCCTGGGCAAGGACCGCCTGTCACCATGCTGCAGTCGGTGCTGGAAACCTTCAAGCTCCCGACCGGTCGCGGCGAGCTCTGCGAGTTGGCGGTGCGCGGACTAAGGATGATCAGCGGCTACGGCCGAGTGATGGCCTACCGCTTCGCCGAGGACGGACATGGCGAAGTGATTGCCGAGTCCCACGCGGCGCAGATGGAGCCATTTCTTGGGCTACGCTATCCGGCGGCCGACATTCCACCACAGGCCCGGCAGGTCTACCTGCGCCAGCGCGTCGGCGCGATTGCCGATTCCAGCTACCAGCCGGTGCCCCTGCTTGCCGATCAGAATCTGGACGATGGGACGCCGCTCGACCTTACCCACAAGCGCCCTTCGCAGCGTCTCGCCCCTTCACCGCGAATACATGCGCAACATGAAAACCGCGGCGAGCCTGACGGTCGGACTCGCACAAGGTCAGAGCCTTTGGGGCATGCTCGTGTGTCACCATACGACGCCGCTGGTTGCGGCGCCCGATCTGCGGGCGATCGCCGACCTCATCGGCCAGGTCGTGTCACTGCTGCTCAGCAGTCTGGGTGGGGCGGAGGTCTATGCCCAGCATTTCGACCATCAGGCCGCTTTGCGCGCGCTGGTCGACCGTCTCGCGGTTCCGTTACCGCTGCCAGAGGCGTTGGCCGCAGCGGAGATCGAATTGCTCGAGCTGGTCGCAGCGGCAGGGGCCGTCGTGCGCTTCTCCGGCACCCTCGTTCACCTTGGGCAGACCCCATCGCTGCCCGATGCCGAGCGCGCCCTTGCTGTGCTGCAGGTTGTGGCGTGCGGCGAGGTGCTGGCGGTCGAGGACCTTGGCTTGCGCTATCCCGAGCTCGCCGGCTGCACGACAGCGGGCAGCGGTGCCTTGCTGCTGCCGCTCGCGACTGACACGGACGACGCGATCCTTTGGTTCAGGCCGGAGCTGTCGCGGACCATCACCTGGGGCGGCAATCCAGGCGAGCACGGCGCCGTCGACCCTTTTAACGGCACGATCTCACCGCGCACGTCTTTTGCCGCCTGGAAGGAAACTGTGCGCGGCCGCTGCGCGCCCTGGGGCGAGGCGAATCTGACAATAGCTCGTGCGCTCCGTAGTGCGGTTGCGGCCGCAGCGGCGGAACGAACAAAGGCAGAGATGGCCCTCCTGCGCTACTACGATCCGCTGACCGGGCTACCCAATCGGAGCCTGCTCCAGGACCGGTTGATCGACGCCCAGCGGACGCCCGGGAAAGTCGCCGCCCTGCTGTTTCTCGACCTGGACCGATTCAAGGCCGTCAACGACACGATGGGACATTCCTCCGTGATCGCCGACTTACGCAAGCTCGAGGTGCGCATTGCGATTGACGACTTCGGCGCGGGCTACTCGTCGCTTTCCTCTCTTCGCCACCTGCCGGCGGACATTTTCAAGCTCGACCGCAGCTTCATCGAGGGTGATGCGGGCGATCCGGTGTTCATCGGGTCGGTGATTGAACTTGCCCATGCGGCTGGAATGTCAGTGGTTCAGGAAGGAATCGAGACGCAGGCTCAGCTCAATAATGCATTGGCCGCAGGGGTCGATATAGTGCAGGGCTACCTGTTAGGTGTCCCCCTCTTCGCAGAGGCCGCCGCCGAGCTTGCGGCTTTGTCCGATACACCGATCCCGGTCGTTCCAGACGACGCCTGATCTGGGAATTCAGCGCCAGTTGCTACCGGACCCCCGGCTGGTGGCGCGTTTTGCGAAAAATGCCACCGTTTTTGAAAGGAAAGCCCCCTGGTGAGGACCCTACCGCTGTCCCAGCCCCGTTCGATCCGCAGCTCCTCGATCGTCAACCCAACCACGGCGCGATGTTGCGTCGCCCATCGCGAGTTCGACCGATCGTATGCCGAACAGATGATTGCGGGTTTGTGCGACCCCAGGGTATCGGCTGCGTTCCAGATTTCGAGTTTCCGCGCAATTGAGCGCCAGATAGGGGACCGGTCGTCTGAGCGAACAACCCAAAAGATCCCTCGATGACCGACTGGTCGCCGAGGAAACCCGCAGCGACTTCGTAGCGGTTACTGAAACCGAGGGCGAGGTTATACGCGAAAAGACGGTCGGCTCGGTAGCCGCGACGAAGACATTCGACCCTTCGGACGACGATACCGACGACATGCCCCTGCCTACGGATCCGAAGACCGTTTTTCTCGGCGGCTTGTTCGTGCTTGCCTGCATGGCGGTGCTGTATGTCGCGTCGGAGATCGTCCTGCCGCTGATCCTGGCGATCGTGCTCAAGCTGTTGCTGCAACCCTTCGTTCGCCTGTTGGAAAGCATCCACATCCCTCGTGCCGTGGGTGCATTGTTATCGGTTCTGCTGGTCCTGCTGGTTTTCGGCGGCACAATCAGCGTACTCGCCGGTCCGGCTGCCGATTGGGCCGGCAAGCTGCCGGACGCGATCCCCAAACTGCGCGACGGCCTGAGTTTCCTGCATGGGCCGATTGAAGCCGGCCAGCGGATGATAAAGCAAATTCCCGGTTTCGGCGGCGAGCCTGGTGCGCCGCCGCAAGCCGCGTCGGTGAAAAACCTGATGGGGGCGGTGCTGTCCGGCTCCGCGTCGGTGACTTCGGGCCTTCTCACCACATTGCTGATGTTGTTCTACATGCTGGTGTCTGGGGAGACCTTCCTTCGCCGCATGGTCGAGATCCTGCCGCGGTTCAAGGACAAACGTCAGGCGGTCGAACTGTCGCAGCATATCGAACGTGACGTATCGGCTTATCTGCTGACGGTTACCTGCATCAACTCGCTTGTGGGCGTCGCCACCGGTTGCGTCATGTGGCTATGCGGCGTGGCCAACCCCGTACTGTGGGGCGCAGTTGCTTTCGTGTTGAATTTCGTGCCGATCCTGGGCGCCATGGTTGGCATAGCCGTCTTCCTTATGGCGAGCGTAGTGTCGCTCGGTGTCTCCTGGTGGGCGCTTTTGCCGGTCGGCCTGTATTTCGGAATACACGTTATCGAGGGCGAGTTCGCTACCCCGATGCTGCTCGCCCGTCGATTCACTATCAATCCGGTCGCGGTGATGCTGGCGCTGATCTTTTGGTACTGGATGTGGGGCGTCACCGGCGCGATCCTGGCGGTGCCCTTACTGGCGATCACCAAAATCATTTGCGACGATTTGCGCCCGTTACGGGCGTTTGGACACTTGCTTGAGGATTGAGCAGCACGCGGGTGTTACCCCGCCTTTGTCTCGATCATTTTCGCCAAATCGCCGACGTTGTGCAGCGCATCGAGTTCACGCGTATTGAACTTGATGCCCCATTTTTCCTCCGACGCCATGATGATCTCGATCTGCTTGAAGCTGTCCCAACCTTTGACGTCTTTCGCGGTCAGTGCTGGGGAGAGCACGATATCGTCACGCATGAACACGTCCCCGAAAATTTCGGCCAAATCACGGTAGATTTCAACTTGAGTTGGCATGTACTAGCCCTCGACTACGTGAATGAACGTTTCGGCAGGGGTGAACGCTGCCAGATCCAGAATGTTCCGATTACCACCAGCATTGTCGGTCTCCATAACGGTAAAACCGAGCCGGGCATAGTGATCCCTGACCATGGCGTTCTTTTTCGTGGGAATGTATTCCCCGACAACACGCCGCGCACCCAGATTTGCCGCCTGCTCGGCGATGAGATTCAGCGTCGTGGGCTCCACCTGGCGCCCAAGCACGCGGCAGCTCATGAGCCAGGTGTCGATGTACAGGTCTTTCGCATTGGATGAATGTTCCGGCTGCAGGCGGCCGATGATGATGGCGATTATTCCGTTGTCGCCGAAGCGGTCCAGCAGACGAAGCTGCAGGCCGAACGCGTCCGGATCCGCCATCACCGTGATGACGTCTTCGTCCGTGTAGCGCCGGGTCGTCAGGTTGAACTGGTTGCTCTTGTTGATGAGTTGCACGATACGCTGCAAGCCGATCCTGTCGAAACGCTTCCAGACAAGCCGCATCTCCAGGCCTCGCAGGTATGACGGAAGGTCCGTTACCGTCGCCTTTAGAGCGTCGCGCGCTTTGTTGCCCTGATACTGGCTGGTGCGCTCCCGGTCCTCGTCGGTGACGGACAGACCTTCGAAGTAGCCGGCATCGGCGAGCGCTGCCGGATAGCCCGCAGGGTCGTCCGACACCTCGGGCACCGCCACCATCGGCAGCTCCTGGCGGACCAAATCTCGTTCGAATGGGTTGTCGTCGATGAAGCATAGTGAGTTGAGGCCGATATTCAATTCCTGGGCAATGGCGCGGATATTGTCGGCCTTGTTCGACCAGTTAGCGACGAAGCTGGCAATGTCTCCGCGCTTTAGCACCATGTCTGGATGTTTCTCGAACGGCTCAAGCGCGTTGGCTTCGTCGTTCTTGGAGCAGACCGCCAGGATCACGCCGCGACGGCTGAGTTCGCGGACGTATTCCTGAAACGCGGTGTAGGCCTCACCGAGCGGGGTGCCTTGACCGAGGGCGATGCCTTCCAATCCGTCATCGCCGATCACGCCGCCCCAGAGAGTGTTGTCGAGATCAAGCACGAGACATTTGAAAGACCGGCCTTGCTTCGCGGCGATCCAACGGCCGACCAGATCGCCGTATAACGCGCCGGCGGGGGGCGAGACTTCCTGCTTCGAGCGGTGCCACAGTGCTGGATCGTGCCATTTGCCGATTCCATCGCGGGCGGCGCGGTCATCGACGGCGAGAATATCGACGCCTTCGGCCTCTGCCATTGTGCGGATTGCCGCATTCAGCCTTGTTACGAACCAGGCCCGAGATCCCGGCAGTCGATGTTCGTTATTTCCAAGCACCGGAAGGTGCACCGGCAACGCGGCCTGCTGTAAGATCGGACAGCCGAACGCTTCGCGCGCCAGGCGCCAGACCTCGCTGATCCGGTCTTGCATTTCGGTCATGGCCGCCTGCGCGGTGTCGGCGTCCATTCCGGCGGTCACACCGGCGGTCAGGTGATAGGCATCCAGCGCGAAGAGGATAGCGGTCGGCCTGAAGGCGTGCAGCGGCGAACCGGCTTCTGACAACTCCTGGAGGTATTGCCCATAATCGTTCTCGTAGGTGTCGATCCAGATCCCCCGGCGCAGGCCGGCGGCGCGGATTCCGGGCAGGAGATGGGCTAGGGTGGACGATCCCAGGACGGCGAGCCGCACCTTCTTGGTCGCCTGCGTCTCCGGCCCGTTGGACAGCACCCGCCGGACGGTTTCGTCCAGCGCGTTGGTCAGCACGAAATTCAGCCGCGCATTGGCCAGCGCGACGGCGTTGTCCCACGCGGTGGCTGGGTTGGCCGTCAGGGCGCGGAGGCGCTGACGCCAATCGGGGATGGTAGGCAACCAATGGAGTTCAGTCATGGGTCCCCGGCGGTCTGATGTATCATCCGGTTATCACCCGGAAAGCGCGGGTTCAACCGAAAATACCCCAGCGTTGTAGGCGGCACGATCCGTCGGCCTTTCGAATGAACGCGTCGTTCACGATGGTTCCGCCACCGTTTTGTAGAATATAATGTAGCAAGGCAGTCTGTGCCCTCGTTATTGGAAGCAACCGCTAGCCGTAGGCCGAGGGTTATGCAACGGAGACAAAGGGAATGCCCAGGATCTCGCCTCAGTTGATCTGTTTCTCATATCATAAGTCCGGGACCAGCCTGTTACTGCATGTGATGACAAAAGTGGGGTCCAGGCTGGGTCTCAGTGTGGCCAATCACTATGGCATGGTTGAACGACTCGAACTCTGAACCAGACATAGTTTTGCTACCGCATTCCTTGTTGCGGTGCCCGCTCGATCGACCGTATCGCGCCATCCGTCTGATCCGTGATCCGCGTGATATCTGGGTGTCTGGCTATCTTTACCATCTGCGTTGCGACGAAGGTTGGTGCCGCAATATCCCGATGGACTCCACGTTTCCGATTCGCTGGCCTCAGGTGGACTATTCGATTGAGCACCGGCCCGAGGATTGGAAACGCCGATATCTGGAGCGGCTGAACGGTCAATCTTATCAAAAAAATCTGCTCGACCGGACGGGGCGGGACGGGCTCGACTTTGAACTTGAGGGTTACACCGGCTGGACGCTCGCCTCGATGCGTGAGTGGGTGATGAACGGCGCTGACGCGCTGGATGTGAGATTAGAGCACTTGATGGCTGATTTTGACGGTGCGATGGTGAATGTGTTCGCTCATTTCGGCTTCTCCGTGGATCAGAGTCAAATCGCGCTGGAGGTTGCTCGATCGGAGGACCCCCGGCGGATGGATGATGCAGCCATCGCGGAACGGCCGCAGATCCTGTCTCGCACGATCTCCAAATGGCGCGATGTTTTGTCGGCGGCACAGATTTCGCGTTTCGAGGAACGTTACGGCGACCTGATTCGCGATCTCGGCTACGAGATGGCCGGCGCGGCGACGCCTGCGGTCGCGGACGACGAGATCCGGTTATCGGCCGATGGCGTTTGCGTCCGTCCAAGCGCCGCCGAGCGAGGCAGTTACAGTTTTGTTGTGCCGTCAGGGCGGCAGCGGGTTCGATTGGAGTCTCGGTCGGCCATACAGATCGATCCGCACGCCTCGCCTCCCGGGGCTATATACCGCCTCGGCGTCAGGGTGAGGGAGATCACTATTCGCTCTTCTGCGAATGAGGTTGTGATCGCGGCTGACGATCCACGGCTGATCGTGGGTTGGCACGGCGCTAAATGTGACGGCTCCGCGCTGTGGCGGTGGACGGATGGCTCGGCCGACCTGCCGTGGGCAAGCGGGTCCGGGGCGGCGGTTGTGATCATTCGCTGCATGACGCTTTCTGAATACAAGGTGCATCACGGTTTTGGCGAGCATGGGGGAAGTATACTCTAATCCGGAATCCCCAACCCCGGAATCGTCATTCTTACAAGCTAAACTGCGCATCCCGGCAACGAACGGGTTGCAGCGCGCCTCCTGAGCGCGGCCCTCTCGTGTCCTCCCTGGCCAACGGCGAATTGTCGAAAAACTTTACAAGTTCGATATCATGGTTGGGACGTATCCTGCTAATACATTGAACTGGCGTCATTAAAATCTCTGGCATAGGGCTTGCTTACCTTTGATTCCATCTAGAGCCTCTTGGTCGGTTAAGGAAATTGAACATGAAAGTTCTCGGAAGTTTAGTTGGGGTTGCAGCGCTCATCGCAGCCGGTTCTGCTGATGCCACAATCGTTTATGATACGATTACCGGCCAGACCGTAGCCAACACCAATCTGTTGACAACCTCCCCGGGCGCTCATGCACCTCTCGGCGCTGACTTCACAGCTTCCTACACGGAAACCATCGACTCCGTCGGGCTCAATCTGTACGTGCCGGGCGGCAGCGGCTTCGCGACGGACGCGGGGTCGGTCCAGGTGTACCTTGTCCCGGGGACAGGATCGCCTAGTCTCCCATCGGCCTCCGGCCTTAAGTTGACCAATCCGGTCTACCTTGGAACCATCTTAGATACATCATTGCAGCAAGGTACAGGTAACTCCGTAGCAAACACGGTCACGCTAAATACAAATGCCACCATCGGAGCTGGGAACTGGTGGATCGAGCTGACGACGGGCAGTGATCCAAACAATTATTTTGGGACCCAAAATGGTACTCCGAGCGTGGCAAAGTGGGGTGAAATTTTAGCCGCCACGTCAACGGGCACCATCGGCGTGCCAACCGGCGGTTGGTATACTTCCGGGTCGAACTACTCCGGTACGGGTATTATCGGGGGAATCAGTAATAATAGCAATTCAGGCTCTCCATCACCGAACGATGAAATCTTCATGATGTCCATTGATGTGCCCGAGCCGACGAGCTTGGTGCTGTTGAGCGCCGGTCTGATTGGGCTCGGGTTCAAACGCTACCGCCGACCCAATAAGGGAAACGCAGCTTAATCTCACTCAGGCCGGCCCTCACGCCGCGATATCAGTTGGAAAAGGTGATGCCGGTCGGAGCGTGATTGCTGCCTCGACCGGGTTCCACTTCAGCGAAGCACTTCCCCACGACTACTGCCGAGTGCCCCTGCCGGCCGTCCTCTCCAGGTCGAGCAATCGTCGATATGGACCATTACCTGGATCGTCGTAAATCCTCGTAGCCGAGTAACCCTTTGTGGTAGATTAAAATTAAATGCCACCGGATCAGGCTGCCGCGAGCGTACTCGCCGCCAATTCGCTACCAGACTCGGATGGCGATCGACAAGCTGACATTCGTGCCGACCTGGCAGATCGTTACGCTTGGCCTGCGTTGCTCACGCCGCTAGCCGCGCCACTTAGAGATTTGAGTGCCGTAATGGATCTCGGCAAACTCGCAGGCGTAGCGAAGGCAATAAATAACGCGAACGAGCTCAGTTTTGCCATCATTTCGAAAGAGTACATCCAAACCGGCCTGAACTGGATCTACGCGATGTTTCGGCTTGGCTTGGACAATTTCCTCATCATAGCCGGAGATGGATTCACGTCAGAAACACTTGATGCGCGAGGGATTCCGAACGTACTGGCGGTAATTGACGAAAGCGGGTCCGATGGATCGTTTGTGAGCTCGACGGGATTTTCTGCCAAAGGACTTGCCGTGAGCGCTTTCAAATTTCCTGTCGCGCATTTTCTTGTGAAATCCGGATATAGCGTTGTTCTTTCCGACGCAGATGCTGTCTGGCTGCGTGATCCAATGCCGTATCTGCGGAGTGCTGATGTTGCATTCCAAAGGATCGTCTATCACCCTCCAGCCATTGCCGCGCAGTGGGGATTTGCGGGATGCGGAGGATTCCTGTCATTTCGACATGCAGGGAAAACCGTGTCCTTCCTCGAACGGTGCATTCAAGAGCATCGGTTACAATTCTGCGATCAGGTCGCGTTCAACCTTGCGCTGCTTCAAGGGAACCCCGATTGGTATTGCGAAGATGCCGACTGGATGCTCCCGGTTAGTGACCTCCAGCATAGTAAGGGTACACTTGAGGCTGCATTCAGTAGATATGCCGACTATGCAATAAAAGGTCATCTTCGGAGGGAGGGGCTTCAGCTTTTGGCGCTGCCGCATGATAAATTTTGGCGGCATGCATTGGTTACCCACTCGTTGCGGGATATGGTGGTTTGTCACCCTAACTCGCCCAAGGATGATTTGGAGAAGATGAAGTTGCTCACCTCGATGGGCCTCCGGTTCCAGGCAGATCCTTCAATTCGCCCCTTGACGGGAGAACGGACCACGAACTGAGGTTAGTTTCTTCTTGATAGTCTCAGCCAAGGCTTCCTTCCGAGCCGACCTGAGGGTCCAGAGCGATACTGCAGAGTGCCTGATAGAGGCGGCGCACTTTCTCAGGGAGCAGACGCGGGGGGGACGCCACATGATGACGCAACTTCGGATCGAAGAACTCCATCCGTGCCGGAGGCCGAAGTTCAAGGCTATCGATGACGATCGCGAGGGAGCGACGGTAAGCCGCTTCCGCGAGATCGAAGCGCACAATGGGAAACGCAGCCGTCTCATGGAGTGCAAGGAGCCTCGCATTATAATGGGCCCAAAGGTCGAGCCAGTAATCAACATGCCGGCCTTCACGACGATACAGCGATTCTGCGACCAAACGGGGTTCGCGAAACGTACCTGCGAAGATGAGGTTGGGAACGGCCTCCCACCAAAATTCAAGGAGGAGTAACGTTCGAGGATCTTTGAAACCCCAAACTGGTGTGTCAGCGTGGGAGCGAATTATCGCATCCCGCTCCGCCCGATGTTCATCGGACCAACTCACCCGTTCAGGGGGCTCCGACCAACTTCCGCCATTGTGCCGGAGCACGGCGTCGTGCAGTTCCCATATTTGAGTTCTCTCGCGAGTACCCTTGGTGTTGTGCGCGGCGACAGTGTTGACCTCGCCGAGGCTGAGCCCCGCTTCTTCAAGACTGCCCGCGAGACAACTCGTTCCGCTGCGGTGCATCCCAAGAATGCAAACGATTCTGGTCACTCAACTACATCCCTTCGCCCAATCTGCGTTGGTCTGTGTTCAGTTCCACTCCATTGGGTATGCCACGCTGTCGATAGAGGCGCTTTCGTGCCGGATCAAACTTGAGCTGCAGATAGATGGTAGCCGTCTTATGGGGGCCGACATAAATTAGATATCTGGGCATTCCTTGGCCGCAACGATGTTCTGCGGGAATTGTATATTGCCCCGAAGGCCTAAAGCTATCATTCTGGCAAAGTATTGAGAAATTTGCGTTTTGCGCGGGGCGGGCCTTGGTGCAGTCGGGCCGGCTCGGGGACGGTAGGGTTCTCATCGCTGTCTGGTTCTGATCGCCCAATGCCCCATAAACACCACGCCGTCGACAGTCAGCCTCGCCTTGTGGATCGAGGATGCCGCGCTGAAACGCTGGCAGACCAAGACCCAGCGGGCAGGCTCAGTATTCGGCCCGGCCAACTCTGTTCGGCGCGTGTCAATATCCCTGAGCGATCATCATCCAACGTCCCAAGCCCGCACTCAAAAGCCCAGGCTCGGCAACGCGCGGCCGGCGTCGAGCTCACCCGTCACGTCGCAACACCACCTCGATTCGTCGGTTCTCCTCGCGCCCCTCAGCCGTCAGTGTTGTTCCCGATCGGATCGGCATCCGCGCGCCCTTCCGTCTTGATCCGGGACGCATCGCCGATCGTCTTTCCGATGATCGCCGCCGCCGCTTTCGCCCGCGCCGCGGACAGTTGAAAGTTGGACGGAAATTGCAACGAGCGGATCGGCTGGTTGTCGGTATACCCGATCACCTGCACGGAACCGTGCTCCTGCCGCGAGCGCTTGTCCGATCCGCTCCAGCAACGGGTTGAACTTCGCCGCCACCGCCGAACTACCGGCCGCGAACATGCCGCGATTGCGGACCCGCACCACGGGCGCCGCCTCGGTCCCGAGCACCGTCACCAGTCCTTGCTCGATCTCTGGCTGCAGGAAGCCGCGCAGCTTGTCCAACGCACCCGGTTGCGCCGGAGGAGGCGGGGGCGCCGGCGCCTGCACTGGGGCAGCGCGCACGATCACCGGCATCTGGGCGGGCGGGGCTGCCATGGTCCGCGCGAACAGAGCGTCAGACCCATCGTTCAACCCGAACAACGTCCAGGCGTACATGCCGCAAATCACCACCAACCCGGCTGCCCCGACAACCCAGATCGGCAATTCCGCCCGAGCGGCCCGATAGGGCGCCGTCACGCCCCGCCAGTGCGGCGACAATTCGGGATCCGGCTTCGGTCGCTGCCGGGCAATAATCCCGTAGACATCCTCCCGCATCCGGTCGAGCTCTGCGGGGCCACGCGGCGACAACCGGTAGCGGCCCTGAAATCCCAGCGAGAGGCACAGGTACATCAGTTCCAGCACAGGCAGGAACAACCCGGGGTTCTGCTTCACCTGGTTCAGCACGTCGAAGAACCGGTCGCCGCTGCGCACCTCCTGATGGAAGGTCGAGACCAGGGACCGCGACGCCCACGCCCCCTCGCTGCCCCAAGGCGTGGCCTGCACCACGTCGTCCAGGCTGGCGCACAAAGCGTAATGCGCCGGGCGCAACTGCGCGATCGGCACCCCGCTGTCTCGGGAGACTTGCTCGAACCGGCGGACTTCGGTCACCGCACGCTCACGCAAAGCGCCGGAGTCCGGCTGCGACAAGGTGTTGCGCAGCCGTGACAACAACTGCAGCAGGGGCGCCGCGGCGGCCAGCAGAGGCGAGCTTCCGACCCGTATTGCCTCATCCGGCCCCGAAACCGCGGCCGGCGGGGGCGCCGGCTGACCTGGAGGCGGCGCGCCGGCCGCTGGGGGCGCCGCACTGCGCGCGCGTCCGCCGGGAAGCGGCCGAATGATCTGCGTTCGGTCCGAATCATCCGGCTCAGAAAACGGATTGTCGCTCGGCATCGCTCAAGTCCCCCCGCTGCCGCGGATTGCCCAGAGTTCCATCTTCAGTTCCGGAAAGTCTCCGGATACATGGATGGCGAAGCCGCCTGACGACTGCATCTGTTGCCAGTGCGGACTGTTGCGGTCCAGCTCGAAATACGTGGCCCCGGCATAGAACGGGATCTGTCGTGGCGCAGCGCCCATCGGCCGGACCGAAATGCCAGGTAGTGCCACGGTCACGAGTTCACGAATATGCTCGACCGCACCGATCTTCACCTGAGATGGGAACAGCCGGCGCAGATTTTCGCTCGGCACATTGGCCTGCACCGACAGCACAAAGCTCGAATTGCGCAAAATGCTCCGGTCGCTCAACGGACCGACGCGCATGTTATTGCGGCGATCCTGCAACGGGATCGACACCGCGTTGGTCTCCAGCACGGCGGACAAGGAACGCCGCAGATCGGCCACCACCGGTGCCAGACTGCGCTGCAAATCCTCATGCCGGTAGGCCGGATAGCTGTTCGGCCGCCGCGAGGTCTCGGTGAACGTAGCGAACTCGCCGACCATCTGCACCAGCGTTGCATACAGGTCCTCGGGATGCACGTTGCCGGAATCGGTCCAGTGCGACAGCAGCTTCTGCCAGCGATTGACCGACTGCAGCAGCAGGAAGTCCTGCACCTCGGCCACGCCCCGCGCTCCGGGTGCGCTCAGGCGGCCGGCCAGCGCCTCGCCGCGCTGGTTCAGCATCCCGGTGAGTTCCGCGAGCAGGCCGGCCAGCGGCGGCGCGGCTGAGCACACTAGCGAAGGTGGAATCCAGCGGTCATCGAGGGTTATGCGCCGGTCGGCGGCGACCTCGGTGATGCGGGTCAGCCCAATGCAGTGGTAACCGGCCCGATCCTGCGTCTCCAGCATATACCGCAGCCTAAGCCGGCCGACCTGAAGGTCCGCAGGCTGTGGGGAACCGGAGTGGGTATCGTAGGCTTCAAAACTCTTTGGGCCATAGCGCCCTTCGCTGTCCGCCTCCAGTCCGACCTCGGACGGCGCCGGGCTGGCGGATCGGGGTGGCCAAATAGACCAGCACGTTGCGCGCGGTCTGTGGTGGTTCCAGCGGCGGCGGATGGTCGGTTTCGCCGGGAATGACAAACAGCGTGCCGTCCTCGAACACGCCGGCGCCGGAGGACAGGGCAAACCGGCCCGCCGCCAACAGGTCGCGGTCGATGGCGAATTCTGTGATGCCCCAGGGATAGGGACGCAGCATGCCGGTGCGGCCGCGGACCAGCGCCTCCAGCCAGCGGTCCTGCTGCTGAAAGTGTTGGGCTCGGAGGAACATGCCCTCCTGCCAGATCACGCGGTTGGTCCAGCTCATGAAAATCCTAACAATGCTGGTTTATTTACTTGGCGGCGGCTCCAGCGAAACCGAAAGCTTTCCCACATTCAGCACGAGTTTGGTCGGACCGTTGGCTGCGACCGGGGCCGTCGCTCGCCACTTGGCATTGTTGATATCATAGAACCAAACCGCCACCCCGAGGGCTTTCGTGCCGGGCTTTAAGTCCTGCTTCATCTCCTGCTTTTCGGACGGCTTGAGCACGAACTCACTGGAGTTCAGCTCATCCGCTCCCAGCGTCGATTGCTCATGCTCGACCCAGGCGAAACCGTCGGCATTGGTGAATTTATCCGTGGCGGCGAGCTGATACAGATGCACCGCCACCGGCCTAGGCGTTCCGTCGGCGCCTGGATTCTGATCCGCGCTGCCGGAAACAGTCAGCTCCAGAACCGGCGGGGGTGGTGGTGGCGGTGGAGCCGAACTCGCCGCAACCCACTAAAGTTGTCGTCGAAAGCGCCAGCAAACCGACCGCCGCGACCAACCGAACGGTCATCGCCAGTCGTCTCCAGGATTCTTTCGTCGCGTCAGTTCCTCCATCGCCTGTTCGTAGGCGAGGGCGAAGCGTTTGCCGAATACGCTGTCGAAATCATCGGACAGGCCACGCAGCACTTCGGCATGCAGTGCCTCGTAGGCATCCCAGGCGCGTGCCTTGCGGTTGCCGAGCAACGCGCGGTTTGCAGCATTTTCCTTGCCGTCCCGTATCTGGTCCGGACCCAGCCGCACAACCAAGGCACGCACAGCGGTTTGCATCGCCGTCATACTGGCGAGTTCATGCAGGCGAATGTCCGTCAAAGCCTCGGTAACGGCTTCCTCGGCCCCCATATCGGTGTGCCGCCCGGCACCCAACAAGCCCGCGAGTGCGTCATCATCATTGGCGGAGAATTTGAGCAGGTTGTTGCCGCGGGTGCGGATCATGGTCGTTTCGATACGGAATTCGCGTTTCACTTCGGAGCGGGCAATCAGCGCATGGCGAATGCCGGAAACCATCGCGCGAAAAGCCCCACCGAGCCGCTCCATCGTCTCAACTGGATCGGGCAGCGCGACATCTTCCATGCCGGCGCCCCTGAGGAAAGCCGCAAGCAGGTCTCCTTCCGCCGCGGGCGCTGGGGGCGCTGGCGCGGCGAGCGGCGCCCGGACCTCCGGGTCGGGGAGTGCCGCTCGGGGCGCCCCATGGAGGGGAGTGGGACGACGAGGGGCTTCCCGCTCGGAAGGCTTCGCGACCGGTGGAGGCGCGAAATCGTCGAGATCCCAGTCGTCCGGCACCTTTGCCGGCGGCAGGTTGATCGCATCCGAAATTGCCGAACTATGGTCGGCGGGTGTTTCTCCCGGAAGGCCGCTTCGTCTTCCGGCAACAATGGATCGAAGTCCGGCGTGAGTGCCGGTGAATAAGGATCCGAACGCAGATCCCTGGATTGGCATCCCGAGTTTGTCGCACGATCGCGCGGATTGGGAGCGAACAGATCGTCATCGAATGGATCGCTGAACGGGTCTCGCCTCCCGTCAGCGACCGGCGCGGAGCGTCTCCAGGACGGCTGGGCCTCCTCGACCAAGCGGACCTCTATCTCGTAGACACCGAGGATCAGCCGGTCGCCGTCCACCAAAGTATGTGGCCCCCGGGATTTCGAGCGGCACCTCGTCGCGGTTGACAAATGTGCCGTTGGTGCTGGTCCCGGCCACCTGCCAGGTGCCGTTGCGGAAAGCGAGGACGCAGTGCCGCTTCGACAGGTGCTTCGTCGGGTCGGGCAGCACCCACTGGTTGTCCGGGACCGCGGCCAATCGAGAACTCGCCGCCAGTCACCTGTCGCACCTCCGGCGCGACGGTCGGCGGGCATCGCAGGACGGTCAAGGTGAGAGGCATCTCGGCTCACCCCCCAATCAGAACGGTAGGCGCGCCTGGCCCAACAACGACACCACCGTGCGCCGTTGAATCACCAACGCGGGAGGCCGGCATACCCCCGACCAAGACTGTGAACGAACCCAGCGCCATAACTCCCGGCGGCCCGACGCAGGTATGCATATCGGTGATGCGCGCCTGCGGCATCGCACTCACCAGCACGGTGAAGCAACCGAGGGTGATCGGGCCGCCGACATGCGGCACGATAACCGGTCACCATCGGGCAGGTTTGCATGTCGGTGACACGGGCGGCTGGTTGACCCATCAGGCTGACCCCTCCGGCGGCAGGCGACCGACACCGCCGGCCGCGATGTCCCGGGCGCTGCCCAGGAAGCGCCGCAGCCGGTCATCCCGCCGGACCGGATGTATCCTGACTGCAGCGAGTGTCACCGAACCGATGGCCGCGGTGCCGGCCAGATGTGGCGCGGGCGGCGTCTTTGGCTGGCCCAGCGGCGACATCGAATCGCCGCTCCAGAACGCGGCCACGGCGGCCCAGGCCTCGGCGGTGCCGAAATTAGCGCGCTGCGCGTGGTCGAATGCCTCCCGCCTGCTCTCGTCAGTTTGGTGCCGCACCCATGTCTCGGCGGCCGAGACAGCGGCGGCATCAGCCTCAGCGAGGTCGGGCGGTGTGGTATGCCGAGCGCACATGCAGGCCCACCAGACACACTCCCGCTTCGGCAGCGCATGTGCCATTACCTTGGCTGCTTCGGTCAGGAAACCGGCATCCTGGAGCCGCTGGATCGCCACGCTGGCTTCGGTGCTCTCCTGGACCACAGCCACGCACTCTCCGGTCAGGGCGGCGCGCGCCAGCACGTCCTCCCACGGGGTCGCAAGCAGTTTGGTCATCGATCGGTCGTTCATGGTCCCCTCAGTTCAGCATCATGACGCCGCCCTTGAGCGTCATCATGCCGTCTGCGCTGACCTGTGTCATTGGGCCTTGTATTTGCACCATAGCTTGCCCCTGCACACTAACTTTCATTGCAGTGATCGTCACGCCCTCGGCATTGATCTCGATCGAGTTGCCGCCGACCGTGAACTTGATGCTGTTCATCGCTTTCATCGTGATGTTGCCCATGCTGGCTTCGATCGCGATGTCGCTTTGCTTGGCGGTGACGGTGATCCCGCCGTCGTTGACCGTCAGGCTGTCCCCCGCGGCGCTGATCGTCGTGGTCCGGCCGTTTTTGACTGTAACGGACTGGGCGTCATCGACCTCGATGGTTTCCTTCGCCTTGACGGTTAGGGTGCGGTTGTTATTGACGGTGATCGACTGATCCTTGCCGACGGTCAGGGTGTCGTTGTTCTCGATCTCGGTCGACATATCCTTCTCGGCGTGGAGAAAGACCAGTTCCGATCCCTGTTTGTCGTCGACGGAGAATTCCGAGAAGTTGCTGCTGCTACCGCCGGTGGTGGAGCGGGTTCGCATGCCGCTCTTGGTTTGCTGGCCGGTGATCGGGAACACCGGCATCATGTCGGCATTGTAAAGGCCTCCCACGATAACCGGCCGGTCCGGGTCCCCATCGAAAAAGGCGACCGCCACCTCGCACCCGACACGCGGCAGCGATTGCCAGCCCCAGGTGTTGCCGGCCCAGGGCTGAATCACACGCACCCAGATGCCGTTGCCGGCGGTGATCGTCTTGCGATGATCCCAGAAGAAACTGACCTTTACCCGGCCGTATTGCTCGGAATGGATCTCGTCGCCCGCATCGCCGATTACCACCGCGGAGTGGATACCGGCCATTACGGGCCGCGGCGTCACGAACTTTTCCCGCCACACGGTCGCCGAGGGAAAGGCGACGATGCGATTGGTGTAGTCCGAAGCACTCCCGCCGGCGACCCAGCTCTCGTCATGTCCGCTGCTGCTGACGCTGCGGATGATGTATTCGGCATTCGCCGCGCCTGTATAGGGATCGGTTGCGATGGAGAAGCGAGTACCCGGCATGAAACCGGGGTTGGCGCCCATGGCCTCGATCAGGCCGGCTTCCGCCTCTGCCGCCTCCATCTTCAACCGGGCTCGCGCCGCCACATCCGCCTGGGTGAGTTCCAAGGCCGGCCACTCGAAAACGTCCCGCGCCGCTACACCCGGTGTAGTCAGGGTCGTGGTTTTGGTGTCTTCCGGTAGGGTCCCAGGTTGCGTCAGGTCGTAGTCGAGGAGATGGAACGATCCGTGCGCGGTGCTGCCGATTTTGTGCCAGGCCGTTAGCACATCCGTCCCGCCGCCTTCGTGCGCCACCGTCAAGGCTGGCTTCGGGCTTGCGATGAAGCCCTGGTTCTGATCGGTGACAACAAGTGTGTGGTCGCTTGAGGTATGGGTGAAGTAGTAAAAATAACCCGCCTCTTCGACCAGCCGAGAGAAAAACGCGAAATCCGTCTCGTTAAACTGAGTTACGTATGGTTTGACTGTCTTGTCGCCGTAGACATTTATATTGATCGTCTGGCCGATGTCGTCACAGATTGATATCAGGATATCGGCAATCGTCATGCCCGGAAAGATCCGGCAGTCATGGGTCTGCCCCATGAACCAGAGCTTCGGGACAACCGTCAACGTGTAGGCATATTGGTCCCGTACAGGTTCGCCGGTGGCAACGAACGAGCGCACCATCCCGTTCATGATCCGCGACGGTCCGGATCCGAATGTTATCGTCAGGCAGGCCGGCTGGAATAGGATGGTGTTGGGATCGATCGCGGGCTTCTCCGAAATCGCCTCCACCGTCACGGAAAAGGGTGCGCTGATCGCCTCCTCCGCGTGGAAGGAGATCGGTTGCAGCACGCCCGCTCCAAGTGCGGTCTGCAGCGACAGTAACTGGCCGCCCGAACCCGCACCGCTTTCCGTACCTGACATCAATACCCCCGTCGCCCCTGGCGGCTCTGCACATGCGCTGCCGCCCAAAGGGTCTACTCGAGCCCACCTTTCCGGCGCACCAGCATGGCATTAGCAAACCGGCGTTACCATCAGCGGTGATCGATAGCAGAAACTTTTTGGCGGCGCGTGTGACCGGCGTCACTGGCTTAGCGAATAAATCGAATTTATGTCACAACGGAACTTGCCCGATTTGGAAGGCGTCGTGGCGAAAATGAATGGATGGGCAATGATTCCGGTGACATGGTTGGTTCTGATGGGGGCCGGGTGGGCCCAGTCGGACCCGTCGGCGGATGAGTTGATCAACGCTTTGAAGCCGAGCGCGATATTGCTGCAGCCGAGTCCAAGTCGTGGTTTGCACCGTCTGGTGCAGCCAAGCGAGGCGTCGCCTGCGCAAGCGCCCGACGGGGTGTCGATGCAGCCGGCGACGGCCGAGAGCCAGATCGCGAGCACGAATGCCGATTTGCCGTCAGCTTCTTTGTTTGTTCAGTTTTCGACTGGTTCCGCCGGTCTCTCGCCTCAGGCGGCGGCGGTGCTGGATGAGCTCGGCAAGGCGCTTGCGAGTAACGCGCTGGCCAGTTACCGCTTCCGAGTTGAGGGACATACCGACACGGTCGGAGCGAAAGACTATAATCGCGCTTTGTCGGAACGGCGCGCCGCGGTGGTCGTGGCCTACATCAGGGCGAAATTCGGAATCGACGAAAGCCGGATCGTTCCTGTCGGCCTCGGTTCCGAACAGTTGCTTGTGCAAACGGCCGATCAGACGCCCGAGGCACGCAATCGTCGGGTAAAGATCGTGAACATCGGCACCTAAACCGAAAGGGCCGCTTCTGTCGCCGACTGCCGGAGCTGCCGTTAGCGGTAGCGATGCTCTGATTTGTGAGAGCGGCGACGCCTCACTCTGCCGCCATCAGGGGTGTGTCCATCAGACCCGTGGCACGCGCCAGATCGACCGACAGCAGGCGTGACACGCCGCGCTCCTGCATCGTTACGCCATACAACCGGTCCATTCGCGCCATGGTAAGCGGGTGATGCGTCACCACCAGGAAACGGGTGCCGGTTTCACGCACCATATCCTCCAGCAGCGTGCAGAACCGTTCCACATTCGCGTCGTCCAGCGGGGCATCGACCTCGTCGAGCACGCAGACCGGCGCGGGATTGCAGATGAACACGGCAAAGATCAGTGACAGGGCGGTCAGCGCCTGCTCACCACCGGATAGCAGAGACAAGGTGGCAAGCTTCTTGCCCGGGGGCTGGGCGTAGATTTCCAGCCCGGCCTCCAGCGGATCATCGGAGCCAACCAGCGCCAGATGGGCGCGGCCTCCGCCGAACATGCGGCTGAACAGTTGCTGGAAATTCCGATCGACCTGCTGGAACACCTCGGTCAGGCGTTCGCGGCCCTCGCGGTTCAGGTGACCGATCGAGCCGCGCAGTTTGGCGATCGCCGTGGTAAGTTCCTCGCGCTCGGTTTCGATCGTGCTGATCTGCTTTTCGACGTCCTCGGCCTCCTGCTCCGCGCGCAAGTTGACCGGCCCCATCTCTTCGCGTTCCTTGAGCAGGCGTTCCAGGCGGCGGCGAGCTTTTTCCTCGCTGTCCGGGGAGAGGTCGGCCGGGGGATCGGGCAGAGAAGGGTTGGCACCCAGCCGTTCGAGGATGCGTTCAGCGACGACGCCCCAGGCGTGGCTGGCCTGCTGCAGTCCGCCCTCGGCCCGAACCGCGTCCTCGCGACGTGCGGCCAGCCCGCTTTCCGCTGCCCGGGCGGCTCGGTCGGCGTCCGAGGCCAGAGTCAAAGCCTCGGACAAGGTCTCGGCCGCGCGGCGATGCGTGGCTTCGGCGCCGGCCAAGGCGTCCAGCGCTTCGGCCCGTCGAGCGGCGATCTCGGCCGGGCGGGCTTCCAGGGTCTTAAGCGTGTCTTCAGCTTCGGTCTGCCGCGCGGCGAGGTCAGTCACTCGGTCGGCGGCGTCCTTGGCCCGTTCGGACCAGCCGGTGCGTTCGGCGGTGATGACGCGGCGGCGGTTGGCCCTGGCGGCGTGTTCGCGGGCCAGCATGTCGCGTTCGGCGCGGGCGGCGTTCTCGCGGGAGCGGACGGCGGAGAGCGCGGTGCGGGCCTGATCCACCGCTGAGCGCAGTTCGGCGATGTCAGGCAGGGCGGTCTGGGCGGCCCGGACCTGTGCGAGGGAAGCGACCGCCTCATCGCGTTCCACCGTGATTCGCGCCAATTGGTCATCGGCGGCGGCTAGCCGAGCGGTGGCGGTGGCGGCTTGATTGCGCAGGCTGGAGAGGGCAGCGCGGGTGCGCTCGAGTTTCTGCTCCCAGTCCCGG
This sequence comes from uncultured Alphaproteobacteria bacterium, assembly GCA_963778125.1. Lineage (GTDB taxonomy): Bacteria > Pseudomonadota > Alphaproteobacteria > Acetobacterales > Acetobacteraceae > Rhodopila. Next base: position 46,935 of record CAVZTH010000006.1, on the reverse strand, counting down.
CGGCCGTTGCGGGCGCTCTGCTCGGCGGTCACGGCCGCTTGCGAGGCAGTTTCGGCCGCCGAACGAGCGACGTGCTCCGCCGCTGCTTCCTGTTCGGCGGCTGCGAGGCCGACTTGGAGAGCGGTTAGTCTGTTGCGCTGCTGCAACCGAACCGCGGCTTGGGTCGGTGTGCCGGCGCGAATGGCATAGCCGTCCCACCGCCAGGTGGCCCCGGAGCGCGAGACCAATGCCTGACCCGGAAGTAGTTTGGACTGTTGATCGGGAGCCTCTTCTTCGGTTTCGACCAGACCAATTTGGGACAGCGAACGGGCGAGTGCGGGCGGACCTTGTACATAAGCGGATAGCGGCTGGGCGCACTCCGGCAGCTTCGGGGCCGGGTTGAACGGCGGCAGTTCGCGCCAGTGCCGTGCTGCGCCGGGGTTAAGCGCCGAGGTCAGTTCCTCCCCGAGCACCGCACCAAGAGCGGCTTCGAGGCCGTCGGCGACGGTAAGGGAGTTGATCATCGGCGGCCAGCGTTCGCCGTCCTTCACCGCCAGCACCTCGGCGAGTGCCAGAGCCTCGGCTGCGAGCCGGGCACGGGCTGAGTCAGCCGCCGCCTGGTTTTCGCGGGCTGAAGCGAGTGCGGCGGCGGTCGCGGCGCGGTCGTGTTCCGCCTGTTCGACGGCGGTGCGCGCGGCAGTCAATGCCGCCTCGGCTTCGGAGAGCTGCTCGGTTTCCCTGGCGATCATGGCGGGATCGACCTGCTGAGCGGCGATTTGTTCCCGTTCCCGGCCGATCGTTTGGGCCTGTTCGTTCAGCCGGTTGGACCGGTGTTCCGACTGCGCCAGAAGCTGCGCGGCTGCCTGGGCGCGGGCGTTGGCTTCGGCGGCGGCCTCGGTGGCGCGGTTGGCCTCGGCTTCGGCGACCCGGACGGCATCGGTGGCGGCGATTGCGGCGGCCTCCGCTGCGGCGGCGCGTTCATCGTGGCCGTGGTCGGCCTCGGCCAATGTGGTTTCTTCCGCGGCCAACCGCTGGTCGGCCGTGGCGGCATCGCGCTGCAACTGATCGGCGTGCGCCAGATCCTGGCGAAGCTGGCCGATCCGTCGTTGGGCCTCGCCCAGGGCCACGCGAGCGGCTTGCTCCTCTCCGGCGATCTGCTCCTGCGAGACGCGATGGCGTTCCAGGACGGTGCGAGCGTTTGATTCGGTTTCCCGTAGCGGGGGCAGAGCGGCGGTGGCTTCGGCGGCGTGGGCGCTGGCGGCGGTCGCGGCATCGGTTGCGACGGCGACGGCGATTTCCGCGTCGTGCAGGGCCGCTGCCGCCTGGGCGCGGATCTGCTCCACGCGGGCACGTTGCAGCGCGAGCAACTCCGCCTCGGCCGCCCGGATCGCGCCGGATATATTGCGGTATCGGCTGGCCTGGCGGGCCTGGCGCTTCAGGCTGCCGAGCTGGCTTTCGAGCTGGGCGCGGAGGTCCTCGGCGCGGGCCAGATTCGCCTCGGCGGCGCGCAATTTCAACTCCGCCTCGTGGCGGCGCGCGTGCAGGCCGGTGATATTGGCGGCTTCTTCCAGAACCGCTGCGGCGGTCCTCCGGCCTGGCGCCGACCAGAGCGCCGACGCGGCCCTGGCTGACCATGGCGGAGGCGCGCGCACCCGAGGCCAGATCGGCGAACAGGGTCTGCACGTCGCGGGCGCGGGCCTCCCTGCCGTTGATGCGATAGGCGGAGCCGCTGCCACGCTCAATCCGGCGGCCGATTTCCAGTTCGGCTTGCTCGTGGAACGGGGGCGGCGCGCGGCCGGCGGCTTCATCGAGGAACAGCGTAACCTCGGCGATATTTCGCGACGCCCGGCCGGCGGTGCCGGCGAAGATGACGTCCTCCATCTCGCCGCCGCGCAGGCTACGCGCGCTGCTTTCGCCCATCGCCCAGCGCAGCGCTTCGACGACGTTGGACTTGCCGCACCCGTTGGGTCCGACGATGCCGGTCAGTCCAGGCAGGATCTCCAGGCTTGTGGGTTCGGCGAAGCTTTTGAACCCGGCGATGCGAAGGCGGCGGAAACTGACCGGCAATGACTACTCCTGCATGGCGTTACGCGGGGATCAGCTTGCGGAATGCGTCGTAGCTCATTTCCCCAGCGTATTTCTGGCCGTTGATCACGAAGCTCGGAAGTCGAGTTCGATCTTCAATTGATCGGAATCGGCCTTCTGCTGCTGGAGGATCCAGTCGCGCAGGACGGTGTCGGCGAGCGCCTTGTCGAAGGTGGCGCGGCTCATGCCGGCGAGCGCGGCGATCTTCCACAGTTCCTGCGTCGGGTCGCCGCCGCGGTTGAATGCCCAGCGGTTCTGGGTGGCGAACAGGGCGTTGACGAACGGCTCGTAGCGATCGACCGGCAGATAGCGCGCGACCATGGAGGCGGTGAGCGCGACCTGATCGAGCGGGAAGTCGTGGAACACCCAGCGAACTGCGCCGGTGTCGATCAGGTTTTTCTTGATCTCGGGGAAGGTGCCGGCGGCGAAGGCGGCACAATGGGTGCAGGTGAGTGAGAAATATTCGCCGACCGTTACCTTGGCATCGGGCTTGCCGATGAAACGTTCGGCCCTCGGGTCGTTGGCCTCGGCATGCGCCGGTGTCGCCGGCAGCGCGAGCGGCGGCGGCAGCGAAACCAGCGGGCACCACGGTCAGTAGGGAGCGGCGGGAAATCGTCATGGAGACCTCTTTATCTGATATTACAGTTTGTTCAAGCGGCTTTTTAAGAGTTTACTTCGGCCGATGACGACGCGTCCGAGCGCGGCCAGCGCGGCCTTCAGGTCGCCGTCGGGCAGGTCGGTCACCGCTGCCTCGGCTTCCCGGACCGCTTCGGGCGGCGAGGGCTGCACGGGCGGCGGTTGGCGCGGCATTCCGGCCTGGGTGAACTTCAGCGAATGGACCGGTTGGCCGCCGAGATGGGTGTTGATCCGGTTGATCACCTCGACGCCCATGTAGTGCAGGTCCATGGCCGCCGGGCCGGCGCAGGCGATGGTCAGCACGCCGCGGTCGAGGCGGCGGGGCACGGTCATCGCGGCAATCTTCGGGCCGACGATGATCTCCCAGTCCGCGACGATCTGGGCTGAGGCGGGGTTGTGCTTTCGATAGGTCCGGCGGGTGATGTCGGGGACGAGCGCTGCCCAAGGGGCGCGGCCCGTAGACGAATCGTTCCCCGTCCGGCCATATCCGTTGCGGCGTGTCGTCGTCCGCCCATCGCCTCGGTCCCTTCCGCCTCCGCAAGCCGATCTACTGCGTTGGTACGACCGCCACCGGCGACGGCTGCCCTGGCGGGCGGAGCCTGGCGAGACTCCTGATCCCTATCGCGTCTGGCTGAGCGAGATCATGCTACAGCAGACGACCGTAACCGCAGTCATACCCTACTATGACCGCTTCGTAAGCCGGTTCCCGACGGTTCAGGCGCTGGCGGCCGCACCGCTGGATGCCGTGCTGTCGGCCTGGGCTGGCCTTGGCTACTACGCGCGCGCTCGGAATTTGCATGCCTGTGCGCAGGCGGTGGCGGCGGTGGGCGGTTTTCCGGCCGATCTGGCGGGTTTGCAGGCGTTGCCGGGGATTGGCGCCTATACCGCGGCGGCGATTGGGGCGATCGCGTTCGGGTTTCCGATCGTGCCGGTGGATGGGAATGTGGAGCGGGTGGTGTCTCGGGTGTTCGCGATCGAGGCGGCCGTTGCCGGCGGCCAAGCCGGCGATCCGGGAGGCGGCTGCCCGGTTGGGCGCCGATCCGGCGGCGCGGGCGAGACCGAGCGACTTTGCTCAGGCGATGTTTGATCTGGGGGCGGGGGTTTGCACGCCGGCGGCCCCGGGGTGTGCGGTTTGTCCTTGGATCGGCGCCTGCGCCGCCGCGGCGGCTGGGGATCCAGGCGTCGCTGCCGCGCAAGGCGCCGAAGAAGCAGCGGCCGGTTCGCTTTGGGGTGCATTTCTGGCTGACCGACGGGCAGGGCCGGGTGCTGCTGCGGACATCGGCCGTACAAGGGTCTGCTGGGCGGGATGACGGAATTGCCCGGGACGGCGTGGCGGGGCGTCGCCGTGGACTGTGGCGGAGGCGTTGGCTGTTGCGCCCATGGCGGTGGACTGGCGCGGGGCGGGGCAGGTGCGGCACGGCTTCACCCATTTCGAGTTGGTGATCGACGTGCTGGCGTCGCAGGTGCCGGTGATCGAGGCGGAGGGGTTTGCGCAGCCGCTGGATGCGCTGGAGGAGGCGGCGCTGCCGTCGGTGATGTGGAAATGCGTTCGGATGGCTGGTTCGGGGAGAGATTGAGGGGCCGGCACATTTCGACAGAGCGTGTGAATTCAGAGCCGCGCGGAAATAAGAAGCGCTTCGACTATAGTTAATCATTGCTTCGGCGCATCTGCTTATGACCGCGGTCGCCCCGCTTGGTGCCGAATGAGCTTGCCCGAGAAATTGGCCAGGCTTGCCTTCACATTGAAACTGGTGAAGCGCCGAACAGCCACCGGTGGGCGATCAGGAGGACGATCCAGGCGAGCACTCCGATCCCCGGGTTCAGCCAGCCGATTTCGTTCGGCACAAACCGGTTGCGGCCTTGTGCGATCGCGGTGAAGGGGACGATCGATGTCGCCGCGGAAAGCGCCTGCCACGCATTCGGATCGCGGCGTGCCAACTTGGCGTCGATCGATGGCATGCCGGCCAACGCGGTGATCAGAAACGCGCCGAAGAACACAATCGACGCGGTGTCGCAGTTGCCGAGGATGTGCACGCCGGCCCAGATGGCGAACGACCACAGCATCGGATGCCGCGTCACGCGGATCATGCCGCGCGGCGGTTGCGCCATGTTGCCGCTAGGACCGATCAGGGTGGGGTTGCGTCCGTTCACCGAGGCAACGAACAAGACGAATGCCGGCAGCATCGCGAAAGTCAGCACCCATCGCAGCCAATCGGGCGCGATCCAAAGCGGCGTAGTGCGGGCGGCGCTCCATGCCCACACGAGGAACACCAGCGCAACAATCGACAGGACGGAAAAGATCCCGCGGAATGGTTGGTCACCGACGCGGCCGACCACCGCATCACGCAATGTCGTGCCGGCAAGACCGAGATGAATGGCGATCCAGACGAGCGCGGCGATGATGAGTTGCGTCATGGCAACCTCTCCCTAACGCGGGGTTCCGGGCGCGGCGAGAGCCACTATGCCACCGTAGGGATGGCGGGAGCAATATCGCTGGGGTATCCACCGCCGACCGAAGCAAGCATTGTCTCCCGCCTCCCCTACTGCACCACGGGACACTTGAAATCCTGGAACACCCCCGCCGCGAACGGGTTCAGCACCGATCCGGCGCGGATCTCGAACACCGCTTCTCGATCGCCGAGCTGAAACGACAGCGTGAATATTTCGGGCGAGTCGCCCTGCTTCATCCGCGCGTGGCCGAACATGCGGAACATCGCCCACGGCCCGGTCTCCTGCAAAACCGAGGGGCTACCTGAGGGCGGCGGATCGAAACTTAACCGAGCGCTCAGCGTCCGGGTCGGCCCCGGCCAGGTGATCTGGGTCGCCACCGGCGGTCCATTGATCGCAACGATGGCGGTACCGCCCAGGTCCAGCGTCGCCCGCTTGGCGCCGGGATCGAGTTTCACCGGCGAGATGTCAAAGCGAACCGACGGCGCGTTGCCGCCGGCGGCGAAGAATAAATCGCGGATCGCCGCTGCGCGCTGGAACTGCGCCAGGTCGGCCGGTGTGACCGGCGCTACGACCCCCTCCACGGGCTGCAACTTCCAGTCTTTGCCGGACGTGTCGACGAACGGCCGAAGCTGGGTGTTGAAGTATCCGTCGAGCAGCCCGCCCGGCGCGAACATGTGGGCGAAATCATCCATCGGCACCTCGCTGGTCGCACCCGGTACGAACGGATACCGTCCATTGACCGCCAGCCCGCACAACGACGCCGGGCCGCCGGTGCCGTTATAGGCGGCGACTATTTGCTGCTTTACATTGCCGCCGCGCAATGCCGTGCCGCTGGCCGCCATCGAGGCCAGCCAGCCGGACAGCGGTGACGGCTGGCGTTGCGCCTCGGCCCGGAGCGCCAGCGACGGATCGTCACCGGCCGCCGGTAAGGGCGCCGTGGCGCCGATCGGAAGGGCCGCTAACTTGGCCAGTTGCTGCTGCAGATCATTCAGCGATTTCAGCACCAGGTCGATCGCTGCGCCGGAGCCGTTGCCCACCAGATCGCGCAGCGCCTTGAAGTGTTCGTCGACCTCGTGTCCCGGTGGCAAAGGTGCGATTTGACCGGGTTGCCCTGAACCCAGCACAGCCAACAGGCGTGGGTCTACAGTCGACTTTGCCGCCGCTGTGTCGCCGGAGGCCGCCTTGTCCGCTGTGGCGAGCCCAGCCGGCGGGACTGATAGGGTCACCTGGCGCGCGATAGAGACCAGCAAGTCCTTCATCGGCGATTGCGGCGAGGCAAGAATGAAAAGGTCCTGCGCGGCCTGGGACAAGCTGCGCAGCGGCACGATGGTCAAGTCGTTGAGCATGGCCTCCCAGGCCTTGATGTAGTCGGCCTCGTACAGCGTGATGACATCGCGTTCCAGCGCGCCCATCTGCGGACCGTTCGGATCCAGCTCGGTCTTTTCGCCGAGCACCCAACTCTCGGAGGCAACGCTTTTCGCTGCCTCCACAAGGCCGGGCAGCAGCACACGATGGAACCCGTCGATGGTCAGAAAGCCTGGGATGCCATCGTCCATTGACTTGCCGGAGGCGCGGACGAACACCCCGACCCCAGCCGGGCCGAGCGCATCGCGCGGTCGCCAGGGCGGCACGGCCTGGGCGGCGGCAGAGGGCTTGATACGCGAATACACTCGCTGCGCCAGCGAGACGCGGCTGAACGTGCTGCGCGCCTGGGCCACCAGGTTGCCGTCCAGTTGCACTGCCGGCAGCGGTTCGGCCAACAGCGCGTCCAGATGCTTCATCAATGCCGTCCGCAGAGCGGCGAACCGAAGGTCAGGATAGGTGGCCTGCCAATCCAGCATCATCCAGTCGTGTACCAAGGCGCGATCAAACACCGGGGCGCTGCCGCCCAGCATCAGGTAAACCCTGGTTGCCTCGTAAAGGAAGTCCGGCTGGTTCAGCTTGCCGCGCATCTGTGCCTCGAGCCGCCAGATCAGTCGTGGCAGCAGGGCGTGCTCGAGCGCATGGCGGTAGACGGTGGCGGACGCGACCGCAAGCTTGTCGTCCGGAGATAGTCCGAAGCTCCAGAAACCGCTGCGCTCACCGGGATGGTCTACGCCGTACGGCAACGCGCGCGCCTGATCCAGCAGCGGCACAAGGCGCGGCAAGTCGGCGTCGTTGACCGGGTCGAGGTGCATGCCTTGAGCTGTCTTCTCGTAGGCATCCAATGCCTGCTGCGTCGCGGCGATGTCGCGCGCGCTGCTGCTCCGCGTGGTCCATATCATGGCGCCGGCAAGGATGCAGACCAGTGCGACGGCGGCGAAGGCGCCCACACGAAACAGCATGCGACGGCGAGCGGCCTTCGGAGGCTCGGACACGAGCATCGCCTCCCCGAAGATAACGTTCCGCAACAAGCCGCCGAGAAAATAGCTTTTCCCCTGTTCCGGTCTCAGGCTTGGCAAACGGCGCTGATCCAGGCCAAAAGCGCGCGACAGCGACCCGGTCAGCCGGTCGATCGGCGTGCCCTCCTGCGTGCCGGAGGTGAAATAGACTCCGCGCAGCATCGGCGCGCGCTCCAGCCTGGAGCCGCCGAACGCCTCCTGGATGAAGGCCGTCAGCGGTTGTTCCAGGCTGGCGATCTGGGCCGGAAAACCGGCGATCATGGCGCGCTGATCGGAACCGCGTTCGTCCTGCATGCGCGATAGCAACTGGTCGTCCAACCTGTCGACCAAGGTACGGAATTCGGCGGTGAACGATTCGGCATAACCGGTGTCCCCGGTTTGCAGCGGGAATGTCGTGCCCCAGACCTGATCGCGCCGGTCGCGATCGAGCCCGGCGAAAAATTCGGTGAAGCCGGCGATCAGGTCTGCCTTGCTGAACAGCAGATAAACCGGCATCCGGGCACCGAGCTTGGCCTCGAGTTCCTTGACGCGGGAGCGGATCGCGCGGGCATGGGCGGTCCGTTCCGCCTGCGGTGCGCGGGCGATGTCGTTGAGGCCGATCGCCACCAGCACACCGTTCAGTGGCTGTCGGACACGGGTGCGCTTGAGCAGGTCGAGAAAAGCCTCCCAGCCGACGCGATCCACCGCGGCATCGGAATCCTGAGTGGTGTAGCGGCCGGATGTGTCGATCAGCACGGCCTCGTCGGTGAACCACCAGTCGCACAGCCTGGTGCCGCCGACGCCAGCGACGGCGTCCTGTCCCATTTCGGCGGCCAGCGGAAAGCGCAGCCCCGCATTCAGCAGGGCGGTCGTCTTGCCCGCACCCGGCGGCCCGATAATCGCGTACCAGGGCTGCTCGTAGAGGTAACCTCGCTTGCCATGCGCGCTCTTCAGAAGCGTCAGGGCCGTGGTCAGCTTTTCGCGCAGGGCCGCGACTTCCTCGGCCTTGGCGGCGGCGCCCATGTCATCGGCTGGGGCGGTCAGACCGGCGGTCAGGGCCGCATCGCGCCTGCGCTTCAGCAGGTCGAGCAGCAGATTCACGCCGGCCCACACGACGAACATCAACAGAACGATGATTAGCCGGACGATCCAGCTTTCCAACCACGTCAGAAGCGGGCCGAAGAACCAAACCAGGATCGCAAGCAACGCGGTGCCAACGAAGCTCAGAAACCACCGCGACAACAAAAATCCAAGGATCCGGCTCATTCTTCGCTGCTCCTGGCTCGGCGCATTGAGGTCGTATTATATCGTTTCGTGCCCTGGCCGTGGTGATATGATCAAACGATGTTCAGCGAAATCTGCGGTTTGCGCAGCTCACCGAGGCACGCGTGGCACTGGTTCCCTCCACCACCATCCTGAGCACCGATGCGATGGGACGCGTTGCGCCGCCAATAACGGCTTCGGTCGGGCGGGACGGCGCCAACCATCCGGGCGATGTGTTCGTCATCCAGTCTCTGCTCAACGATAGGTTGCCGAAACCACATTCCCCAGTGCCGGTGACTGGTCTCGCGGACGTCGGAACGATGCTGGCCATAGAGGCGTATCAGGCGGTTATGGTGAATATGAATCCGCCCAGCGGGCGGGTCGACCCCGGCAGTATTACGTATTACTCGCTCGCTGCCCATCCGCTGGTGGACGATACACCAAAAACGGCAAGCGGGCATTACGGCGAAGTCCCGCCGGAGGTGATCAACGCCGCGACCGCCTCGCGCTTGCGATGGAACGTACCGGCGTCCGTAACGCTGGCACAGTGGGTTGTGGAGAGCGCGTGGGGAACGGCCATTCCGCCCGACAGCAACAACCCGTTCGGCATCAAGGCGGACGCGGACCAGCCCGCCGTGGAAAGTCCGACCCGCGAGGTCATCAATGGAAACAGCGTCACCGTCACCGCGCGATTCCGCAAATTCGGTTCGTTATCGGAAGCATTCGATCAGCATGGCAAGCTGCTGTCGACCGCCGCCGTCTACAAGCCCGCGATGGCGCAGGCGCAAGATCCCGATGCCTTTGCCGATGCGCTAACGGGCGTCTACGCGACCGATCCACAATATGGCTACACGCTGAAGTGGGTAATCCATAATTATGGTTTCATTCGCTTCGATCATTGATCACTCGCTGGTCGCGAGTTGCTGGCTTGTTGCCGCGGTCTTGAGCCATCCGTCCGGCATGCCACGCGGCGTGGCCTCTTCCTCAGTCAGCCCCGCGCGGTCCGGTAGAAAATACCGCTTATCGTTGGTGTGAACCAGGTAAGCCTGCGCCTCGTTCAACATCAGGTCCTCGTTCGCGGTGTCATAGTGCTGATCGCCCAGGAAGTGGCGAAAACCGGCCCACAGGCGCTGCTTTGGGGACTGCGCGACGGGCCTCCGTCACGTCAGCGAGTTTCGTGTGCTGGGGAGGCCAAATCGGGCGCTGCTGTTCGTGATGGTAACGACTTTGGCGGCGCTGGCGGTGACGGTGCCGTTTCTCCGCGGGCTGTTCGGGTTCGCGCCGCTGGGTCTTCCTCGTCTGGCGGAAGCCGCGGGCGCGGCGGCGGCCTACGTCCCATTGAATGACGCGATCGGAGTGGTCGGGCGGTGGATTGCAGCCCGACACGGTCGTTCGGGCACCGGTCCATCCGCAACGTGGGTGACGAGACTGTTGGGAGACTGCACCGACTCTTCTACTCGTGATTGCGCTGTCCAGGCATGCCGGGAGTATTATCGGAACCACGGCGATCTGACAGGAGCTGGTTCAATGCTGAAGATTATTCTTTTCGTTGCCGCACTGGTGTTTGTCGGCACGACTGCAATGGCTGCCGGGCCGTATGATCAGATGTTCGTTCGGAATGAGGCGCAGCGCAGCCTGTATGAGGGTGCGATCGCGCGGCTCGCTCAATCCCGAGCGACCCGTACAGATGTGCGCAGTTATGCCTCGACTGTGTTGAATGACCACGAAGCCTATGATGGGGCGCTGCGAGAGTTCGCGAAATCCAAGGGCATCTCACTGCCGTCGGGCTTAACGAAGTACGATAAAAAACGGCTCGCTCATCTGGCAGGACTGCACGGCCGAGCGTTCGACAACGCGTTCATCCGAGAGGCCCGGCGGGTGAATGACGACGATATTCGCGATTTCCGTAAGGAAGCCAGCCACGCGGCTGACCCCGAAACGAACCGTTTCGTGACTCAGTTTCTAGAGGTCGACAAGAAACACGAAGCCGGTGCAAGGGCGCTGGGTGGGCGTGATGTGGCCTCCCGCGGGCCAGTGATCGAGCCGCCGCCGACCGATAACAGGATGCCAGTCATTTCTCCCCCGAGTGCCAGCGCGATGCCGGTGATCAAGCCCTCGGATGATTCACCACGTTAGGCGGCGCGCCGTTTTTCAGATTCTTTTGCAGCTGCTCGCTACGAGCGGGGCAGGAGCACTGGACTTGACCCGGTTTGGTGGAGCCCTTCAGGCTTCAGAGGAGGCTTCAGGGCACCGTCAAGTTGGGCGGCCTTTGGACCTGAAGCAGCAGATCGGCGCCAATTTGGATCTGAAGCTGCTAGGACCCAAAATCGTTAGATCGCGAAACATGACTTCAGCCGCTTCTGATGGACCACGCTCCTGGTCCAGACAAACGGCCTGGCCTGGTCGTTGTAGCTGGCGAGGCAATCAGTTCCTGAACGCCGCGGAACGATCCTCCTTTGAGCGAATTGCCCGTCCCGTCTCGATCGGCCACGGCGAAAAAGCGGGCGATGTCGGCAACGCGGTAGTCGTGCCCGAAGTAATACGTTTCCGGGGTGTCGCTGGCCTGACGGATCGCGGCGTCGAGTTCCGCATCTGCCAGTACCCGGCCGCGCGGAAGCCCCGCTTTCTCTTAAAAAGCGGCAAGGCGGTCGAGCATCTGTCCTTGCTGGCGTAACGACGGGAATGACAGCACAAGCACGGACGGCCCGTCGCGGAAGCGAAACACCAGCATATCCGGTGCCCGTGCCGCCAGGATCGCGGCCTCATCCGCGAGTGGAGCGTCAAGCTCGGCGGCAGCCGGCGCGGGCACAATCGCGGGTGCATTCGGGGCGGGAGGTCGGACCACGATCCAGGCGACAAGACCGGTCGCAAGCAGTGCAGCCAGAGCCGGGAGCAGGCGGCGACGTTTCTACGCCGACGATGGCCGCACGATCCGGATGGTCTGATCGTCGTCATCCCAGGGCAACATCGTCCTGCATGGCAACGCGGCGGTTCTACGCCGCCGTTTGTGGAATTGCGGCCATCTGCGCCTCCACGACCTCGGCCTCAAACACCGCCTCAACCGCGTCCTCTGTGCGGCTGCCCGCTTGTACGGTCAGCCAGGTATTCCAACCGAGCCGAGGCGGCGGATCGGCGTCGGCGAGCAGTTGCAAGCCCGGCACTGCAGCGGCGGTAACGACGGGGTTGATGGCGAAGTCGGTGGCGAAGCCGAGATAGGCGCGCACAAGGCCAACGAGACGCCCGAGCGTGGGCCGGTCCGGCAGCAACGCCGTGAAACTCTCACGGTCGAGCGGCCCGATCCGTAGCACAATTCCAGCCTGCACATCCCAGGCTCGCACCCCGATCGCAGCATCGCTTCGAACCTGCCCGTCGGCGGCGCCCATCGTCGGATCCGGCAGAACGCCGAGTTGGTTGAACTGCCCGGCGACGCCGCGACCAGGAAGCTGAGACCGCTGATCAGGCGTCAACGGCAACCAGGCACCAACGAACTGTTGGATCTCGACCGGCCTGCCAAGCCAGTCCGAGACCAGCGCACGCAGGCGTTCAGCGGATCGCGGCTGTGTGGTCAGAAAGCCGGCATAGTGCACCAGCGGGTCTCGCCCCGCCGAGAAGCGATCGACCAAATGCGGTGTGCCGTAGCCAGTCAGTGACAACAGCGCGCCGGTGAACAGATCCTCGCCGGCGTCGGCGGCCTGGCCCGACAGCTGGCTGATCTCGAATATGCGGCTCGGCCGGTATTTCATGCCCGCCCTGGCGAACAGCGCCAGCAAGCGGTTGGACAGCATATCGAGGAAGTCGCGCAGCGAGTCCGAACGGGACCGCAGCGTCCGGTTGACGGTTTCCGTGTAGCTGCGTGGCAGCACGCCGGACGGGCCGATCAGTCCCATGACGCTGACGACCAGATCCGGCGGAATGCCCTCCTCCTTCAACGCCAGCCGGAGAATATCGGCTGGCGGGTACGCCAAACCGGAAACCGAGCGGAAACGCACGACGCTGCCGGGATCGGTGGCCCCAGCGGAATGCAACAGGACGCGGATCCCGGCGTCGAAGCCGAAGCGCTGCGGCTCCTTAGCGAGTTGTTCCAGCGGCGCAGGCGTCACGCGCGCCGGCGGAACGGGGGGCTTCACAGCAGTGCGCGTTCACCGGCTCTTGCCGGCCACGACGCGGTCACTCCGCTCCTGCCTCGCAGCACGGCACGAGTGCGCACGAAGCTGTTGACCGTCGCATGCAGGGCCAGGAAGCGGTTGAGGACGGCGGCCAGCAGATAGAGCCCCGACGACTGCCACACCCGCGCGTCGAACTCCAACGTGACATCGATCCCCCGGCAAAAGGAACCGACCCGCTGTCCAGGCACTCGGGCGGCGCCCGGCCGCGCGGAGACGGCGAGCAGACCGTCGATCGCGGCGCGCGTTTCGGGCAAATCCCGCAGGTCGTACAGGCGCAACGTCTCCTTAAGGGCCTCGGCTCCCGCGGCGCCGCCGACCAGCGACAGATGGCCCAGTGACAGGTGGGACACGAGGCGCCAGAAGCCACGCTCACGCAGCGGCACGCGCAGCGGTATCGTCGGTGCGGTCACGGCGTTGACGCGGGTGACACCGACTACGCCCTCGACCAGTTTCAGCATCGGATGGCCACCGCCGAAGGGCAGGTCCGCCGGCAGGTCGCGGTTGGTGCACAATGCGTCGACCGACAGCACCGCATCCGCCGGCCGTTCGGCGTCGAAGTCCGGGTCGTAAGGGGCAAGGAAAACATCGGTTCCGGTCAACGGGGCGGCGGAGTGACGGCGCATCGGCTGGAAAAAGCCACCAATGTCGCCGCCAGCCTGGCCACCTTTCGATGCGCCCTCGGCAAGGCGATAGAACGGTTCCCAACGCCGGAAGGAGCCGTCGGGTCGGGTTTCCCGCACGCGTGTCACGTTCCAGACTTCCATTGCGCCGGTGCGCCGGACATCCGGTTCGATGCGATACTCGGTGGCGGTGTGAGACAATGCTATCGGTTCGCAACGCTTTGGAAACAGGTTGACAACCGGTACGCAGCCAAGAACCAGCGCATCGTTGCCGACGGCGCGTTCCAACTCCGGAACGCTGCGGTCCAGATAGACAAAAATCTCCATCCGGTTGCCGCCGGAAATTAATGTCTTGGCCTCCAGACCGCCGAAATCCAGGAATAGGAACTTCTCCGGGAAGGCGAAGTATTCCGACAGCAGCCGGAAGCCGGCGAAGCTGCGGGCAGGCCAGGGGAACAGCGCCTCATCCGCCGCGAACCCGACCGGCTGGATCACGCTGGCTGGAATGAGCACCGGTCCAGGGTCATTCGGGCCATCCGCCAGCGCGACGCCGATTGCGTTGCGGCACAGCAGCTCATACAGTGGCAGCGAAATATTAGACGCCGCGCGCAAGAAGAAGCGCAGCCCATCAACGCCGAGGGACGTGAACGTTGCTTCGGGTGAGGCACATTTCAGTCCGATCCGCAAAACGCTGACCGCGCTGGCCGCGCGCGGATTGGCAGGCGCCGCGAGCGGAAGTCCGGACAACCGGACACTTTCCACCTCCACCGGCCAAAGCGTGGCCGGATAGACGGTGCGAAAACGGCATGTTTCACCACGGACCGGTTCGCTGTCGAGCGGCAGGTTGACCGGAACCTGGCACGACTTCTTCAGATCCGGCTTGCAGAGAAACTGGACGATCGCACTGGACGGCAATGGCGCCAGGTAGTGCGGATAGAGCACCCCGAGCAGGGCATCCGTCAGTTCGGGAAATTCGTCGTCGAGCCTGTGATGCACCCGCGCCGCAAGAAAAGCGACGCCTTCCAGCAGGCGTTCGACGTGTGGGTCATCAGCGGTATCTTCTGACAGCCGTAGTCGTCCGGCGACTTTGGGATGCGCCGTCGCGAACTCCCGCGCCAGAGCGCGGATCGCATTCAGTTCACGGTCGTAATAGGGTAGCAGCGCATCCGACATAGTCGCACTTAGACCATGATCGTTTGAGGTTGATCCACACTTCGGCGTTCGATCATGGTCTAATCTTTTGTTTGATCGCGTGATGCACGCCTTCCGACTGGGTCAGCCTCATGCGATCACTAGCCATCATCGCGCGTACGAACAACTACGTCGGCTGTCACGGGATCAACCACCGTATCGAAGGCGATCGGTTCGGGGGCCGGTTCGGCGTGCAGAACCGCCTCGATCCGGAGGCGCAATGTAGCGTCCGGGCGATCGTCCTGCGAGCTGAGCCTGACCCGAACCGAGCGGAACCGCGGCTCGAACCGGCGAATGGTGTCTTCGATTTCGCGCCGCAGCGCATCGCGCTCGTTGGTGTCGTGAAACCTCGCTCCGGTGCAGTCCGGAATACCGTAGTTGAGCGGGGAAACCGAAAGCTCCTTGAACGCCGCCTGCCACGACCGCCAGCGCCGCCGGGAATTCAGCAGCGCTTCAATATCGCTGCGCACGGATCGCCGCAGGATGCTCATTGCCTCGCCTGGCGAGATTGGCGTGTCATGAGCCTGTTCGGGCGCTTCGTCGATCAGCCGGTCGAGCAGCGGTAGCTGTGCGCGCAACGGCAGGCGCTGTGCCGAGCCGTCGCGCGACGGAACCGCGCGGCCGCGGCTTCCGCTCATGCTGCGCTCGTCGGCGGGTCGAACGTGATCTCGGTCATGTCCATCGCAGAGATCGTTTCGTCACCTACAAGAAACATACGTTGCCCGGCGCCGCGAACCAGCGCCTCCGAAACCTCGATCCAGTCCGTCGCTTGGCCGAGGCGGAGTGCGTCGGTGAGGTTAGGATCGTCGTCACCATAGAGTGCGGGCAAATAAACCACCCCGTCCGGGCCACTGCGCACAGACATGTTGACACGACGCCAGTAGAGATCCCGAGCCCGTTTCGGTTTGTCAAAGCTGATCGATTCGATCCGCTCGGTTGGGATCCAGAAGTACTTGCCGGTCGTGGTGAGACACTTCGAAATACCCGGCCTGAAGGTCATCGGCATCGCGGAAGTCGTCGAACGCCTTGCCGTCGACGGAGCCGGTCACGCGCGGGCGCAGTGCTTCCGCCTTCGCGGCCAATGCACCCGCCTCCGCGGCGTCGCCGGCTCGGAGCGCGATGGTAGCCTGCAGGATCGTCGCTAGCGTGGCGGTCGGCTCACCCAGAAATTCGGGCAGGCGTCCATCGCGCCGCTGTTGCCGCCGCGCCATTTCCGCACGCGCCAACTGGCGGAACTCAGCGATGACAACAGCGGCCTGCGGATCGACGCTGCTGCCGGCGTCCAGGATGACGTCGGCGCGTTCCAGATTGCCGGCGAACAGCAGCAGTTCTGCCAACAGCACGCGCGGCGCAAGATCGGCGGGTGCCTTCCGCACCGCGGCGTTGGCGGCAGCCACCGCGTCAGCCAGCTTGCCCGCACGGAACAGAGCGCCGGCCGTCTGTTGGTCAGCCGGTTCGCGACTGTCACTCATGGCGCTTGCTCATGGTCCGGTTTTCCCAATTCGAAGCCTCGATACGAAGCTAAGGATCATCCGCGTTGTCCGGGTGCCGTGACTTCGGTCACCAAGCGGAATGTAGCGGCCAGGTCATCCAGTTGGAAATGCGGCTGCAAATGGATCGTGCAGCCATAGACGCCCGGCCGGCCCGGACGCTCGGAGACCGTAACCCGGCCGGCCATCAGTGGCTGACGAGCACGGGTTTCCGGGCCCGCGTTGATGGCGGCGTTCACGTAGCCGTTCAGCCACGACTGCAGCCGTTGTTCAATTCTCGCCGGGGTCTCCAGCGTGCCCACCATGTCACGCCCGATTACCTTGATATAATGAGCAAAGCGGGACGCACACAGCATCGAATTGATCTGCGATGATATCCTTGCGTTGGCGGTTGCCGCCTCTCCGGCGGCGCCGACGTAGCTATGCGGCCGCTGCAGGCTGCTGACAGAAGCAAACGCCGCATCGACGCTGTAGGGTAGCGCGGTAAGCGGAATGAAACCTGCCTCGACAAGCAATCGTTCCTGGCTGTCGTGCAACACGAGGTCGAGCGGCGGGCGGGCCCACACGCCCGGCGGATCGGTCGCAAAATCCTCGACCGGCAACTGCGTGACCACCCCGCCGCTTTCGCGGTCCGTGTCGACACCGCGGATGTCGGCCGGCCAGGCAAAATTGGCGAATGCACGGGCCACCACGGCAGCAAACGGATATCCGGCCGCCATCCAGACCCGGTTCGCGGCACGAGGAGCATATTCGATATATCGGAACCCGTCGGGACGCGACGGATCATCCGGCCATGGCGTCCGAGCCAATACGCGGGGCATCACCACGCAGACGAACCGCATGTCCTCGCGTCCAGCCAGGCCGCGCCAGCGGTCGTGCAACGGTTGCCGCAGTGGCGACGTCGGATCGGATGCCATCGCCAGATCGGCGAACTCGTCCACATCGAGCAACGAGGGCGACGCGGCGAGAACGAGGATCGCGAAGGCCGCCGCGGCAACCGAGGATAGCCTGCCGATCGCCGTAACATCATCGGTCGGCGCTTCCGCGCTGGGCCGATGGCGCACTTCATGATCAATCAGCAGCAGGCCGAACGGCTCGCCGCCGGGCATGCCGAATTCGCCTTCATAGATCTGGCGGAAAAGGTGGCTTTGATCGAACTCCGCGGCGCGCTCCAGATCGCGGCAGATTTCTGGCCAGGAAATGGTGAGCAGCCGGACCTTTACCCGCCCACCTGGCTCCAGCCCACCGATCAGCCAGGACAGCCCGCGCCAGGAGCCTTCAAGTTTTCGCATCCTAGGCGCATGCAGGATGGCGTCAACCTGCTCCGACATCAGCGTGTCGATTGCCGCGATGTCACGGTCGAGGGCGCCGCGCATGGCATCCGCGTTCAGCAGCAATTCTGCAGCAAAGGCCGTGCCGAACCACCGCCGCAGCGCCTGTCCGGCGTCCTCCACCACGAAATCGGCAATCTGCCGGGCTTCCTCCGCACGGCGGCGGCCTACAAAACGTCCTGACAGCACCGCCTCCCGGAGCGGGGGATCAGGTGCCAGGGATGTCGTATCGGCCTGGCCTGACGGCGTCGTCTGGGCGGCATCCATGGTCAAGCCGACCCGGCCCCGGAAAGGGGCCGGCGTTGCCGTGTCATGTCGTTGTCAGGCCTTCTTCGGGATGCTGGCGACTAGACGCATGCTGGTGGTGAGTTCCTCCAACTGCAGCCAGGGACGAAGATGAGCGACGGCGTTGTAGGACCCGGGCTTTCCCGGAATTTCCCTGACCTCGACTTTGGCTTCGCGCAACGGCTTCAGCAATTTCGACTCTGCTCCCGACTTTTCGTTGTTGTTGACGTAATTGCTGATCCAGCGATTTAACCAGATTTCGCAATCGGAAGCCTCCATCAGGCTGCCGATCTTGTCGCGTGCCATTACTTTTAGGTAATGAGCGAACCGTCCGGTCGCCATTATGTATGGCAGGCGTGCCGAGATTGCCGCGTTCGCGGTGGCTTCCGGCCGGTCGTATTTCTTTGGCTTTTGCACGGTCTGGCTGCCGAAAAAGACTGCATAGTCGGTGTTTTTGTAGTGGCAGACCGGCAGAAAACCCAGATTGGACAGTTCGAATTCGCGGCGGTCGGTGATGCCGATCTCGGCAGGGCACTGGCTGTCGAGATCGCCGTCGTCCGACTGGAACACGTGCATCGGCAGGTTTTCTACCTTACCGCCGCCCTCGGCGCCGCGGATGGCCACGCAGAACCCGGTTTTAGCGAATGCGTCGGTCATTCGCGCGCCCATTACATAAGCGGCGTTCATCCAGCAGTAATCCTGATGGTTCATCGCCTTGGCGGCGCCGGCGGCGTCGAACGGGGCTTCCTCGTAGCCGAATTCGTCGATCGGCCTGGTGTTCGCTCCGTACGGCAACCGAGCGATCACCCGAGGCATGACGAGGGAGACGAAGCGGGCGTCTTCGCTGTCACGGAAGCTGCGCCACTTCATGTATTCCGCGGTCTCAAAGATCTTGGCGAGATCCCGCGGCTTGCTGAGTTCGGTGTAATCGCTGAAGCCGAACATACCCGGGCCGGCGGCAGAGACGAACGGGGAGAAGCCGGAGGCCGCGACGTTAGAGAGCAGCCGAAGCGTCTCGACGTCGTCGGGTGCAGCCGTCCATTCGTAGTCGCCGATCAGCGCGCCATACGGCTCGCCGCCCGGGGTGCCAAATTCATTCTCGTAGATTTTCTTGAACAACTGGCTTTGGTCGAACTCGACTGCCTTGGTCAGATCCCGGGTCAGTTCCCGCTTGCTGACGTTGAGCATGCGCAGCTTCAGGCTGGTTCCGGTCTCGCTGTTCATGACCAGGTAGTTGAGCCCGCGCCAGGCGCCTTCTAGCTTGGTGAACTTCGGCGCATGCATGATCGCGTTCAGTTGTTCGGACAACTTGCGGTCAATTTCGGCGATCGCCCGGTCGAAGGTGCGGGTCAGGTTGCGGTCGAAGGTGACGGTGCCCGTCAATGCTTCCTCGACCAGCGTCTTGACCAGATCCTGCGCCCGATCGCGCTCGGTTTGCTTGGTGGCACCAAGAACTTGTTCGAGCAGGTTGACGCCTTCGGTGGTGGTCGCTTCCGAGGCAGCTGGAGTTGTTGCTTGTGCGCCGGACATCAATCAGCCCCCCTTCTTTTCGAGGCCGAGCTGGCCGGACAGTGACTTGAGCTCGCCTTCGTTCTGCAGCACCTGCTCCAGCAGGCTCTCGAGTTCTTCGGACCGGTCCACCTTGCTCATGAGGTCGCGCAGCTTGTTGCGGGTTTCCATGAGCGCCTTGAGTGCCGGGACTTGCTCGACGATACGGCCGGGTTCAAAATCGTCGATCGAGTTGAATTTCAGGTCGACCGCCATCTGGCTGCCGTCGCCTGCCAGAGTGTTGTCGACCTTGAGGTTCAGGCCGGGGCCGATCCGTGCCATCACGTCGTTGAAATTGTCACGATCAATCTGCACGAACTTTCGGTCGGTGAGTGACGGCAGGGGCTTCGTCGGGTCGCCCGAGAATTCCCCCATGATGCCCATGACGAACGGCAGTTCGCGCTCGATCTGGGCGCCTTCCGTCTCGACCTCGTATTTGATGTGGACGCGCGGCTTGCGCACGCGGCTGAGCTTCTCGTGGATACTTGCACTCATTGGAGCCTCCTGGGTGAAGCCTATTACTCTGACTATAAAAGAGGGAGTGGCGCACACAAGCGCTTCCCACTGCGCTGCGACGCAAGGACTTCCCGGTTGACCGTCGGGCGAAGACTGCCCGGCGTTTCATCCGAGGTCAATTGGATATTGCGACGGCGGTTAGACCGCCTTGTGCCGGCGGCAGCACGAGCGGGGTTTTGCGGCTGTCCCGGGCCAATGGGAACGTGAGGACCGGGGGCGCCCAAGCGCAGGGCATGGGAGATCAGATGATATCATCATAGCGCTCTCTTTTAAGTGTTTGTTCGGGTTATCAACTCCTCATCGGTGAAGCCGGTATCGTTCCGATGAACGGCGGCGTCCGCTGAAGACGTCGATACATCGATCCGCAAGTTTGAATGGTGACCTGTGTCACACAAATCCTCGAACCTTTGGCCAGAATCGCCGGGTCAACGGTGTCGATACGGTGAGGTCGGGTCTTTACTTGGGTAACCCCGGACCTGGCAGTTTGATACGGCGGGTTTTTGTCGCAGGCCGGGAAGTCGTTCGGCGGCGTTGCTATCCCGGGGCCGCCGGCCGGATGCCCAACATGACCAGCATACCGCTGCGGACCTTGTCGTCCGGCACGACCTCCGCCAGCAATTCCGGCCAGGTCAGGCGGCCACGCCGGACGGCTTCCTCCAGCGTGTAGGCCAGCGGTGAGTGCGGTTCAGTTTTGCGGAAGAAATCGGCGATCCGCTCAAGTTCGCGTAACATGTCCTCCCGCGTCACCGGCCGGCTAGTCTGACCAATCGTGGCGGCCCCCCCGGCAAGTTGCAGATCGGTGGTTGCCGCTGCATCTTCTTCCGCCGCCATGGTGTCCTCGGGTGCGTCCGGTTCGGGAGGCGCATAGGTGTTTGCGACGCTAACGATCGCGCGGAGTAGATCGCGCACCCGGCTGGTGGGCGGCGCTGCGGCGCCGGCTTTCGCCTCCACCACCTCGCTCATGTGCATCCACGCTCTCAAAGCGCCCTGCACCTCGGATCGCAAGGCCGACAGTCGGGCACCACCGGCCTGCCTGGCCGCAGTTGCCATGTCCGCCAACGGCACGACTTTCGCCGCCAACCGTTGCTTGCGCCGGGCGGCATCGGTGATCGTCTCCAGCTCTTCCGACTGCAGGTATTGCCAGTAGCTGACGGGTGCCCCGTTGGGCCAGGGAACAATACGCATTTGCGCAGCGGCTGCATCAGCGTGCCGTCCGTCCCCTGTCCGCTCAGTCCGGTGATCGGCGCTACCTGGGTTTCGATCCCCTCCTCATCCGGCTGCGGATGCAGGCCGCTGTCCCACAGGCCCGCCGCGAGGCCGGCGATCACCGAGCTGCCGGCGGCCAGACCAGACATACCCTCCAGCCTGACCAGCGCCTCGGTCAGCCAGGCGGCGATTTCCAGGTCCTTGGTCTGCTCACCAAGCGCCTTGATCGCGAGGTCCCTCACCGTTCGCCATTGCGTCGGAACCCCGGCATCGGCCGAAGGATCGTGATCGACGCGCCGCTCGATCTCGCGCGCCTCAGCCCGCGCATCACGCAGCCGATAATACAATGATTGCGGAGTGAAATCCTGTCGCAGATCTGGGCCCGCAGGTGCGTCTCCCGGAAGTGGTGCCGCTAGAGTCTGCCAGACCGTTGGCAGCCAGACCCTTGACAGTGGCTGCGTCATCCATCGGTCATATCTCCATCAGGCGCGAACATAAACGAAAAGCGCGTCGGCTCGAAACCTACTGGACAGCACCCTATCGAAACCATAATCTCTAGTGAAGCGTCGATACAAGGCAGGATCGGCGTTAGTCTTTCCTCAGAAATCGCGGAACGTTCGTGGTATAAATGGCGGCGATTGACCTAAAGTCCCTGGTCGGGAAGCTGGACGAGCATTGCCGCCGGGCGCTGGAGGCCGCCGCCGGACTGACATTGTCACGTAGTCACTACAACGTTGAACTCGAGCATTGGCTGCTCAAGCTGGTGGATGGCAACGGCACGGATCTTCCACTTCTTCTGCGCCATTACGACCTCGACGAGGGCCGCTTCCGGACTGATCTGAACGCCAGCCTTGACAAGATGCGCACCGGAAACGCGCGCGCGCCTGGGTTGTCGCCGGACATCATCGAACTCGCCAAGCAGGCATGGCTGCTCGCTTCGGTTGAGCAAGGACTGTCAAAGCTCCGCTCCGGCCACCTGATCTGGGCGCTGCTCGCCGACGAGACGCTGGCTCGGCGGGCACGGGACATCTCCGGCCAGCTGCTGCGCTTGCAGCCGGAGGTCTTGAAGCGGGATTTCAACGCGATCCTGGAGAGCAGCACGGAAGCCGCGACCGTTGTGACCGCCGCGGAAGCCGGCGGCGCTCCGGCGGATGGTTCGGCGCCGCCTCGGGCGGGAACCGCGGCGCTTGATCAGTTCACCATCGATCTGACCGCGCGCGCGCGTGCCGGCCGGATCGATCCGATCCTGGGCCGCGACCTGGAAATCCGCCAGGTGATCGACATCCTGACCCGCAGACGGCAGAACAATCCGATCCTCACCGGAGAAGCCGGCGTCGGCAAGACCGCGGTGGTAGAAGGCTTCGCGCTGCGCATTGCCGCCGGCGACGTGCCTCCGGCCTTAAAGGATGTGACACTGCGCACGCTCGACCTCGGCTTGCTGCAAGCGGGCGCCGGTGTGAAGGGCGAATTCGAGAACCGGCTGAAGTCGGTGATCGAGGAAACCCAGGCGAGCCCGAAGCCGATCATCCTGTTCATCGACGAAGCGCACACGCTGATCGGGGCCGGCGGGTCGGCCGGACAGGGCGATGCGGCGAACCTGTTGAAGCCTGCGCTTGCCCGCGGCGAGCTGCGCACGATCGCGGCGACGACCTGGGCCGAGTATAAGAAGTACTTCGAAAAAGATGCAGCCCTGACGCGGCGTTTTCAGACGGTCAAGGTCGAGGAACCAACCGAGGCGTTGGCGGTCGCGATGATCCGGGGCCTCGTCGGCACGCTGGAGACGCACCATAAGATTCGCATTCTCGATGACGCGTTGGTCGCGGCCGTGCGTCTGTCGGCCCGCTTCATCCCGAGCCGCCAATTGCCGGACAAGGCCGTCTCGTTGATCGACACAGCCTGCGCGCGCGCCGCCATGAGCCAGGCCGCCATTCCTGCCCCGGTCGAGGATCTGCAGCGGCGGATCGCATTGATCGACACGGAAATCGGTATTCTGCAACGCGAACAAGCCGCCGGCGCGGACCATGCAAAGCGCATCGTCGAACTCAATGAGGAACGACTGACCGCGAACGACCGGCTTGGCGCTCTGGAGACGCGGTGGCAGGAAGAACGCGCTATCGTTGCGGAAGTGGCAGAGGCGCGGGCTGCGCTGGAAGCACTGGATAGCGCAGAGGATCGCAGCGCCGAGCGGACACGCCTGACCGGTCTGATGGACCGGTTGCGGGAGCTTCAGGGCGAACAGCCGCTGATCTTTCCGGTCGTCGATGCGCAGGCCGTCGCTGAAATTGTCGAGAACTGGACTGGCATTCCGACCGGGCGGATGCGTTCCGACGAAATCCGCACCGTGATGAATCTCCAGCAGGCGATGGGGCAGCGGATCATCGGCCAACCGCACGCATTGGAGGCTGTCGCGCAGTCGATCCAGACAAGCCGTGCGAAGTTGACGGACCCGCGCAAGCCGATCGGGGTTTTCCTGATGGTCGGCACCTCCGGCACCGGCAAGACGGAAACCGCGCTCTCCTTGGCCGAGCTGTTGTATGGCGGCGAACAGAATTTGACCACCATCAACATGACCGAGTTCAAGGAAGAGCATAAGGTCAGCCTGCTGATGGGAAGCCCGCCCGGCTATATCGGCTATGGTGAAGGCGGCATCCTGACCGAAGCCGTGCGCCGTCGCCCGTACTCGGTGCTGCTGCTCGATGAGATGGAAAAGGCCCACCCCGGCGTTCAGGACGTGTTCTTCCAGGTATTTGACAAGGGCAACATGAAAGACGGCGAAGGCCGCGACATTGACTTCAAGAATACTGTCATCATCATGACATCCAACGCCGGCACGGACCTGATTACCAAACTGTTCGCTGATCCTGAAACGGCGCCCGACGCCGCGGGCCTGGCTGAGGCGCTGCGCCCGGAACTGATGAAATATTTTCGCCCGGCATTCCTTGGCCGGGTGACCCTGGTGCCTTACTTTCCCCTCTCCGACGCCGTCATCCGCCAAATCGTCGATCTGCAGCTTGCGCGTATCCGTGGGCGCGTCTGGGACAGCTATCGCGCCGCTTTCGACTACGATGAATCCGTGGCGGAAACCATCGCGGCGCGCTGCAAGGAGAGTAGTTCGGGCGCGCGCAATATCGAGAACATCCTGTCCCGCACGCTGCTGCCGGAATTGTCGGCCGAAGTTTTGGCGCGCCTGGGGGAGGGTTTATCGATCTCCCAGGTGACGGTGGTCACAAATTCCTCGGGTTCGTTCGGCTATAACGTTTCCTGACGCCGAGGGCGTTAATTTGCAGCAACAGGAGAACATCAAATGCCTATCTACATGAACTACAACAGTCTCGCGGTGAAGGGTGACGTGACCGCCACCGGCTATGTCGGTTGGATCGAACTGAACTCGTTTCAGTTCGGAGTCGGCCGCGGTATCTCCTCGCCGACCGGCGGGTCTGCCGACCGCGAATCGTCGGCGCCAAGTGTCAGCGAGATCACGGTTACCAAGGATCAGGATTCTGTCCACTGGGTCCACTGCTGACCGAGGCGCTGAAAGGCGAGGGCGTGACGGTCATCATCGACTTCGTGAAGACTTCTTCGGGCCAGCTCGCTAAGTATATGGAGTACACGCTGACCAACTGCATGATCAGCGGCTTTTCAACGAGCAGCGGCGGCGACCGGCTTTCGGAAAGCCTTTCGCTCAACTTCACGAAGATCTCAGGTCGATCCAACGACCATCGATGCAGCCGGCAACGATCTCCAATGCCACGCCGGTCAACTACGATATCGGCCTGGCGGAAGTCGTCTAAGACCTCGAGCCGCACCCGCCGACGGAACCGGCGCCCCGAATGGCGCCGGGCCTCCTTGTTCGGCCGTTGCGTACACGTGAAAGACCAAAATGAGTACCTTCCTCAAATTCGGCAGTGTGCTCGGCGACGTCGAAGACGCCGGACACACTAACTGGATCAACGTCCATGCGGTAAGTTGGAGTCTTTCGCGTCCGGTAACCAACCCGGCGGGATCCAACGCGGGCCGAGTTCTCTCGGCACCGCAACTTTCTGAGCTGACCATCACGAAGGATGAGGACATAGCCTCGATTCCTCTTATCCAGGCTGCCCTGGAAGGCTCGCCGGTCGCCGCGCAAATCGACTTCTGCACGACTGGGACGACCCAGCAGCAAGTCTACTACAGCTATTGTGCTGACGAACGCGATTATCACTGCCTTTGATCAGACGGCATCGGACGGACGGCCGCTTGAGAGCGTGACACTCAATTTTACCCAAATTGCATTCACCGGAACCCAGATGGATGCCGACGGCACCGCAGCCTCCCCAGCCAGCTACGGGTGGAACTTAAGCACAAACGCGGCAGCATAGTTAGCTCGAGGCGCCTGAGATGTTCGAAGCGGGCAGTTGGCCCAGAGCGTGACGAGCCAGCTTTGCTGGCCACGCGCTGGTCTGTAAATGATCAGAGGCCTTGTGGCAGTCACAGTTGGAGCTAATGGCGGCGGCAGCAAGTGCTACCGCCATGCGCTCTACTGGCGTCGTTCGCACTTGTTGGAGAGGGACGAACCTCACGCGCCGGTGATGAAGCACAATCGGCGGAGCGCCTGATATCATTTCCCGCCGAGCGGTAACGCCCGGCTCAGCGGCGGATCTCCGTGAGATCGGGCCAGAAACCGGAGGCCCCGCGACACCGCCAGGGGAGGTCTAGACCCGACCGAAGGTTGTGTTCTTCTATCAAACACAATCCAGTGCCTGCATGCTGATGCGTGTGCAGTTAACAAGGCCACATCCTGGCGCGTACTTCATCGAATATCGATGATGACAGTCACGCTGATACCTGCCAGGGTGCGGTGAAGTAAGGCCCTTTAAATCGCCACCTTGAGGAATCATGGCTACAATAATCGACCATATTGGAAAATATGAGTTGAGGTCCGTGCTGGCTCGCACGCCCATGAGCACGGTCTACGACGGCTGGGATTCCGCGATCGCTCGGCGCGTTGCTGTCAAGCTTATACCGATGTCCGCCATCGACGACGCCGAAGCAGCGGAGGCGTACGCCCGTTTCAAGCGCGGTGCGCAGGCGGCCGGACAACTCAATCATCCCAATATCGTCGGCGTCTACGACTACGGTGAGACGGCGGACTACGCCTATCTGGTGATGGAATTTGTCGACGGCGTGAGCCTCAAGAGCAAGTTCGACAACAACCAGCGTTTCGCGAAGACCGAGATTTGCAAGATTATCGGCTCTATGCTTGACGCATTGCAATATAGTCACGATCGCGGGGTGGTTCACCGAGATGTGAAGCCGGCCAACATCATGTTCACGAAGGACAACCGCCTCAAGATCACCGATTTCGGCATCGCTCGGCTGGAAAATAGCGACATGACGCAGTCCGGCATGGTGATCGGAACACCCGCCTATATGTCGCCGGAACAATTCCTCGGCGAGAAAATCGATTTGCGGACTGACATCTATTCAACCGGCGTCGTGTTATATCAGATGGTGACCGGCGAGCGCCCGTATGAGGGTAACCTCGCGACCATCATGCATAAAGTGCTGTATGGGACACCGCTCTTGCCCTCGCGGGTGTCACGGCTGGCGACCCCGGCGCTGGATGACGTCGTGACACGGGCGATGGCGAGAAAACGCGAGGACCGCTTCCGCAGCGCGGCCGAGTTCAATGCGGCGTTGCAGGCGGCAGGGCAGAGCACCAGCCCACCGTTGCGGCCGCAACCGACACAATCGAGCCGCGTCCCGTTGGCCCGGCCCGGCACGCTTAACGCGTCATCGCAAACGGTTCGGGTCAGTATCCTTGCTGCGGCCGTGCTCTTGGCCATCGGAGCGGCCGGATGGTATTTTCTCATCGCCCAGCCTACCCCCGACGGAAAGCCGCAGCCGGTCCAGGAGGCCTTGGCTCCTACGGTGGCACCCCCGCCTGCCGTTCCGATCGCTGCTGTTCCTGCGCCTGAGCAAGTGCCTCCGCCGATTCAGCAAACAAATCAGGCGCCATCCGCGTTGGCCGACGTCCCGGCTTTGAGTCTGCCGGAAGCGAAACAACCTGATCCGGTGCCGGCGGTCGAGCCAATGGCGCCCTCTACGTTCCTGGCGCCGCCGCAACAGGTGTTGGAGCAGCCACCCGCGACTGTCGCACCGGTCGCCAAACCCCCTCCAAAGACGAGCCCGCCGCGCCCGCTCGTCAGGGCGGTTGGCGACGAACGACCCCGGAGCCGGTAAGCCGGATGCGTCCGAGACCAAGCTTAAGACCGCTGCCATCGAGAACAACGTTGATTCGGCGATGCGCCGGCTGCGGCAGGACCGGCCGGGCCGAACGGAACCGCCGTCTCCTCCGGCTCAGGAGCTTAGCGTTCCGCTGCCGTCTTATCCGGTCACGTCGAGCAGCGCTGTCGGACTTCTATGCCAATCGGTAACAAAAGAAACCGCTGACAAATTGGGGCTCGAGGTGCCGCAAGGTATGGTCGTGACGGGGGTCGTTGTCGGCAGTCCGGCTGACCGGGCAGGTATTCGCGAAAACGATGTCATTCTCAAGATCGGCGGGACGGAGGCGCACCAGCTCTCTGTACTGACCAAGGTGGCGGCGGACACGCCGCCCGGCCAGACCGTGCCGCTCGATGTCTATCGCCAGGGCCACCGGCGGGTGGTGCAGCTTGCAGTCGATGATCTGCGTCACTGAGGCTTTTCAGGGTTAGACGGTAGGCTTAGATGTCTTCCTTCATGGAACCGAGGTTAGGGGGTTTCCGACGCCGCCTTAGTTTGTCCAGCGCAACAGGGGGTGGCGCGACCCGACTGGGAGTGACGGGGTTGGATCGCTAGCCTAGTTCGGCGAGCAGCGCCTTCGCCTCCAGCAAATCCCTGGTGTCGAAGCCTTCGGTGAACCAACCGTAAACTGGGGCGAGCAACTCATACGCCTCCTGGCGTTTGCCTTGGCTCTGCCACAGCCGTGCAAGGCTGGTCGAAGTGCGCAGCTCCCAGGATCTTCGCCTGCTGGCGGCGCGCCCAGTCGAGCGAGGCGAGAAAGTTCCGTTCGGCGCCTTCAATGTCGCCCTTGAGTGACAGCATCCAACCCTTGAGGCGCACGATCTCGGCGTAGTGAAAGGCGCTCCTCCCACCCGGGGCGTTCGATCTGGACGATCTGTCTCCTGGATCAACTGCAGGGCATTATCGAGGTCGCCGGTCAGCGCCATAGCTTCGGCCAGTAATGCGTTCCAGGTAGGGCCGCGGGCCTTGCCGCCATTTGCTTCCCAAATAGCGCGACGCCGGCCTTGAGCGGGGCAATTCCTTCAGCAGGCCTGCCTTCCCTGATCAATGCCAAGCCATATGAGATGGGTGCCAATATCGCCCACAGAACAGGCAGGCTGTTCTCCCGACCCAGCCGTTCACATTCCTCGGCGCGCTTGCGCAGGTCCTTGTGCTCACAGCGGCGATCGAACTCATGCGACCCCAGTACCCAGCGCCCATCCGAGGTCAAAGGGATGACCGCGCCGGCGTGCGTGTGCGTCTCTTTCATTGTTCAGCCGCAATGCCCGGTCCGGGTAGCCCAATATCCAGGTGCAAACCGAGGCGTGGGTACCGACAAGAGTTTTCGGATCGTGATTGACGACATTTGCTAGATGACGATGCGTCTCGGCGTCGTAGAGGTCCAGCACCTTGTTTGCGTGCTCTACAGCCTTGGTGAACTCGCCCGCATAGTTGTAGCAGCTGCAGGCAAGTGCATGTCCCACGATCAGCAGATCGGCATCGCCGGTTGCCGCCGCGAGGTCGAGCATCTCCTCTCCCCACGGCAGGGACTTCGCCACACGCCCTTGCGTCAAGACGTTGAGTCGTCAATCCCCAGAGAATGGGCAGCAGCGCGTCGTGGCGATCGAGTGACTTCGCCAAGGTAAGGGCAGGGTGCAGGCTGGTCCAGACTTCCGGGGTCGGCCAACCTTTGAGCGCCTGCCATGCTGGTCCTAGGAGGGTGCGCAACCCCAACTCGCTGGCGTCTCGTTCTGGTGACCGAGGCAGGGTGGCGATCAGCGCCAGCCCCTGGTTGAGATGGGAGATGGCCTCGGTCAGAGCCATGCGTTTCGACGCCAGCTCGCCGGCAGCCTGCCAGAGCGGAATGGCGTTTTCGACAAAGCCCGCTGCAGTCAGGTGATGCGCCAGCACCTCAGGTTCGGTGGTTTTGATGTTCGGGAAGAGTTGCCTCGATCACGCGCGCGATCTTGCCGTGCAACTCCTGTCTGCGGCTCTTGAGCAACGAGTTCGTAGGCTGCGTCCTGCACCAGTGCATGCTTGAAGGTATATACGGCATCCGGCGGCGTGCCGCGCCGGAAGGCAAGTCCCGACGCGTTCAGCTGCACGAGTGCGTCGTCGAGATGCGCCTGCGGCATCGGCGCGACCGCGGCGATCAACTCGTAGCTGAATTCGCGGCCGATCGCTGCCCCGATCTGGGCGATCTCCTTCACCGGCATGAACCGATCCAGCCGCGCCATTAGGGAGTCCCGCAGCGTGGTCGGAATGTTGACGGAGCGAGCCGAGCCGCGCATATTCGTAGTGATCGCTGGCCTCCGTCAGCTCTCCCGATTCGAGAATCGACCGGGTCAGCTCCTCGACAAACAGCGGCACGCCGTCGGTCCTGGTCAGTATCTGCTCGAGCAACGCAGCTGGTAACGCCTTGCCGCCGGCGAGCGCGGAGACCATCGCCGCACTCTGCGTCCGCGTGAGCTTGGACAGGTTCAGCGCGCCGACATGGCCCTGCCCGGACCAGCGCGACTGAAACTCCGGCCGGTGGGTGAGAATGACCAGCAGCGGAACGGCTTTCACCCGGTCGATCAGCAGATCCAATACCTCTAGCGTGGTCGGGTCGGCCCAGTGCGCATCCTCGAACAGCAACACGCTGGGTTGTCGGCGGGCGGCCGCTTCGGTGATGTCGACCAAGGTCCGCAGCGTCTCGTCCTTGTGCTTCTGCGGCGTCATAGTCAGGGCGCCGTAGCGATGCTCGCAGGGGATGGACAGGATCGCCGCCGCGAAGCGGACGTCGGTCAACGGCCGGCCGTAGTGGGTGACGATCAGCGCTTCCAGCTTGTCGAGTTTCGCGTCGGTCGTTTCGTCGCGGGTGAACTTTAGCGTCCATTCGAAGTTGTCGATGATGGGCCAGAACGCGCTATTCACGTAGTAGGGGGAGCACTGGAACCGCAGCGCCTGTATACCTTGGACCTCAAGCCGGTCGCGCAATGCGCTCAGGATGCGGCTCTTGCCGATCCCGGGCTCCCCCGACAGCAGCACCACCTGGCCTTCGCAGTCCTTTGCCTGCGACCATCGGCGCAGCAGCAGATCCAGTTCCTCCTTCGCGCCCGACCAGCGGCGTGAGAATACTACCACCCCGATTGGCATCGAACCGGCTTTCGGTCGCGACGGCCCGCTCCACCCCCCAGACGTGAGCCGGTTCGGAGATCCCTTTCAAGACCTGTTCACCCAGATCGGCCAGTTCATATGCATTGCCAATCAATCGACGCGTCGAGGCGGCGATGACTATCTGGTCGGCAGAGGCCAGGGCCTTGCAGACGCGCGGCCAGATTGGGGGTGCTGCCGACTGCCAGCTTTGACTGGTCCCCCACGCCGGTCGGCTCACCGACGACGACGGGACCGGTAGCGATGCCGATGCGGACCGACAAGTTCTCGGTGGACGAGGCGCGCTTGACGGTCTGAACGATCTCCAACGCCGCCCGTACGGCGCGCTCTGCATCCTCTTCGTGGGCAATAGGCCAGCCGAAATACGTCAAGATGCCATCACCCACGTAGCGGGCGACAAAGCCGTCGTAGCGCGCGATTACATCGCCGCAGTGCATCCTATATGCATGCAACAGTTTCCCCAGTTCTTCGGGGTCGAGCTTCTCACTCAGCGCCGTCGAACCCACCAGGTCGCAGAACATTACGGTTAGCTGCCGGCGTTCGCCACTGGGCGAAACCGCAGCTCCCGAAGCGGCCGCGCCGGCCCCGCACGCTCCCCATCCATCCTCGCCACCGCCTGAAGCAAACGTTTGCGATCGCCCAGAGCAAGACCGAGCTCGCGGAGGTCGGCGTCGGTCAGGGAGCGAATAACGTCGAAGTCAATCTCGTTTGAGGCGAAGACAGCGTCGTAGCGTCCCAGCCCGTTCTCGGCCAACCACGTCCCGAATGGGGTCATTGGTCCTCCCTCAAGCCGCCGGCCGGGTCTGATCAGCTTATGCGCGCCGCGTGCAATCTCGTAAAGAACCGCGCCCCGTCGACGACTTTGACGAATTTGGTAACCACCGGCATTCAGGCTTGGAACCAGGAGCAAACATGGAACCCGCACAGACCGCTCCCCGCATCTATCTGGCCGGCCCGATGGTATTCTATCCCGACCCCGACACAACCTTTCGCCGCATGAAGGCAATCTGCCGTCGCCACGGTCTGCTCGGCGTTTCACCGCTCGACAACCAGATCGGCCTGGAAGGCAAGTCGCCCGACCGAGCGTTGCTTGAACAAATCGTCAGAGCCGACATGGAACTGATGGACACGCTCGACGGCGGCCTGTTCTGCCTGGACGGCTTCCGACGTTCGCCCGAAATGGATCCCGGAACGGCGTTCGAAATCGGCTACATGCGGGCGCTAAAAAAGCCGCTCGCCGGCTGGAGCAGCGACCCAAGGGACTACCCCGCCAAGGTCCGCGACCACTTCCAGAACACTTTCGGCCTAAAGCTGCTCAGCGCCGAACCGGGCGCCAAAGGCGGCACATCCGGAACGATGCGCGATCCCGACGGCATCCTCGTGCATTCCCAGGGCTGTCTGCAGAATGCCATGATCGATATTGGCATCGCCACCGCCGGAGGACACGTGTTCGGGCACTCCGACTGGGAAACCGCATTCAGCCAGGCCGCTGCGGCCCTAGCCGCCCGGATGGTCCCGGGCACAGCGGCCAAGCCGTAGGAAGCCCAAGCCTCTATCGCGAGTAGAACTCGACCACGAGGTTCGGCTCCATCTGCACCGGATACGGCACGTCCGACAGCTTCGGCGCCCGGGCAAACCGCCCCTTCATCGCCCGGTGATCCACCTCCAGATACTCCGGCACATCCCGCTCGCTGCTCTGGGTCGCGTCGAGCACCACCGCGAGTTGCTTGGATTTCTCCTTCACCTCGATCGTGTCGTTGTCTTTCACCAGATACGACGGGATATTCACCCGCCGGCCGTTCACCAGCAGATGCCCGTGAGACACGAACTGACGCGCCGCAAACGGCGTCACCGCGAACTTCAGCCGGTAGGTCACCGCGTCCAGCCGCCGCTCCAGGATCTCGATCAGATTTTCCGAGGTGTCGCCCTTCCGGCGGACAGCTTCCTCATAGTACTTGCGAAATTGCTTCTCGCTGATGTTGCCGTAGTAGCCCTTCAGCTTCTGCTTCGCCATCAACTGAGTGCCGAAGTCGGTCGGCTTCTTGCGCCGCTGGCCGTGCTGGCCGGGGCCATATTCCCGCTTGTTGACGGGCGACTTCGGCCGCCCCCATAGGTTGATACCCAGGCGACGGTTGATCTTGTACTTACTCTCGGCGCGCTTGGTCATCGGCGCGTTGGCCTTTTCGACTTGTTGTTGCACCGGTAGGCCCATCGGTCGCATACCAATGGGCGGGCGCGGACCACGCCAGTATCCTGGGGGCCCGTCCACGTTCCCGGCAGTAGAGAGCGGCGCGTATAGGCGCCCTGCAAGCGGCTTGTCAAACCATCCCGTGCTGTTTAGCAACCCTCGCTATGGTCACTCGCGCCGACATCATCTGGCTTGGCGTTGCCGCCGGCGTCATCGGCAGCCTGGTCGGCGGCATGATGCTGGGCATCGGCATGGACCTGATCGTGAACGGGCAGCCGTGGGGCTGGCTGCTGATGCTGCCCGGCGCGCCGGTGTCGGCGATGCCCGGCTGGCTGCTCGCCCGCAAGCTCAGCCGCCAACTCTAACCCTCCCGCGGCGGCCAACCGCGGAAGGATCAGCAGTTTACGGGAACAAACGTTCCCCGGTCTCCGCATCCTCCACGAAGATCGCACTGACGGGACAGTTCTCCGCGGCTTCCAGGATCTTTTCTTCGCTGTCCCCTTGGGGATCGGTTACCTCCGATTGACGGTTGTCATTGAGCCGGAACGTCTTGGTCGCGATCGTCTCGCACATCGCGTTGCCGACACAGACCTGATGGTCCACCCGGACGCGCAGTTTTCGGGTCACTGCTCGTCTCCTAATGCAACGTCACCGGCAGCGACTTCAGCGAGCGGAAGGTGATGCTCGGCTGATACTCCAGTTCCTCCGACGTCGTGTGCAGGTTGGGGAACCGTTCCGCCAAAGCCTTGAACACCTCCTGGCCTTCCACCCGAGCCAGGGTGGCGCCGAGGCAGTGGTGGGTGCCGGAGCCGAACGCGACATGCTGGTTCGGATTCCGAGTAATGTCGAACGACGTCGGGCTGGCGAACGCGTCAGGATCCCGATTGGCAGACGAAATGAACCAGCGGATGCGATCGGACTTGCGCATGATCTTCCCGCGCATCTCGACATCTTCCGACGCGATGCGTTGGATCGACTTCACCGGCGAGTTGTACCGCAGGCACTCCTCGGTCGCCGGCTTGGCCAGGCCGGCGGGATCCTGCTTCAACAACGCCCATTGGTCAGGATGGCGGATCAATGAGAGCGTGCCGTTGCAGATCAGATTGATGGTCGTCTCGTGACCGGCCAACAGCAGCAGCGATGTATTCACCAGCACTTCATGCCGGGTGAACACTCCTTTCTTCTCACCGCTCGCCAACACCGAGATGAAATCGTCGCCTGGATTGGCCATGCGTTCGTCGACCAGCGGCGATACATAGTCGATCATGCCCCGCATGCCTTCGGTCAGCGGCCTCATCCGGTCATACTCGCCGCGACCGATATACAGCAGCTTCTCAGCCAGTTGCCGGACGTAGTGCCGCTCTGAAGGCGGGACCCCCATCATCTGCGCGATCACCATGACCGGAAGCGGCGTTGCCAGGTCCCGCATCACATCCATCTCGCCCTTCGCCTCGGCCGCATCGAGAAGTTCCTTCACGGCGTCGCGGACGAACGGGCGCCATGCTTCCATCTGCTTGGGCGTGAAGTAGCTGTGCATCACCCGTCGCATCTCCAGATGCTCGGGGCGGTCGTGCTGGATGAACTGGTCAGCCTGGTAATTCTTGACGTATTCGTAAAGGTCCAAGATCAGACTCGTCGATCGGCGGATACGCCGGCCTTGGGTCGTTCTTGAACACCGCGGATGAAAACATTTCATGATGCCGCGTCAACCAAACCACGTCGTCGTAGCGTGTCACAACCCATAACGCATACGATTCGTTCCAATGAACAGGGTCTTCTTCCCGCAGACGGCCATAGTAAGTATAAGGATCAGCGATGACATCTCGAGTAAACATGTCGGTGTGAATATTAGCGTCCATGTCGTTGCCTCATTTCCTGTTATTTATTCCGCGCCCGCACTGTAGCCGGGCTTAGCTTTAACTTGGCTTAGGGTAGGTTCGCCCCGGCGGTGTTCTTCGCCGTCGAACCCGAGACAAAGTCGAAGCAGGGTTTGAGAAAACCTAGGCATCGCAGACCCAAATTGTCAAATACGCCCTCCCGACAAACCAGACTTACGAGGCTGTCAGGCCGCCATCCACCTCATAGGCCGCGCCGGTGACATAGCTCGCGCGATCGGAGCAAAGCCACACCACCATCTCCGCGATTTCACGCGGTTCGCCAAACCGGCGCATCGGCGTGCGGGCGATGACGGCCTCACTGCGGGTTTCGCGCACCGGACCGGTCATCCGGGTCACGATGTAGCCTGGGCAAACGGCGTTTACGCGGATGCCTTCCTCGGCATATTCCACCGCCGCGGTCTTGGTCAGGCCGATCACGGCATGCTTCGCCGCGACATAGCCGCTGGAGGTCCGCAGCCCAATCAGCCCGGCGACGGAGGCAGTATTGACGATCGCGCCCCCGCCGTTCGCGCGCATCAACGGGATCTCGTGCTTCATGCACAGCCAGACGCCCTTCAGATTGACCTCGATCATGCGGTCGAACGACTTTTCGGACCATTCGTGGGTCAACTGACCGGACGACTCCACCTGATGCCCCGCGATGCCGGCGTTGTTGTAGGCGCAATCGAGCCGCCCATACGCCGCGACCGTGCCGTCCAGCATCGCCTGCACCTGTGCTGCCACCGTCACGTCGCCAGAAAGGGAAATCGCCTGGCCGCCGTTGCCGTTAATCAGCGCGACGGTCTCCGCGGCGGACCCGGCTTCGTAATCCGCGACCGCGACACGGGCACCTTCCCGCGCGAAGGCCAGCGCGGTTTCGCGCCCGATGCCATTGCCACCGCCGGTGACCAAGGCGACTTTCCCACCCAATATGCCTGTCATTGGATTTCCTCCTTATGTGCTTTGGCCAGCATCACGCACCGTCCCCTGATTATCAATGCGCCGCTGCCGTCTGGCGGACCGGTAGCGGTAATGGGGTGGCGTTGGTAAACGACAGGCAGAGAGGACCTTGCATGCCCGATACCGCGCCCACCGCTCTCCTTGACGCCATCCGTGCCGTTGTCGGCGACCGGGGGCTGCTGACGGATCGGTCAGACACCGCGCCCTATAGCGAAGATTGGCGCCGGCTGTATCAGGGCCGTACCGCCGCCGTCATCCGGCCGGGTACGACCGAGGAGCTCGCCGCCGTGGTGAAGCTCTGCGCGCAATTCTCGGCGCCGATCGTGCCGCAAGGCGGCAACACCTCCATGGTCGGGGGCGCCGTGCCGAATGAGGACGGCTCCGAACTGGTCCTGTCCACCGCCCGCCTGAACCGCATCCGCGATCTCGATCCGGCCGACATGACGTTGACGATCGAGGCGGGTGTGACACTGAAAGCGGCGCAACTTGCCGCGGCAGAACAAGATTGCCTCTTGCCCCTGTCGATCTCGTCTGAGGGGACCGCGCAGATCGGCGGCGTGCTGGCGGTGAACGCCGGCGGCAACAACACTGTTCGCTATGGCAACGCGCGCGATTTGGTCCTGGGTCTGGAAGTGGTGCTGCCGGACGGCTCGATCTGGAACGGATTGCGCCGGCTGCGCAAGGACAACACCGGCTACTGCCTCCGGCAACTCTTCGTCGGCTCCGAGGGCACGCTCGGTATCATCACCGCCGCCGTGCTGAAACTCGTGCCGCAGCCTAAGGAAGTTGTGGTTACCTTGTGCGGCGTCGCAACGCCCGAAGCGGCGCTGGCTCTGTTCACGCGGTTCCAGGCGCACGATGCTGCGTCGATCAGCGCGTTCGAGTTAATGTCCGGGCTGGGCATGTCGTTTGTTTTGAACCACATTCCCGGCGCGGTGATGCCGGTCGAAACCCCAACTGAATTCTACGTGCTGGTCGAACTTGCCTCACCTCGCCCGGGCGCCGGATTGCGGGCGATGCTGGAGGCGATTTTGGAGCAGGCGCTGGAGGACGGCATCGTCGAGGACGCCGCCATCGCCGAGTTGGAAGCGCAACGGGCGGCAATCTGGAAGCTGCGCGAGGAACACTCCGAGGCACAGAAGCGCGAAGGCGCCAGCGTCAAGAATGACGTTTCTGTACCGGTGTCGAAAGTACCGGCGTTCATCCGCGAGGCCACCGCAGCGTGCCAGTCCCTGCTGCCCGGCGTCCGGGTGGTGCCGTTCGGGCACATGGGGGACGGCAATATTCATTTCAATCTTGAACAGCCGGCCGGTGCGGACCCGACATGGTTTCTGGCACAGGACCATGCCATCATGGACGCAGTGAACGAGGTCGTGCGGAGATATGACGGCAGCTTTTCGGCCGAGCATGGGATCGGTAAGCTGAAGCCTTACATGATGCCCGACTGGCGCGGCGGCATCGAACTGGCGCTGATGCAGCGGATCAAGGCGGCGATTGATCCCGCGGGGATCATGAACCCCGGAAAGCTGCTGCCCTAGGGTGAACGGGCACCGAGCCCAATCCCGCCCGTGAGTGACCCGACGATTACAGATCGCTCGGCTGAATATCGCTTTCTTCGACGCACCGCCGCGCTGGCAGACGCAGGAGCGTTGCCACGTCCCGTGCCAAGGGACTGGTCGGTCGGTTAGCGATGTCATACCCTACGGCCGAAAGCAGCAACTGTGCGCCAATAACAATCGGCAATACGGCAAGCATGATTGTGCCTGTAGAGGCAAATTGCCCGCTGACAGCAGAAAGCACCCAATGCCAGACACCAAAAATCGTCCCAAACGTGAGCAGAATGACACCGAATATCGTTTCGACAGAACCGATGTTAAAATCGCGCAGAATGTAGATATAAAAGAAACGCTTGATTACACAAGAAAGCAGCCGCCAGGGAAATTCGAATAGCACGCCAGAAACTTTTAGGTTGCTGATCTCGTCCTCGTAACGTGCCGGCATCGGGACGTCTCGGACTACAGCGCGGATCGTCGCGAGGCGGAAAAGCATGTCGCATTCGAAGAAATAGCGTCTATCGAGACGGTCAAGCGGCAGACGCCTCAGCGCGACATGATGGATGGCAGTGTAGCCGTTGGTGGGGTCCATGATGTCCCAATAACCGCTCGCCATTTTCACGATGAACGACAGGCTCGCATTCCCGAGGAGCCGGACCATCGGCATCGCGCCCAATGAATAGACGTCGAAGAAGCGGTTACCCTTCGCGTAGTCGGCTTCCCCCTGCAACAGGGGCGCAATCAGCGCAGGCAAATAGGCTGGATCCATTTGGTTATCGCCATCCATCTTGACAACGATCTCATGCCCATCCTTTAGCGCTTGACGATACCCAGCTAGCACCGCTCCGCCGACGCCCTGATTCTCGGTCAGAAATACCACACTGACATTGTCGTCTTTCCAAATCTCCTGCACGAATCGGCCGGTTTGCTCGGAGCAGCAATCATCGACAACATAAATGTGCCGCACACGTCCGGCGAGCCCGGCTAGCACCTCCGCGATATGACGCCTTGCCTTGTAGCATGGTATCACCACTGCCACGGGAAGAGGCGCTGCGCATGGGCTTTGACTTATTTTGGTATTCATATCAGAGCCACCAAATTAATGACAACAGGAGGCCCTTCGGAAGTGCACGGCTGGAATGGCTCGCGGCACAGTAGTCAGACGGACGCAATTCCGGGGCGCAACGCCATCAACACAAGCTATCGAGCGTTTCCTGACGGATGCGCCCAAAACGCGATTCGCAGATCAGAAAGGAAGCTTATGACGAATATAGTGTGGCTATCCTTGTTCAGTATCCTGCTAGCCAGCGGACAATTGCTGTTCAAGCGCGCAGCGCAGACCATCACCGGCTTGCCGCTCTCCCGTATGGCGGCCACTCTTGCGGTAAGCAGGCCGCTGTGGACAGCCCTTCTGCTGTATGGCGGCTCTACAATTCTATGGGTATGGATTTTGTCGCGGATGCCGCTTAGCCAAGCCTATCCGTGGGTTGCGCTAGGCTCCATCATCGTCCCTCTCGGCGCGACGCTGCTGTTCGGCGAGATTGTGAAGCCCGTGTTCTGGCTAGGTGCCATCATGATTGCGGCAGGCATTGTTGTCACGCAGACCGGCTCAGGTGGATAGTGGCGAGGATGAGAGCGCCCTAGCGGAAGGGCCTCCCGTTTAATTCGATGTCGCTCCGCCGGAACTCGCTATTCCGTTGAAGGTGCCGCTCACCTCTCTGGCCACGGCGACCGTTCGGGCAAGGGCGACGCTTTGCCAACTCAGCGGACAACAAAACGTACGGGAAAGGCAGTCCCTTGCTACCACTGCGCGCGAGAAACATCGACGGCAGAGCCCTGGTTCGCTCGCCCTTGGCCGCTCTCTTGGTCCTCTGGACCGCCTTTATCATCATGCGTGTTCCAGTGCTGTCCCATTTCCGCAAGCTCGCTGGTGATACGCTGGACGGCTCGCTTGCGCTCGCCATCCAGATGCATTGGGGGCATGTCTTCAATGGCACCGCTCTGGGATGGCGGACAACCAATTACTTTTTCCCGGTTCAAGACACACTTGGCTATAACGACAGTTTTTTTCTGCATGGGACTTTACTGGCCCTGGTGAGGTTTTGCGGAGCTGACATCTTTCTTGGCCTGCAAATCGTCGACTGGTCTTTCCGAGCCATCGGATTTGCATCGATGTGGGCTTTGACGCGGCGGTGTTTCGATTGGCCGAGCCTGGTAAATGTGCTTGCGGCTACGCTTTTCGTCACCGCCAACTGCTACTACCCAAATGCTACAGTCCATGCACAGTTTCTTACATGCAATTTTCTGCCGCTTCTCATCCTGCTGCAGGGCGGGAGCTTCCGCGCGGCCGCCGGCGGGGCTACTTACCGCTTCGCCGTTCTCGCCGCAATTTTCGCGGCACTGATGGGTGCGGTGCTTATCACCAGCTATTACGTATCCTTCTTCTTCATTCTGGCTGATGCTCTAGTGCTGATACTATATGTCTTCATTCTGTGCCCCAGTCCCCTGCGTTTTGTGTCCGCCGTGGGGCGATGGGGAGGTTACGCAGCGATGCAACTGGTTCTCTTGGCCCTCTGCTGTGTCCCGTTCCTTATGATCTACCTGCCCAAGGCGGCCGAGACTGGGATGCACCCGTTCTACGAGATTGCGCTTTTCTCACTGCGCCCCACGGATGTCATAAATGTCGGGCCTTACAATTTGCTCTGGAGCCATTTTTATCAACGCGCACTTGGGCTGCTGGCCCCGAAGTGGGAAGGTGCGCTGTACCACCAGACGGGAGCGTCTCCGATCCTATTCGGCTTGTTTCTCATGGGTGGCTGGACGCTGCGCCACGATCGCAGGGGTGAATGGCGGCGCGCCCTCTTGTTCGCAATGTGGTGCTCGAACGTGCTGCTTTTGGCGGTGACCATTCGCTGGAGCGGCGTGTGGCCCTGGGCGTGGATATACCGTTTTATTCCCGGCTCAGAAGGCGTCCGCGTCATTTCGATGATCCAACTTGACTTGATGATTCCGACAGTCCTTGTGGCATGCAGCGTCATGGCGACAGTCTGGCGGCTGCCGCAAATGCGATCCGTTTTTGTCCTTGTTGCCGTCCTGCTGCTGATCGAACAGATCAATGATTACCCAGTGTTCAACATTGATCGCCCCGCGGAGAATGCCTTCCTCGCGAAGGTGGATCATATTCCTCCTTCATGCCGAGTCTTTTTCGCCCAGAACAGCCGACCAGGGCCGGACTTGAACACGTGGTTTCGCCATAACGTCGATTCGATGATCGTTGCGGAAATCTCAGGAGATCCCAACGATCAACGGCTTTTCGACGTTTTTGCCGCCGCGCTGGAATCTCGTGCACCCGGAAGGCGGCGAATATCTATCCAATGTTCGTGAATGGCTAGCCAGTCATGCGGTGACCGGTCCAGTCTGCGCCGTTGACTTCAAGACAGGAGCCTGGACGATCTTTTCTGATTAGCGGTATCGAGGCGGAGGCGTAAGTTCCGCAGTCTTCGCCGTGAACACGCCCCTTGCCCCCACATGGCCGCAATGCCACCGTCCCAACCCGGCATCCACGCCGACCAGGGGAAACCGACCTCCATGTTCACCGTAACCCGCCGCATCCTGGCCGGCCTGATCCTCGCCGCATCCCTGGCCCTCGCCACCTCTGGCACCGCGGCCCCGCCGAACTTTGTCGTCGCCTGGACCGCCTCCGCCCAAGGCCCTTACCCCGTCGGCAACGCCACCGCCCAGCCCGAGCTTCGCTTCGCTTTCCCTGACCCGGCGAAAGGCGCCACGGACCAGTCCTTCCGCCTGATCGTCCGACCCGACATTTGGGGCAAGCAGGCCCGCATCCGCCTGTCCAACGCTTTCGGGACAAAACCGGTTACGTTCGACACCGTCCATATCGGACTTCAGCAGAGCGGCAGCGCGATCCTGTCCGGCACCAATCGCCCCGTCTCCTTCGGCGCCAGAACCAAAATCATCATTGCCGCCGGAGCGTCCGCCGTCAGCGACCCGGTCACGCTGACCTTCGTCCGAGACCGTGACGACAAGATGCTGACCGGCCGCCGCCTGGCCGTCTCCTTCCACATCAGCGGCGACAGCGGCCCCATGACCTGGCACGCCAAGGCGCTGACCACCTCCTACATCAGCCCGCCCGGCAGCGGCGCCAAATCCGCTGATGAAGCGGAGCAGGCGTTCCCCTACTCCTCCACCTCCTGGTATTTCCTCGACGCGCTGGCCATGAGCGCGCCCAGCGACACTAAGGCCATCGTGGCTTTCGGCGATTTCGATTACCGACGGCACCGCCTCCACCATCAACGGCGACGACCGCTGGCCCGACGTGTTCGCGCGCCACCTCCACGCGTTGTACGGCAATCAATATTCGGTCGTGAACGCCGGCATCGGCGGCGGCCAGGTCATCGGTCCGCCGGACTACAAAACCACTCCGTTCGCCGGCGGCCCGCCGGCAACCCAAAGACTCGATCGGGACGTAATCACCCTCCCCGGCGTCAAAGCCGTCATATGGCTGGAGGGCATCAACGATTTCGGCAACGCCGGCGCCGCGCCGGACGACGTCGCCGCCGGCGTGCGCGAGGTGGTCAAACGCCTGAGGACGGGCATCCCCGGCGTGCGCGTGTTCATGGCCACACTGACATCTTCGCTGAACAGCACCAACGGCGGTTACGGCGCGGCCGCGGTCAACGATAAGCGGCAGGCCTACAACCGCTTCATTCGCGGCGCCGGCATTTTTGATGGCGTGATCGACTTCGACGCCGTCACCTCCGACCGGGAGACCGGAGAACTGAAGGCCGAGTATCAGCCTAACTCATCCACCGGCGGCCCAGGCGACAAGTTGCACCCGAATCGGGCCGGCTACCTGGCGATGGGGCTGTCGGTCGACCCGAAGATGATCGTCGGTCCATAACCCCTGCCCTGGCGGACGTCCCGGCGGCCCTACATAGGACGAGAACGCACAAGGGACCGCCCGTAAATCAGGCCTGGCTCAACCGCATCGCCACAGCGGTCCCGCCGCACGACATCCACGCAGCCTTCGTCGAGTTCGGCCGGGGGGACGCACGGGAACCGCACCTCATGGCCCACATCGTCCTGATCAACCCCCGCTTCAACCCATCCTACTGGGGGATGAATTACGCGCTGCCTTTTTTGGGCGGCGAGGCGCTCCTGCCGGTCATCAACCTGCCGTTGCTGGCCGCGCTAACGCCGCCGGGCCACGAGATCACGATCATCGACGAGAACGTGCAGCTGATCGACTTCGACCTCTGCGCCCGCGCCGACATCGTCGGCATCACCGGCATGAACGTCCAGCGCGTGCGGATGCACGCCATCCTGGACGAGCTGAAGGCCCGCGGCGTGTTCACCGTCATCGGCGGTCCCTGGGTTACCGTCTATCCTAGCGACTTCGGCGACCAGCCCGACGCCATCTTTATCGGCGAGGCCGAGGAAACCTGGCCTCGCTTCCTCATCGAATGGGCCGAGGGCCACCACGCCCGCCGCTATGAGCAGGCCGAGAAGACCGACATGGCCACCGTCCCGGCCCCGCGCCTGGACCTCATGCCGATGGGCAAATACGTCTACGGCAGCGTTCAGCTCTCCCGCGGTTGCCCGTTCACATGCGAGTTCTGCGACATCATCGTCGTGTTTGGCCGCCGCCCCCGCATCAAGACCACCGCCCAGATCATCGCCGAGCTCGAAGCATGCCTCGCCGCCGGCAAGGACAACCTGTTCATCGTCGATGACAATTTGATCGGCAACAAAAAGGCCGTCAAAGCCCTTCTGCGCGAGATCATCGTCTGGCAGGAGGCCCGCGGCTTCCCGCTCAAGTTCGCCACGGAAGCCTCGATTGACCTGGCCGAAGACGAGGAGCTTCTCCAGCTCATGGTCGACGCGAACATCGACGAAGTGTTCATCGGCATCGAGTCCCCCGAACGAGGACGCGCTTCGCGAGACCAAGAAAATTCAGAACCTGTCGGACAAGCACGGCACCCTGCTGGACAAAGTGCGCCGCATCCAGGACGTAGGCATCGAGGTCTGGTGCGGCATGATCGTTGGCTTCGATACCGACGACCACACCGTGTTCGATCTGCAGCGCCGCTTTCTCGCAGCCGCCCGCATTCCGCTGGCCATGGTCAACGTCCTGACCGCAATCCCCCGCACCCCGCTGTATGAACGCCTGGGCCGGGAGGGGCGCCTGGACGACAGCGGCGAGATGTCCAATTTCGGCACCATCAGCACCAACGTGATCCCTGCGCGCATCAGCCGCCAGGACCTCTGCGACGGTTATCTCGAGCTGATGCGCGACCTCTACGCGCCGGAAGCCTACTTCGGCCGCATTGACTCT
This sequence comes from uncultured Alphaproteobacteria bacterium, assembly GCA_963778125.1. GTDB lineage: Bacteria > Pseudomonadota > Alphaproteobacteria > Acetobacterales > Acetobacteraceae > Rhodopila. The sequence continues at coordinate 3,479 of CAVZTH010000006.1, read as the reverse complement.
TTGTATCTGGAGGGCAAGCCGATCCCTCCTAGCGCCCACACGCGCTGGCTGCGCCGCCATCCCTGGCGCCGGATCAAGGCGCAGGCCTGGACCGTGCTAGAGGTGACATACATCATCATCGGCCTGATGCGCGGCGCCCCCGACCCGGTCCTCAAGCGAGACTACCGCCGCCGCTTTGGGCCGTGATACGCCGGCGCCCACGGCTGCGCTTGCTCCGCATCTACGCCGTAAAGTGCGCGCTGCACTACCACTTCGATCGCCTGATTGCGCAGATGAAAGCCGAGCGTGCGGAGCTGCCACTGGAGGTCGATAACGGCCCGCAACCGGCATCAGTGGCAGCCGCCGACGAGGTGAGTTCGGCATAGGCCGGCCGGCTACATGGCGATGGGGCTGTCCGTCGACCCGAAGATGATCGTCGGTCCATAACCCCTACCCTGGCGGAATGTCCCGGCGGCCCTACATTGGACGAGAACGCACAAGGGACCGCCCGTGAACCAGGCCTGGCTCAACCGCATTGCCACAGCGGTCCCGCCGCACGACATCCACGCAGCCTTCGTCGAGTTCGGTCGGGACACGTTCGCCGACTGGCACAAGCGCGCGTTGTTCGACCGCATGGCGAGCCTGGCCGACATAGAGCATCGCTACGCCATCTTCGAGCCCGGGCCCAAGCCACGCGACAAGGTCCTCGACGCCACCGGCTTCTACCGCCGTGGCGCTTTCCCCTCCACCGCCCAACGCATGGAGCTGTATGAGCCGCACGCCCTAGACTTGGCTATGCAGGCGGTCCGGGCGCTGGAGCCGGACGGAGTGACACACCTGATCGTCGCCAGTTGCACCGGCTTCTCGGCACCGGGCCTCGATTTTCAGATCATGCGCGCGGCCGGCTTATCCGACAGCGTCCAACGTACCATCGTCGGCTTCATGGGCTGCTTCGCGGCGGTCAACGCATTGAAGTTGGCCGACCATATCGTCCGCGCCGATTCTTCATCACGCGTCCTGGTCGTCAACCTGGAACTCTCCAGCCTCCATTTGCAGGAGGATTTCCAGGATGTCCCCAAAATGCTGAGCTTCCTGCTCTTCGCCGACGGCGCCTCCGCCGCCCTGATTACAGCGGACCAGACGGGCATCGGATTCGGCAGGTTCCAGTCCACACTGATCCCGCGCAGCCACGACCTGATCACCTGGCACATCGGCGACACAGGATTCTCCATGCATCTCTCAGGCCAGGTGCCAGGCCGTATCCGCCGCTGGCTTCCGGAATTTGGCCCCGCCCTTCTCCCGCCGGACCCGCTGGCGTTGTGGGCGGTTCATGCTGGAGGCCGGTCAATTCTTGACGCAGTCCAACAGGGCCTGCATCTGGGGCCGGACGCACTGCGCTACTCGCGCGAGATCCTACGCGATTACGGCAACATGTCCTCGGCCACGCTGATGTTTGTGTTGGCCAAGATCCTCGGCGACTGCGACGCACGCGGACCCGGAATGGCGATGGCGTTCGGCCCCGGTTTGAGCGTGGAAACATTTGCCTTCCGGCGCCCATGAATCTGTCTCATCGCAGCACCCAATCGGAGCGAATGGACACCGACTGCGTTGATTTCGACGACTACAGCCGCTGCCTGCGTGACCTGTCCCGCGTAAACCTCGTCACCATGACCCACCGCCCGACGCTGTCCTGGCTGGCGAGGCACGCAACGGGCAACTTTTCCGTGCTAGACGTCGCCTGCGGCCGCGGCGACGCGCTCCGAAAAATCCGCCGGCGATTTCCAGACGCGAAGCTGACCGGTATCGATCTGAACCCGTGGGCCTGCCGAGCCGCGAAGGAAGCGACCGACCCGTCCGCCCGGATCGAATTCATCAATGACGATGCCTTCGCCTACGGGGCGGCGCAAAAATTCGATTTCGTCGTCACGTCGCAGTTCACCCACCACCTGCTGAACGAGCAGGTCGTGACATTCCTGCGATGGTTGCAGCTGAACGCCGCTCGCGGCTGGTTCATTAGCGACCTCCACCGCCACGCCTTCGCCTACTACGGGTTCCCGATCCTTGCCCGTCTTGCTTTCTGGCACCGTTTCGTGCGTGAGGACGGCCAAATCTCAATCGCTCGATCCTTCAGGCGCGCCGAGTGGGACACGCTGCTGCGCCACGCCGGCATCAGCGAGCAACAGGCATTCGTCGCCTGGTACATCCCGTTCCGCCTATGCGTCGGGACCCGGTAATCATCGGCGCCGGGCCGGCCGGCACCGCCGCGGCGATCATGTTGGCCCGGGCCGGCCACCAGCCGATCCTGATCGAAAGGACCGCGGGACCCACCGACAAGGTCTGTGGCGACTTCCTCAGCCAGGACACAATTAAGCGGGCTCAATTGCTTGGGGTTGACCCCGCGGCCCTCGGCGCGGCTCCGATCCATCGTGTCCGCCTGATCCACGGTCAGCGAGCGGTTGACGCCGCCCTTCCGTTTCCGGCGCTGGGCCTGTCTCGCCGCATGCTTGATTCGGCCCTGCTGCGCCAGGCCTCAAAAGCAGGTGCGATCCTGCAAACAGGCCAAACCGTGCGCCGCCTGACACACGACGGAAACCGATGGAGCATCCTAACCGATACGATCCAGACGGCCGAGACCGTGTTCCTGGCCACCGGCAAGCACGACCTACGCGACGCACCACGTCCACACACCGCGAGTGACGCGGTCGGCATGAAGATGTATTTCGAATTGGCGCCGGAACCAGCGAGAGCTCTGGACGGCACGATCGAACTTACCCTGTTCCCCGGGGGTTACGCCGGAATGCAGCGTGTCGAAGCCGGGCAAACCGTGCTGTGCATCGCCGCCGAGCGCGCCGCATTCCAAGCTTATGGCGGCGGGTGGGATGCGCTGATCGCGGCGATCGAGCGCGGCAGCCCTCGTTTTGCCAGGATGCTGGCCGGCGCTCGCCCATTGCTGCCCCGACCGGTAGCGGTGGCGGGTATCCCCTACGGCTACCAAGCTTCGCCCGGCAACCTGTTCCGTCTGGGCGACCAGGCGGCGGTGATTCCGTCGCTGACCGGCGACGGAATCGCCATCGCCCTGCACAGCGGACAACAAGCCGCCGAGGCATGGCTCGGCGCTCTGGATGCCCCCACATATCAGCGCACCCTCACCTGTGGCCTTGCGCCGCAAATGCGCCTGGCTCTGCTACTGCATCGCGCCGGTATGAGCCGCCTGACCCAAACCGCGGCGATTCCCCTCGTCCGCCTGTTCCCTAGCCTGCTCCGCCACGCCGCGAGCCGAACCAGGGTGCAAACGACGCCTAAGTCGCACCCCATCCCACTCCCACCATCAGGATCGGCCAACCGGCGCCGTGGCGCGATGCGCGGTGTCCTCGTCAGAACAACGCAGCCGTGATTTTGTCGATTCTGTGTTTGTAAAAATGTTCCGAAATGACGCGCCGTCGTCCCGCCGCACCGATGTCCAGGGCGAGCTTAGGCTCTTTCCTCAACCGCCCGTAAAT
>CAVZTH010000005.1:0-184054 GCA_963778125.1 uncultured Alphaproteobacteria bacterium | reverse complement strand
AAGCAATTTACTTGGCTACGGATTCTGCCGCGGTTCATTGTCGCCGGCCGACTTTGTATCCACCGAAGATGATGTCCAGTGCATGAACGATCGCGTCGGCTGCCCGCTCCGCCAACGCCACGGTCTCGAGCAGCACCGAGCGTGGATACGCCGCCAGGTCGAGTAGCCGAGCCCGGTATTCTGTTCCATTCACGTCTACCGGTGGGGCTATACTGTCATGGTCTCCGCGCCGCGGTAATGTGAGCGGAGGGATGACTTGGTGAGGACTGGCGTTTCCCGCCCCGGTTGTGGCCGGCGCGGGACCGTTTCAGCGGCGCCGCGACGGTCGCGACCCGATCCGTTTGCTGACTTTCAGGCGGCCTCGACACGTAGGTCAACGCAGCAGAGTGGAGCGTGCCATCAGACCCATTTCACCCCGTTCGGCGGTAGTGTCGTGACGCCTTGCAAGTCGATACCGCCCGCGCTGGTGCCAAAGGTCAGCAATGTCCCGCCCGAACCGTCGGTCGACGTTTTCATTGCTCCCTGAAGCGCGCTATCGATTTTCAGGACGTCGCCTTGTGACACAGTGAAGTCCGATATGGTGAGCATCCCGCTGCCCACGTGGTAGGAATAGGCGTCGGCCCCTGGCCCGCCGCTGACGGTAAGCGGTCCCGTCCCAGCGTTAAGGCTTAGTGTCCCCCCGTCAAGGGTGACCTGGGAGGTGCCGCTGCCGCCAGTGACGTTGACCGTCAGCATTGCAGCGAACGCCATTGTAACCGAACCTGAGCCCAGCGTCGCCGTCGCGATCCCCGGCGCGGTTATGTCGATCGTCGCTCCAGCGTCTGTGGCAGACTGCGCGAATGTCGCATCCACGAGCTGTTTTTGGTTGTTCGCCGAAATTGCCACACTGATCGGCGGTGTCGTTCCGCCAGGGGGCGCCCACGCACTCGTCGGGGTCGCCTTGTACTGCCAGACATTGCTCGCCGTCTCATCCCAGATCATGCCTCGAACGAAGGCGAGTTTCACCACGTTGGCGGTCGTAGTGTCAGTCGTGCCGTTGAGAGTAACCCGGCCGTTGACGATGTTCCAGAGATTGCCGGTGCCGTCGGTGATTGGCTTGGAACCGCCGGTGGTGATCACGGTATCGTCCGGACTCGGTGTCGGCGTGGGGGTCGGCGTCGGTGTTGGCGTAGGTGTGGGTGTTGGCGCCGTGCCGCCGGTCACGCTGAACTTTTGTGTGCCGTTGCTGTAGAGCGCCGCCGAATCCTTGGTGTCGGTGCCCAGGTAGACGAGATCGTTTACATAGAGATTACGGTCAGTGGGGCCGGTGCCGCCCCAGGCATCGTTCAGGAACGTCACCGCAACGGTATGGCTACCGGTGCCGAAGGTGCCGTTCAGCAGGAAGCTCTGGGTCTGCCCGGCGTTATCGGACGCGACGGTGATGAACGTGCCGCCGATTTGCTTGCCGTCTATGGAGACGGTGAAGCTGGGGTCGCCAGCGGCGTCCGATGTGCCGTCTTTGTTGGCATAGGCATCGCCGCTCATCTTCAGGACAAGCTGGTCGGGGCCTGAGCCGGCGGTGACGTTGGGGAGTGCGCCCGGTGTCGGTGTGGGTGTGGGCGTAGGCGTAGGCGTGGGTGTTGGCGTCGGTGTTGGCGTCGGTGTTGGCGCAGGCGTGGGTGTCGGCGTAGGCGTAGGCGTAGGCAGGTGTGGGTGTTGGCGTAGGTGCGGGCGTTGGCGTTGGCGTTGGCGTCGGCGTGGGTGTCGGCGCCGTGCCGCCGGTGACGCTGAACTTTTGTGTGCCGTTGCTGTAAAGCGCCGCCGAAATCCTTGGTGTCGGTGCCCAGGTAGACGAGATCGTTTACATAGAGATTACGGTCAGTGGTACCGGTGCCGCCCCAGGCATCGTTCAGGAATGTCACTGCAACCGTATGGCTACCGGTACCGAAGGTGCCGTTCAGCAGGAAGCTCTGGGTCTGCCCGGCGTTATCGGACGCGACGGTGATGAACGTGCCGCCGATTTGCTTGCCGTCTATAGAGACGGTGAAGCTTGGGTCGCCAGCGGCGTCCGATGTGCCGTCTTTGTTGGCATAGGCATCGCCGCTCATCTTCAGGACAAGCTGGTCGGGGCCTGAGCCGGCGGTGACGTTGGGCGGGGCGCCCGGCGTGGGTGTCGGTGTCGGCGTTGGTGTCGGCGTCGGCGTAGGAGTGGGTGTTGGCGTAGGCGCGGGCGTTGGCGTTGGCGTGGGTGTCGGCGTAGGCGCAGGTGTGGGTTTTGGTGTTGGCGTAGGCGCGGGCGTTGGCGTTGGCGTCGGCGTTGGTGTCGGCGTAGGCGTGGGTGTCGGCGTCGGCGCGGGTGTTGGCGTGGGCGTCGGTGTCGGCGTAGGCGTCGGCGTCGGTGTCGGCGTCGGTGTTGGCGTAGGTGTGGGTGTCGGCGTCGGCGTCGGCGTGGGTGTCGGCGTAGGCGTAGGCGCAGGTGTGGGTGTTGGTGTTGGCGTAGGCGTTGGCGCGGGCGTGGGCGTCGGTGTCGGCGTAGGCGCGGGCGTCGGCGTCGGCGCGGGTGTTGGCGTGGGCGTGGGTGTTCGGCGTGGGCGTAGGCGTGGGTGTTGGCGTAGGCGTAGGTGCGGGCGTGGGTGTTGGCGTGGGCGTAGGCGCTGTGCCGCCGGTGACGCTGAACGTTTGTGTGCCGTTGCTGTAAAGTGCCGCCGAATCCTTGGTGTCGGTGCCCAGGTAGACGAGATCGTTTACATAGAGATTACGGTCAGTGGCGCCGGTGCCGCCCCAGGCATCGTTCAGGAATGTCACTGCAACCGTGTGGCTACCGGTGCCGAAGGTTCCGTTCAGCAGGAAGCTCTGGGTCTGCCCGGCGCTATCGGACGCGACGGTGATGAACGTGCCGCCGATTTGCTTGCCGTCTATAGAGACGGTGAAGCTTGGGTCGCCAGCGGCGTCCGATGTGCCGTCTTTGTTGGCATAGGCATCGCCGCTCATCTTCAGGACAAGCTGGTCGGGGCCTGAGCCGGCGGTGACGTTAGGGGGTGCGCCCGGTGTCGGTGTCGGTGTCGGTGTGGGTGTTGGCGTCGGTGTTGGCGCAGGCGTGGGTGTCGGCGTAGGCGTTGGCGTGGGTGTCGGCGTAGGCGTAGGTGTTGGCGTGGGCGTGGGCGTGGGCGTCGGAGTAGGAGTCGGCGTAGGCGTAGGCGTCGGCGTCGGCGTCGGCGTGGGTGTCGGTGTCGGCGTAGGCGTGGGTGTCGGAGTGGGTGTCGGCGTAGGCGTAGGCGTCGGCGTGGGTGCTGGTGTAGCGGTCGGCGTTGGCGTTCCCAGTGATGGATAAACTGAAACGTTTGTGATGGTCGCGTAGAACGGCAGTGAAGTCGCTTTTGGATCGCCATTCCCGATGTAGTTCGCGCCCGTCAGGAGGTACAGGAACATCGGATTGGTGGTATAGCTCCCATCCTGTGGCGTGGCGACCTGCCAGACCTGTTTTCCGTCAATGAAGAACGTGATGTAATCGCTCTCCCAGTCCCAACCATAGGTGTGAGAGAGCGTCGCGTTAAATCCGGCCAGACTGGAAGTCGACCATGTTTGCACGCCGGATGTCGTTTGTACATCATATAGAACAGTTTCAGTTCCGCTGCTGTCGGTCGAAATCCGAAGATCGATCTCAGGCGGCCACGTTCCGGTAATCTGAACATTTTCAGTGTCGGCCTGGAACGACGTGCCGGGCGTTGCGGGCACGGCCGCGGTAATATCCCATAAACCATATTTCTGATAACTTGAGGGGTAGGTATTCAACAGCGCGCCGACATAAGGCATCGACGCGCCAGCCTCGGCGTTGATATAGGCCTGATCGGCTGCGGGCGTAGGCAGCACGCCAAGCTGCAACCCGCCGCCTGCCGCCAGCGTATAGAGACCCGAAATCGGGGTACTCGGGTTGTATGGATTGGTCCACCACTGATCGCCGCTTTCGTTGTAGATCGGACCGCCGCGGCCGGAAGGCGTGTCCGGCGCGATCAGGGACCATTTGTCGCCGGACTGCCAAGTCTGGTGCAACGAGAGCGAGGTAAAGTTATCGGAAAAACTAGGCGTTGCACTCGTTGGCATAACTGCGCTCCAGAAGACAAATTTATTACTTATACGAAACCATCGACGCGGAAAACAGATCCTACTTTGCGCTATGTCGGCAAGCGTGCTCGTGCGGTGGAGGACAAGGATGTCGATCGGTTGCAGAACTGCGTCCATTGACGCTGTGCAACGCCTGGCGATCCTGACGGCTCAACCAAGTCGCGGTAAAACTGCCGCTGAAGCCAGCCCCAAGTACGATCACATCCATTATGGTGTCCCAGTGTGCGGGATAGACCGTATGAAGATCTATTGCAGATTTCCAACCACTTTTTACGGCGCGCCCGCGTATTGACGTTTTGTGAAGTCGGTCAATTCCAAAACGCACCGCTATAGTATGGTGTTCCACGCTCAAGCTCAAACCCTCGAAAATTTTGACGCGTTGGGTCTGTGTGGCTCACACTAAAGAGCCACGTCGGCCAGAAGCACCTCGACATCGATTGTATGGCGGTTGCCACGGAACTGGAGGGTCGTAGGGCGTCGCAGAAGGAAAGAACTTCTGCAAGCGCGCCTGCACAGCATGGTCATTCATCAGTTCATCATCGGAAAGCGCAGGATCGGTTGGAACGACGGTGCGCCAGAGGCCCAGGGGGCCATCACCAGCGACTTTGAAGCAATTGCACCACTCGTCTGGGTCTGCGAAGTAACTTCGTGGGCAGAGGCCACTGTGCGGCCGTAAAATCGGATGGCGTAGTGAGTACAATGAAGCGTTCCGGCCAAGTGAAGCCCTCAAATGAAACGTCAATGTGTTTGCAGACGGTGGTACGGCCGCCATCAGCACCAATGACATGCGCTCGCTCGTGGTGCCGAATAGCGCCGGGCCCGCGGACGGTGAGCGAAACGCCGTCGTCCGCTTGAGCAAGCGCGATTACTTGGTGACAGAACAGCACTTCAACGTTTGGGATGTTCTCGAGCCGGCCTAGGATCAGATTGGCAGTCTTAAACTGCGTTGCTGACAGCCGGACCAGGGGTTATCCCGAAGCGGTACCTGGGAGCCAGATCATGTGCCGCAGCATCAAGACCTTGTTCAACTTCGATCCGCCGGCGACCGATGACGAGGTCCGCGCAGCCGCGCTCCAATTCGTGCGCAAGCTGAGCGGCTTCAACACACCCTCGAAGGCCAATGAGGCCGCCTTTGGCGGTGCGGTCGAGGAGGTGTACGAAGTGGCCCGCCGCCTCATCAACCGGCTGGAAACAAGCGCCTCGCCACGCAACCGAGAAGAGGAAGCCGAGAAGGCGAGGCAGCGCGCTGCCGAGCGATTTGGCTGACCGCCTTCGGCTTGAGATCTTACAATCGCCGGCGACAGCATTGACAAGTCAACCGACGCGGGGCTGTGAGCGGCAATGGCTTGGCGGCCTCAGCGAATCACGGAGCGGGCGAGGCATGGCGACCGTTCGGCTTGGTGCTAAAGCGCCAAACATGTCTCGGAATTCTTGATTTGTAATCAGATCGAAGGCGACTTAGATCGTCGATCACGCCGGCAAAAGCCCAGCCGAACGATAGCTGTCGATCATCGCGTCGAAGATTGAGATATCCGAGCGACCTCTGGCGAAAAGCTGGGCGCCCGCGACGGCAGAATAGATCGCACGAGCCCGCGTTTCGCTTTCCTTGGCTTTGACGACCCCGGCAGCCAACAGAAGTTTGCTGAGCCAGGTCACATTGACGTCGGCGAAGCTCTGCACTTCCTTCTTCACCGCATCCGGCAGATCGTCATATTCCGCGGCCATGAAGCTGCACAGGCACATGCGGTTGTCGTTCGATAGCGATTTGCGAAAAATTTCCGGGTAACGGCGCAGCGCTTTGAGCGGATCGGCTGATGCGTCAGAGATTGCATTAAGATCGACGACGATGTCTTCCCAGTAACGCTTGGCCACGGCCGCGCCGAGATCGGCCTTGGTCGCGAAGTGGTGATAGATGCTCGGCGCCTTGATGCCGACCTCGCGGGCGATGTCGCGGAAGTTCAGGCCATTGTAGCCATGCGCCATGGCGGCGCGCCTCGCTGCCGCCAGAATCTCTTCCTTTGACCCTGCACTCATTACACCACCTCATCCTACCAAGTGGAAGGTAGCCCTTGACAGCCCAGATTTGAAGGCCTAATCATGCCCTACCAAGTGATTGGTAGCTTACTCAGGCTGAGCAACAATCCTGCCCAGCCGCCGCTATGACGTTTTGCTCAACCACCCCAAACAATGGAGATTATCATGCCGTTCGCACGCATCGATCTGGCTCAAGGCAAGACCCCGGAATATCGCGCCACTGTCGCTGACATCGTTTATCAAGGGATTGTCGGTGTCCTCAAGGCTCCGGATGGCGACCGCTTCATCGTCGTCAACGAGCACAAGCCCGAGAACCTGATCTACGATCCCACCTTCCTCGGCATGCAGCGCTCGCCCGACTTCATGCTGATCCAGGTGACCAGCACCGTCGGCAACACCAAGGACCAGAAGCTGGCTTTCTACCGTCAGATCGCGGACGAACTCAAAAGCAAGCTCGGCGTGCGCCCCGACGACATCACCATCAACATGGTGTTCGTCAAACAGGAGGACTGGTCGTTCGGCAGGGGCGAACCCTGGAATTGACTGCTCCGAGGTTCTTCCGGCCTGGGGGGCCAGCAAATGGCTCCCCGGACACAGCCAAACCGCTTCGACGCAGTTAATGTCCTGTGCCGCCGCCAACGCTCTTCTCAACGGCAACAACGACACCCTGCCACGTCACCTCCGACACGGCGGCAACGAACCCCCTCAGAATTCACGTTATGTTCTTGACAATCGCCCGCAACCCACGCTAGAACAAAAACGCAACTGCACCCGGGACCGACCCATGGCTCGCCCACCCAACTCGTTTCTTGAAACGATCATCGCCTTCCTGATGCCGTACTTCATCGGCGCCTCCAGGGACAAGCAGGAAGCCCGGTCCGAAATCCTCGACACCCTGGCCGCCTACGAAACCCGCACCAGAGCGGAAATGCTGATGGCCGCCCACATCATCGCCTTCGGCATGACCACCCTCGACGTCCTCGCCGAGGCCAAAACCGCTGAGATGTCACAATCCATGCGCCTGCGCTACCGCGGTTGCGCCAATAGCCTCAATCGCTCCACCCTGCAGACCGAAAAAGCGCTCGACCAGCGCCTCGGCGACCAACTTCCAGCCGCCCCCGCCGAAATGCAGGAGCCCGTGGACGACATGCGGCAGGCCGAGATAATGGCCGCCATTCAGGAATACAAAGCGAAGATCGACACCCAGCGCTCCCGCGCCCACCCCACAACCGGCCCGCATCTCGTGCCAGACCAGACTTGGGACCCCGAACTCTGGGCCACCGCAATGATCAACTCGTTGCAGCACCCCGGCGCGCCCGTCCAACCCTCTCCCTAAAGCAATCGCGCTGGGCCAAACGTCCCTCGCACAAGAATCATGCTGTTAAGCAAGGTTGTAAGGGCCAGGGTTGGCCATTACCCGCGGGACCACCGCCGCGCACGTTTCGCGGCCTGTCGGGAACCCCAAATGCTGGACGAAATGAAAGCTCCGCGCTCGGACGTGGACCGTATTTCGCCGGCAACCAAGTCGTTCAGCCAGGTGCGCGACGCCGATCAGACCGACGCCCCCGCCGCCGCGCCGGGGCGCCAGCGATTATTGACCGTCCGGTCGCCGCGCATCCACCGGCGCATGTCGTCGTGCGCCGTCACCGCCATTTCAGCGGCGATCTCCGAAGCCTTTTCGTGATCCACCGTGAACTCAAGCAGCAGCCCGTTTGGATCCTTCACGTAGAGGGAAACGCAAAATCCATGATCAAGGACAAAGGGCTCAATCCCAGCCTCCGTCACGCGTGACTTGATTTCATCCTGCGTCGGCTGGTCGACAAGAAACGATATATGGACAAACAGCGACTGCTCCTTCGCTCGCATCGCGGCCTGCTTCACCGGATCCGCCATATTGAAGAACGCCAGTGCGCTGCCGTCACCCAGCCCGTAGAACGCGTGCCCCAGTTCGACCCAGTCGCCTTCGAGGAACTCCCGCTCCACATACATCGCGATCAGCGGCAGCCCCAGGACATCCTCGTAGAATTGGCGATTCCGCTCGTGGTCGTCCGTAGTGTAAGCGTGATGATGCAGGCGCATCGGCAGCTTGCGCAGCAGATTTGGCCGGTTTTCCCGGGTCATTTGATCCATCGATTTCGACTCCTTCAAGGACGCCGGAAACGATACCAGCTTTCTTGCCGCGAGAGGATCTCCAGTAAAATACCCATTTTGCCATTGCCAAATGGCGTCAATATCCCCATATGACGCCAAACAGCATAGCTGGAACCCATGCCTCTCACCCCACTAGCCACCGAGGCGCCCGACTTCCTCTCCGTCCCCATCACCGATGCGGAAGCCGAGGCGATGTTCCGCGCCTGCCTGAACCTCTTCCGCCTTTGGAAAGTCTCAGACACCGAAGCCGCCATCCTGCTCGACCTCTCGCCCCGTACCTTCGCCCGCTGGAAGACCGGAGCAATCGGCCGCATCGGACGTGACCAGAAGGCCCGACTCTCCAACCTCATGGGCATCCACAAAGCGCTCCGCCTCATCTTCCGCGATCCGGAACGAGCCTATGAATGGCCCCGCCTCCCCAACCAGGCCTTGGAGGACCGCTCCGCCCTGCAGATCATGCTCGGTGGCGAACTCACCGACGTCATGCGTGTCCGCCGCTACCTGGACGCCGAACGCGGCGCCTGGTGACTGACCCCTCCCGCGTCCCGCGCGCCAAAATCCAGTGGCAGCGCGCCGTCAGGATCATCCGCTCCCTCTATCCGCCCGTCGACCTGTTCGAGGACATCGCCGATCCGGCCGACTGGCCGCTGCTCATCTCCGCCGAGATGAAGACCAACCCGCGGCTGATGGAGACCATCGGTAACCTCGCCCTGGTGCCGCACAGCCGGCGCGTCAGCGGTCCGGGTGCCTCCTACCTGATGGCGCCATTCACCCATATCAGCCCTGACCGCCCGAGCCGGTTCAGCGACGGCCATTACGGCGTGCTCTACGTGGCGAAGAGCTTCGAAACCGCAGTGCTCGAAACGATGCACCACCACGGACGCTTCATGGCAGCCACCGCGCAGCCGCCCGGCTGGACCTCCCAGTTTCGCGAAATCGTCCTCGACCTCGACGCCAGTCTGCACGACCTCCGACCCCTGGACCGGACCGACCCCGTCCTCGACCCCGATGATTACGCCGCCAGCCAGACGCTCGGCGCCAGCCTGCGCGCCCTGGGATCTGATGGCATCGTCTACCCGAGCGTCCGCCAGCCAGGCGGCGAATGCGCGGGCCTGTTCTACCCTGACCGCGTTTCGCTCCCTACCCAGGGGCGCCATCTCGACTACCATTGGGACGGCGTCCGGGTCGACCTCTACCGAGATGTCGCCGCCAGGCAGGTCTACCGGGTCACCTGATCGGGTAAAGGTGATCGCCCGAGAAACCGCCCCGCTATAAGCCCGCATGCTCCCCGACGATCCTATCAAAGCCATCGTGCTGGCGGTCAGCGCGACGGTGCTGTTCGGCAGTTCAGACACCATTGCCAAGTATCTCAGCGGCGGCCTGCCGATCGTCGAGTTCATCTGGATCCGCTACGTGCTGTTCCTGATCATGGCCGCCTGCCTTGTTCGCCGCCGGTCGATCCTGCCTCGCAATCCCCGCCTGCAGATCACGAGGGGCCTGTGCGTCGTCGGCTCGTCCATCCTGTTCGTCTACGGCGTACGGCAGATGACCATGGCGCAGGCGACCACCATCAGCTTCCTGTCGCCGCTGCTGATCACCATCCTGTCCATCCCGATTCTGGGCGAGACCGTCGGCCCTCGCCGATGGGCCGCGGTCGGCGGTCGGTATGCTCGGCATGCTGGTCGTCGTCCGCCCTGGCCTGGGCGGCTTCCAACCCGCCGCACTGTTCGGCGTCGCGAGTGCCTTCTGCTGGGCCCTCGCGCTGATCATCACCCGCAAGATCAGCAATTCGGACACCCCGCAGACCACCGTCCTGTGGTCGGCCGGCATCGGCACCGCGGTGCTGAGCCTGATACTGCCCTTCCAAGCAGTCTGGCCCACGCCAAAACAGCTTGGGTTGTCACTGGTCCTTGGGGTGCTCGCCTCCGGCGGCCAGTGGGTGGTCATCCTGGCCCATCGCATCGCTCCTGCGTCGCTGCTCGCCCCGTTCTTCTACAGTCAGTTGCTTTGGGTCTCCGTGCTGGGCTTCCTGGTGTTTGGCAACCTGCCCGACATCTGGACGATCGTGGGTGCCACGATCATTGCCGCGAGCGGCCTCTACACGGCGCATCGGGAGCGGGTGCGCCGCCAAGAGGGACGCCAGCGCGACCTCTGGCCGATGATTGCCGTTCTGTCAGTCGCCAAAGCACCACCATAAGTGTAGTGAGTGCCCCCGCTCGCCCGGTCAGGCGGGCATACCGGAGCCGGAGGCATGGTGGACACCGAGACAACGACGACCGAAGCGAGCCGCGATTTCATCCGCGACATCGTGCAGGCGGACCTCGACGCCGGCCGTGTGGAGAGCGTGGTCACCCGCTTTCCGCCGGAACCCAACGGCTTCCTGCACCTCGGCCATGCCAAATCGATCTGCCTGAACTTCGGCATCGCCCGCGAATTCGGCGGCCGGTGCCATCTGCGGTTCGACGACACCAATCCGATCAAGGAAGAGCAACTCTTCATCGACACCATCCAGCGCGACGTCCGCTGGCTCGGTTTCGACTGGGGCGAGCATCTGTATTACGCCTCGGACTATTTCGAGCAGCTTTATGAATGGGCGGAACACCTGGTGCGCACCGGCAAGGCCTATGTGGACGACACGGCCGCCGGAGGCAATGCGCGGCGCAGCGCGGCACGCTGACCGAACCCGGCCAGAACAGTCCGTTCCGCACCCGCTCGGTGGAGGAGAACCTCGACCTGTTCCGCCGCATGCGCGCCGGGGAGTTCCCCAACGGCGCCCGCGTGCTGCGCGCCAAGATCGACATGGCATCGGGCAACATGAACCTGCGCGATCCGGTGCTGTATCGCATCCTGCACGCGCACTCACCCGCGCACCGGCGACGCCTGGTCGATCTACCCGACCTACGACTTCGCCCACGGCCAGTCCGACGCGATCGAGCACGTCACCCACAGCGTCTGCACGCTGGAGTTCGAGGATCATCGGCCGCTGTACGACTGGCTGATCGAGAACCTGCCGGTCCCGTCGCGCCCTCGGCAGTACGAGTTCGCGCGGCTGAATGTCAGCTACACCATCCTGTCGAAGCGCCATTTGACCCGGCTGGTGACCGAGGGCACCTGTCAGCGGCTGGGACGATCCGCGGATGCCGACCATCGCCGGCATCCGGCGGCGCGGCGTTCCGGCGGCGGCGCTGCGGGAATTCGTCAGCCGCGTCGGCGTGGCCCGAGCCTATAGCACGGTCGATGTGGCGATGTTCGAGTTCGGCGATCCGGGACACGCTGAACCCCATCGCTCCGCGCCGTATGGCGGTGCTGCGCCCGTTGAAGCTGATCATCGAGAACTACCCGGAAGGCCAGACCGAGACGCTGGAGGCGCGCAACCACCCCGACAATCCGGACGCCGGCAGCCGGCCGGTGACCTTCGGCCGCGAGCTCTATGTCGAGCAGGACGACTTCATGGAGCACCCGCCGAAGAAGTTCTACCGGCTTTCGCCGGGCAAGGAGGTCCGCCTGCGCTATGGCTATTTCGTCACCTGCCGGGAGATCGTGAAGGACGCGGCGGGCACGGTCGTCGCACTGCGCTGCACCTACGATCCGGCTTC
The DNA here is from genome assembly GCA_963778125.1 of uncultured Alphaproteobacteria bacterium. GTDB lineage: Bacteria > Pseudomonadota > Alphaproteobacteria > Acetobacterales > Acetobacteraceae > Rhodopila. Next base: position 172,172 of record CAVZTH010000005.1, on the reverse strand, counting down.
GAAAGGCGGCAATTCGCCGGACGGGCGCAAGGTCCAGGCGACGTTGCACTGGGTCGCCGCGGCCGACGCGGTGCCGGCGGAAATCCGGCTCTACTCGCATCTGTTCAACCGGCCTGATCCCGGAGCGGACGGCGACGCGCTGGATGACCTCAACCCGGATTCGCTGGAGGTGCTGACCGGCGCGCTGGTGGAACCGGGGTTGCTGGATAGTCCGGCGGCTGAGGCGGTGCAGTTCGAACGGACCGGTTATTTCGCGCTGATCCTAACTCGAAGCCGGGGCGGCCGGTGTTCAACCGGACGGTCGGACTGCGGGATACGTGGGCGAAGGTTCAGGCGAAGACTTAGCGCGCGTTCAGGCTGACGGAGAGGCCGCGTCCCATCATCAGTCCCAGAGTGCCCGGCTGATCGCTAAATTGCTTCATTGTGCGGTAGGGCACCGCGGTGACTTCGGCGATGAAGTTGAGCTTCTGAGCCGCATCGAGTGCGCTGAACCGCCCGGCGTTGGGCTTTCGCTCGAACAACGACGCCACCGACTGGATCGTTCGTTGCGGAATGATCGAGAGGACCCTGCGGTGCTCCGGCGTGATGTCGTCCATGGTGAGGACGCGCGATAGCCTATCTGCGACGACCGTTTCCGGGCTCTTTTCCGGCGGCGGCGTGGCGGTTAGCTCGCGGCTTGGGAAATCCATCTCGACGCCGTTGGCTTGGACGAAATAGACGGTATCGCCGTCGCACTCCAGAACGGTGCCGCTGTGCTTACCGGTCCTGTGATAGACCATTTCTCCAATCGCAAACATCGGCTCCGCTGTCCTTTCCGTGTCGAATCGACCCGATACGCGGGCGATCCTAGCCGGACGGGATTGGGTTGCGACAGTGTTCCGTTTGGTCGGACGCCGTTTCCCGATTCACGGGCAGGATGTGACCGGCCTCACGGGGCCGGCGTTTTGAAGATCAGCGGCGATGTGGCGGGGGCGCCGGTCATGAGGTGGTTGGCGGCACTTGCGAGGGCGGCGGCGCGGATGCCGGCGCCGGTGGGCGGTGGGCCGGCGATCCCGGGGGGGCGCCGGCCATGGCGTTTGCCCAGGCAGAGTGCTCGGTGGGGCGAGGGGCCGGTCCTGCGTGGTGTTGGCTTGGGGCTGCGAGGGCGGCCTCGGCTTCCTCGATGCGGCGGCGGGATTCGGCGGCCAAGGCGTCCAGCGCCGCCGCCATGGTGGGCGGGTCATCCTGCGGGATGTTTTGGGCTGCGTGGCCGCCGGCGGCGGGTTGGCGGGCTCGGGCGATTTCGGCGTGCACCGCTTCGTCGATCCAACGGCCAGCTTCCGCAAGCTCCGCCGGGGGATAGGGATCGAGGTCAGGGAGTGCTGGTTCGGATAGGGCGCGGCGGCACTGCTCCGCGCCGCGGCTGAGGCTGGCGGCGCTGCCGTGCAGGCGGAGGATCAGTGGGATAGGGATGTTTTCCGCCATCGAGAGGCTGATCGAGCGGAGGGCGGCGAGGCCGAAGGCAATGATCTGGGCAATCGGGAGGAGGTCGACCGGGTGGTTGGGGACGTAGGCGTTGATGGTCTCGATCGCGGCGGCTTGGGCACGGACTGGGTCGCCGTCAGTGGCGGTGGAGAAAATCGGTGTCAGGGAGGCGGCGATGAGCTGCATGAACACGTCGGGGTGGCGGGGTTTCGTTTCGGTCATGCGTCGCGGCCTGGGGTAAGAATGCTGTTTGGGTTTAGCGCAGTGTTAGGAATGTTGTCAAGCTTAAATTCCTATGTTTGAGTGCTGGCTGCGGTTTAGATCGGATGCGCATCGGAGCCGGAACTCTCTTCCCTCACAAACGCGCGATATCGACTTAACGTAAGCGAACGTTATACGATCGCCAGTCTTTTAGTTGCCCCGCCACGGCCACCACCACCAAACCCGGCTCTCTTTGATGCGCGCATTGACGAAATCTATCTGTCGCGGGCTGTAAGGCGTTCCAGCGAGTTCGTCAGGCGTCGGGCCGTCCGCAGTCCGCTCCCACCGCCGCAACAGCCGGTCTATCAGTGTGGCACGGTATTGTAAGACAACAGTGCATACGAAGATTAAGGCGGCAACACTCTGCACAATCGCCGCAAATGTCTGCATTTCTTCATCCCCCGGGTTGGCCTGACAACTCCTGCGTGAGGCTGTAAGACAGCGGATAGGCGGCGAACACCTTTCCGCCGCGTATGCACTCCACAATTTTCCTGACCATGCCTGACATTTCGATTTCTCCACCATCGTCACGAGGCATAACCCGAGGCGTCGGGGTCGTGCGCCATCCCTTGACCCCTTAGACCGATCCGCCAGAGGCTTCTCGAAAGGGGGCTAGGTCAATGGCAAGGCGGAGAAAATTCGGAACTTCATTTTCGTGGCGACGCGCAAGTGGGGTGTCCGCCGCGAAAGGCAAAATATCTCGCGCGATAGGTGTTCCGCTGACGAGATCAGGACGGCAGAGGAAAACGGGGCGGTTCGTGGAGAAATATGTATCGCCCATCCTTCTCCTGATTTTCCTTGCGATGGTGGGCCGCTGCATGGCCGGACACTGAGTCCATGAAAGGGTAAGTTACTGGACGAAAAATCGCCCTATAAAATCAATGGCCTGCGCGTCCCGAAAGTCAGTCTCATAAGAACGCATCATCCCGGCCCGCTTCGCGGCGATATACCCTAGCCGCTACCACGATAGAAAATTGCGGAATGACAAGGGGCGCTTGACACTCGAAGGCGACTCTGTCGCGATGAACTGCGCCTCATGCGATCCAAAATCGAGGCCGGTGGAACCCACACAGAACGCCGATCGCTCTGAGACAATCAACGATTGATTATGGAGGGGAATCCGATGCAACCGCGCACATGTATTTTGTCTGGCCTCACACTGAGCTCCGCTATCGTCTTCGGAGCCGTAGCGATGGCCGCCGACTTGCCGAAGGAAGGGACGTTTAACGTCACATTTTCCGCTTATGGCACGTTGAAGGCCACCCCGGTCGGGAAAGAGCTGTTCCTGAGTGCCTTCGACGAAAACGGCCTAAGCGTAGGTAACGGGTTGCTCGATCACATGACGTGGCACTGTTCGGGTTTGTTCGACATCACGGATGGCATGGCTCAGTTTCATGGCAACTGCGTTGCGACTGATCCCGCCGGAGATCAAATCGCCAGCAGTTTCGCGAGTGACGGAAAATACCCCGCGGACGCGAAGAGTTTTAACGGAGCCACTACATTCCTAAAGGGCACAGGGAAGTATGCTGGTATCAGCGGTGGTTATAAATTAGTAGGTCATGCACCAGAGTTTCGCACGGCGGCCGAGGGAACCTTCGCCGAATACGCAACCTTTCAGGGCAGTTACAAACTCCCCTGACCGCCGGGATAAGGGCAAGCAGCAGCAATCGGAGGGGGCCGCTCGGAAGGCGGCCCGCTTCGTCGCCTTGGCATGAGTGGTTTGTGGGTCGCTGATCGACTATGCGGTCACAGCCGCATCGCCCCCGCGTCATTAGATGGGGTAACGGGCGGCCGCCAAGCCTTGGCGGTGAATGTGGCCGTCCCTCAGAGTGATGGTGTGTTCAACCGGAGTCAGGCGGGGCCTGCTCCAAGCATCATCGAAGGGACGACCATGGATCACTATGCCGGAATCGACGTATCGCTGGAAAGTTCAAGCCTTTGCGTTGTGGACGCCACCGGACGTGTCGTGCGCGAAGCCAAGATCGCCAGTGAGCCCGAGGCTCTGACAGCGTGGCTGAAAATCTGGGCTTGGAGATAGTGCGGATCGGCCTGGAAGCGGGACCGCTGTCGCAATGGCTTTATGCTGGCATGCAGCAGGCCGGGTTGCCGGCGGAGCTGCTGGAAACCCGTCATGTGCGCACCGCCTTCAAGATCATGCCGGTGAAGACCGATCGCAAGGATGCCCGCGGCATCGCCCAGTTGATGCGCCTCGGCTCGTTCCGCCCGGTGCATTGCAAGTCGCTGGCGGCGCAGGAAACCCGTGCCGTTCTGGGCGGCCCGGAAACTATTGCAGATCAAGCTGCACGACATCGAAATGAGCGTGCGGGGCACGCTGCGCGGGTTTGGGCTGAAGGTTGGTAAGACCACAACGAAGACCTTCGAGAGCCGGGTCCGAAGCCTGGTGGCGGAGCATCCGACGTTGCTGGCGGTCTGCGATGCGTTGTTGCGAGGCCGCACGGTGCTGGCGGAGGAATTCAGAAGCTGGACAACCAGGCCCACCGGGCCGCCGGCGCCGATAATGCGGGCGCGGCTGCTGACGACGGCGCCCGGCGTCGGATCGATCGTCGCGCTGACCTATGCCGCGGCGATCGACGATCCCAGCCGGTTCAAATCGTCCAAGAGTGTGGGGCGCTTTTCGGACTGACCCCCAAGAGATACCAGTCCGGGGAGACGGACGTAACCGGGCGGATCTCGAAGGCTGGCGACGCGATGCGTGCGCACCGCGCTTTACGAAGCCGCCAATGCCATTCTGACGCGCATGGCAAGGGACTCGCCTCTGCGGAGGTGGGCCCTAGCGGTGGCCCGGCGCGCGGGGATGCGCAAGGCCAAAGTGGCGCTGGCACGCAAGCTGGCGGTGATCCTGCACCGGATGTTGGTGGATGGCACCCCGTTCGACGCTGCCAAGGCCGCCGCGGCGGCATAACAGAAGGAGAGCATCAACAAGTTCGGACGCCCGGTAGGGTCGCCCGGAGCAGGGTCCCGTCGCCGGGACGATGGATCAGGTCAGGCCGCATCACGTGCAGCGGCGCCGCATGGCTTATCGCGCGTCATTAGATTGGCCGGCCGATCCTTATCAGACACCATCAGGTGGCGGCCATCGCGCCGACCGCGGACAGAAGAGAGACACCGGCGGCAGGATGGGGCTCGAAACGTTGTATGGGATGCACCGGGAAGACGTCTGATCCCTCCCCGGCTATCCCAGGGTGGCGTTGCCTGCGACCGCCCTCAAGGACGCTACGCGCCGCCAAGGCGGTGGCCTAGGGCCATCCTTGACCGCGGCCACAGGCAACGCCGGAGGTGATTGCGGCCGGGACGAGAAAACGGCGCATCAGCCGAACCAGAAAACGAGGAAAACGACTAAATGACTAGAAGTATTTTCGGTGAACCACGCTTGAAAGGGATTGACACAGAAAGGCCCGTTACAGAAGCACGTGGTAATGCTTTTGGGCGCGCGAGCTGACTTGTTCGCTACGCGACGCAGATTCCGGCACCGCGACTTTTTGGAACAGGCGCGGCATCGCGACGGCTGAGGACGGATAGGTGGAGAGTTTCGCCGCGAATTCAGGATGGGTGAACGCGGCCCGGAAGGCGGCGGTCGACTCCCAGACTGCGTAGTTCTGATGGGTCGGGCTGTCGCCGACAGCCTGGTGAAGCTGGGACGAGATAAAACCCGGTTGCCGCTCTATGAACGCCGCGTCGTCTTGCCAGACGCAGAGGAAGATTTCCTCGTCGGCCTTGTCGAGCGTGAAAACGTTGACGAGCACGACCGGCGAGACATCGAGGCCGATCTGTCGCTCGAATCGGGAAAGCGGGATCACGTGGGCGGAGCACCAAGCGAACCCCATGCAGGTACCGCCTTGACCGGCCTCATTCTCGACCTGTTCAGGCTCAGCAACAGGATGCTTGCCTCGGGAGACCGACTGGTGGCGGAGCTTGGCCTGACCAGTGCCCGCTGGCAGGTTCTGGGCAGCATCGTCGCGGCGGAGCGTCCGCAGCCGGTGGCTTGGCTTGCCCGCTATATGGGCGCGAACTGCCAGAACATTCAGCGCATCGTCAACGATCTGGAAAAGGAGGGTCTGGTCGCGTTCCGGGCCAACCCGCATCACCGGCGGGCGCAACTCGTCATTCTGACCGAGAAGGGTCAACAGACCTTCGACGCCGCAATGGGACTGCAAGCTCCTTGGATCAACGCGCTCGCGGAAGGGCTGAAGGTCTCAGAGACCGCACACAGCGTCATCGCGAGGCTGCGCCAGAAGCTGGGGGGAGAGGGCGACGCCGAGGACCAAGCCTGATCGTCACGGCGCATGCGCGGCGCTGTGGCCCGCGCGGTCAATACTTCCGTTGCAGCCTAAATTTAGGCCGGAGGTGATACCGCCACCACCGTGCGCGGCCAATCCAGTCCAAACAGCGAAATCACGTCTTCGTCCGTTCTGCGTTTGGAGCGACGTGATTCCGGAACTGCATAGCGACAACGTTTGGAGCGTGAGTAGAACGGCGAAATCACTAATGGGAAGGAAGAGCTGCGGGCTTATCCACCCTCCGCCGTGCATGGTATGCGCGGAAAATAGGGCAACTAATGTGTCCCATCGCCCTCTGGAAGGCCGAAACCTGCTTCGACTTGGCGCTGCCGGGCTCATCCCCGAGATGTTGGAAGAACGGGGAATAAGGCCTGATGCGGCGTTCGGGCGAACCGAGATCCAACGACAACGGTTTGCGGATCCCGAGCGGGTTGTTCCTCTTGCCTGGGTGGCCCGGGTGTTCAAGTCTGCCGTGGCGACTACTGCCCAGACGGAGTTCGGGTTGATGGCCGGCTTGCGGGCCGGATCCCGAATTGTCAGTCAGAACCGAGACCGAACGCCAGTTGATGCTCAGGTGGGCGCGGCGTTGATGCGGGTTATCTCGCGGCCGGCGAGCTTCCCCAATTCGCTTTTAGCCATGAGCGTGTCTGGAAATAAGTGCACGATCGAATGTGCCGGCCTGCCTGGCAGTCTGGTTGCGCGCGATCAGCTAGCCGACTGCGCCATGGGATTTGCCGCTGGCGTTCTGCGCGTCCTCTGCGGACCGCGGTGGCGTCCCGCGAGTTTTCGTTTCGCATACCCGCAACCGCCCGATCCTGTCCGACATACCGTGCTACTACACGCTCCGGTATCATTTGATGCCGGTGTAACCGCACTGGAGTTCGAGAGCGCCTGGCTCGACCGCGTCGCTGCCACCTCACACGGCAACCTCGCCGGGGATCATGATAATGGGCGGCCTTCTGGAGATCTCATGGGCCAGATCCGAGCGATTCTCGCCTCCTGGAAAGCGATCGAGAGACCCTCGGCACCGGCTGTGGCGTCGGAGTTGGGACTGAAACCGCGCACACTCAATCGGCTTCTGAGCAAGGAGGGGACCAGCTTCATCCGGTTGCTTAAGGACGCACGATACGAGAGCGCGCAGCAACTGCTACGGGATCCCTCCGCGCCTATTTTATCAGTCGCATGGTCGCTCGGCTACGCGGACGCCAGTGCCTTTTCCCGGGCATTCCGTGGATGGTCGGGCATGACACCAACCGAATGGCGCCAGGCCGCGGAGTAGCGGATGCCATGAGGTATTGTGGCACGCCCCCCAGACCCAGATTCCGCGATATCCGCCAGAAATTGGCGCGAAGTGCCAAATCCGCATAGCGGGAACTGCCGCCGCACGCCACACGGCTTCCCCTTATGCCGGCGGCGCGCCGGATTCGCAGGCTACCGCCATCTTCAGGAGAGAACGCAATGAACATCAGGTCAGGTTGCATAGCCGTAGTTGGCGCGCTGGGCTTATTCGTGGCCTGTCCCGAATTTCCTCACCTGGGCTTGTCCTCCGCCGCGTTCGGCCAGGCTTCCGAAATGGGGGGCATTGGCCATACCCAGACTGTATCGGCTCGAGCAGTCGTCAAGACCGTTGACCTGCAAACCCGCACGGTGACGCTGGAGGCGCCGGGCGGCAATATACTCGTTTTAAAGGTCGGGGATGAAGTCCAGAATTTGCCGCAAGTCAAGCCTGGCGATACAGTCATTGCGCATTACTATACCTCAACGGCCTACGTGCTTGCGCCGCCAGGGACTAAGCTTCCGGATGATTCCCTGACTGTCGCTGGCGCGCGCGCGACGCCCGGCGAGAAGCCTGGGGGCGCCGTCGGAACCAAGATGGTGGTCACCGGGCTGGTGGTAGGGGTTGACCCCACAGCACACACCGTGTCTCTCGTCGATCCCTCCGGCGGGGCGATTCGGACGATCGATGTCGTCACGCCTGAAGGACAGCAGAGTATGAAGCTTATAAAGATCGGCGACACCATCACGGCGATCATCACCGAAGCTGTTTTGGTCGGCGTCGAACCGGCGGCCTGAGGCTATTGTTCAAACCATCTCGTTGCAGGGGGATTTTCAAATGAGGCTCGATCGACCCACATCAAGTCTGGCGTTTCGTCGCCGGGATCATCGGATTCCCGGTGTTGATCGAACACGGCGCACATTTTTCGCGCTGGCTGTCGCCGCCCTTTTGCCGATCGCCGGATGCTCCTCCAACTCGCAACCTATGAATGAGCAGACGGTGGCTGGGAAGCAGCCCGACGGCACGGTGGAAATGAATCAGGTTCAAGCGGCCTTTATCGGAAGCGGTGGCGGTGGCAGCGGAACGCTGAACTACCACGGTCAGAGCTATCCTTTCGCCGTGGGTGGCCTTGGAATTGGCGGCATCGGTGCGTCGACGATCAATGCGCAGGGCGAGGTCTATGGGCTGAACAAACTGTCGGATTTTCCGGGGGCGTATGCTCAGGGCCGGTATGGAGCTGTCATTGGTAACGCGAGCGCAGGCGATCTTTGGCTCCGCAACGATAAAGGCGTGATCATGCACCTGAAGGCGAAGCGCACCGGCCTGATGCTAAGCCTTGGCGGGGATGCTGTGATTATCTCAATGCAGCAAGCGCCAAATCAGTGATCTTGCCGGGTTGTATTACTGAGATTGGGATTGCGGGGGCTTGGAGTGGGCGCCTGCTGAGTAGCCCTGTTGATAGGCGGTTTGTTCGTTCTTCTTGACGTTGTCGTAGATCAAACCGCCGGCGAGCCCGGCGCCAGCCCCGGCAAGCGCGCCGAGCCCGGCGTTGCCGCCGATTGCGCCGAGTACGGCTCCGGCACCAGCACCGATAGCTGTGCCGGACAGGGCGCGTTGTTGGGTGCTATTCATGTCGGCACACCCAACCAGAGCAACACAGAGAAGGAGTACCGATTGGCAATTTCACGGATGTGCTCCTGTTATCGCTTGCCGTGAGCGCACGGATAAGTCTTCGCCAAATAGCTGGCAATGCCGTCGGTTGGGGGTTGGGCCTTCTGGTCCGGATTTGCGTCGGCCCACTTGACAAAGGCGGCGATAGTATCGCTGCGGTGAGGCGGCGGGTCAGGCATGCAAAACAGATGGCGGGTGGTCGCCTTGTTTTCTTCTTCCAGCACTCGATAGACGCCTAGTGAAAAACCGTGACAGAAGTTGACGGCGGCCGTGTAAAACGTATCCGCTGGAGTTGCCTCGCACAATTCCACGAGGTCTCCGGTTGTCCGTGCGAGAAAAGCGTCTTCGGAGACCGCGGCGTTCCCGGTGGCCGGAAGCGCTGTGACACAAAGGACCGAACCCAAAATCCCGGCGGCAAACCAACACGATGTAATTTGCAACTCTGGCACCCCCTTGCCGCGTCCTGACGATCGCCCGAAAGGCGGCGTCTGCCGTCTACTCTAGCACTTTTGCGCCACTCGACTATGCAGGTTTGGCAGCCACGCAGGTTAGGCGACAGGTCCGGGCAGGACAATCATAATATGTCCAACTCGAGTTGCCAACTTTGCATAGCACTTGGCGCGCCGATGCCGGCGTATGCGGCTTCGGGTGTTGGTGCCGACCGTCAACTGGCGCGGTCGATCAGAACCAGGCGTCCGGCAAACCCAGAATCCGGGCACAAGGAGTGTGTCGAATGGACACGAAGCCTGACCGCGTTTTCGCCGGAGACATGAAAGTCGTGGTCTGGTCGAACTTCGGTGCGGATGGCTCGCTTGACCTCCACATCCAAAACGCCAACCCTGGCGCGGACACGGAGGCAAACCGGCTGCCGGCGCCGAAGGGACCGTTCAACCTCACGATGCGAGGAGAACGCTTCCCGCACTCTAGGCCTAGAAGAAGGTTACGCTTGATGAAAAACGCTTTCGTGCTCGCCCTGTCCGCGCTTAGCCTTTCGGCCCTCGTGGTTTTGGCAACGCCCCAGGGGGCTTATGCCGTGGCCTGCGCCAACGGCGTCTACCGTGCCGGATGCGTCGGGCCCAACGGCGCCGCTGTCGTCCATAAGCGTCCGCCGCCGCCGAAGACGGTCACCTGCGCCAACGGCGTCTACCACGCCGGATGTGTCGGGCCTAACGGTGCGGCGGTCATAAAAAAGTATTAAACAGGTTTCTCGGCGCCGCTGACTGGTCGCTCATGCTCCACCTTGCTCGGGGAACAGCTAATAAGCTTCAGTGCCCGCGTTCGACGCATTGTAAGTGTTGCCAAAATCGCATAGATTTTTTGCAACAGCCGCGACGAAACGTCCCTAGCGCTCGGTGCAATAATGCATGGCCAACACTTGGCTCTCTGGATGTAGCTCTGCAAGGATCCTGCCACTATGCCTGACATATTCGCAGCCATAGCACCATGAGCGCGACCGATTCCAGAAGCCTGGACCGAGCGGCAGTGCGCCGGTCTCGGCGATTCCCGGTGATCTGGACGATACCGATAATCGCCATAGCGATTGGCGCATGGCTGGCTTGGAACACACTGTCAAAGGAAGGCCCACGCATCGTCATCTCGTTTGAAGACGCCGAGGGGCTTCAGGCGGGACAATCTCAGCTTAAATACAAGGATATTGTCCTGGGCACGGTCAAAAGCCTCGAATTTACCAAGAACCGGCGAGGCGTGCTCGTCTCGGTCGCAACGACTTCGCAGGCCGAACAGTTCCTGACGAGCGGAACGCAATTCTGGGTGGTGAAGCCGCGCTTGTTTGCCGGTAACATTTCGGGGTTCAACACGCTGCTTTCCGGCTCCTATATCGGGATGCTGCCCGGGGATTCAGCCGCCAAAGCGGAGCGCAACTTCGTCGGGAACGAGGAACCGCCGCTGCTGGATAGCGACGTGCCGGGCCGCACGTTCCTGCTCAAATCGGATCAACTTGGGTCGGTAAGCCTCGGCTCGCCGGTATTCTACCGCGGCCTGTCAGTCGGGCAGGTGCTGGGTTGGGACATCGGGGATATGGCGGCGAATGTGACCATCCACGCGTTCGTTCGCGCGCCGTTCGACACATACGTCCACGATCAGACCCGTTTTTGGAATGCTTCCGGCGTAGCGGTGAAATTGGGCGGTGCCGGTGTGGAAATGCAGGTCGAATTACTCCGGGCTTTGCTATTGGGCGGCATCGCCTTTGAGACGCCGACGGTTGGGCAGTCGAGCGAAATCAGCGCCGAAAACCACGAGTTTCCGCTGTTTGTGAACCAGGATGCGGCCAAGGCTGCTTCCTACAGCCGGAAAATCCCGTTGCTGGTGTATTTTTCTTCCTCCGTTCGCGGTCTTGGCGTGGGCTCCGAGGTTGTGGTGCACGGCCTCAAGGTCGGTCAGGTCACGGATGTTCGGCTAAGCTATGATCCCGTGAAAGACACTATTGTAGCGCCAGTCCGTTTGGAGGTCGCCCCGGAGCGCATCGTGGGTATTGGTCATGAGGTCTTCAAGGATGCGCACGAAGCGGTCCAGACACTGGTGTCGAAAGGGTTCCGCGCGTCACTTCAAAGCGGGAATCTGTTGACAGGGGAAATGCTGGTCTCATTCGAGATCGTGCCGGACGCGCCCGCGGTCACTGTGAGCGAGCAGGACGGGGCATTTGTCTTCCCGACCACCGATTCCGGCGGGTTGTCAGGTCTGCAGGCCTCGGCGGGTGACCTGCTACGCAACGTTAATTCGATTCCGTTTGCCAGCATCGGTCAAAGTCTGGCGGTCATGACCAAGAACATGACGGCGCTCACCAACGGCCCGGAGCTTCAGCAGACGCTGACCGGGTTGGCCGGTACAATGACCGATGCACAGGCCGTGATGAAAAGCCTGAACACGGACCTGGGTCCGGCGTTGAAGCAATTCCCCGAGATAGCGGCCACGCTGCAAGCCACGCTGAAGCAATCAAACCAACTGCTTCGCTCGGTCGATACGGGATACGGCAACGATACACAGTTTCATCGTGATCTGGACCGGCTGATGGCGCAACTTACTGATGCAGTGCGATCGTTTAAATCGCTGGCTGATTTGCTGACCCGTCATCCAGAAGCGCTGGTGCGCGGTCGAACAGACGCCCAATGACGTATCCGTACCGGCTTCGGCTTGCTGTGGCGTTACTTTCAACGCTGATCGCCGTCTCTTGCTCCTCACCCGATCCGACGCTTTTCACGATTGCCCCGGTGCCTGGCGCCGAGCTGTCGGGCGCCCCGAAGGTTATTGCGCTACACGGCGTAGGGGTCGCGCAGTATTTGGCGCGCAGCCCGATCGTACAAGCGTCGGGGGATTATCGCATCGTGCTGAGGCCCGGCTCATGGTGGGGTGAGCCGATCGACGCGATGCTGGGACGCGTGCTGGTGCAGGATCTCGCACAGAGACTGCCTCAAAGCACGGTGTATGCGTCGTCAGGCGCTCTGAGTGGATCATCCCCGGACGCGACTATCGAGCTTGAGGTGCAAAGGCTCGATCTGGATCGAGACGGCCAACTGCTGCTCATTGCGCAGGCCTCCGTGTCGCTCAAAAATCGGGAATCTGTGGAGATGCGTAGTTTCCACATATCGCAGCCCCCACCGTCGGCCAGTGTCGAAGGCCAGATCGCGGCCACGAGTGCGGCGCTCGCTCAGGTCGCCGATCGCATCGCGGTGATGCTTGCCCCCAAGCCCTCGCCTGCGGTCAAACCGGTTTCCGCGAAGCCGCATCGTAGATGACTCCGCCGTCCATGGCGGAAGAGTCGGTGGGGCAGGTTGGGGCGGCGCTTCGCGAATGTCCCGGCTGCGGACTGTTCCAGATCGAACCCGTGCTCGCGCCGGGCACAACCGCCCATTGCGAACGTTGCGGAACCCCGCTGCGCAAGGCGCGGCGTCATCCGCTTGAACATAGCCTCGCGCTGGCGGTCGCGGCGCTGATCCTGCTGGGGGTGATGTGCGCGACCACGCTGATGACCGTGAGCACGTCAGGCATCGTGCACGGGGCAGGGATTTTCTCCGGCCCCTTGGAGTTAGAGCAGCGGGGGATGTCGAGCCTCGCCGTCGTGGTGGTGTTCGTTACCGTTGCCGCGCCACTGGCAAAGCTGATCGGCACCATCTACGTGCTGCTGCGCATCCGCGAAGCGAAGCCGCCGCCGCATCTCCGGCGCATCTTCGTTTGGGTCGAGCGCCTTACGACCTGGTCGATGGTCGAGGTCTTCGTGTTGGGCGTCTTCGTCGCCTACGTGAAGCTCGGTGATCTGGTGAAGATCGAGCTGGACGCCGGCGTTTATGCTCTTCTCGCACTGACCGTCGTAATCGTTTGGGCAGATGGGGCGCTGGATCGGGAGGCGATCTGGGATGCATTCGACAGCGGCCGCGCCCGCAATGTGTCTCGTATGGCGCTTGCTACGGGGCGGATTCCGCCCGGGGCGATCGGATGTGAAACCTGCACTCTGGTTGCCGAGCCTGACGACAAAAGGGCAGGGTGCCCGCGCTGTGGTTCTCCGCTGCATGCCCGGAAACCGGACAGCCTAATTAGGACATGGGCATTGGTCGTCGCCGCGGCGGTGGCTTATGTGCCCGCAAATCTCTATCCGGTCCTCACCGTGATGCAACTTGGCGCCGGGCAACCGAGCACAATACTGGGCGGCGTGCAGGAGTTGATTCACTCGAGGATGTACCCGCTGGCCGCTTTGGTGTTCTTTGCCAGTATTGCCGTGCCGATGCTGAAGATGGTCGGCCTTACCGTGATGTTGGTCGCTGTGCAAACCGGGCACACCGGGTGGCTTCGAGATCGAACCCGGCTCTATTACATCATACGCTGGATCGGTCGTTGGTCGATGATCGACATCTTCATGGAGGCTCTGCTCGGCGCTCTTGTTCAATTCGGCGGGGTCGTCACCATTGAGCCAGGCATCGGCGCGGTAGCATTCTGCGCTGTTGTCATATTGACGATTTTTGCGGCTGAAACCTTCGATCCCCGTATCATGTGGGATGCCGCGGAAGGGCGTTCGAGCTTAGACCACGTTCACGCGGAAGCTTAGCCTATGCAGTTTGAAGCTGCTGCCCTCAGGGTCGTGGAGGGTGATTCGCCAAAGATTTGGCGGTAATTGACACTGAACCGTCCAAGTTCCCAGAACCCGAGGTTTGTCGCGACGTCGGTCACCCTGGTGACGTCGGGATCCGACTGCCGCAAGGCTCGTCGAGCCAGGTGCATGCGACGAAGATGCAGGTACTGCGTGGGACTTACTCCGAGATGCTTCTGACAAGCCATACGCAAGGTACGGCCAGAAACACCGATCGCGTGACTCGTTTCCGGGACGTGCAATGGCTTGAGGGGATGCGTTGCCACGATCTCACAGAACCGGCGGATGACAATCCGATGATGCTGCAGGGCGGTGGTGTCCGGGCGGAGATTTTGCACGTCGATGCAATCCAGCATGGCCTGAATCAGCGACTGCTCCAACCCGTGTGTGGATGCCGATTCCACTGACAATTTTGGCGAGGCTTCCGCCATTTTGCTCGCGGCAGCATGCAGCGAGCGCAGGTGCATCAGAGCCCCGGGCGGTGGGGTGATCACGGTATTACCGGCCGCCCTTATCGGACTGGATCCGAAATAGGAGGTGAAAACGGACTCCATATCGTCGGCAGCCAGGGACATGCTTCCCCAGCTTGTGGCCCCCGACAGACGAGAAATGCACTGTCCGGGACCGAACAGCGCAAGATTTTCCACTCCGATCTCGGCGCCGTTCCAAAACATGCTTGACCCAGGCTCGGTTAGGAATATTATCCCCGCCCTGGGCATGTCCAACTCGACTAGGCGAGCCAGACGCTCCTTGCGCCGCTGCAGATACAAACGGTCGATATCGATCATTACGCCACGTGCCTCGAACGATCCCCGTCCGGTCACGAGGATCTCGCAACCGTGCGGTCGAATTGAGCTGATGAATTCGTCCGGGTCCGCGGATTCTATGATCTCGCTTGACCACATGCCTTCCCCACCCAGCGCATACGTTGCGCTTCGTTAAGATATATCCATCCCTGTCTACCCGGGTGTCCAACATTAACTATGCAGATTCGGCAAATTTTTGATATTTGGCGATCGCGCTTTCGTTACCAAGGGACTTTCACAATTGCTTGGGCAGATTGTCTAACTCCGGCTGCGGCGCTTCGGGCCGTTGTATTTCCGTGATGACCGTTGTGCGTCGTCCACGAACACGCGGGGAGCTTGCCGAAATTGCATAGGCGGATCCCTGATTTGCTGTCAGCTTATGTCATGCCGAGTCCAGATTCTTTCGTGGTCGCTGCAACGTTGTGTAGACGACATAGGCGGCATCCGGGTAGAGGTCGGCAGCAGGCTAATCGGTCGGTATTGAAAAGGCCTTTTAGGGGTCCGTGGCCCGAAGGATTATAGGGCGCTGGGCGTTATGCTCTCGGCACCAAGGACGAGTGCGATAGAGGTACGAATGCTAATGGTTCGCTGACCATCTATTTCGGGGCGTAATTGTCCGGCAAAGAAAAAGATCGCACTTGGAAGCCCCGAGTGTTAGCCGGCTGCCCGTGCTGCCGTAATCCGAATAGTTGTGAACCCTGGGAGATGATTGGACTGCGTCTCATGACACTTTGCGCGGGCTTGCTTGCATTATCGCTCCTCTCCCCCGCAGCGATGGCGCAGTCAGCGGCACCCGCCGCGTCGGAAGACGACAGCAGCCCGGGCAGCGACACGGCCCTGGCCAAAAAGCTGCAGAATCCGATTGGCGATCTCTATAGCTTTCCGTTTCAGAACAACACCAACTTCAACTACGGTCCGCACCAGGGCACGCAGGACATCCTGAATGTTCAGCCTGTCATCCCAATCCACATTACCGACGATTGGAACGTCATCACCCGGACGATCCTGCCGCTGATCTGGCAGCCGTCGCTGCAGCCGGCGGACACCGTCCCGTTTGGGACCGGCCCGACAACGTTTTCCGCATTCCTGTCGCCGAGCAAACCGGTCAACGGTTGGCTCTGGGGCATTGGCCCGGTCGTGCAAGTGCCGACGATCAGCAGTGCGACCCTCGGGTCCAATGTCTGGGGCGGCGGGCCGACGGGCGTGCTGGTGTACATGCAGGGACCTTGGGTCGCGGGCGTGTTGGCCAACAGCGTTTGGTCATTCGGCGGGACCTCGGGGTTGGGCGGCACACGCTACAACACGTTCCTGACGCAGCCCTTCGTCAACTACAATTTTGGCAAGGGATGGTATGTCGGCAGCGCGCCGATTATCACCGCGGGCTGGCCGGCAGTTGATAACAAAGCGTGGACGGTGCCGGTCGGCGCTCAGGTCGGCCGCGTCGTTAAGGTCGGCGGCAAGCTGCCGATCAACTTTCGCTTGGGGCTTACTACAACGCGGTACGTCCGGAATTCGGTTCGACCTGGCAACTCCGCACTCAGGTCACCTTCATCTTCTGATTGTTGCTCGATCCGACAGCCTGGCTTAATGCGAGTGCTCACATCGGTCGTCGGCGCCGATTTGCGTGCTTTCTGGGGAATGTCGGTTCATTCAGGACCGATAAATTGAGGCGAAGGAACTATTGATGTTGAACCGAATCCTCATGGCGGCTCGTTCTGACGATCATGATTGCGACCGGAGGAATATCCGGCGCGCGGGCGCAACAACCGATCAGCCTGGGGCAGCCGACAGCCAATGTCCCCGGCTGGACCTTCGATGTCGCGCCGTATCTATGGGTCGCGAACGTCAACACAACCATGAACTTCAACCTGCCGGCCGCGCTTGGCGGCGGGACGGCGTCCACCGACACGTCGATAGGTTTCGGCGACCTGGTGTCCCACTTGAACTTCGCGACGATGGTTACGGCTGACGCACAATACGAGCGATTCTCGCTCCTGACCGACTTCATTTATCTGAACCTGAGCGCCGCACCTTCCCGGTTCCGATCGGTCAGGCCTCCCGGCCTGGCGTCGATTCCGATCTCGACCGGCGTGCAGGCCAACGTTGGCATGGACCTGACCACCTCGATCTGGACGCTGGCCGGCGGTTATACCTTGGCGGAGGGAAACTGGGGCAACTTCGATGCGATCGCCGGGTTCCGCTTTCTTGCTTTGAACGGCACGCTCAATCATAGCATCGGGATTGTGGTCGGAGGACCGCTTGGCAACAGCGCGATTTTCGGGCGCGGCGGCAGCGTGTCCGCTTCTAGCGATATCTGGAACGGCATCGGCGGCTTTCGCGGCCGCGTGCGCCTAGGCAACGCCGGGCTGTTCATCCCTTATTACTTCGATATTGGCGCGGGCGGCTCGAATCTGACCTGGCAGATCGCCTCCGGCCTCGGCTACCATACCCGACTTGCGGATCTGTCACTCACTTACCGCTATTTGACCTTTGATCAGGGCAGTGATGCCAAGTTGCAAACCTTGACGGTCAAGGGCCCGATGCTTGCGGTGACTTTCACTTTCTAGGCCATTGTCAGCCTGGTTGGCGCGGACAGGAGGGTGCGCGGTAGCGGCCTTTCCGATGTGCGCTGAATGAGCGGCTCACTGGCTATGTTCGGTTTTAACAGCGAGCTGGTGATGCGCCGACCGAATGGGAGGAAAGATGAAAAACGCTGAAGGTCTGGCGACGACTTGTCGTGACCGCGCTGGCCTAAGTGATGACGAGATGACTTCGGTGCTGACCCTTCGGCCCGGCGGGCGCCCCCGGCGATGAACTCGCTCGAGACGTCGGCGATCATTTTCGGCTGCTCGTTTGGCATGGGCCTCTTGGGTATGGTGCTGAACTTCAAACTGCCGGACGATCACCTGGACACGGGATCGAGGGATGTCGTGAAGCTCGTGTTGGGCCTGATTGCCACCATTTCGGCGCTGGTGCTCAGCCTGCTGATCGCATCCGGAAGCAGCACTTACCAGGCGCAGCAAAACGAGGTGCAGTCGCTTTCGGCCAACGTCGTACTGCTTGATCGGGTGTTGTCATTCTATGGTCCCGATTCCAAGGAATCGCGCGATTTGTTGCGCCAGGGGCTTGCCGACGTCCACGACCGGATATGGTCGCCGGACGGCGCACGAAGCCCCGAGCTTGATCCAAGGGCAACACAGGGTATGGCGGACGACTTCATCGCCAGTTTGAAATCGCTCGCGCCAAAAAACGACTCGCAGGCCACGTTGAAGAGTCAGGCGATGCAGATCGCTCAGAACCTCGGGCAAACGCGACTGATGATGTACGAACAATCCGGTTCGTCTTTCGCTTGGCCGTTTCTGACGGTGTTGGTCTTCTGGATCTGTATGCTTTTTCTTGGCTTCGGTCTTCTCGCCCGTTTCAATTCGACTCTTTTGGTCGTGCTGTTCATCGGTGCCGTCTCGGTGGCTGGTGCAATTTTCCTTATTCTGGAGCTCAGTTCCCCGTACCGAGGGGTTTATGCGAATCTCCGACGCGCCGCTGCGGAACGCTTTGACCATGGTTGACAAGTAGCGGCGGCATGTCAGTGGATCAGCGGATGGTTCGGGCGGCTCAGGAAGGCGAGATGAGAAGGTCTGCCCGCGGGGCGTGGCACCTCATCCACCGCGCGGCTATCGTGGTCATGCTGCTGGTGTCGTACAGGGTCTTGGCGGCAAGGGCGGAAGAGCCGGCGCATTTCGTCGGCGCCGCCGCGTGCTCCGGATGTCATGCGGCCGAGACCGCACTCTGGAAGACATCACACCATGCCAAGGCGATGCAGCCCGCCACATCAGACACGGTGCTTGGTGCGTTCAACGACGCAGAACAATCGCAGAACGGGGTCGTGACCAGCTTCAGTCGCTCCGGCGAGGCCTTCATGGTGCGAACGGAAGGCGCTGACGGAAAACCACACGACTATCAGATTGCCTACACTTTCGGGGTCGATCCCCTCCAGCAATACCTGATCGGCTTCCCCGGCGGCCGGCTGCAGGCGCTGGGTGTCGCCTGGGACAGCCGCGGGCGGGAAAACGGTGGTCAGCGCTGGTTCCAGCTTTACCCGGATCGGAAACTGTCTCCCGGCGATCCGGTGCACTGGACGGGGCGGGACCAAACCTGGAACTACATGTGCGCCGGCTGCCACTCGACCAACCTCAAGAAGAACTACGATCTTAGAAGTAACGACTACAGAACGACCTGGACCGACGTCGACGTGTCGTGCGAGGCGTGTCACGGACCGGGCTCCAACCACGTCGACTGGGCCCAGACGGGGAAGCCGCCTTCGGCCAACGCGGATCGGCTGGGATTGACGGTATCGCTAAAGCCTAGCGATCACGGCCGGTGGGAGATGAACCCGGAAACTGGGATCGCCCGGCGTACCGAGAAACTCGCCTCGATGGAGCTCGACGCTTGCGCCGGGTGCCACGCGCGCCGAGCGACGATCACGAAGACGCCGCAGCCGGGCATGCCATTTCTTGACTTCTATCTTCCCGCACTGCTGGAACAAGGGCTGTATCATCCGGACGGCCAGTTCGATGGGGAGGTGTTCGAGTACGGTTCGTTCGTGCAGAGCCGCATGTATCGCGCCGGTGTCACCTGTTCCAACTGCCACGAGCCGCATAGCGCGACCTTGCGTGCCGAGGGGAACAGCCTGTGCGCGCAATGTCATATGCCGGCGAAGTTCGATGTTACGGAACATCATCATCACGAGCCGGGCAGCGCCGGCGCGCAGTGCGTCAACTGCCACATGGCGAAGAAGACCTACATGATCGTGGATGATCGGCGCGATCACAGCATTCGCGTGCCGAGGCCTGATCTGTCCGCGTCGATCGGGACGCCGAATGCATGCACCCAATGCCACCGTGACCGCGCCGCGGACTGGGCAGCGCGCGCCGTGGCCGATTGGTATCCCAATGGCCGTCAAACCGGCTACCACTACGGCACCGCGCTTTATGCGGGGCGAACCGGTGCCGCGGGCGCGGAACGTCGCCTCGATACGTTGATCCTGGATCACGATCAGCCGGGGATCGCTCGGGCAACCGCCTTGACGCTGCTGCCGCGCTACGCTTCCCCGGCCTCGACGCCAGCGATAGCGGCGGCGGTGGCGGATCCTGACCCGCTGGTCCGTTTGGCCGCCCCGCGCGCGCTATCCGCCAGCGTCGTCGCCCAGCACGACCCAGGCCGCCTTGTCGTTGTTGCGCGATCCGATTCGCGCGGTTCGAACCGAGACGGCGCGGGTTGTGGCCGGCATGCCAGCGCAGACGATGTCGCCGGAACAACGCAGTGCTTTCGCCGCCGCTTACGACGAACTGGTCGCCGCGGAATTGACCAACGAAGACCGGCCCGAGGCGCACCTCAATCTGGGGCTGCTGCACACGCGGCTGGCGCAGCCAACCGAGGCGGACGCGGAGTACCGGACAGCCCTGCGCCTTGATCCGGATTTCGTTCCGGCGCTTCTGAACCTTGCGGATCTTGACCGGATGCGAGGCATCGACGCGCAGGGTGAAGAACTGTTGCGCAAGGCGATGTCGATCGATCCGCGAAATGCAGATGTCCTTCATGCGCTCGGTTTGTCTTTGGTGCGTCAGCATAACTATGCCGAGGCACTGCCACTTCTTCGTCAGGCGGCAGAGTTGGCGCCTGACAACGTCCGTTATGCTTATGTTTACGCGATTGCCCTGAACAGCACTGGATCACCGGAGCAGTCGCGTGCTGTGCTGGCCGAGACCCACAAGCAGCACCCGGCGGACCGGGATGTCCTGGTCGCGCTCATCGCGGGCGCGCGCGGTGCGGGCGATTTCGCAAAAGCTCTGTCATATACGCGCGAACTAGCGCAGCTAAATCCGAACGACCAGCAGGTTAAGATGCTGCTGTCCGATCTGGAAAAGCAGGTAAATCACTGACGGCGCCCTGCGGTCTCATTTGTTGGAGAAAATGCCGTTGATCAGCCCACGCAAAAGCAAATATGGAGCAATCGTCAGGATGAACCCAACTATCAACGCCTCACCGGAATACACAAAACCCGATACGATGACTTGATAAATGACGTCCAACACCAGCGCAACGATGAACACCTTGCCGACGCTTTTCCATCCGTCCTTGATCATGGTGCCACGGTGGGCTGAATTGACCAGGAGTGTCCATAAATACGGCGGCCTGTGAGCCTTTGCGTCTCGCAGTCCAGACAGGATTCCGAAGATTGAAGCTACCACCGGCTGCAGTACAAATCTGAGGCTCAGCGGTCCTTGGAGCCGATCGGTCAGGTTGACCACGATTTGCGACCAGAAATCGTCCATTGCACTCTCAGAGCAACCTGGAAACAATGCCGATGCACAAAAACCCGCCGGCGAACGTCAGCACGACAGACATGAGCAACGTGGGCCGCGCGAGCCGAAATCGGTAGGACCGGCGCAGCATCCGGAGAGTCGCAAGATATTCGATTATCCCCATTGTGAGCGCCACTGTCCCAGTCACTGTGAGCATAATACCGGCGTTTCGTGGAGCGGCGTCGTGAAGGTCGAGCTTTCCGATCTCGTTGACCTCTTGGAGGACCTTGTAAAGGGTATAACCGAAAGGTGAACATGGAAAGGGATGTGCGGATCCAAGCCATCAAAGTCCGGTCCGCGGCCATCATCGTGCGCATCACGCCGAGATCGGGGTCAACCTGAACCGGCGCGTTTCTCGCAGGCTCCTTGTTGATTGTCACGTCAGGCTCCTACTTTGCGCGCGATTCCGTGCCGCGCTCTGGCCTGCGCGGCACGTCCCGCCTGATTGTTCAGCCGCGGGGGCAGAAGCTTAGTGGTGACCACCCCCCGAAGCATCCTGAAGGCTCGCCAGCACGGCATCCAGATTGAACGAGGCCGGTTTTTGACGCGGCGGGTATTTCACGAAGTCCTCGATCTGACTGGAAACTATTGCCTGCATGCCATAGACCAAATACGCATGCGAGATGACCCAATCCCAGTAGGTGTTTGAATTTTCATCAGCCCGCTCGAACGGATCGCGACGAAGATTGAACATTTTCGGAGCTCGTAGCTTCACGAACGGCTCGAACCAGCACGCCAACTGCTTCGCGCGCTGCTCCATGAGCACAACTTTCCAGTCGTTGAAGCGAATGGCCAAGATGTCGCCGTCATCGCTGACGTAGAAGAAAAAGCGGCGTGGACTTTCCTTGACCTCGCCGGTCAAGTATGGAAGCAGGTTATATCCATCGATGTGCACCTTGAACGTTTTAGCGTCGGCCTTGTGCCCATTGTAGGAGCTTATCGATGATGTCCGGCTCACCAGCGATGGCGAGAAAAGTTGCCAGCCAGTCCTGGTGGCTGACGATACCATTGAGCACTGTCCCGGCTTTGAACTTTCCGGGCCAGCGAACGAATGCCGGCACCCGCCAGCCGCCTTCCCAGTTGGTGTTTTTCTCGGAGCGGAATGGGGTGATGCCGGCGTCTGGCCAACTGTTGTAGTGAGGGCCGTTATCGGTCGAGTACATAACGATCGTGTCGTCGGCGATGCCCAACTCGTCGAGCTTGTCCAACATTCTGCCAATGTTTTCGTCATGGGCCACCATGACGTCATTGTAGTCCCCCTGGCCGCTTTTTCCCTTGTGCTTCTCGGCGCAGTGGGTGCGGAAATGCATCGCCGTGGTATTATACCACATGAAAAAGGGCTGATCCGCCTTGTGCGAATTGTCGATGAAACGCAGCGCATGGTCGGTGACTTCTTCGTCGATGGTTTCCATCCGCTTCTTGGTCAGCGGGCCGGTGTCCTCGATCTTCTGTCCCCCCTTACCGTCCGCCCAGCAGTGGAGCACGCCCCGGGGTCCGAATTGCTTCTTGAACTCCGGGTTCTTTGGATAGTCTGGGTCCTCCGGTTCCTCCTCCGCATTGAGGTGGTAAAGGTTGCCAAAAAATTCGTCGAAACCGTGCGCGGTCGGCAGAAATTCGTCCCGATCACCGAAGTGATTCTTGCCGAACTGGCCCGTCACGTAGCCTAGCGGCTTCAGCAGTTCGGCGATTGTCGGGTCCTCCGCTGACAAGCCGACTTTGGAACCCGGCATCCCGACCTTTGTCAGGCCGGTACGGATCGGGTTTTGCCCGGTGATGAACGCGGCTCGACCCGCCGTGCAACTCTGCTGACCGTAGTAATCGGTGAAGGCAACGCCCTCATTCGCGACGCGGTCAATATTCGGCGTGCGATAGCCCATCTGTCCCCGGTTGTTGAAGCTGATGTTCCACCAGCCGATGTCGTCACCCCAAAGGATCAAGATGTTTGGTTTTTTCGTCGCCACGATTGTTTCCCTCCTAACTACGCTGCGTTATGAATGGCCGTGATGGCAGAAGTGCCTCCGGCCCGCGTCACTTGGCTGCTCCGCCGCCGGCCGCCTGAGGCTGAAGTCCGGATATAGGCACAGGCGCCGCGGTACTTAGTCTGCTGAACGGTGAAGGCGGTGGTCTGTCGCCGTGGCAGAAGCGGAACTTTCGGCCGCTTCCGCAGGGACAAGGCTTGTAGGGCCCGCGCCTCGCATCCTCGGCCGCGACCAGCTTCATTACGTCGGATGGCGGGCGACCCCGCCGCAGCAGTTCGGCCATGGTCCGCATCGCTGGCCTGGTGTGGGTGAAGAACAACTCGAGGCCCGAACAAAGGTAATTATGGCCTGGCTCTCCGTCGCGCGAAACCGCGAACCGTTCTTTCGGACAGCCGCCATTGCAAAGTGGCCTGACCTCGCACCGGCGACACTGGGCGGTTAAGGTATCGCGTTTGTCTTGACCGAATTTCTGCTGCTCGGGCGAGGACACCATCTTCTGCATGTGCGTCTGGTGAATATTACCGAGCAGAAAGCGGGGCTCGACAAAATGATCGCAAGAATAGAGATCGCCGTTGGACTCCAACGCGGGACCAAAGCCGCAGGTAGGGGCATGGATGCATAGCAAATGGCGGCCGAAATAGGCTTCCAGCGTGACGTCAAACAGTTGGACGTAGACCTCGCCCATGTCGTGGCGCACCCATTCCTCGAAGACATCGATCAGAAAGCGGCCGTATTGCTCGCCGCCGACCGTACGCGCCGTGACGAGATTGCCAGTTTGCGTATAGAGCAGACGTTTCTCACCGGGCCGTTCGCTCCAGCCCTGGTTGGCGATTTGCACCGTCGCCTCGGTTGCACGCTCGACGATCGGGATGAACTGCACCCACTTCGCGTGCAGTTCGTCGCGGAAAAAGCGATAGACGGTGCTGCCGTGTTTCTCGTTGGCGGCATTGACCGTGCACAGGATGTTGAATTCGACACCGTATTGACGCAGTAGCCGCCAACCGCGCATCACCAGGTCGAACGTGCCCTGTCCGCGGCGGTCTCTCCGATAGGCGTCATGCAGTTCGCGGGGACCATCAACACTCAGGCCGACAAGAAAGTTGTGTTCCTTAAAGAAGGCGCACCAATCATCGTCGATAAGGATACCGTTGGTCTGAAAGGTATGTTGCACCGCCTGGCCGGGCCGGCGGTATTTCTCGACGAGTTCGACGGCACGCCTGAAGAAGTCGAGCTTCATGAGTGTGGGCTCGCCGCCTTGCCACGCCACTATCACCTCGGGTGTACGGTGCGACTCAAGCAACTGACTGATATAGGCCTCGAGTGTGGCCTGGGACATCCGGTGCTTGTCGTTCGGGTATAGCGCCTCTTTAGACAAAAAGAAACAATACGCGCAGTCGATGTTGCAGGTGGATCCGCTCGGCTTCGCCAGCAGGTGGAAGGCCGGCGGTGTGCCAAGGGTTGTCAGGCGAAAGCCCCGCAGCGTGTTCATTGAGGGCCGCCATGGTGTGACCTCAGGAATTTCGACGATGAACCCACCGTCAGTGGTTGACCGGCGAAAGCTACAGCATCTCTTTGAAGCGTCAAAGCCTATGCATCGGGCAACCGGTGCGCTATGCAAATCCGGCAGACGATCCCCCGGGGCCAGCCCCGGCAAGCCGGGGCTATTGGTCTGTCACCTCAATCTGGGCCCAACTTGGATCCGAATTAAATTGCGTTATACTTGCCGCGCTTCGTGCTGTCTGCGGCCCGAGGTCCTTTTGGAATACAACCCCGTCCTGATTGACAATAAAGCTCATGATGCCCGACGAGGCGTAATTCGCTGGCCAGGCGATCAACGCGAATCCTCCGGTCATTCGGCCATTCTGCACATATTTCTTCGCGCCGCCGGGCGCCTCCGCGCCCTGCGAAAGCAGGATACGAAAGAGGTAGCCCTGGTATGGCACCAAACTCTGGCGCAGCATTTGGCCCGGGATACCCCTCGTCCCGTGCCTGGGCAACCAAAGGCTCTAGCGGGCTCTCCTCTTGCCCGTCCCCTGCGGGCCAATAGAGGCCGTCGTGCCTGCCTTGCGCGCTCACCAGCTGCTGTGCGTAGACGCCGCTGCCGGTCTCCTGCTTCTTGCGCTCAAAATAATCGTTTTGGGCGTCAACATAAGCCAGGCATACGCGGATCGCGGCGATCTCATTGCGGCCTATACGCCGGTCGATAATTTCCTGGGCGCCCTCGCGGGCATCGAACGACCACCGCCCGGCTCGTCGCACGATCGGGATCGGCAACGGCCAACCATTTGCACCGACCTCAAGCATCACGTGATCCGCGCCCTCCGGCACGAGGGCATGATTGGCATCATATAATTCGATAAAGTGACGCAGTGCAGCCTCGTCGGCATACTTGTCACCGGAGCTGATGAGGGGCGCGCTGCCGGGGCCGAGTATCGTGCGCAACGCTGCGGCGTCGTTCGACCGCGCGGCCGCCACCAGTGCCGCCGCTGCCTTGCTCATCGGAGGACGCATAGGATCGTTGCGTCGGCTCCGCCGCGAACACGCCCATCACAAAGATCAACCCAGCCATCGCGCCAAGAAGTGCGCTTGCGGCCATCCGCTGAGCAGACCCAGTCATCATTCAGGTCCTCACTAGACCATTCTCAGCCCGGCCGTGCAGGCTGCTCTAGCCGTTGCGGCGACCCCGGCCGCCCGCCCCTCCGCCAGCGTTGCCAGGGCGCTTGATCTGGCTCGCGGCACGGCTCTGGTTGCCGCGCGCGCCGAACTGGGCCGCCTGGCGGCCCCTGTCCATGCCCTTGAATGCCTCGGGTTGTCGTGCCGGGGCCGGGCGTTGGCCGGGCGAGCGGGCACCTGCTCCGGCCGACGCGGCGGTGTTTGCGCGAGGACGATCGCCAATCCCCTGACCAGGGTTGGCCCGATTGCCGGCGTTCGCCCGCCCGGCATTCGTCCCGGCTGGACGGTTCGCGAGATTGGCCTGCCCGGCGTTGGGCCTGGCTGGCCTGTTCACCGCGCTCGCCGGCACATTGACGTTCTGACGACCGACCGCATTGGCGGGCAAGCCATTTGGCCGAGCCGGCCGGCCGACTGGCCCGTTCGGGGGCCGCTGCAATCCGGCAGGGCGTCCGGCGGGCCGGTTCGGTTGCCAGACATTGGAGTTGATGTGGGTGCGATTGACGTTGATGCTGTTATAGCGGTTGACGTTCACGTTGACGTATCCGCCGCCCCAGCCGGGCCGCGCCCAGCCCCACAGCGAGCCGACGACCGCAACGCCCGCGGCGAACGCCATCCCGCTCACGAGCGCTGCGCCGAACACGTAGCCGGGTGGTGGCGGCAAATAGACCGGCGGGTAGGCTGGATAGGGCCAGGCCCCATAGACGACCGTCGGATTGTAGCTCGGGACGTACACGACGGTCGGCTGTGCCGGCTCGATGATGATGACCTGCTGCTCTGTGCGAACAATCTGCTGCTCGGTTGTTTGCAGGTTGCCGGCGCTCTGCGCCTGGAAGCGCAGCCGCTGCACGGAATCCATGACCGCCGCCTGCTGGTCGGCGAACGCGTAGCCAAGCTGCTGCGTCCAGTCCAGGTTGCTGTTCAGCACCGCCAGCACGGACGGGAAAGGCGCCAGCGACTTGACGCTCGGATCCCAGGTTTGCGCTTCGACAGCCTTGGCGAGTTCGTCGCCGGTCAGTGATTTATGGGCCGGGTCTTCAATCCACCGCGCTGCGGTGACCACCTCCAAGGGGAACGTCGACGCCATCAGGACTTGCGCCAGCAGCGGGTCAGGATAGAGCGCGATCGGCGCCAGCAGCGCGTCGAGTTGCTCAGCATTGAACTCCTGCGTTTCTGTCGTCTGGGCGTTGGCAGAAGGGACGTAAAGGCCGGTTGGTGCGGTTCCGCCGAGAATGCACCCGCATAGCGCGATCCGAATTAGTTGCCTCATCATTGGTTAGGCCTCAGCGGGCAGCGCATCGGGAACATCGAACGCTAGACTACATCATCGCCTCAAGACTTCTGTGCGGTGAATGCGTAGTTGCATGCCGTCCCGTTGATCTGGCCGGCTAACTGCGACCCGGTAATTCCGCCGACCATCTGAGCTTCGCCATTCTGGCTTGTCGCGTTGAAGGAGCCGTCGGGCGCGACGACGACCGCAAAGGTTGGGGAGAGGGAATAATTTGAGTTTTTAGGGACGTTGGGATGCAACAGAACGTAGTTGAATGTGCCATTTTGGAGGGAGAGAAATATTGCGGGCGGCGTCTCGCACCAGTTCGTTTGGCCTCGCGGAACGCCCGAGGAAGTCAGCCGGATCGAGCCCCGATAAGTGCCGTCGAACGAAACCGGCGATGTCAATGAGGGCGGCGGCGGGCCGGGCGGCGGTCCAGATCCGGCGCACCCGCCGATCGCGGTGACAAGGACGATGGTGGCAAGCCGCTTTACTCTTGCACGCATTTTGATCCTCTGATGCCAGATCACCGCACGATATCGCCGGGGTTCCCCTTTCTTGTCCTGGAAAGGAGGACAAGCATCAAGCTATTGCGGATGTCGCGGCTGCCAAAAGCAGGCAGGCGAGGCCAATCTGTCATGTTAACTCGTGGGCGCCTCCGGGCCTGTTCCTGTTCCGGCCCGGTTGCTCCTCCACCCGTTGGTCTACCTTTAATGGATGATGATCTCCACACGGCGTTCTGCGGCTCGCGGACACCGGCTCCGGTCGGCACCAGCAGATGTGTCTCTCCGAACCCTTCGATCGCGATCGCGGCTGTTGGCACGCCATCCTTAACCAGTTCCGCCGCGACCGCCTGGGCGCGCCGCACTGACAGGCCCTGATTGTACTTCGGGGTGCCGGACGTATCAGTGTAACCATTCACTTCAATACGCGTGTATTGAACCTTGGTCGAATTCGCGGCGGCTTCCGATACGATCTGGCGCGCACGATCGGTCAGCTCCGCCTTATCCCAGTCGAAGAACACCAAGTAGCTGCGGGCGGGTGCCGGGGCTGGCATCGCCACTGGAGCCGGAGGTGGCGGCGGCGGTGGCGACCCGAATGCGTAGCGCAAGCCAATCGTGATCGCGTGGTTGTAATCGTTGCCCACCTTTATCGGGCCATAAGTGCGACTTCCAACGACGGCGAGGAACCGATAGTCGGTGGTGATCGAAAGGCCCGGTGTTGAGTTCATCGGGAAGGCAACGCCAAGGATCCCTGCGTCGCGAAGCCGCCCTTGGTCGAGTTAGAGGAAAGTTATTGATGTCCAGCTTCTCTCGGACGCTTGGTAGCCGACGCCCACCCCGACATACGGCACGTAAGCCGGCGAGACGCCATAGAAGTCGTAATAAAGGGTCGGCATCGGCCCGGACTTCTGCTCGGATCCGCCGTTGTTGTTCTGGAACGACGCTGAGTTACCGCGTGGGCTGGTGATCGACTTGAGGCCGTTATAGCGATAATTGATCTGGAGTTCTGTCCGGAACCCGTTGCCAAAGGCATACCCGCCGCCCAGAGCACCCATGCCGCCCACGTTGGTTTGGACGTTCGTGTTGTTGGTCGTGAGCCGGTTGACGCCTTCGATCGACTCGTTCTGCATGAAGTTGAGGCCGGCCACCCCGCTGATATACCAACCCTCAAGCGCCTCCTGTGCGACCGCAGGGAGGCTCGATCCGCCGATCATCGCGAAGATGGCGACCGTAACAACCAATCTGGATGTGGCTCATCTTTATGCTCGTCACCATCGAATTATCCTTAGACGCAATGCTCACGCTCGCCCACGGACGTGGGCGATGCTGGGTTCTTGGACTAGTTTGGGGGAACGGGTTTCTTGCCGCTATGCGGAAAGGCAATTCCTGACGAGGAGTTCATCGGCATTGGGCCATATCATCGGCGAGGCAGAAAGTGGCAATAGAGTCGCACCCAAACGAGGGCCCCGACCTTGGCAAGAGGCAGCGTTCCGAGGCGACAGGGCGACCGTCCCCAAAAAGGATGACTATGGTCCGCTCTGGCACCTTGTAATCGCGTAGAGCGCGGCGAAGCCGGATTGCTTCAGCAGTCCGAACCGATCGGCGGCAGCGCGGGCACCGCGTCCGCCTCCATTAGCAAGACGTAGTCGAAGCCGCAGACGTTGGCGATGGCGGCCTCGGCGGGTCGGGATGCTCCAACCCGGCCGGCGAGTGCGCGATAGGGTTCGCGGGTCTCGATCGGCTGCTGTGAGGGGTTGTCGAACTCGAACGGCCAGTAGGCGCGGTGCTCGATCAGGGCCAAGGCGCCGAGATGTTCGTCTGTACGGACGCCGTTGGACAATTTGCGACAGCGTGGGTTGGCTCTCCAATAGGCGGGCGCTTCCTTAAGGCTGGCCTCGGCGAAATAGACCGCCTGACCGGGTCGAACCGGCGCCAGCACCGCGCGGAGATCAGCGAGTCGGTGCGGTGTTCGGCCCAGGCGGTGGTCAGCAACGCCATGCGGGCGACGAACAGAGCGTCAGCGCCCGGCGACCGCGACGCGCCGGAACCGCGGCCGGCCACGTTGCGGGACGAAGCCGGCGAACAGCATGAAGCCCAGCATGATGGCGAAACGAGTATCGAGAACGAACGTCCCCTTCCAGGAATACGGCACCGCGAGGAAGTGATCAGCAGCAGCCCCATGGCGCACAGCCGGACCGGGCACTTTGCCCCATCGCAGCAGCAGGCACAGGACGGGCAGCCCTATCGCCAGCCCCGCCGTGGCATTTCGAACGGCCAATCGTAGTTGGCGAAGGTGGTGACGAGTTGCAGCAGCTTGGCGCCGAAGGGTAGGTAGTCGGCGTCGCCGCCCAGTTGCCGCAGGTCCGAAGCGGCATATAGAACGACGGGCGACGGCGAAGACCAGCAGCAGGACGCGAGCGGACCATCAGGCGCGCGGCAGCCGCCGTTACGGCCGGTAAAGCTGGAACAGTTCGGCGCCGCCGATCAGCAGGCCGAAGAACACCAGGCCCATCAGGTGACAGGCAAACAGGATGGGCGCGCCGAGGATCGCCAGCGCGATCGCCCGCCGCGGCGCGGTCTCACGCCAGCGCAGCCAGGCGGCCGCCAGCAGCAGCGCCATACCCAGAGCGATCACGAAATTCAGAAAGCCGTAGAGCAGGCAACTGTTATAGGCGACCAACCCGACACCGAGCGACCACCATCGGCCGCCGAATGCGGTGTTATAGGCGACGGTGCCCAGGACCGGCAGCAGCACCGCGGCGGCGATGAACAGCCGCCCGACGACATGCACCGGCAGCACATGCATCAACGGCGGCGCGATCAGGTCCAGCGCCAGATTCGGAATGATCGACCAGTGCGGCGCATAGAACCGGGCGAGCACGGTGTCCTTCGGCAGCGATGCCAGCACGAAGGCGCGCGCCAGATGATTAGGATAATCCAGCAGCGGCGGAACATCGACCACCAGCAGCGGCGCCAGCAGCACCGCGCACAGGCCGACTAAAGCGATCCACCAGACCCGATCACCGGAACGGGTCCGCGCCGATGGTGCCTGGGCGGCACGAAGTGACGTCATTCGATAGCCCGATCCGCCCGCTGGTGAGACACGACAGGCGCAACCATACCGGCTCCCGACAAAAACCGATACGATCGAATGCTTCCCGGCCGGCAGACCGTGCTATCCTGTCGCCCTCGCGTCCCCGGATGATCGCCCTTGCCTCTGCAACCGCCCCGTCCGGCCATCACCCGCCGGCACCTAGCCGCCCACAACCGTGCTCGCATTGCCCGCCGCGATCGCACGTCCGGCGCGAGCCGCCCGCAGCAACATCCGAACGGACATCCCCCGCGCATCGCTGGCCCGCGCCGGTGCCTCCCCCGCGATCGTTGTCCAGGCGCAAGCAGATGGACTGGTTCGCCGTTGACACGATCCGAACCCAAATCGCGGCCGAGTGGCGTAAGCGCAACCTCGGTGGCGGCTAAAAGGCATACGTATGGTTCTTCCGGCCGAGTTCGCCCTGATCGCGCGGCATTTCCGTCCGCTGGCCGGCCCCGGCGCGCTGGACCTGCGCGACGACGCGGCCCTGCTGACCCCGCCGCCGGGACGCGAACTGGTGCTGACCGCGGACGCCATGGTCGCCGGCGTGCACTTCCTGCCCGACGATCCGCCGGACCTGGTCGGGCGCAAGCTGCTGCGGGTCAACCTGTCCGACCTCGCGGCCAAGGGCGCGGTGCCGCTGGGCTACCTGATGACCGTTTCCGCGCCGAAGGACACGCCGGATGCCTGGTTCGCCGGGTTCGCCGCCGGCCTGGCGCAGGACCAGGCGACCTATGGCGTGACCCTGCTGGGCGGCGACACGACCTCGACCCCCGGGCCCGATCTCGCTGTCGCTGACCATCATCGGCCATGTCGCGCCCGGGCACCGCGGTGCACCGCTTCGGCGCGCAGGCCGGCGACGAGATCTGGGTCACCGGCACGATCGGCGACGGCGCGCTGGGGCTGGCGGTGGCGCAGGGCCGGCTGACCGATCCGACCGGCTTCCTGCTGGACCGCTACCGGCTGCCGCAGCCGCGGGTCGGCCTGGCGCTGGCCGGCATCGCCTCGGCCGGCGATGGATGTGTCGGACGGGCTGGTGCAGGACCTCGGCCATCTGTGCCGAGCCAGCGGCCTGGCCGCCGAGATCGCCGCCGACTGGTGCCGCTGTCCGACGCCGCCCGCGCGGCGGGCCCGGATTGGCTGGCCACCTGCCTGACCGGCGGCGACGATTACGAACTGCTGCTGGCGGTGCCGCCCGCCCGGTCCGACGCTCTGCGGCAGGCCGCCGCACGCGCCGGCATCGCCGGTCACCCGGATCGGACACTTGCATGCCGGACCGCCCGAGGTCATGGTGCGTCAGGCCAGCGGAGAACCGCTTGCTCTGACAAAGGGGGGCTGGAGCCATTTTTAGGCGCATGCGCTGGACGTGATACGCGGCCGTGATCAGGCGGCAAAAGGGCGTCCAAGAGAATGAACAAGAATGTCTGGCTGCTGTTCGCCTGCCAGGCGCTGATGAATGCCGTCATGTCCGGGCAGACGGTCATGGCCTCGCTGGTCGGCTACAAACTGTCCGGCACGGCGCTGAACACGCTGCCGATGGCGATCCAGATGGTCGCGGTCATGAGCGCCTCGATGCTCGCCGGATATGCCTTTCCCCGGCTCGGCCGGCGCGGCGGCTTCTGGCTGGGCTGCGGCATCATGATGTGCGGCAGCCTGACCTTCGCGCTGGGCATCTATACCGGCAACTTCGTCATCTACTGCCTGGGCGCGATGCCGGCCGGGCTCGGCTTCGGCATCTCCCAGCATCTGCGCTTCGCGGCGGCCGAGGTCGCCGACCCGCACGCCAAGGCGCGCGCGATCTCCCTGGTGCTGGCCGGCGGCGTGGTGGCGGCGATCATCGGGCCGGAGATGGTGAAGCGCACCAACGCGCTGATCCCCGATCACGTCTTCCTGGCGACCTATCTGTACCTGCCGCTGCTGCCGATCATCACCGCGATCCTGCTGAGCTTCGTGCGGGTGCCGCCGGCGCAGAAGAGAAGCGGCGTCCCGGTGCCGTTCCGAGTGATCTTCGCGCCGCCCGGACTTCATCACCGCGGTGGTCAGTTCGCTGGTGGGCTACGGGACGATGAACCTGGTGATGGCCTCGACGCCGCTGCAGATGCTGATGTGCGGCTTCGGCGTCGCGGCGAGCGCCGACGTTATCCGCGCGCACTCGATGGCGATGTTCGCGCCGGGCTTCGTCACCGGTCGGCTGATCCAGTGGTTCGGCGTGCACCAGATCATCCTGCTCGGCGGCCTGCTGACGCTGGGCTGCGTCGCGGTGAATGTCTATGAGCCGCCCTGTCTTCGGGACGTTCATGGTGGCGCTGACGCTGCTGGGCGTGGGCTGGAACTTCATGTTCGTCGGCGGAACGACCCTGCTGACGACCGCCTACGCAGCCGAGGAGCGGGTCCGCGTGCAGGCGACCCATGACTTCATCGTGTTCGGCAGCGTGGCGATGACCGCGCTGACCTCAGGCGCGGTGCAGGCGACGCAGGGCTGGGACGTCCTGAACCTGACCGTGGTGCCACCGGTACTGATCGCCTTCCTGGTGGTCGGATGGCACTGGGTAGCGCGGTCGCGGACGGCGGTCGTGGCGTAGAGGAGGGCGCCGGCCGGCACTTGCCCCTCGCACAAGATGATGGTCACCTCCCGGCAGGAAACCGACGAGGAACCGCCGATGCCTGCCACTCCCCAATTCCGCGCCGAAACGCGCGCCTGGCTGGAGGAAAATTGCCCACCGGTTATGTGCACCTTCATGCCGGAAAACGAGCAGGTCGCCGGCGGCAAGCAGGCAAAATATGTCCGCCCGGAACAGAAACAATGGCTCGACCGCATGGCCGCCAAGGGCTGGACCGCCCCTACCTGGCCAAAGCAATACGGCGGCGGCGGACTGTCAAACGACGAGGCGCTGATCCTGGAAGAGGAGATGCAGGACCTCGGCTGCCGTCCCCGCTCCGCGGCATGGGTCTTTCGATGCTCGGTCCCGTCCTGCTGGAATACGGCACGGAAGAGCAGCGGCAGACCCACCTGCCGCCGATCATCCACGGCGACATTCGCGGGTGCCAGGGCTACAGCGAGCCCGAAGCCGGATCGGATCTTGCCAGCCTGCGCACGCGCGCCGTGCTGCAAGGCGAGCACTTCCTGGTCAACGGTCACAAGATCTGGACGTCCAACGCGCATCAGTCGGACTGGATCTTCTGTCTTGTCCGCACCGATCCAACAGCGAAAAAGCATGAGGGCATCAGCTTCCTGCTGATCGACATATGCGATCTCGGGGTTCGGCCACGCCCGATCCGGCTGATCAGCGGCGTCTCGGTCTTCTGCGAAACGTTTCTGGAGAATGTCCGAGTCCCCGCGGGCAACCTGGTCGGGCCGCTCGACAAGGGCTGGACCATCGCCAAGCGCCTTCTGGAACACGAGCGAAAAGGCATCGGCAGCATCGGCGCCCGTAATGTCGCCAAGTTCGAGATCTCGGTGGAAGGCGTCGCGAAACAATACGCGGGTGAGAAAGACGGACAAATCGCCGATCCGATCCTGCGCGACCGCGTCGCCGCCCACGCCATAGACGCCCACGCTTTCCAGCTAACCCGCCGACGTGCCGCCGAGGAAGCCGCCGCCGGCGCGGCTCCCGGCCCGCTATCGGCGATGTTCAAGCTGCAGGCCACCGAACTCAACAAGCGCCGCTACGAGATGCTGCTGGAGGCTGAGGGCTTTCAGGGCCTCGGCTGGGAGGGTGCAGGCTTCACCCCGGACGAACTGCGCTACACCCGCGAATGGCTTCGCTCCAAGGCCAACACGATCGAGGACGGGACGTCCGAAGTCCAGTTGAACATCATCGCCAAGCGCGTGATTGGCCTGCCGGATTAGCGCGGGTCGAACGAAGAGAACGCCGATGCCCCTGATCTTGTCTGAAGAAGCCCGGATGGTGCGCGAGACCGCACTGGATTTCTTCCGCGAACGCAGCCCCGTCACCGCATTACGGAAATTGCGTGAAAATAACGACCCCGACGGCTTCTCTCGCGAGCTGTGGCGGCAGATAGCGGAGCTTGGCTGGACCGGCTTCCTGATCGCCGAGGACGACGGCGGATCGGCGTTCGGCATGACCGGACTGGCTCAGGTGATGGAGGCCGCCGGCCGTACCCTGACCGCGTCACCGCTGATGTCCACTGCGACATTGGGCGCCTCACTGCTGGCGCTGAGTGGGAGCGAAGAACAGAAAGCCAAATACTTGCCGCCGCTGCTGGCCGGCGACCATATCTTCGCGCTGGCGTTGGAAGCTAGCGTGTTCACACATTTGACTGGCGAATTGATTAATGTTTCGATTCTGTGATCCCGTCGTGCAGGGCGGGTTATCATGGTGGAACAGGCTGGAGCACTGGGTTATTTCGGCGACGCAAGGCGCGCAGCGGTGGGCACCGAGCTGCTGGAGAGGGTAACGGCGAGCGGCTCGCTGGTGATCCGCAAACTTGGTGCGACGCGCGCTGGCGAGCTGGCGATCCATCGTTTTCTGTCGGCGCCGTCGGTCAGCTGCCGAGAGATGCTGGCGACCCTTGCCGGGAGCACGCTCGCGGCGACCGCGGGTCGGCACATTGTCGTCGCGCAGGACACGACCGAGATCAATTTCGCCGGCCGCGGGGCCAATCGCCGCGGGCTTGGCGCGGCCGGCGACGGGGTTTCGGCGGGGTTTTTCATCCATCCCCTGGTCGCCATTGACAGCGCGACGGAGGCTGTTCTCGGTCTGCTCGACGCACAGATCTGGACCCGTGACGACGAGATCGAGGCGCCGCCGCGGCGTCAGCGGGCGATTGAGGACAAGGAGAGCATGCGCTCGCTGAGAGGGGTCGAGCGAGCCGGTGAACTGTTGGCAGATGCGGCGTCGGTAGTGGTGGTCGGCGACCGCGAGAGCGACATCTACAGTTGCTTTGCCCGTCGGCCGGTTGGGGGTCGAACTCATTGTTCGTGCGGCGCAAGACCGTGCGATCGAGCTCGCACCGGATGGGCCGGTTGTCGCAGGGTCGCTGTTCGCCAGCGCGGCGGCCTGGCCTGATTTGACGTGCCTGCAGGTCAAGGTCGCGCCGCGCCGCGTGGGCGATCCCGGCCGGCTCGCGACGGTCGCCCTGCGGGCTGGCCCGGTTACCCTCAAGCGGCCGCGCCAGGGGTTCGCCAAGACCGATGCCGCGACGGTGTCGATGACCCTGGTGGAGGCGCGCGAGATCAATCCTCCGGCGAACCAGGAACCGCTGCACTGGCGTTTGTTGACCAGCCTCGAGGTTGGCGACGCCGCCGCAGCACGCGAGATCGTGCGGTTATATCGCCTGCGCTGGCGCATCGAAGAGGTGTTTCGCGCGCTGAAAAGCGATGGGATGCGGCTGGAAGAGACCCAGATGCATCAGGCTGAACGGCTGTTCAAGCTGGCCGTGGTCGGCCTGGCGGCGGCGTGCCGAACAATCCAATTGGTCGATGCGCGCCACGGCAGTGCAAGACCGGCAACCGACGTGATTGATGCCGCCTTGTTGTCTGTGGCCGAAGCCATCGGCCCAACGCTGGAGGGCAATACAGAACGTCAGAAAAACCCCCATCCGCCGCATTCTCTTGCCTGGTTGGCTTGGATCATTGCAAGACTTGGTGGTTGGAATTGCTACTATAAGCCACCCGGCCCCAAGACAATGAGAGCTGGGTGGGGACAATTCGAAACCATGGCCGCGGGTTTTGCTGTCGCTATGACTTTAAGCTTAAGTCAAATCCTAAAATCCCGTAGCGTTGGAAGAGGGCACCAGCCACGCGCCCGGGCAGATCACCCTGAACGCCGAACGCGACGGCTCCGGCTATCGCTTGAACGGCAGAAAGACCTTCGTGCTGGACGGCCATATCGCCGACACACTGATCGTTGCAGCGATCACCGGCGGCGGGATCACGTTGTTTCTCGTCCCGGGGAGGCCGCCATCCGCACGCGCCTGACGATGGTGGACAGCCGCAACGCCGCACTCATCCGCCTCGACAACGTGGCAGTCGGCCCCGACGCCGTGCTCGGCCGCATCGGAGGCGGCGCGGACCTGCTGGATCCGGCCCTGGACCGGGCTCGTGCCGCGCTGGCGGCGGAGATGCTTGGCAGCGCGCAGGAAGCGTTTGACCGGACTGTCCAATACCTCAAGGATCGCAAACAATTCGGTGTCGCCATCGGCAGCTTCCAGGCGTTGAAGCACCGAGCCGCGCAGATGTTCTGCGAGGTCGAAATGACCCGCTCGGCCATGCTGGCCGCTGTCTCGGCGCTGGACAGCGGCGCCAACGATGCCGCTGCCCTGGTCAGTCTCGCGAAGGCCAAAGCGAATGAAACCTTCTTTTTGTGCGGAAACGAAGGGGTGCAGATGCATGGCGGCATCGGCATGACGGACGAACACGAAATCGGCTTCTTCGTGAAGCGCAGCCGCGTCGCTCAGGCGAGTTTCGGCAACACTGCTTTCTGCCGCGATCGTTACGCCCGGCTTATGTCGTTTTAGTGCCCATCTAGCCCTTTATTTTGTGGGCCGATTTACCCGACCGCATGGGATGCTTCTGTCGGGATCGGACCACTAGTTGTCCCGCCAGAGCATGGCCGATGCGGTGCCTTCGTCCTGAAACACCTGAACTATGTCGCTGATACCGGTGATCGAGACGTTGTTGACGACGACTTCGTAAACGAGGTGCTTGCCGCCTTTTGTTGCAATGTAGCCGGCGAAGGCCTGACCTTTAAGCAGAAGCCCAGAGGCCGTGCCGGCGGCGTAGGTGCCGGTTTTCGCCCGTACCTGCCCGGTGGCTCCGGCAAGCGTCGGGTCGGACTGGAAGTCTGTGACGACGGCAAGCGAGCCGTCCACTCCCAGAACTGGCAACGCATCGAAGAAGGTTGGGAAGGTGGGGCGGCTTCTTAGCTCGGTCAGCATTTTGATGATCGCCCCGCTGGTGGCGACAGTGTCACCACCGCCAGAGCCATCAAAGAACTGGAACTGGTCGTCCGGTATTCCATACACCGACGGAAGGACGTGCCGTTCCACTTCAAGAGCGTCGTTCATATTGTTGACGCCCTGGGTCAGCCCAAAGAGCACCAGACTGGTATCGGCGCCGATGTTATAGCTGATTTTCAGGATGAGTTTCATGTCGTCCGAATAGGGCAGGCCGGTCAACTCAGCGACCCGCTTATCCGCCGGGTAGGACCCGCTGTCGGGCAGCATGTCAGCGTTGTTCTGAGCCACGTGGGCAGCGTCAACGGTCACGCCTTCCCCCTCGAGCGCTTCGATGAACACGGTGCGGGCGTAATTCGAAGGCTCGACGACACGGAACGTCTGGACGAGCGGGAACGTCCCGGTGAACGGTGGCTTGAAGTCGATCGGGAGTTCGCCTTCGATCGTCGCCGAACAGCCGGGCTGGCCGATGCATTGCGGTAGCTCCGGGTTCAGCTTGAGCGTGTCGTCGGACCCTGCCGCGCCAGTATGCAGCTTGTTCTTTATCCGCAGGGCGGAGGAAAGCGGCCGGACCGCAACCTGGGCGCGCTTACCAACAGCGGTTGGCTGGATCGACGCGTCCACAACGTCATCGTTGACGAAAATGGGCCGCACGTTGAACTGCTCTCGGAAGTCAAAGGGCTGGAACAGCCGGTCGTCGATAATGACATCGCCGGTGATCCTGGTAATGCCTTGCTGTGCGACCTGATTCGCGAGCGCCCGGTATCCCGCGAGTGGATCGGGCGCTGACAGGACCGCATTACCCAGCGAATCGGCTTCGTTGTGGTCGTAGTTGGTTACCGCGATGGTGCCGTCCGAATTGGTTCTCCCACCCATCGTCAGGTCGCCCGACGCGACCAGCACGAGATCGCCGTGCAGGACGCCGTCCCCGCTCACCTCACCGCGGCGGAAGACAGGGGTGTTGTATCGGTGGGCGGCCCCGATCTGGTTCACCAGCTCACCCACGGAGAAGATTTTGCGGACGGAGCCAATAAATAACAGGCAGTCCGGCTGCAAATCGATCAAGGTCTTCCCGCTATCAAGGTCAACAACATGCAATCCCCAAATCGCCCCGTTGTAGAACGGTTTGTCGAATATTGCCTGAATGTCGGCAGGCACGCCCTGATGACCGATAACGCACTGACCTTCGGCGCGCGCGGCCGCGGGGGCCAACGCCAAGGCGCCCAGGACAGCCGCCGCTGCAATTTTGGTCAATATTGATGGGCGTCCCGGACGACGTTGATTATTATATGACTTCACCAGAATAGCTCCCCACAGAGTATCCGAGCACTCAGTGTGTCGCTTATCACAGCAAGTGTGGGCACGGTCAAGACAAGCCGGCGATCTTCCGGGTGATGTAGCGTTCGATGGCTTGGCTTAGCTCGACTTGGCCGTTTGGCGGCACCCAACGTAATAACCACTATCATTGGATGGCAAGTCACGGCCAGCTGCCGCGAAACGGGGTCACCTCGAGAGACCTTCCGGGTGATTCTATTGCATCGCGGTGGGAGCCAGCGGGCGAGAGCCGTTCCGCGGCTATTGGCCGTCCTTCAGTTTGGGAACGTTCTTGGTGCTCAAGCCCTCGCTCTGCAGCAGATTCTTGTCGATTTGGTCGAGTTCCTGATTCTCAGCCCGTTGCTGAGCCGCCGGGGGCACAATGCCGGCGGCTTTCTCACGCGGAGCAAGCTCGCTTGGGGTTGGCTGGTAGTCGTTTCCGTTCGCCCGGTTGCCGATTTCCCTCGGCGGCGAACCGCCGCCCTGGCCGCCTTGCGCCAGCGCGCCGCTCGTGAGGCTGAAAACCGCGATCACGGTAAAGATGTACCTACGCATAGCGATCTCCTGGCTTGTCCCCAACCAAGTGAACTACTGATAAAAACTAGAACTAGACCATATTGAGTCCGACTGGAAGCATTGCCGCACGGACGCGCCGCGGCTTGAGCCCAGCCTCGTCATTCGATGCCCACCGCGATGTCGTGGAACAGTCGTGCCGGCAGGCCGCCGCCGATGACGCCCTTCATCGGCTGGTTGTCGTCGTTGCCCAGCCAGACGCCGATGAGCATCCCTTTGGTCGACCCGATGAACCAGGCATCCCGCGAGTCCTGCGTGGTGCCCGTCTTCCCGCCCACCACGCGCCCGGGCACCGCCGCCGCCCGGCCGCTGCCCTGACTGACGACCGCGTCCAGCATGCGCGCCATCATTTCGGCGTGCTCAGGCTCGATCACCGGCTGCGGCTGGTGCGGGATGCGATCCAGTCCGAACGGGGTCACCCGATTGCCGCCGTTGAAGAACGGCGCATACGCGGCCGTCAGTTCCAGCAGCCCGACCTCCCCGGTGCCCAGCGCGAGTGAGGCGTTATTCGGCAGTTTGTCGGTGATCCCCAACCGAGCGGCGGTGGCGGCAACGGCCTTGGCGCCGCCGGATTGCAACAGGAGGCGGATCGAGGCTGTGTTGATCGACTGCGCGAGTGCCTCCTCCAGGGTGATCTCGCCGGCATAGCGGCGCTCGAAGTTCATTGGGCTCCAGTTCCCGATGCGGATCGGCGCGTCCAGCACCGTGTCGTCTGGCGTCATGCCGGCCTCCAGCGCCGTCAGCCAGACGAATGGCTTGAACGCCGAGCCCGGCTGCCTTCGGGCCAAGACGGCGCGATTGAACGGGCTGTCGTGGAAACTACGCCCGCCGACCATCGCCCGAACCGCCCCGGAGGCCGCGTCGACGACGACCACGGCGCCCTGACTGACGTTCGCCGCCGCCCCGGCACCGTCGAGCAGCGCCCCGAGCCTTGCCTCTGCCACCGCCTGGTCGCGGCTGTCGAGCGTCGTGCGGATGATCGCATCGACGTCCGGCGCCAACATCGTTTGCGCCTGTTCGGCCACCCAGTCGGCGAACCATCCAGGTGCGATCGGGCTGGGCGGAAACGCGATCCTTGCCGCGGCCGCCTGCGCCTGATCAGCCGTGATCGCCCCGGCCTCGACCAGCGCGTTCAGCACCTGTTTGCCCCGAACGAGCGCAGCCGCTGGGTTGACCCGGGGGTTGAAGCGGGACGGCGCCCGCGGCAGCCCCGCCAGCACGGCTGCCTGCGGCAGGCTCAGCCGGCGCGCCGACACGCCAAAATACAACTTCGCGGCGGCGTCCATGCCCCACGTTCCGGACCCCAGGTAGACTCGGTTCAGGTAGATCTCCAGGATCTCCTGCTTGGTGAAATGCCGCTCTAGCCAAAGCGTCAGCAACAGCTCTTGCACCTTCCGCTTGGTCGTCCGGGCGTTCGACAGGAACAGTGTTTTCGCGACCTGCTGGGTGAGCGTGGAGCCGCCCTGGACGACCCGCCCGGCGGTCACATTGACCCAGGCAGCCCGCAGCAGCCCGATCGGGTCGATGCCAAAGTGGTGATAGAAACGCCGGTCCTCGACCGCCACCACGGCGGCGGGCAGGTAGCGCGAAAACTGCGCCAGATGCAGCGGTTCCCCAACCAGATCGCCGAACGTCGCGATGACGTGGCCGGAGCGGTCCTGCAGGGTCAGGCTTGGGCGGCGGACCGCGTCCAAGGCCGATTCGGGGAGTGGCAGGTCACGGCAGAACCACAGCACTATCAGCGCCGCCGCCAGGGACAGCCAGACCGCGGCGATGAAGCCCCAGCGCAACAACCACAACGACACACGCGCTTTCCGCGACCGCCTCGCTGGTTCTGCCGAAGCCGGCCGCTGGGGCGGAATACGGCGCTCCCACCTTGACCCAGGCCGGGTTTCGCGGCGGGTCGAACTGAGGAAGGGTAGGGGCGGGGGGCGGCATCTTTGTTGCGTTTAGCAGATCTTCGGGCCTGAGCGACTGGTCATCGCGAGCATGTGCCCTTGATTCCGCCGTAAAGAGCATCGGTGTGGCTGGAATTCGACCTCGCTAAGACGCCTCGGCTGGTTTGGTCGCCGCATGCTTGCGTTCTTGCTTGCTCCACACCGCGCCGTTGCACAGAGTGCGGCGATTCTGCGTCAGGAGTGAACGATGAAGGGCCTGTTTTTGGATGCCGTGGATGATCTGGCCTCGGTGTTCCGCCACGTCTCCCGGCCGGGCGACCCGCCGATGACCGTGCACGAGCATGCCGATATCAAGCCCGAGGCGTTGCCCGGTCTCCTCGCCGGTTACGATTTCTGCTTCGACGATCATACGCAGATGCCGACCGAGGCGATGCGCGCCTGCACCGGCCTGAAGCACATCATCTTTCTGGGCACCGGCGCTCGCAGCTACATGCACCCCGAGGAGTTGGCTGAACTCGGGATCACGGTGCATACCATCAAAGGTTACGGCGACACGGCGGTGGCTGAGCATACCATCGCCCTGATGTGGGCGGCGGCCCGCGGTCTGGCGCGGATGGACGGCGGCATGCGCGCCGGCAACTGGATCCGCACCGAGGGCCTGGAACTCACCGGCAAGACGATCGGCCTGCTCGGTTTTGGCGGCATCGCGGCCGAGGTGGCTCGGATCGCTGCCGGGTCCGGGATGCGCGTGCTGGCCTGGAACCGCTCGCCCAAATCCGCGGTGGGGGTAACGTTCGTCGATCTGGACACGCTGCTGGCGGAGAGCGATGTGCTGTCGATCCACCTGCTGCTGAACGACGAAACGCGCGGTTTTCTGAGCGCCGAGCGGGTAGGGCGGTTGCGGCCGGGGGCGATCCTGGTGAACACCGCGCGGGCGGCGATTGTCGATGAGGACGCGATGATCGCGGCGTTGAAGTCTGGCCGCCTGCGCCATGCGGCGTTGGATGTCTTTCCCGTGGAGCCACTGCCGGCGGGTCACAGGTTGACGACGCTGCCGAACGTGACGTTGTCGGCACACAGCGCGTTCCGCACGCCCGAGGCGAGCGACAAGCTGATCCGCATGGCGCTCGATATTGCGTGCGGGTTGTGAGGCACGTTTCTTCAGGGGAATCATCGAAGGGACGGGAAGCGGGCCGCTTTCCGATCATATCTTCGGGAAATCGTGACCCATTGGCGGGGGTCAACTTAAGGGAGGTTCGCGAAAAGATAGGGCCGGCAGCGGCCCCCGTTACCCGCTAGGTCTGTCGTCGCAGGCCGCCAAAGACGAGAATGCGAACAGCAAGTATCGCGCCTTCATTGAAGCAGATCTGGTTCAGTATACTTTCCTGCTCCGTCGAGGTGCTCTGGCTTAACCTCTCGCTTGGAACCCGGGAATGACGTCCGCAGCTATCTGCAAAGTAGGATTAAGTGCCGTATGGATAAAGCGTTCGCCACGCGACTGCTCCCATCTTTTCCCGGTCTTTACCTGCATTCTGCCTCCAGAGATGATGGTCAACGCGGCGGATACCCTGGAGACGGCGCTGGGGGATAGTATGGCGCCGGTGGATACCCGTAAGGATACGGCGGCGGATAATAGGCGGGCGGCGGGTAGTAAACTGGCGGTGGCGGATAGTAATACGGAGCTGTCAACGCCAGCGCGCCGAGGCCAAGCGCACCCAGGCCCCAGGCCCAACCATTCGGACCGCGGTACCACCCATATCCGCCACGATATCCGCCATAGTAGCCACCGCGATAGCCGCCGTAATAGCCCCCTCGGTAGCCGCCACCGTAATAGCCGCCACCGCCGCGGTGCTGGGCCAGCGCCGGGGCTGCAGCCATGATGGCAGCCAGGACAAGTGCCAGAGTCCGGGACATGTTGGGTTCCTCCGCCCACATCCTACGCCTCGGTGTCTGCATCCTCCAACTCGGATGCGACGAATCGCGGCGACCAGTTTGCCGCCGCCGGCAGATTTCACTTGACAGTCGGGGATCAACTCTGTCGCGATGAGTCGCGCCTCAATGGCGCGCTGACTGTCTCAAAATAGAGACAAGCGAAGGCAACTAAAACCATTTTGGCGGGAGGATACTATGATAAGCACAAAACTATTGCTGTCAGTGGCTACCCTTTCCACCGGGTTGATCTTCTCAGGAGGAACGCGGGCCGAGGACTGGAAGGTGACGGGGGACTTCGGCTGGCTCGGGGTCGGCAAGGTGTTTCAGCTGGAAAAGGGACATATCTACTGGGTCGGAGAGTTCAGCGGCAACTTCGCAAACGACA
Organism: uncultured Alphaproteobacteria bacterium; assembly: GCA_963778125.1. GTDB lineage: Bacteria > Pseudomonadota > Alphaproteobacteria > Acetobacterales > Acetobacteraceae > Rhodopila. The sequence goes on along the minus strand of CAVZTH010000005.1, from coordinate 128,403 downwards.
AGGGCAAGGGGAGTCCGCTCGATCAGACCGGCTGGAAATGTCCGGGAGCCAACGACCTCGATTTCAACAACAAGAAAAATAAAGCGACGGGATACTGCATAGTCGGCGATCCCGCCGGCGACCTGGCGTATACGACCTGGCAGTGCCAAGGAGACACCCAAACCTGCAACGGGACCTTCGAATTCACGGGCGGCGCCGGAAAATTCCAGGGCATCAGCGGCCGCAACACCTTCGTCGGGCACACCCAGGTGAACTGGCCGGACGGCACCGCTTCCGGCTACTCCACCATCAATCGATAGTTTAACTCACAGACAGTTGCCCCGCGTTCGGTCGGGACGATGAGCCTCGGGCTCGGGGCGCGAAGTGCGCCGTGCGGCCCTGTAGGTTTCCCGCGGGACCGGCGTCGGCGGGTCACAGGCCCACGATCCTGCCGGACGTGGCGTTGTCGGCGCACAGCGCGTTCCGCATGCGCGAGGCGAGCGACAAGCTTATCCGCGTGGCGCTGGATATGGCGTGCGGGTTGTTTATGGCGCGTTACCGCGGGCGGCGGGAAGTGAGTTGCTCTCTGGCCATATCATCGTGAAGTTCGATGGTAGAACCAGGTCGACGAGGATGTCTTCTGGAGACGGCGTGCAGGCGAACGCTTCGGTCGCGAGCGAAGTGTAGGCTAACGACTTCCCGAGCGGTGCTCCCTACGTGATGGTTGTCGTAACAGGGAGACTGAACTTTGACTAAGAATGCTGGCAATATCCCGAGGCTCAATTCACGCGAGGAGCATCACTGGATTGCAGGGCCGCGTGCGGGGCTGCGGCTATTCCTGCGCCGCCTTGAAAAGGTGCCAGACGGCAGAGAGGAACTGCCGCGCGTCGTGCTGTATGTGCATGGCGCGACGTTTCCGTCCGCGCTTTCGATCGCGCATCGGTTCGATGGGCGCTCCTGGCGCGATGCGCTTTGCGAGGCCGGATTCACGGTTTGGGGGCTCGACTTTCAGGGCTTCGGCGGCTCTGATCGTTATCCCGAGATGGATGCACCGGCAGACGCACACGGCCCGTTATGCCGAACCGACGACGCCGCGCGGCAGCTTGAGGCCGCCGTGCGCTTCATCCTGCAGCACGAAGGCGTGGCGCGGGTCGCGCTGCTGGCTCACTCTTGGGGTTGCATGGTCGCCGGTCAATTCGCTGGGGCGCATCCGGATCTGGTCGAGCGCCTGGCGCTATTCGCGCCGATCGCACAGCGCGATGGCTCCGTCGGTGAGCAATCGCCCACACCAGCCTGGCGCGTGGTCACTGCACCGGACCAATACAAGCGGTTCGTGGAAGACGTACCGGCTTCCGAGCCGCAGGTTCTATCGCGTCGACACTTCGAGGACTGGGCGGAGCGCTATCTCGAAAGCGACCCCGACAGCGGGAGCTGTGACCCGGCGGGGGTGAAGGTGCCCACCGGACCAGGCGCCGAAATCGCGCGCGCATGGGCGGGCGAACTCGCTTACAACCCCGGGCTGATCAGGGCACCCACGGCGATCCTGCGCGGCGAGTGGGACAGTTTGGTCACCGACGCTGACGCGCGCTGGTTATGGGACGCGCTCGCGCACTCACCAATCAAGCGCGACGTCAAAATCGGCCGCGGTACGCACTTGATGCATTTGGAATCGGCGCGGCTTGCGCTGTGGCGGGAGAGCGTGGCGTTTCTGTCGGGAGACGACGTCGCTGCTGTCGCTGTCTAATGACACAATAGAGAAGAGGACCGAGGGATGTTCGCAGTCGTGTTCGAGGTAAAGCCCGCAGAAGGTAAAAAAGACGAATACTTGGCTCATGCCAAGGAGCTGAAACCGATTATCGAAACAATTGACGGCTTTATCGACAACGAACGCTTTGAGAGCAAGCTTCGGCCGGGTTGGGTGCTGTCGCTGTCGACTTGGCGCGACGAGAAGGCGGTGATCCGGTGGCGGGTGCAGAGCAATCACCATGGCATCCAGGAATTGGGCCGGGCTGGTATTTTCTCCGACTATCACCTGCGTGTTTGTGAAATCACCGCTGACACGCATCCGCCCGTTGGCATTTCTTTGCAGGAGCAGCGGTTCGATGCGACTGAGGTGGGCCTTGCCAAGGCGCTCGCCATCACTGAGCTTTTGCCCTCCCGAGGGGTAACGCCGAGCACCGATCCATACGTCCTTGTCGATCAGCTCGGGCTTGCCCGGGAACGTGCGGGTCTGGTCGGTTACGACGTGTTCGAGAGCATTTACAATCCGGGGAAAATGCTGGTTCTGACTGCCTGGCACGCGACCGATCATCTCCGCGACTGGCATCCGGCGGATCTGGGGTGCCAGCTTCGCCATCGCGCGATGCGAGCCATCCGCGATTATGGCATGTTCGATCGCCGGGAAACGCCGCAATACTACCCAGCCGTCAAGCGCGATGTGGTCGGCGATTTTACTGCGCAGTAGAAGCAGGCGATGAAAGAGTGACGGCGGTCGTGAAGTCTGCGGCTACCGGGTGGGAGCGAGTGGCGAAGGGTGAATGTAAATCTCGTCGTCGGGATGATTTTGCTGACGTCGTCATCATGCTTTGGCCAGCAGAGTTGGGAAGCCTTGACATTGACACAACTAAGGACGGGGCTGGTCCACTCTGTGGATGGCTTACCTAAACTGTCGGAGGCAGTGAAAACTCCAGTTTAAACGCGAATCAAATCCCGATAACCCTCTGCGAATTCGTAAACAGGCTGCACCGAAATATCGGATAGCGCTTGGTTCCAGAGGCGTCGCATGTCCGGAATGAAGAGTTGGATGACATTGGGATTGCCCGGGTAATTCCTGCCTTCATCGAGCGGCATGTTTGCAGTGTAGTGCTTCCCGGGCACGACCGGGCGTCCGCGCCCCTCGTAGGCATCAAGCGGCTTGGCGACCACGGCCTGAACGATCCCATCGGCATGGTTCCACTCCCAGGGAACCGCCAGAAAGGCGCGGGCCATTTGGGATAGATTAAGCCCGCGCGACGGGCACGCCACCATTATCTTTGTCAATTGGCCCAAGTCCAACCACCAGCATCCGCCCTGTTGGTTGTCCGGCCCAGCTTTGAGGTCTACGAAGCGGTAGTAGTAAGTGCCGACATACAGACTTGTGCGATCTGGACGTTCGATTCCGCCATTGCGTTCCACCATGCCACCGCGAGGAGAGAAATAGATATTCAACTCCTGCCAGTTGAACCCTTTGGCTACAAGGAGCCAGTGTGGCTTATCGAACGCCCCTGCATTGACCGGCGTAGCCATCCATAGCTCCCGCAAAGCAGATTTAGTAAACCCATGGTACCAAGTCGGAGGCAGGAAAACAAGCATGTCCTGGCGGAAACCTGCTATCGAATGCAAGTGTCAGATTTTATCCACGTAGTACCCAGGTTTCGTCCATAATGCGGGGTAAAGTCGCTTCAGTTTAATCCGCGCATCGGTGGTGGTGAACTACCAGTCCGCATTTGCGTGTTTCTTGTTGCGGCAGCCCTCCCAGGCGGCGACTTCCTCGGTCAGGGTCTGCTTGTCCATCAACGGGATCGAGCCACCACTTCTGGGTATGACCGGTGACCAGAATCAAATCTGGTTCCTTCCAGGCCGACAGCTATGGCTCCAGGATCGATCGGCGAGGCCTATGCGCCTCCGACCAAATACTCTCGGCAATCATTGTTAGGATGACCGATCTCGGCGTCAAGCTATCTTGCGACGACGCGCCAAGCAGTCGCTTGACGAGATATCCTCGGTTTTTCGCTAACCCGCCAGCAAGGATGCCCGCGACTTAAGCGGTGGTTGTGTTATCATAACGACAGAAGCAGCCCCGCCCCCACCCTCCGAGCGTTACCGGACGCTTGCCGCCGACCCTGTGCGCTGCGATCCTCCCTCAAGAGGAAACCGCCGGGATCGCAAGTCATGTCCGACACGCTACCGACCGCCACGCGCGTCGCCGATCCGGGCATCCGCGCGCTGTATCGCCTGGAGAACCGCTGGCAGGCCTGGCTGGATGTCGAGGTCGCGCTGGCGCGGGCGCAGGCGGAGCTGGGCATCATCCCGCACGAAGCCGCCGACGGCGATCGCCGGCGGCCGCGCGGCTGGAGAAGCTGGATCGCGCGCGGATCGACGAGGGCTTTGCGCGCACCGGCCACACCATCGTGCCGCTGGTCTGGGAACTCGGCCGCGTCGTCGGCGAGCCGCATGGCGGCTGGGTGCATTGGGGCGCGACCACGCAGAACATCACGCAGACCGGCGATCTGCTGGTGCTGCGGCAGGCGCACGGCGTTTTCCTGCGGCTGATCGGCGAGGCACTTGTCGGCGATGGCCGATCTGGCGGAGCGCGGCGCGGACATGCCGATCGCCGGCCGCACGCATGGCCAGCACGCGGTGCCGGCGACGTTCGGCTACAAGGTCGCGGTGTGGATCGACGAATTGCTGCGCCATGTCGAGCGGTTCCGGCAGGCTGCGCCTCGGATGTTCGTTGCGATGCTGGGCGGCGGGGCAGGGACGTTCGCCTCGCTGGGCAAGCAAGGGCCGCCGGTGCAGGCAGGGCATCGGGCGGCAGCTTGGGCTTCGGCTCGATGACGGTGCCGTCGCGCGCGCATCGGCGACCACCTGGCGGAGAACATCTGCCTGCTGGGCTTGCTGGCGGCGACCTGCGGCAAGATCGGGCGCGAGATCTATACGCTGATGAAGACCGAGTTCGGCGAGGTCGAGGAACCGGTGCCGCCGGGCACCGTCGGCAGTTCCACCATGCCGCAGAAGCGCAATCCGAAACTGTGCCAGGACATCATCGCGGCCGCGGCCGAGGTGCGCGCGATGGTGCCGCTGGCGCTGGAGGCGATGACAGACCGAGCATGAGGCCGATCGCACCACCAGCCTGATGATGGATACGGCGGAATCGCGGGCCTGCATCGCGACCGGCGACATGCTGAGCCGGCTGGGCGAGGTGCATGCGCGGGCTGCGGCTCGATCCGGCGCGGATGCGGGCGCAACCTTGATCTGGGCGGCGGGCTGATCATGGCGGAGGCGGTGATGCTCGACCTCGGCGCCGCGATCGGGCGGCAGCACGCGCATGACGTGGTGTATGACGCGGCGCAGGACGCGTTCGTGCAGGGCAAGTCGTTCGGCGATCTGCTGGCGGCCGATCCGCGGGTCACGGCGCATATGACGCCGGCACAGATCCGCGGCTGCTCGACCCGACCGCCTATACCGGGCTGTGCGCCGACATGGCCCGCGCAGGGCGCCGCGCGCGCGCGGGCCGCGGCGAAGGAGTTGCTGAATGACCGAACTGGATGTCGAGCATCTGCGGTCGCTGGATCGGCAGGCAGGAGACGCTGCACGATCAGGTCACGCGGTTTCCGATCGCCGCGCTATCGGCGACGCTGGACCGGGACGATCCTGCGCCGGCGGCCGGCGATCCGCTGCCGCCGCTCTGGCACTGGCTGTATTTCCTGCCGACGGCGCGACAGTCCATTCTGGGACCGGACGGGCATCCGGCGCGGGGCGGGTTCCTGCCGCCGGTGCCGCTGCCGCGGCGCATGTGGGCCGGGGGACGGTTCACGTTCCATCAGCCGTTGCGGGTGGATCAGGCGATCACCCGGACTTCCACGGTACAGGACGTGACGGTCAAGCACGGCCGCAATGGCGCGCTGTGCTTCGTGCTGGTGAGCACGAGGTCTCGGGCGAGAATGGGCTGGCGTTGGTGGAAGAGCACGACATCGTCTATCGCGACATGCCCGCGGCCGGACGAGGCTCCGGCCGCGCCGCAAGCCGGTGCGGACGGACGGGGTGTGGCGGCGGGAGATCGTGCCGACCGATCCGCTGCTGTTTCGTTACTCGGCGCTGACGTTCAACAGCCATCGGATTCATTACGACCGGCGCTATGTGACCGAAACCGAGGGCTATCCCGGGCTGATCGTGCACGGCCCGCTGATCGCGACGCTGCTGATCGACCTGTTGCGGCGGAATACGGATCGGCGCGGTGGCGACGTTCCGGTTCCGGGCGGTCAGTCCGCTGTTCGATATTGCGCCGTTTTCGGTGCACGGCGCACCGGACGGCGAGCGGCGTGGCGCTGTGGGCGCGCAATGCGACCGGGCATCTGGCGATGGAGGCGGAGGCGACGTTCTGATCGCGGGTGGCACGCTGCGTCTCGGCTCCGCGTCTGTGGAATACTTAACGCCCCCGCCCAGGCAGCCGCCCGGTCTCTACGCGGGCGGAATGTTGGAATTAACCCTGAACAAATTCGCCCGGTCATACTTCGCCTTGATCTCGCGCAACCGAGGATGGTTCTCGCCAAACGAGGCGCGCACTTTCTCCGGCTGATCGTCCGCGGCGATGTGGTTGACGTAGGCGCTGCCCTTCAAATACGGATCCAGCCTGCCCCATAGCTCACGCACCCAGGCGATGTGCCCGGCGCTTTCGGAGCCGTCCGCCCATTGCCCGATGGCATCGAAGTCCCACTGCGTCCGCCGAGCCCCGAACGCCGTTGCGTCGGCTGGCACGCGGGTGATGGCACCATGCACATGGAACAGGAACAGCGCACTCATGGGCGAACTGAACCGGGCGGCGCCATCCACCATCACTTCGATCAAGTCGTCGGACGATCTGTTCGGTGAAGGCCGAACGCCAGTAACGGTGCAGACCATGCTCGGCGCCATGGGTATCGAGCATGGTCTGGCGCGTGCAATATGGCATCGGCGCCACCATATCGGCGGCCGGAGGACCGAACCGGCGGGCCGGAGCGAGGATCCGTTCGCCCTCTTCAATCGGCCCGTTATAGCCTAACACCATCGCGGCCATTGGGACGCCTTCAGGGGAGGTCAGCAGTCCCGCATATGCCTCGGCCTCGTCCGGCAGCGTAGCGCAGAAATCGCGGTAGAAGCGCAACATCTCGGCGGCACGGTCCAGTGTGTGCAGGACCATTCCGCCCAACACCTGACCGACCGGATGCATCCGGTACTCCAGCGAAGTAACGACGCCGAAATTGCCGCCGCCGCCGCGCAATGCCCAGAACAGATCCGGATGCGTGTCGCGCTGGCAACGCGGAGCTCGGCGTCGGCGGTAACGATTTCCGCCGAGATCAGGTTGTCCACTGAGGCGCCGTGCTTGCCCATGAGCCAACCCAGGCCGCCGCCCAGGGTCAGGCCCGCTGATGCCGGTGCTGGAGACGGTGCCGCCGGTGGTGGCGAGGCCGTGCACCTGGGTCGCCTCGTCGAATTCGCGCCACAGCACGCCGCCCTCGGCGCGGGCGCTGTGTCCGGCCGGATCGACCTGGATGGCTTTCATCGGCGAGAGGTCGATCACCATGCCGCCATCATTGGTGCCGTAGCCCGGCGCGCTATGGCCGCCGCCGCGCACCGATACCAACAGGCCGTTCGAACTGGCGAAGCTCACCGCGCGCTTCACATCCGCGGTGTTGGCGCAGCGCGCGATCACCGCCGGCCGGCGATCGACGTTGCCGTTCCAGACGCGCCGCGCGTTCTCGTAAGTAGCGTCGCCTGCCAGGATCAGGCCACCACGCAAGCTGTTCCGCAAGCTTGCGATCTCGGATGCGCCGAGACTGGCTCGGCCTCCGTCGAGAGTAACGATTTCAACCATGTCACACCCTCCCCAGAGATGTTTAAGCGGGCGCTTCTGTGCGATACTGGAATCACATCAGACATCTCGTGTTTGGATTGAACTTTTGGACCCTCGGGGTTGCCGAGGTCGACTACTGCCCGCAATCCCAAGATCAATTGGCCGTGAGTGTTGCGGTGCGCTTCAGGATTTCGGAATATCGCTCCTCACTGTTTTGGCAATGCAGACTTCTTTAGCTCCCGGACCAACCCCGATGACCGCACCGCAAATTGTCACCGTGTACATCGACTATAAGAGCCCCTACGCCTATCTCGCCAAGGACCTTGCCTACGAACTTGAGCGAGACCTTCCGATCCGGCTCGACTGGCGTCCGTACATCCTGGACATCCCCAGCTTCCTCGGCTCCGCCCGGGTAGATGCCGCCGGAGCGGTGCTTGAGCAGGACCGCAACGCTCACCAGTGGCGGCGCGTCCGCTACAGCTACATGGATTGCCGCCGTCAGGCCCGAAAGCGCGGGCTGACTATCCGCGGGCCCCAGAAAATCTGGGACTCCACGCTCGCAGCCGCGGGCATGCTGTTCGCTCAGCAGGCCGGAGACGCAGTCTTCCGCCGCTATCACGACAGGGTCTTCGAGCGCTTCTGGCAACGCGCCCTCAACATCGAGGCTCCCGAGGCCCTCGCTGCGATCATCTCCGAGGCCGGTGCCGATGGCTCCGCCTTCCAAGCCCGGTCCGAAGACTTGCGCTCGGACGTGGCAACAATCAGCCGGAAGGCCGAAGCCGATGGCGTCTTCGGGGTTCCAACTTTTGTCCTGGCGGGCGAGATCTACTGGGGTAGTGAACATCTGGCCGACATCCGCGAGCGGCTGGTGGGCAGCTGATACCTCCTTTGATTTCGAACAGACCGAGCGCGCGCCGCTTATACCGACCGCTGCAACCGGTCCCCGTTTGCCAGGATCGCCTCGGCCAACGCGGCCGCCGGTCCACGTAGGCCGGACCGAGCGCCGAGGACCACGAATTCGACGTCGCCCAGCTCCGGCAGGCGCCGGGAAGCGGGCATCTCCACGAGCCCCTCCGGCAGCAGCCCCCTGGCATGGACGGTGACGCCCAGCCCCGCCAGACAAGCCGCTCGCAGGCCGCTCAGGCTGCCGCTGGTGCAGGCGATGCGCCAGGTCAGACCGGCTCGTTCCAGAGCTTCCAGGGCCACCGCCCGGGTGATGCTGGGCGGGTTGAAGAGGATCAGTGGGACCGGCGGGCCAACCTGCGTCGCCGGCGCTCCGACCCAAGCCAGCCGGTCGCGCCAGACCAGTTGGCCGCGGTCGTCGCCGGGACGTCGTTTCGCCAGCACCAGGTCCAACTCTCCGGCATCCAGATGCTCATACAGGGTTGCGCTGACGCCGACCTTCAGCTCCAGGTCCACCAGAGCGTGTTGACGGACGAAGTCGTGCAGCAACTCGGGCAGGCGCGTGCTGACAAAATCCTCCGACGTGCCGAACCGCACCCGGCCACGCAGTTGAGACCCCGCGAAATAGCGACGTGCCCGCTGGTTGGTATCCAGGATGGTTTGCGCGAAACCGGTCATCGCCTCCCCGTCCGGCGTCAACGTCACGCGGTGGGTGTCGCGCACGAACAGCCGGCGGCCGGCACGCGTCCTCCAGCTTGCGGATATGCTGGCTGACGGTGGATTGCTGCAACCCGAGGCGGCGCCCCGCCTCCGTGAAGTTGCGGGTTTGCGCGACCGCGAGGAAGCTTTCCAGGTGAACGGGGTCGAACATTGAGAACGCGCCTTGCTCGGCACTGTGATCATGAAACGCGATAACAATAACGCCGCTCAGACGCGTTCACAATAAGCCAAAATCATTCTACCCTGCGACATCGCATAAGGAGATCGAAGCCATGCCCGGCAAGACGTTGATGTCCCGGCTACCGATCGACCCCTATATCGCAGCGATCGTTGGCATGGTGTGCCTGGCCTCGCTGCTGCCGGTGCATGACCTTGGCGCGGTCATCGCCGGCCACCTCACGACGATTGCCATCGCGCTGCTGTTTTTCCTGCACGGCGCCCGCCTCGCGCCGAAAGCCGCTCTGGCCGGCGCGCGCCACTGGCGCCTGCATGCTATTGTCCTTGCGTCGACGTTCCTGTTGTTTCCCGCGCTTGTGTTGACCGCGCACGCCTTGGCGCCACGGCTCCTGATCTGGGTCCGCTTTGGACCGGTCTGATCCTCCTGTCGGTGCTGCCGTCGACAGTCCAATCCTCCATCGCCTTCACCTCGATCGCTCGTGGCAATGTGCCCGCCGCCCTGTGCGCGGCCACGCTGTCCAACCTGTTGGGCATGTTGCTGACACCGTTGCTCGCCGGGCTGTTGCTGAGTTCGCAGGGCGGCTTCTCGATCAGAGGGGCCGGCGACATCCTGGTTCAGCTTCTGCTGCCGTTCCTCGCCGGCCAGCTCGCCCGCCCGTGGATCGGCGAGTGGGCGCAACGCAACAAGCAGTTGCTTGGTCTGGTCGATCGCGGGTCAATCCTGCTGGTGGTTTATACCGCCTTCAGCGAGGGCGTGACCCAGGGCATCTGGCATCAGCTTGGTCTCGCCGATCTCGGCCGGCTGATGATGGTCGATGCCGCGCTGCTGGCCGCCGTGCTGGCGATCACCACCTATGGCAGCCGCTTCCTGGGCTTCTCCCGCGCCGATGAGGTGACCATCGTGTTCTGCGGCTCCAAAAAGAGCCTGGCGAGCGGCTTGCCGATGGCCACCGTGCTGCTGGCGGGTCAGTCGGTCGGGCTGATCGTGCTGCCGCTGATGCTGTTCCACCAGATCCAGTTGATGGTCTGCGCATGGCTGGCCAAGCGATATGCCAACACCCGGCTGGAGGCGCCAACGCACGGGATGGCGGAGCCGGCGCGGTAATATTGGCGCGCAGATAGCGGACTTCGGATCCCATCCTTCGCGGAAACCCGCAGGCCTTATTTAATCGCGGCCAATGCGGAATTTAATGCTCTCAGGGCAGCCGCCGGATCCTTGGTCAGCAGCGCTCGCTTGGCGGCTGATAAATCTTGAATTGACTTGTCCGTGATGGGGTCAAAAGTCCGATCCAACTCTACCGACCGATCCAGCAAGCGCGTTTGCCCCTTCTCAATCAACTCGACTGCGTCGGCTACCTTGCCTTTGGCAATCGCCGTCTGAGCGAGTTGCACATATTCGCGGGCTGTTCGTTCGTCCTCAGCCGGTGGCTTCGGGTCGGGGCCGATTTCCGATCGCGGTGTTTGAAACCGCATTCCGCCGGGTGCGCCCGTTCGGCCGTCATCGACAGGGGGGGATGGCTTTGGGTCGTGGTGGATTGATAGCTGTTGCAGCGGACGGTGACCCGCTGATGGCTCGCTCTCATGGTCAACATTCTTCGGCGGCTGAGATCGGAGAACCGGAACCGGCGTTTGAGAATCATAGAGGGTACAATTGCAGGAATTTTCCGTGCTGCTACATCTTTGATTATACTCACAGGAGCAATATTTCTGGCCATCTAGAGAGGAACACATGTTCGCCGCGAGTGAGATATTTCCAAAGATGGATAGGACCGCCGCCACGGACACCCGCCACACGAGTCTCTGGCGGTTGAGACGACTGTCTGGACTGTGCCACTGCCCGTTCACGTGAATACGGTATCATCACCGTCAAGATAAAGAAAGATTGAATCAGCCAGCGAGTTTGCCGTGGTCGTCAAGGAGTATACGAGGCAGTTCCTCAGGTGTCTCTATAATATATTGGAAGTGAATTCGCTCAGAAAATAATTGGATACGGAGGATACCCGTTCTGATCCCGACCATGCTGAATAATTAGCGGCTGCCTCGATTTGCCCGACGCTCGACAGAAATTCCGCTCTGATACCGGCGACTGCCTTGTCACCAAAGTGTTGACCGCGACCGCGTTGACCACGATTGGCGGTCAACGCAATGCGCGACCGAGACGTTTGCTCATCGCGCGCGGTCGCACGTTGGTACACGCAAATACGGAGCCGGATCAACCGGCTTCCGGCCACGAGCATCTTAAAATATACGTTCGTGCCCGCTGTGACTCCAGATCTTCCGACAACACTTCTCGCCTGCTGCGACGGCTCTTTTGCCTTGAGCCAACATTGGGGCGGCCCGCGCCCGCCTGGGGATGCTTCGCAAGCGCGCGCGGACCAAACGGCGAGGAGATGCACGCGGGACTGACAGGTGGCACGAGCATCGGCTCGGGTTGCGGGTCCGCGTTCACGACGATATCAGCGGCGACCGAGACGGTCAGCGCCTCTCCGGCTTGGACGAAATCGACCGAATGCTCACCGATCGTCCTTGCCCTTCCGAAGGATATGAAAAGCCAGCCTGTTATTTGCCGGGATCGGCAGCGCGGCGCGGGCTTGCGCAAGCGGCAGCAGGGTCAAGCCGGCAAGCAACGATCGGCGACCGAACATGCGGGCTTTGCCAATACGTAAAGGCCGACATTGATGGTTCCGGCGCGAAAACCGCCCTCGCAATAGGCCAGATAGTAGTCCCACATGCGACGAAACCGCGTGTCGAAGCCCAGGGACGCGATCTCGGGCCATGCCGCGTGGAACCGCTTGCGCCATTCGCTTAGGGTTCGGGCGTAGCTGCCGCCGAACGTCTCGGTTGATCGGAGGCGCAGTCCGGCCATTTCGGCTTGGCGCTTGATCTCGGTGATCGTTGGCAGCATGCCGCCAGGGAAGATATAGTGTTGAATGAAGTCGGTGCAGCGGCGATAGCCTTCGAACTTGTCTTCCGAAATAGTAATCGCCTGGACCACGGCGAGCCCGCCGGGCTTCAATCGATCGCGTAACGTCGCGAAATAGGTGGGCCAATATGCTTCGCCCACCGCCTCCATCATTTCGATCGAAACAACCCGGTCGAACACGCCCTGGACGTCGCGGTAGTCCTGCAGCCGAAGATTGGCGTTGCCGGATCGGTCCTGCTTCAGACTGGCGGGCGGTGGCGTATTCCAGTTGTGCGGGCGACAAGGTCACACCCGTCACATCACACCCCACCGTCTGCACCAATTGCTCGGCGAGGCCGCCCCATCCGCAGCCGATCTCCAGCACCTGCTGGCCGCGCTTCGCTTCGAGCAGTTCGATGACACGTTGCTGCTTGGCGGTCTGCGCATCCTCCAGGGTCTGATCTGGACCGGAGAAAATTGCCGACGAGTAGCTCATGCCGCGGTCCAGCCACGTGCGATAGAATTCGTTGCCTAAGTCGTAATGATGCCGGATGTTGCGCCGGCTGCCACGCCGAGTATTGGCGTTCAGCCGGTGCCTGATCCGGTTGCGCAACCGCTGCAGCCAGTTCGAATCGAATGTTTCGCTCAACGTCGGCATGTTGAGCCCGGCCAGTTCGATCAGCGCGGCCAGATCGGGGCTGTCCCAGTCGCCGTCGATGAATGCTTCCGCGGCGGCGATGTCGCCCTGAAACAGCAGCCGCCGCAAGGTCCGCCAGCGGCGCAGGATCAAGACGCCCTCCGCGCGGTGATCGGTGCCGTGCGACAGCCGCATTCCGGACGGCGAGACGATCGTCAGCCGCCCGATATGGATGCGCGACAACACCATGCGTGAAAGCCAGCGCGACAACGGGCCAAGATCGGGGGCGAGATCAGGGAAAGCGGGCGCAAGCGAAAGGGACCCGTCGGTCGATGCCTCGGACATTGGTCAGCCTTGATTGGTAGAAACGATGGTGATGGATTGGTCCGGCGGCAACGGTCTAGGCTGTATCCTAAGCCCTTTGAGCCAAAGCTTGGCCGCTTCCCAGTGAATCGCGCTGAGGACTTTCAGGCCGAGCAGTCCGTGACGCAGCAACATGCGGACCAGGGCGGCATCGGACAAAGCGCGCCGCTGTCCGGTAAAGGATGCGGTAATAACCCGGCCCGCGGAATCGTCGCCGTGAACCACGACGGCGGTGGTTTCGCCGGGCGGCACGACATGAAAAGCATACATCATGTCCATACGCATGAAGGGCGATACGTAGAACGCCTTGTCGCAATGCTGATGGATGGTGCCCTCATCAGTACCCTACGACCGGGATCAGATAAGAGTGGCGTTGGCCGAACGTGTTGTTCACCTCATACAGCAGCGCCATCAGGCAACCGTCGCGGCGGTGGCAGAAGAACACGCTGATAGGATTGAACGCGTGCCCGAAGATGCGAGGCATGCACAGCAGCCGGATCGCTCCGCCATCAGGCTGCAGACCCGCGGCAACAAGAGCCTGTTCGACCTGGCCGCGCAGGGCGGCCGCCGAACCGTCCAAATGGTCGCGATCGTAAAAGCTGACGAAGTTGAAACGGTTATGCGAGAACAGCCGCAGGGACGGCATCGCGTCAAGGTCGAGCAGTATCTGGGCCAGCCGATAGCGCAGGCGATGTTGCCGCGGCTTGAAGCGCTGGTGGACTACCGTCCCGGCATAGAGCGCCGATGTCATCTCACCAGTTCCGGCATCTGCACTGGGGTGACGGTTATGCGCCCGCTCTCGTTCGGCACTGACCAGGGACGGCGGACGCCGCCCAATTGCTCCGCGACAGCAAGGCCGGATTGCAAGCCGTCCTCATGGAAACCGGCACCGAAATAGGCGCCGCAAAACCACGTGTGTAGCTGGCCTTGCAACGACCACAAGCTGCTCTGGGCACGCATCGCTTCGGCATCGAAGCGCGGATGGTGGTAAACATCCTCCCACAGAACCGTTGCGGTCGCGGGCTCTCGAACCGGGTTGAGCGTCAAAAACAGCGGTGGGGCGTCGGTCAAATCCTGCAGCCGGTTCATCCAGTAGGTTACCACCAGCTCGTCGGTGCGCGCGCGCCGGCCCAGGTAATTCCAGCTCGCCCAGACAGAGCGCCGGCTGGGCATCAGGCTCGCGTCGCTATGCAGCACGGCGCGGTTTCGAGTGTAGCCGAACGCTCCCAGCAGCCTGCCTTCGTCATCACTTGGGTCGTCAAGCAGAGCCAGTGCCTGATCCGCGTGGCAAGCGAGCACCACGTGATCGAACACCTGTTCATCGCCGGACGAGTCCCGTACCGCAGCCGAACCGAACTGTCGCCTTACCGACTGTGCTGCCCGTCCGAGCCGCGTTTCGCTGATCTGGGCCAGCAATTTGTTCACATACTCCCTGCTGCCACCATCGACAGTGCGCCAGACCGGGCGTCCGGTAAATTTCAACAAGCCATGGTTATCGCAGAACCGAATGAAGTGCAGGGCAGGGAGGTCGCGCACCGACGCGGCCGAACCCGACCAGATGGCGGCAGCCATGGGGAGCAGATGATCCTGCTGAAATGCCTCGCCGTAGCCATGCGCATCCAGGAACTCGCCTAATGTGATGGATGGTGACAGGCCAGGAACACGGCGAGGGGCGTCGCGATAAAACCGATGCAGATCCCGCAGCATCGACCAGAAGCGCGGCCGGACGATATTCTTGCGTTGAGCGAATAGTCCACCTAGATCGGTTCCGGCATATTCGAGGTCGCCGCCATCCAGCGATACGGCGAAGCTCATTTCCGATGCTTTGGTAGGGACGCCCAGATGGGCGAACAGCGCCGTCAAATTCGGATAGGTAGCCTCGTTGTAGACGATGAACCCGGTATCAACCGCGACGCCCGCGGCATCGACCGTATTGCTGTGGCCGCCCGGGCGGAACGCGCTCTCATAAAGCGTGACGCGGTGGCGCCGGCTCAGGAGCCAGGCCGCGGATAGACCGGCAATCCCGCTGCCGACGACCGCGATCTCCATCCCCTCTGCCGACATGCTGCCCCATCGCGATGTAGTGTGGTCTCAACGATGAGTGTGTTACGCACCGCCAGAGCGACTGGATCACCTGATAGACATGATCCAACCGCGTCGGTCTTCCGTAGCAGTGTCCGGGCCATGCGACGGCCGGTCGCCCGCTGGGTTCGGTGCAACGATAGGGCGAGGTGATGATGGCGCGTTGGGTTTTGGGGGTCGCGATGCTCGGCGCACTGTCCGCCTGTTCTCCGGTCACGGTCCTCAACGCTCTGGCGCCGAGGGCCGGCATACAGGAGTCGCGCAACGTACGGTATGCTCCGGGGGACCGGCATGAACTCGATATCTATTCGCCGGAGAGCCGAAGGTCGGCACCGGTCGTCGTGTTCGTCTATGGAGGTGGTTGGAAGGCCGGCAACAAGGGCACATATCGTTTCGTCGCCGCGGCGCTGGCAGCGCACGGCTTCTTGACGGTGGTGCCAGACTACCAAGTATTTCCACAGGTACGATTTCCAACGTTCCTTCAGGATAACGCTGCCGCGGTCGCCTGGGTCAAGCGAAACATCGCACGCTATGGTGGCGATCCGGGTCGGATTTTCCTGATGGGGCACTCCGCCGGGGCCTATAACGTGGCGATGTTGACGTTGGACAAGCAATGGCTTGGCGCGGAGGGGCTGGACCCGGATCGCGACGTCATTGGAACGATCGGTTTGGCAGGCCCGTATGACTTCCTGCCGCTGCACGATCCCGAACTCGAGGACATCTTCGCCCCGGCGGGGGATCTGCGATTGAGCCAGCCGATCAGCTTCGCACGCGGTGACGCCCCACCAATGTTACTGTTGGCCGGGAGTGCTGACACCACGGTCCTGCCGCGCAACACCGAGCATCTGGCGGCGGCAATTCGCCGGGCTGGCGGGGCGGTGCGCGAGGGGATCTATCCTGGCGTCAACCACACCAAAATCATCGGTGCGATGGCCGGCGTATTGCGCTGGCTCGCGCCGACGTTCGCGGACACGACGGGATTTCTGGATCAGCACGCAGGTCGGACGGTAGCCGCCGAACGGGCTTTCAGCCAAAGCGACCGAGGGTCGATCCGGCCGGCGATGCTCAGCGGTTCGGCACCCGCGACGGTTGGAGAAACCGCATCCCGATGATCATCACCTTCATATGCGCGGCCATCCTGCTGTCGGTGGTGATGACCGGTGCCTGGGTGTTGCAACGCGTGACCGGCAACTCCGGGTGGGTTGACGTGGTCTGGTCGTTCGGGATGGGCCTCGCCGGGCTGGTCCTGGCGCTGGTTCCGAACGGACCCACGACGCGACAGATCGTCGTCGCCACACTGATCGCGATTTGGTCAGTTCGCCTGGGTTCGCACATTGCGCAGCGCTCGGTGCGGGGTCCGGAGGATGCCCGTTACGCCGCGCTGCGTGAGGAGTGGGGTGCTCGGTTCCAATTCCGCCTCTTCCTGTTCCTGCAGGTCCAGGCCCTCGCCGCCGCGTTGCTCGGTTTGTCGATGATGCTGGCCGCGCATAATCCGGCACCCTTTCCGCGAGCGCTGGATGTTGCCGGCATCGTCGTGCTGATCATCGCAGTCGCGGGCGAAGGGATCGCCGACGAACAACTCCGCCGCTTCAAGAAAAACCCCGCCAACCGAGGCCGAGTCTGCGATGCGGGTCTATGGGGTTGGTCGCGCCACCCCAACTACTTCTTCGAATGGCTCGGCTGGGTCGCGTATCCGTTGCTCGCAATAGACGCATCCGGCGGATGGTATTGGGGTTGGCTGGCGCTCTCCGGCCCGGCCTTTATGTACTGGCTGCTGGTGTATGTCTCCGGGATCCCGCTGCTGGAACAACAGATGCTGAAGTCGCGCGGCGATGCGTTCCGTGCCTACCAGACGCGTGTCAGCGCGTTTTTCCTCCTGCCGCCAAAGGATCTTTCGGGATGAGCCTGGTCACCGTAGCGACCAATGTCATTGAGCGCGTGCCGATGACCGATGCCGTGACCTCCGCCGCGGTGTCGTTTCTGGTGGGCCGCACCCGCCGGAAACTGGCCCGCGGCGAGGGGGCGTCCGAGACTCGATTTCGCCAAACTGATGTCGAGCCGTCCCATCGCCGTGCGCCCCGACGCAGCCAACGCTCAGCATTACGAATTGAACGCGGAATTCTTTGCCCTGGTGCTCGGTCCGCGCAGGAAATACTCTTGCTGTTTATATCAGACCCCGACTGATACTTTGGCCGTTGCAGAGGAACACGCGTTGGCGGAGACCGCGGCCCATGCCGCCCTGGCGGATGGACAGGACATTCTGGAACTAGGCTGCGGCTGGGGCTCGCTGAGCCTGTGGATGGCCGAGAAGTACCCCGCGGCTCGGATCACCGCGGTGTCGAATTCCCATGGCCAGCGGGCGCATATCGAAGCGCAGGCCGCCCAGCGCGGGTTTCGCAACCTGCGGGTCGTGACCGCCGACATGAACGATTTCTCGATCGATCAGACGTTCGACCGGATCGTTTCGGTAGAGATGTTCGAGCATATGACGAACTGGCAGTCGTTGCTTCGTCGGGTGCACGGCTGGTTGCGCTCGGACGGACGGCTTTTCATCCACGTATTCAGCCACCGCTCGGCGCCGTATTTGTTTGACATCGCAGACAAGGAGGATTGGATCGCGCAACACTTCTTCACCGGCGGAATCATGCCAAGCCACGGGCTGATCCGGCATGTGGCGGAAATGTTCGATGTGGAGGACGATTGGCGCTGGAACGGACATCACTATGCCCGGACCGCGCGGGATTGGCTATCGAACTTTGATAGAAACGAGTCTGCAGTGACGGACATACTGCGTGACATCTATAGCGCCGAGGCCGTTCTCTGGAAACGCCGCTGGCGGCTGTTTTTCCTCGCCACCGCCGGCCTGTTCGACCATGCTGGCGGCGCGGAATGGGGCGTCAGCCATTTCCGGTTGCGGCCGTTGGCGCAGTAGGTCCCTGGTGGCCGGTGTCGCCCAAGAGGTTTATATCGACCGGCATTCTGGACATGGGGACTAAGCATACGTGCTCCGCTGGCTGCGCGCCTATACCGCGAGCGACAATCCCCGTGTTTCGGCATGCAACACGATCGCAATGGTGATCGCCTGGAACCAGCCATACTATCCGCTGTACCTGTGGTGGATCGTCGGTCGTGACGCCTGGGTGGGCATCCCGGATGCTTTTTCGGGGATCCTTTTCTTTGCTGTCCCGGCGATCGCGCGGCGGTCGGGAATGCTCGGCCGGGTGGCGATGGTGATCCTTTCGGTGGCAAACGTCGTGTTCTGCTCGATGATACTGGGCGAGGCTGCTGGTGTTCAGGTGCTTTTTCTGCCGTGCGGGATGCTGGCCGCTATGCTGTTCACGTGGCGGGAGCGGTTCGTGATGCTTGCGATGACGGCTCTACCACTTGTGGCCTGGCTCATGACGCGGGGGCGGTTGGACATCCCGCTCATCCGGTTCTCGCCGGAGGCTTATGCGTCGTTGTTCACGCTGAATGCGGTCAGCGCCGGGTCGCTCATGGTGTTTTTCGGCTGGCTGCTGGCGGGGATCAGCCGCAGCGTCGAGGAAAGGCAGTGTCATCTCTGCTGAAGGTTTTCGTTCGCCTGACGGCATCCGAAAACCTTCACTAAGTTGGTCATTCAGTCGGGCTGCGTTGCTCCACGAAGCGGACGGTCGCTTCAGGGCTGATCCGCGGCGGCTGCTCCGAGGGCCAGAATTTCGCTTTCTATCTGGGCCGCTGCGGAGCGGCACTCGGCGAGCATTGCAATGCTCCCAGCAACGATCAGGCCCATTCCGATCGTTGTGAGAGCAACAGGCACCCACGTCAATCGATCCGCAACGAAGTGGTCGATCGCAATGCCAAAGCCGGCCAGTACGAAACATAAAACG
The DNA here is from genome assembly GCA_963778125.1 of uncultured Alphaproteobacteria bacterium. Taxonomy (GTDB): domain Bacteria; phylum Pseudomonadota; class Alphaproteobacteria; order Acetobacterales; family Acetobacteraceae; genus Rhodopila. Next base: position 109,183 of record CAVZTH010000005.1, on the reverse strand, counting down.
GCGGCAAAATAGAGACGCACAGCTCGCTCGGCGAGTTCGGCCCGGCGCCGGTGCCGGCGCAACTCATCAGCGAAATTCATCGGCGCTCCCAACTCGCCCAACTTCCTGACGCGGTCGACCACACGTGCCAGACGCAACAGGGCAGTAGCGATCAGCGAACCGGATGCGAGGATCAACAGTGCAGGCGTAATCATCGCCGCGATGATCGCCTGGGAAGCAGAGAAGCCACCCATGACTTATCCGCCGATAGTCTCGTAGACGATGCCGAGCGTGGCGCCGCCAAGCTCCGTGGTGAAATCGCCGGTCAATTCGGCGGCAAAGGTCGGGACCGAAGTGGTGACTCCTCCGGCCGCGACGATCCGGCGCCACGCCGCGTCCTCGCTGCGTGCATCCACGCCACCGGAGGCATCCACGGCGACCTGCACCTCATAACCCGCAGCGAGGGCGTCAAGCGCCGTGCGTTGCACGACGATTTCGCTTGCCACGCCCGCCAGGACAAGGACACGCCGGCCCGTGGCCGCGAGGTCGTCGACGAGCCCCAGATCGGAGAACGCCGTGGTCTGCGTCCGCATGCGCGGCGCTGAACCGCCGAGCGGTGTCAGCACAGCGTCAAGAAAGGCGCCCCCCGGAGGAACCGCGGACAGAAACACCGGAAGTTTGTGGAGCGCCGCCAGCTTCGCCAGAGCGCCTGTGCTGCGCCGCAACCGCTCGATCGTCAACGTGCGGCTGTTCTTCACGATTTCTTCCTGCAGATCGAGGAACAGAACGGCGGCGTTGTCGCGCGTGGGTATCTGCATTTGGGTCTCCTGTGTGTTCAATCGGATCAAACGAGCAGGCCACCGCCGACGATGTCGAGTACGGTGCCGGTCGCGTGGGGGCTGGCGAGCAAGGCGAGCGCCGGGCCGGCGATGCTGCCTACTCCTCCCCCCATTCGAACGCGACCTCCTGCATCGGCGTCACTGTCGCCCAACGTTCGATGATCTTGCCGCCTGCAATCCGCCACATGACGAAGCCGTGGAATTCCACTCGCTGGCCGGTCTGGGCATTCGTGCCGGTCCACTTGTTGCGCACCACGACCTTGTCGCCCTGCGCTACGGCGTCCTGCACCGTCACATGCAGATCAGGGAACATTTCATGCATCCTGGCCATCATCGCCCGATCGGCAGCGCGATCGGCGGGACGGCCGCCGGGCCCGTCATGATCGAGAAATGCTGGATCGAGATTACGTTCGATGGCATCGAGGTCCTTGCAATTCACGAAAGCCTCGAAATGGTCGATGACCAGCCGGGTGTTTTGCTCAAGCTCGGGCGTCGCGCTCATGGAATTTCGCTCCTAACCGACGCTTCACTTGGATGCGGCATTGTTTTTTGCCAATAAGTTCAGCGGATATCGTATATTGATTTCATGGATTTGCGGCAGATCGACCTCAACCTGATGGTGGCCTTCGAGGCGCTGATGGAAGCGCGGAGCGTTTCCGGCGCGGCGGTGCGCCTGGGCATCAGCCAGCCGGCAATGAGCGGCGCGCTGGCCCGGCTGACGGACGCTGTTTGACGATGCTCTGTTCGTACGATCCGGCCAGGTGATGTTGCCGACAGTGCGGGCGATGCAGCTCGAAACCCAGGTCGGGTTGGGGCTGATGCAGCTCCGAGCCGCGCTGGAGCCGCCCGTGGCATTCGATCCCGCCACCTCGCGGCGCGTGTTCAATGTCAGCGGTGGCGACTATGCAACGATGTTGATCCTGCCGCGTCTAGCAGCCCATTTGGCGAGGACGGCGCCCTTCGTCGATCTGCGGTTCCGTTTCGTGGAGAAGGACGCGACGGTGGCTTTGCTGGACGCTGATGAGCTCGATCTGGCACTCGGCGTCTATCCACGGGTGCCGAAACGGCTGCGACTGCAATCGCTGTTTGAGGAGCGGTTCGTGTGCATCGCGCGTCGTGGGCATCCTGACCTTCAGGACGGCATGACGCTCGACGCGTTCGTGAAGCTGCCGCATGTGCTTGTCACCGAGCGGGGCGATGCCACCGGGGTGGTCGACGAGGCGCTGGCGACGCTTGGACTGGAGCGTCACATCAAGCTCACCGTCCCGCACGTGCTGGTGATCCCCTCGGGTACTGCCAGGCAGCGACATGGTCGCGTCGGTGGGAGCCAGGGCGGGGCGGCTGTTCGCGCGTAATGCGTCAGTTGAAATCCACGAACTGCCGTTCAGCGTGGCGCCGTGGCGTCTTTCAATGCTCTGGTCACGGCAGAAAGCGGGCGATCTCGGTTTGGCATGGCTCCGGACAACGCTGGTTAGGATTGGATCGCAGGTCTGACCCGACATAGCCGCGCCGGAAAGTGCCGCACGGCGGCAGTTACGCCGGCCTGCGCCGGCCCGGGCGGACGAAAAGCAGCCGTTCCTGGATCATTCAGAGACAGGCTAGCCCGAGCGCGCGACCGCCAAGCCCGTCCAGCGCCTCCACCTGAGAGCCGCGCACCCAAAGCGGGTTCACGTCCAGCGCCTCGAGCGCCGGGCCGAGCGTCACGGCGGCGTCGCCGATGCGGGCGATCACCTCGGCCACGGCATCGAGATCGGCGGCGGGAACCCCCCGCTGCCCCTCCAGCATCTTGGCACCCTTCAATTCGCCCAGCATCCGCCGGACCTCGGCTGCCGTGACCGGCAGCACGCGCAACGCCACGTCCTGGAGGATCTCCACGAAGATACCCCCGAGGCCAACGGCAAGCACCGCCCCCCACTGCGGATCCCGGGTGCAGCCGACGAACAGTTCCAGCCCCCTCTCGCGCATCGGCGACACCAGGACCCCATCCACCCGGGCACCAGCCGGTGCTGCCGATATAACGCGGCGGAACCCGGCGGCAACCGCCTCGTCGCCCGCAACATTAAGTGCGACGCCGCCAATGTCGCTTTTGTGCTGGATGTCCACTGAAGCAATTTTCAGCACCACCGGGCCGTTGATCGCGCGGGCGGCGGCGACCGCCGAGGCCTCGTCTGTCGCCAACGAGGCGGGCACGATCGGCACGCCGTGGCGCGCCAGATAATCCAGCACGTCCCGCTCCGCAATGGGCCACTGGGCCGGACCATCCGACACCGACGGCGGCGTCCAGTGTTGCACGTCGCGGCGTAGCTGCTCGGACCACCACCAGGCACGGCCGAGCGCCGACATGCCGAGAGAAATCCCCGCCCCGGTGTACGGCAGGCCGAGATCGGAGACGATCCGCTCGGTGACCTCGGTGACCGGCTTCAGCGAATGACTGACCATCAGTGCCGGCAGCGGTTGCCCCTTTAGGCCGGCCGAAATCTGGCGCAGCGAGGCAAGCTGGAACTCCGTTGCAAGCGCCTCGGTCACCGGCACGTCGAACAGGACCGCGAGCGCCGAAAAGGCCGGCTCGTGCCCCATGATGTCCAGTGCCTTCGCGAATAGTGCGGGTTCCAGCACCGCGCCGCCGGTAATGTCCAGCGGGTTGTGCGGCGTGCCGAAGCTGGGCAGCACCGAAACCAGCGCTTTGGCCGTAACGTCCGGCAGCGGCGGCAGCGGAACCCCCTCGACCTGCAGGCGATCAGCCGCGATCTCGCAGGCGCCGCCGGAAACGGAGACCAGCCCCAGCCCTTTGCTGCCGATCACCCCGGTGCGCGCGATCACGTCGGCGGTGAACAACAGTTCCTCGATCGAATTCACCCGCACGACGCCGAACTGACGGCAAACGCCATCGAACACGCGGTCATCTCCCACCAATGATCCGGTATGCGCCTGCGCGGAGCGGGCGGTCACGTCGGACAATCCGATCTTCAAAGCAACGATCGGCTTACCCGCCGCCCGAGCCTTCTGCGCGGCGGCCGCAAAGTTATGCGGGATACGGATCGTTTCGATGAACATGGCGATCGCGTGGACCCGGTCATCGTCGAGCAGATGATTAACAAAGGAAGCGCTGTCGAGATCAGCCTCGTTCCCGGTCGAGATCATATGACTGAGGCCGATACCCTGCTGCAGGGCAAGGCTCGCGATGAAGCCCGCGGTCGCGCCGCTCTGTGAGATGACCGCGATCGGACCCGGCCGGTTTGGTGCTCGGATAGAGCCGGTCCACAGCGGCACGCCGTCGAGGAAGTTGACAAATCCCAGGCAATTCGGGCCGAGCAGGGAGATGTTGTAGCGGCGGGCCAGGTCGGCCAGCTTTTGCTGTTGCGCGGCGCCGTCGTAGCCGGTTTCGGCGAAGCCCGAGGTCAGGATCACCGCATTGCGCGCGCCGGCCGCGCCCAGATCGGCCATCGCCTCTTCGATCGCGGATGCCGGTACCATGAGCAGGCCGAGATCGATTTTTTCGCCGATCGCGGCGCAGGAGGTCGCGGCGGCGCGGCCATGCACGACGCCGCCGCGGCGGGCAACCAGGTGCACCTGGCCGTCGTATGTAAGCGTGGTGAGGTTTGCGAACGTGGCTCGGGACCACATGGAACGGTCGGTCGCTCCCACCAACGCAACCGAGCGGGGCCGCAGCATAGTGGATAGATCACGCATTCCGGTGGCCAGGCTCATTTGGATTTTCCTCCATGTTCTCTAGCGTCCCGACCTTGGCCGGGCCTCGTCTGAGAAGCATAGGAGCGGCGAGGTTTCACTGGAAGGCGCTGGAAGGCCAGGCCGCCGAGTACCGCGGGTACGAACTCAACGCCGGCATCAGCGCCGCCCACCCGTTCCAGGACGGTCGGGCCTGCGATGTAGTGCCAGGGCTTAGCGCCACGGGCACCATCCAGCACCCGTTTTCAGTCCTGCATGTCGGGTGTTCGGGCGATTCCCTCAACCAACCCGGACGAATTGCACGCGGCGATTGGCTGGCTCGTAAGGATCATGGGTCAGCGGTTCGGTTTTACCCTTGCCGACCAGAATGAGCCTCGTGCGCGCGATGCCCTGCGCCGCCAGATACTGGGCGACCGACAACGCCCGTTCTTGCGACAGCGATAGGTTATAATCGGCTGAGCCAGCGGCATCGGTATGACCTTCTATACGCAGCTTTAGGTCCGGTGCCTCCTTCATGAGTTGGGCGACGCGATCGATCATGGTGTGCGCGGAGTTAGGGAGTTCGGCCGAGTTGAAGGCAAAATTGATATGGAATGCGACCGCGCCCACTTCTGTCACCGGCCCGGACTCGTGCGATGCAGTGGATGGCACAGACGCGGGTTGGGCGACCTTGGCCGAAGGCGGGTCCGCGGTAACGCTCGGGGGCTGCGGCGGCGCTTCGGTCTCGGCCGCGGCCGGCCGCACCGGACTCTGGAGGGCGTTCGAAGCGGGCCGTTGGATCACGATCGTCCGGCTCGCCCCGGCCTGACTCTCCGGGATCAAGATGCTGCGGAGTTGTTCGATGGATGGTGCGTCGTCGAACATTCGCACTGACTGTGCGAAAGCAGAAGTGCCGAGGAACAGCGCACCCGCCACCACGGCAATCTGGGTCAATCGCGAGCGACTAATACTATACTTATACATGGTGAGGTCCCCCTTGTGGTTGCAGGCCGCGTAGCGAAGCTGGCCGCAATTTCGTATCGTTCTGCCCAACGTGGCAGTTGAGGCAGTTCACAGCCTTCGAGGCTAGCCGGCTCCGTTAAAGCTGCCCTTCACAATAACGAGATCGGATGTTTTTCGATCAATTAGCGGAAGCTACGCTATATAAATTGTTCTAATTTGAAGTCGCGGTCAAGTTTTGGATTCAGCGTCCAAATATCGGCTTGCAAGGCTTGCTCTTCGTTTACTGGTGGCGCGGATGGGCTTTTCAGCCACAGATTGCATATGCCAGTAAACACTATTGCTCCCTAAGTCCCTACCTCGTGCCAACCGCTATCCGGAACAGTAAGAGTCCGGCCCTTCAAATAGGAAACAGACATCATGCGCTCAGCTCTTCTCTCTGGTTTTGCGATGCTCGCTGTCATTGCTGTAGTCTCCGCCACGCCTGCCGGCGCCCAGCAGACTGGCGGAATCTCGGTCACTAACGGGGGCAACAACTCGAACCTCGCGCGAGGCCCTTTGAGTGAGGCCGACCAGTCGGCGACAACGCTTGGCGGCACCGCGTCCGGCCGGGGCCGCGTGATCACCAATGGCGGCAACAATCGGAACGCCGCTGTTGGGGCTAACAGCTTGGCCGGGCAGGACACCACAACGGTGGGCGGCGTAGCCACGGGGCGCGGCCGCGTGATCACCAATGGGGGGAACAACAACAACCTGGCTCGCGGATTTAGCAGCACGGCGACCCAGTCGACCACCACATTGGGCGGCGTCGCATCAGGCACCGGCCGATCGGTCACCAATGGCGGCCTGAACTCGAACCGTGCGACGGGCGCCTTCTCCGAGGCGGACCAGCAGGTGGTCACGCTTGGCGGCACGGCGGGCCGGCGTGGCGCGAACGTGGTCAACGGCGGTCAGAACCATAACGCGGCCGTGGGCACCGGATCCTCGGCCTCACAGCAGATTTTCACCGGCAGTCAGTGATACGGGATTGCTGACGCCGGCGGCGATCAGCCACGCCAGTGGATATAATCCGACGGATAGTGCCGCCAGATTATATCCACTAGCCATTGTTTTGGTGGGCCGATTGACTCGACCGCAACGATGCTTCTGTCGGGATCGGACCACTAGCCACGCGGCGACCGCGGGGCTGGCGTCGTCACTGCAGTATAGTTAAGGAGTGTAGCTATGTTGCGAGCATCAATCGTGGCCGTCGCTCTGGCCGCGGCGCTTCCCGCCGCGGCGCAGGACAGTGGCGGCGTGCCACTGCGTCAGCCCTCGGTAACATTGCGTGAGATCGACGCCAACCGGGGGTGCCAGATGTCCTCCACGAGCGTCACCGTGGGGGTCAACAAGGCAGCGGGCAACGGATCCTCGGCGCAACAAAAACTGGCAACCGCCGGAGGCGGCAAGTCGTCTGATTGCAGTCCGCTGGTAAGTACTCAGGTCGTTACCGGCGTAAATCTGGGGCTCGGCCGCGGTTCATCAGCGGGTCAGACGATTAACGCCACGGGTCCACAAGGAACGGCGGCGACGACGACGTTCACGCGTGGCGTCAACGTCGGGGTCGGCGCCGCCTCGACCGCCAACCAGCGCATCTCTAACCAGACTGGCCGATAGGAGGCTTCCATGGTCCGCTGCACATGCGCCGCGACCTTCGCATTCTTGTCGATCCTGGGATTTGCATCGTCTGCGCAGGCGGAGACGTTGCGTTGTCAATCGGTTAACGGCAATGTCAATTGTGCGGGTTCCGATGGTGTGGCCTGCCAGACCATTAATGGCAAAAAGACCTGTGTCAGCGGTCATGGCGATGTCGTCCAGTCCTTCGGCACGGGTACTTCATCGAATTCCTCAAGCCAGGACTTCGACGAGGGCGCAGCGGCCGATGACGAAGCCCTGGACGACCCATCCTCCGCAAACGGGCGTCACAAGCACCAGCAGCAGCGGGCTCTGACGCCACACGATAATGACTCACCGAAACAATGAGCCGATACGAAATCTGACTTTCGATCGAATGAAATGGAGCTCTTGTTGGGAAGGAAGGAGTAGCAAGATGATGTTTTCAACCCGACTTCCCTTGCTCGCGGTGCTGATGTTCGGCATGCCAGCAATGGCACAAGATTCCGGAGGAGTTGCGCTCTCCCCCGGCATAAAAGGTGGACCTGTCGGACTGGCCCGGCCCTTGCCGTTCACCCGCCCCCCGTTTGTGACCGCACACGATCTGCAGGGTGGCCTCACGCCGGCCGATCATCAGGCAACCAATCAGAACACCATTTCGCGCTTGCGCGGAGATCCCGGATTTCTTTCCGGATTCGCACTTGGAACGCCACTGGCTGCCAGCCGCCAAGCAGGTCAGTCCCAGCCCGACGGCGGCGCGCCGCTCATCATCAACAATCAGGGGCCACTTGCTCTCACCGTCGGCAACGGGAACGTCGTGCAGCAGCAATCGGCGACCGGATCCGGACCGATCGCGCAGCAGCAGGTGGCGACTACGCCTGCCGCCGGTTCCAGGGGCGGCGGAGCGGCCAATCTCGTGACGGGGGCTGGCAACATCGTCCAGCGGTCGCCCGGGGGCCACTGACCGCCCCAGTTGCGCTCAGTCGATACGACTGGCGGGAGCAGGCCACACGGCAGCCGCCGTTGTCACATTTTAGGCCCACAGCTACGCTCCTCGCATCAGGAGGAGACGTGATGTCGCAGACCATTGGCAAACCATGCCCTGTTCCGGACGAAATCAGTGCCCCTTTCTTCGACGGCGCGCGTGAGGGGCGCCTCATGCTGCAACATTGCACGGCGTGCGACCGCTGGAGCTTCCCGGTGCGCGAACGCTGCCCGCATTGTTTCGCGGCAAAACTCGAGTGGCGGCAGGCGAGCGGGCGCGGCAGCCTCTATACCTTCACCATCATGCACCAGGTCATGAACCCGGGATTTGCCTCCGCCGTCCCATACAACGTTGCTCAGGTGGATCTGATCGAGGGTGTGCGAATGACGTCCAATGTCGTCGGCGTCGCTAACGGAGCGCTTCGTATCGGCATGCCGCTTCAGGCCGTTTTCGAAGATGTCGGCGAAAACGTCCGCCTTCCGAAATTCCGTCCCGCCGCCGGCTGAGCGAGGAGAGCGCAACCATGCCGAACCAGCCAAAGGGCGCTATCGTGGGCCTTGGCGTCACCCCGATGGGCAAGATCTACGGCCGCCGGTCAGTCGATTTTGCCGCCGAAGCGATCGCGCTCGCGCTCGACGACGCGGGACTTGCCAAAACCGACGTAGACGGGCTGCTCATCAACGCGAACATTCCGGGCGACATGGACGTGCGCGCGCAGATGACGCTGGGTTTCGAGAACCTCACGCTGGTAAACGTCATGAGTGCCTACGGATCGACCGCCGGAAGCATGATGCAGTATGCCTGCATGGCAATTCGCGAGGGTCTCGCGAACGTTGTTGTTCTGGTCTACGCCGATGCGCCGTTGTCGCCGACGCGCGGCGCCGGCCAGTCGTACGCTGGCCCGCACCGCTTCCCGCTCGGCGGCATGGTCGGGCTGCGCGCGGCATACGGCAACTTCGGCGCCAATCCGGAATACGCGATGGCGGCCAGGCGGCACATGCATCTTTACGGCACCACCAGCGAACAGTTCGGCACCATCGCCGTCGGCCAGCGCCAGTGGGCGCAGCTCAGTCCCTGGGCGCAGATGAAACGGCCGATGACGCTGGAAGACCATCACAACTCACGCTTCATCGCCGAACCGCTGCGGCTGCTTGATTGCTGCCTCGTTTCGAACGGCGCCGTGGCGGTGATCGTTACTTCGACCGAACGGGCACGTGACCTTCGCCAGCCGCCGGTCAACGTGCTCGGCTACGCGCAGTGTGCGCCCGGTGACAATTTGCGCACCGACCGCCATCCCGGGGTCGAGACCGGCGCGAAGCGTTCCGCGGAGATCGCGTTTCGCATGGCCGGAATTACCCGGAACGACATCGGCACGTGCCAGCTTTACGACTGCTACACTTACACCGTGCTCGTGACGCTGGAGGATTACGGCTTCTGCGCCAAAGGTGAGGGGGGTCCGTTTGTCGCGGACGGCAAGCTTGGACCTGGGGGTGCGTTGCCGACCAACACCGGGGGAGGGCAGCTTTCCGGCTACTATATGTGGGGTTTCACGCCGCTGTCGGAGGCGGTGGTTCAGGCTCGCGGTCAAGGCGGTTCCCGCCAGGTGCCTCGGAACGATTATGTGCTGGTCAGTGCGAATGGCGGCATCCTGAACTACCACGCCACCATCATCCTGAGCCGACATGCCTCGGGGTAAGGCCGCCGAGGCAGTCTACTCCGCTGTTCCTAGCACCAGACAGACATTTTGGCCGCCGAACCCGAACGAGTTGGAGATCGCGTGCCGTACCCGCGCCTCCCGCGCAAAATTGGGCACGCAGTCGACCGGCAGGGCCGGGTCCGGGATGTCGTAGTTAATCGTCGGCGGCAGCAGGCCGTTGCGGATCGTCAGGATCGTGAAAATCGCCTCGACGGCGCCGGCCGCGGTCAGGCTGTGCCCGATCATCGACTTGTTCGACGACATCGGAATGGAGCCCGCCCGGTCGCCGAACACCGCGGTCACCCCGACCCATTCCATTTTGTCGTTCTCGGGCGTTCCTGTGCCATGCGCATTGATATAGTCCACCGCTTCCGGCGCCAGTCCAGCGTCCGCCAATGCGTTTTGGATGCAGGCGATGATTGGCTTGCCATCTGGGGAGGATCGCGTGCGATGAAAGCCGTCGGCCACCTCGCCGCACCCCTCGACCACGGCCAACACCGCGGCACCGCGCGCCCGAGCACCACTCAAACTTTCCAGCACCAAGGCCCCGGCGCCCTCTGCCATGACGAAGCCCTCGCGGTCCTTGCTGAAGGGCCGGGATGCTGAAGCCGGCGGGTCGTTACGGGTAGATAACGCCGATAGCAGGGAGAATCGGATCAAGCTCTCCGCATTGACCGAGCAATCCGTGCCGACGACCAAGGCGGCGTCGGTTTCGCCACGGCGGATCGCCTCGACGCCGAGTTGAATTGCGGTCCCGCCCGATGCGCAGGCCGTCGATGTCGCCACCGGGGAGCCTTTCGTCCCGAACCGGTCCGCCAAGTATTCGCCCACCGAACCGAACAGAAAACGGCGATAGAAGGACTCGAACCCGCCTTTTCCCGCCGCCCGGATCAGATCATCGTAGGTCACGGTTGCATCGGCGCCGGAGGCGGCGGCGAGGGCGAAGCGCTGGGTCCACTCCAACTCCACCGGCGGCAGCGCCAGGAACAGCGGGCCGGGGAAATTTCCGGCGCGGCCGATGGCGGCTTCCGCGACGGCTTCCTCCATCACAAGTTCCGCAAGACGCTGCGAGAGGGCAGGAGCAGACGGCTCCGCCACGGCGATAAAATCCACCGTGCCGGCGATTGTCGTGCGCAACCCATCGATTGGAAAGCGAGAAATGCGCCGGATGCCGGAAACACCGCCGGTGAGCGCTTTCCAGTTGTCGGCCTGCCCTTGCCCGAGCGAACTGAGGACACCCATGCCGGTGACCACGACGATCGGGCGACCGAGATGATCGGTGTCTGGTGTCATCGCGGGTTTCCTCAGGCTGTCGTAACCAGGGCGAGTGCCTCGCCGCGCCAATGACCCCATGATGTTACCAGCGCCTGCGTCAATGGCGCTGTCATCGGCTTTTCGGCGTCTTCCAGCGGCGGGAACAGCGCGCCGCTTTTTACAGCGAGCGCCGCCAAAGCCAAATTGGCCGGAAACGAGGGCTCCAGGGAATGCCCCAGTGCGGTGGCGGTCGCGCGCACCGGGACGCCGATCTCGGCGAGGAAAGCATGTTCCTCGGCGGTCGGGGCGAATACCCCGGTTGCGCCGGACACCACTGCCGCTCCGGCGGGATCAAAATGGGCCTTCATCGCGGCGAACTGCGCCTTCGCGTTCGAGGTCGCTTCGCCCGGCAGGCGGCGGCAACGGTCCGTGCGTATTGCGGCGATATGGGCAAATGCCTCCGCTCCCCGCGCTGCCGCGTGCGCTCGGCCTTCGATCACCAAAAAGCAGCCGACCGACCCTAGCGTCATGCCGCCGCCGGACCTTTGACGCGCCCAGACCGGGGCGTAGGGCGGGTGGCAGAGCAGGCCGCCCATCTCGTAGTGCAACAGGACATCCGGCCGCTGGGCGTTATAGGAACCGCCGACCAGCATGATGTCGCCTTGGCGGGCGGCGATACGCGCACAGGCGATGCGCACGGCATCGGCGCCGCTGGCTTCCTCGCCCATGAAGGTGCGCGACGAACCGATGACGCCATGCACGATGGAGATATTGCCGGCCAGCAGATTGGACAGTTGAGCCAGAAACAACGTCGGCCGTAGGTCGCCCAGCAAATGCTCGTTGAGATAGGCACCTTGGTTCGCGGCCTTTGGATAGTCCGACAGAATGGACGAGTCCACCGCGTAGTCACGCTCCCCGCCACCGGCGGCGACGATCATGCCCATCCGCGACAGCAACTCGGTATTGCCTTTGACCCCAGCGGAATCGAGCGCAAGGCCGGCGGCATACACCCCCATGCGCTGCCACGTTTCCATCTGCCGCTGGTCGCCCCGTTTGGGAATCTGCTTGTCGAGATCCAGCGGCGCCAGTGGATGCACCACGAACGGCGGAAAGCTCTCGCTATCCAGCGTCGGGGTGAAGCTGTTCAGGGCCTGCCAATGCGCGTCCGCCCCTGAACCAAGGCACGAGACGATGCCAATCCCGGTGATGAGGGCGTCGCGCTCATGCGTCATTGGGAAGTCCCGCGGACATGAATTGCGCGGGCAGACCAACGCGGCGGGCGGTTTCGAGCATCGCTGCCTTCAGGGCCTCATTCGGGAATGGGACGATACCATAGCGGATTTCGGCTTCCGTCACTTTCTTCCCGTCCGCGGTAATGCTGGCCTTGACCACCGCGTAGCCGGACCCCTCGTGCAGCAGGCTGGCCTCGACCTCCAGCGTTTGGCGAGGCTGGACAAACGACCGCATTTTGGCTTTCTCGACCTGAATAAGGAAAGCCATCTTGGCGCAGCCGTGCGCGGCGAGCACCAACCATCCACCGGTTTGGGCCATGGTCTCGATCAGCAGGACGCCGGGCATGATCGGGTAGCCGGGGAAATGTCCCTCAAACACAGGGGAGTGCTCCGGCACCTGGCACGACGTCACGATTCGCCGGCCGGGCATGTCCAGCGTGGTGATCCGATCGATCATCTGGAAATATTCCAGGCGCATCAGGTCACCGCGGCATTATGCTAAAAGATCCGCTCAAGCCGCCTTCGCCGCGACCAGTTTATCGATGTTGGCGCAGAGATTCTTCAGCACGAAATACTCGTCGGTCGTTACCTTCCCGGCGTTAACGTCTTGAGTCCATTGCTCAAGCGGCATCTTGATGCCAAACGCCTTATCAATAGCGAATGCGACATCAAGAAAGTCCAGACTGTCGATGCCGAGGTCGTTGATCGCATGGCTTTCCGGCGTAATCTTTTCCAGCTCAATGTCGCAGGTGTCGGAGATGATCCCCGCCACGGTCTCGTAGGTCGATGCCATGCCCTAGCCCCTGAGAAAGTTGCGCGGCACTATCATTGTCGCCCTTGGGGTGCAAGACTCGGGGAAATCGCCGATCGCTCCCGCCCACTCCGCGGATCAGCCCGTGTAGCCGGGGTCCGCGGGTGGTTGCACCATTTTTACACGAGTTGCCAAAAAGGCGACAACCGGAGGCTGGCCTTTCCCCTCCGCACACGCCATGTTCGGCCCGTGTGTACCGGTCGTTGTCCTTGTCCGCCCTGGCTTTGTCCTGCTTGCCGCCAATCGCGACGAGCGTTTAGACCGCCCTTGGGATCCGCCGGACGCCTGGTGGTCCGAACACCCGGGTACCGTTGCCGGCCGGGATCGTATGGCTGGGGGAACCTGGATGGGGATGAACCGATCTGGCGTTGTCGCCACCGTACTGAACCGGCCTGGTACCCTCGGACCGGCCCTGGGCAAGCGCAGCCGAGGCGAACTCCCTTTGATCGCGCTCGACTATCAGACCGCTTCCGCCGGTGCCGAGGCGATCACCGGCCTCGACGCCAGCAACTGGCGCGGCTTTAATATGGTGCTGGCGGATCGCAGCGGGGCGATTTTCATTCGCGGACGGGGGCGGGGCCGTCCTCAGGCGGAGACACTTCCACACGGTGTTTCCATGATCACCGCCTACGACCCGAACGACCTGAACAGCCCGCGCACCGCCCATCACCTCCCTCGGTTCCAGGCAACCGAGCCCGGTGGACCGGACGATTGGGGCGCCTGGCTTCCGATCCTGGCCGACCGAACCGGCGAGCCGGCGGAACAGATCAACGTCGAGCCACGTGGCGGTTTCGGAACGGTTTGCGCGTCTTTTGTCTCGCTTCCGATCTCTGGCCGACCCATATGGAGGTTCGCTCAAGGTCCCCCGCACGAGGCCAGATTTCAGACGGTCTTTTGTGACTTGGGTACCGCTGCTATACCCGCCGCGCCGCGGGACCTATCTACCGCGACTCCGCATGATGCGGTGCCGACCTAAGGAAACCGCCTATGGCCCGCCGCCGACAGCTCTACGAGGGCAAAGCAAAAATCCTGTTCGAAGGACCTGAACCGGGCACCTTGGTGCAATACTTCAAGGACGACGCCACTTCCGGCAATGGCGCAAAAAAGGGCATCATCACCGGCAAAGGGGTGCTGAACAACCGTATCAGCGAGTACCCTGATGATGCGGCTGCACGAGATTGGCGTGCCAACGCACTTCGTTCGGCGGCTGAACATGCGCGAGCAGCTCATCCGCGAGGTCGAGATCATTCCGTTGGAGGTCGTGGTCCGCAACGTCGCCGCTGGCAGCTTGGCGGTGCGGCTGGGAATCGTTGAGGGCACTCGCCTGCCGCGCTCGATCATCGAGTACTACTACAAGAACGATGTGTTGAACGACCCGATGGTGTCGGAGGAACACATCACTTGCTTCGGCTGGGCCAACACCGCCGACCTCGATGACATCGTCGCGCTGACGCTGCGGATCAACGATTTCCTGTCCGGCCTGCTGCTGGGCGTCGGCATCACTCTGGTCGATTTCAAGCTGGAGTTCGGCCGGCTGTGGGAAAACGACGAGATGCGGATCATCCTGGCCGACGAGATCAGCCCGGATAACTGCCGCCTGTGGGACAGCAAGACCAACGAGAAGATGGACAAGGACCGCTTCCGCCGCGACCTCGGGAACGTGGAAGAAGGCTATCAGGAGGTCGCCCGCCGCCTCGGTATCCTGCCGGAAGCCGGGACCCGCGACCTCAAAGGGCCGGAGCTGATGCAGTGAAGGTTTTGGTCACGGTCATGCTGAAGTCCGGGGTGCTGGACCCTCAGGGGAAGGCCATTGCCCATGCGTTGGGCTCACTGGGGTTCACCGGCGTGAAGGATGTGCGCGCCGGGAAGCTTCTGGAGATTGAGCTGGCCGAGACGGACCCGGAGAAGGCTCGGGCCGCGGCCGAGGAGATGGCGCGAAAGCTGCTGGCGAACACGGTGATCGAGAGTTTCAAGGTGGTTGTGGAGGGGTAACGCTGTCATGAGCGACTATGGGACCGACGTCCTGGCGTGGTCCTTGGAACAGGCCGATCTGCTGCGCCGCCGCGCCGCCGGCGAATTGGTCAATGACAGCGCACTGGACTGGCCGAACATCGCCGAGGAGATCGAAAGTGTGGGTCAATCGGAACGCTACCGAATTCAGAGCCACATCGGCACGGTCATCGAGCACCTGATCAAGCTGCAAGCTTCGCCTGCGATCGATCCCCGGAACGGGTGGAAAATCACTATCCGGAATGCTCGACGGGGTATCGAGCGTTCGCTGAAGACCAGCCCCAGCCTGCGCCGGGAAGTTGCTGAGATGATCGCCGAAGAAACATCGGCTGCTAAACAGGACGTATCGGCCACGCTGAAAGATTACGGCGAGAAGCCGGTTGTGGCGATCGAGACCATGACGTTCGCCGAGGAGCAGGTGCTGGGGCCTTGGTTTCCTGATGGGCCCCCGGCCTGAGGGGTTTATCCCGCCGGCCGTTCGGGGAAGCGGTCTCTTGAACAACAGCAGAACGCGGCCGGTATGAGACCCAGCTAATCCCCAGCCATCAGTTCTCGGATCGACACCAAATCCCGGACGAACTCGTCATACGCCCTGGCCTTTGCCGCCGCGTCCGGTATCCGCAGTAGAAAGGACGGGTGCACGGTCACGAAGACCGGCTGCCCGTCCGCCGCGGCAAAAACCCGCCCTCGCTCCCGGCTGATCGTCACTGCCCGGCCCAGCACCGCCCGCGCCGCCGAACCCCCCATCAGCACCAGCAGCGAGGGGCGGACATGCACCCGCTCCACATCCAGCCAGAACCCGCACGCCTGGATCTCCGGCACCTCTGGAGTCTGGTGAATGCGCCGTCGTCCCCGCGGCGTGAACTTGAAGTGTTTAACCGCGTTGGTGACATACACTCTGCGTCGGTCGATGCCGGCCTCCTCCATCGCACGATCCATCATCTGGCCCGCCGGCCCGACAAAGGGACGGCCGATCGTATCCTCCTGATCCCCTGGTTGTTCCCCGACGAACATCACCGCTGCGTCCGCCGGCCCTTCGCCGAATACGGTCTGCGTTGCCGGCTCATGCAGCGGGCAGCGATGGCAGCCCAATGCCTCCTTCCCGGCCCGCTGCAGAGCCGGATCCGGCTTGGAGTGCAAAACCACCGGACCCAGCGCCGGCCGGTCGGGCGGGCGAGGGGCCTCGTCCAACGCCTCGGCCTCCGGCACCGAGACTTCCGGCGTCGCCTGTTCCAGTAACCGGTGGCGATGCATCTCCCACCACGCCTGCAGGGCCTCGTCGTCCGCCGCATGACGCAGGCCGGAGCCAAACAGCAGCGAGGACCCGTCCCAGTGCGCCGCCCCGTCCGGCGTCACGATCGACCACACCAGTTCCGGGTGGCGTCGCGCGATCAATTGGGCATTGGCGGGCAGCACGAAATGCGCCGGCTCGAACCAGCCGACAAATCGCGTGCGGCCATCTTCCCCGACAACGGGCAGGAACCGGATGGCCGTCCGCATCCGATGGGCGTCGGCGCGCACCGCCAGCGCCATTCGCCGAGCCAGGGATAGATCGGGGTCGCTGTCGTCCTCCATCAGCTTTTCGCCCGCATTGACCCGCCAGACCAGGCTGTAGAGCAGCCCAAACCGGTCCGGCTCCCGAGCCTGGATCGCTACCGAGGCCAGCGATACCAGCGCCCGCGGCACGTGGAAGGTCCCGGAGGCCTCGGGCAGGCGCTCGGTCTCGCCGCCAACTGACCAGGTCAATGTCCGCGGTTCCGCACCTGCGTGAATCAGTATGCGCGCGGCCCGACGCCAGCCGTCCCAATCGGTTTCGTTCTTCAAGACGATATGTCGCATGACGCTGAGCAAACCCCATGCCGCGTGGCTTTCCAAGCCCACCATTCGCTCTGGCGCGGGCCGGCGCAAAAAAAAGCCGTTATCGCTGAGATGCGCAGGAACCGAGCTTAGTTCGTAACGACAGAAACACAGCCACTTGTAACTCGGACGTACGAGGGCTGCAAAGCAAGCCGCGATAGTCGAGAGAAAGTATTGTCGCCCGTCATATGTATATATTCACATCAACTTGATAGGCGGGTAAGGCAGAACAGCCGAACGACCAAAGCCTGATCTCAATTTTCGTATCGCAACCGGATGCGTCCAAATTTGCTCGCGATATCCGACATCATGTAGCTGAAGACAAGCTGTTGTGGTGCCGAAGGGCAATGGATTAACGCATCGCCCGAGGTCGCAGCTTGGCTCCTCAAGCCGAAAAAGGCCGCTTGACATATCATCGAATTCGCCTTCTGCTCCCGAATGGATGGGCTGAGACGGATTTCGCATGCTGGATCACCAATGGCGTTGGTCCTGTGGCATTCCGATAGTTCCCGTGCGGCCATCACACACTTTGCAATTATCGATGAAGTGGTATCTCGTCCCTCCCGTGGCGTGAGGTCGAACGATTACTGCACGAGTGACTTTGTCTTTCGCAATCCAGAATAAACAACTTTGTCGGAGGCGCGAACGGTAATGAGTGGGTCGATGGAGGAAAGACTTAAGCGCAGAAAACTTGATGCGCTCAAGCGAGGTGTCCATCGCATTGGCGGCGATCAGTCAATCCCGCTGACCACCCATGTCGTTGGTATCGGCAGAGCCGGGGCAAACGCGATCTGTCAGATAATCCGAGACCTGGAGCCGGACGCCCCGAAGTTTACCGCCCTCGCTATCGACATTGGCGATCAGGATTTGGGTGAACTGCGCGCGCTGGCAGCCAAAACACCGGCTGAGCGGGCAGAGGTAACGACTGTCGCATTAACCGTGCCAGACCCCGAGGATCTGTTCGACGCATTAAGCCGCTATGGCACGTTCCTCCGGCTCGAATACCCGAACCACCGCTGGATGGAAACGGGCCAGCCGTGGCTTCCTCGAGCGACCCAAATTCCCGCGGGCGCGGGACAACATTTTGAACGTGCCGTCGCGAAAGCGATCTATGGCTATGCCTACTACGCTGGGCCACGTACTCTGGAAGGCGCACTACGGACTTTCGCGACAACCATCGATACGGAACGATCTCAAGCGGTCGTCGCGATAGTGTTTGGGATGGGCGGGGGAACTGGCAGCGGAATCGCGGTCGATTTAGCCCGGCATCTATCAAACGGACTGTTCGGCCGCCGGGCGCTCGTAGCCGGCATCGGCATCGCTCCCTGTGAGGGGGATCAACCGGCCCACACCGGTGCGCGGCTGTTCAACGTCATAAGCGAACTAGACATCCTCGGCGATGAACACAAGAACCGCGGCGTGGTCATGTCGTGCGGGGAAATGTTCAGGAACCCGTTCACCGCCGGCTTCATCATGATACCGCAGCAACACATTTGGCAGGCGACGCAGGATCTGGCGGCAACAAACATCCGCGTGGACAAAGAAATAGCGGCCTTGCTGACCGCCCGTCGAGGCACGCAATCTCTTGGAATTACTGCGGCTGCTCAATTGGGTTGCCGCGCCGTCAACGCAGCACTCGGCTGCCAGAACGCCCTGGGGACCACAGTGGATTCACATGCTGGCTTTCACCGATGCGGTCGACCCTGACCTGCGGCACAAGGTAGGCCTGCTCCCGACCTACCGTCCGGAGTTCATTGAAATCCGCGTAGGCGATCTGGATGCGGACGCGGCTGATCTCGCCGGCGGTATCCAAAGTGCTTTTATCCCCGAAGTTCCGCCGCAGGTCGTCGATGGCGGTCGGCAAGCCGCCGCGCAGTTCATTCTGCCCCGGATCGCCAAGACCGACCTGAGCCTGTTTCACCAGTCGTTGGCTGCCTATGATGCCGAGGACGAAAATCAGCGTCTGCTGAACCACGCATTGTTGCTCGACCAGGGCATCATGCTCTGCGAACCGTCAACGCAGCTCGAGGGCATGGCCGGAGCAAGCCTCCGCGGAGGCAAAAGCTGGATCGCCGTTCCGCTCAGCGATATCCGGGGACAGTCGGCTGCGAACGAGAACGCCGGGCAGTCTGCCGGCGCCGAAGCAGAGTTCGCGTCTATCTAGAACAGGAGCTGTTCATGCCGCTAGATTGGTCGATGGTGATCGAAAAATATGGCAAAGGGGCGAAAGTTCCAACTGTAACCGGTGGCAAATTTCTCCAGGTCGCCGGCGCCGACGAAAAGGCGATCTATATCGAATCGCCAATCTGGAGCGCCACGCTGGATCGCGGCAATCTCGAGAAGGGTGTCAGTCTCATAGAGGAAGGACTGATCTCCCGCGATCCCGGCCTGTTTGTCGAAGACTACATGCTCTACGTGGCGAATCAGCGGGCCACGTCTGTCGCGCATATTCTGCGTGATCTGGGATTTCTCGACTTGACAGAAACATTTTCCATCCGATGTTGATGGAAACAAAGTTGCTGCTATGAAAAAAGGCGGTAAATCGGCGAGGCTGACTTCAACTGAAAGGAAAGAGGAATGACGGCATCTTTGTACCATAGTGCAACTGGGGTTCAGGCGCCACATTGCATGCATGTTGTCGGCATCGGACGCACCGGGGCAGGGTATGTCGAAGCCTTGTTGCGCACCGGAGAAATCGAGGACCTGTTGCAGGATCCGCGAGCCCGGTTTGCCGCGCTGGTCGTCGATATCGGTGATCAGGACATGGAGGTCGTCCGCGACTACGCCGCATCCTTCTACAAGCGGCTGGAGTCACGCGGTATCCCGGCCGAGCGGTTCCTGTTCCAGTCCGTGGCACTTCCCGTTCCCGGCAAGGAGGAATTCTTCGAAGGAATGAACCGCACGCGCGAATTCCTAAAGCTTGAGTATCCGCGCTACTACTGGAACCCGAACTTCGAATCCTACGTGCCGCACAAGCTCACCATGCCCAGAGCCGGCGAGCACTTCCCCCGTGTCGTCGCTAAAGGCATCTATGCGAACGCCTACTACGCCGGCGACCGGCCGCTGGACGGGGCGCTGAAGAAGTTCGTCAGTCATATCGAGGCGGCAACGCTCCCGTCACTTGTCACGGTCTGCTTCAGCATGGCCGGCGGGACAGGCAGCGGAATGGTCGTGGACCTCGCCCGGCATCTTTCGAACGTCAAGCTCGGGCGCCGGATTCCGGTAATTGGCGTCGGCCAGCTGCCGCATTCCGGCGACCCGGACATATATCAGAACAGCCCGACACTGTACACGACATTGAATGACCTTGACTGCATGCTGGATGACGACAAGAACGCTGGCGTCACAGCGGTCTGGGGTGACCTGTACCGCAGTCCGTTTACCGGCGGCTTCTTCGTTGT
Source organism: uncultured Alphaproteobacteria bacterium (assembly GCA_963778125.1). Lineage (GTDB taxonomy): Bacteria > Pseudomonadota > Alphaproteobacteria > Acetobacterales > Acetobacteraceae > Rhodopila. The sequence goes on along the minus strand of CAVZTH010000005.1, from coordinate 88,840 downwards.
CAATCCAGAGCAAAGTTGGCAACGTCTAACTGCCTACACGACCACGGGCGAGAAGGAAATACGTCAGAACTTCAAGCAGATGGTGACCAATCGATTTGTCGCCAACTCCTTTATGCGCTTCGTTGTCACTGATAACGGGCGGGATCTGTTCCGGGCAATGCGTCCGGCGGGTATGACCGGTGCACCCCATGAGACGGTCAGTGCCAAGTCCCGCAACTGGACCTTGTTTGACGTCGCGAAGCTGACCCATCCCGGTGTACAGGTCCTGCCTGGTGAGGCGCCGTCCAAATGGGATTCGGTAATCAGTCAGTGGATCGACTTCACGCCGAAATACAGCGGCTTAAAGGAAGGCTTCAAGACCGACTACGCTGAAGTGCTCATTTATGCATCCCGCAACATGGGCCACGAGCACATGGCGGAGGCGTTCAAGAAAATGATCACCAAGAACTACCTGCTCGAACTCGGAATCGACCATTCAAATCTCCGATCATGAGTTCTTCGACGCACTGACCGCCTATGCGAATGTTATCCTGCCCGGCGTTGCCAAGACCGACCTGATTGCCTTCTGGGAGAGCCAGAAGAACTACGACAAGCTGTCGTGGGAGGACAAGCTGAACGAACACGCATGGCTGGTCGATATCGGACCGATGCTGTCGGAACCGGCGATTCGCTTCCAAGGCATGGCCGGCGAATGTATCTGGGGCTGCGCATGCTGGGTCGTGGTTCCCTACGACGAACTGCGGGGCGACAAGTTGCCGCCGCCCAACCGCAAGGTCATTATGGAGCAAGGCATCGCAGCCATGACCAGGACGGTCGTGCCGACGCCAGGCGGCGAGGCCGCCAAGCGGGTCCCTGCGATGGCGAAGTAGTTTAACGACCGAGGCGGGGATCTTGGTGGCAACCGGATCCCCGCAATCTCCGCACCCCACCAAAGGCTACAATCGTGCCCGAAACCGATGCCCGCATTCCCGCGACCGTCGTCACCGGCTTTCTCGGCTCGGGCAAGACGACGCTGATCAATCGCATCCTGCGTGAGCAGCACGGTCGAAAGTTGGCCGTCATCGTCAACGAGTTCGGCGAAATCAGTATTGATGGTCAACTCGTCATCCATGACGAGGAGGCTCAACTGGTGGAATTCAACAACGGCTGCCTCTGCTGCACCGGTCCGCGGCGACCTTGTCGACACGCTTAGCCGTTTGCAGGAACGCGCCGGCACGCTTGATGGTATCCTGATCGAAACCACAGGTCTGGCGGATCCGGCGCCCGTCGCGTCGACTTTTTTCGCCGCGGACGAGGTTAGGGCGGGTATCCGTCTCGACGCTTTTGTCACCGTGGTCGATGCCGTCAATCTCGACCAAAACCTGGCTCAGAGTAATGAGGCTGTCGAGCAGGTCGCGTTCAGCGACATCATCTTGATCAACAAGATGGACCTCGTTTCGTCCGATCGAATGGTGGAAATCGAGACGCGGGTTCGGCAACTAAATCCGATGGCTAGGATCTATCACACCGCCAATGCGGAAATCGATCTGGCCGATATCCTCGATGTCGGGGCCTTTGACCTTGTCCAGAAACTTGAAGTCGACCCGGCGTTTCTCGGTGACCACGAGCATGAGCACGACGCGGCGATCGGCTCTTTCGTCCTCGAGGAGCGCAGGCCGATCGACATCAACCGGCTGATGATCTGGATGAACGAAATGGCACAAAGCCGCGGTGAGAATCTCTATCGCACCAAGGGGATCTTCTACGCGAACGGCTTCCAGGAACGCCTCGTATTCCAAAGCGTACGCATGCTGACGACGTTGCGTCGCGATCGACCCTGGGGTCCAGACGAGGATCGGATGACCCAGTTTGTCGTCATTGGAAAGCATCTGGACCGCGAGGAATTCGCCGCCGGGCTTTCAGGTTGCCTCTTCCGATAGAACAAGGAGTGATCCGAATGCCGATCGAAGCCGGGGATCAGGTTCCCACTGCGACTTTGAAGCAGATGACCGCGGACGGGATCAAGGACGTGGAGTTGAAAACCCTGCTGTCCGGCAAGAAAGTCATACTGTTTGGGCTACCTGGTGCCTATACGCCGGTCTGCTCCACCGCTCACCTGCCGGGCTACATCGCCGAAGCCGATCGGCTGAAGCAAGAGGGCGTGTCCGAAATCGCCTGCATCGCGGTGAATGATCCGTTCGTCATGTCGGCGTGGGGAAAGGAACATGGCGCGACTGGAAAAGTATTGATGTTGTGCGACCCCGATGCATCATTCACGCGCAGCCTTGGTTTGTCACTCGATCTTTCAGCGTTCGGGCTCGGAGAGCGCTCGCAACGATATTCGATGATCGTGGAGGATGGGGTTGTGGCTACGATCAACGTGGAAAAAAGCATCTTTGATCATGAAGCCAGCGCTGCATCCAGTCTGCTCGCGTCAGCAGCGGAGTAGTGTCAGCGCTTTATCGCGTTCATGTGTTCTGTTGCATCAATCAGCGCCCCGCAACCCATCGGCGCGGCTGTTGCGCCAGCAAAGGAAGCCGGGCACTGTGTGACTACATGTGTCGTTTGGGCATGGCGATGGGCGTCCGCCGGATCAGAATAAACCATGCGGGCTGTCTGAATGTCTGTGAGCATGGACCGGCCTTGGTCATCTATCCGGACGGCATCTGGTATAGATACGAGACGGAGGTTGATGTGGAGGAGATACTACGCCGTCATGTTGTCGCAGGACAGCCGGTCGAACGGCTGCGTCTCGACATTGATCCGGCGACCTTGCACGGATGACGGGGGGGCCCATGATCGAACTGTTCCGGCGCCTATTTGTCAGCGGTTCGTCCGACCTTCGCCGGCGCACGGTTGCTATCTATGGTGTGCTCGTCGTTGCCAACGTCGCCGCGTGGCTTTGGGCGATCGCGCTGTTTCGGGAACAGCCGATCCTGTTGGGCACTGCTCTGATTGCTTACGGCTTCGGCCTACGCCACGCGGTCGATCCCGACCACATAGCAGCGATCGACAACGTCACGCGCAAGCTGCTTCAGGAGCGTAAGCGGACGGTCACCGTCGGGTTCTGGTTCGCCATCGGACATTCCGCCGTGGTCGCACTCGGTGCGGCGGTCATCGCCCTTGCATCGGCCGCGATGGACAGCCGCTTCAACGGCTTCAGAGAAATCGGCGGCGTGATCTCCACAAGCGTTTCTGCGCTATTCTTGTTCGCAATCGCGGCGATCAATCTGATTGTGCTTCGATCGGTCTATCGGTCCTTCCGCCTTGTGCGGAACGGCGGTCATTATGTCGAGGAAGATTTCGAACACCTGTTGAAGTCACGGGGGCTGTTGGCCCGCTTGTTCAGGCCGATGTTCCGCTTGGTCACGCAAAGCTGGCATATGCTGCCGCTTGGCTTCCTGTTTGGACTCGGTTTCGATACCGCGACCGAAATCAGCCTGCTGGGCATCGCCGCCACCGAAGCGGCAAAGGGCGTGTCGGTGTCCGCGATCATGGTGTTTCCGGCGCTGTTCGCGGCCGGCATGTCGCTGGTCGATACCACGGATGGCGTGCTTATGCTGCACGCTTATGACTGGGCATTTGTGAAGCCAATCCGCAAGCTTTACTACAACCTCACGATTACTCTGGTCTCGGTTCTCGTCGCGGTCGTTATCGGCGGCGTGGAGGCTCTCGGATTGATCGGAGACAAACTCCAACCGGAAGGCGCGTTCTGGAACGCCGTTGGAGCTCTTAACGGCAACTTCAACACGCTGGGTTTCGTCGTGATCGGAGTGTTCCTCGCCAGTTGGCTGCTTTCGGTCACCATCTACTACCTACGGGGAATCGATAAGATCGAAATGACGAGCGCGCCCGACGGGTAAACGCTGCGGCCTATCCCGGCGCTGGGCCGCCCGGCGGACTTCCTGCCGAGCGCTGCAGAAAGGTAATGGAGATGAACGCTCCAAGCCACGAGCCCGCAGCGGCGAAGATCACATAAATCCAGTTTTGGGTGTAGCTGATCACGGCAAATGACGAGAGCAGATACCAGATGCCGCTCCATGTGGCCGCTGGCACACGCCGGCGAGCGACAACGGCGGAAGTGAACATCACATAGACCGCATCAGTGGCCGCGGTGGCCAGTATCACGCCGGCAGCGATGAGGGGATGGATTGTCGGCGTCATGGCAACTCCTCCGGAAAGCGCCAGCGTAGCGAGTGTGCGCCGATTGAAAATTCCCCAGATGAGCTGACGCTGGGTCCCTGGTGACATCCCGCTGCCGCCCGCCGGCTCACCTAGCCGCGCCGTCGCCACACCCAGCCGGTTCCGATGCCCACCACAACGTGATCTGCACGTCGACCACAACGGGTTGATCGCCCCCGCCATGGAGCCGACACGTCTTGCCTTTGGTTTGGGGGCTCGGATGCAAAAATCGGCTGTCATTGGTGGGACGTGGGCCGCCATGTTGGTCGTTTTGATTGCACGAGCAGACGAAGCTCCGTCAGCCGCCGCTCCCCAGCCTCCGCCGCCCGAGGCTGGCCAACCCCCGCAGCCCGCCGTCCAGCCCCCGCCGCCCGCCGCTCCTCCTCCTGCCGCCGCCACTCCTCCTCCGGCGCCTGCCCCCGTTCTGTCCGTTCCCCCCGGCGATGCCGAGGCGGTTCTCGGTCAGCGCGTGACTGATCCGGATGGCAAGGACATCGGTCGCCTGGTTGACGTCCTGGTGGACGCGAACGGCCAACCGCAGGCCGCGGTTATCGATTTCGGCGGCTTCATGGGCGTCGGCAATCGCAAGATCGCGGTGGCTTGGAGCGCCTTGCGCTTCAACCCCGGCGACGCGAAGCGCAAGGTCGCACTGGAAATGACGCCCGACCAGATCAAGACGGCACCGGAGTTCCGCGATCCGACCAAGGCGGCTCCTGTCGTCACCCCCGATTCCGCGTCAGCGCCCCCCGGCCCACCATCGCCCAGCCCATCACCCTCCGGCCCCTCGTCCCCCGGCGCATCATCCCGTTAAATGCATGAAGCAACGTTTCGCATCCCTGACGGCCCGGTGGTGAACGAGCGCTCGATCTGGTCAATTTCTTCGTGGCGGACGTGCAGACCGGGTTTGGCCCATTTGTCGCGGTGTATCTGACATCCAGCAAATGGACCCAGGTAGAAATCGGTTTCGCCCTGACATTGGGCACCGTGACTTCGCTGATAAGCCAGTTGCCGGCCGGCATACTGGTGGACACGGTGCGCAATAAGCGGATGGCGGCGTCCGGCGCACTGGTCGGCATCATCATTGCGGCCACGCTGCTGGCGATCGAGCCGACGCAGCTCCCGGTTTGGATCGCGCAGATGCTGCACGGTTTCGCCAGCTGCGTGATAACGCCTGCTATCGCCGCCATCAGCCTCCACCTCGTCGGTCATGCCGCGCTGGGCGAGCGGCTGGGGCGGAACGCGAGGTACTCTTCGATCGGCAATGGTCTCGCCGCCGCGGCCATGGGTGCGACCGGAGCGTATTTTTCGTCGCGGTTCGTGTTCATACTGACAGCGGCCTCATGTTTCCCGGCGCTGGCGGCGCTCTGGGCGATCGGGGCCGGCCCGCATGGGCGGTCACAAACCACCAGCCATCCATTGGACATTCCTGGCCTGAAACGGCTTCTCGCCGATCACCGGCTGCTTATTTTCGCCATCTGCGTGCTGCTGTTCCATCTTTCCAACGCCGCGATGTTGCCGCTGGCCGGCGCGGCGGTGACTATGCGCGCCGGACATTTCGCTAACATTATCATCGCCGCCTGCATCGTCGTGCCACAGGGGGTCGTGGCGCTGCTGTCACCTTGGGTGGGACGCGCGGCGGAAAAATTCGGCCGCAAGCGTCTTTTGCTACTGGGCTGGGGAGCACTGCCGCTGCGCGGGTTGCTGCTGGCGGTGCTGCCGGGATCATGGCCGTTGGTGGCGGGTCAGGCCGTTAGCGGCCTCAGCGCGGCCGCATTCGGTGTGCTGCTGCCGCTCCTCGCCGCCGACCTCACGCTCGGCACTTCGCACTTTAACCTGTGCATGGGGATCCTCGGCCTCGCGGTATATCTTGGCGCCGCGGTCAGCACGACGATGGCTGGCGAAATCGCCGACCGCGTCGGCATGGAGGCCGCTTTCCTTGTCCTCGCAGCCATCGGTCTGCTTGGCTTCATAGCTGTCTGGCTGGTCATGCCGGAGACACGACCATCCGAGATCCAACTCAGTCAGCCAGTTCGGGAATGACCCAAAGCGGCTTGTCGCCACGGATTACCCGCTGGCAGTTGTCGAACGCGTTGCGGAAGCGGGTGTACTGGTTCTCCTGGGTAGGGCCGGCAAAATGCGCGGTTAACACGACGTTTTGCAGCGCAAACAATGGGTTGTTCGGCGGCGGTGGCTCCTGGTCGAAAACGTCCAGGCCGGCACCGGCGATCGTGCCGAGGCGCAACGCCTCGATCAGCGCCGGCTCGTCCACCACCGGCCCGCGGCACGTGTTGATCAGGTAGGCGCTCGGCTTCATCATCTTGAACTGTGCCGCGCCCATCATATGCCGCGTGGCCTTGCTCAGCGGCACGTGCAGCGAGACGATGTCGGACGTCCGCAAAACTTCCTCAAACAACGCGAACCGGACCCCAAGATCATCGGCCCGCTCCTCGCTCAACCGGACAATGTCATAGTATTGCACCTTCATGCCGAACGCCTGGGCGAGGCGGGCGGTCTTCTTGCCGATGGTGCCCAGCCCGACGATACCCAGCGTGCGGCCCTTCAGTTCATAAAGCTGGACGTCCTGCACGGCATTGCCGCGCCAGCGGCCGGCGACCACGTTGCCATGTTGCCAGACCAACCGCCGGCAGACCGCCAGCATCAGCAGGATCGCGTGCTCCGAAACCGCGGTGGAATTGGCGCCGCCGTTGTTGCAGATCGGCACGCCGGCCCGCCGAGCGGCCTCGATGTCGCAGCGGTCGTAGCCGGCGGATAGAAGCTGCACCAGCTTCAGGTTCGGTGCGGACGCGTAGAACGCATCGTCCATGGTGCCTTCCCCGAACCCGACCAGGCAGACCGCATCGCCGAGCGCGGCCTGGAATTCCGGGGTGCCGTGCCGCGCGATAACCGCATCCAGGCTGGGCGGCAGCAATTCCTTGGCGATGCTGATCTCGTTCAATGGATTGTCGGCGATGATGATCAGAGCCATCGGTTTCCCCCGCGTTGCGTGCTGGTCCAGGACACTACGGCGTGTCGCCAATTGAGCCAAACCACGCTGACGCCGTGATGGACGCCGGCTGGAAGTTCGATCGGCGATTAGTCCGCATATTCGGCAGGAACGGGTCGATAGCAGCCCGATCGTGCATCTGCCCGCCGGTCAGACGGAGCCGCATTCCCAAGGCCGGGGACGAAGGGACCGACCTTCGCCATAAGTCGAACATCAAGCGCCGCAGCCAGACGGGCGACCTGAGGCTGGTTCGGCCGGTCCGCTCGCCCCGGTTCCGGCCATCGCCCCAACACCCGGGAACGGTCAAAAGCACAAAATTGAGGCACGCCAAATCGGCGATCTCGCGGCGGCGAGTGGCGACTTTATAGGCAGATTGCAAATTTAGACGGCCCTATGTCCCCTGACAGCCGATCGGCAGCGCGGCTAATCACGGCACTCATCTCGTTGGCACATCGGTTGCATTCCCTACTCACGCCTCCGTTAAACGGGGAAACCGAAACAACAACAGGCACAGGAACCAGGCGCCGATGTCACTGGACGAACCCACTCTCTCCCGCCGCGGTCTCGGCCGTCTCGGCGTGGCTGCCGCGACCCTTGCCGCGGTCGGTGCCGTCAAGGCAGCGACCTCTCCGGCGGCCGCGCAGACCACCGGCACGATCAAGGTCGGCATTCTGCATTCCCTCTCCGGCACCATGGCGATCAGCGAGACCACGCTGAAGGACGTCATGCTGATGCTGATCGAGCAGCAGAACAAGAAAGGCGGCGTGCTGGGCAAGAAGCTGGAGGCCGTCGTCGTCGATCCGGCGTCCAACTGGCCGCTGTTTGCCGAAAAAGCGCGTCAGTTGATCTCGGTCGACAAAGTGCGCCGCGGTGTTCGGCTGCTGGACCTCGGTGTCCCGCAAATCGGTGCTGCCGGTGTTCGAGGAACTGAACGGCATCCTGTTCTACCCCGTGCAGTACGAAGGTCAGGAATGCAGCCGCAACGTGTTCTACACCGGCGCCGCGCCGAACCAGCAGGCGATCCCGGCGGTCGATTACCTGATGAAGGAAGGCAAGGTGAAGCGCTGGGTATTGGCCGGCACCGACTATGTCTACCCGCGCACCACGAACCAGATCCTGGAAGCCTACCTGAAACTGAAGGGTGTGGCGCCGGACGACATCATGATCAACTACACGCCGTTCGGCCATTCCGACTGGCAGAACATCGTGGCGTCGATCAAGAAATTCGGCTCCGCCGGCAAGAAAACCGCCGTGGTGTCCACCATCAACGGCGACGCCAACGTGCCGTTCTACAAGGAACTCGGCAACCAGGGCATCAAGGCGACCGACATCCCGGTGGTGGCCTTCAGCGTCGGCGAGGAAGAACTCGCCGGCGTCGACACCAAACCCCTGCTCGGCCACCTCGCCGCCTGGAACTACTTCGAGAGTGTCGACACCCAGGAGAACAAGGCCTTCATCAAGGAATGGAAGGCCTTCACCAAGAACCCGAAGCGCACCACCAACGATCCGATGGAAGCGCATTACATCGGCTTCAACATGTGGGTGAAGGGCGTCGAGAAGGCCGGCACGACCGATCCCGACGCCGTTATCGACGCGCTGATCGGCGTGTCGGTCCCGAACCTGTCCGGCGGCTACTCGGCGCTGATGCCTAATCACCACATCACCAAGCCGGTGCTGATCGGTGAGATCCAGCCGGACGGGCAGTTCAACATCGTCTCCGAAACCCCGGGCCTTGTCGTGGCCCAGGAATGGTCGCCCTATGTCGAAGATACCAAGGACCTGATCGGCGACTGGCGGGCGCCCATGAAATGCGGTGCGTTCAACGTGAAGACCGGCACGTGCACCGCAGGCAAGAAGGCTTGATCGCCTGATTGCCAGAAAGGGGGCGGCTGTTTCCTCCCGGCCGCCCCCTTTTCACTTCACTGAAGGGATCTGCGATGCATCGTCTGATCGCATTGTTTTTGCTGATTATTCTGGTGCTGCCCGCATCGCAGGCCCGCGCCGACAGCATTGACGACGCCTATGAGGAAATCTCGCGGCGTCAGCTCTGGCGATCTCCCCGGCAAGCTTCGACTCGGTGCGGCAGGGTGTCGAGCAGCTCGCGGTGTCGGGTGATCCGCGCGCCGCCGTGGTGATCGGTGCGCTGCACGACGGCATGCTGTACGCCAACGACGACCACGCGCTGTTCATTCAGCAGCCGGACGGCAGTATGTCGACGCGACGCACCGGCGAGCCGGCGCCGGACGTGACCGACGACGACGTGAAGATCGGTGCGTGTCAACAACGCGGTCCGCAGCGCCATCGACGCGGCGCTCGGCAGTCCTGCAGCTGTTTGCGCCGGACGCGTCGACCCGGCTGCAGGCCGCCTCGGCGGTGTTCACCTCGCACGATCCCGCCGCGTTGCCGGCCCTGGACAAGGCGCTGGCGCAAGGAAAAGGATCCCGAGGTGAAGCGGCGCATGGAGCAGGCGCAGGCAGCGGCCCTGCTGTTCGCCCCGGACGCCAGCCAGGCCGACAAGCTCGCGGCGGTCGCAACCCTGCGCGCGCGAGGCGATCAGGACTCCGCGCAGCCTGCTGTCCACCCTCGCGGGTCAGACCGGGCCGGTCGCCGAGGCCGCCGCCGCCGCGGTGGTCTCGATCGACCGCGTGCTGCAGATCTGGAGCCTGGCGCAAAGCGTCTATTACGGCATCAGCCTCGGTTCGGTGCTGCTGCTGGCCGCCGCCGGTCTGGCGATCACCTTCGGCGTCATGGGCGTGATCAACATGGCGCACGGCGAGATGGTGATGATCGGCGCCTATGTCACCTTCGTCGTGCAGCAGCTCATGCATGCCTATCTGCCGTCGCTGTATGGCATCAGCCTGCTGATCGCGGTGCCGATGGCATTCCTGACATCCGGCCTGGTCGGCGTCGCGGTCGAGCGCAGCCTGATCCGCTGGCTGTACGGCCGGCCGCTGGAAACGTTGCTGGCGACCTGGGGCCTCTCGCTGGTGTTGCAGCAGGTCGTCCGGTCGATCTTCGGCGCCAACAACCAGGACGTCGATACGCCGGGCTGGATGAGCGGGGCGTTCCAGCTGGGCGGCCTGACCCTGACCTGGAACCGGATGTATATCATCCTGTTCGCGTTCCTGGTGGTCGCGGCGCTGATGGCCGCGCTGCGCTACACGCCGCTAGGCCTGCGGATGCGGGCCGTGACGCAGAACCGGCGCATGGCAGCGGCGATGGGTATCCGCACCCCGTGGATCGATGCGCTGACCTTCGGGCTTGGCTCCGGCGTCGCCGGAATCGCCGGCGTGGCGCTGTCGCAGATCGACAACGTGTCGCCCAACCTCGGGCAGGGCTACATCATCGATAGTTTCATGGTCGTCGTGTTCGGCGGCGTCGGCAATCTGTGGGGCACCACGCTCGGGGCGCTGACCCTGGGCATCGTCAACAAGTTCCTGGAGCCGATCGCCGGCGCCGTGCTGGGCAAGATCGTCGTGCTGGTCCTGCTGATCCTGTTCGTGCAGCGCAATCCGCGCGGCATGTTCCCGCTGAAGGGACGGGCGGTGGAGGCATGAAGCTCGATCGCAGCGGTTCTATCACGATCGCCGCTGTGCTTGGCGCCGCGGTGATTCTGGCGTTGCTGAACCAGATGACCGCAACCGGTTCGGCCGTCCATGTGCCGACCTATGTCATTGCCCTGGCCGGAAAATACCTGTGCTTCGCCATGCTGGCGCTGGCCGTCGATCTGGTCTGGGGTTTCGCCGGCATCCTTTCGCTCGGACATGCCGCGTTCTTCGCCTTGGGCGGCTACGCGATGGGCATGTACCTGATGCGCCAGATCGGCACCCGAGGCGTCTACGGCAACCCGAAGCTGCCCGATTTCATGGTGTTCCTGGGTTGGAAGGAACTGCCCTGGTACTGGCACGGCTTCGATTGGTTCGGCTTCGCGATGCTGATGGCGATCCTGGTGCCCGGCGGTGCTGGCCGGTGTCTTCGGCTGGCTCGCATTTCGGTCGCGGGTCACCGGGGTCTATCTGTCGATCATCACCCAGGCGCTGACCTATGCGCTGCTGCTGGCGTTCTTCCGCAACGACATGGGGTTTGGCGGCAACAACGGGCTGACCGACTTCAAGGACATTCTCGGGTTCAACGTCCAGGCGGACTCCACTCGTTCGGCGCTGCTGGTGATCTCCGCGCTTTTGCTGTGCGGACAGTTCCTGCTGGCGCGGTTCGTCGTGGACTCCCGCTTCGGCAAAATCCTGATCGCCGTGCGCGACACCGAAAGCCGCACGCGCTTCCTCGGCTACCGCCCGGAGTCCTACAAGCTGGTCGTCTGGGTCCTGTCCGCGATCATGGCCGGCATCGGCGGCGCGCTCTACGTCCCCCAGGTCGGCATCATCAACCCAAGCGAGTTCGCCCCGGGCAACTCGATCGAGGCCGTCATCTGGGTCGCGGTCGGCGGCCGAGGCACCCTGGTCGGCGCCATCCTCGGCGCGATCCTGGTGAACTTCGGCAAGACCTGGTTCACCGGCGCGCTGCCGGAGATCTGGCTTTACGCGCTCGGCGCGATGTTCATCTTCGTTACGCTGTTCCTGCCGCGTGGCGTCATGGGCCTGTTCCGCGCCCGCAACCCAAGTCGAACCTGAACCGGAGCCACCCGCCGTCGCCGCGGCCCATGAGGTGACGGGATGAGCGAAGGCGACACACTGCTTTACCTCGACGGTGTCACCGTCACCTTCGACGGCTTCCGAGCCCTGAACGCACTGTCCCTGCACCTGGAAGAGGGCGAGATGCGGGCCGTGATCGGTCCCAACGGCGCCGGCAAGACCACGATGATGGACGTCATCACCGGCAAAACCCGCCCTGACACCGGCAAAGTCGTGTTCTCCACGAACACCGACCTGACCAAGCTGGACGAACCGGCCATCGCCTCCCTCGGGATCGGCCGCAAGTTCCAGAAGCCGACCGTGTTCGAGCCGCACACCGTCTGGGACAACCTGCTGCTCGCCCTGGCCAACGATCGCGGCACAAGGTTCACCATGTTCGCCCGCGAGACGCCGGAGGAGAAGCGCCGCATCGAATCGATCCTGGAAACCACTCGCCTGACCGATCAGCGCAACCGCCGCTGCGCCGACCTGTCGCACGGCCAGAAGCAGTGGCTGGAGATCGGCATGTTGCTGGCGCAGGAACCGCAGTTGCTGCTGGTCGATGAACCCGTCGCCGGCATGACCGACGCCGAAACCGAGCAGACCGCGGTCTTGCTGCGGGAGATCAACCGCACTCGCAGCGTCGTCGTGGTGGAGCACGACATGGCCTTCGTCCGCGCCCTGGACGTGAAGGTGACCGTGCTGCACGAAGGCTCCGTGCTGTCCGAGGGGTCGATCGACTTCGTCAGTGACGATCCGAAGGTCATCGAAGTGTATCTGGGGCGCTGAGCGTGCTGGAAGTCGAAAAAGTCGATCTCCACTACGGCGCCGCGATCGCGCTGCGGCAGGTTTCCGTCACAGTGGAAGTCGGCGCGGTAACCTGCGTGATGGGGCGTAACGGGGTCGGCAAGACCTCCCTGCTGCGGGCGATCACCGGAGCCCATCCGATCTCCGCGGGCTCGATCAAGTGGGAGGGTCAGGAAATCTCCCGGCTGCCGATGTACGACCGCGCCAGCCGAGGCATCGCCTGGGTGCCGCAAGGCCGCGATGTCTTCCCGCTGCTGACAGTGAAAGAAAATCTGGAAACCGGGTTCGCCGTCCTGCCGCGCGGCCAACGCAAGGTGCCTGACGAGATCTTCGACCTGTTCCCGATCCTGAAGACCATGCTGGGACGCCGCGGCGGCGACCTCTCTGGCGGCCAGCAGCAGCAACTCTCCATCGCTCGGGCGCTGGTCATGAAGCCGCGCCTGATCGTGCTGGACGAACCCACCGAGGGCATCCAACCCAGCATCATCAAGGACATCGGCCGGGTGATCGCGCTGTTGCGCGGCCGCGGCGATATGGCCATCCTGCTGGTCGAGCAGTATTTCGATTTCGCCCAGGAACTGGCACAGACGATGGTCATCATGGATCGCGGCGACATCGTCCTCGCCGGCCGGCGGGAGGACCTCGACGAAGCGGATGTACGACGGCGGCTGTCTGTCTGAACCCAGCCTGCTGCAACGCGCGGTCGGCGAACTGCGTGTTGCCGTCAAACGGTCAGGGCCGGAGACCGTGCTCGATGAACTCCGCCAGGCCGGCTGTCTGAAGGCAAGGTTCCCGCGCCGCATCGTGCCCGGCTGGATGGACGTCGTGATGCTGAACACCGGCGGCGGCGTGGCCGGCGGCGATCGGCTGGACCTCTCGATCGGCGCCGGTGCCGGTGCACAGGCGACGATCGCGGCCCAGGCGGCGGAGCGGTTCTATCGGGCGCGCCCCGGCGACGCCCCGTCCAAGGTGCGGACGCACCTCACGGTCGAGGCCGGCGCCGCGCTGGAATGGCTGCCGCAGGAGACGATCCTGTTCGACCAAAGCGCCGTGGACCGGCGGCTGGAGGTCGATCTGGCAGCCGATGCGCGTTTCCTCGGCGTCGAGACGGTCGTGTTCGGCCGCACCGCGATGGGCGAGCGAGTAGGGCAGGGGTGGCTGCGCGATCTGATCCGCGTGCGCCGCGACGGCGACCTGCTGCTGCACGATGCGATCCGGATCGACGGCGAGATCGACGCCACGTTGCAGCACGCCGCGGTCGGCGCCGGGGCCAAGGTGGTGGCGACAATCGTTTACGTCGCGCCGGACACCGCCGACAGATTGGCGGTCCTTCGCTCAACGGCCTTTTCCCCGCCGCCACCGTCGGCATCGCGCCCTCCGTCTCCGCCGTTCCTTCCCGCGCACGAACCCACCGAAGCGGCGGCTACCGTCCGGAACGGCATGCTGATCGCGCGCATCCTTGGACCCAACAGTGCCTCAGTGCGACGAACAGTGATTGCCGCACTGACAGTCTTGCGGGAGGATCGGCCGCTGCCACGCGTATGGCTGTGCTGACCAAATGATGGAACGCCCGGAATGAACCTGACCCCGAGAGAGAAAGACAAACTGCTGATCAGCATGGCCGCCATGGTCGCCAGGCGCCGACTGGAGCGAGGCGTCAAGTTGAACCACCCGGAAGCGGTCGCGTTGATCACCGATTTCGTTGTCGAGGGCGCCAGGGACGGACGCAGCGTCGCCGACCTGATGGATACCGGGGCCAAGGTGCTGACCCGCGATCAGGTCATGCCGGGCATCGCCGAGATGATCCACGACGTGCAGGTCGAGGCGACCTTCCCGGACGGGACCAAGCTCGTCACCGTTCATAAGCCGATTCGTTAGACTAGACCAGATGTTCGCCTGAGACCGGGGCGACCCGTCTCACAGTATGCAGGCTTTCGAGGATTGCGCTGGATGGTCCGGCGCCGAGCCTCATGCATAGGAGACGGGTCATGGGACAGTGTATCATCTATGTCGGCCTTGACGTGCATAAGGATACCATTGCGGTCGCGGCGGCCGAAGCGGGGTTGCGGGGAGAGGTGCGCGAGCACGGAAAGATCGCCAATACACCTGCCGCCTTGACGGCGTTGACCGAGCGGGTGGCCGGTAGAGGAAGGGAGCTACGGTTTTGCTACGAGGCCGGACCGTGCGGCTATGGCATCCAACGACAACTCAGCGCGATTGGGCATGATTGTGCCGTGGTCGCTCCATCGCTGATCCCTCGCAAGCCAGGCGAGCGGATCAAAACGGATCGACGCGATGCGATCAACCTCGCCAAGCTGCACCGCGCTGGTGAACTGACCCCTGTCTGGGTGCCCGATCAGGCGCACGAGGCGATCCGTGATCTCGTCCGTGCGCGCCAGGCGGCGGTCCGCAGCCTTCGTCAATCCCGCCAGCAATTGTCCGGCTTCCTGCTGCGCCACGGTCAGCACTATCACCGCCCGGCGTGGACGTTGTTGCACCGGCGCTGGCTGGCCAGCCTGAAGTTCGACCAAGCGGTGCATCATATCGTGCTGGAGGATTGTATCGCGGCGATCGAGGCGGCGACGGCCCGACGCGATCGCCTGGAGGCAGATATCGAAGCCGCGTTGCCAGAGTGGTCTCTTGCACCGGTGGTGCAAGCGCTGCAAGCGCTGCGCGGCGTCGGTCTGGTTGCCGCGGCCACGTTAATGGCTGAACTCGGCGATATCACCCGCTTCACCAACCCTCGCCAGCTCATGGCGTATCTCGGCCTGGTGCCGTCGGAGCATTCCAGCGGCCGCACACGCCGCCAGGGCGGGATCACCAAGGCTGGTAACGGCGCGGCACGACGAATGCTCATCGAGGCGGCATGGAGCTATCGCTTTCCTGCGCGGATCAGCCGAGAGCAGCTGTTGCGGCAGGAACGTCTGGCCCGGCCGATCCGCGATATTGCCTGGAAGGCTCAGGAACGGTTGTGCCGACGCTATCGCGCGCTCGCCCGGGCCGGAAAACTGCCGACGGTGATCACCGCGGCGATTGCTCGTGAACTGGCGGGCTTTATCTGGGCGATTGCTAAAGAGGTACAGTCCGCGGCTTCCTGAAGGAAGAAGACCGGTAACGTTGCACTCCAAGGGAGTCGCCACACGCAACTGCAACATCCAATGCTGAGCAAGGTTGGGGGCACGGTCACGGCCAGGAGAACCCTCGAGTGTACTATCAGCCGGATCCATCCGACGCTGGCCACTAGACCGAGGAAGCTCCGCGACGCATCAGGGTCCGGCGGTAACCAACCCGCGCATCAGAGCATGATCAACCGTCGTTACATGATCGTGCCTCCTGCCTTGCTCAGTGGCGGCAATGCTGAACAGCTTGAAGGCCAAGCAAGGAATTTCTGTGCCTGCAGCTTGAAACGGCGAACATGAGAGTACAGCTCGTCGGAAGTGGCGACTCGGTTGGGCCACTACAAAGAACCGAGTCGCATTTTACCACAGTTTCCCCGCAAACGAACTCGCGGAGCTTGAGGCGATACGCGTGAATCCAGCAGTGATGCGAGTCGGTCCTCTTGATCCGCAGGGGAGGATATGGTGCCGGCTCACAAGGCTTCACCGGTGCAATAGTCGGATGAGCATGAACGGGAACTGAACGATTTGGTGCAGGCGCATTCAACGCCACAAAGAAGCCAGGAGTAGGGCGGCCTGCGCTGGCGCGAACCGGCTAAACCGGCTGCGGTGCCGACCCAGCCCCTGGCGAAACGGCCGGCGGCTTTGGAAGGCTGGCGTGATGTTTCTACGCCACAAACTTCGCCGCAAAGTGTCGATTTCAGACTTGCCGAGCCCAAGGCGTGCCTGTCCGGATAGGGCGATGCTTTTGACACACATTCATATTATTTTGGCGTGTTGCTTATCCTGTTCTTCTATTTCCGCAACATTTTTTTGTTCCCATTTACTAGCGTTCGGCTCCAACCTGAATTGCTGTGCGCTCGTGCGATATGTCGCGCGATTTTTAGTGGCGGAGTTATCGGAGCTATAAACTTATGATTGCCCACCGCAGTATCGTTATTCTCACGATAATGGCCTATAATTGGCCTTGTGTAGCCGTAATACGTCGCCTTGGTGTATCCTTTTTCTCGAAGATAAGATGTGCATCTGCAAGCAAACGATAAATTGTCGCCGTCGCCATCGTGGCTTTCACAGTTGTAGAACTTTATCTTGCCGGAGAAATTTGTTTCCAGACCTTTGTCAATCAGCATGTTGCAAACGTTATCATATTTGACACCCTTCGGATGCTCCTTATCGTTTTCAGGCACGATGCGGTCGCCGCCTTTGAAACCATGGCCACGAACGTAAATCTGGACTGACGCGCCTCCATCCGGAAAGCTAAATACTTTGGCGTTCGTGTCGTCAAGGTAGACAATAGTGAATGTCTTGTTTGACACCTCTGACCAATTTAGCCGCTTCTTACCGGGGCTTAAGTCTCCGGCTTCCTCCGGCGCCCAGGGAATGAACATATACCTCATCGTATCACCTTTCTTGGTTGATCCCGTTCGTTCTTTCGGACCGCTACCCTTCGACGATTTAAGTCTGTCGCAGGCGACTCGAAGTCAGTGAGCTTGCGGTCCCGGCCCTTTGCACAGGCAACTGCCGATGTGGAAAACTTAGGAAGACAGCCGCACCACGGTCTGTGACCGTCGGCACACTCGTCGCCAGAATGTTGGCGACACCTCCAGCGACAAGCGCTCCACGAGGTCAGCAGTGCAGTGAACATGGGATAATGGCGAGAACAACGAGGCAACCGCCAAGGACACTCATCGGCCGCACGCAAGGCGATGAGATCAAGTTGCCGCGGGCCGACTCTCGGGTTGTATACTCTAGTCATTGCATGATTGGCGGTGGCTTTCTTGACCCTGAAATCGCGTAGCCACCTGATTGAACTGACCCGCGACGGGTCTGTGGCTCATCGACTGGCGCGGCGGGCCAATGCCTTGCTGCTGCTGGACAACGGGATGAGCTGCGCGGCGATCGCCGAGGTGCTCTATCTGGACGACGATACGATCCGCACCTGGCATCGGCTGTATCGAGAAGAGGGCATCGAGGGTCTGGCGGGCTTCGGCCACGAAGGCAGCGCCTGCCGCTTGAGCGATGTGCAGCAAGACAAACTGACAGCCTGGATCACCGAGACGCTGCCACGGACAACCCGTGAGGTTGGTGCCTCGATCGAGACAGAGTGCGGCATCACCTATGAGAGCCGCTCTGGCCTGATCGCCCTGTTGCATCGTTTGGGCATGGAACATCGCAAGCCGAAAGCAGTTTCGTCCAAGCTGGACCCTGAAAAGCAGGCGGCTTTTATCAAGAGTTACAGAATCTGCTGAACCAGCTTGGGGATGACGAGGGCCGTCCTATTTGCAATGCGGTGCATCCAACGCATGCGGTGCGGCCTGTGGGGTGCTGGGCACCGAAAGACACGCCGGTCGCTGTGAACAGACCAGCGGCCGGCAACGCCTGAACATTCACGGTGCGATCGATCTCGAGACCGGCAGAACCGGTATGATCGAGGCGGCAACGGTGAATGCGATCAGCATGATCATGTTGCTGCGGGCGATCAAGGCGATGTATCCCGGCAAGCGGCTAGTCCACCTGTTTGTGGACAACGCCCGCTACCACCACACCAACCTGGTGCAGGCTTGGTTGGCCCGGCCGGGCTGTCGGGTCAAACTGCACTTCATCCCGACTTATTGCCCGCATCTGGATCCCGCTGAGCGGCTATGGGGGTTGATGCACAAGCATGTCACCCACAATCGATGTCATGCGACATTCGCTGACTTCAAAGCCGCAATCCTGACCTTTCTGCGCGAGGAGGTGCCCAGAAAAATGGGGTATCTATTGTGATCAGGTAACGGATAACTTCCGTATCATCTCGCCCAAGGATTTTCGGGTTCTGGCCTGACGTATATACCGTGCGAGCGCACGCACGCCTTGGATTTGTTGACGCCGCGCGATCGGCCTTCGCGTGGCGTTCAGCGGGGGCGGCTAGACCGCCATCTCCCGCCTCTGATGCGCTCGCCCGATACGCGCCATCTCCTCGCTATGGCCGGCGATCACCCGCACCCCTTCGTCCAACCGCGCGACGATATTTCCCGGCGTACACCCCTCCAGGAACGCGATCCCGTTGCGCCGGCACGCCGCGAACACCTTGTCCCGGGCCGCCTGCATCACCGGCGGATATGGGTCGCGCAGCAGCTTCACCGATCCTAGCGACAAACTCAGGTCACCCGGGCCCATCTCGGCAAAACCCAGCCCCGGCACGGCGCAGATCGCATCGGCATTGGCGATCCCTTCCGGGCTCTCCAGCTTTACCCCCAGCAGCAACTCCCCGCGCGGGTTCAGCGGCCACGGATCACAACGGTCCATGTAATCCTCGGCGGACACCCCCCAGACCGGAGCCGCACTGGTTTCCGACCCACGCCCGCGGGTACCGATCCCCAATCGCCCCTCCCGCGCCCGAGGCCGCACCGCGCCATCCAACCGAGCCTCCGGCGACGGCAACCCAGGATCGACACCACCGAGATGGTGCGGATACCGGCAAGCCTCCACGAACGCCCGCACCGCGTCCGCCGTCTCTGCCTGGCACAGCAGAATCCCATGCGCCCCGCGTCCCAGGATCTGGCGAAATTGCCAGGCATTGAAGCGAACATTCGCCTCGTCCGTGCCGTTGACCGGAGCCTCCACGATCACCGCCGGCGTGCGGTGACCCGATCGGGTCGGCCCGCCATCCACCAACCCGCGCATATACGCCTCGAGGCCGGTCATATCGAACGCCCCGTGCTCCATCCCGACATTGATGTAATCGGCCCAGGTGCCGGCGTCGTGGCGCCCCTGCTCATAGGTCAGCACGTGGCCGCTGTGCTCGCCATCGTAATAAATTGCCTGCCCCTGCTCCAGCAGTTCGATGGCTCGGTTGATACGGTGCGCCATGCGGGTCCTCCCGTTCTGGCGTGTAATCCTGCCCCCATCACCCGCATGGTGAAAGAGCGCCGGTGCTGATACACGGCGCCGTTATGAAGCCGAAGCGCTCCGACCGCACCCTCGAACTGCTCCGCCGCCTGTGGCGCGACCACCTGATCCACCACAAACCGAGGCTGCTGCTGGTCACCGGCCTGACCCTGCTGATGGCCGGCACGACCGCGCTGTATCCCGTGGTCATCAACCATGCCTTCGACATGTTCACCGACCACGACCGGCGCATCCTGTATCAAATCCCGGCTTTGGTCGTGGCCGTCACCGGGGTCAAGGCCCTCGCGCAGTATTTTCAGAATGTCCAGGTCCAGCAGATCGTGCTGCTGGTCATCCGTGAGCTGCAGGGCCGGATGTTCGCCCACCTCACCCGCGCCGACCTCGCGCGCATGGAACGCGAGGCGCCCGCCCAGCTCGCGGCCCACTTCACCACCGACGCCGCCACGATCCGCGAGGCACTGACCCGCGCCGTCAATGGCATCGCCGACGTGGTCACCGTGATCGGCCTGGTTGCCAGCATGATCTACCTGAACTGGCTGCTGTCGCTGATCGCCGCCGCGATGTATCCGCTGGCGATCCTGCCGATCGAGCGCATCGGCAAGCGCGTCCGCCGCGCCTCCGGCGGGATGCAGGAACGCGTCGGCGAGACCGCCGCCCTGCTGAACGAGAGTTTCGCCCAGGCCCGCACCGTCCGCGCCTACCGCCTGGAGGCGCAGGAAACCCACCGCGCCGAGGCCGCCTTCACCCAGCTCTACAAGTCCCTGTTGCGGATGACGAAAAGCCGCTCCCGCGTCGACCCGGTGCTGGAGGTCCTGGGCGGCGCCGCGGTCGCCGCCGTCATCGGCTTCGAGGGCTGGCGCGCCGCCGTCAGCGACCATGCGCTCGGTGATTTCACCGGCTTCGTCGCCGCCCTGCTGATCGCCGCCCGCCCGCTGCGCGCCCTCGGATCGCTGAACGCCGCGTTGCAGGAGGGCTTGGCGGGCATGGTCCGCGTCTTCACCATCATCGACGAGCAGCCGACCATCAAAGATGCCCGCGATGCCGTCCCGCTGCCCGCCGGCCGCGGGCACGTGGTGTTCG
Source organism: uncultured Alphaproteobacteria bacterium (assembly GCA_963778125.1). GTDB lineage: Bacteria > Pseudomonadota > Alphaproteobacteria > Acetobacterales > Acetobacteraceae > Rhodopila. Next base: position 68,153 of record CAVZTH010000005.1, on the reverse strand, counting down.
ACAACGTCCGCTTCGTCTACCCCGACGGCCGCGAGGGCTTGCGAGGCCTGTCGTTCGAGGCGCTTCCCGGCACCACCGTCGCCCTGGTCGGGCCGTCCGGCGGCGGCAAGTCCACCGCGCTGGCGCATGATCCCGCGGCTGCAGGATGCGTCCTCCGGCGCGGTGCGGATCGATGGCGCCGATGTCCGGACCGTCACCCTGGCCAGCCTGCGGGACAGCATTGCCTATGTCGGCCAGGACGCGCTGCTGTTCGACGACACGGTCGCCGCGAACATCGCCATGGGCCGCCCGGATGCCTCGCGCCCCGAAATCGAGGCCGCCGCCGAGGCCGCCGCCGCCGCCGGCTTCATCGCGGCGTTGCCGCTGGGATACGAGACGATCGTCGGACCCGGCGGTCAACGCCTGTCCGGCGGCCAACGTCAGCGCGTCTCGTTGGCCAGGGCGCTGCTGCGCGACCCCCGCATTCTGCTGCTGGACGAAGCCACCAGTGCGCTTGACACCGAAAGCGAGGCCGCTGTGCAGACGGCGCTGGCAACGCTTCGGAAGGGCCGCACCACCATCGTCATCGCTCACCGCCTTTCCACCGTGCGCGATGCGGACCTGGTGGTGGCGCTGGCAGAGGGCCAGGCGGAGGAAAGCGGCACCCATGCCCAACTCATGAACCGGGACGGACTTGTATTCCAGACTGGTGAGAAGCCAGAGCTTGCTTGTGGCATAAACCGGGTGCTCAGCCCGTCGCAAGCAGCGGGGCGGGACCATGATCCCGCCCCACGAGGTCGCTAATCCGACTGTTTAGCGGCATCCAGCAGGCGCTGCTTGACCTGCGGATTGTTTTGCGCGGTGCGCACAACGGTCGTGTATTCCTGCACCGAAAGGCCGTGGGACTGAATGGCCTGCACTGCCTCGGCGTTAGCTTGCTCGCTGATGCCTTTCTTCTGCTCCGGCGAGGCAGAGTCCATCTGCCCCTGATATTTCTGCTGCAGTTTCGCGACGTCATGCAGCGCCGCCCCGGCTTTGCCGATCGTTTGATCAGGGATGGCGGCGGGGCTTGCCTGGGTGCCTGGCGTCTGCGCCATTCCCAACACTGGGGACAAGGCAATGGCGGCGGTGGCGGCCAAGGTTACGATATGTCGCATGTCAAAGCACCTCCCGAGCCGCGTCGACCAGCCGGCGTTCGAGGTCCTCGTCGGACTCGGCGGCCTGAAGCACCTCGTTGTAGTCCTGGATCGAAATCCCCTGCTCGTCGACCACGCGTTCCGCCGCAGCTCGCGCTCGATCGGCCAACACCTCCCGGGTGTCGTCGTCTGGTTCGGACTCCGCCTGCATGGCGTAATCTTGCTGGATTCGAGCGACCAGACCGGCGGCCGAACCGACCCTGATCACCATGTCCTGGGAGATGGTATCCGGGTTGGTTTGAATCGGTGCCATTTCTCTCTCCGTTATTGCCTCAAGGTGTGATCTGTTCGGATCACCCAAACCCCAACGAGGGTCCGTCCATTGGGTTCAACGAAAATCGAGCCGCCCTTTGCGGATGAACGCCGAAAGGCTGTATGAAGGCCGAACTCCTGACCGAGGAAATTGTCATGGCACCGCCGCCGGTCATCCGCCTTCACCCCGAGGACAACGTCGTCATCGCACGCGCCACTCTGCTTGCCGGGGGCTCCGGTCGGCGAAAATGTGCTGGCCACCCAGCGCATTCCAGCCGGGCACAAGGTGGCGGTTCGCGCGATCGCGCAAGGCGACGCGATCCGCCGCTATGGGCAGATCATCGGCTTTGCTTCCGCCGCCATCGCGCCGGGTGAGCACGTGCATGTGCAGAACTGCGAAATGGGGGACTTTTGCCAAGGATTATGCGTATGGCGTCGATGCCCGACCGACCGATTTCTTCGAGCCGGCGGCGACGTTCCAGGGCATCCGTCGCCCCGATGGAAAGGTCGCCACGCGCAACTACATCGGCATCCTGACCAGCGTGAACTGTTCGGCGCACGTTGCCGGGGTCGTTGCGGATATGTTCCGGCGAAATCCGTTCACCGGTGACGACCCCTTTGCGGATTTTCCGAATGTGGATGGGGTGGTTGCGCTGACCCACAAGACCGGATGCGGGATGACGCAGGACGAGCCGTTGCGAGTGCTTCGGCGCACCCTGGCCGGTTATGCCCGGCATCCCAATTTCTCCCATGTCATCGTGCTTGGCCTGGGCTGCGAGGTTAACCAGATCGGTGGTCTGATGGAGGAACAGCGGCTCGCCGGTCGGCTGAAGGCGATGGACATCCAGACGATGGGCGGCAGCCGCAAGACGGTGGCCGCCGGCGTGGCTTTCGTCAAAGATATCCTGGCCGAGTCGAACCAGGTTGCCCGGGTGACGGTGCCGGCGGCAGAACTGACGGTGGCGCTGCAATGCGGCGGGTCCGATGGTTACTCCGGCGTATCGGCCAATCCTGCGCTGGGCGCCGCGAGCGACCTGCTGGTGCGCCATGGCGGCACGGTCGATCCTGTCGGAAACGCCGGAAACCTACGGCGCGGAACATCTGCTCACGCGACGGGCGGTGTCGCAGGAAGTCGGCGAAAAGCTGGTTGCGACTGATGCGCTGGTGGGAGGACTATACGCGACAGGAAGGTGCGGAGATGAACGCCAATCCATCCCCCGGCAACAAGGCCGGCGGCTTGACCACGATCCTGGAAAAGTCGCTCGGTGCGATGGCGAAGGCCGGCAGCACCAACCTTGTCGACGTGGTCCGCTACGCGGAGGAAGTGAAGGCGCACGGCTTCGTCTTCATGGACACGCCGGGCTATGATCCTGTCGCCGCAACGGGTCAGGTAGCGGGCGGCGCCAACCTCGTGTGCTTCACCACCGGGCGTGGCAGCGTGTTTGGCTGCAAGCCGGCGCCGTCGATCAAACTTGCAACCAACACGCCAATGTTCAAACATATCGAAGACGATATGGATGTGAACTGTGGCACTGTGCTGGACGGTGACGAAACGGTGCAGCAAGCGGGGCAGCGGATTTTCGACCTGATCCTGCGGGTGGCGTCGGGCGAGCGGACCAAGAGCGAGCAGTTCGACTTTGGCGCGGCGGAGTTCGCGCCGTGGGTGCTTGGCGCCACGATGTAGTCGCTGAAGATCGACAGCGTAGCGGAACGATTTACGCCGGGCTTCGTTTGCCGCTTCATTTTCGTTGGGCGCGATGACGAAGGATAAGGGCGGACCGTTCGCCGGCCTCAGTATGCCGCTTTGTCATTCAATGGCCCGTTCCCCTTCGGCGGAGGCAGGCTCTATAATAGAACCGCATAGTAGCGCACGGTGGCCCGGTGTCTCTCGACGAACTCGCCCATTTCCTGAATTCCAGCAGCGCTCCGCAGGGCTGCATGGATCTGTCCGAATTGGACGGATTTCTGGCCGGCCTGGTCGCTGGACCAGAAATCGTGCCGCGTGAGGAGTGGTTGGCCGAGGTTTGGGACAATGAAGAACCGGACTACCTCGACGAAGCGGAGCAGGAGTCCGTCGAACAGGCGATCTTTGACCGCTACGCCGCCATCGAGTCCGGGCTGAGTGCCACGCCGCTCGGTTATGCCGCAATCTTGTGGCAGGACGAGGCCGGAACCACGGTCGCAGAGGACTGGGCCGCGGGATTCATGCAGGGCGTAAGCCTTCGGACGAAGGCTTGGCAACCGGCGCTGGCCGATGAGGATGCCTCCATGCTGCTGATCCCGATCGCCAGTCTGGCCGGCATGACGCTGCCGGAGTCCGAACGCGGTGGGCAGGCGATGTCCGACGACGCACTGGAGGGTCTGATGCGGGACGCGGAGCAGGTATTACCGGTATGTGTTCTAGGCTTGCGCCGGTTCTGGCAGGAAAGAGCCGCAGGCGTCGGGATGGTCCGGCACTAGAGCGCTAACAAAGAGCGCGATCGCTTCGCGCCAGCGGCAAATCTTCGCCGGGTCGGTACAGACAAATTTGATAAATGTTGCGGCAACCCAGCGAGGCGGCCGGCCGTTTCGCTTCCATGCTCAATTCGCGAACTACCCGGCGCCTGGCCTGGATCGGCGTTCCGGTCGCGCTGCTGATAGCGCTGGCGGCATTCTGGAACTGGGATTGGTTCATCCCGATCGTCCAGTCGCGTGCTTCGGCTGCCATTGGGCGCACTGTCACGATCTCTCATCTACATCTACGCCTGGGCCGTGTCTTAACGGTAACCGCAGACGGTGTGGTGGTTGCCAATCCGCCCGACTGGCCGAATGGTGATCCGCCGTTCGTGTCGATCAAGTCACTAACGATCCAGGCGGACGCATGGGGATATATTCGTGGTCAGGGCCTTATAGCGCCCTTAATCGGAGTTGACAGTCCGCGCGTCATAGCCGCTGAAACGAAAGATGGTGCTGCCAACTTTCGGCTTTCGACCGGTGGCGGGGGCGGCAGTTCCTTGAAAATCCGGGCCCTTCGCATCACCGACGGCGATGCGCATGTGATAATTCCCCCGCTGAAATCCGATTTCAACGCGAAGATCGAAACCCAGGGCGATGGCGATGCCGCGAAACTTGTAGTGGAGGCCAAGGGCACCTATGCCGCCCAGCCGATAACGGCACGTTTGGTGGGTGGGGCTCTATTGTCTCTGCGCGATGCCAAAAATCCTTGGCCGGTGGAGTTGAATGTCGAGAATGGCCCGACCCACGTCAGCCTCGAAGGCACCTTGCAAGACCCGGTCGCGTTCGAGGGCGCGGATGTCCGGCTAAGGTTCAACGGTCCGGATATGGGACTGTTGGAGCCGCTGGTTGGCTTCCCGATTCCGAAAACGGCCGCCTATGAACTCGCGGGCAAACTTGGCGTTAATGGCCTGGATAAGATCAGCTTCACCGATTTTCAGGGGCGCCTCGGGAACTCAGACATCGCCGGCACGATCGAGGAACAACCGAGTGGAACCGAGGTCAAAGGCAAGACGAAGCCTGTTGTGACAATGAACTTGCGCTCGAACCGGGTCGATCTGGCGGATCTGAACGGGTTCATCGGCGGAACGCCCGCCCGGTCCAACACCGCCAATGCCACGCCTGAGGAACGCGAAGCTGCGGCCAAGGCGAACGCCAGTCCGAAGTTGTTGCCTGACACGCCGATCAGCGTGCCGCGGCTCGATTGGGCGGATATTCATCTGCGCTATCATGGTGCGCATATCTTGGGACGGAATATTCCGCTGGACGATCTGACCGTCGCCCTCGATGCGGTGGGCGGCCGGATCACCGTGCATCCGATCAGCTTTGGCGTCGGCAAAGGGGCAACTGACCGGCAATGTGGATCTGACGCCGGAGTCCGGCAAGAACGTGCATGCAAAGATCGATTTGCGCATGCGCAACCTGGATGTCTCGCGGATGATGGCGGCGACCCATACGTTCGAGGGCGCCGGATCGGTCAGCGGCGTCGGAGCGATCGACGCGACCGGGAACTCGTTGGCGTCGCTGCTGGCGAATGGCAATGGCGAGGTCAAGATGGCGATGGCCGGCGGGGATTTGTCCGCGGTGCTGGTTGACCTTACCGGTTTGCAGTTCGGCAACGCGCTGCTATCCGCGCTGGGTGTGCCAAACAAAACGCAGGTGCAATGCTTTGTTGGCGATCTGGGAATGCATCGCGGCATACTCGAATTCAAGGCCATGACACTCGATACCGGGGAGGGCATCACCAATGTCGGAGGCAACGTCGATTTGTCGAAGGAGACCATCGATCTGGCGTTGAAGACGGACGCGAAGCATTTCTCCGTCGGGATCGCTGCCGACGCGCATCAACATCAGTGGCACGTTCAAGGACCCGAAAATCCGGCCGGGCGCCGAAGTGGCGGCCCGCGCGGGCGCGGTGGCAGGGTTGGCCGCCTTGTTTGTGCCGTTGGCGATCCTGCCGACGATCCAATTTGGCACGTCGGAGGCGGAAGACGCGCGCTGCGGCGAGTTGCTGCAGCAAGCTCGGGCGAGTGCCGGGGGAAAGGCGCTGCCGCGCCCGATACAGGGCGCATCAGCAGAGCACTGAGTTGCATCCTGGTGGCTGACGTGGCTTCCTGAGCACCGTCTGTTCAGGAGGGGACCAATGGCATTCTACGAACTGCGCCAATACAAAGTACTGCCCGGCCAAATGGCGGGCTGGGTGAAGATCATGGAGGAGGAAATCATCCCGTTCCAGGTTTCCAAGGGGATGGTGATTACCGGCAGCTTCCAGGGCGAAACCGACTTGTCGGTATATGTCTGGCTGCGTCGGTTCGAGAGCGAGGAGCAAAGAGTAGCGCTCTATGCCGCGGTCTATGAGTTCGGAGTACCTGGAAGACTCAGATCGCGCCGCGTGTGCCGGATTATCTGGACCGCTCGGCGATCGTGGTGACGCGGATCGTGCCGACAGCGAAGTCTACGGTTCAGTAGTGGGGACGGGCGGCGGGTGCGCCGCCCGCACCGATTCCAGGACGCCCTCATTCGACGGCGTGCCGGGCGGGAATTCGAACCCCTTGATCCCCGGCCTTTCGCCTGCGAAAAGCCATCGCCAACCTTGAGGAACAAACGTGCCGCCGACCAAGCCACTCACCGAGGGCCAGAAAGCGTACGAAGCCAAGCGCGCCGCCAAGGCCGGTATGAGCCTCGAAAAATGGCTCTCCAGCAAAGAGCGCGAGCGGGAGGCCGAAGCAAAGGCCGCGCTGAAGGCCGTCACCGTTGCCAAGCCGCCGAAGCCGCCGGGCTTTTTCGGGCGTTTGCTGGAGCGTGCTCAAAAGCCGCTTGGATCCTAGCCTAGCCGCCCACGCGGACTGGAGCATCGATCCGCGCAAGCGATGGATGACCGTCGCGCGACGAACAACGGCTGGCTGGACTTTGACCGCGCCGCGGCTTGTCGGAGATGTCTCAACCTTTCTTATCGCGCCTTGATAACATGGCCGAGGGCGGTGCGATTGCACTGGGTGTCGATCTGCCGATAGGTCTGCCGCGAGCCTACGCCGCCGCTCGGCCGGAGCCGGATTTTCCAGCCTTCTTACGCAATGTTGGAAGCCTGCCAGACTTCTTCAGCGTCTGCACCACCTTGGGCGACATTCGACCGGAGCGTCCATTCTATCCGGCCCGTGGGATCGCCGGGATGACGCGTCTGTCGCATGCGCTTGCACTTGGCCTAGCCGACGCGTCGGCTCTTTCCAGAGCCTGCGACCGGGCGACCGTGGAGCGACCGGCAGGAGCGCCTTTGTTCTGGACGCTGGGCGCTAACCAGACCGGGAAGGCCGCGATCGCGGCCTGGAAACAGATGATCCTGCCGGCGCTGACCAACCGAACGAAGCTTCGATTGTGGCCGTTCGAGGGTTCGTTCCGGTCTTTGCTATCCCCGGGCTGGATTGCTCTCGCGGAAACTTACCCAGCCGAGGCACTGCGTCACCTTGGCGTCCGATTGCGCGGCAGCAAGCGCCGGCACGCCGACCGATGTGCTACCGCCGGCGTGTTGCTAACGGCAATGGATCGGCAGGGTGCCGCACCCGACGACGCGATGCGTCAAGCGATCCTCGATGGCTTCGGTGCGGACGCCAATGGCGAAGACCGGTTCGACAGTGTTTTGGGGGCGCTGTGCATGCTGAATGTCCTTGCTGGCAATCGGCCGGATACCGCGCCGGCCGATCGGTGGATTCAGCGCTGGGAGGGCTGGGTGCTGGGGCAAACCGCATTGCCTTCTGGATGGCTCGCAGTATCGGACCAGCTCTTTGCTGAGGCCAAGGTCAGAGCGCGTTGATCCGCAAGCCCTGTTGCAGCTTAAGGTGATAGAGGTGATAGACAACCATAGTGGAACCGGCGCAAAGTGCCGCTATGTGCAAGATTCTTGCCCTGGGCTTCCTGACGTTCCTGGTTGCCTGTTCCGGCGATCCTCGGTCCTTTGGTATAACCGGTCCCGGTGCGGAGCCCCCGCCAGCCGTTCCCCCGATCGCTTCGCCCGATACCGCGGCGGCGCCCGGCGTCTCCACGACGGGTCCGACCTATGGCCCGAGCACTGCGCCGAACACCGGAAGCAGCGGGTTCTGGGGATACAACTGATAGCAGGACAACTTTTGTCATAGTCCTCCTGGTCTGGCGGTCCGAGCGACCTGGATCGCCCATGGTTTTTACAGCCATGGTGGAGTGAACGTTCTGAATGTGAACTGGACTGACCGCGACCGTTCACCCAAGGAGTGCGAACATTGGTGCGACAGCCATTCCTGTGAGCGATGGGTAGAACGTCCCGGCAAATCCGAATGATCGCGCGGCGGCACCCTTTGAATAGCCGGCCCGAAAGAGCACGCGGCTGAAGGCGAACCAAACGGCCATTGCCGGAAGGACAGAGAGGTAGCGGACTGGCAGGACAACCGCCAAAACCGCGTGCACAGCGAAGGCCAACATGAACTGCTCCAGCGTGTTCTGGAGATAGGCGCGTCCGCTGGCCAGTTCCCGGTCTTCGGGAGGATTCTGCCCGTCAATGGCCCTGGCGTGGAAGAAGCGATACTGCGCCGTCCACGCGTCGCCATACGCCAGCGTTGCGAGCGGCGGCAGTTCCCAAGGAAGCCAGAACGCCAGGCGCGAACCATCTCCCGCCGGGAGTGCGGGGACCGGCGCGATCCAGGGCACCAGCCACACCGCCGCCGAAGCGACCACTCCCCCGGCCATGCCGAACGCTACGCCACGCTGAGTGCTGTTAAGCGCCATCGCTGTCACTCCCTCCCCGACTGCGAGCCTGTCGCGTGCCAGCCTTGGTGCCAGGATAGCCGAAGCAGCGTTGCGCACAGCTTAGACGTTGATCGGGCCTGCCGCTGCGATCCGCCGGCCTTGGTCGCCCGCATCAACAACGGTGAGTTGCACGTACCGCGAGAGACGGCCGGTTTGGAGAAGAGGCGACGGCGTCGCGCCTTGACCGACATTGGCGCAAAGCCGACGTTATGCTAAATCGAATCGAACTCTCGGTTCCGTTGCCACCGGACCCCCAGATAGCGGGTATCGCCGCGCAGCGAGAACGCGCCGGCCCGCTTGGATATCCTCTTCACAAGGTTTGTTGGCCGAAGCGTGACGGCCCGACACTCCGCCGGGCCATCCGTTGGCACCCCTTACGCCGACAGCGCCGCCGGCTCGGTCCGCAGCCGCTTTACCAGCAGCTTGTTCAGCGCGTGGACATAGGCACGCGCGGCCGACACGATGGTGTCGGAATTTGCCCCCTGGCCATCGACCATCTTGCCATTTTCCTCCAATCGGACCGTCGTCTTCGCCTGCGCGTCGGTCCCTTCGGTTACCGCGCCGACCGAGAACAGCACCAGGTTGGCCTTATGCGGGAAAATCGCCTGGATCGCGTTGAACGTCGCATCCACCGGTCCGTTGCCGGTTGACTTCGCCGTCTTCAGGACACCCTCCACATCCAGCTCCAGTTCCGCTCGGGCCGGTCCCTTCGACCCAGCGTGCATGTCAAGCGAGACGAAGCGGATGTGCTCATGGTCGCGCACCACCTCGTCGTCGACCAGGGCGACGATATCCTCGTCGAACACCACCTTCTTGCGATCAGCCAGATCCTTGAACCGGCGAAACGCGTCGTTGAGCTGATTATCGCCCACCTTGTAGCCCAGGGTATTCAGCTTGTCGCGAAACGCGGCGCGGCCTGAATGCTTACCCAGGACCAGACTGTTTTTTGTCCAGCCGACGCTCTCCGGGGTCATGATCTCGTATGTCGCGGCGTTTTTCAGCACGCCATCCTGGTGGATTCCCGCCTCATGCGCGAACGCATTGCGTCCAACGATCGCCTTATTGGGCTGCACGTCGAACCCGGTGACGGTAGCCAGCAGGCGGGACATCCGCAGCAATCCGGTCGTCTTGATGTTGTTATGGTGGGGGATCGCATCCTGACGGGTGCGGATCGCCATAACGACCTCCTCGAGCGAGGCGTTGCCGGCCCGCTCGCCGATGCCATTGATGGTGGATTCCACCTGCCGAGCCCCGGCGCGTATCGCGGCGAGCGTATTTGCGACACCCAGGCCCAGGTCATTGTGGTTGTGCGTGGACAAGACGACCTTCTCGACACCCGGAACCTTGGCGCGGATTTGCGTGTACATCCGCTCCATGTCCTCGGGCAGCGCATAGCCGACCGTGTCGGGGAGGTTGATCGTTGTGGCCCCGGCCTTGATAGCGGCCTCGACGCAGCGCGCCAGAAAATCGATGTCGCTGCGCGTGGCGTCCTCCGCCGACCATTCCACGTCGTCAGCATGCTGACGGGCCAACGTGATCGAGTCCACCGTCGCGGCGATCACCTCGTCCGGCTCCATCCGCAACTTGTACTTCATGTGCAGGTCGCTGGTGGCGATAACGATATGAATACGCCGCCGCTTTGCTGCGCGCAGAGCGTCCGCCGCGCGCAACACGTCCTGCGCGCCGGCCCGGGCGAGGCTGGCGATGACCGGCGTGTCATCGCGCTGTCCAACGCTTTCGGCGATCGCCTTGACGCTTTCAAAATCGCCCGGCGAGGCGATGGCGAAGCCGGCCTCCAGCACATCCACGCCCAGCTCCGTCAGCGCCTCAGCCATGCGGATTTTCTCATCCAGGTTCATGGAAAAACCCGGCGACTGCTCGCCGTCGCGCAGTGTGGTATCGAAAATGATGATGCGGTTTTCGTCCAGCGTGCCGAAGCTGGGGTGGGTGATGCTCATCGTTTGGGTTCCTCAATTTTTGACACGACATCGGCCTCAGGGATCCCCTGAGCGAAGCCGGCGTTCAACAACCCGGCGAGGCGCTCAGGGGCGGCTAAGTCGAAGGAGGAGGAGCAGGCGGGCCAAAGCTGTGCCGGGTCGCGAAACGCCGCTCGGGTCGCGCGCAGGACTGAACGCGAAGGCGTCATCGGGCAGGTTCGCGAAGGGCGCGCCGTCGAACATGCCCCTTCATACCCGCAACGGCTTCGGCCTGCAACAGCGCTGGGCTGTAACACTGCTCAAGCGCATCGCTGCGTCAGGAAATCGAATGCGGCGCGAGAAAAGAGACGTCGCAAAGGCCTTTTGGCCTTTTGCACTTGCAAGTGTAGAACCGCCCGATGGCCCGACCGTCCCGCACTGACTTCCCGCCGCCCGCGCTGATCGCCACGACGTCACGGCTCGACGCGTTCTGCCAACGCATGGCCGACGAAACTTTCGTCACCGTCGATACTGAATTCATGCGGGAACGCACCTACTGGCCGGAATTGTGCCTGGTGCAGATCGCCGGCGAAAAGGAGGTCGCGGTGATCGACGCCCAGGCGGACGGTCTCGACTTGACCTCCCTTGGCGTGTTGTTCGCCAACGAGAGCGTGACAAAGGTATTCCACGCCGCGCGTCAGGACATCGAAATCTTCGTACTGCGGTTTGGTGACGTGCCGCGCCCGATGTTCGACACCCAGGTGGCCGCAATGGTGGCCGGATTCGGTGACCAGGTCGGATACGACGCCCTGGTCTCCAACCTCACCGGCGGCAGCATCGACAAGGCTCACCGCTTCAGCGACTGGTCGGTTCGACCGTTGTCGGCCGCGCAAATCGCCTACGCCTCCGCCGACGTCACCCACCTCAGGGACGTCTATCTTCGCCTGAGCCAACGATTGGAGCAGGACAACCGCTTGGGCTGGGTCGCAGAGGAAATGGCGATCCTCAACAATCCCGCCACCTATCGTACTGACCCCGAGACCTCATGGGAGCGGCTGCGTCCGCGCACCACCAACCGGCGCCTGTTGTACTGCCTTAAGGAGGTTGCGGCATGGCGAGAAAAGGAGGCCCAGCGTGTCAACATCCCGCGCCAGCGATTGATCAAGGACGAGGCGTTGCTCGAAATCGCCGCCACGGCGCCGGCCAACGCGGAGGCCCTGGCACGCGTGCGTGGCGTTACCCGGGGCTTCGCAGAGGGCCGTTCGGGTACCGCGCTGCTGGAGGTTCTGGCCGCCGCCCGGAGGGTGCCCGACGCCGAGTTGCCCACACCGACGCAATCGCGAGAATCCGCCCGTCCGTCCGCGGCCCTTGTCTCATTACTGAAAGTGCTGCTGGCCGCGAAGTCCGAACAGCACCATGTCGCGCCAAGGCTGGTCGCCAGTTCGGATGACATCGATCGCCTGGCGCTGGAGGAAGCCCCGGACATGCCCAGCCTCCACGGCTGGCGGCGGGAGGTTTTCGGCACTGACGCCTTGCTGCTGAAGCAGGGTCAAATCGCGCTCGGCGTCGATGGCAGGCGGGTCAAACTGATCACGGTCTGACCCCAAGCTGGCGCTTCTCGCGGGCTACGGGGCGGAGACATTCCTTACGATGATCGACGAACTGTTGAGGCGGATTTTCAACTCGAGCGGCGAGACGCGAATACGAACGAGCAGCGAACACTTGCAAACATGCAGATATCTTTATATAGCGCCGCGACCAACCAGGAGCTTCCCACATGGCCGACGCGAAGACGCAGGATTTTAAAGTCAAAGACCTTTCCCTCGCCGAGTGGGGACGCAAGGAAATCAGCATGGCCGAGACCGAAATGCCCGGCCTGATGGCGATCCGGGAGGAATTCGGCAAATCCCAGCCGCTGAAGGGCGCGCGCATCGCAGGCTGCCTGCACATGACCATTCAGACCGCCGTGCTGATCGAGACCCTGACCGCTCTCGGCGCCACCGTCCGCTGGTCGTCCTGCAACATCTTCTCGACCCAGGATCATGCGGCCGCCGGCGTCGCCGCGGCCGGGACGCCGGTGTTCGCCTGGAAGGGCTTGAACGAGGAAGAGTTCTGGTGGTGCATCGAGCAGACGGTGCGTGGCCCGGACGGCTGGACGCCGAACATGATCCTCGATGACGGCGGCGACCTGACGGTGCTGATGCACCAGAAATACCCGGAAATGCTGGCCGACGTGCGTGGTATCTCCGAAGAAACCACCACCGGCGTGCATCGCCTGTGGGACATGGCGAAAGCCGGCAAGCTTCTGACCCCGGCGATCAACGTCAACGACAGCGTGACGAAATCGAAGTTCGACAACCTCTATGGTTGCCGCGAATCCCTGGTTGACGGGATTCGCCGCGGCACCGACGTGATGATGGCCGGCAAGGTCGCGGTGGTGAACGGCTTCGGCGATGTCGGGAAAGGCTCCGCCGCGTCGCTGCGCAACGCGGGTTGCCGCGTGATGGTGACCGAGGTCGATCCGATCTGCGCGTTGCAGGCCGCAATGGAAGGTTACCAGGTTGTCACGATGGACGACGCCGCTTCACAGGGCGACATCTTTGTTACCGCCACCGGCAATATCGATGTGATCACGATCGACCACATGCGCGCGATGAAACATCGCGCCATCGTCTGCAACATTGGCCACTTCGACTCGGAGATCCAGATCGAATCATTGCGCAACTACAAGTGGGAGAACGTCAAGCCGCAGGTCGACGAGGTCGTGTTCCCCGACGGCAAGCGGCTGATCGTTCTGTCCGAAGGCCGCCTGGTCAACCTAGGCAACGCAACCGGTCACCCCAGCTTCGTGATGAGCGCCAGCTTCAGCAACCAGGTCCTGGCTCAGATCGAACTGTTCACCGCGCCCACGGGAAAATATCAGCGGACGGTGTACACCCTGCCCAAGCACCTCGATGAGAAGGTCGCGGCGCTGCATCTGGCCAAGGTCGGAGCGATGCTCACGACACTTTCATCGAAGCAAGCGGAATACCTTGGCATTGCGCAACAGGGACCATTCAAGCACGACCTCTACCGGGTCCTGATATGTCAACGAGAATTATTTCACTCGCTTGTCATGCCGGTGCGCTGGTGACGAGCATCAGGTTTTCCTAAGTGGAGGCGGCGCTGTCTGTGCTTGAATCTCCCCCAGCGTTTGTGCTGGAAGGAGGTTACGCCGGGCAGCGCATAGATCCGGTTAGGAAATGTCTGATGTTGACCACCCAACCCATGCCGAAACAGCCGTTCACGCGCGCGGTGCGCCAGGCGTTGCAAGGTACTAACAATTACCAAATCGAAGATGATTTGCTGTTCCTGGAGGCCTGGGAAATGCATCCGTCTTCCCATCTCGGGGTGACGCTGAAGGCCGGCCAGATCAGGCGGGCCAACCCCGGCCTCGCCGCCGCGATCGATGCGGAACTGAAGGCTTCCTCCTCAGGCAAAGGACGCTAGAACCGCGGCGTCGTGATCGCCGTAGAACCGCGAACGGTCTTGCCGAAAAGGCGGCCTGCAAGTCGGCGCACTGAGCGAATTCGACCGGTTGTGCCGATGCTATCGATGTGGTGGCATTCGGCGGTCAACGCTGACGCCAAGGGAAAAAGTCGCATGGCCACACATCGTATCGCATCGACACCGGAGACGGTGCGCTGGGGCGTTTTCGACGCCGGCTTTCCCCCGCTGATTACCATCGATTCGGGCGATACCGTGGTATTGGAATGCGTATCGGGCGGTCCGGAGGTGATGCCGTCCGCCGCCTCGGGCCTGACCATCCCGCCCGCGCTCGCGGCGGTCCACGCCGCCAATATTCCCCGCGCGCCCGGCCACATCATCACCGGACCGGTCGCCGTCGCGGGTGCCGAACCGGGGGACATGCTCGAAGTTCATATCCAAAAGATCGAATTGGGCAACGACTGGGGCTATTGCGGTTTTCGCCCGCTGGCCGGAACCATCCCGGAGGACTTCCCCGAAAAATTTCTGTCTCACATCCCCGTGGACCGCGACCGCAAAACCTGCCGCCTGCCCTGGGGCACCGAACTCAACCTGTCGCCGTTCTTCGGCGTGATGGGCGTGGCGCCCCCACCCGCCTACGGCGCGATCTCAACAGTCCAGCCGCGTGAGCACGGCGGCAACCTGGATAACAAGGAGCTTGGCGAGGGTTCGACCCTGTTCCTTCCGGTTTGGGCACCGGGCGGGCTGTTCTCGGCGGGCGACGGCCATGGCGTGCAGGGCGACGGCGAGGTGTGCATCAACGCATTGGAAATCTGCCTCACCGGCACGTTTATCTTGACCCTGCACAAGGGCGGCGGCAAGCGCGATCCGCTGCTGAGCTACCCTCGGGCGGAAACCGCCAGCCACTTCATCTCGATGGGTATGCACGAGGATCTCGATGTCGCGATGAAAACGGCGCTGCGCCAGATGATCGCCTTCATCACCACCCGAACCAATCTCTCCCGGCAAGAAGCGTATCAGTTTTGCTCGCTGGCGGTTGATTTTCACGTTACGCAGACAG
Organism: uncultured Alphaproteobacteria bacterium; assembly: GCA_963778125.1. GTDB lineage: Bacteria > Pseudomonadota > Alphaproteobacteria > Acetobacterales > Acetobacteraceae > Rhodopila. Next base: position 52,998 of record CAVZTH010000005.1, on the reverse strand, counting down.
TGAACGGCGAGAAAGGCGTCCATGGGCTGCTGAAAAAGGGCCTCCTTTTCTAAGCGCGGCCTCCGGGACGTCGATCGGGCTGACGCCTCCCGCGACTGTTCATCAGGGCGCGGATTAGCGGTGCTTGGGCCCTACCTGCCTTCGCGCCGCCACGCCAGCACCAGCAGCCCCAGCATCATCGGTAACGATATCCAGCCCGGCAGGAGTTCCAGCGCCGCAATGCCCGTCACCACGTGATCGTGCCGGCGCTGCAGACCGATCCACGCGCTGCCTGAAGCCGACCGATCGTCCTCCGTTCGTCGCAGCTCCGGCACCTCAGCTCCCGCCAACCAGTGCACACCGCCGCCGGAGGCCCGAGCTAGCGGGCCAACCACGCCAGCCGTTGCCCGTAAATCGGCCAATTCCGGCGGATTGGCGGCCCCGGCGGCCGCATAAGCGGACCGCGCTCCTGGCCCGGTTCCCTGGGTCACCTGCCACACGCCCGGAACTGGTGCCACTCGCACGGCGGTTGCCCGCCCCGGCGAGTCCTCGTGGAGCTTCACCGTCTCCTTTTTGCCATCTGGATCAGTCACGACCACATCCGCTGGCGCGCCCGGATCCGTGGAGCGGCTTTCGATCCGCAGCCGCCCGTCAGCAACACGAGCGGTCAAGGCGTTTTCCTCGAGTTCCGGTTCCTGCATAAGCCAATGCGCGATCCGGCGGAGCAATTCGGCCTGCGGTCCGCCGCCATCATGACCACGAGACCATAGCCAGATCTGGTCTGACAACAGCAGCGCCGTCCGCCCTTGGCCTGCCCGGTCAAGCGCGAGCAGCGGCTGGCCGTCGGGTGTGCGCATCAGCACTTCCCCCTCGACTGGTCCCGGCTCGATGCGGCGGTACCATGGGCCCCACGTCGGCGGTTTATCCGCGCTGCCGGGCGAGTTGGCGCCGGCCAGTCCCTCGGTCACCGGATGGCGCTGGCCGAGGTCGCTGACCCACGGCCGAAATGCGCCGTCAACCACGGCATTGGTTCGCGCCGGACCACCGGGAAGCACGCCGCCAAGCGGCGTAGAGGCCAGGCTGGTCGCCCCGGTGAACTCCGGCCCGACGCTCATAAGCAGGGCGCCGCCCTGGCGCACCCGGCTGGCGATGTTCGCCAGATACGGCAGCGGCAACAGTCCGCAATTCTGGAAGCGATCGAGGATGATCAGGTCGAACTCGCCGATCTTGTCCACGAACAGTTCGCGCACCGGGAAGGCAATCAGCGCGAGTTCGTTAAGCGGCGTGCGATCGTCTTTTTCGGGCGGACGCAGGATGGTGAAGTGCACCAGATCGACCGACGGATCAGCCTTCAGTAGTCGCCGCCACGTGCGCTCGCCCTGGTGCGGCTCGCCCGAGATCAGCAGCACGCGCAGCCGGTCGCGGACGCCGTTGATCTCGACAACGGCCCGGTTGTTGAGTTGCGAAACCTCGCCAGGCAACGGACTAGCGGCCATTTCGATCACAGTAGGACCAGCGCGGGTGATCGGAACCTCGATGTGCTGCTCCGTGCCAACCGGCACGCTTTCGGTGCGGAAAAGTTGTCCGTCGCGGCGAACGGTCAGCGTGGCGGGACCCGTGTGGCCGGCCGTCCCAAGATCGTCGATGGCAACGCGCAAGATAACGGACTTGCCGACGATGCCATATCCGGGCGCCTCGATCACGCGCAGCCGGCGGTCCGTTTCTTCACCCTTCGCGGTCAGCAGCAGGTTCAGCGGCGCGTTTCCTGGCGTGGCCTTAGGCACGTCGTGTATCTGCCCGTCGGTGATTGCGATGGCTCCGGCGAAGCGGGATCGCGGAATGTCCGCCAGAGCACGATCGACCTCAGCGAACAATTGCGTACCCGCATTGCCGATTTCCGGAACCGTAATCGTACGCAGTTCCAAATCGGGTAAATGAGACGCCTGCGCCTCGATCGACTGCCTGGCGGCGTCGGCCAGACGTGTCCTGTCGCCGACCTGCATAGACGCAGACCGGTCCACCACTAGCAGCCCGACATCGCGCAGCGACTCCCGAGTCTCCTGCACAAGACGGGGGCCAGTCAGCCAAAGCAGCAATACGGCGAACGCGGCGAGGCGGAACAGCGTGCCTCGGCCTCGACGCCACAACCCGAGCGCAACGACAGCCAGCGAGAGAATACCGAGAGTGATCAGGAGCCATTGGGGGAGCAGCGGATCGAAGCGGATCGCGGCGATAACCTGTTCAGGGTGCATCTATTGACCCAGACGTTGCAATATAGCCGGGACGTGCACCTGATCGCCCTTGTAGTTGCCGGTCAGCGCATACATTACCAAATTGACACCGAAACGATACGCCAGCGTTCGTTGTCGTTGTCCGCCAGGAATGACGGCGTATGGGTTGCTGCCATCAGGGCTCATCGCCCACGCCGCTGCCCAGTCGTTTCCGCCAATGATGACCGGACTTACACTATCATTGGTCCGGTCCTGATCACGCTGCACCCACACCGTGTCTCCGGTGAAACGGCCAGGAAAGTCTGATAGCAGGTAGAACGCGCGCGACAATACATGCTCGCCGGTGAGTGGCGCCAGAGGAGGCACGATCAAGGACCGGGCGATGCGACGCAGGGCTTCTTCGGTGCCGGGCGCGAACCCGGCGCCTGATCCGGAATCCCGCGTGTCGATCAGTATAATCCCCCCGCGGCTCATGTAGTCGTTGAGCGCGGCGGTCTGCGCGGTGGTCAGATCGGGCGTATCCGCGGTGACCGGCCAATACAGCAGTGGATACAGGCTCAGGTCGGTCTGGCCGGGCTGAACCGCGTCGGGTTCATACAAGGAGGCCGCGGTGCGTTGGTTGACGTAGTCCGACAGACCCTCGAGGCCTGCTTTGGCAATGCCATCCACCTGGAGGTCGCCGGAGACGATGTAGCCGAGGCGCGTATCAATGGCAGGATTGGCGCTGGCGTCGAGCGCGTGGGCCGCCGGGATGAACAGCAACAACACGGCAGCGGTGGTCGCGGAGACCCGGCCTCGCAGCAGCCCTCGCAACGCCAGGGACACGATCATATCAGCGCATAGCAGCAGCATCGCGAAAGCCAGCAAAGGCGGCCCCAATGCTCGTTCCCGTGCGGTACCGCGCACGGTTTCAAGGGTCGCTCCAGCGATCGGAGAAGCGGCCTCGGGAGCGGCAATGCTGGCGCCCAGGTTCAGCACCTGCCGCCCGCTCTCTGGTCCATACAGACCCGGAGGATGTCGCGGCGAAACCGGCGTGGAGGCGAATTTGTTCGCTTGCAGACCGACCGCGGCCGGGGGCGGCTGAGCCAGCAGACCGAACCCGTCGAGTGTCTCGACCGGCGCCAGAATGGCGGTGCCTTGCGTGCTGGCCACACCCACCGACAGATCCACCAGGCGTCGCAGCATCTCCACGAACAGTCCGGACAACGGCAAATTCGACCAGTCAGCATTGGCCGTGACGTGGAACAACACAACGCGGCCGGCGCCATCTGTTGTCTCGGTGACCAGCGGCGTGCCGTCCTCCAGCGCGGCCCAGGTTCGGCCCGCCAGATCAGCGCTCGGTTCCGCCAACACCTGCCGCGTCACTTTGATCTCCTCGGTCACGGGAAGACCGGCAAAAGGGGACATCGACGAGAACTCCGAGAGCCCTGCTGCTTGGAGCCAGGACATCGCACCGCCGAGTTGCCGATCGCCAGCAAGCAACCGCACCGGCATCAATGTGTCGGTATCATTCGTCGCTGCCTCGGCCGTTCGTGGGCCGGCAAAGCGAATCAGCAGACCTCCTTTGCGGACCCAGGCCTCCAGCATGTCCCGCTCCGCTCCGGCCGGCAGCGGCCGGTCGGCGAGCACCAGGACGGAAATCTCCCGCTTAAGCAGCGTCGCAGTGTCGCCTTCTCGCAGCTCGGTGAATGGCTCCAGGGCGCGTTTCAGGAAGTATATCGAGCCAGTGAACGGCGTGTCGCTGGTGGATAGATCGCCGGAAAGCAGACCCACGGGGCGACGGCGCCACCGCTCGTCAAGCAGCACGACGGAGCCGGCACTGGGTGGTCCTTCCAGCACCAGACGGGTCAGCCGGTTGCGTAGCTCCGGCGGCAGCGGAATTGCGCCGGACGCGGTCGAGGCTCCGGCCGCCACGGTGATGTTGGTGCGAGCCAGGGTGCGGCCGTCACCGCTTTGGGCGAGGATACTGGCCTCTGTGGCGGTTGCGCGAGGTGCCTGCGCCAGATGTGCGACGAGACGATCCGCCTCACTGGTCGGCGGCAGCAGCAGCGGTGAGGACGCCGTGTCGCAGCAGACTTCCGTGACCGGGCCGGTGTCGCGCATTGCGGCGCTAAAGCGGTCGAAATCGGCGCCATCGGTCAGGCCGTCCGGCACATAGATCACCGAGGCGTCCTTGCCGTCGTGCCAAGCGCGAATCGCATCGGCGGAGGCGGCTCGATCCGACGGCCATGGCTGGGGCTGCATCGCCGCGAGGCGCGCTCGCAGGTCGGCGACGGGCATTGTCGCGGAGACGGCAATCGGGGCGCCTGAGCCCTCCGGGGCGGTGATCAGCAGCGCCGACTGACGTCCTGCCCGTTCTGCGCGGTCCAACAGCGCGCCGGCGGCTTCCTTGCGGCGCACCCAGTCGTTCGCGGAGGCCCAGCCGTTATCTACCACCAGCAGCACGGGTCCTTTGCCGGCCAGCGCGCTGCCTGCGTCGAGCACCGGTCTCGCCAGCGCCACGATCACAAGTCCGGCTGCCAGCAGCCTCAGGGCCAGCAGCCACCACGGGGTGCGCGCCGGCGTTTCCTCGGTCGCGTTCAATCCGAGCAAGAAGCGGACGGCCGGAAAAATCTCCGACCGGGGGGCAGGTGGCGTTACGCGAAGCAGCCACCATAGCAATGGCAAGGCCAGGAGGCCTGAAAGGACCCAGGGGGCCACGAAGATCATTGTGCAATGCTCACTTTGAGCGGTGAAGCCGCCATGCGGTCCCGATGGCCATTCCGCCACATGCAATTGTGAGAGCCACATCGCCCTGCGTATCGTCTTGTTCCGCGATGGCCGGGTATATTACGCGGTAATAACGGGAGGGCGCGGTGAGACGCGAATAGCGGGAAGAAACAGGGAGGGGGCCGCGTTGCTTCGCTTGTCGCAATGACTTCAGTCGAAAAATCATCGCGCCGCCAAGGCCTGATAAAGCGTCAGCAGAGCCATCTCTGGCGGGTGATCAGTGTGGTGGACGCCAAAACCGAATCCCGCGGTCGCGCAGATCGACGCGATTCCTTCTTGCTGAGCTCTCAACCGCTCGGCGTAAGCATCCCGAACCGATTCCACGCGCGGGATCAGCGCGTCGCCATCGCTCTCCAGGCCGCGGAAGCGGATGCGGCCGTGGTAGGGCAGCGCAGTCTCCGCCGGGTCGAGAATTTGCATCAGGTATCCAGTTACCGGGACCGTGGCGAAACGTCCGATCAACGCTCGAATTTCGTCTAGCGGTGACAGGAAATCACTGAACAGGACCACCGTCCCATGCCGTGGCAACCTTACCCTAGGAGGCAAGCCTTCCTCATGTTTTTCGGTGTCCAGTTCCGCCGCTAACCTGTCAAGACCGGATCGGCTGGTCACCGAACGGGCATCTTGTTGCATCATCATGACTCTCTCCCCGCCACGAAGCAGCAAGGAAGCGAGGGAAAGCAACAAAAGATTGGCGCGGTCTCGCTTTTCAACCGGAACCTGGCGGGATCGCCATCGCATCGAGGCCGACGAGTCGCGCCACAAGCAAACGGTTTGAGCAGCTTCCCATTCCGTTTCTCGGATGAACCAGCCCTCCGGGGCACCGCGACCCGACTTCGCCGACTGCCGCCAGTCGACTTCGCGCCAATGGGTCGCCGGAGACGAATTCCGCGAAATTGCCAAAAACTGTCACCCTGTCCGACACGCCGGCGCCCATGCACGCCCTGCGCCACTGTCGAGGCAACCCGGTCCGCGGCGATCAACAAAGGTGGCAGGCGGGCACCGAGAGCTTCGGCCGTCAGTGCATTATTGGGCATACATCATCTCATGATGAGCGCGAGCACACCGTTCAGGGAGGCTTGCCGTTCCCGACCTGCTTAGCCGCGCTCCGGCTTCGCGCGCGCTATCCAATCTGGCTGACCAGCCGGTCGATAACATCCTGAAGCATGATCCCGTCGGCACGAGCCGAGAAACTCAGCGCCATCCTATGCCGGAGCACCGGCCGAGCCAGCGCGGCAACGTCGTCCACACTCGGTGCCAAGCGTCAATCTAACAGCGCGCGGGCGCGAGTTGCCAGCATCAGCGCTTGAGCCGCGCGCGGTCCAGGGCCCCAGGCCACGTGGCGGCGCACGATATCGTCCGCCGCACTCTCCGGCCGGCAGCCACGGACGAGGGACAGGATCGCGTCCACCACTTTCTCGCCTACCGGCAGGCGACGAACCAATGCCTGGGATGTCAGCAGATCTTCGGCCGTCATTGCCTGGATGGGGCGAGCCTCCTGCGCCCCTGTCGTCGCCAATAGCATGGTCCGTTCGGCATGAAGCTCCGGATAGGTGACGTTTACCTCCAGCAAAAATCGGTCGAGTTGCGCCTCCGGCAGTGGGTAGGTGCCTTCCTGCTCGATCGGATTTTGCGTCGCTAGTACGTGGAAGGGTCGAGGCAAGACATGCTCTACGCCGCCGATCGCGACCCGCTGCTCCTGCATCGCTTGCAGCAAGGCGGACTGGGTGCGTGGGCTGGCACGGTTGATCTCGTCAGCCATCAGCAACTGGCAAAATACGGGGCCGGGGACGAAGCGGAAGGCGCGGCGGCCTTCGGTTTCGTCCAGCACTTCGCTGCCGACGATATCGGCCGGCATCAAATCCGGGGTGAACTGGATGCGCTTGGTCGCCATCCCGAGGACGACCCCCAGCGTCTCCACTAATCGGCTTTTGCCTAAACCAGGCACGCCAACGAGCAAAACGTGCCCTCCCGACAACAATGTGATCAAGGTTTGATCGATCACCTCCTCCTGGCCGAAAATCACCCTACCAATCGCGGCGCGAACCTGGACAATCCGGGCACTGAGGGCTTCTGTCGCCGCCAGGATGGCGTTGGGATTGTCGGGAATAGGGCCAATCCAGTTCGAGGTAGCTTGTGGCGTCCCAGCCATACCGCCTGACATACGGCTTCACCTTCCGCGTTTGCGTCGAGCGAAGCATATAGGCACTTTCGCCGACGGGGGGAGGCTCCCTATATCCCGCATTGGTTAGGAAGTTCATCTTCCATGGAGACAGCTAGGTGAACCACACGGGTGCGTCCGCCGATATCGTTACCGCGAAAACGCCGGAATCCACGGCGGATCAGGAACTTGGCGCCTGCATGGACCGGGTTCGAAGAGCCAAGCCAGCGCGCGTGCCGACCGAGTGCGGGGATTTGCCCTTCCTGATCAAGCGTGACGGTACGTGGCTTTATCGCGGCAGCCCGATTAATCGAAAGGAACTGGTCTGTCTGTTCTCCAGTGTGCTGCGCCGCGAAGAGGACGGCAGTTGGTGGCTGCAGACTCCGGCGGAGCGCGGCCGGATCGAGGTGGAAGATGCGCCGTTCGTCGCGGTCGAACTCGACTGGACCGGCGACGGACGGCATCAGGTGCTATCCTTTCGTACTAACATCGATGAGGTTGTCACCGCGGGCCCGGAGCATCCGATCCGCATCTCGCACGATCTGTTCACCTGCGAACCAACTCCTTATATCTTGGTGCGTCCCGGTGCTGCCGAACACCTTGGTGTCGAGGCGCGAATCAATCGCGCGACCTATTACGAACTGGTTGCCTTGGCGGTTCCCGAGTGGGCTGGCAACAAACGCGTGCTTGGCGTCTGGAGCCGCGGCCAATTCTTCTCACTGGGCGAATTACCGCCCGGCGAGGCGTGACGCCTTCAGCGCTGCGGGTCCGGCTGGCGGAAATCGGCGCCGAATCGCCGGATGGGTCGTCGATGCGTGGCGACGACGTCGACGGGGACACGACCAAACCGCTGGTTCCGGCGGCAGTTCTGGTTCCGGTGATAATCAGCGATACACCAAGCATCCTGTTAACGAAGCGGACCTCCCATCTCAGCGCGCATGCCGGGCAGGTCAGTTTTCCGGGCGGCCGCATTGACCCCGAGGACAGCGGACCGGAGGCCGCTGCGCTGCGTGAGGCGTGGGAGGAGATCGGGCTGGAGATGACGTCGGTGCAGGTTCTGGGCCGGATGGCCGACCACGTCACGGGCACAGGTTACAGAATCACGCCGGTGCTGGGTTTGCTGCCGCCGGGACTGAACTTTCAATTGTCAGCGCATGAGGTTGAAGCAGTTTTTGAACTGCCGATTAGCGTCGTGCTGGACCCCAACGCACCGAAGTTGCAACGTCAGCACGTGCGCGGGGTGTGGCGCGAATATTGGGTCTGGCCGCATCCGAAACATTACATCTGGGGCGCCACCGCAGCGATTTTGGTGCGCCTGGCTGAACAATTGCGGGAGAAATCTGTTTGATGCGTTGCGCAATGTTCGCCGGCTTGCTGGCGTTGATGTCAGGGGCGGCGTTCGCCCAGACGCGGGTCAATTCGATCGATACCAATTTCCGTTGGCTCGGACCGGACGACAAGATCATCGTGGAGCGCTACGATGATCCCCGCGTGCAGAACGTGTCCTGCTACCTGTCGCGGGCCGAGACGGGCGGGATCAAAGGTGGCCTCGGGTTTGCCGAGGATCCTAGCCGTTTCTCGATCGCGTGCCGCGCGGTGGGCCCGGTTTCTCTGCCGGCGTCGATGCCGAAGACCGAAATCATCGGTTTCTCGCAGGCGTCGCTGTTTTTCAAGACATTTCAGATTCATCGCTCACTGGACCCTGAGAAGCATGTTCTGGTCTACACTGTGGTGAGCACCAAGTTGATCAACGGGTCCCCATTCAACAGTATCAGCGTGGTGCCGACCGACGTGCATTAGGGCGGGCCATTTATCGCGTTCGTGCCGGGGGTGCCTCCAGGCCGACGCCATGGAGGTGGCTGAACATTTCGCGCAATTTGGCCTGATCCGCCTCGGGCAAAGGCGGCTTCAGGATCGACGCTACATTTGTTCGGAGGTGGGCGGTGTCGCCGGTTCCAAACAAGACAACATCGACGCCGGGTTCGTGACAAACGTATCGATACGCCGCGTCTGTCACGCTGCTGGCGCCCTCAGCGTGGACCAGAAACCCCAGCGGATCATCGGTTTTCGCCAGCCATTCCGGAACCTGACCGGCCGCCGCCAAGTTCCGCATCGTCGCGGCCAACTGAGCAGGGCGGGCAAAAATTCCCCGTACCACGAACATCATTAATGTGCCGATCCGGTTTGCGATCGTGTGCGGAAAGACCTGCGTACGTGCAACCTGATGCATCAGGTGAAAAGCTACCATCGCGGTATCCCAGCACTCGTCCCGGGCTGCTCGGCTGAGCATCTTTTGTTCCGGATCATTTGGCGCTGTCTCGGTGATGCCTAAGAAGCGAAACTTTCCTTTTTCCCGCTGCCTCAGCAGGGCTGGCACGACCCTATCGCAGACGTGGTCGTAGGCGGCGGGCGGAACAGCGTGGAGTTGGAAGACATCGACGTAATCGAGGCCCAGCCGCTTCAGCGAGGCATCCAGGCTGGCAACCACCTTGTCCGCGCTAAACGCTGCGTCCCCGGAGGGCTTCGAAGCCTTGGTGCAGACCACCACACTATGGCGTGGCACCTGGCGCAAGGCGGTGCCGACCACGTCTTCGGTGCCGTAGGCGGCGGCGGTGTCGATCAGGTTTACGCCGAGATCGAGCGCTTGACGCACAAGCCCTGCCGCATGTTCGGCAGACTGCCCGGTGCCCAGGCCAAGCCTGCTGAAGCCGCCGCAGCCCAGGCCCGCGACGCTAACCGTAAGACCGGTGCGGCCGAGCGTGGTGTATCTCATCGATATGGTCCTAGAATGTGATTCGGAGACGCTAGCAAGGTGGCGTGATTGGCGCGACGTTTGGACATCCAGGGGCATCGGGGTGCGCGAGCGCTGTTTCCGGAAAACACGCTGGAAGGCTTCCTCGCGACGGCCGCGCTCGGTGTGTCCGCCTTCGAACTCGATGTGGGGTTGACCGCGGACGGCGTGCTGGTCGTTACGCACGATTCGGCCCTGAACCCCGACATCGTGCGCGACGCGTCCGGCGCGTGGCTCAGCGAGCGCGGGCCGACGATCCATTCACTGACTTACGCCGATCTCAGCCGTTACGATGTCGGCCGCTTGCGCCCGGGATCGCGCCTCGCCGCGTCGTTTCCCGATCAGCAACCGTGTGATGGCGCGCGCATCCCTACTTTGGCCGCGATACTGGCGGCGATACCGAACGCCCGTTTCACAATCGAGGTGAAGACTCATCCGGCGCATCCCCAACGGACCGCGACCGCGCAAGCCCTGGCCGATGCCACCCTGGCGGTCATTGACGACGCTGGGGCAGTCGAACGCGTGATGGTCGAGGCATTCGACTGGCGCGTCCAACGCCACATCCGCCCGCGACGGCCGGACGTCAGGCTGGCGTGGCTGACGAGTGCGGAAACAGTCCGTGATGCCGCCCTGTGGTGGGACGGCGCCACGACGCCATCCGTTTCCGCCGCCGCCGTGGCAGCCGAGGGCGGACCGGTTTGGGCGCCCGGTTTCGAAACCCTGACCGAGGCCGCCGTTAAGGAAGCCCACGCGCTCGGCCTATCCGTTCTGCCGTGGACAGTTAATCAATCCGCCGATATGCGCCGGCTGATCGACTGGGGCGTCGACGGCCTGATTTCCGACCGGCCCAATCTGGCCTTGGCGCTTTGATCAACCTTCCCTTCCGGCTTGTTGTTTCGCCCGAATGGGATGGGTCAGCGTCACTTATTTCTTCGCAGTACCGGGCTCCGCCATGCGTCGATGGGCCTCCGCCAACATGCCGGCGGGAGTCACCGAGGCGATCGCCGTCTGAAGCTTGTTCTGCCAGCCGCTGACAACGTCGCCCCCTCCCTTCATCATGGCCTTGAACCCGGTCTCGGCGACTATTGCCGGATCATCTTTCTTCGCCGAACCGACTTTCGTGTCCAGCATGTCGGCGCGTTCAAAGAAATCCGTCTCGGTGGCACCTGGCATAAGGCAGGTGACTGTAATGCAGGCATTTTTCACCTCATGCCGCAGCGCGAACGCGAATGAATCCAGGAACGCCTTGGTGCCGTTATAGACCGCCTGGTAGGTCCCCGGAATGAATCCCGCGATTGACCCGGTGATCAGGATGCGGCCCCGGCCACTAGTGGCACCGACCTGGGTGCCAGTAGCACCAGTGATCGTGCCTGGGGCCGGGTCCAGGTTCCTCGATGAAACAAGCCGTCACGCTGAATCCAACTCCCAGTAAGAACCTGACCGGAAACGCTGGCGCAATGACATATCGTTGGGGGTTGGCTGCTGGCAACTGCGGAGTTGACCGGCCTCGTGAGGGACAATTCGCTGGCTCTGCAACAAGACCGAGCAATTCGCCATGTCCTGGAACGAGACCGATCGAGAGAAGTATGCGGTGATCCGCGAACGCTACGCAACCGACCTGTCCGACGAGGAATTCGCCCTTGTCGCGCCGCTGCTGCCGTCGCCGAAGCGTGTTGGACGCAAGCCCACCGATGCCAGGGCCATCCTCAACGCGCTGTTCTACTTGGTCCGCGCCGGCTGTCCCTGGCGCTTGCTGCCGAAATCCTTTCCCCCCTTCAGCACCGTGCAGAACCGCTTCTACGCGTGGCGTGACAGCGGTCTGTGGGAGCAGATCGTCTGCGTTCTGGTCATGGCCGTGCGCGACGCCGAGGGCAAGCGCGCCGCACCAACCGTGGCGATCGTCGACAGCCAGTCGGTCAAGACCACCGAAGCGGGTGGCGTGCGCGGCTATGACGCCGGCAAGAAGATCAAAGGACGCAAGCGCCATCTGGCAGTCGACACGCTCGGCCTACCGATCAAGTGCCAGATTACCGGCGCTGATGTGCAGGACCGCGATGCTCTGCCTGCCCTGCTTGCCGCGGTCAGCCGGAAAAGTCCCTGGGTCACGCTAGCATTTGTCGATGGCGCCTACGCCGGCGGCGAGACTGAGCGGGCGGCATTCGAGGCCAGCCGGATCCGCATCAGCGTGGTCAGGCGCACCGATCGATCCGTCAAAGGCTTCATCGTTCTGCCGAAACGCTGGATCGTCGAACGCACCTTCGGCTGGCTGAACAGGGCTCGCCGTCTTGCGAAGGACTTCGAGACCCTCGTCGAAAGCTCACAAGCTTGGTTCATGCTGGCGATCGCCTCATTGCTCGTCAGGCGGATCGCACGCGATTATCGGCAGATTACCTGATTTCGAGTCAGGGTCTTAGAGAACTATGGAGACGAGACGGCGCATGGCAAAACTCCCTTCTGTTCATGCAATCATGTGTCGGTAAGTCCGCCGGTAGGCCAAATTGTGGCGGGGCTTTCAGAGTCGCGCGGTTTCGCGCAACCTCCGCCGAATGTGTGGACGTTACGCCAGTTTTCTTCCGCCCGAATTGATCGCACGCCTGTTCGGCACGAAGCACCCGCTGCCAAACCTGAAGCAAACCTGGAACATGGCGCCGACCATGGACGCGCCGGTCGTGCGTCGCCATCCGGAAACCGGGGAGCGCCACCTCGATGCGCTGACCTAGGGCTTTATCCCCGCTACCACCAAAACCCTCAAGGAGGCCCGCCGTCCGATCAACGCCAGGGCCGAAACAGTCGCCACCTCCGGGATGTTCCGCCACGCCTTCGCCAAACGGCGCTGCATCGTTCCCGCCGCGGCATTCTACGAGTGGCAGGCCGGGCCCTCCGGCAAGACCCCCTATGCCATCGCCCGAGCGGACGGCGATCCTCTGGCGTTTGCTGGGGTCTGGGAGGGCTGGCGCTCACCCGAAGGCGACATTCTCTGGACCTTCGCCGTCGTCACCACGACCGCCAACGCACAGATGTCGGTGTTGCACGAGCGCATGCCGGTGGTCCTGGAAGCGGCCGACTGGCCTCTCTGGCTGGGAGAACAACCGGGCGACCCCGCGATCCTGCTGCGCCCCTCACCCGAGGATATCTTGAACCTGTGGCGAGTGGACAAACGGGTCGGCAACGTGCGCAACGACGGTCCGGATCTGCTCGTGCCCCAGGATCATGATCAGGACAGTTTCGCATTGAACGGTCGACGTGAGAGCGGTTCAGCCATATGAAATAGCTGCTATCTCGAGAACCACCTCGCCACCCGCATGGTTCCCGACGCATCGGCGGATGCAGGAGAGCCGTATGGCCCGGACTGTTGGCGGTTTCTGGGATCGACTTTATCAATGAGACGTGCGCCAAGTCGTTGAGTATCCGGACGATGGGATAAATGGTCTTTTGGGGCTCCACGTCGACCGCCGGGGAAACCGATTAGTGTAACGCGACGTTCGACCTTATTCCCACAAAGGAGTCGCGGTATGAGCCGGCTGGACCAATTGAAGCGCGACCTCCATGTGCTGGTGCATCGGGGTAATGCCCCGGCGCTGACGCCACAGGAAAACCGTGGCCGGTCCGCGACATCGCCGCACCAGATCCCGATGCCGGGCTGGAAAGACATCCTGGTTAGAACGTGGAGCGAGTTGTCTAATAACAACATCTTTCTCGTCGCCGGCGGAGTGACTTACGCCGTGCTGCTGGCATTATTCCCTGGCCTGGCTGCGCTGGTGTCGATTTACGGTCTGTTGCTAAATCCTTCCCAGGTCGAAACGCAGATCGCCGCGCTATCGCACATTCTCCCTCCGGAGAGCACGCAGATGATCGGCGATCAGCTGCAGAAGCTGGTTTCTGCGTCCACTGGATCTCTCAGCGTCAGCGCCAGCGTAAGCCTTCTCTTTGCATTATGGAGTGCCTCACGCGGCATGAGCGGCCTGGTGACCGCGTTCAATATCGCCTACAATCAGAAGGAGACCCGCGGCTTCTTCAAAGTGAATTTGGTGGCGATCGTTCTGACGGTGCTGATGCTGATCGGCGGAACGGTGATCATCGCCCTAGTCGGCGTGATGCCCGCCGCGCTGCAGTTTATCGGCTTGGAGAGTTCGACGAAGTGGCTGCTGTTGGTGCTCCAGTGGCCGCTGCTGATCGCTGTTGTCATGGCCGGTTTGGCGGTGCTGTATCGATATGCGCCGGACCGTCATCCGCCACACTGGCGTTGGGTTTCACCCGGAGCGATCGTCGCGACGTTGCTGTGGCTGCTCGGCTCAGTCGCGTTCAGCGTCTATGTCTCGCATTTCAACAGCTATGACAAAACGTACGGCTCCCTCGGTGGGGTCGTCGTAATGCTGACCTGGCTTTATCTCTCGGCATTCGTCGCTTTGCTTGGGGCGGTGATCAATGCGCAGTCTGAACGCCAGACAGAGGCAAATTTAACCGTTGGGACGGAGAAACCCATGGGAAGTCGGAAAGCCTACGCAGCGGACACGGTCGGCAAGGCTACGTCCTGACCGTCGGCGCCAATCTAGCGGCGATCCTGATCAGCGTGTCAGACCTCTTTCGCGCCCGGCGCAAGACGCACTTAATCGCCAGCGCACGGGGTTACTCGGCGAGCATGACCCGCCTGGCGCCAGGGAGGCGTCCGGGATCCTGTGCTAGGTCCTGGCGTTTAGCGGGCCACGATACGAGGCGGTCCTACTGTCATGTCATAAGGGGAGTTGACTAACAGCTCCTTCATCCGAACATGTAGGGTCAAAGCGTCCCATATTGGACGCCAAGAACATGTGGGAACCTGAAATGCGTCCGAGCCCATGCCATCTGATGCTCGTTCCCCCTGACGAGGCGGCAGCCGTCACCGACGCGCTGTGGGTCAGGTTGCGGCTGGAAGCGGAAGAAGCATACGAACGCGAACCCAAGCTGGCGTCGCTGTTTTTCGACTCCATCCTGAATCAGCCCAGCTTTGACGCCGCGGTATTTCACCGTGTCGCCGCCCGATTGAAGAACGACACCATTTCCCTTCCGCTGATCGTCCAGGCTTTCGGCAAAGCGGCCGAGGATGATGGTTGCCTCGTTGAGGCTGCGAAGGCCGATATTTCCGCGGTGCTCGAGCGAGATCCCGCTTGCAACCGGCTTATAGAGCCTTTTCTGTATTTCAAGGGTTTCCACGCCATCCAGGCGCACCGACTCAACCACTGGTTGTGGCGCAATGGCGAGAAGGATTTCGCTCTGTATCTGCAAAGCCGCTCATCGGAGGTGTTCCAGACGGATATCCATCCGGCGGCGAAGTTCGGGATGGGCATCTTTTTGGATCACGCCACGGGCCTCGTGGTCGGCGAAACTGCGGAAGTCGGCGATGATGTATCCATGTTGCACCACGTCACGCTGGGCGGCAGCGGCAAGGAATCTGGCGATCGCCACCCGAAGATCCGCAGAGGTGTCGTGATCGGAGCCGGTGCTGCGATTTTGGGAAACATCGAGGTCGGCGAGCATGCCCGTGTTGCCGCTGGCTCGGTGGTGTTGAAGTCTGTTCCGGCGCACGCCACAGTGGCGGGGGTGCCGGCCAAGGTGGTGCGGATCGTGGAAAGCGATGAGCCATCGAGGTCGATGGATCAGACGCTCAGCGACCTCGCATATCAGTCCTTCAACTACACGATTTGATGCCTGGGTTGAGGCGTGGCTGAAGCTAGAAACACGCCTCGTGCCGGCTCCGATTGGATCGCGCCCGACTGCGCCGGCATGGATTTTTATGCCGTCGACCAGGGTTTGCGCGATCTTCTGGCAATTTATCTGCCCGGCGAGGTCCTCGACCGCTTGACGCCGCACTACCAGCGGCTGGGGCATCTTGCCGGCGGACGTCTGGACGAGCTTGCCCGCATTGCCGACCGGCATCAGCCGGTGCTGCATCCCAGGGACCGGTTCGGCCGTGACTTTGACTGGATCGAGTATCACCCCGCCTATCGCGAGATGGAGCAGATCGCGTTCGGCGACTTCCAGTTCCATGCCATGTCGCATCGTGGCGGCGTATTGGGAATGGACCGCCCGCTGCCGCCGGTTGCCAAATATGCGTTCCAATACCTGTTCGTACAGGGCGAATTCGGGCTGATGTGCCCAATCAGCGTGACCGACACCTCTATTCATCTGATCCGCAAGTTCGGCAGCAACTCGTTACAGGATTATCTGCTACCGAAGATGCTGTCGTCCGATCTCTCCACGATGTGGAAAGGCACCCAATTCATAACCGAGAAGGCCGGCGGATCGGATATCGGTGCGATTGAAACGATCGCCCGCAACCAGGACGGCATCTGGCGGTTGCATGGCGAGAAATGGTTTTGTTCCCACACCGACGCGGATGTCGCACTGATGCTCGCCCGGCCTGAGGGCGCGGCCGCCGGAACGCGTGGCCTCGCGCTGTTCGCGTTGCCGCGCCGCACCCGCGAGGGCGTGCGCAATGCCTATCGGATCGTTCGCCTGAAGGACAAACTCGGTACCAAATCCATGGCCAGCGGTGAAATCAGGCTGGAGGGCGCCGAAGCCTATCTGGTCGGTCAGCAGGACCAAGGCCTGAGGCAGATGATGGAGCAGGTAAACCTGTCTCGCTTGTCGCACGGTGTGCGGGCCGCCGCGATGATGCGCCGTTGCGTGAACGAGGCTTTTGCTGCCGCACGCGGCCGAATGGCGTTCGGACAGACGGTCGCCGGCTTCCCGCTGATGCGGCGGCAGTTGATGAAGCTGCTGGTGCCAGCCGAGCAGGCTCTGTCCATGGCATTTTGCACCGCCGACGCAATGGGTCGCGGCGCGACGGCAGAGCTCCGCATCCTGACCGGCCTACTAAAATTGCGGGCCTGCCGCGACAACGTCGTGGTCGCGACCGCTGCCATGGAGGCGCGCGGCGGCAACGGCTATATTGAGGACTGGGTCAATCCTAGGCTGATCCGTGACGCCCAGGTCGGGCTCCTGTGGGAAGGCACCAGCAACATCAATGCGCTGGACGTAATTGGCCGAGCCGTCGGCAAGTCCGGCGCGCATCGGGCGCTGCAGTCGATGCTGCAGCACCGCTTGGACGCATCCACAACCCTGCCCGCACCGTTTCTCGCCGCTTTAAGCACCACGCTGGATCGAGCCATCAACCTTGCCGAACGGGTCGCTGGCCAGGGACAGGAGACGTTGGCCCGCCAGGCCGCGACGGCGCTATACGATGTGAGCAGTGCAGTGCTGCTGGCTTGGGAAGGATCGCGCCGTGGGGCGGATGCGCGGCGTGCACTATTGTCCCGCTTCGTGCTGACGCACCGCTTGTCGCCCGTGGATCCGCTGGCACCCGAGGAAGCCACCTGGGAAGCGCCCGCGATTGCCGCGTTGCTCGACGGCAACAGGCTGGATGTGTCCGAGGCCGCGCCGATGCTGGGGTAGGTCGCCCGGTCACAATCCCGCGCAAACCGTGAACGGCACGATCCTCCGGTCGTCACTACCTGAGACGAACAGAGGATTCCAAAACATGCCGCAGCATGATGTCGCCGCTCTGGACGATCTCACAGATGGCCAAGTCCTACCGATCGAGATCGAAGACACCAAGATCCTGTTGTTCCGCGAGGGCACAACAGTCCACGCAATCGGCGCCACGTGCCCACATGCCGGCGCGCCCTTGGCCGAGGGCGTTCGCGACGGCCACCGTATTATTTGCCCGTGGCACAAGGCCACCTTCTGCCTCCGCACCGGTGCTCTGCTGGAACCGCCAGCAGTGGACGACCTGCCTCGCTATGCGGTCAAATATGAGGCCGGCCGTATCCAAATCACACTTCCGGCTGAAGAACCAACACAGTCTTCGCCGGCCGCCGATCAACGCCTGTTCGCTATCATCGGTGCGGGGGCGGCAGGTGCGCTAGCCGCCCAGACCCTGCGACAGCAGGGCTTCGGCGGCCGGATAGTCATGCTCGACCCCGAAAATCGGGTCCCCTATGACCGCACGCTACTCAGTAAATACCACCTGTCCGGACAACCAGGTGCGGAGAAATCTCCGCTCCAAACCCAGTCCTTCTACCAACAGCACGCCATCGAGCGCCGGACCGCGGAGGCTGAAACGGTGGATGCGACAACCAAAACCATCCATTGCGCCGACGGTACCACTATTAACTATGACGCTGCCTTGCTCGCGACAGGGGCCGCGCCTGGACCGGTTCATCTACCCGGCGGCCATCTTGGGAACGTGTTTCTGTTGCGATCCAGGAAGGACGCCGATGCCATACTGGCACAGTCGGAACGCAGTGAACGCGCCGTCATCCTGGGCGCCAGCTTCATTGGCATGGAAGTCGCTGCCAGCCTGCGAGAGCGTGGCCTGCAGGTGACCGTTGTGGGAAAAGAAAGCGCACCATTCGAGAAGCAACTCGGCGCCCGCATTGGCAACACCTTCATCGGACTGCATCGCAAACAAGGCGTGATCTTGCGCCTGGGCGAGGAGATCCAAGCGTTAGTCGGGAACCATGCGGTCGAGGCGGTGACCCTGGCCAACGGCGAGCGGCTGCCGGCCGATCTTGTGGTCGTCGGTTTCGGCGTCAAACCGGTCACCGCATATGTGCGCGGTGTCCCTGTGAACGACGATGGCAGCATCACCGTCGATGCAACGCTGCGAGCCGCCGAGAGTCTTTACGCGGCTGGCGATATCGCTCGCTTCCCGCATCACGGCACGCCCATCCGGGTCGAGCATTGGCGCGTTGCTGAGCAGCATGGCCGGACCGCCGCGCTGAACATGATGGGGCGGGGGGTGCGCTACGACGCAGTCCCGGTGTTCTGGACGATCCAGTATCTGAAGCGACTGGACTATGTCGGGCATGCCACGGACTGGGATGACATCGTCGTCCACGGGGACCTCGAAAAGCCCGAGTTCCTGGCATACTACGTCAAGAACGGTCGGGTCCTGGCGGCTGCCGGGCTAGACCGGGACCAGGACACCGCGGCGCTGATTGCCCTTTTTGAGCAGCGTTATGACTGGACAACGGAGGAGCTGGGCGACTCACCGTCGCGCCTTCTGCGAGGCTAAGAGACTGACCCGGAATGTTTCCGCAACGAGCTTGGATCGTCCATTTTCAGCGCGGTAGCGTAGGTCGTGCCGCCAAGCACGGGCTGGACCTCCACCAGCAATATCAATGGATTGCCGATATTGCGGTCCCGATTCGAGTCAAACTCTAAGGCTTCAACACTGCCTGCCCGTTGATCTTGGTCTTCACCAAGACTGCGGCAGGGAATGGCGTGGCAAAGGTGAACAGAAGACAGGGAAAGCTAATCCACCTGTGTCGCCTTATGTGCCAGGAGCGCCATGAGCCGCCGGTCTCGCCATTCCTGCCGCACCGCCTGCATATTCGTTGGCAGGTCCGCCCGCCGCGCCGCGTGCAACCGGTCGACCAGCGTCTTGTCCCAGGCCAGCGGTTTCATCTGTTCCTGCATCGTCGCATACAGTGGACCGTAACGGTCGCAGTAATCAGCCAAACCGCCGGGGGCGTTCAGGTCAATCGTCTCCAGCGGTCCCATGAAGCTCCAACGCAGCCCCAGGCCATGTTTGACCAGCGCATCGAGGTCGGCCGGGGAAATGACGTCTTCGGCCACCAGCCGAAACGCCTCGGCCAGCAGAGCGCCTTGCAGGCGGTTCAGCGCGAACCCGTCGACCTCTTTCTTGACCGTGGCGGGAACCTGGCCGGCCTGGACCATAATGGCGCGGGTTCGTTCGACCACCTCCGGATCGGTCCACGGCGCGGGGCAAATTTCTACCAGAGGTATCAGATACGGCGGGTTGACCGGGTGGGCGATCAGGCAGCGCTGCCGCGTTTTCAAATCTCGGGTAAATGCACTGGCCGGAATGCCGGAGGACGAGGATGCCATGATTGCGTTCGCTCGAGCGGCACGCTCCAGTTCCGCGAACAGGGGTTGCTTCACGTCCACGCGCTCCGGCCCGCATTCCTGGATGTACTCTGCCTCGCGCACGCTTTCCCACATGGACTGCATCGGCTGGATGCGCGCCAGGACCGTGGCCGGTTCGTCGGCGAGCAGTCCCGCGGCCCGCAGCTCCGGCAACCGATCGGAAATAAACGCCAGGGCCTGGGTGACCTGAAGCGGGAACTGGTCCCATAAAGCCACCTGAAACCCCGCTCGGGCGAAAACGATGGACCAGGCTCGGCCGATCAGCCCGGCTCCGATAACGGCGACGTTGGTCATGCTGGGTTCTCCTCCTGCGTGGGAGATGCCACGGCCGGCGAGGGGGAGCAACCGCTTGCGCGATGGTTTCTGCGGCGTCAGTTTCCCGGCCTCGAGTGCAGGAGGAAATAGGCGATGAGCGACATAACCCGGGTGGCGGTGCTGGACGACTGGCAGGGCGTGGCGCGTGGCGCCGCCGATTGGGCGCCACTGCAACGGCGGGCCGAGGTGGTGTTTTTCTCCGATGCTTTCGCTGATCAGGACGATGCGGCGGCAAAATTGGCGGATTTCGGCATAGTGCTGTCGATGCGGGAGCGGACACCTCTGCCCGGCTCGCTGATCAACCGGCTGCCGAAACTGCGGATGCTGGGCATCACCGGCGCGCGCAACCTGTCGTTGGATACGCCGGCCTGTACCGCTCGGGGGATTCCGGTGTGCTTCACCCAGGGCGGTGCCAATGCCGACTCTGCGACGGCGGAATTGGCAATTGGGTTGCTGATCTCGGCGGCGCGCGGGCTGGCTGTGGGGGATGCGAAGATCCGGGCCGGCGGGTTCCAGATGGGCGTTCCGGTCGGGATCGGGTTGGCTGGGAAGACGCTAGGCCTGATCGGACTGGGGAAGCTTGGCGGCTACATGGCGGCATATGCCAAGGCGCTGCGTATGAACGTGATTGCCTGGAGCCAAAACCTGCGGCCGGAACGCGCCGCCGAGGTCGGAGCGGCGTTGGTGTCCAAGGACGAGCTGATGTCGAGCGCCGATGCTATCAGTATTCACATGGTGCTGTCGGATCGCAGCCGGGGGCTGGTCGGACGCTCCGACATCTCGCGGATGAAGCGGGGGGCGATCCTGGTGAACACCTCCCGCGGGCCGATTGTCGATGAGGCGGCGATGCTGGAGGCGCTGCATGCTGGCAGGATCGTCGCCGCGCTGGACGTTTTTGACAGGGAACCGTTGCCGGTCGACCACCCGCTGCGAAGCGCGCCGAACACCGTGTTGAGCCCGCATTTGGGGTATTGTGTGAAGGAAACCTGGGACGGGTTTTATCCGCAGATGATCGAGAACGCACTGGCGTTTATGGACGGGAAGCCGGTGAGGGTCACCAACCCGGAGGTGTTGAAGGGATAGCGGACGGCGTCCGGCTCACCTTCGCTTGGGGTGATCGCGAGGGTGCCTGAGACCCGCTTGCCCGCACTACTCGCTACAGATCTGTCTGTTATCATCCCTACGCTGAACGCCTCGTCGTTCTTGCCACTCACCCTGGCGGCGATCCGGTCCGCGCCCGAAATTGTAGTCGTCGACGGCGGTAGCACGGATGCAACCCGCGAATTGGCGGAGGCTTCGGGCGCGCGAGTCATCATTGCCCCACGTGGCCGGGGAGCCCAAATCGCCGCCGGCATTGAGGCGGCTTCGCATCGATGGCTGTTGCTGCTCCACGCCGACACTCGACTGGCGCCGGGGTGGCAAGCGGCCGTCCACGATGATCCCGGATATGCGGGCTACTTTCGGTTCCTGCTAGACAGCCTCGATCCGCGTGCGAGGCGGCTGGAACGCCTCGTTGCATGGCGATGCCGGACCTTGGCTCTTCCGTACGGCGATCAGGGTCTGCTTATCCATCGCGACTTGTTGCGGGACGTCGGCGGTATGCGGCCGTTACCTCTGATGGAGGACGTGGACCTCATCCGGCGGCTCGGTCGCAACCGACTGGTGGCGCTCCCCGCCAACGCGGTGACCTCGGCGGCGAAGTGGGAGAGTCAGGGTTACCTGTGCCGCTCCGCCCGCAATCTGGCGTGCCTGACCTTGTGGTTCGCCGGCCTGCCACCGAGGCAGATCCAACGGCTTTATCAATGAGGGACACCGCCATTGTGTTCGCGCGGGCACCGCGTTTGGGCACCGTGAAGCGCCGCCTCGCGCGGGAGATCGGCGACCGCGCGGCGCTGCGTTTCCATGCCGGCACCTTGACGGCGCTGTTGCGAGACCTGAAGGCCGATGGCCGATTCGACGTTGTTCTGGCAATCACGCCATGCCGAGCGCGCGTGCGAGTGCCGCGCGGGGTCGGAACCATCCCACAAGGTCGCGGAGACTTGGGGGAGCGCATGTCGAGGGCGCTCGGGCGGTTCAAACGGGTTGCGCTGATCGGATGCGACATTCCGGAGGCGAACGCCGGGTACGTCCATGATGCGTTTCGAGCGCTGGGCGTCGCCGATGCCGTGTTCGGGCCGGCTGCGGATGGAGGGTATTGGTTGATCGCGCTGGGGCCTCGGCGACCCGCGGACCTGTTTGGGTCTGCGCGCTGGTCCACGGAACACGCTCTGTCGGATACATTGAAGCAATTCCGGCAACACCGCGTAGGCTTTATCCGGCGGCTAAACGATGTGGACACGGCGAGCGATTACCGGGGGTATTTTGGTTGTCGGGCCTGACTACGACCGGCCACTTAGCTACGTGGCGGGCGGCGAGGGTAGCCACCACCGGCCGTGGGTCCTAACCTGGGGTCGAATTTGACCCGACGCCGTCAGGCCCGGATATGGGAGGAATGACTGGAATGGAGTTGCCGTCGATCGTGCCGCCGCGGCATGGGACGCCGTGGCCGGAAGCGCCGGCCGACGCCGCGGGAATGCGCTGGATGTGGCTCGAAGAAGCAGCGCGATTCGCGATGGAAAACGAAACGCCGTGGCCGTACGACCTGCGCCTGCACCTGGAGAGCGGGTTCTTCGAGCAGCCGCCGTTCAATGAGCTCCTCGGCCCGATCCGGCCGCGTGGCCCGGCCAATGGGTTGGTACTCCGGCGTGGTTTCAAGATCGCCTCATGGGGAGAGACGGACCAGGTCGATTTCACGTTTTCGGCGGCCAAAAGCTACCTGAGCCTGCTGGCCGGCGTCGCTGTCATGGATGGGCTGATCGCCGATCTCGACGATCCTGTGGGCCGCAGCGTCCATGATGGTGGTTTCGACAGTGACCAGAACCGCGCGGTGACGTGGCGGCATCTATTACAGAATACGTCTGAATGGGAAGGCGAATTGTTCGGCAAATCCGACGTGATTGACCGCAACCGGAGTCTCGGGCTGGAGGGCAAGGGACGGAAAGGCGACCTACGACCTCTGCGGGCTCCCGGCGCATTCTGGGAATACAACGACGTCCGCGTCAATCGGTTGAGCTTGGCTCTGCTGCGCCGCTTCCGGCGCCCCTTGCCGGAGATGTTCGCGGAGCGGATCATGGACCCGATTGGGGCCTCGTCCGACTGGTCGTGGCATGGATACCGGACTTCTTCGGTCGAGATTGATGGGCGCATGATCGAAAGCGTTGCGGGCGGCACGCATTGGGGCGGCGGCATGCTGATCCACGCCGAGGATCAGGCGCGCATCGGCTTACTGATGTTGCGCCGGGGCGAGTGGGGCGGCCGACGCATTCTACCGGAAGGCTGGATTGACGAATCGTTGCGCCCCTGTGCGATCAACCCGGTATATGGCCTGTTGTGGTGGCTGAACACCAGCCGCGGCCGTTACGCAAGCGCTCCGGAAGACAGCTTTTGCGCCCTCGGCGCCGGTGGCAACCTGACGTGGGTTTTGCCTCGGCAAGAGTTGGTTGCCGTGCTGCGCTGGACCGACCCCGCCGCGGCCGACACGTTTATCCGATTAATCATGCAAGCGGTGGACGATGAAGACGCTTGAAACCGTTACTGTCGCACGGCCTCAGGACCATACCGTGCTGGTGACCCTCAATCGGCCGGAGGTTGCCAACGCGATGAATACTCAGATGGGCCTGGATCTGCTGGGGGTATTTGACGGTTTCTGTGCCGCACCGAACAAGCAGCGGTGCATCGTGCTCACAGGCGCTGGCGTGAGGGCGTTTTGTGCTGGGGGCGATCTGAAGCAGCGCAACGGCATGACCGACGAGATGTGGCAAGATCAGCATTTGATCTTTGAGAGGATGATCCGGGCGATGGTGGGCTGCCCGGTGCCGATTATCGCAGCGGTGAATGGCGCGGCCTACGCCGGCGGATTGGAAATCGCGCTTTGCACTGACTTCATCTATGCCGCCGAGCATGCGCGGTTCGCGCTGACCGAGGTGACGCTGGGAATTATGCCGGGTGCGGGGGGAACGCAGAATTTACCGCGCGCCGTGGGTTCGCGGCGGGCCAAGGAGATATTGCTTACGGGAAGGCCGTTCACCGCGCAGCAGGCATTTGAATGGGGCATGGTCAACCGGATCTGCAAGGCGGAGACGTTGCTGGCGGAGGCGTTGGAAACGGCATCAGTCATTTGTGGAAACGCACCGATCTCGACGCGGCAGATTAAGCAGTCGGTCAACATGGGACTGAATGCAGATCTGCAAACCGGGATGATGTTCGAGATCGAGGCATATAACCGGATGGTCCCGACCGAGGACCGGCGAGAAGGCATTCTGGCGTTCAATGAAAAGCGGAAGCCGAGCTACAAGGGACGTTAGGCTGGCCGCAGAATGAGGCTGAGGGAGAAAGCCATGCGGCTCAAAGACAAGGTCGCCATCGTAACCGGCGGAGCGCACGGAATGGGCGAAGCCGAGGCCCGACTGTTCGCTAAGGAAGGGGCTTCGGTGGTCATCGCCGACTTGCTCACCCGAGAAGGCGAGGCAGTGGCTGCCGAAATCAACGCCATCCAGGGACGGGCGCGGTTCATCCGGGCCAATGTCACATCGGAAACCGATTGGCAGACACTTATAGCCGAAACGATCTCCACCTATGGCCACCTCGATATCCTGGTCAACAACGCCGGAATCAGCGGTAGCGCGGTCGGCGATCCGGACGGCCTGGAGGGATGGGAGAAACTGCTTTCCGTAAACGCCGCCAGCGTATTTCTGGGTACCAAGTTGGCTGCAGCGGCGATGATGCCCAATGGACGTGGCTCGATCGTCAATATCTCGTCGATCATGGGCTTCGTCGGCAGCGCCGAGAGCCACCCCGGCTATGCGGCGTCGAAAGGGGCCGTGCGGCTGTATACCAAATCGGCGGCGGCGAAATATGGCCCGTCGGGCATTCGGGTGAACTCGGTACATCCCGGCTACATGCCCCCGATGCTGAACGCAACGAACGCGGCGGGCCGAGCGTCAAAGATCGAGGCCACACCGCTGCGGCGGTTAGGGGAACCGATCGAAGTCGCTTATGGCGTGCTGTTCCTGGCGTCGGACGAGGCGTCATTCGTGACGGGAACTGAACTGGTGATCGACGGCGGCTATATAGCTCAATAGGTCCCCTATACCGGCCGAAGTTCGGGCGACCGACGTCAGTTCAACGAAGGCCGGCGCGACCGCGTGCCCAGCGCTCGCTCTAAGGCGTGGCCCACCTGCAGCACCAAGGCATCCTCAAACGGGCGGCCGCCGATCTGCAACGCCAATGGCAAGCCTGTCTGACTGAAACCGTTGCAGACCGAGAGAGCCGGGCTCCCCGTTACGTTGAATGCTCGGTTGAAGAAGGGTTGAAAACCAGACGCCATGGAATCCTCACCTATCGGCCGCGCCGGACACCGCGCGGTTGGGAAGATCACCAAATCCACCGTCTTCATGGTTTCGGCGAATTCGGCGACGAGCCGAGTCCGTTCGCGTTGCGCATTGATATAGTCGGCGGCGAGGATGAAGGCTCCGGCCATCAAGCGGTGACGACCGAACGCGCCATACCGCTCCGGGCAGGTGCGGAGCCAGTGCTGGTGAATCGAATAGGCTTCACTGCGCGAAATCAGGCTGCCGCAATCGGCGTAGACGCCGAACGGCGACAATCTGACATCACCGATGACCGCGCCCATGTCGCGCAACGCGACGACACTGTTCTCAAGCGCCGCGATCGTTTCTGGATCGGTAAGAAGATCCGTCTCGAAGAAATGGCGCAAAACGCCAATCCGCAGACCTGATAGGCTATTGCCAAGGGCGGCGGTGTAATCCGCGGGCGGGATCCGTGCGCTGCCGGGGTCCAGCGGATCGTGACGGGCCAGGACCTGCATCATCAGCGCGCAGTCCTCGCTGGTCCAGCACATCGGACCGGCATGATCCAAGGAGAACGACAACGGCAAAATGCCGCGCCTGCTCAACAGCCCATAGGTCGGCTTGTGCCCTGCGATGCCGCACCAAGCGGCCGGCCCGCGGATCGAACCGCCGGTGTCGCTGCCCATCGCCCCCATGCATAAGCCGGCGGCAACCGCAACCGCCGGTCCGGACGACGACCCCGATGGATCGAGTGTCGCGTTCCATGGATTGCGCGCCGGCGGCCATGGCAGATCAAACGACGATCCGCCAATGGCAAATTCCCAGGTCGCCAGCTTGCTGGTAATGACGGCACCCGCCTGGCGCAACAGGGTTACGGTGAAGGCATCCTCGGACGGGATGTGGTCCTTGAACAGGTCGGAATGCCCAGTTGTACGGATGCCGGCGGTGTTGTAGATATCCTTCAATCCGATCGGGATGCCATGCAGCGGTCCCTTCCAATTGCCTGCGGCGATCTCGGATTCTGCCTTTTTTGCGTCGGCCAATGCCTGTTCTTCCAGCACCAAAAGATGACTGTCCAGCTTGGCGTCGATGTGCTTCACCCGCGCGAGAAATGCCTGGGTCAATTCAACCGGGGATAGAGTGCGTGCTTTGATCTGGGCGGAGGCCTGCGCGATGGTCATGAAATGCAGATCGGTCATGAAGTAGCCTTGAGCGTGCGAACGTTGCCTGAGGGCTAAGCAAGACCGATACCAAGCGGCGCTACTCCATGAGCCAGCCACGATCACGCAATAAAACCGGTGTCCTGATCTGCGCACTCCGTTCTGTTTCGGCCATGGCGAGCCATATGCTCAGCCGTTCCAACACGCGCCGCGTCGGCAACGCCAACTCTACCGCCAGCGCTTCACCCATGCCGTAGAAGCGCAGCCCGTCCAGTTCGCCATCGCCCCCAAGCTCGCCGGTGACATGGCGTTGCTCCACGGTGAGGAATCGCACGTTGAAGCGGATGGGCAGTCCGGGTGGGGTCACTGCCCGTGCAAGGTAGTGCAGCGCATCCACCCGAGGCGGGCTGCCCAGCGACAGACCGGTCTCCTCCCGCAGTTCGCGTGCGGCGGCCGCGGCCAGTGCGTGCGCGAGTTTTGCGTTGGTCTTTTTGCGCAAGGCGCGCTCGGTGGCAGCCGGCAGGGACGTGGCGAACGGCATCGTCAGATCGGCCCGGTCGACGCGGCCACCGGGAAAAACCAAGCGGTTCGGCATGAAACGATGTTTCGCCCCGCGCATTCCCATCAGCATGTGCGGCTCGTTATTCTCGAACCGCCACACGATCAGGCTGGCGGCATGCTTGGCGCGAACCGGTTGTCGCCGGGCGATAAGCGCGGCGTCTTCAGGCAAGATCGAAACCTTTCGTTTTTAGGTAGGTCGAGAATCCGAAACGCTCGGGGACCGATAGCTGACGCGCGGCATTCTCGCTCCAACCGACGCCGTCGCGCGGCGGGTAGACATCGTTATTCTTCAGGCTGCCGGCCGCGACCGGGTCGCGATCGTTCCGGCGGTGGTCGTAACTGGCTATTTCGGATTCCAAAGCGCTGTCGTCATAGCGCTCCTGGTGGACAACAACGGACGGCGGCAGCCGCATCGATACCGGCCGGCGAAAGACTGGCCAGCCGACCGTCAGGCCCGCCACCGGGTACACGCCGGAGGGCAGGCCGAGCAGGGGGGATACGCGTTCGATGTGGCTGCGGACATAGCTGATGGGGCACGTGCCCAGTCCCACCGCGTCGGCTGCCGCCATGAATTGCCCCATGGCCAATGTGCAGTCGACGGCCGTATTCAGAAACGTGTCCATGTTGTTGTTGGCGTGCGGCATGTGGTGCATCGCGCATAGGCGCTGACCGCGCCGCATGTCGCCGCACCACACCAGAAAGACCGGTGCGGTCGCGATCCAATCCATCGTGCCGATCCAGTCGGCTATCTGCTTGATCCTGGAGCGGTCGCGCATCACCACGACGGAGAATTGCTGCAGATCCGACTTGGCCGGTGCCGATTGAGCCGCCGCAAGCAGGGCATCCAACAGCGAGTCCGGCACATCCTGCTCGGTGTAGCGGCGCGCCACCCGCCGGTCGATCAGGCTGGCGATCTCGTCCGGCACCTCGGTTCCCGGCAGGTCGATGCCGAACCGAGCGCGCCATAGCGCCTGGGTGTCTGCCATCTTCGTTCCCTCCGCATTGCTGGCCCTCGCCCGCTACCCTTGCCGGAACGTCCCTGCCGCGCAAGGTTCGCGGTCAACCGCCCGAGGTGACCGTCCATGCCTGCGCCCTATGCCAATCATCGTGCCCAACTCAAAGCCATTCTGCTCGGGTGGGGGATGCCGGAGGAGAACGCCGAGATCACCTCGGAGATCCTGTCGTGGGCCGATCTGCATGGGGTAGACAGCCATGGGATTTCGATGATCCCAGGCTACGACCGATTGCGCCGGTCCGGCCGAGCGAAGATGGATGCGCGGCCCAGGGTTGTGCGTGAGACGCCGGTGTCGGCGGTGGTCGATGGCGGCGGCGGCCTGGGCCACGTGCCAGCGCATTTCGCGATGTCGACGGCGATCGCCAAGGCGCGTGCGTCCGGCATGGCGGCGGCCGTGGTGCACGGCTCGGCGCATTTCGGTGCGGCCGGCTTCTATTCGTTGATGGCGGCGAAGCAGGGGCTGGTCGGGATGGCCTGCACGTCCGCCTCCGGTATCCAGGTCGCGCCGACGTTCGGGAAGCAGGCCCGGCTCGGCACCGACCCCTGGTCGTTCGCGGCGCCCAGCGCGGATGGGGTGCCGTTCCTGCTGGACATGGCGACCACCACCGTCGCCGCTGGCCGAATCCGCAACAAGGCGAACGAGGGGCTTCCCACGCCGGACGGATGGGTGTTGGACGCGGAGGGTCGGCCGTCCAACGACCCGCTGGTGGCGAAGGAGAAGGGCGGGTTCCTGACGTCACTCGGCGGGTCGCCGGAGAATTCCAGCTACAAGGGCTACGGATTGGCGGTGATGGTGAACATCCTGGCGTCCTGCCTGTCGGGTGCGACGCTGATCACCGACCCGATGCACACGAAGAAGCCGGTCGGGATGGATATCGGTCACTTCTTCATGGCGATCGACCCAGGCATTTTCCGCGGGTCGGACGACTTCCAGGCCGATGTTGCCACGCTTCATGGGCACCCTACGATCCACAACGCCGGTCGATCCGGCTCGTCCTGTCATGGTGGCGGGCGATCCGCAGTGGAAATACGCCGAGACGCGGATGGCGGAGGGGATTCCGGTTGGCCCCGGTCTGCTGAACCAGGTCCGGCAGATCGCTCAGGCCGCGGCGGCACCGTGGTTGCTGGGCTAGCGCGATTTCTGCTTCTTGCGCCAGTAGGGATGCAGCCGCTCAAGTCAGGCTGGGCGCCGAAGGTCTGCTATTCGCGCTGACGAGGGGATAGCCGAGGCGGCGGCGTTTTGGCCAAGTTCGTTCCGGTCGTATTTTGTGGAAAGCGTAACCCATTGATCGCAAAGGGCCAAGTGGAGCGGCGACATCTTTAGTCTCACGAGCGCAAGCCGCTACAGCTAGCGCTCGGTCAACCGATCAGATTCCGCTTGGCTTCTTCCTCAGTCTTCCATTTTGGGCTGGCGGCGCATGAGAATGAGTATTTTCCGAACCTTAAGCATCGAGCCGTTTTCGTCTATCTGATTGGAGGGTGCCGAGAGGGAACCGTCGATGACCGACAGCCGGTGGGAGCTAACGATTGTATTACTCGTGTCAGCGTCAGGTTTTTTCTCGAGCTGGCACTTCATGGCGCAGCTTCTGCACTAGCGCGAAGACGCCTGGCATGGGGAGACGCAAAGCATGACTGAAAACGATTATGTTCAGATGCTCAATGAGCTGGAGCGCCTGCTGAACGACCCGGACGTGCCGATGCAGCCGGAGTTGATCTGGCGCCTCCTCGACAAGGTGTCGGAGCGGGACTTGCCGGGCGGTAACATGTTGTCGCGGATCATGGCCGCCAGACCCCAGGCGCCGACCGCAGAATTATCATAACCGTTTTCGCTAATGCAGTGCTTGGCGGCGTTCGCCCGGCGTTTTTTGCTCACCGACGCGGGCCAGCTACATAGATCAACTGCAAAGGCCTGTGTGCCGCGCCGCCAAGCAAAGACGCTGTACCTTATCCGGAGCCCGAGCAGGTTACCATTCGCACTGGATATCGAGCTGCGTTCCGGTCATCGGAAATGAACGTTGCATCCTCGGTGATGGCCTGTGCAATGAGCAGGTGATCGAAGGCGTCGCGATGGTGCACTGGCAACCCTGCAAGGGTCAGAAGATGAGCTATACCGATGTCGAGCAAGTTGAATCCCTCTTGCTGAACGGCGTTCGTGATCTCCGCGATGTCGGCCTCCAGCTTTCCGATGCGGGTCTTCACGGAGATTTCCCAGAGCGACACCATACTGACCAGAACGTCGTTGCCAGGGTCCTCAACCAGTTCTCTCGCCTTCCGCCCAAGCTGGCTATCGTCGGCCAGCCACCAAAGCAGGGCGTGGGTATCGAGGAGGAATTTCATCCCTCCTCGCCCTCCATCGCAGCCAGCATGTCCGAGGGGAGAGCGTCAAACTCGGGCCCAATCCGGATTTTGCCGCGTAGGGCGCCCGGCTGCCGACGAGGCCGCGCCGCTTTCGGCGGCGGTCCGACCTCGGCGAGCACCTGATCGCGAGACATAATCAGGAACGAACGCCCCTGCCGGGCCTGACGCAGAAACCCGGTCAGGTTTCCCCGGAACTCGCGCACGCCGACCCGTTGCGGCGACTTGTCTGAATGCGCTTCGGGCATGCCCAACCTCATGTGAACACATCTTGAGTACACATATGCCGCATAATTGTCAACGATCGGGCTATTCTGCGCCGCAGTGCTCCTTCGACATCACGGCTACCGACGCCTGATGAAAAAGGTCGAGTACAGCTCGTCGGAAGTGGCGACCCCATGTTCGCCTGGCTCAGGCCGCGAGAGGCTTACCGGTTTTGGTCCAGCGAAATGGCTTGGCGAGAGTTCTGGTTAAAGTAGGCGATGAAGGTCTCGACGGGCTTCCCGTGAAGAAGCCCGCGAACGCCGACAGACCGATATCGGCCATCGTGTAGTTGCCGTCATGCCGCGGTCCCTTGCGCCGGTCGGGAAGACCGGCGCAGACCTCACCCAACGCCCATCAGTTGTTCAGTGGTGCTCACCCCACTCTAAAATCGATGATCGAGTCCGCGCACAAGAGAAAACTCCTGCATGCTGTGGCCGGTTGTCAAGAAATCCACAACATGTGGCATATCGGACTTAGGTCACCAGCGTGACGACTACGAGCGCGGCTCAATCTCATTTAGAACGGCTGTCCTCGCACGCAAGATGCTGCGACGGGCCAGTTTCACGTCAAAGCAGGATCTCAAGCAGCGGATCGAGAATGGCGCAGGCACGCGGATGCGGATCGAACAGCTTTTGCGCGAGCGTTACCCGGATTTGGCCCGACGCTGGCGGCGGAAAAGCTAGGTGAGTGGGATGGTATCGAGGTATCGCGTGAGACCCGCTGCGCATTCAGACACGGCTTGGGTTGCACAAACCGAAGAAGCGTCGTGCGCCGCGGGTTTTTCAGTTGCGCGAGCGGCGTCCCCGGTTCGGCGAACTGGTGCAGATCGACGGCCGTCCGCACGATTGGTTGAAAGGGCGTGCTCCGCGCTGCACGTTGATTGTGTTTATTGACGACGCGACGGGGCGGCTGACGGCGCTGCGGTTTGCCCCTGTCGAGAGTGGTCAGGCTTATTTGGATACGCTGCGTGATCAGTTTCTGGCGCATGGTTGCCTGCTGGCTTTTTACTCGGACCGGCATGGGATTTTCCGGGTGAATGCCAGGGATGCCGCAAGTGGCAATGGCAAGACCGAATTTGGCCGCGTGGTCGAGCAGCTGAAGATCGGGTTGATCAACGCGCTGACACCGCAGGCGAAGGGCCGGGTAGAGCGGGCCAATCAGACGTTACAGGACCGGCTGATCAAGGAGATGCGGTTAAGGAATACCAACTCGCGATGACCCCGACTCTCTGGGGGGTTTTCAAGGCCCGGTTATTCCGATTCGCTGTCCGGAGATGCGAACCGGATGACGGAGATATTGGATGGGCGCGGCGCTGGGTCTCACACGAACGGACCATACCAGTGGGGAACTGGGGGCGCTGTCGAGCAAATGTCCAGATAGCGCGCAGGTTCGTCGACTGCTGGCTCTGGCGCCGGTCATCGACGGCCGTCCACGCGGCGAGGCGGCGGCGCTGGCCGGCATGGACCGGCAAACCTTGTGCGACTGGGTGCATCGCTACAACGCATCCGGCGTCGAAGGCCTGAAATCCCGCTGCCCGCCCGGACGGGTGCCCGCGTTGACCGAGCAGCGGAGGGCCGAGTTGCGCGAACTCGTCGTCAAAGGACCCGATCCAGCAACCGACCAGGTCGTTCGCTGGCGCTCCGTGGATCTGCGGACCGTGGTGGCGCAGCGGTTTTCAGTAACGGTGCACACCATCAGCCAGTGGCTTAATCAGTTCCGTCTAAGCCGCCTGCAATCGCGGCCCGTGCATCCCAAGAAGGATCCTGATGCCGAGGTGACGTTTAAGAAGAACTTTGCCAGCCTGGCCAAGGCGGCTTGGCTGTGACAATGAATATTGGCCCACTTGTGCTGACGAATATTGGCCCACCCCCCGGTGTTTGATCTGCTGAGCCGGGCCGAGGCCGGGCTCAGCAGATCAGCGGCGCCGCTTGTGTCCTCCCTGTCATGGTTTCGATGGCCTTTCGCTGAGCCGTTGTCCGACGGAAGCGGTAGGAGTTCGGTGCCGGTCGTGATGATGTGCGCCTGGTCGGTCAGTCGATCGATCAGCGCCTTGCACAGCCGCGGATTGGGAATCACCTGCGACCATTCGGAGAACGGCAGGTTGGTGGTCACGATGACTGCCGCTTTCTCCGCCCGGTCGGCGATGACCTGGAACATCAACTCGCACGCAGTTTCGGCCAGCGGGACGTAGCCCAATTCGTCGATACAGATCAGGTCGAGCCGCTCCCATCGGCCCAGTGCGCGGCTGAGTTGATTGGCGTGCGCTGCCTCGGCCAGTTCGTTGATCAGCGCCGTTGCCGTGGTGAACCGCACCCGCCGCCGCTGGCGACAGGCGGCGACGCACAGTCCCGTCGCCAGATGCGTCTTTCCCGTACCGGCCTCGCCGACCAACAGGATCGGTTCAGCCTTGGTCACGTAGTCGCCATCAGCCAGCGTGCGCAGTTGCCCGGCCGAGACGCCCGGAGCGGTCGAACTCGAACGCCTCCAGCGTCTTCATCCGCGGCAGCCGCGCCTCATGCAGCAACCGGGTGATCGCCCGGCTCTCGCGTTCCTCCATCTCGGCCGCCAGCAACGCCTCGAGGTAGCCGACATGGGATTGTCCCTCGCGGGTGGCGGCCTCGGCCAGCCGGGCGAACTGGCCGCCGATCGTCGGCATCCGCAGCGCCTTGCAGTGCTGGCGGATGGCCTGGTCCTGAAGCTCGCTCATCATGCTGTCCCCGCGCATGGCCTAGAGAGCAGCGTGTCGTAATCGGCGAGATTGGGCAGCGGCCGGTCGTAGCGGGCCAGCATGCCCGACATCGACCGGTTCGGGCCGGGCTTTGTGCAGTCCTGCCTCGGTCAGCAGGTAGCGCACCGCAGCCACGTCGCAGGCCCCCAGCGACACCGTCGAGGCGACCGCCGTGCGCAGATGGTCGTGGCCGAACTCCCGTCCCAGAGCCAGCACCGCCACCATCGCACGGGTGCCGTTCTGCTTGCCGTGCCGCGCGCGCAGCCGGTCCCACAGTTCGTCGTAGCAGGCGGGCCAGCGACCCGCCGCGCGCCATTGCGCCAGCGGCTTGGACCCGGCAAAGGCGCCGGGCTTGTAACTCAAAACGTCCAGGTAATGCTCGAGATCCAGCACGTGCTGGCGGCGGCTGTGGCAGCGCTCGTGGCGGGCAATCAGGCGGCCGGTGTGCCAGATCTCGACGTGCAGCGGATACACCCGCGCCTCCACCCGGATGCCGGGACGGACCGGCACCGAGTAGAAATTGGTCTTCACCGGGACGCAGCCCTGCTTGTCCACCAGCGGGAACACCACGTCGGCCAGGTCGAAGCCTTCGGTCACGCGTGACAGCAAATGGCCGCGCTCTTCGGACATCGCGGTGCCGATGGTTTGCGTGCGGCCATCCAGCACCCGTGTCTCGTCCTCGCGGCAGCCGCTCAGCAGCAGCGCATTCAGCGCATCGAGGTCGGCGACACTCGGCACCGGCACCAGGTGATTGCGCCGGAAGTAGCCGCCTTCGCCCTCGACGCCGCCCTTCTCGTGCCCTTCGCCCGGCGTGCAGAATTCCGCGGCAAACCGCCAATGCGAGCGGAACGCGATGAACCGCACCGTCTCTTCGCGCCGGTAACCGCGCAGGATTTTGCGCACCGCGCTGGCCAGATTATCGTAACGCAGCAGCTTAAATACGCCGCCGAAGTAGGCGAAGGCGTGCTCATGCGCTTCGAGGAACGCCTGCTGCGTGGCATGCAGATAAGCCCGGTGGAACGCCGCCCCGCTCGCCATCGAGCGCATCGCGAACACCTGCACCTTGGTCCGCTCATCGCCGAGATCGACCCAGGCCTCATACCAGTCGACCTGCGCCTCCTGAGCCCAACTGTAACTTTGCGGCACGAACGTCTCGCGCCGTTCCAGCCCCATCTGGCGTTTACGCTCGCGCACGTGGTTGCGCACCGTCGACTCGGCGACCGCGGTGTCGGGGAACTCCCTCAGGATCCGGCGATGGATGCGCCGGGCCGTGTGGCGCTGCTTGCGCGGCGCGCGACGGTCCTCGTCAAGCACCTTGTCGATGAACTCCGCCACCGCCCCCAGCTTCGGCTTGGTCCGCTCTGGGTAATGCTGCGCCGGCGGCAGCGCGCCGCCGATCGCCCGCCGCACGACGCGCCGATGAACACCGAACTTCGCGGCCACGCCCGCGATCGTGCCGATCCCAAACTCGTGCTCCCGACGGAGCTGCTCGAACAATTCCACTTTGGCTTTCCAGTCCACGAAAGGCCCCCCGATCCGATCGGGCTGACCGTAGGTTCAAGGACGGGGGGTGGGCCAAAATTGGCCAGCACTCCTGGGCCAAAGTTCGATAGCATTGCCATGCGGCGCTGCTCGGCAGCACTGCGGCGACACCGGTATTTCCGAGATCTGGTTCCAGGACGAGGCCAGGGTCGATCAACAAGGGACTGACGCCTGCATCTGGGCACCGGTCGGCTCGCGGCCGTTGATGGTGCGCGATAATCGGCATGATTCAGCCTACCTGTTCGGCTGATCGCCGGGTCTGCACGCAGGTTACCCCCGGCGCTCGGGCTCTGCTGCTTTGCGATGGCGCTGGTTGGAATCAGCGCGGGCGGCAACTGGTGGTGCCTGACAACATCGCCATACTGATCCTGCCCGCCTATTCGCCGGAGCTGAACCCGATGGAGAACGTCTAGGACTACCTGCGGCAAAACAAACTCTGCTCCAGGGTCTGGGACACCTACGAGGACATCGTCGAGTCCTGCAAACAGGCCTAGCATTTCCTGATCGACGATCCAGACCGCATTCGCTCACTCGGCCAGCGCAGCTGGGCGTGCGTCACAATGTTTAGAGGCGACTTGGTAATAATATAAACAGCATGACCGAAGCACAGGCGTTTCTGCCTGGGTTCATGATCAAGTATAATGAGAGATTCGCTCCCGCCACACGATGACACATCGGTGCACCGTCCGTGGACAAAAACCGCCGACGGCCGGATGCGGGTGCATTACAAGGACCGGGCGCTGGCCGACACGGCGTATGCGACTTATCCCGTGCCAGACCCGGCGGCCGGCGAGAAGACACTCGACCACCGGGTCGATGCGCTGGTCGCCGCTCAGCGCCAGGCAACCCCGGTTATAATCTGTCCAGCCGCCCATCGCGCAGAATCCGGCATTCAATGATTTCTTGGCTGGAGGCCGACCTCAAGCCCGGCGTCCGCGACGCCCCGCTTCGCGGGTCCGGGGCTCGACCTCGGCCTCCATCCAAGAAACGCGCTACAAGTGCCGTCAAAGGTGCATCACGTCCTGCGATCAAGGGGGACATTCTAACTTTGCGGACATACGGGACATTTTAACTTTGCGTTGACATTCTAAATTCAAGGGGTTGTGGCTAGATGAACCGGCGCGCTGAGCTCATGCTCAGCATTGATTGCCGCTTCACCACTTTGCCAGAAACGAGTCAAACTTCCCCACGGCCGCCATCTTCTCCCGGTCCGGCATGAACGACGCCAGGAACGAATTTCGCGCCAAGGTCGCGATGTCACTCTCGGTCAGGCCGAGCGCCTGTTGGATGGCCACGAAATTCTCGTTCACGTATCCGCCGAAATATGATGGATCGTCGGAGTTGACCGTCACGAGCAAGCCCTGTTCCAGCATACGCTTCAACGGATGCAACGTAAGGTCCGGACATGTCTGCAGCGCCCGGTTGGACAACGGGCAAACGGTAAGCGGTATTCGCTCGCTCGCGATTCGCGCCGTCAGAGCCTGATCCTCCAACGCGCGATTGCCGTGATCAATGCGCTGCACACCCAGGATATCGATCGCTTCACAAACATAGGCCGGCGGTCCTTCCTCGCCAGCATGCGCAACGGGCACGAAGCCCTCCCGGCGCGCCTCGGCAAAGACCCGTGCAAACTTCGACGGCGGGTGCCCATTCTCGGTCGAATCGAGTCCCACAGCGAAGATATGCTCCTTACACCGGCACGCATGTCTCAGCGTGTCGAACGCCTGTTCCTCCGGCAAGTGGCGCAGGAAGCACATGATGAGCCTTGAGGTGATGCCAAAATCCCGAAGCCCCTTGTCGAGGGCGTCGGTCAGGCCAGACAGCACGGTGTCGAACGAGATCCCACGATCCGTATGCCCTTGCGGGTCGAAGAAAATCTCCGCATGCGTTACATTTTGAGTCGCGACCTTCTCCAGGTAGGCGAACGCGAGATCGAAAAAATCCTCCCGGGTGCGTAGCACGGACATTCCTGTGTAGTACAGGTCAAGAAAATCCTGCAGTGACGCGAAGCGGTAGGCCTCTCGTATCGGCCTCCACGCTAGCGTAGGGCAACACGACATTGTTCCGTTGGGCGAGCCGCATCATCATCTCGGGTTCCAGCGTTCCCTCGATATGGAGGTGCAATTCTGCCTTCGGCATTGTGGCAATGAAGCGGTGGAGGCGCGTCTGATCGATGGGATTGATCCTATAGGCCCTGGGCAGGCTGCAGAGTATCCGATCGCCCGGCTGAAATGCGAAGCGCGTTTGCGCCCCCGCCAAACGCTTAGAAGGGGCACCAGGGCGCAACCGACCCCTGCTAAAGCCCCTGTGCGGTCGCTGACGTGATGGCTGCCTGAATTAACTGCATACACGTCGCTCGATCCCGCGCGGCCAAAGCTTGCCGCGCTTGCGAGATCTGTCCGATCGTCGGATTGTCGCTTGGATTATCGGTCTGCCCCAACGGCACCGAGCGGTCCAGTATTCTGGTTTGCGCCATCTCCAACGCCGATTGAGCCTCACCCGCGTGGCCGGCAGCCAGGGCACTTTGAGCCGCGCGCAGATAGTCCGAGGGCCGGTCGCCTTCTGGCACGCCGACTGACGGAAGCGGGGGCAGAACGACTCCCCTGTCAGATTGCGCCAACGCGGCCGTGGACAGAGCAAGTGCCAACGGTGCCGCAAAAAAGAAGGTACGCATCAAAATCGGACTCCTGAGCAATAGTTCCGACAAGTGACTACGCGATCCCTGTTCTGAAACCAAGCGCGACCGCCAATCAACGCCAGCGACGATGAAACCACAAATATTGGCCGGGATGCTCGCGCACCCAGCCCTCGATGACGGTGGTGATCATCTGCGTCGAGGCCTGAATATCGACCTGACCGTCCGTCCCGCGCGGCAGTTCATACGGCCCGAACCCGTCGATGCGGAACCCGTGGTCGGGCAGGCGGATAACCCGGACCCCGACCACCGGGCAATCGAAACGCCGTGCCAGCCGAGCGATCGTAGGGTTGGCCTTGCATCGCCGGCCGAAAAACGTGACATCGACGCCACGCGAGAAATGCTGGTCCACCACCATGCCCAGATGCTCGCCGGCTGATAGGGCCGCCGCCATCTCCACGGCCGCCTGCGCCCGCGTGCGGATCATCCGCCCCATCAGCGGGGCGCGGATTCGGATGATTTCCTTCGCCACCGCCTTGTTGTTCGGCATCCGGTACACGACCGCCGAGGGCAGCCCATGCGCCGCGGCGGCAATGGCGGGTAGCTCCCAGTTCGCCAGATGCGCGGCGAAACACAGCGCCGGTTTGCCATCGGTCCGCAGCAGGTCGAACAGCGGCTCGCTATCGGTCTGGATGCGTCGCCCGTTCGGGGTGCTCGCGATCGAAATCCCAGATCCGCGCCATGTGCACGTACTCACCGGCGACGCGGCCGAGGTTGTCCCAGGCTTCTCGCAATGTCGCCTCGATCCAGGCCGCGTCCTTGTCGGGGAACGCCGCGCGCAGGTTCGCCTGGCCGATCCGGTGGGCAGGCAGGTACGGCCCAAACCTCCGAGCAGCCGCGCCGCAGAAATCCGATGCGCGATCCGGGTTGGTGCGGCCAAGCAATCGGATCAGCCACTTGACCAGGCGACCCAGGATGCGGTCGCCATAGAGCGCGAGTTGCCGACCCACGCCGATCAGAGTTCGATCAGGATCTTGCCGAACACGTCCCGTGTTTCCAGCCGGTCCACGCCGGTTTGGAAATCGGCCAGGCCGTAAACCGTGTCGATCAC
This sequence comes from uncultured Alphaproteobacteria bacterium, assembly GCA_963778125.1. GTDB lineage: Bacteria > Pseudomonadota > Alphaproteobacteria > Acetobacterales > Acetobacteraceae > Rhodopila. Next base: position 14,043 of record CAVZTH010000005.1, on the reverse strand, counting down.
CGGCCTCACGCCGGACGCGATCCGGTCGAGCGCCCGCGCCAGTGCCGACATCGGCGCCCCGAACGATCCGGTGATGCGGTATTGCTGCTGAAACAACTGCATCAGGTTCAGGCTTCCGATAGGGCCCGAGGTGGCGCCGCACGTCACCAGACGTCCGCCGCGCTTCATCGAGAGCAGTGAACCAGCCCAGGTGTCGGCGCCGGTATGCTCGAAGACGACATCGACGCCCTTCTTCTTCGTCAGCTTGCGCACCACCCCCTCGAACCGGTCCTCGCGATAGTTGATGACATGGTCGGCGCCGAGCGCCATCGCTTTCTCCGCCTTGTCCGCCGACCCCACCGTTGTGATCACGGTGCAGCCGATCGATTTCGCGATGCGGATGGCAATACTGCCGATGCCGGAGCCGCCGGCATGCACCAGCACCCACTCGCCGGGTTCCAGATGGGCATTGTCGAACAGCATGTGCTCGACGGTGCCGTAGGCGACCGCGACGCAGGCCGCGTCCCGCATGGCGACGCCGTCGGGGATTTTGAGCAGCAACCGAGCGGGATGGTTTGTCAGATCCTGCGCGAACCCATCGATATGGAAACCGCGGACGCCGGCGACATTCTCGCACAGATTGTCGCGGCCGCGGACGCAGGCCGAGCAGGTGCCGCACGTCAGGGCGGAGTAAGGGACTACGCGGTCACCCGGTTTGACGCTGGTCACGTTGGCGCCGACGGTGACCACCTCACCGGAGGCCTCGGCGCCGACAGTCAGGGGATAGAGTCGCTTGGCGAACGCCATGCCGCGAAAACCCCACACGTCGATGTGGTTCAATCCGACGGCGCGCACGCGAAGCTGCGCTTCGTCGGGTCCGGGTGCCGGTGGCGCGTCGCGATCCACCAGCGCGACCTGACGGTCGGCAAGTAGCTGGAGCGCACGGATCATGGCCATGAAAACAAGGTCCTGAAGGATTGCAGGCTGCCCAGTAAGCAGGCTTGGCGGCCGGGGCAATCCCCCGTCCGGTTAACGCGCCGGCCGGCCCGTCTTTAGGCCCGCATCGATGTCTGAACCACGCCCAGGCCCGAGAACACTGTTTCGATTGTGTCGCCGGGGGCGATCGGGAACTGTCGGGTAAACGAACCCGTCATGACGATCTCCCCGGCCTTCAGGCCTCTGCGATAGGCGCCGAGCTTACCTGCCAGCCACACGATCGAATTCAGCGGGTTGCCCAGAACCGCGTCCCCCGTTCCTGTTGCAACCAGTTCGCCGTTGATGGACACGCGCGCCTCAATCGCCGCCAGATCGGCTGGCAACGCCGCCGGCGCCCCCAGGATCACCGTCTTCTGCTGCGCATTGTCCGCCAGAGCCAGCGCGATCTGCTCGGTGAACGGCCCGCGCGTCTCGATGATCTCGAGCGACGGATACACCACATCGATGGCCGCTCGGGCTTCCTCCAAGCTGACCGTCCCGGACAGATCCACACCCAGCCGCATGCAGAGTTCGTTCTCGAAGCCCGGCGCGATCAGCTCCCCGGAACCGAAAACATGCCCAGATGGCTTACTGTCAAGCACGCAGCCAAACACCGGCTCATGGAAGCCGAACTGCTGTTGGATCGCTGGAGCGGTCAGGCCGACCTTCCAGCCGAGCTGACGCTCCCCGGCCGCGCACCGGCGTTCGATCAGCCCTAGTTGGATGGCATACGCCTCGTCAACGCTCAGCTTCCCGAAATAGGCCGGGGGGAAATAAATTCCCTGCCGGCGAGCCTGCCAGAATGCCTCGATCAGATCCGTGGTGTTCATGCTTCCCCCTTTGGCGCGCTTGTCAGCCATCGTCCCGACGCCTACCGTTTGGTTTTGATACTCAGGGAAACGTCGCCATGAAACTCCTCGTTGTCCAGGGGGCCGGCATGAATATGCGCGGCAAAACGCAGACCGAGATTTTCGGCACAATGACGCTGGACCAATACAACCAGCACATACTCCAGTACGCGCGTGAGTTGGATATCGCGGTCGAAATCTTCCACTCGAACATCGAGGGTGAGGTCATCAACCGCATCTACGAGGCCAACGACAAGGGCTTCGACGGGGCGCTGTTCAATCCAGCCGGGTTCTCGCGCGGCTACCCGGCACTGACGGCGGCAATCAGCCAGGTCAAGTTCCCGGTGATCGAAGTCCACATCTCCAACCCAGTGCGGCGCGGACCGGTTTCCGATACAGCCACCGTCAGCCAAGGCATCGTCGCCGGCTTCGGTGTATTGGGATACTACTTGGCGATGCGCGGGCTCCGGGACACGGCCAAGGGGCCTTGAGATCAGCGGCGAAGTCGCGCGCGCACCGATCGGCGCATTGGCGACTTGTCGTTTCATTTCTGGCGCTGGTGCTGGCCGGCGCGTTCGGAGTTGGTCGCGCGTGGGCTCTGGGTGACAAGCCGCGCGGCGGCGAGACCGTCACCCAGTATCTTACGCCAACCATCCTTCAGGAACTCTTTCCCGGCGCCGAGCGCATCGGCGAAGTAAATGGCGCACCTCCTGCCGCCACCGTTTACAAGGGCGACCGCCCGATCGGATACATCTTCTCGACCTGGGACGTGACGCAGTCCCGAGGGTTTGCCGACCGCCCGCTGGTTTTGCTGGTCGGTCTTGCTCTTTCCGGCCGGATCACCGGCGTGAAACTGGTCCATCACGCCGAGGCAATCGGCATTCTGGGCCTGCGCGACGAGGACTTTTTGCATTTCCCGGACCAGTTCACTGGGTACAACATCAGCAACCACTTGCAAGTCTCACGAGAACCGGCCTCGCCGCCGGCGGCTCAAGACAGCCCTTCGCAACGAGCAACGCAAGAACAAGCGCCAGTGAGGGTGGATGCGATCGCGCATGCCACCACCAGCTCGATTTTCATGGGCGACGCGATCGTCCGCGGCGCACGTATCGTAGCTCGCAGCCGCGGGATTTTGCCGTCCGCCAACAGGCGCCTAAGCCGCATCGACGTCGATCGTTTCGAGCCCGCCGATTGGAGTGCATTGGAGGCCGCCGGAGCCGTTGCTCATTTGCATCTTATCTACAAAGATGTGCTCGAAAAGTTGCATGAGCGTGGCGCCGCTCGGATCGTCGGTGGCGATCGTACGGCCGCCGCCGAAGCTCCGTTTCTGGATCTTTATGTCGCCCTGCTTACGCCAGCCGGCATCGGGATCAATATCCTGGGGACCCAGTGGTACGACAAATACATGTATGCGGCCGGACGCGGCACCGACGATCAGATTCTGCTCATCGCCGCCGCCGGCCACTTTTCCGTTCTCGGCACGGACTGGGAGCACGCGGACATCGCTCCGCTTGAGCTTGTGCAAGGTGAGAAAACCATCCATCTGTCGGCCAGGGAGATCACTACCCTGCCGTTCCTGCATTCAGACGGTAATCCCCAATTGACTGAACGGGCCTTGGTCTCCCTTCCCGGCCAAGAGGAACTTGATCCTGGCCGTCAGTGGCAAATCCGGCTGCTCATTCCGGGCGAAACCGCCGAAGGCAAGCCTGCCTTTGCCGATTTTGCGCTGCCGTATCGTTTGCCCGACAATTACCTGCTGACGCCGGCCGCAGGATCCGCCGCCTCCGAAAATGATGCCGACGAAACCTCGAGTTTGGCCTGGTTGGCGATTTGGCGCGCGCGTTATGGCGAAATCGCGGTCCTCGGCGTTGCCCTAGCGGTGCTTTCGGCAATTCTTTTTCTGCAAGCCCCCATCAGTCGCAGACCGCGGCTGCACCGATGGATCAGGGTCGGCTTCCTGAGCTGGACGCTGGTCTGGCTTGGATGGTACGCCGGTGCGCAATTGACCGTTGTCCTGGTGATCACCTGGATCCATGCGCTTGTGACGGATTTCCGTTGGGATTCCCTGCTCGCTGATCCGCTGATCGCCATTCTGCTCGGGTTCACGATCATCAGCATGTTCTTTTGGGGACGTGCCGCATTCTGTGGGTGGCTCTGCCCGTTCGGAGCGCTGCAGGAGCTGACCAACACGGTAGCGCGACGCCTCCGGGTTCCACAGCTCACTATCCCCGTCACGCTGCACGGCCGTCTGGTGGTGGCGAAATACGTGCTGTTTGTCGCACTGGTAGGCGTCTCGTTCGTATCGTGGGACCTGGCGATGGCGGGCACGGAAATTGAGCCGTTCAAGGCCGCGATCATTCTGCGATTCATGACGGAATGGCCGATGGTGGTGTATGCCGTGGCATTGGTTGCCGCGAGCCTGTTCGTTGAGCGCTTCTATTGCCGCTTTGCCTGCCCGCTAGGCGGCGGACTTGCGATCCTCGGCAAAGTCCGGATCTTCAACTCGCTGAAACGCCACGCCGAGTGCGGCAGCCGGTGCCATGTTTGCGAAGCCGTCTGCCCGGTGGGCGCGATCAAGCGCAATGGCCAAATCAACATGAATGAATGCTTCTTTTGCCTGGACTGCCAGGTCACTTACTATGACGACCACATTTGCCCGCCGATGGTCTGGCGCCGCAAGCTTTTGGAACGATCTTCCGAGTCCCGGCCGACGCCAGTCAGGGCGCCAATCCGATGAGAATCGGCGGCTTGGCGCGTCGGCGTGCCATCACCATCATGGGGGCGTTCGTTGGCATGCCTTTGTTGGCGGGCGACCGTCGAGCGCCGGCTCCGGCAGCCTTGTACGAATGGAACGGCACATCGTTGGGATCGCCATCCCGCCTGCTGCTTTATCACCCGAGCCGCGCGGCAGCCGAGCGTGTTGTGGCCCTCTGTATGGCCGAGATGGAGCGACTGGAGCGGATCTTCGCGTTGTATCGCGATGATAGCGAAGTCGCTTGCCTGAACCGGGACCGCCGAATCACGGCGCCCTCACATGATTTGCTCCTGGTCCTGTCGGCGTGCGGCCGAATGTCCGCATTGAGCGGCGGTGCGTTCGATGTGACGGTGCAGCCGCTGTGGGATGTGTACGCTCGGCATTTCTTCGGCACTCAGGCACCGCGGCCAGAGGGCCCTGACCCCCGCGCCGTCGCGGCCGCACTAGCGCTGGTAAACTGGAAGGACGTCGAGGTCAGCGGCCGGCAGGTCGCGCTGGCGCGCGCCGGCATGGGCCTCACGCTCAACGGCATTGCCCAAGGTTACGTCACCGACCGGATTATCGGCATCCTGCGCGACAACGGCTTCGACCGGTTGCTTTCCGATCTGGGGCGAAGCGAGATTTGTGTGATCGGCCGCCGTCCTGATAACCGGCCCTGGCAAGTGGGACTCGCCGATCCGCGACAGCCGGAGAAATTCGCCCTCGTTATGGATCTCGTCCAGGGATCACTTTGCACATCCGGCGGCTATGGAACGAAGTTCGAAGCGACCGGCAAATACCATCATCTGTTCGATACCGCGACGGGGGTCAGCAGCGGTCATTACATAGCCACTTCAGTATTTGCCGCGAGCGCCATGGTGGCCGACGCACTGTCGACGGCGCTGTATGTGACGCCGGCTGCACGCGGTCGAGATCTGCTGGCCGGCTATCAGGATGCCGCCGCTCTGGTGACGCTCCCGAATGGCGTGATCCAGCGTCTTCCGAGCGCGTGATCGAGCGTTGATGGCCGCTGCGCAACCAAGTTCCCGCAGGCGCGAAGCATGCCACGAAGACCTCGCGTTTCACCTTGAATTTCTGCAACCAGTGCTGGAATTCGGACTGTTGCAGCCGATGGTGGAATATCTGCGTTGGCTGAACAGTATACTTGAGGCTCGGGGCGTCCCGGCGACCCACTTGGCGCTGTCGCTCGACCTGCTCGCGGATTTCTTTGCTGAGAATATGGCTGCCGCGGACGCGGTTGTAGTTGCGGCCGCTCGCAAGCGGCGCGTGAGCAATTCCTGGAAATCGAGGACGCCCAACCGCCTGCGGAATTGCCCGAACCCTGGCCGGAGGTGGAGCAATTCGTATCTGCGCTGCTCGCCGGCCATCAGGCCCGAGCATTGGGGGGTGGTCAATCATTGCCTTGACAGTGGGCGCGACCTGATTGAGGTCGATCTTCACATAATCAAACCCGCGCTTTACCACATCGGGGAGCGATGGCGGGCAAACAGGTCTCCGTCGCGCAAGAGCTTATGGCAACCGCGATCGCCCAATCGGTATCGCCCAATCGGTGATGACGGAGGGCTTGCTGCATTCGTCTCCGCTACCGATGATCGGAAAGCGGGTGCTCCTGACGTGCGTTGCCGGTAATGAACACGCCGTGGGAGCGCGCATGGTGGCCGACGCGTTTCAGCTTGATGGTTGGAAGTGCACTATCTCGGCGCGAATGTTCCAACTCGGCGATCGTTCGGCATGCGGTGGAATACAAACCCGTCTGGTGGGACTTTCCGTGTGCCTCGCGTCCTCGCTGACCGACGCGCTCACCGGGGTCGGCAATCGCCGGCGGCTGGAGCAGGCGCTGGCAGGGGAAGTTAGCCGGGCGGAGCGCTCCGGCACAAAAATGTGCGCCTTCATGGCTGACCTGGATCACTTCAAGCACGTCAACGAAGCCTTCGGTCACGAAGCCGGGGATGCCGTGCTCGCGGCATTTGGAGATAAACTGCACCGGCTTACACGGGCGGCCGACATCGTTACGAGGTTCGGTGGCGAAGCGTTCGTCGTAATAATGCCAGACACGGATATTGAAAATGCCGTCACCGTAGCGGAGCGCATCCGAGAAGCGGTTGCCATCCACCGCTTCGAGCCGCTGCCCCGGCCCGTCACAGCCAGTTTCGGCGTGGTCGCGTTGACACCAGGCGAGCGAGCAGGGAAGCGCGCTGCTTCGTCGTGCCGACGCGGCGCTTTACCAAGCCAAATCTGGCGTAATCAAGTCGTTCGGGGGTAAAAAGTAGACTGTGCATTGACGGGAAGGGAGATGAGGTGATGACAAACAATCCCTACCTGGCTTGGGTCGAAACCTTTGTCACAGCGCTCCAGACCGGCGAGGTAATCGGTCCGGCAGTTGTCCGCGGTCGACCTCATGCTGCGCCCGAAGCGCGCAAGGCGTTGATTTTCGCGCCGCACCCCGACGATGAAATCATCACCGGCGCTCTGCCGCTGCGCCTGCTGCGCGAGCAGAGGTTCGCCGTGGTCGACGTCGCGGTTACGCTTGGTAGCCGGGTAGATCGCCGGACCCATCGCTCGAGGGAGTTGGAGGCAGCTTGCGCCTACATCGGCTTTCACCTGACGACGCTCGGCCGGACTGGTCTACAGGGGATCAACCTCGGGGCGCGCGAACGCGATCCGGCAAGGTGGGACGCGGCTGTCGCGGCTGTCGCCGATGTGCTCGTAGACCAACGGCCCGATGTCGTCTTCCTTCCACACGCGGCCGACTGGAACGCCACTCACATCGGCGTTCATCACCTTGTCGTCGAGGCAATGCGCCGTCTGCCGGGGCTCGCCTGTCGTGTCGTCGAGACGGAATACTGGGGGGCGATGACAGCGCCGAACCTGATGGTTAAGTCGACCGCGGGCGATGTCGCGGATCTCGTAGCGGCGCTGTCGCTGCACACGGGTGAAGTCGCGCGGAACGCATACCATCTGCGCCTCCCCGCCTGGATGATGGACAATGTGCGCCGCGGGACGGAGCTGATTGGCGGCCAAGGTGCCTCAGCGCCCCGATTTGTGTTCGCCACGCTCTACCGGCTGCGCGGTTGGAAGGACGGGCAGTTCCACGACGTGCTCGACAAAGGTCGGCCCATCGCGGCCGACGACAGCCTGGAGGCATTGATTCCCACCGTCGAGCGAGGGGGAGATTGAATCTCGCCGGTCTACTCGATGGCTTTACACGCCACGTTGCAGGTTACGCCATTCGGAGAGTGGCATCTGCTTTAGCCCGAACTTTGCCCCATTTGTATCCTATCTACTTGACTAGGAAAGAAACCTGACGAACATGTAGTCAAGCGGAGCGCGCGATTTCGCTTGACACTGGCCAAATTGGTTTGATTCGATGGCTCATGCACATCGCCAAGGTCCCCAATCGCAACGCCCGCCCCTCGTTCCTGCTGCGCGAGACCTATCGCGAGGACGGCAAGGTCAAGAACCGCACGCTGGCCAACCTCTCGAAGCTGCCGCTCGAACGCATCGAGACCCTGCGCGCCGCGCTGCGTGGCGATCCGCTGGCCCCGATCGGCGAGACCGGCTTCGAGATCCGCCGGTCGCTGCCGCATGGCCACGTCCTCGCTGCTTTGGCCACCGTCCGGCGCATCGGCCTCGACGACCTGCTGCCCCGCCGCGCGCCCCAGCGCCGCCGCGACCTGGCGCTGGGGCTCATCGTCGCCCGGTTGCTCGACCCGGCTGCCAAACTGGCCACCGCGCGCATGCTCGACAGCGAAACCGCTGCCCACTCGCTGGGGGAAGCACTGGGCCTCGGCAGTGTCACCGCACGCGAAATCTACACCACCCTCGACTGGCTCGGCAGCGAGCAGGCGTTCATCGAGAACCAGCTCGCACGCCGTCACCTCAAGAACGGCGCACTGGTGCTCTACGACGTGACCTCCACCTATCTCGAGGGCCGCTGTTGTCCACTGGCCCGCTACGGTTACAGCCGAGACAGTCGCGGCGACCGGCGGCAACTGGTGATCGGCCTGCTGTGTGCCGCCGATGGTTGTCCGGTTGCGGTCGAGGTGTTTGAAGGCAACACCGCCGACCCAGCCACCGTGGCCGCCCAGATCACCAAGCTGAAGCAGCGCTTCCGGCTGCGCCACGTGGTGCTGGTCGGCGACCGCGGCATGCTGACCAGCGCGCGGATCGAGCAGGCGCTGCGCCCCGCCGGGTTGGACTGGATCACCGCCTTGCGGGGTCCCGCGATCCAGCAACTGGCGCAGACCGGGGCGTTGCAATTCTCGCTGTTCGACACACGTGACATGGCTGAGATCACCAGTCCGGATTACCCGGGCGAGCGGCTGGTGGTGTGCAAGAACCCGCTGCTGGCGGCGGAACGCCAGCGCAAGCGCGACGAGCTGCTGGCGCTGACCGAGGCCGACCTGCGCAAGATCCAGGTTCGGGTGACCCGGGAGAAAAATCCGCTGCGTGGCGCAGGTGAAATCGGCAAGGCGGTCGGTGCCGTCCTGGGCAAACGGAAGATGGGCAAGCACTTCGAGCAGACTATCACCGATCATTCATTCGAATTTGCGCGCAAGGCTGAGGCGATCGCCGAAGAAGCCCGCTTCGATGGCTTCTACGTGCTGCGCACCAGCCTCGCGGCGGAACAGATCGACACCGCGGGGACCGTGCGGGCCTACAAAAGTTTGGCCCAAGTGGAGCGCGCATTCCGCTGCATGAAGACCGTCGATCTGGAGCTGCGGCCGGTGTTCCACTGGACCGCGCCGCGGGTGCGCGCGCATGTACTGTTGTGTATGCTGGCGTATTACCTCGAGTGGAACATGCGCCAGACTTTGGCGCCGATGCTGTTCGACGATCATGACCGTGCCGCGGCCGATGCCGGGCGGACCTCGCCCGTCGCCAAGGCCAAGGTCTCCAAGGCAGCATACCGCAAGGCCTCTACCCAGCGGGTCGATGGGGACGACGGCGCGAGCCATCCGGTGCACAGCTTCCGTACCCTGCTGGTCGATCTGGCGACACTGACCCGCAACACGGTCTGCTTCGGCGGACAGAAGACGCTGACCGTTCCGTCAACCCCGACACCCGTCCAGCGTCGCGCGCTCAGTCTGCTGGGGGTTGAATTGGCAGCAGCGTAGCCAGCGCCCCGAACCGAGCTCGAAATCACATCAATGGCTTGCGTCAAAAAGGCGGCAAAGTTCGGTTTAGCCGGCGCCGGTGCCTCCGGAAGCATGGCGATGTATTCCAATGAATGTCCGTCTGGGCCCCCTGATTTTTCCCGACACAGTGACACCCGAACTCGGCACCTACCTCATTGCGGCGTTTGTCATCGTCACGACCGCTCTGGCCGGCATGTCGTCCGTTGCCTATATGGATGTAGCCATCGGATCGCTGGTCACCCTGATCTGCGTGGTCGCGACACCCTATCTATTCTTCAAGGCAGGGGGTTGGACCGGCCTGCATGCCGCTTTGCCGCCCACGCATTTCCAGGTGCTCGGGAACTTGACCTTTTTGCGCGCAATGGAGTTCATGATCCCCACCATGCTGCTCATGCTGGGCAACCAGGTGATGTATCAGAAATTTTTCTCCGCGAAGAGCGAGCGCGATGCGCGCCTCTCCGTCGTCGGCTGGATTCTCGGCACCGTCTTTCTAGAAACGTTAATCGTTGCCATTGCAGTCTTTGGCTCAGCGCTCTATCCCACCGGCGAAGTGGCACGCCAACCGTATGAAATCATCCCATATACAGCGCGTCACGGGCTTCCGGCACTGATGGGCGCTCTGTTGCTGGGCGCGGTCTTCGCCAAGGTCATTTCTACGGCGTCGAACTATCTGTTCTCTCCCTCGACGAACCTGATCAATGACGTCTTTGTTCGCTACATGGCGCCCAATGCGTCGAACAAACGCGTGCTGATCATTTCGCGGCTAGCCGTGGTGCTTCTAGGTTGCTGGGCTCTCTACCAGGCAGTTTATGCGCAGAGCATTCTAGAGAAAATGCTGTGGGCCTACACCATTTACTCCGCCGCGCTCACACCGGTGGTGCTCGCGGCTTTCTATTCAAAACGCGTGACCGCCTGGGGCGCAGTTGCAGCGATTGCTGCAGGAACCGTTATTACGCTTGCCTGGGACCTGCCTGCCGTGAAGGCCCTGTTCCCGCCGATACTCGCCCAGCGCGATGCAATTTTTCCGGCGCTTTTTGTCGCGGTGGCCGCGATGATCGTGGTCAGTTTGCTCACCCCGAAGCCAGCCCCAGAACAGCTGGCGCAATTTTCCGATTAGCGCGTCGACTGCGACACGCGGCCGCTGGTAGTGGTGCAGTTTGAATTTTAACTGCCGATCTTTGGAGCAGGATGCGTGGTCGATGTGCAGCCGACTGCCCCTGAATACTTATGGGGGCAAGTGATATCAGGAAGGCCACCAGGGCGCGCCAGCACGTCAGGCAACCTGTTTTTTCGTAGGAGAGGCTCCCAAATTCGAATTGGGTTTCCGCCTGACGATTTTGCCAGTTCATCGGACTGGCGGCGGGGAGGGAACGCGATAACAATTCTCTTCTGCGGAGTCAGTCTCCTCACAGCCTCGACTGCTGGGACTAGATCAGAATCGCCCGTGATAAGCAGGGCTGTATCGTAGCGTTCCTCAAGGGCATCGCAGATTAGATTGACAGCGATATTTACGTCCGTCTTCTTTTCCTGGGGATGGTACGCCGGATGGCCGCAGCGGTCGCACTCTTTCCGGTCCGGCTGGAATCTGCCGAAAATAATCTCTATCAGAGGCCTTGTCCTCAGCGCGTCTAGATATTTGTTTTGACGCTCCTGCTTCCCTTTGTTGCTGCTAATGGGGGAAGTGAAATACTTGACGCCAACAAGCTCCTGCGTAGGAAGCAGGAGGCCTGCCGCTAGCCCCTGCACGTCCAACCACATGTGACGGTAATAGTCGGCATCGGGCTGGGTTCTGGATCCCCTTCTGACGGCTTCTTCGTGCATCCCAAAGTACAAATTGTATCCGTCGATGTACGTGATTACACGAAATTTACGTTGGGGTATTGACAACCTTGGGACCGGGTTTATACTCATAACCAGTAGAACAGCGCCGATGTGAAGAACATCGGAAATAACGGCTCCGTAAGGGGCCGTTTCCTTTTTACGCCGCCCAAACCTCCTTCTGCTCAAGTAGCCCTACCAATTCCTCCATCGACCACACGTGATCAGAGAGTCCGGCTTCCATTGCCGGGGTCACTCGTAGCGTCTTGTGAACCCTACAAAAATTGTAGTGCATAAAATGTAGTGCAACTGCGTGGCCGTGGTTGTCGATCTTCTTTGAGAACCCGTTTGTCAGCCGCGTAAACCGCCGCATCGACATGCGCATGGTGAGGTTCTGGCGCCCAACGTAGGACGTGCTCACGTGCATGTAGTCCGGCTCGCCGATTACGGTCTTCATGTCGCAACCAATGCACTTTGCTGGCGAGTACCTCGCCTCGGGGCCTTCGCCTGATGCTCCATAAATCTTGTGCATCTGGGCATAGTCAACGTTCTCGCCAAATGCCATCTCAATTGCGGCCAGATAAGGCTTGTGAGCATCTGTCGTGATCTGGGGACGACCAACAACCCGCCCACGTATATCAAACGTAAAATCGGTCGCCCATCCTGTATCGCGTCCGCCGACGAGGTAGGAAATGCACAGCTTCGTATCGGCGTCGATGGCCGTCCAGGTCCAAACGTCTCCCCAACCCTCAGCCTTTTTCTCAGGAGAAGCGTTCTTTGCTTTGGCCCCGCAGAACGCCCAAATCTCATCGCACTGGATTCGCTGTGCAGCAAGGTTGCGCACGTGGCGATGGTGATAGGCAGCGCAAGCGCAGCCCATATCTTCGAGCAGCTTGAGGATGGTGTGTTTGGCGACGCCTGTCATGCGGGCGATAGAGTTGATGCTGCTTCCTTCCACAAGAGCGGAAACGACTTGCACGCGCTTTGCAGCAGTTAGGCGGTTCATGACAATATGATGCTAGATCATTGACAATTTATTGTCAATATGTGCGCATTACCGATGTCAACAATTTTTGTGTTGACAGTCAATATTTTGCCGATATAATGCTCTAAGAAGAATAAGTAGATACATTCACTTATTCTTAATGGGACCGGCAAGGAGGGAACCTAATGGGTGCAGCAACGTCCACATTTCCGGACATCAACCCGCAAATTAAGTTCGTCGGGGTGAGCAAGCTGCGTGATCTGAATGCCACAAAGCTGAGGGAGCAGACCGACGATGCTTTGGTGATCCAAGAGAACGACACTCCACTTTCAGTGCTTTTGTCGTACAAGAGGTATCAAGCAATGAGGGAGGAGTTTAATGCGTTACTGAGCATGATCGAAATGCTCAGTAATGAGAAAGAGCACAAAGCCTGCTGAAGGCTTTTGAAGACATCCGTTCTGGACGGATTCGGTCGCTGGCAGAGATCGAAGCCGAACTGGAGAAAGAGTGACCTAATGGCTCGGCAACACAAGAAGACGGGAAGTAAATCCTCCTCAAACAAGTCTTCTGATTTGCCTTACGAAGTCGATATGACGAAAACCGCCGAGTTGGTTTATATGAACTTGGCGCGGTTGTCGAAGGCAGCGGAATCGGCAGGGGACTACGTAAACGCACATTGCACGACGTTTCACATGGTGCAAGATGCAATTAAACGCATTATTCCCAGCGATCCGCTTAACAAGGGCCATGCACTTAGAGGCGATCTTTCCAACATTTTCAGACTACGAAAAGGAAGGCTGAGGATTTGCTGGATCGCCTCTTCACAAATGCGTCGCGTGTGCATTCTCTTCATCTCGGAGAGCCTTCGCAAAGAAGGCGACGCGAACGATCCTTATGCCATTTTCAAGAGCCTTCTTGACTCCGGCATGTTCGACACCATGATTAAGAGTTATGGAGTCCGAATCCCGCTGCGTTTGCCGGGGAAAAGCGCCAGGCCCAACTAGTCTTTAGTTGCTTCTTTGACGGTCCGCGCGGCGGCTTGGTTCACGTCCTCTTCAGTCTCTTTGCGTTGGCTTCGGACTTCCGAGCGGCTTTGGCTGCAACCTGCTCTGATTTGCGTTTAGCAAATTCACTGGGAACTCGGACCGAATCCTTCACTGCTGGTCTACGCGGCTTCATGCCTAAAGTCTAGCGCCATCCGCTACACTGTGGAAATTCAAACTGCACCACTACCCGGCCGCTTCAATCCCAATTTATTGGCCTAAACTGATCAGTGGACCGACCGATGCCGACACGCCCCTGCCGGGTTGTAATCGCACCCGATTTCTCGAAGACAATTTCCGTTTTCTGGCCGGCGTTGCCACTCCGCATGCCGAGTTGCTCGCGATCCTGAAAGCCGATGCCTACGGCCACTCGATGCGTTTATGCGCTCCAGCACTGGCGCGTGCCGGAGCTCGCTGGCCGGGCGTCACCAGCGTCGAAGAGGGTGTCGCGGCGCGCGGTGTCTGTCCAGACGCGAACATCCTGTCATCAGTGGCGTGTTTC
>CAVZTH010000004.1:0-130479 GCA_963778125.1 uncultured Alphaproteobacteria bacterium | reverse complement strand
AACGGTAATCAAGGGGGCGCCTTCGCTACGGTGGATCGGGTATTTGTCCAGCACCTCGGTCTACGGCGACCGGGGCGGCGGATGGGTCGATGAGGACACGCCGCCAGCGCCCTCGCAGGCGCGGGGGCAACTACGTGTCGTCGCGGAGGACAACTGGGCACGCTTTTCCGACCAACGCGCGGTGGAAATTTTTCGCCTCGGTGGAATTTACGGGCCAGGACGATCGGCATTCGACAGCCTCCGGGCCGGACAGGCGCGGAGAATGAATAAGCCTGGGCACCAATTCGGGCGGATCCATCGAGAGGACATCGCTCAAGCGGTCGTCGCGGCTATGCGGCAGGACCGCCTCTCCGGGCTTCGTGTGTTCAATCTGGTAGACGATGAGCCATGCGAAAGCGCCGCTGTGATAACCGAGGCGGCGACATTGCTTGGCATCTCCCCACCGCAGGAAACCGCGTTTGCCGACGCGCTGCCGGCGATGAGCCCGATCGCCCGAAGTTTCTGGTCGGAGAACCGCAAGGTGGCTAGCATCAAGACGAAGTCGGCCTTGGGGATCGAGTGGCTTTATCCGACCTACCGGGAGGGACTACGCGCCATCCTAGCCGACGAGCAGGGCAACAGTCTGCCGAAGTAAATCCAGGTCCGAGGGCCGCGAGAGGCGATGGTCGCCGTCCTTCACCAAAATCACCCTAACGTCTGGTGCTTCCACCTGCTCCGCGATCCGCAGAGCGAGTTCCCAAGGCACGTCGGGATCCGCCTGGCCGTGCAACAACCGCACCGGGCAGCGGATGGGGATCGGGGCGGTCAGCACCAGATGCTCAACGCCATCCTGAATCAGCTTCAACGTAATCGGCGTCGGCTCACCATACTGGCTGGGGACATATAGCACGCCGTCGCGCTCCAGCGTCGCGCGTTGGGCCGGCGTCATCGGGTCCCACATCAGGCGCTGGGTAAAATCGGGCGCGGCGGCGACGCCGACAAGCGCGGCCATTCGTTCGGGACGTGACATCGCGGCGAGCAACGCTATCCAACCGCCCATGGAAGAGCCGACCAGAACCAATGGACCCGACGTCAGCGACATCGATGGCGGCCACTGCGTCGGCTGCCCAAGCGCCAATCGTGCCCTCGACGAAATCGCCGCTGCTGGCGCCATGGCCGGAATAATCGAATCGCAACATTCGGAGGCCACGTTCAGCGCAGAAAGCGGCCAGCGCGGTCGCCTTGTCGCCAGTCATGTCGGAGCGGAAACCAGGGAGAAACACCACGGTCGGCCCCCGTCCATCCAGCCGCGTCCAAGCAATTTCGATCCCATTGCCGCGATCGAGCCGGCCAGTGGTCTCAGCCATTTGCGTTAAATCCCAAAGAACAGCCAGTCCAGTGCACGGGATAAGTCGTCCCGATACTGCGCGACGGAACCGACGGGATGACGGAGAAGGCGTGACGAAAGATTGGTGATAAGATTGAACAGCACCGCGAAATGCTCGCCATTATGTTCGATGATCGGCACTAGCCTGTTGATTGGAGTGCCCGCCGTGACCGCGGTCAGCGGGGCGACGATCCGAAAAGCGCCTTCGGCTATATTAGCCTGCAATTCGACAATGAGGGGAAACCCCAATCGCTCGCGGCGGTTGGGATTGGCGAACAGATCATGTTGCATGGTCGTTCAGGTTATCCGTATTTTCGTCGTCCGGCATAAGCATAGCCCGCGACTCCGGGAATGGGTGCCCGTACTGGCGAACAATTTCATCCGTGAACCGTGCGGCCTCGCGGATTTCCTCGCGGATCTTGGCCTTTTCTGCCTCCTCAAACGCGGCGACCAAAGCGGCTTCGGCAACGCGGGAGATGTTGATCCCGTGCGCCGCCGACCGGGCAACCAGATCGGCATTCAGGGTGACGCTGACGGTCTTCCGCTTGGCGCTGTGGTCATATAACAGCACGCGCAAGGCACAATCTCCTTGTAGAAAAACCCGTGTCATCCTACCCGTGCTCCAATGGCGCAGCAAGCGTGGTAAATATCGGACGAATGTCTCCTTCACCCGACCCCCCTGTCGTGCTGCAGGTGCTCCCCTCCCTGATCACCGGCGGGGTCGAGCGCGGCACCGTCGAAATCGCAAAGGCCATCGTCGAAGCCGAGGCCGTAGCCCTCGTCGCCAGCGCCGGCGGTCCCATGGTGCGCCAGATCGAGCGTGCCGGCGGCACGCACATCGCGCTGCAGCTAACCACCAAGTCTCCGCTGGGCATATGGCGAAACGCGCGGGCGTTGGAAGCGGTGATCCACGACCGGAATGTGTCGCTGGTGCATGCACGGTCGCGAGCCCCCGCCTGGTCGGCCTGGCTGGCCTGTCAACGCACCGGTGTCCCGTTCGTCACGACCTATCACGGGACCTACGGCGAAAGCTTCCCGTCCAAGCGACTTTACAATAGCGTCATGGCCCGTGGGCGAATCGTCATCGCCGCCAGCCACTTCATCGCCGATCTCGTAGCGGCCCGGCATCACGTCGATGCCGCTCGGATTCGGATCATCCCGCGCGGCGTCGATCCGGCGGTGTTCGATCCCGCGACCGTGTCCGGCAGCCGGATTGCCAAACTCGCGGCTGACTGGCGAGTGCCCGACAATATGCGCATCGTGACGTTGCCAGGACGGCTAACCGCCTGGAAGGGGCACTCGGTCCTGCTGGACGCGATCGCGCGATTAAACCGCCCGGACGTGATGTGCGTCTTCGTCGGATCCTCCCAGGGACGGCAAGGCTACGTGCGCGACCTGGAACGCAAGGCAATGCGCCTAGGCATCTCCGACCGGCTGCGGTTGGTGGGGCAGTGCGATGACATGCCCGCCGCCATGTGTCTGTCCGATGTCGTGGTGCATGCCTCTACCAAGCCGGAAGCGTTCGGCCGCGTGGTGATCGAGGCGCAGGCCATGGGGCGGCCGGTGATCGCCTCCGACCTCGGTGGCCCGGTGGAGACCGTGCGGCACGGCGAAACCGGGTGGCGCGTGCGACCGGACGATCCTGACGCCCTTGCGGCGGCGATCGAGTTAGCGTTGGACCTCGACCCGGAGGCGCGCCTGTCGCTGGGACAGCGGGCGAGGGCTTCGGTGCCCACAGTGCGAGCGATGCAGGATGCGACGCTCGATGTTTACGAGGCGGTACTAACCGAAGCGCCATGAACCGCACGGCTCACAACGTCAACTCCCACGTCTCGCCGATCAGATCCTGGCCGAAGGAGTGGTGCGGCTCCCGGGCGACGCAGGCAAATCCGGCGGCTTGGTAGATGCGGCGGGCCGGCAGGAGAATATCGTTCGTCCATAGCGACAGCGTCCGATAGCCTCTTTTGCGAGAAAAATCGATGCAGGCGTCCACGAGGCGCCGGCCGAGGCCCAAACCGCGCGCGGCCGGTTCGACGTACAACAGCCGGAGCTTTGCCACCGTCTCCGATCCGCGCACCACAAACACTGAACCGATCACCGCTCCGTCCCGTTCGGCGATCCAGCTTCGCTCCCGGTTTGGATCAAAGGTTTTGACGATGCCGGCGAGGATTTCGGCGGCGAGGATTTCGTAGGTTCCGTCCCAGCCATACTCCTGTGCATACAGCAAAGCCTGCCGATGGGCGATCCAACCGATATCGCCGACTTGGTGCTGCCTCAGGATGATTGGGTCCTTGGACGAAGCCGATTCGCCTATCAGATGTTCGATCGTCCGCATGGCTTGAACCAGCCGAGCGGCTTCGGCGAGCGTTAAGTGGCCAATCATCGCGAAAATCTGGTGGCGCGACGCCTTGTCCAGCGGCTCGAAGGCGGCCCGCCCGGAATCCGTAAGCTGGAGCAACGCGAGGCGCGCCGTCGCCGGGAGAAGGCGCACGGGTGATAAAGCCCTGGCTCTCGAATTCTTTGAGGACGCGGCTGAGATAACCGGGATCAATACCAAGATCGCTGCTGAGTTCGGTCGCGGTCACGGTCGGATGGGTAGCCAGTTCATATAGAACGCGCGCCTCGGTTAGCGAAAACGCGCTGTTCAACAGCCCTTCGTCGAGCAGGCCAAGCTGGCGCGTATAGAAGCGGCTGAACCGGCGCACGGCGGCGACCGGACCGGTCATCTCGTTAGGCAACGTTTCGGACATGCGAGCCTCCTCGGAGGCAAGATCAGCCCATTTAGGCCTGGACCAACAGTCGTGTCACCGGCCGCCAAATCAAGCAGGCTGTTGGTGAGGTAAAAGCCGCAGGGCCCAGACGTCTAGCGCCAGCCAGACCAGCATGACGGCAAGCGACGCAAGCTGTCCGAGCGCCACAGCGACGACCGCCACTATCCCATGGACGATCAGTAGCCAGCCACATAATGGTCCTCGTCCCGCCCGGATATTGCGCGCATCGAGGGATGGACAGACACCTACTGGAACGCGGCACCCGGTTTGAGGCCCACCGCCTTTAGAAGCAATGCCGCCGGGCAGAACCCGGTGACGCTGGACTGTATCAGGTTGAGCCCGACGAAGCCGGTCAGCAGCAGCCACCACGGCCCGAAGAACCAGGTGAGCACGGCGCTCGCCAGCGTCATGAACCCAGCAAAAGCAAGCACGCCACGGTCGATTGTCATGGTCTGTCTCCATTGAGAGTTGATAAAAGATTGCCGCGCGTCCAGCGCACGATGGCCTCGGCGTTCATTGCACCGGCGGTCTGCGCCACGACCCTCCCGCGACTGAGCAGGAACATCGCGGGGATCCCGCGCACGCCAAGCCGGGCCGAGACGTTCGGGCGCCTCGTCGGCATTCAGCTTGAGCAGCCTGACGTCGGGTTCCAGCAGTGATGCGGCGCGGTCGAACTGCGGCGCCATCGTGCGGCACGGGCCGCACCAGGGCGCCCAGACATCCAGCAGCACCGGTATCCCGTCCGCGCGGGCATGGCGCTCGAAGCCCGCCTCGTCAACCTCGGCAGGATGCTGCGCGAACAGAGCGCGATGGCACCCGCCGCATTTCGCCCTGAGCGCGGAACGTTCGGCCGGCACCCGGTTCAGTGCGCCGCAGGCAGGGCAGACGATGGTGGTTGGGTCAGTCATGGTCAGTCCACCGGATCGAGCGTCGTCGCCTTCAGCTTCTCGAGGTTGAACTGCTTCAGCAGGAATTTCTCGTAGAACGGTTCGCTCTGGCCGATCCGCATCTTGCGGAGGAAGTATTTCTCGAAGCCGACCTTCGCCAGATGCACCCAGGTTCCGCGCGATGCCCAGTTGACGTTGCGCGGCGGGATCTGCGGTTGCGCCACGAACGCCACCCCGCCGTCGCCGAAATCGGCGAGGCAGATGGCATTCCATGTCGCCTGCTCCCGCGCCGGCTGGCCGCGAAGCAGCGCGCCGATGTTGTGTGCGGTCGCCGTCACCATCGATTCGATCATGAAGCCGGTTTTCGGCACGCCCACCGGCACCGGTGTTGGCCCGGTTGGCGAGATGGCGACGCACACTCCGACGGCGAAGACGTTGGGGAAGGTGGGATTGCTCTGGTACTTGTCCACGAGCACGAAGCCACGCGGATTTGTCAGCTTTTCGATGCCGCGCACCGCCGGCACGCCGCGGAACGCAGGCAGCATCATGGCGAACGCGAACGGCAGATCGTGAGCCTTCCGCAACGTGCCGGTTTCGTCGAGTTCCTTGACCTGCATGGCGTGCGCCGCCACGTCCTTGACCCGCGCATTGGTGATCCACTTGATTTGACGGTTGCGGAACTCGCTTTCCATCAGTCCCTTGGTGTCACCCACGCCATCCAGCCCGAGATGGCCGATATAAGGTTCGGCGGTGACAAAGGTCATCGGCACCTGATCGCGGATCCGCCGTTTCGCAGTTCGTATCCAGAATGTAGGCGAACTCGTAGGCCGGCCCGAAGCAGGACGCACCTTGCACCGCACCAACCACGATCGGCCTGGGATTTTTGCAAAGCGCCTCGAACGCGTGCCACGTCTGCTCGGCGTGATCGACATGACAAATTGACTGTGTATTGGCACTCGGCCCCAGGCCCGCGATTTCGTCGAATGCCAGGTCGGGGCCGGTGGCGATCACCAGATAATCGGTACGCCACCGAACCGCCGTCGGTCATCTCCACCCGGTTCTCATCTGGCCGCACGCGTTGTGTGCCTGAGCTACGCTCATGGGCATCGTGATCGGGCACTGGCTGTTCCACGCGCCCTTCACCGCCACGTCGATGATCGGTTTCATCGCCCTCGCCGGCATCATCGTGCGCAATTCGATCCTGCTGGTCGATTTCGTCCGGCACGGCGCCAGCACCGGCAAGACCTTGCGGCAGACGCTGCTGGACGCCGGCGCGGTCCGCTTCAGGCCGATCCTGCTCACGGCGCTGTCGGCGATGATCGGCGCGGCGACAATCCTGAGCGACCCGATCTTCCAGGGGCTGGCGATCTCGCTGTTGTTCGGGCTCGCCTCATCCAGGCTGCTGACCGTGTTGGTCATCCCGGCGATCTACGTCGTGTTTCGCGATGCCGGTGGCATCCCAGGTTGGCCCGTCGAGGCGATGCGGGACGGCACTCATGTTCAAGTTGAGGAGATGGCACATGCATAAGGATTGGCCGGAACTGGCAGGCGCGGGGCCGTCGGTATCGACAGCTGCCGCTTCGCATAGTTATAGACTGCCAGCACATCCCGTAGTGTGGTGTGCAACCAGAAGTTCTCGATCACCTGTTCAGGCGTCTCGCCGGCATCCATGTTCTCCACGATGGTTTAAGGCGGCCACGCGGATCGTCCCACCGTGCTGACTTCCCGGACAGATATCCCGGCCTGACCCGGACAGTGGAGCAACCACTCGATCAATAGGCATGTTCAGCGCTTCAGGTCGAAAATCCTCGCTCATCTATTGCAGCACACTAGGCGGACTGGGTACTTTCGGGCCAGTAATTTCTTGAGCGCGTCTGCCCGACGACCTAGCAGCACTCTACGAAGCTTTTCCCGCCCCCGAGGCGCGTCGGCTCGTCGAGAAGTTCGAGTGGCACTACACCCCCAAACACGGCAGTTGGCTGGACATGGCTGAATCCGAACTGAGCGTGTTGTCGGGTCAGCGTCTCGATCAGCGTATTTCCAACAAGCTGACCCTGGTCGAGGAGGTCGCCGCCTGGGAGGACAGCCGAAACAAAAACATATCAAAGCCGACTGGCAGTTCACTACCGCCAATGCCCGCGTAAAACTGAAGAGGTTGTATCCCGCAATATGAGCAACTCGAGGTACTAGCCCGTCGTGACGCGACAGCCCGATCGTGCTTCGATCCTCGATGAACACCCTATCAACCAGGAAGAGCCTTGATGTTTGAACTGCCCGAAGAGCACCGGATGCTGCAGGATCTGGTCGCCAAGTTCATCGACCGTGACGTCATCCCGCTGGAGAAAAATGTCCTTGCGCGGGAAATGTCCGGGCAGCCCTCGGGTCTGGCGCCCGACGAGGAACACCACCTGCTGAACAAGTGCAAAGAACTCGGCCTCTGGGGCCTGGATGTGCCGGAAGAGTACGGCGGCGCCAACCTGCCCTATTCCGCGCTCATCGGCGTTTACGAGGAACAAGGCCGCACCTGCGTCCCCTTCACCTTCCCGCCCGACAGTCCCAACCTCCACATGCTGATCGCCGTCGCCAACGACGAACAGCGCCGCAAGTACCTTGACCCGTATGCCCGCGGCGACGCCCACTCAGCCATCGCCATCTCCGAACCCGGAGCGGGCGGGGATCCCGCCGGCATGACCACCCGCGCCGTCAAGGACGGCAACGACTGGATCATCAATGGACGAAAAATCTGGGTCAGCCGCGTGCCGCAGGCCGACTTCCTCATCGTCATGGCTCGCACCGGCGAGGGCAAACGCGCCGACGGCGTCACCGCGTTCATCGTCGAGCGCGGCACCAAAGGCTTCATCATCGAGCGCGAAATCCCCATGCTCGGCGGTCAGCGCACCTACGAACTGGTCTTCGAGGATTGTCGCATCCCCGCCACCCAACTTCTTGGCGTCGAGGGCAAAGGCTACGCCCCCATGCAACTCCGCCTCACTGTCCGCCGCCTGCAGATCGGCGCGTGGTGCGTCGGCATGTCTCGCCGCGCCCTGGACATGATGGTGGAACACGCCAAACAACGGGTGACATTCGGCCATCGTCTGGCCGACCGCCAAGCAATCCAGTGGTGGATAGCCGACGCCGCGGTGAAAATCCACGCCTGCCGGCTGATGGTTTACGACGCAGCCACCAAGGCCGACGCCGGGAAGGATGTCCGGACCGAGGCGTCGATGGTAAAGCTCTACGGTACGGAAATGGCGACCGAGGTTGTCGATCACGCCATGCAGGCTTTCGGCGCCATGGGGGTTGCCAAGGAACTGCCGCTTCAACTTATGGCACAAAAGGTCCGGACGATGCGTGTCTACGAGGGCCCCTCCGAGGTGCACCGCATGGCGATTGCCCGCCGCATCATCGGCAAATGACCGAACCCCGTATCAAAGCAGGCATTTGGGTCAGCATGGCGTTGCGCATGGGCAATGCCGACGGGCGCTTCGGTGTCGTCGTGCGAAAGGGCGATCCTGATGCCGGAGGCATTCTGGTCGTGCTGCGCAACGACAAGGCGGTGTCTGTCCTCTCCCAGCTTCGGTCTGGGGAAGGTGAACTTGTCTGGATGCGAGCCACCGGCCCCGAACCGGTCGATGACTCGGTCGCCGACGCCTACATCGAGCGGCAACTAAAATTTGACTCCGACCTCTGGGTGATCGAATTCGAAGCCCCCGACCTGCTTCCGCCTTTCGAGGCGAAACTAATCTGACGCCCTTTTGTCGCCGCGAATTCCACGCCGTCGCCAGAGCCGAGACCCCGAATCACTGTCTCCGCTTTCCCGGTGCAACTACCCTTCTGTTGCCGCAGTTTGTCGCCACCCGCAGCCCCTCCTTTCCCAGGCGCCTTCCTCGTCATCACGAATCCGAAATAGATTTGCCGATCCAACGCACCCAGCTACCGGTGGGTTTTTTCATTGAAATCGCTATGGCATTGACACATGTTGCACTGCAACAGAATGGAAGCGTCCTTTCCGCTGACCTCGAAAGGATACCGCTGTGCAAAAACCCGATTTCTGTACCGAGTCCGCCGACGCGATGGAACTGACCGTCGAAGGCGAGCGCCTGATCACCCAGGCAATCGTCAAAATGGCGCGCGATCTTCGATATCGTTTAGGACGTGCGCTGGTCGCGATGCTGAGCGCTGAAAATCGCCATCTTCCGCCGGTCTGATCAGGCCAGTTGAACAGTCACCTTCGGCAACGGCGGGAACCACACCGTGGCGAAAGCGGGTCCGCTCAACCAGACCGGCGGTGTAACGCTGCCCAGCATGATAACATGCCCGGCTTTCAGGCCTCCGAACGCCGCCGCCTCCGCCGACCCCGCCAGCCAGGCCAGCCCATTGAGAGGATGACCGAGCAGGTCCGACGTGACCCCTTCCTCGGTGGTGCCATTATCTAGGCTGATCCGGCCCCGCAACGCCGCGATATCCAGCGCGCGCCAATCGACCTCGTGCCCGTCGCCGATGACCGCCGCACAGTGATACATCTGGTCCGCGATCAGGGTCGGCATCCCGAGGTCCTTCAGGTCCCCATACCGATTCTCGACGATCTCGACCCCGGCGAAGAATTCACCCACCGCCGCCAACGCCTGCTCAAGGGAGCACGGTCCCGGCGGCAAATCCCGCGCCAACCGCACCGCCACCTCGCACTCGACCGCCGGTCTTATGAAATCGGCAAAACGCAGGTCCGCATGACCATGATAAACGTCCTGCGCCCGCATGAAACCGGCGATCGGCGTATCGACCCCGAGATACTCCTGCATCCGCTTGCCGGTGGCGCCGATTTTGAACCCGGCCGACGGCATCGCGCCAACTAATTCCGCCAGCGCGAGCTGAACCGCGGCGCCCTCCTGCGCGGTGCTCGGTGCAATCTCCCCTGGCAGAGGCCAAACCTCCGCCCGGTCTCGGCGGATCTGACGAAGGGCCTTCGCTGCAGGAACGGCGTCGAAAGCCATCACCGCTTCGACAGCTCGTATAATGCCACCGATGCAGCGGCCGAAACGTTAAGGCTCTCAACCGCGCCTCTGATCGTCAGCCCGGCGATCTCATCGCAGGTGTCGCGGGTCAGACGGCGCAAACCCTCGCCTTCCGCCCCCAGAACCAAGGCGACACGGCGGTCGGCGAAAGCAGGACCGGACAGCGGCTTGCCGCCCGCGTCCAGCCCGATGCACCAGACATTGGCCGCCTTCAGCGCAATAATCGTCCTGGCAATATTGACTGCCCGCAACAGCGGCATCTTCTCGAGGGCCCCGGAGGCGGCCTTCGCCAGACCACCGGTTTCCTCCGGTGCATTCCGATCCTGGGTAATGACCGCCCGACGCTCCGAACGCAGCGGCCGATCGCAGGATGGCGCCGACATTGCGCGGATCGGTGACCTGGTCGAGGACCAAGATGACGCCCGACTTCTCCAGCACGGACTGCAAACTTGGGGGCGCCAACGGATCGGCCAGGAGAGCCGCCCCCTGATGTGCGACGTCACGCCCCAGCATATAATCCAGTCGTCCGCGGTCGACCCGCTCGGGAGCGACCGCCCAGGGCGGCGGAAGCAGCTTCACAATTGCGGCCTCGCCTTCCTCTGTAACAAGTAACCGGCGCAGCCGGCGCGACGGGTTCGACAGTGCGGCAGCAACTGCATGGTGACCATACAACCAGACCGTGCCTTTGGGCGTGTCGGGTGAATGACGGGCCGCTTCATAGCCCGCCTGGCGCTGCGGCGATATTGATAGCCGGCCAGGCCCCCCGTCGCGCGGAGTGCGCGCCTGAATATCATCCCGCGGAGCCCGTTGCTTGAACTCCCCACGCGCAGCGCCGCCTTGCGGATTACTCCCCTGGATCTTACCTCCCTGGTGAGGCTTTCCTCCCTGGGGCCGACTATCCGGACGCGAGCCATAGGTTCGTGGCCCATCATGCTGTGACTTCTGTGCATCGCGCCCACCGGTCGGCCCACCTCCATGACCGGAACGCGCATCACCCCGCATCCCTTGGCCAGGCGGCCGGGGTGCCTGTCCCCCCGGACCGCGATACGGCCCGCGGTCGGAGGGAGGGCGAGAAGATCCGCCTGGACGGCTGCCATGAGGAGGTTTCATTATCGCTCCTATAGCCCTCGGCCGCGAGCCTGCACAGTCATCGCGGTCCGGTCTGACAAGCGCGAGGCAACCTCCCGCCCCCACCTCAACGCGGGGGCCTCCAGACATGTGTGCAGCCAAATCGCCGCCAGAAACGGCAGGCCGATCGACAGTGGGACCCATAATACCGTGAACAGCCAGCCGTCGCCGCCGGCAATCCGGCTCAACGCCTGGCCAGTCACCTTGTGGATCGGTTCGTTCACCAAATAGAGGCAATACGAAATCGTCCCCAGATATCGAGCTTGTCGGCTGCTCAGCAGGGCGCTCACCTGGCGAAGGCCAACCACATCGGGCCGCATCTGCACGGCCAGACAGAACGTCCAGACCATTGGCGGAAGTATCTTGCCGAGACTGCCCTCGGCTGCACAGATCGCCATGCTGGAGATCAGAACCAGCGTATAACGGGCCAGCGCGCCGCTTTCCGAGCGGACCACAGCCACGCTCGCCACACCCAGTGCGAAAAAATGCCCCTTGTTTGGCAAAAACGCCCGGCTGAACTGCCAAGGCATCGGCACCATTAACCGCCACGCCGTCCCGACAACGGCCAGACCGAGCAGAAACCAGCACAGTCGGCGGCTTCGGCCGGCGACCAGCAGCGCCAGCAGATAGAATTGCCACTCGGTCGAAAGGCTCCACGCGGCCCCAAGGAAACTAAGCCAGACACCGGGCCAAACCGCGTCGGGGAACAGCCCGTGGGTCATCGTCAAATGCGCAGCTATTTCCGGCAGCCACGCGGCCGGCCAGCTTTTGACACAAATTGTTCGGGCAGCATCGTCCGGACCGATCCACGGCATTTGCTCGAAGCCGCAGGACCAGGGCGCCACCACGATCGCCACCGCGAACACCGCGAGGAATACTGGAAAAATTCGGGCGAAGCGGGCAACAAGGAAGGGCACCGCACGCCCGCTGGCACGCAGCAGCGACTGAGTGATTACCAGCCCGCTGAGCACAAAGAAAATATCGACCGCGGCGCCGCCATGCGACACGGGCTCCTGTAACCAATGCGGCAACTCCGCGAACGGCGTCATGTGGCTCAGCAACACGTAAAACGCCAACAAACCGCGGACGCCATCCAGAGACTTCGAGGCGCTTCATGGCAGCCAGCATGCGAGCAAAACCTTAACAAGGTACGAAGCCTTGCATTCGCGTCCACATCGCGCTACTTCCTGATCAAATAATTCTCCGCTGTTAATACGGAGGTGGCCTTCGCGGGCCGCCTCTTTTTGTTTTGGACGACCCGGTTTGGACGGAAACGAAGGAACATCAACGACTTTGGCCAGCACTGGGTTGGCCGGCGCCAGCTTGGAGGACAAGCTGGCCGTGATCATTGCGCCACGCCTTGAGCTGATGGGCTTTGAACTCGTCCGGGTCGCCGTCCTGGGGCGCGAACGACCGGTAGTGCAAATCATGGCGGATCGCGCCGACGGGTCGCAGATCAACGTCGCGGACTGCGAGCAGATCAGCCATGACGTAAGCGTGGCCATCGATGTCGAGGATCCGATCCCCGGCGCCTGGACGTTGGAGGTTAGTTCCGCCGGAATTGACCGCCCGTTGACCCGGATTAAGGACTGGAACCGCTTCGCCGGGCACCTTGCCCGCGTTGAAACCTTCCTTCCCCAGAATGGCCGCAAGCGCTTTGCCGGCGTCGTGCTCGGTGCCGACAATGATGCCGCTCGGATTCGCCTCGACGACGGTTCGGAAGTCGCAATTCGCCATCCCGACGTCCGCCGCGCGAAACTCGTCTTGACGGATGCCTTGATTGCAGCCACCGCCACCAAGCCGTTGGCCAACTGAACGCCCAATCGGACGCCATAAAAAGAGGTCGCCATGGACACCGCTATCGCCCGCCCCGAACTACTGCTGGTCGCCGATGCCGTCGCCCGCGAAAAGAATATCGACCGCGAGGAAGTGCTGGAGGCGATGGAACAGGCCATCCAGAAGGCCGGGCGGGCCAAATATGGCCATGAAAAGGATATCCGGGCAACGATCGACCGCAAGAGCGGCGATGTGCGCCTTTCGCGATGGACTGAAATCGTCGAAATCGTCGAGAACGAAGAAACCCAGATGGGCAAGGCCGATGCGGCCAAGCTGTTTCCCGACAAGAAGGTTGGTGAGTTTGTCGTCGATCCCTTGCCGCCCATCGATTTTGGCCGCATTGCGGCGCAAACCGCCAAGCAGGTCATAGTCCAGCGGGTGCGCGAGTATGAACGCAAGCGGCAATACGACGAGTTCAAGGACCGCGTCGGTGAGATCATCAACGGCGTCGTCAAACGCACCGAGTACGGAAACCTCATGGTAGAGCTCGGTCGGGCCGAGGCTTTGCTGCGCCGCGACGAGTTGATCGCCCGTGAAAGTTTTCGCAACGGCGACCGCGTGCGCGCCTATATCTACGACGTCCGTGAAGAACCTCGCGGTCCCCAAATTTTCTTGTCCCGGACCCATCCAGGCTTCCTGGCCAAGTTGTTCGCTCAGGAAGTTCCGGAAA
Source organism: uncultured Alphaproteobacteria bacterium (assembly GCA_963778125.1). Classification (GTDB taxonomy): domain Bacteria; phylum Pseudomonadota; class Alphaproteobacteria; order Acetobacterales; family Acetobacteraceae; genus Rhodopila. Next base: position 116,809 of record CAVZTH010000004.1, on the reverse strand, counting down.
TCTATGATGGCATCATCGAGATCAAAGCCGTCTCCCGCGATCCGGGAAGCCGCGCCAAGATGGCGGTAATCAGCCGCGACAGCTCGATCGACCCTGTCGGCGCCTGCGTTGGTATGCGCGGTTCGCGCGTCCAGGCCGTTGTGCAGGAACTGCAGGGCGAGAAGATCGACATCATTCCTTGGAGCAGCCAAGCCGCGACATTCGTGGTGAATGCTCTTGCTCCAGCCGAGGTGACCAAGGTCGTGCTGGATGAAGAAGCCGGTCGCGTCGAAGTCGTCGTTCCAGACGAGCAGCTTTCGCTCGCCATCGGACGCCGCGGACAGAATGTGCGGCTCGCTTCGCAGCTTACCCGCTGGGACATCGACATCCTGACCGAAGCTGAGGAGAGCGAGCGCCGTCAGGATGAATTTCGTCGCCGCTCCGGCCTGTTCGTCGAGGCGCTGGATGTTGATGACATGATTGCCGGTTTGTTGGTCACCGAGGGGTTTACAACTGTCGAGGAACTGGCCTTCACCTCGATCGAGGAAGTTGCCGCGATCGAGGGCTTTGACGAAAGTGTCGCCGAAGAACTGGTGCGCCGAGCCGAAAGCTTCCTGGCGCAACGCGATACCGAACTGAACGACAAGCGCATCGAATTGGGCGTCAGCGACGAGGTCGCTGCGTTCGAGGTGCTGACCCCGCAGATGCTGGTCGCACTTGGCGAGAAGGGCGTTAAGACCCTTGACGACTTGGGCGACCTCGCGTCCGACGAACTGACCGAGATCGTTGGGACCGACAACATGGACGAAGCCACCGCCAACGATGTGATCATGGGCGCACGGGCCCACTGGTTCGATGGCAAGGAAGAACAAGCTGCGGCGCAGGAGGCTGGTCACGACTGAAACCGACCAGATTGCCACCGATGCTGCACCCGTTGAAGACGAACCGGAACCGGAAACGGGCCCGCTACGACGGTGTGTGCTCACGCGTCAGCGGTTGCCAAAGGAACGGATGATCCGCTTTGTCGTCGGACCGGACCGGCAGATCGTCCCCGACCTGGCCGCAAAGTTGCCTGGACGGGGAATCTGGTTGAGCGCTTCAGCGGATGTGTTAGAATTCGAGCGCTCGCCCGAGGACAGACCACCTCAAGACGAACGGCTCAAAGGCGGCCGACTAGAGGGCGGGCGGCTGAACAAGCAAGGCGGCGACAACCATCGTCAGCTCGTACGCGCATTCGCCAGGGCCGCTAGGGGTCCGGTGTCGGTGCCATCTGATCTTTTAGTGCTGCTTCAGACGGAGTTGGTCCGTCGGATCGGCGAATGTCTCGGCCTCGCCCGACGTGCTGGCCAAGCCGTGGCGGGTTACGAAAAGGCGCGGGAGGCGCTAAGGACCGGCCGCTATAGCCTGGTTCTGCAGGCGTCCGATGGCAGCGAGGCGGAGCGTTCGCGCTTTTTGTCCGGCTTTGGGCCGGACCTGACAATCATCGATCCGCTCCCGGGCGAGGCCCTGGGACGCGTGTTCGGTCGAGACTATGTAGTGCACGTCGCGGTCGCGCCGGGCAAATTGGCGGAGTCGCTCGTCGTGGAAGCGAGCAGGCTGGCCGGGTTGAAGAACGGGTCCGCAAGGGCCTTGGGGTCCGAAAGGGCCACGGGGCGGGAAATCGCCTCGGTAAACGATGGAACGGGTTTCAACGGATAAACATGAGCGAAAGCAACGATCAGGACGGCGGCAAGGGGCGGCTCTCTCTTCGTCCGGCAGGACGTTTGGAACTGGGGCGGACCGTCGATGCGGGCTCCGTGCGGCAGAGCTTCAGCCACGGCCGGTCAAAAGTCGTGCAAGTGGAAGTGCGCAAGAAGCGCGCGGCTGCGCCGAACCCGTCAGCCGCCGCGGGAGCACCGCCGCCCCCGCCGGCCGGCGGGGCTCCCGCTCCACGCATGGCGCCGGCACCGGGCCGTCCGGCCCCCGGTGCTGGGCGTGCACTCACCGCGACTGAACAGGCCGCTCGTCAGCGCGCCCTTGTGGAGCAGCAGCGCGACGCCGCCAAACGCGAAGCGGAACGCCGCGAACAGGAGAAGATCTCGATCCTCTCCGCCGCTGAGGAAGCGCGCCGTCGCGAAGCCGAGGCTCGAAAGACCGCCGAAGAAGATGCCCGGCGTGCCGAGGAACTGGCCGCTGAAGAGGCTGACGCCAGGCGATCCGCTGAAGCGGAGGCCGCCGCCGCGGAGGCGCGGGCCCCGTCCGAACCAGGCGAAAAAGCTGACGAAGCTACTGCCGCTCCAGCCGCCCGCCTCGCCGCCTCTCCCGTCGCAGCCCGCTCAACCGGTCGCCAAAGCCCCCGGTCGGACCCAGGGCCCGGCTACACCGTCGGCCGTAACAGAAACGCTGCGTCTCCGTGCCACTCGTCCGGAAGACGAGGACGAAGGACGTCCGGCGCGCCGGACTGGTGCCGGAGGGCTGCCCGCCCGCAAACCCCCAGTCGTTGCACCGAAAGGCGGCACCAATGATCGCCGCCGTGCAGGTCGCATCGACGTGCAGGCCGCGATCGAGGGCGAGGACGAAAAAGTCCGTTCATTGGCCTCGGTTCGCCGGCAACGCGAGCGCGAGCGCCGTCAGGCTGAACTCGATCGCCTGCGGTCTGACCAGGTGAAGGTCGTGCGCGACGTTATCCTGCCTGAGCAGATTACCGTGCAGGAACTGGCCAACCGTATGGCCGCCCGCACGCCGGAAGTCATCAAGGCGCTGATGAAGATGGGCGTGATGGCGACCATCACTCAGACGCTGGACGCCGATACCGCCGAACTCGTGGTGCAGGAATTTGGCCATCGTGCGCGCCGCGTCGCGGAGTCCGACGTCGAGTTGGGCCTGGAAGGCTCCGCGGACATCGACGTTGAGCTGGTCCCTCGGCCGCCTGTCGTGACGATCATGGGTCATGTCGACCATGGCAAGACATCGCTGCTGGACGCTCTGCGCACCACCGACGTGGCGGCGGGCGAGGCGGGTGGCATCACCCAGCATATCGGCGCCTACCAGGTGAAGATGCCGGGGGGAGAGCTGATCACCTTCATCGACACACCAGGCCACGAGGCATTCACCGCCATGCGCATGCGTGGCGCCTCGGTAACCGACATCGTCGTGCTGGTCGTCGCGGCCGATGACGGCGTCATGCCGCAGACCATCGAGGCAATTCGCCACGCCAAGGCCGCCAACGCGCCGATTATCGTCGCCATAAACAAGATCGACAAGCCGGACGCCGATCCGAACCGTGTGCGGCAGGAACTCCTCAGCTACGAGGTCGTCGTCGAGGAAATGGGTGGCGAGACGCAGGACGTGCCGGTCTCGGCCCTGAAGCGCACCGGCCTGGACAAACTGACCGAGGCGATCTTGCTGCAAGCGGAAATCCTCGACCTGAAGGCTAATCCCGACCGCACGGCGGAAGGTACCGTGGTCGAAAGCCGCCTCGATCGCGGCCGCGGCCCAGTCGGCACGGTGCTGGTGCAGCGCGGCACCCTGCACCAGGGCGACATCGTCGTCGCCGGCGCCGAATGGGGCCGGGTGCGTGCGATGCTGGACGACAAGGGCAAGCAGATGGCCGAAGCCGGGCCCTCCACCCCGGTCGAGATTCTCGGTCTCAGCGGCGCACCATCCGCGGGCGAACCATTCGTGGTCGTCGAAAACGAAAGCCGCGCCCGGGAGATCACCGAATTCCGCGAGCGCCGGCAGCGCGACAAGGCCGCCGGGGTCGCCGCCGGTGCGCGCGGGACGTTGGATCAGATGCTGGCGCGCATCCAATTGGGCGAGCAGAAGGAAGTCGCAGTCCTGATCAAGGCCGACGTGCAGGGTAGTGCCGAAGCCATTCAGGTGGTGGTAGCGAAGCTCGCGCACGAGGAAGTGAAAGTGCGCGTCCTGCTGGCCAGCGTGGGTCAGATCACCGAAAGCGACATCCAGCTGGCCAAGGCGTCGAGTGCGGTCGTCATCGCCTTCAACGTCCGCGCGACATCTCAGGCCCGCGACTTGGCCCAGCGAGAGGGCGTCGACATCCGCTATTTCTCGATCATCTACGAGGTTTCCGACGACGTCGAAAAGCTGGTCAAAGGTAAGGTCGCACCGAAGGCTCGGGAGAAATTCCTTGGGTATGCCGAAGTGAGGAAAGTCTTCAACATCACCAAGACCGGCAAAGTCGCTGGCTGTATGATCACCGAAGGCGTTGTGAAGCGGGGCGCCGGCGTGCGCGTGCTCCGTGACGGCGTGGTGATCCACAGCGGTGAGCTTTCTCAGCTAAAGCGCTTTAAGGACGACGTCCGCGAAGTGGCCCGCGGCTATGAATGCGGCCTGTCCTTCGCCCACTTTGAAAATCTCCAGGAAGGCGACGTCGTCGAGTGCTTCGAGACGGAGATGGTCCCGGGTTGAAGAAGCCCGGCAAGGCCGATCTGACCAAAAAGGCCGGCCCGTCTCAGCGGCAATTGCGCGTTGCGGAGGAAATCCGCCACGTGCTGTCCGGAATTTTTGGCCGCGGCGAATTCCGCGATCCTGACCTGGCGAACGCTCATGTAACCATAACCGAAGTCCGGATCGGCCCCGACCTGAAACGGGCGACGGCATTCTTTTCGCGATTGGGCCGGTCAGACGCCGATGCGCTGGTACCTGCGCTGGTGCGGGCGACACCTTATCTGCGCGGCCAGGTCGCAAAGGCGCTGCGGTTGCGGATCGCGCCCGACCTGACGTTCACGCCAGACCTGGCGTTGGACTATGCCATGAAGATCGATGAATTGATGCACCGGCCAGAAATCGCTCGCGACCTACAAAAAGATTGACGCAGCGACACCACAGACTTGGCGTCTGGACAGACAAGTCTCTGCCATCCAGGATTGGTGATTTTAGGCGGTTCTCAAGCGCCACTCGGGACGCGGACTTCAGACCCCTGCGGAGCGTGGCGTATTTGATGGGCACCGCACGGCCATCAGGGGAGGCAGATGCCCACGCTAGACGATCTCAATGCCATGCTCCCCGGCGATTTCATCACCGAGCTTGATGGCGTGTTCGAGCATGCCCCATGGGTTGCCGAAATCGCCGCCTCTAAACGGCCTTTCGCCAGTGTGATCGCGTTGCACGAGGCCCTGATGGCCGCCGTTCTCGCCGCCCCGCCCGATATTTGCCTGGGTTTCCTGCGCGGCCATCCGCCGCTGTCGCCGAAAGCACTCGATGATCCTGCGCTGACCGCCTCGTCACGCGCCGAACAGGGCGGACTTGGAATGACCAGTCTGGGTGATCGACTGATCGCGTTCGAAGCCAGTTCGACGGCGTATGAGGCGCGCTTCGGCTTCCCCTTCATCGTCTGCGTCCGCCGCATGACCCCACCGTTCGTGTTGCGCGCGCTGGAGCGCCGCCTCGCCAACACGCCGGATCAGGAACGCGTCGCCGCTCTGAGCGAGATCGGACACATCACGCGCCTGCGCCTGGTGGAGCGCGTCTACCGGGCCGGGCATGCCGAAGACCGCTGGCCATCTGTCCGCCCATGTCTTGGACACCGCGCGCGGCAAGGCCGCCGAGGGAATTCGCATCGAGGTGTTCCGCGAAGACGTGCTGATTCATGAAGCTGTCACCAACTCGACGGCCGCACAGACGCCCCACTTCTCGGCGACGGCCCGCTGCGGATCGGCCGGTATGAACTGCGGTTCCATATCGAGGACTACTTCGCCGGTTGGCCAAACATGACGGACCCGCCGTGGTACGACGTCATTCCCGATCCGCTTCGGCGTCTCTGAACCCGAAGGCCACTACCATATCCCGCTGTTGCTTGGATCCTGGACCTACACGACGTATCGGGGCAGTTAGCCTCAGGCGGCCATGCGAAGCTCGATGCGCGCCCGACGCGCCGCCTCCAAGGCCGCCCGGCGCGTCCAGAGCGACCGGTACCAGCCGATCCTGGGCGCTACCTGATACGCCAGCATTCGATGGTCCACCACATACTGCCGGGCCGCGTCCCCCAGATCCCGAGCGACCTCGGGCATTGAGATCAGACGCAGCAACCCTGAGCGAAACTCTGTCGGATCACGAAACAGCACACCCGTGCGGCCGTCCTGGACGCTGTCGCCGTATACCACCGTGCTGGCCAGCGTCGCGACCCGGCATGCACCCGCCTCAATGAATTTCAGATCAGACTTTGCTCGGTTAAACGCCGTGTCCCCCAGAGGCATGAAGCACACTTCCGACTCGCCCAGGATCCGCAAATAGGTGTCGTAGTCGCAGGTCGGAGTGAACGTCTTGTGCCGCGTGTCAAGCGCCTCAAAGAATGATTGGTCGTGCACCACTTGAAACCTCAGACGATCGCCTGCCTCGGCGGCGACAGCGTTGATCACCGGCATTAGCCTCTGCCAATCTTTTTCCCGATTCAGCGCGCCAAAGAACAGGGTTATATGGTCGTGTGTCGCGAAGTTCCTGACATCGGGCAGCGACACGATGGCGTTCGGAAAGACCGCGACCTCCGGATTATACTGGCGGAGGATCTCCGCCATGGCGGCGGTGCTCGTCTGGACCGCATGCACTGCCCGAAAGGACAGATCTCCGCCCATCCTCATCATCTTGAAATGCTCCGGATGGTCATCGAATTCGGTCACCGTGAGGTAGCCCGAGTCCAACAGCATCCTAACCGTGTCAACGGCCTGCTCCCCGAGCAGCGACGGGCGATGCATGACAAAGATGCGTGGAGTAGTTTCGTTTTGGCGAGCGGACTCTACTGAGTTCGTTACGGTCCCGATGACGCTGGGATCAGTCCTTGCGGCCTGAAGCGGGTGCACCACGCGGACATGCGAAACCCCGCCTATCGGATCCAACATGTTCCCCGACAGGACCATCTGTTGAACCGGTGCCTTACGAACCCGGCAGATCAGATGGCTGGCGGTGGCTCGCTTCGAATACTCCTGTGGATCGATGCCGATCGCCGACAAGCCGTGCGCGAGGCCGTCCAAGAACGCGGTGGCTGATTCGCCGTCAGGCTCCTGCCTCGTGACATCGCACAGCGTCAGGCCAGCACGGCAAATCTGCTCCCCGATCCCAGCGATGCTGAACCCTCGAACGACACCCTCCGCGTCGTCCCACCCGCCGCGCAATCGCCGATCGGTTAGGCGCCAGGTACTCGATGTTGGACAAGCGGATAAGCAGCATGCCGTCGAGATTGAGCACGTCCGCATGCCGACGGATCACAGCCCACGGATCGCGCAGGTGATGCAGGACACCGTTGTAAACGATGCAATCGATGCCATCCGGCACCGCAAACGGAAGCGGTTCGGCCTCAACATCGGCGGTGGATACTTGCTCCAGATGCAGGGCGGCGAGCGCGGCTGCCTCCGAGTTCATCTCGATACCGAGCAGACGGGCTTTGGGGTTCATTCGGCGGTAGGCGGCGGCGAGTTCGCCTTCCCCGCATCCAACCTCCAGAATCGTCCGCGCCGACAGTGGGATAAGCGGCAGCAAGTAGGATGCGGAATTGGAAAGAGGCATTGGCGATCGTCGAATCCCGCGACTAGGACAAGTGGCGCACCCCCACTCTCGGTCAGCCAATCGGCGTGGGTTGGTAGGCGGAACCAGCTTTCAAACGCAACTGTAATAACCACTTCCGCGGCAGATGCGCCGTGCACGGTTCGGCCACAGAGCCTACCGCATAGCCCGGAACACTCCGGTGCGGCGCCGCAAGCCTTTACCTGGGCCTTTCGCTAACTGATCACCTGCCAGAACAGGCCGACGACCGCGACGAAGCCAAGCGTGAAGATTATCGTCCTGACGTAGGGTATTCCAAGCAGATATACCAAGGCATGCGCCAGCCGGAGCCAAAAGAAACACGCCGACCAAAAAGCCGTCATCGCATCGGCCTTACCGCTAACGTGAGCAACGATCACCAGCGCCGCGAACGGGGCAAAGCATTCCACGGCATTGAGGTAAGTGCGGTCAGCGCGCCGGCCCCACAGCGGAAGCGGACGCGGAGTTGGGTCGACGTAATTCGCTGGGGCCAGAGGTCCGTTTGTAAGCACCTGAGCGACAACGTAGGGGATCCATAGACCAGCGGTCAGGATGGCCGTGAGTGCCAGATATCGAAGGTCGGTCGTCATAGCGCGTCTCCCTTGATCGATGTCGGTGTGACCCTCATTCGATTGTTTTTTGCTCCGTGCTCGACCTCCGCCAGCCCGAGCACCTCCATTACCGGAGGCACATAGTTTGCAAAGCGGCCGCGTAAGCCCTTCTTAAGCCCGTACCAGCCGTGCACCGGATTATCCGGAGAGCGGCCCCAGGCTTCTACGGTCCCGGATGCGGCCGGCTTCTGCTCGTCTGCGCTGCCAAGCGGCATCCAAGTCCCGTGCACGGCTAGCATGTCGGCGAGATCATCAAGGCAGCGAAGCTTATAGCGCAACTCCGTTTTACCGACGTGCACGACCAATGCCGGTGGATCAGCGGCCTCGTCGCGGTAGGCGGTGTACTCAGATTGCCCGCTAGGCGTCTTCAGCACCCATGGATCCGCGCGGGTTCCAGGACCACTCGGATCGGCGGGAAGCAGGGCCGCCTTGGTTGATTTTACCATTTGCTTCATGTCCCAAAATGAGCCCGGAAGGAGCGGCGCGACACCCAGCATGGGTCGCCCGCAACGAGCGGGAGCGGGGTCATTTGTCGCGCTAATAGCGTAACACACAGGTTACGAATGGCAAGCTTGGCCTAAGCCGTCGCGTGCAAAAATGCCGTCAGCACCGCATCCCAGGACTGGCTGTAGCGTGGCGCGGTCGCTTCCCAGGCGTCCACATTGCCGGGCGTAGGCGAATGGGTCACGGTCACTTCAGTCGAGCCATCCAGCGCGCTGAAAGTGATCTCAACCTGAGTGGGATTTTCGGGGCCGGTCGCCACAAAGAAATCAAGCAAGATTTGGCGCGGGAAGTCCCAAGTGCGAACGCGGCCAAGCTCGACTTCCCGGCCGCCCGGCGTGCGCTCGTAGAAGCGTCCACTTCGAAGCATGAAAATCTGGCTGGACGCATCCCGAAAATGACGGCGATCTGCCGGCCACCACTCGTCTATGCGTCGCGTAAAGAGCTCGAACGCAGCGGCTGGAGCTAGCGGCAACACCACGGACTTTCTGATCATTGGCGAGAAAGCTCCTCAAGTCGGGTCAGGGCTGTCTCCCAGAACTGGTCCACGAAGTCTCGAACACTGGCGAAGCCTTGCATGCGGACAGAGTAGACGTTCCGAGTGCCATTCTCCTTGGCCTGCACAAGCCCTGCCCCCTCCAGCACGCGCAGGTGCCGCGACACCGCCGGCCTGCTGACCGGGAGCCCGGCTGCGATTTCGGCGACCGACCGTGGGCCGGCACGCAATTCATGTAGAATGGCGCGCCGCATTGAATTGCCGAGGGCATCGAGGACATGCATGGTACGTAACACATAGGTTACGCTAGATTGTTTGGTAGGCCACGCCCAGGCACGTCACCGGAATGCGGCATCTGGCCCAAGCGCTGGGCATGGTCCGCCCCGGGCGATCGCCCAATGCGTCTCTCCATGGTGGGTCGGCCACGGCTGGATTCATGGCGCACGATCGATTGCTTCCTGTCACCCCGATCATGGTCTATGTGAGGCATTTGCACCGCTCAGAAAGTTCGGCATGCTGACCGATTTGCCTAACGTCCTGACCCTCTCACGAATTGCAGCGATCCCGCTGATGGTGGTCCTCATCGCGATCAGAAACTCCCGGCGCGGATATTGCAGCATGCGTTGTCTTTAGTATCGCGGCGATCACTGATTACTTCGATGGCAGGCTCGCCCGGTCCCGCCGCCAACAATCGGATCTCGGGTCCATGCTGGATCCGATCGCCGACAAACTCTTGGTCGGTGCCGCGCTCATGATGCTTGTCGGGCAGAATAAGTTATCGGCGTTGGGCCTATACCCCGCGATTATCATCATGCTGCGCGAAATCCTCGTGAGCGGATTGAGAGAATACCTTGCGAGCATTCGTAAGAGCTTGCCGGTCACGAGGCTCGCAAAATGGAAAACCGGGTTTCAGATGGGTGCGCTCGGATTATTGTTGTTGGGCGATCCCGCCGCCGAAATGATCCACTTAGATTTTCTTCGGGTCTCATTTATTGGTGAGGTGATGCTTTGGGTTGCCGCTGCGTTGACCCTGATCACTGGCTGGGACTACCTGACCGCGGGGTGGCGCCATGCAGCGACGTCAGGAACTCGCCGGTCCTCTGTTGCGGAGTAATGCAGACCATCCGGTCGCTTAGGCTCTTTGGAAAGCGAGGGCGCCGCGCGGTTCAATCCGGCACGTTGCGGTTGCCGAGACCTCGACAACTGCGCCTCGTTTCAAAATTCCGCGACATTGCTCGCGGCTCGGAAAAAACTAGGCGATTTCAATCGGCGTCACCCCCGGCAGGCTATTGTTAAAGATCTCTTTAAGTTTCAGGCCATGACCTTTAATTGCCGTCGGCTCGCACTGGCCCTTATCAGTGAACGGGCGGCCACGGCGGCCAAGCCCGAAGCCTAAACTTGCGCCTAAATTGAGACGTGGCCCATGATCTAGCTCTGGAGATAATAAATCCGGATATTAATTTGCTCTCCAGTCTCTGGGTGTTCGCACCGTTCAGTGGTCAGGGACACGGGCCCCTGGGCAACTCAGAATTTGTATATAGGCTGTAATGTTAATGAACATTAAGACATGCATGGGACAGGGGAAATCAAGCAAACCTGGCATCGGTAGTGCTCCGGTGGAGCATGATTCAGCCGATGATTTTGACGGCAATGCCGAGATCCTGGCCGCGACCGCAAACGTCTCGGAACGCCCGTTCTCTACCGCAAGCGCCCGAATACTACTGATAGAAGACGACCGCGAAATCGCAGAGGAAATGGCGAGCGAACTTCTCGATCTGGGCTACGTGGTCTGCCATGTCGCAACCGGGTCCGAGGGCGCCGAAGAGGCTCGGCGGGGGCGCTACGATCTCCTGATCGTCGATGCGCTTCTTCCCGGCTGTGACGGCTTTTCGATCATTCAAGGATTGCGCCGCGATCGCATACAGGTTCCAGTCCTCGTCGTTAGCGCTCTGGGCGCTGTGAACGACCGCGTGCGTGGCCTGAAGGTGGGTGGTGACGACTATTTGACGAAGCCTTTCGCGTTGCCGGAACTGGCGGCCCGCGTGGAGGCATTGCTTCGCCGGCCGCTGGAGACGCGCGCGACAGTGCTGCGTGTGGGCCCGTTGGAACTTGATCTCATCGAACGGCTTGCCAAGCGCGGAGACCGGACTATCGAGTTATCCAAGAGCGAGTTTAAGCTGCTGGAGTATTTTATGCGTCGTCCGGATCGCGTGGTAACGCGCGAAATGCTTCTGGAAGACGTGTGGCACTATCGGTTCCTTCCGCAAACCAACCTCGTGGACGTGCACATCGGACGGCTGCGCCGCAAAGTCGATGCTCCCAACGAAACGCCCCTTTTACTCAGCGTTCGCGGGATGGGCTTCGTTCTCCGTGAATCCCACTAGCTTTCTCCGAGGTCCCGCGTATCGCCTGTCCTTGGTCTATGCCGCGGCCTGCGTGATGTCGGGAGTGCTGTTGATCGCAACGATCTATTGGCAGACCAAAATATTTGAGACGAAACGCATTGGCGCTTTTGTCGTAATGGAAGCGGATGCGATCTCGCGGGGGTCGAACGACCAGATCCTGTGGAGCGTGCGGAGCCGGACCGCCCTTAGAGCTTCGGATGAATATAACGACGTGATCTTCGTGGCGCTTTTCACTCCGGATCGCCGTCCACTGGCAGGCAACCTGGATCAACTGCCCCCCGATCTCCCGGCGGATGGCCGAGCACACGAAGTCGAACTCACGCCGTCAGCGGACGAACAGACGGCTCCGCAACCGATTATCGCCGTAGCCCGCGCATTGGCCGATGGCAGGATTTTGGTTTTTGGCCGCGGTATCCGTGTTTTGACGACCCTGGAAGGCATCGTCGCACAGGCGTTGTTACTGGGGGCTATTCCCGCCATCGGGCTGATCATTGCGGCTGGCATTTGGCTGAGCCGGCAGGCTCAATGGCGGGTAAAGGCGGTCAACCAGAGTATCGAACGGATCATGGAAGGTCACGTCCAGGAGCGGTTGCCGGTCCAAGATACCGCAGACGATTTTGATCAACTCGCCAGCAGCGTTAATCGCATGCTCGCCAAGATCGAAAGCCTTCTCGCCGAGGTACAGGGCGTGGGAGACAATATCGCTCATGACCTCCGGACACCACTCGCCAGGGTCCGTACCCTGCTCGAGCGTGGCCGTGACAGGGCGCGAACGTTGCAGGAGCTGGTGGCGGTCACTGACCGCGCCATCATCGGCCTTGATCAGGCACAGTCGGTTATCACCGCGTTACTAAGGATCGGCGAAATAGAGAGCGGCCAACGAAAGTCGGGTTTTGGCGAGGTCAACCTGACTGAACTCGTGCAGGAGGCAGGCGAGCTCTTCGGACCGATGGCGGAGGCCAAGCCGGTCCATTTCGAGGTTCGGACTGATCCGACGGTATTGGTCGTCGGTGACAGGGATCTGTTGATCGAAGCGATTGCCAACCTTCTGGACAATGCGATCAAGTTTACCCCGCCGGGCGGAACCGTGCGTCTTCAGGTCGCAGCGCGCGGGGAGGGTCCCGTCGTTAGCGTCTCCGACACCGGCCCGGGGATTCCCCCCGCGGAGCGCGCTGCCGTGCTGAAACGCTTCTATCGGATCGACAAGAGCCGGAACGTCAAGGGTAGCGGGCTGGGCCTGAGCATCGTTCTCGCCATAGTCAAGCTCCACGACTTCAGCATCACTGTTAGCGCCAAGCAGCCAGGCTGCTGCTTCGAGATATTCTGCTATGCTCGGCGGCAACCCGAGGCGGCAACCGCCAGGGGGCCGGTGTTGAGACGATTGGCCTCACCAATGAAGCGTTCGACACGTGACAGCAGCGGCGAAGCCGATAGCGTTGGCTGGAACGAGCGGCGCGTGGTCATCGAAGCAGTTTCGGACGCCTCCGATTAACCGGCCGGATAGTTTGAGAAGGAGATCGACCGCTATGCTGGCGCGTGTACGCATTGCCCTAAGCCGGTCTGCGCAACGCATCGCATCGGAGATCCTGCTTAGCCATTGCCCTTGATCCTTTGCACCCCGGATCGTATAGCTCATGATCGCCATTGTCCGCATTGCGCTAAGCCGGCCCTACACCTTCATTGTGCTGGCGATCGTGATCGCGCTGTTCGGCGTTTTGTCGTGGTTTCGCACGCCCACCGACATTTTCCCCAATATCGGCATCCCGGTGATCAGCGCGGTATGGACGTACAACGGCCTGCCGCCGGACGACATGTCAGGACGTATCGTTTATTATTATGAGCGAACGCTGTCGTCACAGGTCAATGATATCGAGCATATCGAATCGCAGTCGCTGCCCGGTTACGGTGTCGTCAAGATCTTCTTCCAGCCCGGCGTCAACATCAACGGAGCGCTGGCGCAGGTCACCGCCGCCTCGCAGACCGTGCTGAAGCTGCTGCCGCCGGGTATCACGCCACCTTATGTGCTGACCTTCAACGCCTCCAGCGTGCCGATCCTGCAGTTGGCGCTCTCGAGCAAGACGCTGTCGCAGTCCGCCCTATTCGACGACGGGCAGAACTTCATTCGGCCGCAGCTCGCGACAGTAGCGGGCGCTGCGATCCCATCGCCCTATGGCGGCAAGGTGCGGCAGGTTCAGGTCGACATCAATCAGCAGAAGTTGCAGGCCTATCACCTGTCGGCACAAGACGTTGTCGAGGCGCTAGCGGCGCAAAATCTGATCACTCCGGTCGGCACCGAAAAGATTGGGAAGTTCGAGTACATTGTCTCTCTGAACGATGCTCCGCGGGAGATTGCCGAACTGAACGATCTGCCGATCAAGAGGGTCAACGGCACGATTGTTTACATCCACGACGTGGCCTTCGTGCATGATGGCAATCCCCCGCAAACCAACCTCGTCCGCGTGGACGGAAGCCACGCCGTGCTGATGACAATTCTGAAAAGCGGTTCGGCCTCCACCCTTGACGTGATCAATGGCATCAAGGCGCTGCTGCCAAAGATTAGAAAATCGCTGCCAAAGAGCCTGGAGTTGCATGCGGTCGGCGACCAGTCCGTGTTCGTCAACGGCGCGGTATCGGGCGTGATCCGCGAGGGCGCCATTGCCGCCGCCCTGACCGGGCTGATGATCCTGCTGTTCCTCGGAAGCTGGCGGTCGACGTTGATCATCACGATCTCCATCCCGCTCGCCATTCTGGCCTCAATCACCACGCTGTCGGTGCTGGGGGAAACCATCAACGTGATGACGCTGGGCGGCTTGGCGCTCGCGGTCGGCATCCTGGTGGACGACGCTACGGTGACCATCGAAAACATCAATTATCACATGGAGCAGGGCAAGGAGATCGAGGCGGCGATCATGGACGGCGCCCGCCAGATCGTCGTGCCGGCCACCGTTTCGCTGCTGTGCATCTGCATCGTGTTCGTGCCGATGTTCGGCCTGGGCGGCGTCGCCGGCTTCCTGTTCCGCCCACTCGCAGAGGCGGTGGTGTTCGCCATGATCGGATCGTACATCCTCTCGCGCACCTTGGTGCCCACGCTTGCCAGCTACCTGCTGCGCGGACAGGCGGAGCACGGCGGTCACGATCTCCATGCAAAGCCGCCCACCCGCAACCCGTTGGTGCGCTTTCAGCGCGGCTTTGAACACCGGTTCGAGCAGATCCGCTCCGGCTACAGAAACCTGCTGGACATTGCGCTTGGCCTGCGCTGGATCTTCGTGATCGGCTTTTTGGTCGTGGTCGCGGCCTCCTTCACGCTGGTCCCGTTCCTGGGCGAGAATTTCTTTCCGACGGTCGACGGTGGCCAGATCAAGCTACATCTACGCGCTCAGGTCGGCACCCGGATCGAGGAGACCGCCAAGCTGTGCGATGAAGTCGAGGAGGCAGTCCGGCAGACTATCCCGCCCAATGAGCTCGATAACATCGTTGACAACATCGGCCTGCCGATCAGCGGCATCAACATGGCATACGGCAATTCCGGAACCATTGGCGTGAGTGACGCCGACATCCTGATCTCTCTGAAGCCCGACCACCACCCGACCGACGGCTACGTGACTACATTGCGTGAGCGGTTGCCGCGGCTATTTCCCGGCACCACCTTCGCCTTCCTGCCGGCAGACATCGTCACCCAGATCCTGAACTTCGGCCTGCCGGCGCCGATCGATGTCCAGGTGATCGGCAGCAACTTGACTGCCAATCGCGCCTACGCCGACAAGCTGTTCAAGCGCATCGTTCAAGTGCCGGGTATGGCAGATACCCGGATCCAGCAGGCATTCAACGCACCGACGCTCCATGTGGACGTCAACCGCTCCTTCGCGAGCGAGGTCGGACTGACCGAGCGCGACTTCGCCACCAGCATGCTCGACAATCTCGCCGGCAGTATGCAGACAGCCCCGACGTTCTGGCTGAATCCGAAAACCGGCGTGTCTTATCCGATCGTCGTTCAGACGCCGCAATATCGGATCGATACCATGGGGGAGCTGAACAACATGCCGATTACCGCCGAGGGCGGCACGCAGTTGCTGGGCGCCATGGCGACGATTAGCCGCGGCCCCAGCAATGCGGTGGTCTCACATTATAACGTGCAGCCGGTCATTGACATCTACGGCACCACCCACGGGCGCGACCTCGGTGCGATCGCGGCGGACATCCGCAAGATCCTGAACGACACGGCCTCCGAGGCACCACCCGGATCGACCATAGTACTGCGCGGTCAGGTCACCACCATGGCCAGCGCCTATGCACAGTTGATCGAGGGCCTTGGAATGGCGGTGGTGCTGATCTACTTGCTGATTGTCGTCAACTTTCAGTCGTGGCTGGATCCGTTCGTCATCGTGACGGCGTTGCCGGCAGCCCTCGCCGGAATTGTCTGGATGCTGTTCGGCACCGGCACGACCCTGTCGGTGCCTGCATTGACCGGAGCGATCATGTGCATGGGCGTCGCGACCGCGAACAGCATTTTGGTCATCAGCTTCGCGCGTGAGGTTTTGGCGCGCGGCGCTGACGCCGTGACCGCCGCCAAGGAAGCAGGCGCCACCCGCTTCCGCCCGGTGCTGATGACGGCGCTGGCGATGATCATCGGCATGGCGCCCATGGCCCTCAGCGCCGAACAGAATGCGCCGCTCGGCCGAGCGGTGATCGGCGGCCTCCTCTTCGCGACAGTCGCAACGTTGTTCTTCGTCCCGGTGGTATTCTCGATCGCTCACCGCAATCCCGAGCGGACATCCACATCTTCATCGCGCCAGGAACAGCAGGCCAATTCGCATGCTTGAGACAGAGGGACGCCAGATGCCTCGGGACACCGGAGCGGAACCTCCCGGCGGGAAACACGAGGGCAAGCCGCTGCGCAAACGGACCAGGATGCTGGGCCTCGTGCTGATTGTGGTCCTGATCGGCGCGATTGCATTGGGTATATCCGGCATCTGGACCCGGCAGCAAAATGAAGCAAAGCTGACCCAGTGGACCAAGGCGCAGGCCATCCCCACTGTCGCTGTTGTAACCCCCAAGCGTGGCGCCAAGGATCAGGAACTGATCTTGCCGGGCGACATCGAGGCTTACTACGAAGCGTCGATCTATGCTCGTGTACCCGGCTACCTTAAGATGTGGTACAAGGATATCGGTGCCCATGTGAAGGCCGGCGAACAGCTTGCGGTCATCGACACGCCAGACCTCGATCAACAGCTTGAACAGGCCAAAAGCGACCTCGCCAGCGTACAGGCCGGCGCCAACCTCGCCGAATTGACGGCGAAGCGGTGGCATTCGCTGCTCGCATCCCAGTCGGTCTCGCAGCAAACGGCGGATGAGAAAGAAGGCGATGCCGTTGCCAAGAAGGCGCTCGTCGCGGCGTCGCAGGCCAACGTGGACCGGCTGCAGGCGATGGAGAACTTCAAATACATCACCGCGCCGTTCGATGGTGTCGTGACCGCGCGCGAAACCGATATCGGCGCGCTGATCAATGCCGGAAGTGGTTCAGGCGTGGAATTGTTTAAGGTCGCCGACATCCATCAGATGCGTGTGTATGTACGGGTCCCACAGGCCTATGCGAGCCAGCTTACGCGTGGCATGGCGGCGGACCTGAAGCTGGCGCAATATCCACATCAGACCTTCAAGGCCAGCCTGGAGACGACCTCAAACGCGATCTCAAAGGAATCGCGCACCGTACTTGTCGAACTGATGGCGGATAATCCCGAGGGCAAGCTTTGGCCGGGCACCTTCGCCGAAGTGCACTTCCACCTGCCGCCGGATACCGACGTTTATCACATTCCGACCAGTGCGCTGGTCTTCCGGGAGCAAGGTCTGCAGATTGCGACCGTTGGCGCGGACGACAAGGTAGCACTTAAATCGGTCAGCGCCGGTCGCGACCTGGGCACCGAGATCGAGATACTTTCAGGGCTCAGCCCGTCCGACCGGGTTATCGATAACCCGCCGGACTCGATTAACACAGGCGATACGGTCAAGGTCGCGGGTGCAACCAACGACGACAGCACGCCGCAGATAGCGAGCTCGAAGCAGGATACCGGGGCCGAGCACTGATGCCTGCGAGGCTGTTTGTTCTTGCGGGGTGTGCGATTGCGCTCACCGGGTGCGATCTGGCCCCGGCCTACACTCCGCCGGCCGTGGCGGTGCCCAATGCCTTCAAAGAGGAAGTCGTCGCCAAGCCGGGTAAACAGCCGAAAACCGGTCCCTGGCAACCTGCGCAACCTTCGGACGCCGCGCCGCGGGGCCCCTGGTGGGAGGCCTATCGCGATCCCGAGCTGAACCGGCTGGAGGCCCAGGTTGACGTCGCCAACCAGACGCTTGCCGCCACTGTTGCCGTCTATGACCAGGCTCGCGCCTTCGCGCAGGAGGCGGAGGCCGGCCTATACCCCACAGTCGGCATCGGCGGGACCATTACTACGAACAAACAGTCTGCCCGCCGGCCGCTACGTTCCGCCAACCAGCCAAACTATTATGGTGCCAACACGATCGGCGCTCAGGCGAATTACGAAGTCGACGCCTGGGGCCGGGTCCGCGACTTCGTGGCGGCGGGCAAGTCATCCGCTCAGGCGAGCGCTGCCGATTTGGAGTTGCTTCGCCTCAGTCTGCATGCGGAGCTGGCGAACGACTACGTGACTTTGCGCGGCCTGGATGAGCAAATCAGGCTGCTAAACGACACGGTGACTGCGTATCGGCGGGCGTTGACTTTGGTACAGAACCGGTTCCGGGGCGATATCGCCTCCGGGGTTGACGTGGCTCAAGCGGAGACGCAACTCGCCAGTGCGAAGGCGCAGATCTCCGACGTGATGTCGCGGCGGCAGTTGCTGGAACACGCGATCGCCACGTTGATTGGTCAGCCGGCCCCGATATTCTCCTTGGCCAAGTCGGCCGTGCCAATACCCCAGCCGAACGTGCCGGCGGGGCTTCCGTCGACCTTGCTGCAACGGCGCCCGGATGTGGCGGCAGCCGAACGGCAGGCGGCGTCGGCCAACGAACTGGTGGGCGTTGCGAAGGCAGCTTTCTACCCATCGTTTTCGTTAGGCGCGACCGGCGGCCTGCAGAGCACCGGTGTGAACCTGTTCAGCATTCCCTTGGACTTCTGGTCGCTCGGGCCCTCGGTCTCGCTGCCGCTATTTGAAGGCGGGCTGCGGCGAGCCGAACTCGCCGGCGCCAAGGCAGCGTTCGAATCGGCGGCGGCGCAATATCGAGCCACGGTGCTAAACGCCTTTCAGGACGTCGAGGACAACCTCGCATTGCTGCACTGGCTGCGGCAGGCAACAAAAGATGAAGATGCCGCGGTAACGGCTGCACAGCGAAGCGTCTCCATGGCGTTGACCCTGTATCGTGACGGCGCGGAGAACTACCTGCAGGTGATAACGGCTCAGACAGCCGCGCTGCAGGCGGAGCAAACCGCGCTTGATTTGCGCACCCGCCGGCTGCAAGCGAGTATTGGCTTGATCAGGGCGACAGGCGGGGGGTGGACCACTGCTGATCTGCCTTTGGAGAAATCGCTGTGACGCTGGCCCCTTCTTGTGAAACCTGTGCATTCTGGCACCAGCACGGCCCGCATGATGGCACCTGCCGGCGCAGTGCGCCGCTCCCGACCGAGGCTGCTGACGAGATCGCCCATTGGCCGATGACGGACGCGCAAGAGCGTTGCGGCGAAGGTATCATGCGCGATCAGGCACCAGCCTTGGTTGCGTGCGGCGAGTGCCGCTTCTGGCACACCAACCCAGGCGGTGGGATCGATCCGCAGAACCGCCGGGATGCGCGCCGCGACTGGTGGAAGACCGCCGGTCACTGCGTTCGTCACGCCCCACAACCGTCTTCCGATCCGGGCTGTCGGGGCTTCTGGCGTGCCACCAGTTTCGAAGACAGTTGTGCCGAAGGCGAACCCGTCCCGGGCTAAAATATCCTCACCTGATCCATCCTCTCATCTCGGTTACGATAGAAACCCGCCAAACAGCCGGCTGCTCGAGGCGCAAGCCCAACGCGATACGCTGCGCAGATCATCGCCCGCCACGGGCTCAAGCTGGACCTGGTGCGGCCGCGACGCGTCGGGGTCGAGCATGCCGTACTCACGGCGCTGCGCCGGCTTGGTTTCGAAGACAAGCTGGCAAAACTCGGGTTCGACAGACCTCAGATCGCGGCATCCGTGGGCAATGTGGTGGGCCGTATCGCGGCGCC
The DNA here is from genome assembly GCA_963778125.1 of uncultured Alphaproteobacteria bacterium. Taxonomy (GTDB): domain Bacteria; phylum Pseudomonadota; class Alphaproteobacteria; order Acetobacterales; family Acetobacteraceae; genus Rhodopila. The sequence continues at coordinate 97,094 of CAVZTH010000004.1, read as the reverse complement.
GGCCACCGAATTGGCAACCTACGACTGGTTGCGACAGCGAACCGCACTGGGGCGAATTGATCGGTTACGACTATGAGGCGATGGGTCTGCAACAATTGTATCGCAGTGCGGATGGGCTTCTCAAACATCGGGATGCGCTGGAAACCCACCTGTTCGGAACAGCGCAATCCTTGTTTGGCTTGACGGAGACAATAACGCTGTATGACGTCGCCCCAGATTTAGTGGGTGTATCCCTAATATTGGAGGATTGAGGCCGATCGTTTGCATTGCCGACAGGGTCGCGGTCAAAGCTTGCATTGGTTTGGGTGGGCGGAATACGTATCGTTCGCGTCTGCGCGGGTTCCTGCGGAACTACGGGTTTGAAATGGCCTGATGGCGGCGAAGCTGCTGGCGAAGCTCTCAATGTCAGCCACGGGCCATTCGCCCCTCGATCGGATACGCCGGATCATTATACCCCGGCGTTGACGGATGCCCAGGCGAGACCAGCTGGTCGACCAGCGCCTCATCCGTCGCATCCAACCGAGCGGACAGCGCCCCGAACATACTCCTCCCATTGCTCCTCCGTCCGCGGTCCGCCGATCGCCGCCGTGACGAACCGATTGTTCAGCACCCAGGCCATCGCGAACTGCCCTGGCGTCATGCCCTTCGTTCGCGCATGCTCCGCGATCTTCTCGGCGATATGCAGACTTTCCGGCCGCCACTCCGATTCCAGCATCCGCCGGTCCCGCCGCCCCGCCCGCGTCTCCGCCGAGGGCGGCACGTCCGGACCGTATTTCCCCGTCAGGACCCCGCGCGCCAGGGGGCTGTACGGCACCACCCCCAGCCCAAAATATCCGCACGCCGGCAGGTGCTCCTTTTCGACCTCCCGGTTCAGCGCGTTGTATAACGGCTGACTAGCCACCGGCCGATCGATCCCGACCTCATCGCACAGGCGGCAAATCTCGGCGACCCGCCAGCTTCGGTAGTTGGACACGCCGAAATAGCGGATCTTGCCGGCGCGGACCAGATCGGCCACCGTACGAACCGTCTCGGCCAAGGGCGTCGCGTGATCCTCCTTGTGCAGATACAGCACGTCGATTTCGGTGACGCCCAGTCGCCGTAGACTCGCTTCCACCGCGTGCTGGATGTGGCGCCGCGACAGCCCCCGCGCATTGGGTCCCTGTCCCGTCGGATTGGCGCATTTCGTCGCCACCACCCACCAGGACCGGTGCTCCCGGATCGCCCGCCCCACCACTTCCTCCGACCTGCCGCCATTGTAGCCGTCGGCCGAGTCGATGAAGTTCACCCCCTGATCTCTCGCCCGAGCAACGATCCGCGCGGCCGTCACCTCGTCAGTGGCACCGCCGAACATCATCGTGCCGAGACACAGCGGCGAGACCTTCAGTCCGCTTCGACCTAACGACCGGTAATCCATTCTATTGCCTCCCGCTCGTGTTCCCTCTGTCCACCCTACCCCAGACGGGCTTGAATGCCCCGATGGAAACTCCGCCGGCCGCCGGGCAACCATCACTCGCGTCGTTGTTCGTCAGCTTCGTAAGCATCGGCATGATGAGCTTCGGCGGCGGCCTCGCCGCTTGGACGCGACGGGAGGTCGTGCAGAAGCGTGGTTGGCTCGACGACAAGCAGTTCCTGTCCGGATACGCCTTGTCTCAGCTTGTGCCAGGGGCGACAAACGTCAACCTCGCGGTGTTCATCGGCACCCAGATGCGCGGCGCCGCCGGAGCGATCGCCTGTTTCTGTGGTCTGACCGCTTTGCCTGTGGCCATCGTGCTGGTGCTCGGCATCTTGTATCTGCGTAGCCAGGGGCACGCGGGCGGCGCTTGGCTCAGCGCCGCGCTGAGCGGCATGGGGGCGGTGGCGATCGGCCTGAACCTCGGCACCGGGGTTCGCTTGGCGCGGCGCAACATCGATGGGCTGATCCCTGTCGTCATCGCCGCCATCGTCACGCTGTCGATCGGCCTGTTCGGCTTCTCGCTGGTGCACGTGCTGCTGGCGATGATGCCGGTCAGCCTGGTCGCGGCCTGGCTGACACGGCCGCGATGAACCTGGTCCTGCTACAGCTGATCGGCTTGTTCGCCGGTCTGTCGATGCTGGCCTTCGGCGGCGGCAACGGTGTTATCCCCGATATGCAGCGCGCCGCCGTCGATCGGCATCACTGGCTTTCCGCCGGAGAGTTCCTGGATATGTTCGCCATCTCCCGCGCCGCGCCCGGGCCGGGGTCACTTATCGTGCTGCTGATCGGGCTGAAAGCCGCTGGCATCGCGGGTGCTGCTGTCTCCTTCGCCGCGATGTTCGCGCCATCCTGCCTGGCCGTGCATGTAGTCGCCCGCTACTGGCAGCGAGCCGCCCGGTTCGCCTGGCGAGCGGTGTTGGAGCGCGCTCTGGCCCCGATCGCCGTCGGCCTGACCTTCGCCAGCGGCCTCGCCTTGATGCGGAGCACGGAGCACGGCTGGCTGCCCTGGAGCGTAACGATCATCAGCTCGGCGCTGTTCAGCCTGACGAATATCAACCCGATCCTGCTGCTCGCGATAGGCGCAGGTGCTTTGTTGCTTGTTGGAGCATAAGCCGCCGCCGTATAGGACAACCTTGGATTGTCGAGGGTGTGCAGTGGCCTTTTCGGTTGGCATCGGGATTGTCACATATGATCGCAAGGAACTTTGAGAGGCACCCGACCCGACGCAGGCGTTCACCCGGTAACCGGGCACCGCGCTAGTGTTTGCTGATCACGGGTCGAGCGCCCGACTCGTTAATCGGGCGTAGGTCATGCCGAAGCAACCGCTAGGTCGGTCCGTTCCCGGTAAGCCGGAAGCCTTGGGAGAAGCAGCCATCGCTGAGACGATGGAGGGGTTTTTCGATGCGGATTGGTATCTCCAGCGCTATCCAGACGTTCTAACCGGCGATCTCTCGCCAATCTCGCACTTCATCAGGCGCGGCCTCGGCGAACGGCGCGACCCCAACGCATTCTTCGACAGTAATTGGTATACCGAGCACTACCCGGACGTGAGCGTCGGCGGGATTCATCCGCTGCTGCATTATTTGCAGTCCGGCGCTGCGGAACTGCGCAATCCACATCCCAACTTCGACGCAGTCTGGTACGCTGATCAGCATCCGGAGGCCGCTGGCAATCCGCTGCTTTATCATGTCCGGATCGGCCGGGGTCGCGGCTATCCAACAGAAAAACGAGTTCACATCGAGGACTATCTGCCGTCGAACCGACCGGCGCGAGTTCCCCCCCCCAGGATCATCGTGGATGTTGTTATTCCGGTCTATCGCGGTCTGACGGAAACCAGGCGGTGCATCGAACTCGGTCCTCGCGGACCTTAGGAAGCCGTTGGGGCGGGTCATTGTTGTGGAAGATCATTCTCCGCATCCTGAGCTGGTCGCCTGGCTTCTAGAGCTGGCTGCACGGCACCGGATCGTCCTGATTCGCAACAAGCGCAATGAAGGATTTGTCGTTTCGGTCAACCGCGGCATGGAAGCCGCCGGAAGCCGCGACGTCGTGCTGCTGAATAGTGACACCGAGGTACCGCTCGGTTGGCTGAGCCGGCTTACCGCCCAGGCCTATGCCAGTCCGCGCATCGCGACAGTGTCGCCGCTTTCGAACAACGCGACGATTTGCACCTATCCAGGCGACCCTGGAGGCCTGATCCCATTTGGGCACACGCTGGGTGAAATCGACGAGGTCTGTCAGAGGGTCAATGCAGGGCGCTGGGTGGATGCCCCGACAACCGTCGGCTTTTGCATGTACATCCGACGAAAGGCGTTGCGGCAGGTGGGCGCGTTCGACGCCGAACGCTTTACCGTTGGATACGGGGAGGAGAACGATTTCTGCCTGCGCGCGACCACACGCGGCTGGCGACATAGGATAGCCTGCGACACATTCGTCTATCACCAGGGATCAGTCAGTTTCGGCAACCGCGCCCAGAAACTGTCGGAGCGCGCCATGACGCTGATCCTGGAACGTTACCCCGGCTATCAACGTGACGTCGCGCGTCACGTCGGCCTTGGTGAGATCATTCCATTCCGATTTGCCATAACCGCGGCGTTGTTTCGGCGAGCCGGGCTGCCGGTTATCCTGATGGTCACCCACGATCTTGGCGGCGGTATCCGGCGGCATATCGCAAGCCTCGTGGAGCGCCTGCGCGATCGGGCACGTTTTCTCCTGCTTGAAGCGACCCATCGCGGCGCTACGCTATCGGTCCCGTCGCTGCCCCACCACCCGACGCTCACCTTGCCGGCGGAACGGCTGGATGACCTGATCCTGATACTACAATCGATGGCCGTGTCTCGGGTGCATATTCACAGCCTCCTGGGCATGCATATGGATATTCGCGGGCTGATCCGCCGGCTGGACGTGCCGTTCGACATGTCGCCGCATGACTACTATTCAGTTTGTCCGCAGATCAACCTGCTGCCCTTGGCGGCACAGCCTGTATTGCGGAATGCCCGATATCGCGGGCTGCAACGCCTGTATCGCAAACCGAAGTTCTCATGGCGCGACGGATATCGTCACTTGGAGGGCAGAGCAGGCCTGGCAACTCAAGGACGCTGCCCGCGTCCTTTGCCCTAGCCAAGACGTGCTGGTCCGGCTCGGACAGCTCGGTTTTGTAGCGAACACGGTTGTGGCACCCTACGATGGGGTGCCACGCGGCCGCTGGCCATTGCGTATCGTTCCGCCCAAGGACGGACCGATGCGGATCGCGGTGCTTGGCACGCAGGTCGATCACAAGGGCGGCCGAACCCTTGCCTCGATTGCCGAACTGGTCGACCCGAAAACGACAGAGATCCATCTCATCGGCCATACCGATGGGGATTTTTCATCAACTGCGTTGAAGCGGATAAAAGTAACAGGACGCTACGATGATGCCGACCTCCCTGGCCTGATTCGGAACGTAGCGCCGCACCTGATCTGGTTTCCCGCGGTCTGGCCAGAGACCTTCAGTTATACACTGAGTGCCGCGATCGAGGCCGGCACGGCAATCGCGGCAGCTCGTATTGGTGCCCACTCCGAACGACTTGCCGGACGGCCGTTCACCTGGCTGACCGAAATCGCCACGTCGCCACTGGACTGGGTCAAGATTTTCGGCGAAATCCGCGACGCGCTGAACGCCGCTCAGGACGTCGAGTCACCAATCCGCCCAGCCGTCCCAGATTTTTTCGCAACAGACTACCTGGCCAAGGCCTCGCAGCGGCCTCGCGCGGTTCGGCGCAGACCTCCCAGACCGCGCATTGCGGTGGTGCCGGACCGCTTCGACAACGGATCGCCGACGCCTTGCGGCTATATTCGTTTGGTCCAGCCCTTGCACCATCCAGCAATCGCCGGAGATTTCGACGTCCGATTGGAAACAGCCACAACGATATTCGAACATGAGGCCGAGATCATCGTCACCCAACGTTTCGCAATGGAAGACGTAGAGTCGGCGGACCGATTGGCGACTTATGCGCGTGAAATTGGTGCGACGTTGGTGTTTGATCTGGACGATAACCTGCTGGCGATCCCGCGCACTCATCCGGACGCTGCGGTGCTACGCCCGCGGGCAAAGGTGGCGCGCCGGATGCTGGATGTCGCCGATGTCATCTGGCTGTCCACACACGGGCTGGCCGAACAACTCGCGACGATCCGCCCCGATGCCGTGGTGTTGCCGAATGGGCTGGATGAACGCATCTGGACGCCATCAGCGATCCCCGCGCACGACCAACCGGTGCGCATCCTGTGCATGGGAACCACCACGCACGACCGCGATTTGGCAATGATCGAACCCGCACTAACGCGGCTGAAGGCCGAGTATGAGGATCGGGTCGTCATCGACGTCTTGGGCATGACAAGTAGAAGCGAACTTTCGCCTAGGCTGAATCGGGTTGTGCCTCCGGTGTCCGCCCAGCGTTCTTACCCCGGATTCGTCCACTGGCTGACCTCGGCAAACCCACCGTGGCACATCGGGCTGGCACCCTTGCTGGATACGCCGTTCAACCTCTGCAAGTCGCCGATCAAGGCGATGGACTATGCCGCATTGGGACTCGCTGTGGTGGCGTCCGACACACCGGTCTATCGCGGCTCCATCGCCGACGGGTCGGCGGGGCAACTCGTTCCCAATAGTTCCGCCGCCTGGTATGGTGCGCTGACCTCTCTGCTGCGCAACCGGGATCTGCGGCGAAGGGTCATGGCAGGATCGCGCGATGCGTTCGTTGAGCAGTCGAGTTTGGCGAGTCAGGCGGACGTGCGGCGGAATGCCCTATCGCATCTACTGACGGTTCGGAAAACACGTGCAGCCGCCTGAGGCCGACAGGATCGCCACGGAACACTGCACAGCGACTGGGAATGCCCGCGCGCCGCCTGGAGCTCCTTGCTGCGCGCTAAGAGAGAACGCGCAGCGTGATCGCATCGGACCGGCTTGCGACGCGGCTCTCTAGCGTTAACTATACCACATGATCAATCTCACCCCGCTACCCGATCGAGGGGTCATAGCAGTCGAGGGCGATGAGCGCGTCGCCTTCCTGCAGGGCCTGGTCTCGAACGATATCGAGAACGTGCGCCCGGGCCAAGCTGTCTGGACCGCTCTGCTGACTGCTCAGGGCAAATGGCTCGCGGACTTTTTCGTTTTCACTGATGGCGGTATACTCTTGCTAGATTGCGAGAGCGCGCAGATTCCAATGCTGATCCAGCGGCTATCGCGGTACCGGCTGCGGATGAAAGCCAGCTTGCGCGCAGTTCCCGACCTTGGGGTGCACGTCGCCTGGCCCACTCGTCCAACCGTAGACGGGATCGCTTCTCCGGATCCCCGCTTGGCGAATTTCGCCTGGCGTATTCTCAGCGGTGAACCGCTCTCAGTGAACGCGACGCCGGACGACTGGGACCGGTACCGCCTTGAAGCCGGCCTGCCGGACGGGACCAAAGATTTGGAGCCGGATCGCAGCGTTTTGCTCGAGGCCGGCTTCGATGAACTGGGCGGCGTGTCATGGTCGAAGGGCTGCTACATGGGGCAGGAGCTTACGGCCCGGACTAAGTATCGAGGTTTGGTCAAGCGGCGGCTGGTGCCGGTGATCGTCGATGGAGCTTTGCCGCCCGTCGGTACCGTGGTTTTCAAAGATGGCGTGGACGTTGGCACAATGCGGTCGGGACGCGGTGGGATCGGGCTCGCGTCGTTACGCCTGGATGCGCTTGGAGGCACGCTTCGTTGTGGTCAAGCAGTCATCGTTCCCAAGGTCCCCGCCTGGATGAGCCTGCCGGCATCAGCTTGAGCATCATCTCACCAGGCCGAGACCGGGACGCCGCTCCCTTGCCGGCGGGTCACCGGCGAGGGAGCGATCAATCGATCATTTCATTTCTGTAAGTTGGCCCCGAATGGCGCCCCCAGGGTTGTTCTTGCTGTGTACATTAACATAATACATGCCTGCCGTGAGCTCCTTCTCCTGTTCCGGCGTTAGTTTGGCCGATCCATGGATCGGACTCTTGGGCATGTTGCCGAGAGGTACAACCACCCCTGCGTTCTTGCCCTCCGGGGCCGGACCGTGGATATGCGCGGCGGTGACGTCACTCGCAAACCCTGTAAACGTCACGTCGTAAGTGAGTTCGTGCGTCGCCGTATCCAACGACGCGTTCGCCTCTCCTGACCCGGTCGACTTGGAGGGGGGGACCTCCGACGCCGCCGCCAGCGTAGCGTGGAATTTCTCCGTTGCAGCTGACGCCGAACCCGCGATTATGACCGCGAAGCTGGCAAGCACCAATGACCGATGTAACATCAAACCTCCCTTTTTCCTCTTTGACGAGTTCACTCCGCACGTAGATTAGGCGCGGGTGACCCGATGATGACGTCATCACAGGCGCGATGTAGGGTTGGACACCCGCTTTGTCATGGGGCCACAGCGTCCCGTGAAATCCAAGACCGCGCCAACCCCACGATCACGTCCGGGAGCCAGGCTGCCCGTTGACGCGCCTGCCGAACCGGAGAATATCCGGCAACTGTCCCGTGGGACCAATAAAAGCCGCCACCCCGGAGGAAACCCATCCAGTGACGCTCACAACATCTCTGAGCCAGTTCGTTGCCGGCCTTTCGCCGAATCGCCTGCCGGAGGAGGCCGTCCGAATCGCCCGCATGCGTTTCACCGATTCGATCGGCACTGAATCCCCTGGAGCCACGCCGCGGGAGCAAGTTAAGGTCCAACTTGCCGGCGGTCGCACCATCGCGGACGAATCGGTGTCACGTGTCCGGGGCTCCCCCTCGCGTTCGCTGACCGACCAGCAATTGCATGACACGTTCGCCGACTGCTTGGATGCGGGCAACTCCGCCATCCCGGCGGATGTCTTGTTCGAGCGTCTCGCGGCGTTCCAGTCGATCAATGCCCGCGAACTGACCGCTCGGCGGTAATGGCGATGACGAGCGGGCGGCGGATCGTCCTCTGTTCCGCCCTCGCGGCGCCCTTTCTCCGGACCGCGCGTGCCGATCCGATCAAACTGCGCGTTTCGCTGGACACCTCGCCCAATCACGGCCGAACCGTCTCCATCGCCGACTTCCTGAACAAGCTGCAAGCCGCCTCTCAAGGCGAGATCGAGCCGCAGTTGTTCGACAGCGGCCAGCTTTTCGCCGACCATGACGTGATCAGGGCTCTGGTCCTCGGCCAGGTCGAAATGGCAGCGCCTGGTACCTGGCTCGTTTCTGCCTATGTCCCCGAGGCCGACATCGGCCAGTTGCCCCTGTTTTACGGCCAGCCGGTGGAAACAACTCATCGGGTGGTCGACGGCATTCCCGGGGACATGGTGAACGAGCAAATCACCAGGAAGCTTCGCGTAAAGATCCCCGGCCGTTGGATCGACCTCGGGTTCACCAACTGGTACAGCTCACGCAAGTCGCTTGATACGCTGGCCGACCTCAAGGGTCTCAAAATTCGGAATTCCGGCGGCTTCGCGCAACCATGGCGTGCTCAATTCTTCGGCGCCGTTCCGGAGGTGGCCGCTTGGCTGGACGTGCCTCTCGCACTGTCGCAAGGGACGTTCGACGCCCTGCAAACCACGAGCGAGAGCTGTGCCAGCGCCAGACTGTGGGATTCCGGCCTGCGCTTCGGCCTGGTCGACCACCAGAACATGGGTAACTACCTGCCAATGATCGGCGAATCCTTCTGGGCCACGCTAAGCCCGGCAATGAAGTCCCTCGTCACCGACCTTTGGGCCGCCAATATCGGCATCTACCGCGCCAATCTTGCCGCCACTCAAAATCGAGCTGAAAGCGAACTCAAGGCGAGAGGCGTCAAACTCACCTACGTTCCGTCCGAGGAACTTGCCGAACAACGCAAGCGAATGTTGGCTCAGCAGGACAAGGTCGCGCGGGCAATGCGGATTTCTCCGGAGATTCTTGCCCGCATCAACGAGGCAATCGCCGTCACCAACTAACAGCCCCAACTCGTCATTGGGTTTCAGCGCTCCGGCCGATGGCCACTAAAGGCGTTCCAGGTTTCTCCTCCAAACGCGGCAACCCGAGAGACAGAGCGAAATCACAACGCAAGATATATCTTGAATACAAGATATATCGAGACTATGTCGTGTGGGCCGGCGCCGTCCTGGTCCGGTTTAAACAAGGAATCAGCATTAAATGAGACTTTACCGTCAAGGCAGACGTGCCAAGGAGCACGACCAGCCGAGCCATCGCCGCTTCGCTCGCGACCCGCTTGAAAACGGAAATCGCTTCGGGGGCCGCCATCGCTACCCGGGCGGCCATCATACCGGAGGCCGGCACCGGGTCTTCGATCACGGCGATCTGCGCTTCATCCTGCTAAGCATGATTGCCGCCAAACCGGCGCACGGTTACGACCTAATCAAGGCTCTCGAGGACCGCATGGGGGGCGGCTACAGCCCCAGCCCAGGGGTGATCTACCCCACACTGACGATGCTCGAGGAACAAGGCTACGCCACCCTGACTTTGGAGAACGGCAAGAAGCTGTACCAGGCGACCCCCATCGGCGAAGCCTTTCTTGAGACCAACCGGGCCACGGTTGAGGCGATCCAAGCTCGGATCGACGGCATCGCGCGTGAACGCAGCGTGGCGCCCGACCCGCGTATCATCCGAGCGATTGAGAACCTGAAGACCGCTCTGCGCCTGCGTTTGGCTGGAGGGCAAATCCCTGACGAGCAAGTCCGTGCGATAGCCGCCGCCATCGACGCGGCGGCGTCGGAAGCCGAACGACTGTAGCGACGGTATGATTAACAGAAACGTCAATCGCAAATTAACCAAAGTGGGACATTGGCGACCATCCTCTAAATAGGAGAGGGCTGCGGCGACCCCTGAGCCCGGCGGCTTCCCCCATAGCCACCATCGGATAGGATAGCCGCCAAACAACCGGAGGCGTCCGCCATGACCCAAATCCTAACCCGCGTCCGATCGGCACTGCCCGATGACGCCGCTGTCGCGAGCCTTGCTGGGCGGGTCTGGCGGCCTGATCAGGCCGGCCCTTCCGTGGTCGTGATCCGTGACGGAGCCGTTCAGGATATCTCGGCCCTCTACCCCACCATGCGCGACCTCTGCGAAGCCTCTGCCCCCACCGCTGCCCTGCGTGCGGCGGTGGGGGAACCGATCGGCACCCTCGCGGACTTGCTCGCGAACACTCCACCGGACACCCGCGACCTCACCCGCCCCTGGTTGCTCGCACCCATCGACCTCCAAGCGATCAAGGCTGCAGGCGTCACATTCGCCATCTCCATGCTGGAACGCGTCATAGAGGAACGCGCGCGCGGCGACATGAACGCCGCCGGCGCAATCCGGGACGAAATCACCCGCTTGGTTGGCGACGACCTGAGCAAATTGAAACCCGGTTCCGCCGAAGCCGCTCATTTAAAGGAAGTGTTGATCCGGCAGGGCGCCTGGAGCCAGTACCTGGAAGTCGGCATCGGCCCCGACGCTGAAATTTTCACCAAGTGTCAGCCAATGGCCGCCGTCGGGACCGGCATGGATGCGGGCATCCACCCTGGCTCCTCCTGGAACAACCCCGAACCCGAGGTCGTGCTGGCGATCTCCTCCGACGGCCGGGTCGTCGGCGCCACGCTAGGCAACGACGTCAACCTTCGCGACGTCGAGGGGCGCTCGGCTCTCCTGCTCGGTAAAGCCAAGGACAACAACGCCTCCTGTGCCATCGGCCCGCTCTTGCGCTTCTTCGACGACACCTTCGGCCTGGACGACATCCGCGCCACAATAGTAACCCTGCGCGTGGACGGCCCCGAGGGTTTCGTGCTGGAAGGATCATCCTCCATAGCCAAGATCAGCCGAGACCCCGTCGATCTGGTAGCGCAAATGATTAACGCGCATCACCGCTATCCCGACGGCGCCGTGCTGTTCCTCGGCACAATGTTCGCTCCGATCCAGGACCGCGATACTCCGGGCCAGGGCTTTACGCACAAAACCGACGACATCGTCACCATCGCCGCGCCAAAACTGGGGCGGTTGGTCAACCGCATGAAACCAACCAACCAATGCGAGCCGTGGACCTTCGGCTCCGGCGCCCTAATGCGGAACCTGGCGCGGCGTACGTTGCTGAATTAGGGCCTTCACGCTCGGCGGCAAAAGTGGTCAGGAACGCAGTGGCCTGTCCAACTGCCTACTGGGGCCCTTGGACGAAGTCATTTGCGCCATTTGCGCTAGGCTTTGGTTCCGTCCGCTTATCGGATTCTCGCACGCCTTGCCGCGAAGGCTATTTTTGTCCGGCGGATTTTCTCCGGCCTTACTTGCAGATTCGATTAACCTTTCAATTCGCAACGGTCGTTCTTGAACGCACAAGAACGCCGCAAGTCTTTCTTGCTAGGCGCCTCCCGAAACCCCGGCAATCGGGGTCAGCCGAGTCGAAACGATGGTCACAATCTCTCGAACAATCCAATGCCTGCAAGCAAAAATGAGCAATGCTACTGATCTGCGTCTAACGTTCGCTGCATAATGCTGTGGCGCGGGATAATCCGGGCCATAAAAATATTCGTAGCGGCGCCGGGATTTGCCCGCAGGGCAATCTCCTCGCGCGACACCCGATCGCGGAGCAACGTCGCCGTAAAGAGCAGGATCGCTGTGCGGAACGTGCGCCGCGCGTGAAAAATGCGATCAACCTGCAGGGCCCATAGCGGCGCATCCTGACCTCGCCATGCGTGTCAAATATCCGTCTTTTCATCCCGGGTTGTGGCGCGAAGCCCTGGTCGCCATACCGCACCCATCTCGCCGCCGCCTAGGTCGGTTATATTGGCCGAAATATTCGACAGCGTCGCAGGCCGGCCGAGCGCGGCCGCTCAGCGAATAGCGAATACTGATGGATGTCGCCGATCCGCTGAACCTCCCCTCGGTCATGTAACAAATGCCCAGAGTTCGGCTGCATCGCATCTTTGCAACACTCAGCGCACACTAAAGTCGGTATCGTCGACTACGATGGCTTCCTGGAAACCCCGCTCCACCGCTTAGACATACCGCCTGGGCCGGCAGTCTTTGCCCGGTAAGCGCCGCTAGACGGCAGTTACTGCCTAGACCAGACAGCACAATGTGTAGTAAAATCAGCTGACTAGGCCTGGCATGCGGTTTGCCTATCTGTTTGCGGGTTGCTGATGCCTTTCGAGTAACGTCAAGGACCTTCGAATAGGAATGCAAAAATGTCTATCAACGCTACGTCTGGGCTGGGTGGGGATAATATCAACTCGCTCGGCTCCGCTCTGACAATACCACAAGCGCCGGCGATGGCACAAAGTCCCGCTGCAATTTCGACAGCGGCATACCCAACCCAAGCTTCATCCCCCGCTAAGCCTCAGCAACCATTCTTGCTGGTGCCCACGGAGCCGCTCTCCCCAACCGTACTCGCCGAACTGATAGGTCGTCAGTTGTCACTGAATGGGCCCTCCCCGAGCTAATAATCAGCTTATGCAGCCGATACCGGACCGCGATGCGCTTTCCCGATCGAACGGGCGCTCGAAACGCTTACTCTGACAGTGCGATATTCAGTCGAGCCGTTTCGATAGAAACAGCTTTGCGTGCCCCGGCGGACAATTATCGATACGATCGAATCGACTAAATCTCGCTTTAGTAAAATCCGCGCCTGCGACGTGAAGATCTCCAACGTCGCATCAACGGCGCGTTCCGCCATCTCCTGGGCCGCTGCCCACGAAGCGCTTCCGACAACCAAAGGAAATTCATGTGTAGCCAACCGCCCCAGATATAGCCCGTCAGACCGCCCAGCCACTCCCCACAGGGGCTCTTGAGGAAAAATTCCACAGGGTGCCAGTCGCTGACGCCGGTGCGCGTGATGTTCGGGCTGATGACGTTCTCGGACACAAGGCAGCTGAGCGCTTCTCCCGGCAGTGGGTCGAAGACGATCTCTGGACATTGTCCGGCGCTATCCATCTGGTTAAGCCTTGAACCCGAGGGCGTGCTAACGGACTCTCCTGTCAAGCGTCATCGGACCACAATTTGGCGGCGGACGCGACCCAATCCTCCCGCACCCGGCGTCCAAGACGCAGGTGATCGCGTCCCTCGAACACGACACCGCGCTCAGTCTGGCAACGGCCCCTCAGGGCCACTACCTTGATGGGTATCCCGACGGCCAAGGAGAGCCCAATGAGCAGCACATCCCCGAGCCCAGGCTCGCCCTCAAAGCCATTCCTCTCCGACGTAAAAACGTTGCGAGACCGAGCCCGCAAGAACCTGTCCGAGGGCGTCGTCACGAAAACCTACGGCGGCGATGTTAAGCGCACGATCGAAATCCTGCAGGCCGTCCTCGCTACCGAAATCGTATGTGTGCTGCGCTACACGATGCATGCCGTTACCGCGACCGGGATCGCCAGCGAGGGGATCAAGGCCGAGTTCGCGCAGCACGCCAAGGAGGAGCAGGCGCACATGATGGCCGTCGCCGAACGGATCGACCAGCTTGGCGGCTCCCCCAATTTCAACCCTGAAGGCCTGGCGACCCGGTCCGCTTCCCAGTATGCCGAGGGTGAGAACCTCGTCGATATGATCCGCGAAAACCTGATCGCGGAAAGGATTGCGGTGGATCACTATCGCGAACTGATTCGGTATTTCGGCGATGACGACCCTACAACCCGGGTGATGCTGGAAGGCATCCTGTCCGTCGAGGAAGAGCATGCGACCGACATGCAGGATCTGCTACAGGCTCACCAGGGCGTTTAACCGGCGCGCTGATGCTCAGTTTAGGCGGCGCGCTGTTCGAGCGGCGCACCGCCTGCCTCGATCTGATACAGAAACGTCAACGCGAGGCCTCTCAAACGACCTCGATGTCAAGCAGTCTCGCCCGACATCCGTGAGGCGGAGGCCCGCCTGCACGCAGTGACGGCCGATGTAGGCGTCGCGAAGTCTCCGGACATCTCGCTAACAGCTTTGGCCTGCGGGCGCTCGATGCAAGCTATCTGACCAGTTTCGCGAGCGACTTCTATTCATTCGGTCCTAGCGGATGCGCTGGCATATCGGGCCGACCGGGCCCGGCGGAACAAGTTGATTGAAGCGGTCAAATCGGGGGAACTGGCGCTTTACTTGGCGCGGGACCGCTACACGCACGGTCTGGCGGATTTCCTCCGGGTGCTGGAGGCCGAGCGCACCCTGGTGGACTCGCGGCAGCAATCGGTGCAGGCCGACGTGATGCTCACGAACGATATCGTGGCCTATACGACGCCTTCGGTGGCGGATGGCGGGGGCCGGTGACCCCGAGCAGCGCTCCCGCGTCGATCTGCGTGAGTTCGCTCGCCTCATAACGATTCAGTACGCTCCGACTTGATCACTCGCACACCCTGTAGGGCTTCCGTCCAGCGCATCCAGGCTCTCCAAAGAGCCCACTCTCATCGGACAGATCGTGTGCTACCTAAATCGGACAGATCGTGTGCTACCTAAACCGGACATATCATGTGCTCTGTCTCTCTCTCCGGTCGGCGCGATGGCCGCCACCTGATGGTGTCTGATAAGGATCGGTCGGCCAATCTAACTCGACGCGCGATCAGCCATGCGGCGCCGCTCCCGTGTTGCGGCCTGACCTGATCCATCGTCCCGGCGACGGGACCCTGCTCCGGGCGACCCTGTTCCGGCCGCCCGAACTTGTTGATCTCTCCTCCTGTTATGCCGCCGCGGCGGCCTTGGCAGCGTCGAACGGGGTGCCATCCACCAACATCCGGTGCAGGATCACCGCCAGCTTGCGTGCCAGCGCCACTTTGGCCTTGCGCATCCCCGCGCGCCGGGCCACCGCTATCGCCCACCGCCGCAGAGGCGAGTCCCCTGCCATGCGCGTCAGAATAACATTGGCGGCCTCGTAAAGCGCGGTGCGCACCATCGCGTCGCCAACCTTCGAGATCCGCCCGGTTACGTCCGTCTCCCCGGACTGGTATTGTCTTCGGGTCAGTCCGAACAGCGGTCCCGACACTCTTGACGACTTGAACCGGCTCGGATCGTCGATCGCCGCGGCATAGGTCAGCGCGACGATCGATCCGACGCCGGGCGCCGTCGTCAGCAGCCGCGCCCGCTTATCGGCGCCGGCGGCCCGGTGGGCCTGGTTGTCCAGTTTCCTGAATTGCTCCGCCAGCACCGTGCGTGCCTGCAACAACGCATCGGCGACCGCCAGCAGCGTCGGATGGTCCGCCACCAAGCTCGGACCCGGCTCTCGAAGGTCTTCGGTGTCGTCTTGCCAACCTTCAGCCCGAACCCGCGCAGCGTGCCCCGCACGCTCATCTCGATGTCGTGCAGCTTGGTCTGCAACAGTTTCCGAGCGCCCAGAACGGCACGGGTTTCCTGCGCCGCCAGCGACTTGCAATGCACCGGACGGAACCAGCCAAGACGCATTAACTGTGCGATGCCGCGAGCATCCTTGCGGTCAGTCTTCACCGGCATGATTTTGAAAGCCGTGCGCACATGCCGGGTTTCCAGCAGTTCCATCGGTAGACCGGCCTGCTTCATGCCAGCATAAAGCCACTGCGACAGCGGTCCTGCTTCCAGCCCGATCCGCACGATCTCCATGCTCCAAGCCTTTCCACCAGGCGGTCAGAGCCTCTGGTTCACTGCTATCTTGGCTTCGCGCACTATACGCCCGGTCGCGTCCACAACGCAGACGCTTGAACTTTCCAGCGATACGTCGATTCCGGCATAGTAATCCATGGTCGTCCCTTCGATGATGCTTGGAGCAGGCCCCGCCTGACTCCGGTTGAACACACCATCACTCTGAGGGACGGCCACTCTCACCGCCAAGGCCTGGCGGCCGCCCGTTACCCCATCTAATGACGCGGGCCGCGCTGGCCGGTCCGCCGGGTCACGGCTATACTGCAGGGTGTCTTCGACGGAGGAAACCGGTGAACATTTCGGCACTCACGCGTAACCCATCCGGGGCCTTCGCTGGGATCGTGACCGGCATCCCATTACGCGGTCTTGGTGTTTCGTGATCAGCCACTGACGGACGAACAACCGGAACAAGCCCCAGCGATGGCAGCCAAATAAGGAGGAACCAGATGTCCATCTCCATCACCGAACTGACGCCGGGCTTTATGGGCGAGGTTTCCGGCATTGATATCACCCAGCCACTGACACGCGCACAGGTCGCCGAACTGGAGGCCGGAATGGATCGTTACGCCGTCCTTATCTATCACGATCAGCGGCTTACCGATGCACAACAGAAGACCTTCAGCCTCAATTTCGGGCCATTGGAGGAGACCGCGGGAGGCAACGTCACCAAGGACGCGGATCGCCGGCTGGATCCCGATATGGCGGATGTGTCGAACCTTGGCACGGACCATAAGCCTTTGGCACGGGACGATCGGCGCCGATTGTTTAATCTTGGCAATCAGTTATGGCACTCCGACAGTTCATTCCGAGCGGTGCCGGCGAAGTATTCGTTACTGTCGGGACGGATCGTGGTCGATGCAGGAGGCAATACCGAGTTTGCCGATATGCGGGCCGCTTATGACGCATTGGATCCGACCACCAAGGCAGAAATAGAGGATCTGGTCTGCGAGCATTCCTTGATCTATTCACGCGGAACCCTCGGCTTTACTGAATTGTCCGATGAGGAGAAGCGGATGTTCAAGCCGGTGCGGCAACGGCTGGTGCGGACGCATCCGGTCACCCGGCGCAAGTCGCTTTATTTGTCGTCTCATATCGGCACGATCGTCGGATGGCCGATGCCGGAGGCGCGCGCCTTCATTCGTGATCTGACAGAGCATGCCGTGCAGCCGACGTTCACCTATGCCCACAAGTGGCGGCAATTCGATCTGGTGATGTGGGACAATCGTTCGACGATGCATCGTGTTCGGCGCTTTGATGAAAGCCAGGTGCGCGACATGCGCCGTACCACCGTCGCCGGGGACAGCGTCACCATCGAGCAGCTGGCCGCGTGAACGGCGACCACACTCCGCTGCCTTAAGACTGAAGCGTCTGCGCGCCGGCCTGTAGGTTACCCAACGGCGCGCGATCAATCCGGCCACGCGGTGCTGCCTCGGGCGTCACACCGAATCGCACCATGTAAGGGCGGAATTTCGCCCGTTCATGGGCTTCATCCAATCCATGATCCTCGAATGAGTAGCTATGGGCGCCATACCCGCCCCTGGGCTGAGCTGCGACATGCGTATCGATCTTACCGGCGGTCCGCGACGAAAACTCCATGTCGAAATGCCGATACACGCCCTCCACCGTGCTGACGGGGTCGGTGATCAGATCCAGGTGATGGACGTGACAAACCGCCTCCGGCAAACCGGCATCGTCGCCGACAGACATCATGTGCCGCGTTCCGTCCAACCAGCGGCGACTCTCGTGCGGCCCCAACGTCTTGGGATCCAGTTCGCGAGTGAACGGTCGGCGCAGCACCTCGGTCAATCGAGCTTGTGAAAGCAGCACCTTCACCGGATCACGATGCACGAACACCAATCTTGCATCGGGATAAACCGCCCGGATCGCTTCCAGCGCAAACAGATGTTCTGGGCACTTCAGGACCCAGCGCCGCTCAACACCATCTTGGTGCTGCAGATACTGCAGAAAACGCCGGTGGAACGTATAGGCCGGCAGATGCCGCACGACGTCTCCATCCATCCAGGCCTGATATGACGGAATACGATAGTTGGTATCGAACCGCAGGCTGCGGAACACGTGGGCGGTGATCTCGCTGCATTCCTGCGGCGATGTCGCCTCCAAAGGGTGTAGCCCCCGAAATTCCGGGGCAAGCCACTCGAAGGTTTTCAACTGCCGCGCGACCCGGGCAATCCGCTGATCCCGGGTGCCGGCGTTGGGCGAGGGAGAAATTGTTTCCCAGACCGCGGGAGCTCGATTGGCTTCATCGGTCAGCATCAATCGGTGCAGGAATGTCGTGCCACTCCGCGGCAAACCAGTGATGAAGATCGGTCGGCGAATGGAACCGGCGGCGATCTCCGGATATGACACGCACGCGGCCTCAATAGTGAGTAGATTGGACAGGAACCGAACAACATCCCAACGAGTTGCACTACGCCCCACGATGCTAAGAGAGGCCTCGGTCGAGCATGCTTCAAGCAGGCGGACTAGCGGACCGATGAACGCGGCATCGCCAAAATCTTGTAATCCGGTTTGTTGTCGTGCCAACGAAATTAGCTCGTCCGGGTCCAGTGGCCGATCCAGCATCCCGAAAGAGCCGACAACTGAATCCGCCAAGCGCAAAACCCGGGTCAAGATGGTCAAGAGCAACTCCCCCGCTCAACAGTCTCGTATGTTTCATTCCACTAAACGAAGTTGGGGCTGTTAAGTGGCGTCCCAGCGACACAAACTCGTGAGCCGATGTGAAGCCCGATGCCTACTCTGCATGGAACCGCCCCTTATGTATCTGGATGATGTCAACGCCAGGTCCACATGAGAAAACCATCGCTTCCCGTATGCGTATCTCCAAATGGATGTGGCGGAGGGGCTGCCTCGATGGGTGATCGTCAGTCTCGGCGCCGTGTGGTGCTTGCAGTGGCTGCCGCAATGTTTTTACCGTCGGCAGCGCCAGTTCACGCCGCCACGGAGGAGGCAGCGGTGGTGCCCATCCAGCTACTGGTAGACGGCCTTCTTGAGATCATGAAGGCCGGGCCGGCCACCCCATTCCAGCAGCGCTACGCGACATTAGCGCCAATTATTGACCGGACATTTGATTTAGGCGCGATTTTGCAGGAGTCTGTCGGCTCCTTCTGGGCTCCCCTCCCGCCGGAGCAACAGGCCATGCTGACGGACGCCTTCCGGCGCTACACCGTTTCGTCCTACGTCAACAGCTTCGACGACTTCAAAGGCCAGCGCTTCGAGATCAGCCCCGAGACCCGCGCCGTCGGTAGCGAGCAAGTGGTGGAGACCAAGGTCATCCCAAAAAAAGGCGACCGCCACGAATTGGACTACGTGATGCGCCAGAGTTCCGCGGGCTGGCGGGTAGTCGACGTGCTTGCCGACGGATCGATCAGTCGCGTTGCCGTGCAGCGCTCGGATTTTCGCCGGCTCTTAACCCGCGGGGGCGCGCAAGCGCTGGCGGAGAGCCTGCGCTCAAAGTCAGCCGACCTGTCGGATGGATCGTAAGCGGCTTTCCTACTCGCGAACTCTTAGCCGCACGCGAGCCGGGTGGTCGGGTTGCGTGGTGACGATCCCGACGGGCAGCACTGGCCGTGCATCTACGCGCGCCACGCGGAAGTGGCCGATCAAGGCCGCCAATACCAAAATCGCCTCGGTCATCGCGAACTGGGCGCCAACGCAGATGCGCGGGCCAGCGCCGAATGGCATGAACGAGAAGCGGGCCGGGGGTGGTTGATCGGGCATGAATCGCGCTGGCCGGAACGTTTCGGGATCATCCCACAGCTTATGGTGACGGTGCAGAACCCAAGGCGCGATCATCACCACGCATCGGGGCGGCAGTTCGACCCCCGCGGCGCTGTCGCGCTGGATGGTTTCCCGCACAATCGTAAACACCGACGGGAACAGGCGTAATGTCTCGTTCACAACCGCGCGCGTGCGAATAAGGCCCGCCATCGCGGTAGTGGCTGTCTCGGGTTCGATCACTACGGAGCGGGCTTCCTCCGCGAGCCACGCCTGTTCCTCGGGCGCCTGGGCCAGCATGATGATTGCCCAAAACAGCGTGACGGCGGTTGTTTCGTGACCGGCGAGGATCAACGTCGCGACCTGATCGCGAAGCTGAGGCGGGGAGAACGCCGCGCCGGTTTCGGGATCGCGCGCGGCGCGCAACAGGTCGAACAGGTCCCGTGGCGTTTCAGGCTGCGGGTCGGCCAGGCGCACTTCCAGGATCGATTCGATGAACTTCATCCAACGCCGCTTGAAGCGAGACCGAGCAAAGTCCCGGAGGTTGGGGATCGACGGCGGCAGCAGCATATCCAGCAGATGCGGCTGTGCGTAGCGTTCGCCAAATTCGGTCATCAGCGTCCGCATCGTGGCGCCGTAGCGATCCATCTCAAGCGAGAACATGGAGCGCCCGGCGATATCCAATGCGAGGTTCTGCATGCTGGCAAGCAGGTCGATAGGCTCGCCGGACTCCGCGGTCAGCCTGGCGACCGCTCGGTCGGTGCTAGCAACGATGTGGCGCGCCAACATCGGCATCACCCGCGGGCCCAGGGCGGGCGCGATGGTCCGCCTTTGAAGCTTCCAGGCATCGCCCTCGCTGAGCAGAAGCCCTTCCCCGGTGATCGGCCGCAGGACTCGGATCGAGGCCGGGGAGCGACGGAAATTGCCCGGGTTGCCGACCAGAACATGGTGGATCGCGTCCGGGGCGTTCAGGGTGATGGTCATGCCGCCGAGCAGACGACGAGACGTGCTGTCCTCATAGTATGCGGCGCGCGGGAAGATGGTCAGCGCATTGGTCCGGACCGCGCGCAGGAACGCTCGCAGTGACAGTTGCGTCTCCGGTGCGGCGGGCACCGGGGGGCGCAGCGGCAGCGGGCCGGCGATGTCCATCTATTCGGCCGCCATGAAGGCGGGGACCGCCGCGCGCTGAGCAGTTTCCATCGGGCGCGGCCACCACCGGTGCTCCCACCCGCTGAACAGCGGTGCCAGCTTCGGCTGGACCTTCTCAGCAAATAGTCGAGTATTGTAGCGGGTGACTTCCTTATTCATGTTTCCGAACTGCAGCAGCATCATCAGGTTGCCGACGTTCAAATTGGTGGCCACTTCGCGAAGCTGTTCCGAAACCTCATCTGGAGAGCCAATTATAACGTAGCCGTTATCGACGATCGCGTCCATCTCGCGGGCGAGCGTGTTGAACTTGTTGGTGTATTCCGCAGCCTTCAACACTTGGCTCTGCAGGCCCATGCGCTGGGTGGCCTCCGTCGCGTACCCCGGCGGGGCGGCAAAGCGAGGGTCGATGTGCAGGCAGTTGCCATAGAAGTATTCTGCGGCCGGTCCATACAGATCCATGGCTTGCTGTCGGCTTTCGGCCACGCCTACGAATTGCAGGAACCCCGCTCGGTTCGGGTTGCGATCCTTGCCGAGCCGGGACATTTCGTTCCAGAACCCGTCCATCGTCGCCTGGCCGATCTTGTAGCCGTAGTAGGAGAGGTAGCAGTAGACGTAGTCCATCTCCGCGCACCAGCGCCAAGTCTCGACCGACCCGCCGCCAGGAACCCAGATCGGAGGATGCGGATTCTGCACCGGTCGCGGCCAGATGTTGACATACCGCTGCTGGTTGTAGCGGCCGTTGAACGCGAAGGTGTCCTTGTCGGTCCAGGCGCGGACGATCAGGTCGTGCGCTTCGAGGTAGCGCTCGCGCAGCATCGATGGATTTTGGCCATACGCGTAACAAGTGTCCATCGGCGACCCGACCGGGAAACCGGCGATCAACCGGCCGCCCGAGATCACATCGATCATAGCGAACTCTTCCGCTACTCGGGTCGGTGGGTTGTACAGCGCCAGCGAGTTGCCCATGACGCACAGCGTCGTGTCACTGGTCCGCCGCGCCAGGGAAGCCGCGATAAGGTTCGGCGACGGCATCAGGCCATAGCCGTTGGAGTGATGTTCATTGACGCAGATGGCATCGAAGCCGACCTCGGCGGCGTATTCGAGTTCGTCCATGAAGTCGTTGTACATCAAATGGGCACGCCTGGGGTCGAACAAGGAGGAGTGGATGTCGACCCATACCGACGGGTGCTTGCCGCGAAAGTTTTCCGGCAGCTCGGTGTAGGGCATCAAGTGGAACCACATCAGTTTCATTGTTTTCTCCCTTCCCGGCCAGGTGATGCTTCTACCGCTTTCATTATTACCTCGGGCGAGGCCCGACGGTTGGTGAGCAAGCAAAGAGTTTACCATCACGGACAAAGGAGAGCCACGGAGGTGGCCGGCAAGAGGGAACAAGTATTCGACACAACGCGGCTAATCTGGCAACGCGATCCTTCTTCCGGCACCCCTCGGCGGGGCCGCCGGCGCGTATTCTCTCGCAGCGACCTGCAAGGCAGCGTATTTCTCCGGCGGAAAGTCCGCCACTCGGCGAATGCTCATGTCGATGTGCAGGGCCATCAGCTCCTGTGCAGCGGAACGCTCGCCACTTTCGGTATGGAACATCTCGTGGAAATAGTGCAGCCGCTTCTTATCGGCACCCAGCAGCCACGTCCGGACCAAAAGTTTGTCTCCGAGGTGGACTTCTCGCTCATAGAGCGTATGTGTTTCGGCGGTAAAACATGAATTGCCCGATGCTTCGCGATACGCGTCGCCGATATCCAGGGCTTTATAGAGCGCGTCGGTAGCCAGGTCGAACACGACGACGTAGTAGGCGAGGTTCATGTGCCCATTGGAATCGATCCATTCGGGCCGAACAATATCCTGATATTCAATGACGGGTTTGCTCATGGTGCGGTGCACCTTGTTCACCGCGCCGGCGTTGGTCAAGTTCTCACACTCGACAACCGAGATAAGCGAACCAGCCGCCAAACGGTTCCGCTAGACCGTGGAACCCTACGCTGCTTCGGCCAACTGGCGGGGTCGATAGATCGCGATGTGGGTCGCCCGAACCAGCGGTGTTGTTTCGTTGGCAACCACCATACAGTCGAGTTCCACCCACTTGTGGCCCTTGTGCTCATAGTTTTTGGTGATTCTGGCGCGCGCGTTCAATGTGTCGCCGACATGCGCGAGACCGAGGTTGCGGACCGTGCTGCCCATGTGGATCCAAGCTGGAAGAATGACGTTGTCCGTCAGCACCCGATTGCAGCACCGCAGGATCGTTCCGCCGTGGAGGATCTTCTCTCGACCGTAGATCGGATCGGTTTCGCGAATGTCTTCCAGATCCTGGGCGTGATTAGCTTCGGTGATCAACATCGGCTTCATCCCGAGCCAGTCGCCGACCTTAAGCGACTGATCGTCAGCCTGGGTGCGGTCGGTGCGGGGGGCCATCAACTTGAAGTCACTGAGAGCCGCCGCCCGCAGCGGGTTCGCAAAAATCGCGGCCCGGCCGGTCGTGCAGAGGACGCCTTGACTGTGAACGGTCAACGCCAGGCCGTCGGCATCCTCGACGGCGGTGACTTCGGCTATGTCGTTTTCGTACACCGGTTTGATGAATTTAGCCTCACCGGTGCCGCGTTCGAGCCACGCCCGACCCCAACGCTGTACCGGTTGATGGGTCATGTAGGCGTAGATGTTGACCCCGCCAACGAAGCCCCCGCTGAAGCCGAGGCGCTGGGCGGTGGCCCCATCGTGGATTTTGTTCTCCGATGCCTTGGCGGTGTTGAAGGCGGAAACCCGGTATGGTGGGAGGATCATTTTTCCAACTCGAGCAGGCCGGTCAATTCAGCGCCCAGAGCCCGACTTCATAGCCCGGAACAAAGTTGCGGTTGTTCATGTCCGGATTGCGATTGATGTAGGTGCGCCCAAACATCGGGTGGCGCATGCTCCGGGTTTCATGCTCGATGCGGAACAGCGGCTTGTTGGTGTCCACGTCAACGATATCGAGGAACCGATACTGGTGCTGATCGCTTTCCTCGCTGATCAGGCCACGCTCCAGCAGTTTCTTGTGCGGGCCGGAGAAGTCTACCAGCGTGATCTGGATGTGATGGCCGTCGTATGGCGGGATCGGTGCAGTGGTCTCGCGATAGATCACCCGGCTTTCGGCCGAGGTGCGCGCCCAGGCGTAAGGGCCGCGCTCGTCGCTGGAGACACCGGCGAGGGCGCCGACAATCTCCACATAAAATTTGGCAATGGCGGAGAGGTCGGTGCCAGCAGGGATGTCGAACTCGACGTACGGCATGCCCACGCGCATGGCGGCGAAACGGGACGGGTCGGGTGCGTGGACGCGAATACGGTTGCCCCAGGGGCAAACCGTCTCAACCGCCTCGCCGACCTCACGGAAGCTGAATTTGGTACCTTCGAGATACTTCTTCGCACCGTCCAGCCGCTTCAGTAGCGCGTGCAAGTCCGGCACCACCAAGCCAGTTGTCCCTCGCACGACCTCAGGTCCCCCCGTCGGCAGATGGAACTGACCGCGCCCAACGTTCACCCACATGTTGTCGAGACCAGCCATTAGGTACGGGTCACGGGTGAGGCCAAGCCCCATCAGGTAGAACGCAATCGCCTTGCTCTGATCCGGCACACGGACGTTGACGTGGCCGAGTTCAACGATATTGCCGAGATCCTCGACGGTCCGGTCGAAAGTCGGCGTCATGACGGCGGTGTCCATCCCTTTGCTCTCCCTGTGGGGCTGCTCGCCGGGCATTCTAGTCCTGCCCGCCTGGCTGGTCCATCCCGACGGGCTTTGCCTTTATCGGCGCCGGGGATGGGGCCGTCGCTACGCAGGCCTAGGGTCAATGACGCAGTAGATTTTACGCCAAAGTCCCCTCAAAGCGCCGCCAGGCGCTCATTTGCACCGCCGACGTCAGGCAGTGGACGACAACCGGTTTGGTCTTCACTGCAAAGGCGCGGGCGATGCCGCCAGCGATTTCAAACTCTTCCCGGATCGTGATGCCCTCGGCGCCGAACGACCTCCCCCAGGCAGCGAAGTCGGGGTTGGTCAGGCGGGTGGCCTCCATGAATTTGCGATCCGGATAGCGCACGTAGGAGTGCATGCCGATCGTCCCGAACATCGAATTGTCGGATATCATGACGATCGGGTTACCGCCGTATTGGCACGCCGTGGCGATCTCGTTGCCCATCATCAGGGCACCGCCATCCCCCATGAACGCGACAACCTGTTTGCCGGGCCGCCGCAGGCAGCCCGCGACCGCCATCGGCATCCCGGAGCCCATGGCGCCGACGACAGACGACAAAAATTCCTGACCCGGACGGAAGCCGATATACCGGTGTATATATGACCCGAAATTGCCGGCGTCGGACGTTATCACCGCGTCGTCCGCGAGATGCTTGTCGATCTCGCAGACCACGGCGGCAAAGTTTATCCCGTCCGTGGTTGGCTCCCAGGTCTTTTCCAGTAGCGACAGATGGATCTTGTGCAACCCATCGACCCAGCCTCGGCGCTTGGCGGCGTCGGATGGGATGTTCAGGGTCAGCAGCGCTTTCACGACTTCATACGGATCACAGGGCATGCCGAGGTCTGGGCGCCAAACGCGGCCGACCTCGTTCGGATCAGGCCAGATATGCACCAGCGGAAGCTGCGGCTGCGGCGCGCTCGGGAAGCTGTAAGACTGGGAGACCGTGTCGGTCAGTCGCTCACCGAGGGCGACAATCAGGTCGGCCTTCTTCATCTCGCCGATGAGTGCCGGGGGGACGCGGATACCCATGTAGCCGCCGTAATTGGGATGACGAGCGTCAAATAGTTGCGGCCGGCGGTGCGTAGGGTTGATCGGCAGCACCCATTCCTCGGAGAGACGCTGGAGGTCCGCGTAGACACGTTTGTCATGCATGGTGTCGGCCAGCAGTGCGCCCCCCGCCAAAATCAACGGCCGTTCCGCTTTAGCCAGCATATCGGCAAGGCGGTGTAGGTCCTCGGTGCGCGGGCCGGCGATGACCCGAGGACGCGGCAGATTCAAGGGGGCATCGGTCGTTTCGTCGAAGATATCCTCCGGCAGGATCACCGCCACCGGACCGGGCGTGCCGCACTCGGCGATGTGAAATGCCCTCGCAATGGCCTCCGAGGCTTGTTCCGGTTCGTTGACCTCGATGACGGTTTTGGTGATGTCCGAAAGTAATCTGGAGTAGTTTTGTTCTTGCAGGGCCAGTCGGCCGAAGTCCGCGCGCTCGACCTGACCCACCAGCATGACCATCGGGGTGGCGTCGTGATAGGCGGAATGGAGCGATACCATCGCGTTGGACAGACCAGGACCGCGGGAGACAATGCAGACGCCAGCGCGGTTGCGCAGCCGCCCGTCGGCCACCGCCATGAACCCCGCCCCGCCTTCATGCCGGCACACGATCATCCGGATCGAGTTCCGTTCGGTAAGCACGCTGGTCAGGCCGACATAGCTTTCACCAGGGACGCAGAAGATCTGGTCGACGTCGTGGGCTTCGAGGCTGTCCGCCAGCAGGCGGGCGACGGTGGTGGTCATCCTGGGTGCGTCTCCGTAGCCGGGGCGCTGTTTCGGCCGGCAATCTGCATTGCTGACACGGTCCCACGGTTAGTGTCTTATACGTCCTCAATTTTCTGGCGGACAAGCCCGGAGCCTGGGTTACCATGACGTTTGGATACCGCTCGATGAGGTCGCCCGGCGTGCCTTCACAGCCGTCAGCCGAGGCGCAATAGCATGCTGGGATTTTCCGGCCATCTGGATACGTTCACCCGGGACCGGCTTCCGCCCGCGGAACAATGGCCCGAATTGCGGCTCAGGGGATTTGAGTATCCCGAGCGTTTGAACGCCGCGGTCGAACTGACCGACGCCATGGTTCGCCAAGGATTCGGCGACAACACGGCACTCATCGGCAATGGCCGCCACCGCACCTACAAGGAGTTGACCGACTGGACCAACCGCATCGCTCGTGCCCTGGTCGAGGAATACGGGGTCAAGCCCGGCAACCGGGTTCTGATACGATCAGCAAACAATCCGGCTATGGTCGCATGCTGGCTGGCAGCGACGAAGGCGGGGGCGGTCGTGGTCAACACCATGCCGATGCTGCGCTCCGGTGAACTGGCGAAGATCGTTGATAAGGCCGAAATCTCGTTGGCGCTTTGCGACACGCGGTTGATGGATGAGTTGGTCAGTTGTGCCAAGGACAGCGAGTTCCTGAAGACGGTCGTCGGATTTGACGGAACAGCCAACCATGATGCCGAACTCGATCGAGTGGCGCTGAGTAAACCGGTCAGATTCGAGGCTGTGGATACCGGCCGGGATGACGTGGCGCTACTTGGCTTTACTTCGGGAACCACCGGCGAGCCAAAGGCTACGATGCACTTCCATCGTGATCTGCTGATCATCGCGGACGCGTATGCGAAGGAGGTGCTTGGAGTGACCCCGGAAGATGTCTTCGTCGGATCGCCCCCGCTCGCGTTCACGTTCGGGCTCGGCGGCCTGGCGATTTTCCCGCTGCGTTTCGGTGCCGCGGCGACGTTGTTGGAATATGCGTCGCCACCGAACATGATCGAGATTATCCAAACCTATCGGGCAACCATCAGTTTTACCGCGCCGACGGCGTATCGGGCGATGCTGCAGGCGATGGAAAAGGGCGCGGATTTGTCATCGCTGCGCATCGCTGTGTCCGCGGGCGAGACGTTGCCAGGACCGATTTTCGAAGACTGGATCCAGAAGACCGGGAAGCCGATCCTCGACGGGATCGGTTCGACCGAGATGTTGCACATCTTCATTACGAATCGGGTCGATGATATGGCCCCGAACACGACGGGGCGCCCTGTCACCGGGTATCAGGCGCGGGTCGTCGATGACGACATGAACGAAGTCCCGCGCGGCACGGTTGGCCATCTGGCGGTGCGAGGTCCGACGGGGTGCCGATACCTGGCGGACGGACGACAATCGGTCTACGTGCGCGACGGGTGGAATATGACCGGGGATTTGTTTGTGCAGGACGCGGCGGGGGCTTTTCATTTCACCGCTCGATCCGACGACATGATCGTTTCGGCTGGCTACAATATCGCCGGGCCGGAGGTGGAAGCAGCTCTATTGTCTGCTGTCGAGGTCAAGGAATGTGCGGTGATCGGTGTCGCTGATGACGAGCGAGGGCAGATCGTGCAGGCTCATGTCGTCTTGGCGGACGACGTAGCGCCGGACGATGCGACGCGGTTGCGGCTGCAGAACCACGTCAAAGCGACAATCGCGCCGTACAAGTATCCGCGCTCTGTGGTATTCGTGCAGGCACTGCCGAAGACGCAGACCGGGAAGATCCAGCGGTTCCGCTTAAGATAGCTCAGCCCGGCAGCGCGCTCTTGCGTCTCCTAGCCAAGGAAACTGGACGAATGAGGGAAATCAGGATCAAGATGCGCCATGAGCATCGTTCTGTATGACCTTGCCGGAGCGGACCCGGATGTACGGTTCAGCCCATATTGCTGGCGGACCCGCTTCGCCCTCGCCCACAAAGGCTTGCCGGTGGAGACCGTGCCCTGGCGCTTCACCGACCGCGACGAGATCGCGTTCTCCGGTCAGGCGAAGGTGCCGGTGATCAAGGACGGCGGAAAGGTGGTGTCCGACAGTTGGGCGATCGCCGAATATCTGGAGGAGCAGGTGCCCGCCCCAACACTGTTCGGTGGCGGGACCGGGCGTGCCCATGCCTTGTTCATCAATAGTTGGGCCGATGCAGTGCTGGTCGGCGGGATCGTCCGGTTCATCGTGCGGGACCTGCTGGACATCATCGACCCAAAGGACGTCGAGTATTTTCGCTCAAGCCGGGAGGCTCGTTTCGGCGCCAGTCTTGAAGCGGTCCAGGCGGGCCGCGACGACCGGCTGGCGGCGTTTCGGGATTTACTGCTGCCGATCCGGCTGGTATTGCGGCGGCAGGAATGGCTCGGCGGAGCAGCGCCGAGCTACGCTGATCATATCGTTGCAGGAACGTTGATGTGGCCACGCTGCGCGAGCCTGTTTCCCTTACTTGAGGATAATGACCCTGTCGCCCAGTGGCAGTACCGCATGCTTGATCTGTACGGCGGTCTCGGACGCGATGCGAAACGGGCTTGAAACATAGCCCAGATTCTGTGCTGACGGTGGGCTCGAACGTCTGGGTGCGCATCGCTAGGCCCGGCGGTTGCAGCTACCGCGGCCTGGCCGCCGGCACCGGGGACGCGGAGTGTGTAAAAATCGTCTCGGTGTGGATTTGCCAAGTGGTACCGCGAATCACATCGGTCGTTGTCCACGAACCCCATTGATGAACAAGGCCGGCGGCCCCCTGATACGTGCCTGACCAACTTCCGGCCCTTAACATCATGGCACTCCCGATCGCCACGACATGTTCGAGCTTTGATGGGTTTGGACAGAAACGATCGTAGGCCTGTTCCCAGGCTTCCTCGATAGCTGCCCGCCCGGAAAGTAGCCTCTCAGAGCGGATCACGGTCGCGTCTTCGGCATATGGAGCGGATCTCGCCTGGGCATCAAGTCCAGAGCTCGCCTTATTGATGGATGAGAGGATACCAGCCCCGGCGTGAATTGCCGCCTCGTCCAAATGTCGTGCACCATTCGACTGGCAGTTCGCGACGTTCGAAGTGGCAGAAAGCCGATACCCGACGCCGGGAACGGTGACGATTACCCGAGGCTTCTTGGGGTCGGCCTCGATCTTCCGGCGGAGACGGCCAACGTACACATCGATCGTCCGGTCAAAGGCCTCAGCCTCACGGCCGGCGATAGCATCCAAGAGAGTTTCTCGGCTCATCACCCGACCGGGGCTGCGCGCAAATGTCAGCAGCAGATCAAACTCCCGCCGCCGCAACTCGACCTCGCGACCGGACGGACCGATCAGAATTCGACCGTCCAGGTCCAGCGTAAAGGAGCCGAGGTCGAGGTGGCACGCGAGCTTGCTAACGCCGGCTGAGTGCCGTTACCCGGCGGCAATACGTGGGTCGGATCACGCATATGACGGTCTCCGGTCTGTACTGTCGGTCGCGAAAGGCCGCCCTTAAAGCGCACGGCATTTTTAAAAACTCCGAAATTATATGGCAGGCGCTTCGGCGTGACAACTCCATGTTACATGTCCCTGGTAAGCTCGGGTTGCCTTCGACGCAAACGCCCTGACGATGGCTATCAACTCCACGAAGCAGTGGCAGCGCTTAGACGGACTTCGGCTAGGCGCAGCGACACAAGAAAACACCCAGAGGAGACAATGATGTTACGTGTTTTTTCTATCGTCCCGATTGTGTCGATCGGACTGGCAATGCCGGCTGCGGCACAGCACGTCTCCGATCAGGATGCACGACAGGCCGGCGAAAGCGTGGTCCAGGCGTTTAACAAGGCGAGCCAAGCCAAGGACGCCGCTGGACTAGCCGCCCTCTACTCCGAGGATGCCACTTTCATCAGACCTGACGGGCCCATATTTGGCCGAGCGGCGATTCAGAAGCTTTTTGCGGAAGACCTCAAATCCATCACCCCGGAACCGGCCAAGCTCGATCGGGTAATAATGATCGGGGACACAGTGAGATTGAGGACCGGGAGTTGGTCCGGGGTATTTCAAAGCCCGAACGGGCCGATGCATGTGAAGGGGTATTGGACCACCACCGACGTGCGCGATGGCGATACATGGAAGATCCGGATGGAGACGGACAATATGACCATGCCTCCAGCGGCCGAAGCGGCAAAATAACGCTGTGCCCCGGCGCGGCGGATCGGCAAAGAACCGTCCCGCCGCGCCGCCCGGTATTCCATGTCGGCGACGCTCGTATCCGCTGCAGCCATGCGATGACGTCATAGCCCTTTCATACCACTGCGTCTCTAAAGCAAGCGCCGTCGCCGCTTTGCATCGCCTGCGCCGCATCCTCCCGAGCGTGGATGACAATCCCACCCGCGTCGACCAAACGCCGCCACCCCGCGCGTTCGTCCATGACCGATACGATCGGATGGCCAGCCGGAAATATCGTCCAAGTAATGCGGTATTCGGACAGCGTGCGCTCCAGCTCCGCGCGGTCCGCAACATCTATGCGCCGATAGCGCGTTAGGAATTCGTCGCCATAAAGGTCGGCACGACTATCGATAAAGGGTCGGACGCCGTTAAAGATCAACTGCCCACCGAGACCATACTCATTCAGCACCGGCTGCGCCCGCAGCGAAAGCGGTACGGCCTCGAGTGCCGCGCTGAAAGTCGTACCTGTGCGCTCCGGCCCCAGAGGCAGCGCGACACGGACTATCAACGCCGCCAGAGCAACAAGAAAAGCCCCAGCCCACAAACCTCCCCAAACTCCACGGCGCGCTTCCACTCGGCCTCGACAAAGGCACTCGCCGATTGGTTCCGCCAGGATCAGCGCGCCCACGATACCCAAAAGCTGTTGATTGCGGGCATGTATCAGAGCCAGGTGAACGAGGCCCAGAAACATGATCAACCGGATCGCAGGCAGTCGGACGCGCCCAGACAAGCCAAGCGCAAGGCTGCCCAGGATGACAAGCTCAAGTGGCTGAAGTTTAGTAAAATCGGAAGGCTGCCACTCCCCGATCCAGGCCAGGCTCTGCATACCTACGAGATGAAACGGAAACAACAAGCCGGCGAGCATATCCGGGTTGACCAGCGCCACCAGCCAGGCAGCGACGACGAACCGGCTCCAAGCAAAGAAAACCGAGCGCCCGGAACCAGGGTCCAGCAGGGCCTCGATCATGAAGGCGCCAGGCAGCAGCAGCCCAAACATGAAGCTTCCATGCAGGTTGACCCACACCAGCATAACCAACAGCAACGTCCAGGCGGGCGCGGTGCGGTTCGCTCGCGCCGTCACAAGGCCTCCGCACCATAGCGCCAGGCATGGCCAAGCGATCAGATGTGGGCGGGTAAGCATCGACGGGGCTGCACAGCACAATGCCAAAACCAGGCCCGTGTAGGCATATACACCCGGCAGGAACCGCCGAAGATGGTGCAACAGCACGCCCGCGGTTAGTCCGGTCGCCGCCGCGGCCAGCACCATGACGCCCCTCAGCCCCCCCGCCCGGTAGGCGAGCGCCATAAGGGTCTCAGCGAACCATTCGTGGGTGAACCAGCGACGGTCACCTGCGGTAAAGGAAAACGGGTCGGTCGCCGGGATGGCGTGGTGATCCAGAATCCACTCGCCCGCTCGGATTTGCCAAAGCGTATCGCCGTCATTCAGGATCGGCGGCAGGAAAAGCAGCAGGGCGAAAATCAGACAACCGGCGAACACCGGGGCAACGTCGAGGCGCGCCGTCTTTGGCCGATTTAAGCTAAGTAACGCGTCGCGACAGCGAGCCGCCGGGTCGTCATGATACGCCTCGACCCACGGCGCCCTGAAGCTGGAAACTTTCGATCGCTACTGGTTTGCGCCCGGCGGCTCGCTCCAATCGGCTGGCCATACGACCGCGAAGCAGCAGCCGGGGTAGACAAAAGGCACTTCATCACTACCGCGCATCGTTATCTATCCGCATATAATGCGGGATGCACGGTTTCGCCGCAAGTTAGATCCGGTGTCGATACGTCGTCCTTGCGCGACCAGAAGCTTCGATCCCCAACGCTCAACCCCCCTACCTATTCCGGAACGGCAAGCGGCAACCAGGTGAGTTTCTTGTCACGCTCGACCAGCACAGCCGCGACACGATGCTTCTGCCCCGATTGCGTCGTCAACAGTTGCAACGCCTGATCAGGCTCCGAGATCGACGTCTGTTGAACCTCGACGATGATATCATCTTTTTGGATACCGCTATCGGCCGCCGTTCCGGCGGGATCAACCGAAGCCACCATCACGACCGGCTCATTCTTCGCGCCTCGCGCCGAAGCCAGTTCCAGACCAAGTACTTTCCGCGTATCGCCCTTGGGAGCAGCCGGCTTGTCCTCGGGCCATTCCTGGATCGTTACATGCACGACTTCACGCGCCCCATGCCTGCATATTTCGAGCACGGCATCGCTGCCGATCGGCGCCCAAGCTGCCTTTCTCGCCAGATCCCGCGGGTCCATGATTTTTTGCCCGTTGAAGGAAAGAATGACGTCGCCGGACTTGATCTCGCCGTGCATCATCGTCCCGTCGTCATCATGTACCGTGGATATCAGCGCCCCATGCAGATCCGGCGTGTCCAGCGCTTGGTGCAGCAAATAGGTCACCGGCTGGGTAAAAATCGGCAGCATTCCAGCCTGGACGTGGCCAGTTTTCCTCAATCGATCGAACACAAACTGAAGGTCACTTGAAGGAATGGCGAATCCAAGCCCGACCGACCCGGTACCGGGCGCGATTATTACGCTGTTCATGCCCACGACCTCCCCGGCCAGGTTGAACAGGGGCCCACCGGAGTTGCCGTGATTGATCGCCGCGTCGGTTTGAAGATAGTCGTCAAATGGGCTTTCCATGATGTCGCGATTGACGGCGCTGAGGATCCCCGCAGTCACGGTATTGTCGAACCCGAACGGACTTCCTATTGCGACAACCGTGTCCCCGACCCGCATCTTATCGCTGTTGCCGAATTGGACGAACGGCAATGGCCGCCCGGCGTCTATCCGCAGCAAGGCCATATCGGATTTCGACGGCATGCCCACCACCGAGGCCTTATAACGCACGCCATCAGCGGCAACCACGAATATCGAAGTCGCATCCAGAACGACGTGTTTGTTCGTAGCGATAAAGCCGGACGAATCGATGATGAAGCCCGAACCGATGGCTACAGTCGGCCGGTCTGCGCTAACCGTCCTCGGCGCGGATCCGTCCGCCTCAACCGCCGGCGGGCGTGTCACCACGATGCCGACAACGGCGGAAGATACTTTGGCAACCACCGATGCGATTTGATCCCCAGCCGTCCCGGCCTTTGCGATCGTGGGCGTGGCCAATCCTATGGACAGCACGCCGACTATCGTAAGGACCTGCCGTAGCCAACTCGTGACAAAACACTGCACGATGGACATGAACTCATTCCCCTGCGTGATACTCACCCGTTCAAGAAAACCCGTGCCGGTCTTCTATCCAACGAGACGCGTCTTCCTGCCTCTACGCGCAGTCTAGGCCCATCCGGCCACCGATCAACAAAATTTGTATTACGGTATTTGCTGGTGGACGTGTCTCTATCGCCGCGAACAAAGTCGTACCGCCCGAGCAACACAGGCTCCGCCGGATCGTCAGACCGAAAGCCATGGCGAGGGACCCGCGCTCAAGGGCAAGCTGTTACTTGACGGACCCGCCTTGGTTCCCCGCCCGGCCCGCGCTACCACATCTGCGACCGCAGCAAAGGAGCCGTCCAATGACCCGCAGCTACCGCATCGCCTCCGATCCCCGCCGACGGCATCGGCCCCGAGGTCATCGCCGCCGGCCTGGAAGTACTGGAAGCGGTCGCCTCCAAGGACGGCGAGTTCAAACTCACGGTGGATCACTACGACTGGGGTTCGAACTGGTACCGCAAGCATGGCGAGTTCATGCCGGCCGACGGGCTGGCATGGCTGCGGACGGCCGACGCAATCTATTTCGGCGCCGTCGGCGATCCGAACATCCCCGACCATATCTCGCTCTGGGGTTTGCGGCTGCAGATCTGCCAGGGCTTCGACCAGTACGCCAACGTCCGGCCCACGCGCATCCTGCCCGGCGTCACCTCGCCCCTCAGGAATGTCGGCCCTGGCGACCTGGACTGGGTGATCGTGCGGGAAAACTCCGAAGGCGAGTATGCCGGCCAGGGCGGCCGCACCCATCGTGGCCTGCCCGAGGAAGTCGCCACCGAGACCGCCATCTTCACCCGCCGCGGCGTCGAGCGCATCATGCGCTACGCCTTCGACATCGCTCGGTCGCGCCCCAGGAAGCACCTGACCGTCGTCACGAAGTCAAATGCGCAGCGCCACGGCATGGTGTTCTGGGACGAAATCGCGGCCTTGGTCAGCCACGACTACAAGGATGTGACCTGGGACAAGGAACTGGTCGATGCGATGACCATGCGGATGGTCCGCAAGCCGGGGTCGATCGACACCGTCGTCGCGACCAACCTGCACGCCGACATCCTGTCCGATCTGGCCGCCGCCCTGGCCGGTTCACTGGGCATCGCCCCCACCGGCAATATCGACCCTGAACGCCGCAGCCCCTCGATGTTCGAGCCGATCCACGGCAGCGCGTTCGACATCACCGGCAAAGGCATCGCCAACCCAGTCGGGACGTTCTGGACCGGGGCGATGATGCTGGAACATCTCGGCGAGAAGCCCGCCGCCGATCTGCTGATGCGGGCGGTGGAGCAAGTCTGTGCCGCCGGCATCCTGACACCCGATCTGGGCGGAAAGGCGACCACGAAGGAAGTGACCAAAGCGACGGTCGAAGCGGTCCGCGGCATGAACCGGTAACCCGGCTCTACCGCATCAAGGCCGCATCTCCCGGACCCCAGACCGCATGCCGCATCGGATCGAACGCCGCCAGGTCAATCGATTGAGGCTGCCCGGTCACCAGTTCCGCCAGCAACCGTCCGGCGAACGGCCCAATCGTCAGGCCCGCCGCGCCTAGCCCAGTGCCGGCCGCCAATCCTTCGATGCCGCGCACCCATCCCAGCAAGGGCCGCACCTCCGCCCCGGCAGGACGGAACCCAACCCGCGTTTCGAGCACCGTCGCAACACCCAGACCGGGTGCGATGCCCAGCGCCTCGGCCAGCACCTCCGCCTGCCCCGCCGCCGTCACCCTGTAATCGAAGCCGGAGCCGGTTTCGCGCGTGGCGCCGGCAACGATGCGCCCGCCGTCAAACGGCACGATGTAATGGCTGCCGGGCGGCAGGATGACCGGCCAGTCCTCCGTCCGGGTGCCCTCCAGGCGCAGATGGACGATCTGGCCGCGCTGCGGTTCGACCGCCAGGCGCAAGCCCAACACCCGCAGCACCGGATCGGTCCACGCCCCCGCCGTGACGACCACGCAATCGGCCGGGATGCGTTCGCCCGCGACATCCACACCCACCACCCGATCCGCCTCGACCGCCACCGCCGCGTGGCCTTGCAGGATCGTGGCCCCACGAGACCCTGCAGCCCGAAGCAGACAGGCCGTCAGGCTGCGGCCATCGACCCGACCCCCGCCTTCCGATGAAAATCCCGCCTAGGCCAGCCCGCAACGGCGGAAACCGCGTCTGCGCCTCCTTCGCGGAAAGCCGCGAGACATCACCCATGGCAGGTTCCGCGCGCTGACCCGCCATGCGCTCCAGCCAGTCCAATTGCGCGGTATCGCCGGACACCATCATCGCCCCGGCCCGCCGATAGCCGGTTTCGGTCTCACCCGCGTCCGCCAGATCGGCGATCAATCGCGGATAATATTCGCCGCCCTTGGCATACAACCGGTAGAAGAGCGGATCATCGACCCCCGAAACCCACGGGCAGATGATGCCGGCGCCGGCGGCGGTTGCTCGTCCCTCCAGGTTCGCGTCGACAATGGTAACCCGCGCACCCATCCCGGCAAGATGGAACGCTGTGCTGGCACCGAGCACGCCGGCCCCGATAATGACGATCCGCATGACACCTCCCTTCGCTGGCATGATCCAGATCAGGTTCACGGGTATGATCTCAGCCCTCGACCTGAGGGCACCCCGGTGTAAACGTCACATTCGGCCCAGCCGCCGCGATGTCAAGTCGGCCTCGCCGCGAAACGCCGCCGCTGGTCTTCCTCGCCCCCGAACCTTAAGCTTGCCAGACCACCACCAGGATCAAAACATGCCCACAGGCTCGGTCATGACGTTGCCGCCGGACCTCGACGTGCTCGCGCCGGACGGCTCCGAAGTGCGGGTTCTGCTCTCACTCCCACGCGGCAGCATGGCGCATTTTCTGCTCCCATCGGCGCAGGTCTCCCGCGCGGTTCGCCATCGCTCGGTCGAGGAAATCTGGTACATTCTCTCCGGTCATGGCGAGATGTGGCGGGCCGCCGCCGACCAACAGGAGATCATCGTTCTGACCCCCGGCCTGTGTCTGACGATCCCGGCCGGCGTCGGATTTCAATTCCGCTCGCATGGAAACGAGCCACTGGCCGCGGTCGCGATCACCATGCCGCCGTGGCCAGGCGATGGCGAGGCCGAGTTCATAGAAGGAAGGTGGCAGTCGACCATCGTCACCGCTGCGTCATAACGATTGACCCTGCGCCGGCGCCGGCCACCCCTCACCAATTAGCCCCGTTCCGCGCGATCCGTTGCGCCAGGCTCCAGCGATGCACCTCCGACGGACCATCGTAAATCCGGAAACCACGCACCTCGTTGAAAATGCGCGAGACCAAAGTCTCGCCCGTCACTCCCTGCCCGCCCAGAACTTGCACGCAACGATCGACCACCCGCCACACCGCCTCCGACACGAACACCTTCGACATCGAGGACTCCGTCGTCCCCCGCGAGCCTTCATCCAGCATCCAGGCGGTGTGCAGGATCGACAGATGGCTCATGCGGATATCCATTTCATTGTCGGCGAGCATGAAGCCAACCCCCTCATGTCCGATCAGCTTCGATCCAAAAACTTCTCGCCGCAGCGCGTAATCCGTCGCAATCTGGTGCGCCCGCCGGGCGGCCCCTAGCCAGCGCATGCAATGGGTCAGCCGAGCAGGCGCCAAACGGACCTGGGCGTAACGGAACCCCTTCCCCGGCTCGCCCAGAATATCGCTCGCCGGCACGCGAACATCGCGAAACCGCATCACCGCATGGCCGCCGGCGAACGCACTGTCCAGGCTATCCATCTGCCGCACGATCTCGATGCCTGCAGTGTCCATATCCGCCAAAAACATCGTTGCATGGCCGTCCTCGCCCTTGGCCATGATGATCGCAAAGGCGGCACCCTCGGCACCGGTGATAAACCATTTGTCGCCGTTAATGAGATAGTGGTTGCCATCCTTCACCGCGGTCGTCGCCAGCGCCGCAGGATCCGAGCCGGCCCCCGGCGCGGGCTCCGTCATGCAAAAACACGACCGCGTCGCCCCGGACGCCAACGGCCGCAGCCACCGGTCCTTCTGTTCCTTGGAAGCAACGGCTTCCAGCAGATGCATGTTGCCTTCGTCAGGCGCGAAGATATGCATCGCCACCGGCCCAAGCAGCGAATACCCGGCTTCCTCGAACACCACCGCCTTGCCGACGTGCGACAACCCCAGACCGCCGTATTCCACCCCGACATGCGGCGCCACCAACCCCTCGGCGGCCGCCAGCGCCACCAGTTCCCGACGAAATTCCTCGGTGGGACCGTGATGGCTCTGGCGGCGGTCGCTCTCCAGCGGGATGATCTTGTCGCGGATGAAAGCCCGAGTGCGCTGCTGCAACTCCTGCAGTTCAGGAGAAAGGGAAAAGTCCATGCCGCGTTCCTCCGATACCGGGACCCCCCGGTGAAAACGAGATTAAAAAGCGCGTCCCTCGGCAATTTCGTGAGCAAATTCCAGAATGCCCGTGCCGATCCCCGCCAGCGGAGCGTACCGCGCCTCCTGCGTCGCCCCGGTGCGGTACCGCATACCAAGTTGCAGAAATATAACGGACAGTTTGTACATCGCGAGCACGCGGTGGAACAGAAAGTTGGACATGTCGCGGCCCGACAACCGCGCGTAGGTCGCCACCGCCTCCTGCCGCGTGCACAGACAGGCCTCGAGGGCGGGCATCTGCTCCATGTCGTGCATCGCCCACGGATCGTCCGCGTGGATCCAGTACGATAGCAGCGTGGCGAAATCGAACAGCGGATCACCCCGCGTTCCCTGGTCCCAATCCACCACCGCGCGCGGAGACAGATCATCCGGGTTGAGGATCATATTGTTCAGCTTAAAGTCGTTGTGCAGCAGTCCGGGCGGCCCATCAGGAACGAGGTTTTGCTCCAGCCAGGCGCCGACATCGATGTGCAGTGTCTCCGTCCCGGGCTCCATCG
Source organism: uncultured Alphaproteobacteria bacterium (assembly GCA_963778125.1). Lineage (GTDB taxonomy): Bacteria > Pseudomonadota > Alphaproteobacteria > Acetobacterales > Acetobacteraceae > Rhodopila. The sequence continues at coordinate 58,347 of CAVZTH010000004.1, read as the reverse complement.
CCGTCAGCCCCCGCTTCCGCCAGCCGGAGACGCCACGCGCCAGAAATCCGTCCGGCCGGCCGAGATCGTCCAGTCCAACCGCCTTGGTATCCACCGCATGGATCGCGGCGATGGTTTCCAGCAGCACCTGCGACAGCCGAGCCCCGATCTCCGGCCGATGCGCCAGCTCGGCGGGAACATGCTCACGGATCACCAGCCCCGGCCGATACTCGATAATCTGAAAGCGCTGACCGATGACTGAGGGATCATCGCAAAAATACAGCCCGCGCGCGATGAACGGCAGCGCGTCCGGCAGCCGCGACAGAATGCGAAATTCGCGCGCCATGTCATAAGCCCCGGCGGGCAATTCCCCCATCGGCGGCCGGCGCAGCACGGCCGGCTTGCCGTCGAGATGAATGAGGTAGTTGAGGTTGGCCAGCCCCCCGGCGAACTGCCGCGGCAGCGGCTCCGCATCCAGCCGATGGCCATGCTCGGCGAGATGCGCACGCACCGCCGCCCAGTCCAGCGGGACACTCTCGGCGGCGGACCGCAGGCCGGTTTCGGGCGTCACGCTTCCTCCTGCTGCTTGCTGTTGAGGGGGGAGTCAATACAGCAGGCAGCGAATGACGCAACCGACGCGGTCTAACCGGGCTCGATCTCCGGCAAGGTCACGTCGGCGTAGATGTCATCCAACAGCAGGGTAACGTCGATCTCGGGCATCGCCAGGGTCTCGCCGGCGGTAAGCGCTCGGGCGTCCCAGGCGGCGGCATGGCGTGTGAACACGGTGGCGGCGATGCTGTCCTGCTCCAGGATGACATATCGCTGGATCGACGGGGTTGCTTGGTATTCGCGCAGTTTCTCGATGCGGTCGGTGCGGGAGGTGCCGGGACTTAGGACCTCGAAGACCACGACGCGGTTCCCGGATGACGGTTTCGCCCGGAGGAACCGGGGTGCAATAGACAAAAGCGTCTGGGTAGCGGATGCGGCCCATGACCTCGATTTTCAGCGTCGGGCCGACCGAACGGCACGGCTTCCCGCGAAGTTGGTCGCGCAACAGCGCCCGCAGAGTGCCGCCGATGAACTCATGTGCGACGGTGCCGCCGGTCATGGCGAAAGGCTGCCAGCCGTCGAATTCGTAGCGCAGCGCCTGGCGTTCTTCCCAGGCGAGGAATTGTTCGACCGTCATCGGCTGGCGGACGGCACTGCTCATTGCGTCAGCCTAACACGAAGAGGCGGAATCCGACAGGTCAGCGGGATGGCGAGGGTGCGAGCTAAAATCCACTACAGAGCTTTCGACCGAGACATTGCTACATTTATCCAAGAATTATCTCCGCGAGGCCGCAGGCAGACTTCAAAGACGAGGGGATTATGATTCCCTAAAAATATGCGATGTATAATTGATAGTTTTAGCACTGAGATTTTGCCTTAAGCTAAGTCTTAGGCACGGCGTAGGCACAATCTGCTTCACAGCGTTATTCAGTGCCAAGGTGCAATAGCGATAAACTAATGAGCAACCGCGATGGCACTAGCCACGATACCACCGGTGAGGAGGGCTATGAGGATCGCAAATGACATCACGAACTGAACATTGTGACGAAATCGGTTTTCCTTTCTGCACAGGATTATCTGGTCTCTGAGGAGCTTGACCTTTCTTGTTCGGAGTTTCGTTAGGATCAAGATATCTGTTTCTTCGCGTTGATTTGATTGTTCTCCGATCGATTCTACTTCATCCTGATAGGCATCTAGAAGTTCCTTTTCTATCGCAAAATCATCGAGTTTCGGATAATTTCTTCTAAGAAGGAAAGGTCCTGCCACAACCAATACTAGCACAAAGAATATAAATATATATGCGAATATCTTGAGATTTTGCAAAGCCGGTCCAGTAAATTTTGAGTCGTTAGTGACAATAAACCCTGTCAGCGCAGCAACTAAAAGGGAGCCTGCGATCAAATGTTGTGGTATCTGTGGTGTGTAAAGGCTCTCACGCTGAAAGTTACATTCCTCTGTGACGATGTCATCGATGTATTCGTCCGTCTTATGCAACCCTAGTTGCATAACGCTTGCCCCAATTCCCGTCGTGGGAGTTGGTTTGACCTTATTAATGAGCTTTCTCATATGCCCCATCCCTCTGATGACGACGCCTCCATTTCCCTAATCCTTTCGTCCCATTAACCGAGATTGGGAGCACTTGTAAGTTGCGTGCGCCATCCGAGGCACTGTATAGCTCCTTTAGACGAATGTTGGAGAGCACGATCAGACAGTATCCCATCCTGCACGATGTGTCAGCGCATTGCGACCGTCCGAGATTACCGGCGGCACGGAACTCTTGAGCGTGGTCATGATAATCCAGAGACTCCACCTTTCCGGCAAAGGCCAGGACGATGATCGTCAGCAAAATCACCGCCAACGCCCAAACGACCATCCGCACCCGTCCGCTCAGCGCTCGGCGTCCGGGAAGGTGACGAACTCGCCTACCTCATAGAGGACGGACGGGTGATCCTGACCAAAGCGCCCGCCCGCACGATCCGTCGAAACGATCCTCTGGAGGAACCGTTCGCCACCTTCTGGGAATGGTCTTCCCCGGAAGATGCCGAGGACTACGCGGACTTGTAGCGGATGTCGGCCCAATGATGGGATGTGGTCCGCGTCCACTTCCCCCATGCTGAACCTGTCTGCCGAGGACCAACGCACGGCAGCCGCCTGCCTGAAGCGACAACCCGCAACCGCCCTATCCCTCTGACACCGCCTCGCCAAACCCCACCAGCATCTGCCCCTCCTGCACCATCTCCCCCGCCGCGCAGGACACCGAAGCCACCACCGTATCCGCCGGCGCCGACAGCCGGAACACCGTCTTCATCGCCTCCAGCACCACCAGCACCTGCCCGCGAGTCACGCTGTCCCCCACCGCCGCCAGAACCTGCGTCACCAGCCCGGGAATCGGCGCAATCAAACGATCGCCAACGTCCTCCTCGTCATCCCCGGCGCCAGCGGGTCCGGCAGCGTCAGCCGCCACGTCAACCCCGCGTCGCGCAGCGTCACCACGTGGTGGTCCAGCATCGCGCTGACCGTCCGCCAAACCCCATCCAGCGAAACCCGAAGCCGTCCCACACCGGCGTGCTCCGCCGCGCCCAGGACATCGCCGATCCGCCAGGCCGCACCCTCACGCCTCACCGCCACCGGATAGGTCGTTTCTCCATCAGTAAAGCAAAACTCCCGCGCCGGCGTCGTATTCAGCCACCACAAATCACGCTGATCCCAAGGATCACTCGCCTGCACTCGGAACCTCGACCGCCAAAGCCGTCAGCGCCGCGATCGCCAGCACATCCGGCGGCGGCGTCCCCTGCCCCGCCAGCAGCGTCGCGCTCTCCCGCGCAATAAATCCCGTATCGATCCCCCCGCGCGCAAACACCGGATGCCCCACGATGCGCCCCAGCAGGTCGAGGTTGCTTGCCACCCCCGCCACCGCGCAATCCGCCAAAGCCTGACCCATCCGCCGCAACGCCGCCTCTCGGGTCGAGCCATGGCAGATCAATTTCGCCAACATGGCATCGTAATGCACCGACACCGTATCGCCCGTGGCAAAACCGGTATCCACCCGCACAGCCTCGGTTTCCGCCGGCGTCCGGAACAGCGCCAGCCGCCCCACCGACGGCGCAAAATCCCGCGCCGGATCCTCGGCATAGATCCGCGCCTCGATGGCATGGCCGCTAAGCGTAATCGCTGACTGATCCACCACCGGCAGCGTCTCACCCGCCGCCACCCGAAGCTGCCACTCCACCAGATCGAACCCGGTGACCATTTCCGTAACCGGATGCTCGACCTGAAGCCGCGTGTTCATCTCCAGGAAAAAGAACCCGTCGCTGTCGGCAACGAATTCCACCGTTCCTGCCCCGACATAACCGACCGCGCGAGCAGCGGCGACAGCAGCCGACCCCATCGCCTCGCGCTGCGCGTCCGACAGACCAGGCGCCGGCGCCTCCTCCAGCACCTTCTGATGCCGCCGCTGCGCCGAGCAATCCCGCTCGAACAGATGCACCGCGTTGCCGTGCGTATCGGCAAACACCTGAACCTCGATGTGCCGAGGCCGTTGCAGATAACGCTCCACCAGCACCCGGTCATCACCGAACGCCGAGGCCGCCTCCTGCCGAGCCGAACCCAGCGCCGAGGCAAACTCCGCCGCCGCGGTCACCACCCGCATCCCTCGGCCGCCACCGCCGGAGACCGCCTTGATCACCACCGGAAAGCCGATCCGCACCGCCTGGTCCTCAAGGAAATCCGCATCCTGCCGATCCCCATGATACCCAGGCAGCAGCGGCACTGACGATTTCTCCATCAACGCCTTGGCCGCCGACTTCGATCCCATGGCGCGCATCGCCGACGCCGGAGGTCCCACGAAAACAATCCCCGCCGCGGCACACGCTTCGGCGAATTCAGGATTCTCCGACAAGAAACCCGTAACCCGGATGGATCGCCTCCGCCCCCGCCATCCGCGCAGTCTCGATAATCCGGCCGATATTCAGATAGCTCTCCCGAGCGGCCGCCGGCCCGATGGGATAGGCGCGATCCGCCGCCTGCACATGCAACGCGCCCGCATCAGCCTCCGAGTAAACCGCGATCGTTTCGACCCCAAGCCGCCGCGCCGTCCGAGCGATGCGGCAGGCGATTTCGCCGCGATTGGCGATCAGCAGCGAACGAAACATTTCCGTCACATCCGGAACACGCCGAAGCGCGTATCCTGCATCGGCTTGTTCAACGCGGCCGAAAGCGACAAACCCAGCACCCGCCGGCTATCCGCCGGATCAATGATCCCATCATCCCAAAGCCGCGCACTCGCATAATACGGATGGCCCTGAGAATCATACTGCGCGCGTATCGGCGCCTTGAAAGCCTCCTCCTGTTCCTTCGTCCATTCAGCCGACCCACTGCGCACCGTCGCCAGCACCCCGGCCGCCTGTTCGCCTCCCATCACCGAAATCCGCGCATTCGGCCACATAAACAAAAACCGAGGATCATACGCTCGCCCGCACATCCCATAATTGCCGGCACCGTAACTGCCGCCAATAATCAAAGTAATCTTCGGCACGGCCGTAGTAGAGACCGCCGTAACCAACTTGGCCCCATCCTTGGCGATACCACCCGCTCTGGTACTTGCGCCCCACCATGAACCCAGTGATATTCTGCAAGAAGATCAACGGAATGCCCCGCTGGCTGCACAACTCGATGAAGTGCGCCCCCTTCAGCGATGATTCCGAAAACAAAATCCCATTGTTCGCGATAATGCCAACCGGATAGCCATAAAGATGCGCGAAGCCGCAAACCAGCGTCGTCCCGTACAGCTTCTTGAACTCATCCAGCACGCTGCCGTCGACGATACGCGCGATGACCTCCCGCGCGTCGTATGGCGCACGCAAATCGGTCGGCACCACCCCATGCAGCTCAGCGGGATCATATCTCGGCACCTCCACCGCCCGCCGCACCAGCCCAGCCGATTTCTCCCGGTTCAAACCAGCAACAATACGGCGGCAAATCGACAACGCGTGGTGGTCGTTGCGAGCGTAATGATCCACCACGCCCGACGTGCGCGCATGCACGTCAGCCCCGCCCAAGTCCTCGGCCGAGACAATCTCGCCGGTCGCCGCCTGCACCAACGGCGGTCCGCCGAGAAAAATCGTGCCCTGCTTCCGAACGATAATACTCTCATCGCTCATCGCCGGCACATAGGCGCCCGCCCGCCGTGCAAGACCCCATCACAACCGCGATCTGAGGAATCCCCTCCGCCGACATATTGGCCTGATTGAAGAAAATGCGCCCGAAATGCTCCCGATCCGGAAAAATCTCGTCCTGCATCGGCAGGAACGCCCCCCCGGAATCAACCAGATACACGCAAGGCAGCCCATTCTTCCGAGCGATCTCCTGCGCGCGAAGATGTTTCTTGACCGTCATGGGAAAATAGGTGCCGCCCTTGACGGTCGCATCATTGGCCACAATCACGCATTCCCGCCCCGACACGCGACCAACACCCGTCACGATCCCGGCAGCAGGAACCTCGCCCCCATACAGCCCATACGCCGCAAGCTGCGACAATTCCAAAAACGGCGACCCCGGATCGATCAAAGCCGCGACCCGCTCCCGAGGCAGCAGTTTACCGCGGGCCACATGACGTTCCCGCGCCACCGCTCCACCGCCCTGAGAAGCCTCAGCGACCTTCTCACGCAGGTCCGAGACAAGCGCCCCCATAGCCGCGGCATTGGCCACAAACTCAGCAGACCGCGGCGAAATATCCGACCGGATCGCAGTCATCGGCGAACCCGCATCACGCCGTCTCCGAGAACAACTCGCGCCCGATCAGCATCCGCCGAATCTCGCTCGTCCCAGCCCCGATCTCGTACAACTTGGCATCGCGTAACAACCGCCCGGTCGGATAGTCATTGATGTAACCATTCCCCCCAAGCGCCTGGATCGCCTCCAAGCGCCATCCAAGTCGCCTTCTCCGCCGCATACAAGATCGCCCCTGCCGCATCCTTGCGAGTCGTTTCCCCTCGGTCGCAAGCCTTCGCCACAGCATAAACATAAGCCTTGCGAAGCATTCATCGTGGTATACATGTCCGCCAGCTTGCCCTGCATCAACTGGAACTCGCCGATCGCCTGCCCGAATTGCTTGCGCTCATGCACATACGGCACCACCACATCCATGCACGCCTGCATGATCCCGATCGGACCGGCCGCCAACACCGCCCGCTCATAATCCAGCCCGCTCATCAGCACGTTCACGCCACGCCCGACAGATCCCAGCACATTCTCTTCCGGCACCTCACAGTCCTGGAACACCAATTCGCAAGTATTCGACCCCCGCATCCCCAGCTTGTCCAGCTTCTGAGCCGTCGAGAACCCGGCAAACCCCTTCTCCACCAGAAACGCCGTAATCCCCCGAGGCCCCGCCGCCGGATCGGTCTTGGCGTAGACCACCAACACATCCGCATCCGGCCCGTTGGTGATCCACATTTTCGACCCGTTCAGCACATACCGATCGCCCGCCGTCCGCCCGCGTCCGCATCCCCACCACATCCGACCCCGCCCCCGGCTCGCTCATCGCCAGCGCCCCAACCTGCGTCCCGTCGATCAGCCCCGGCAAATACCGCCGCTTCTGCTCCTCCCCGCCATTTCGAAAAATCTGATTGACGCACAAATTCGAATGCGCCCCATACGACAATCCCACCGACGCCGACGCGCGGGAGATCTCCTCCATCGCCACCACGTGCTCCAGATACCCCATGCCGGCGCCGCCATAATCTTCGGACGCCGTCACCCCCAGCACCCCCAGCGCGCCCATCTTCGGCCAGAGATCCATCGGAAACGCGTTCTCCCGGTCGATCGCCGCCGCCCGCGGCGCAATCTCCTCCGCCGCGAACGCCTCGACGGTGGAGCGCAGCATATCGGCGCTCTCCCCCAGACAAAAATTCAGTCCCGGCAGGCGGTTCGGCAGGCTGGCCATTCCCTCTTCCTCGGATGAACTACAGCGGCATCACTGCCACACTATCCAGGCCTCGCAAAGCAAGAACGCCCCCGAGAAAACCCCGGTCCCACGCTAACAGTCACGTGACCGCCTGATTCCGCACCCTTCCTGTGTCCGAGGTCACATCCCCGCCCGCCCCGCGCGATAATCTCTCCCCAACAACACCCAACCTCAGGAGGACAAAGTCATGCAAACAATCGGTTCTGTCGCAGTCGAAGAGCACCTGCATGGAGGCACCCGCTGGGTGGCCGTCCGGGCGCGCGGCGCCGAGTGGTCCTGGCTCACCCAAGATGACGCGATCCAACTCGCTCAACACTGGATGAAGACCTACGGCCCCAAGCCCGAGACGCCCCAAACCGCATCAACCCGGGGGTAACGCCCGCGGCCTCCCGTGGTCGTCAACCGCCACCAGCACGAACTCCGCCGCCGTGACCCGAACCCGCTCCCCCTGGTTGCGCCGCAGCACATAAGCCTCGACACCCACCGTCATCGACGTCCGCCCAGTCTTCGTGATCTCCGTATAGACGCACACCACGTCCCCCACCTTCACCGGCTGCAGGAAACTCAGGTTCGACACCGCCGCCGTCGCCACCCGCCCCTTCGCCCGCGTCCCCGCCGCAACGCCCGCCGCCAGATCCATCAGCGACATGATCCACCCGCCGAAGATGTCCCCGTTCGGATTGGTATCCGCCGGCATCGCGACGGTGCGCAGACGACAAGCTCCCCGCGCGGCGTAACGCCGTGTTCGTCATCACGCGCATCCTTCTGCTATCCACACCGCATCATGACCGATATCCTCCTCCGCCACGACGGCGACAACATCGCGACCCTGACGTTGAACCGTCCCGCCGCCCGCAACGCCCTGTCCACTCGCCCTGATGGAGGCTCTCGACGCCGCACTCGCAGCCATCGCCGCAGACCCGACGATCCACGTCGTCATCCTCGCCGCCAACGGCCCCGCCTTCTGCGCCGGCCACGACCTGCGGGAAATCCGCGCCAACCCCGACCCGCCAGGCCTACGAAGCCGTCTTCGCCCTCTGCTCCCGCCTGATGCAGCGCATCGTCCACCTGCCCCAAGCCGGTCATCGCCCAGGTCCACGGCGTCGCCACCGCCGCCGGCTGCCAGCTCGTCGCCTCCGCCGACCTCGCCGTCGCCGCCGACACCGCCCGCTTCGCCACGCCCGGCGTCGAACATCGGCCTGTTCTGCTCCACCCCCATGGTCGCCCTCTCCCGAGCCGTCGGCCGCAAGGCCGCCATGGAGATGCTGCTGACCGGCGACCTCATCCCAGCCGCCCGCGCCCAGCGAGCTCGGCCTCATCAACCGCGTCGTCCCGGAAGCCGACCTCGCCAGCCGCCACCCGCGCCCTGGCCACCCAGATCGCCACCAAAAGCCCTCTTACCGTCGCCATCGGCAAGGAAGCCTTCTACCGCCAGGCCGAAATGCCCCTCGCCGCCGCCTACGACTACGCGTCGGAAGTCATGACCCGGAACATGCTGGCCCGCGACGCCGCCGAAGGCATCGACGCCTTCCTGTCCAAACGCCAACCGCAATGGACCGGCACTTGATCGGGCCTCGTCGCGCTCGTATCTCTACGTGATCGGCAACCGATGAAAGATCCATACGAAACCCTTGGCGTCCAGCGCACCGCCGATGAGGCAGCCATCCGCGCCGCCTATCGCAAGCTGGCGAAGAAGCACCACCCCGACGTCAACCCCGGCAAGCCCGACGCCGCAACCCGTTTCGGCGAAATCAGTTCGGCCTACGACCTGCTCTCCGACAAGGACAAGCGCGCCCGCTTCGACCGCGGCGAGATCGACGCCGAGGGCCATGAAGTCCACCAGCAGCGGCAATACTACCGCGATGCCCCCGGCCAGGAACGCTACGAAACCGCAGGCGGCGGGTTCAGCCAGGAAGACCTGGAGGCTTTCCTCGCCCAGGCCTTCGGCCGATGCCGGCCAGCGCTCCGACTGGGGAGCCACCGGCCAGCCCATGCGTGGCCGCGATATGCAATACTCGCTGACCGTCAGCTTCGTCGATGCCGCGACCGGCACCACCCGCCGCCTCACTTTGCCCGAGGGCAAGACCCTCGACGTGCGCATCCCACCGGGCACCGAGGACGGCCACGTCCTCCGCCTGCGCGGCCAGGGCGGCCCCGGCTTCAACGGCGCCCCCGCCGGCGATGCATTAATCGAAATCGCCGTCGCCCCCGACCCCCGCTTCCACCGCGACGGCGACGACATCGTCACCGACGTCCCGGTCTCCCTGAAAGAAGCCGTCCTCGGCACCTCGCTGGAGGTCCCGACCATCCACGGCCCCGTGCGCGTCTCGGTCCCGCCCGGATCAGGCACCGGAACCCGCCTGCGCCTGCGCGGCAAAGGCATCCGCCACGGCCACCAGTTCGTGCAGCTGAACGTCGTCGTGCCCCCAGCCGATGAACCGGAACTGGCCGAATTCCTGAAATCCTGGACCCCACGAAAAGAAGTCAACCCGAGGGAGGGCTCATGATGCGCTTCACCTCCGTCGTGGCGCTGTTCCCCGACCTGCCGGAGACGGAACTCGGTCGTGGGTCGAACGCGGCTGGGTCCGCCCCGAAGGCACCGAACCCGACTGGGTCTTCCAGGAGATCGACGTCGCCCGCGTCCGCCTGATCCACGACTTTCGGCCGCGCGATGGCGGTGCCGGACGACACCATGCCCCTTGTGCTGTCCCTGCTCGACCAGGTCTACACGCTCCGCGGCCAGATGCGCGCCATCGCTCGCGCCGTCGAGGGTCAGCCCGAGGCCGTGCGAGACGCCATCCTGGCGGTGCTGAGGGGGTAAGTAAGCAGCCCATCTCTGTTTCGCAGTGAAACGAGAACGCCGCCCGCGATCGATCCTGTGGGAAAATCCTTCCGAACCGAATCAGGCCAGGGTCGATAAGTTACCGCCATCGATTTCGTGCCTGTCTCGTGCTGCTGAAATCGCACCATCCGCTTGATCATCAGCGGCACTGACCGGATTAAAGTTGTATAGGGTAACCCCCTATCCTATCTTTCAGTCATGACCCACACCATCCGAGAAAAGCAAAAACTCCTGGCCCGCGTCCGCCGCATCCGGGGCCAGGTCGAGGCCATCGATCGGGCGCTCGAAAACGAAGCTGGCTGCGAACAGGTGATGCACCTGATCGCCGGAGTGCGCGGTGCCATCGGCCGGTCTGATGGCCGAGGTCATCGAAGAACACGTGCGCACCCATCTCGTCGACGCCGAAAAGCACCCGAATGCTCTGAACGCCGAAGCGGCCGAACAACTGCTCGAAGTTGTCCGCACCTATCTCAAATGAGGTCCGCCATGAACGAGACCAGCGGCATCGCATTTTCGCCATCCCACAGTCACGTGTTCCTCGGCGAGGGCCACGAAAAAAGCGAGCGCAAAACGTGGGCCGTTATCTGGCTCTGCGGCGTGATGATGGTCGCCGAGATCATCGGCGGCCTGCTGTTCGGCTCGATCGCGCTCGTTGCCGACGGCCTGCACATGAGCACCCACGCCGGCGCGCTCCTGCTGGCGGCGCTCGCCTATACCTACGCGCGCAAGCACGCCGACGATCCACGCTTCACCTTCGGCACCGGCAAGCTCGGCGACCTCGCAGGCTTCACCAGCGCCATCATCCTGGCAATGATCGCGATCCTGATCGGCTACGAGTCCGTAAGCCGCATCTTCGCGCCGGTCCCGATCCACTTCGCCGAGGCAATCCCGATTGCCTGTCTCGGCCTCGCTGTGAATATCGCGAGTGCGTGGCTGCTAAGCGGCGGCGAGCATCACCATGGCCACAGTCACGGACACGCGCATGGCGGCGCATGACCATGATGCGATGCACCGCATCACGACCGGAGCCGGGGTCGTTGTCCTTGAAGTGTTCGAGGATGGCGTGCCGCCGCGTTTCCGCCTGCACGCCGAGGCGGGGCCTGCCCTGATGGCTTCTGCGGCCACGATCGAAACCGAGCGGCCCGACGGGGCGCGCCAGCGATTCACGATGATTGATCGGGGCGCCTATCTGGAGTCAGCCGAGGCGATCCCGGAGCCGCACGCGTTCACCGCGCATGTGCATCTCGGCGCGGACGATCACGCCGTCATGTTCGAAGAGCACGAGCATGCGCATGGTGCGGCGGGCCGGGACAACAATATGCGCGCCGCCATCATCCACGTGATCGCTGACGCGGCCGTGTCGGTGCTGGTTATTGTCGGTCTGTTGCTTGCCCGCGCATTTGGCTGGCTCTGGATGGACCCGCTCGCCGGTATCATCGGAGCCTGCGTCATCGCGAGTTGGTCGTACGGCCTGATCCGCGATACCGGATCGATCTTGCTCGACATGAACCCGGACCGGCGCATGGCGGACAATCTGCGCCAGACGATTGAAAGCGACGGCGACAAGCTTGCCGATTTGCATCTCTGGCGCCTGGGGCCGGGGCATTTTGGCGCGATTGTCTCGATCATTTCGAAGGTGCCGCATGGCTCCGACTACTACCGGGCCAAACTGTCGCGGTTCCGCTCGCTGTCGCACCTCACCATAGAAGTCCAGAATTCTAGACGCGCAGCACAATAGGTCGGCGGACAAAATTCGGGTTTGTTTTGGCCGGCCGTCACGCACTTTTACGTTCGTTCGCTGCGGGTTCTGACCTGCCGGGGCTGCCCGAAATCCATTCGAATCGAGGTAGCACGGGCGGGGGCCGGTAAGTTATCATGGTGGATTTGGTGCTTGTTTTTTGCGGTTGAAATTGCTTCATCAGCGTGACCGGTTGGCTTGCGCGAAACCTCGCTCCTTTTTCGCTCGCTCCGTCCGAAAGGGAGTGTTACATTCCCCAAACGTTGGCGAGTGGCCGAAAGCTGACAGTTGAACTTTGGGCGAACAGCGCGAAAGTTGCCGTTCTGTGACTTAGCCGTTCGGCGGGTGTTCGGCCCCGTGCCTTCCGCGCGCTGCGCACTCAGGCCCTTTCGGGCAAACCCGGATCGATATGCTACCATCAAATACGCGTTTCCCTGATAATGGAAGATCTCTAAAAACTGGATGGTGTCGCCTATCCACTGGGCGTATCAACCTTGATTGACGCTCAATGTTTCGTCCCATGGAGCACGATTGCGTCTAATTGTTGGCAGAAAGTCAAAAGACAATCGTTCTAGAGGATCGCGATGGCCATTCCCAACGTTGATACACTGACACTTCCGGCTCTTCAGCGAATTTCAAAGTGCCAGTCAACAACGACCGAGTTGGTCGAGGCCATGGCCGAGTTGTTCAGCCTTACCGATGAAGAGCGTCGGGAACATAATCCCGGCAAGGAACGGCCCACGAAGTTCGAGAACCTTGTTCACTTTGCACTCAATCGATTGACGAGCGCTAAATTGATAACACGCTTGTCGCCATCGTCCAAGGAGGGGATTTATGAGATCTCAGAGCGCGGACGCACGGAAATATTAGATCCGCCTGAGCAAATCACCCACAAATACCTGAAAAATAAGTATCCAGACTTTTTGGCGAGCGGGGACAGTCCAGACACATCGCCAAAACCAGACATTGTTAAGATGCGGGCGGAATTGGGGAAGTCCTTCACGACACCCGCCACCACAGCTTCCATAATCCCGATCATGTCTCGACCCACTAACCTGATACTTCATGGGCCGCCGGGCACCGGCAAGACTTTCTCCACCGCAGCCGAGGCGGTGCGCCTGTGTGATGGCGCGCTGCCTCACTCCGGCGACGACGCTGCGGTCCGCAACAGGTACGCCGAACTGGTCAACGCCAAGCAGGTGCACTTTGTTACTTTTCATCAATCCTATTCTTACGAAGATTTTGTGGAAGGATTGCGCCCGACCACACGAGAGGATGACGGGGCGAGCGCCACCGGCGGCTTCCGGCTCGAGCCGGTCGCCGGCGTGTTCCGTGAGATTGCAGCGCTTGCCGAGCAGGCACGAAAGTCGGCGGCAGAGGGTCGGCGGGGACAAGGATTTGACCTTTTGGGCCGACGATTCTGGAAAATGGGGCTTGGCGCAATCGGTAGTGAGGAACATGTTTACAGCGCCGCAATCGAGGGTGGCTATGTAGCACTCGGCTGGGGGCAAGATGTGGACTGGAGCGATTCCCGCTTCGCAAGCCTGGAGGAAATGCGCAAGGAATGGACGACGCGGTATCCAGAAGATAAGACGCCCAGCCAAACGTCGCAGCCCTGGGTCTTGCGCAACAAGCTTACCGCAGGCGACCTGGTAATCGTGCCTTATGGGAATTCTGCGTTCCGCGCCATCGCCGAGGTAAAAAGCGACTACTACTTCGAGCTAAGTGAGGACGCCACATACAACCAGCGGCGCAAAGTTCGGTGGCTCCTGACGCTTGATGAACCGTTACCACTCGATACGATCGTCGAAGGCAACTTCACAATGCGCACGCTCTATGAGATTCCTGAGCATCGCGTCCGCCGGGAAGCGCTGGTCCGGCTAATCAGCAGACCGGAGGATGTGCGCGAGCCGACACCACCGGACCAGTTTGTCCTAATCATAGATGAGATCAACCGAGCCGACATTTCCAAGGTGTTTGGCGAGCTAATCACGCTCATCGAGCCCGACAAGCGGATCGGAGGCGATTACGAACTTAAGGCTACGCTCCCATACTCGAAGGCGAGTTTCGGCGTGCCGGACAATCTTCACATCGTCGGCACGATGAACACCGCAGACCGCTCGATTGCGCTGCTTGACACCGCGCTCCGGCGGCGTTTTGAGTTTCGAGAGCTCATGCCGCAGCCAGGATTTCTTGGCGCCGTCGACGGCATCCAATTAAGTAAGCTCCTGACCACCCTCAATGAGAGGATCGAATACCTCTTCGACCGGGAACATCAGATTGGTCATGGTTTCTTCATGCGCTGCCAGAGCCGCGCCGATGTCGACGACGTGATGCGCCGTAAGGTAATCCCGCTTCTTGCTGAATACTTCTATGATGACTGGAACAAACTAGCGTTAGTGCTGGGCGACGCCGACGAAGGGGAAGGAGATCGCAAAGGCGGTTTCTTGGATCGCTGGCAGCTGAAACCTACAAATGGGGTCAGTGGCGATGGCGAGGCTCAGCCTAGATATCGCTGGAAGGTTCGCGACACGTTCGACTACGCCAAGCTCCAGTGATCCGAAGGACGATCCTGGAATGGGAGAGCATCGCCTACGGGCCCAGTGCGGACAAAATCCCGCAGGACTTAGCTGATCGCATTGCCACGGTCGCTTTTGCCTCACCGCTAGCCGGGCGGGGAGGGGGTGGCGTGCTGGAACATGGCCGCAAGGCACTTCGTGCGCGCGGCGTCGTTGGAGTGATTGCGGCGGAGAACTGCGCGCTGGAGATCCTACCCAAGATCGATGTCCCAGGCGAAGCTGACGCGTCGGCGAAAGCCGGTGGCATTCGCAAACGGTTGATACACATGCTGGCGATTGCGCTGGATTTGCGGATCGAAGCCGGTGACGTCACCGACCATGACTACCAGAGTGAGACAATACTGGAGATCCTAATCCGACTATTTTCTGCAAAACTCGTCGATGCGTTGCGCCAGGGAATGCCGCGCCGCTACGTCATTTATTCCGACGACCTACCAGCGTTGCGCGGGCGGCTCAATGTAACGCGCCAATTTACCACGCTTGCAGCCAGCCCACAAAAGCTTGCCTGCCGATATTCTGCCCTAAGCGATGATATTCCGCTAAACCGCATCATGAAGGCAGCAACGACAAGACTGGCCCGCATAGCGCGCTCGGCTGATAACCAGCGCCGGCTGCGCGAGCTAGCCTTCGCCTATTCCGAGGTAAGTGACGTGCCCTTTGCGATGTTGCGCTGGGACGCGGTGGCTATCGATCGTACGAACGCCCGTTGGCGGCAGCTCCTTAATCTTGCGAAGCTTCTGCTCTGTGAGCGTTTTCAGACAACTTCAGGCGGGTCGGGGAGCGGATTTTCGTTGCTGTTTCAAATGAACACACTGTTCGAGCAATATGTTGCTCGAATGCTCGCGCGCGCTCTAGCGGGAACGGGGCTGAAGGTGGTGGCGCAGGGCGGGCGCCTCTACTGCCTGGAAACCGATGAGGGCGCCAAGGTCTTCCAGACAAAACCCGACATACTCGTGAAGCGAAACGGCGTAGTTGAACAGGTTATCGACACGAAATGGAAGCGGATCGCGCGACGGATCGACGATCCGAAACAGGGAGTGTCGCAAGCCGACATTTATCAGATGATGGCTTATAGCCGGCTTTACCGATGCCCACGCCTGACGCTGCTTTACCCGCACCACCAGGCGCTGGGGGAGGCGCCACTGCACGTAGCCCACAGGATCGCGATCGAAGATTGCGACGATCGGCTTGAGCTCGCGACGATCAAGATTGGAACCGGCAAGGGGATGATTGATGGCTTGCGGGGGTTATGCGTAAATTCCGAAGCGATCTAGCCTCCGGAATGGTTTCTTGAGCTGCCGTGCCGCCCATGTGGGCACGAACGCACGGCTACTGGCACAAGCAGGGCTTAGTTTGGCGCTGGAACTCTCGTTGGGCATCCTTGTGGGACCAGAGGCTGGCGCATAATGAGCGCATTTGTGAACAGCGCCTTTCGGCGCGTCGACGAGTAGAGTAGCGATTCAGACAGCTAGATGGCCGGCATTTGCGCATTGCAGTCGCGTAGCCAGGGTTATTGAGTGGCCGCTTCGGGTTGTGTGCACTCCGTCCACCACGTCTCGTCGCCAGCGCCCATCTGACAAGCGGAACCTGTCGTCATTTAGGAAATATTTCTTGACAAACCCTCCCACCCCACGCTAGAACCGCCCCAACTTTCACCCACCCGGCGGCACATGACGAACCCACAAACCAACAACACCCCGCTCAACCCCGCCGAGGTGTTCATTCACCTCATCATTACTTATCTAACGCCGATGTTCCTCGCCACCGCCGGCGGCGACGTCCAATACGCCCGCATGGCCGCCACCGAGGCCGTCAAAGCCTACAAGGCCCGCGAACACGTCGATCTCCTCTACATCGCCCAGATCATCGCCTTCGGCCTCGCCATCCTCGATTCCCTCAACCGATCGATGGCCGACAACCTCTCCGTCACCCAGGTCCTCCGCCTGCGCAGCAACGCCGCCAGCCTCAGCCGTGCCGCCGAACGCTGCCAACGGGTGCTGCGTGATGCCCCGCTGGACACCGCCGCGTCCTATTATTCCTCCGCCGAATTCGACCCCGAAGCCGAACGCCAGAACGAAGAAGCCGTCTTCGCCGACATCGCCAACGCCGAGCAACGCCTCGCCGAGGTAACTCGCACCGCCCGTGCCCGGGACTGGCCGTCCAGCCCAACCCCGCACCCCACCCCCAAAGCCCTGAACCCGATGCAGGAAATGCTGCAAGCCGCTCGCAACGCCGAGCGCCGCACCCCGGACCCAACCTTCCCGCCGCCCAGAAAACTCCAATGAGATCATCCGGCCCGAAGCAAACCCTGATCCCTCCTGACCCGATCCGCACCGAATCGCCCGAAGAGGAAAACGAACGCCGCACTGCGTGGGCCACCGCCATGATCATCGCCGCACGCCGATCCACCGCCGATCTCACCAAAATGCCGCTCGCCGAACGCCGAGCCGCCATGCTGCGCGCGTCCGTCCTCAGCGAGGTCGCCCAAAAACTGCTCTCCGGCAAACCAATGCCGCCATCGCTGCTCGATTCCGCGATCCGAGGCAGACGCCAGCCCCGCTGACGCCCCCACCAACCCGTTTCTTGCTAATTACAGACTACCCAAACCACCCACCACCGACCCCCACGATCCAGGCGCCATCCGCCATCCGCGGATAAGCCTCGCGCCCCTGCCCCAATCAGCCCGCGCGCGCTTCCACTCCCCAGATCGCGAACCCCCTCTTCGCGAGCCCAGCGCCGGACGACCCTTCCCGCGATAACCAATCCGCCCCCGCAAGCGTCGTCCGCCAAAAAAATCCACCTCCTCCCGCAATCGCACGACCAAATTCCGTCGCGACCGCGCAACAGTCGTCCTCACCACCCATGATCACCCCGGGCGTCCTCTAGCGAAGCCCGGCTCCCGGCGGCTTGACGAACTCACCCTTCCGGCGCAAACGAAATTTTTAACGCGGTTATTGCCCCGCCCCTGGGCAACCCAACCCGGCCACCAACCCCCCAACGGCCCCAGATGTGACAAAGCCTCCTCAGCAGGATATCAATAGCGTAGGGGTCAGGGTCGAGCATCCGCAACCGGCTGCCAAATTCGGCGCGGCAGGATGAGCGCACCATCCTTCGGAACAAGTGGCCGCGGCCCGCGGTGCCACAGTGTCGTCTACAAACTGCGAAGAGTCGGGAGAACACCATGTCAGCAAGTCAATCGGCAGCGTCCGGTCCCGTCACACCGACGGGCCTCAATCATCTGGTCCTCAATGTCCGCAACCTCGAGGAATCTCACCGGTTCTGGACCGAGATCCTCGGTTTCAAACAGGTCGGCGAGCTGAAAGCCACGCCCCAGCGGCCCAACCCGGCGAAGATGCGCTTCTACAGTGGCGATCACGATGGCCAGATGAACCATCACGACGTCGCCCTGATCGAGAACACCGCCCTGCCCGCCCCGCCCGCCGAATGGAGCATGAACGGGATGCCGATGGCGATCGCCCACATCGCCCTGTCGCTCCCGAACCGGGAGGCTTGGCTGCGCCAGCTCAAATACCTGCAAGACCGCGGCGTGAAGTTCAACCGCCGCGTCGAGCACGGCATGACCCACAGCCTCTACATCAATGACCCGAACGGCTATGGGATCGAGTTGCTCTACGAGCTGCCGCGCGACGTATGGGAAGGCGACATCGACGCCGCCCTGAACTTCGCCGTGGCGGTGCCGACCGACGGCCCCGAGGCGTTGTCCGACCTCGAGGACGTCCCGGTATTCCGCGCCCCCCAAACCGCGGCCGAATGAGGACCCGCTCCATGCCAAAGCGCCAAAGCATCAACGAGCCGGTCGCTCGGCACGAGAACCCGATCCCCAACGCCAGCCGCATCGGCAACATCGTCATGTCGAGCGTCATCGGCCCCACCAACCCCGGCACCAGAGAACTGCCCCCCACTTTGGAACAGCAGGTGGCGAACGTCTTCGCCGCCTTGCGGAGCGACATCCAAGCCGCCGGCGGCACAGTCGATGACATCATCAAAGTCACGTTCTGGGTGAAGGATCCGGCCACCCAACGAGCCGCCCTGAATGCCGAGTGGCTCAAGATGTTCCCCGATGCAACCGCCCGTCCCGCTCGGCATACGCTGCCACTGCCGCCCGACAGCCGAGCCATGGTTCAGGCCGACTTCACCGCCGTGCTGTCCTGATAGGGACTGTGGATATGCTGGACCAATCCACCATAGACACCATCGCCCGAGCCTATCACCGGGCGGAAAAGGACCGGCAACGGATCCGCCCACCCAGCGCCCAATACCCCGGCTTCACGATCGAGGACGCCTATGCCGTTCAGCGCCGCTGGGTGGAGATCAAGGTCAGCGAAGGAAACCGGATCAAGGGCCACAAGATCGGCCTGACATCACGGGCCATGCAGCGCCAGGCCAACATCACCGAGCCTGACTACGGCGCGCTGATGGAGGACATGTTCTACTCGGACGGCGCCGAGATCCCGATGGCCCGCTTCATCCAGCCTCGGCTGGAGTGCGAGGTAGGCTTCGTCATCGGACGCCGGCTGAAAGGCCCCAACTGCACCATCTTCGACGTGCTCAGCGCGACCGACTACGTGGTGCCGACCGCCGAGATCGTCGACGGTCGCGCCCACCGCATCGACCCCGAAACCGACAAGCCCCGGACGGTGCTCGACAGTATAGCCGATAACGCCGGCAACGCCGCGTTGATCGTCGGCGGCCGTCCGATGCGCCCCATGGACGTCGACCTGCGCTGGGTCGCCGCCCTATGCTACCGCAACAACATCATCGAGGAGTCCGGCGTCGCCGCCGCGGTGCTGAACCATCCCGCCAACGGCGTCGCCTGGCTCGCCAACAAACTCGCCCCCTTCGACATCGCGTTGGAGCCTGGACAGTTCGTCCTCGGCGGTTCGTTCACCAGCGTGGTCGAAGCCCGCGCCGGCGACACCTTCCACGTCGACTACGGGCCATTCGGATCGATCTCGGCACGATTTCTCTAGACGCCGGAAGGACTGATATGGTAATGAAGTACGGCGTGGGACAACCGGTGCGGCGTTTCGAGGACCTCCGGTTGCTCACCGGGCGGGGCCGCTACCAAGACGACCTGACGCTGCCCAGACAGGCTTACGCCATCTTCGTGCGGTCACCCCACGCCCACGCTCGGATCCGCTCTATCAGCACCGAGGCTGCCCTCGCCGCCCCGGGAGTAGTCGCAGTCTATACCGGCGCGGATTACGAGGCAGACGGGCTCGCCATGCCAAAGGCGACGATGCCGCGCAAGAAGGCGGACGGGTCACCGATGTTCGCGCCGCAACGGCCCGCGCTGGTCAGCGACCGAGCACGTTACGTAGGCGATCCAGTAGCGATGGTGATCGCCGAGACCCTCGAACAGGCCAAGGACGCCAGCGAACTCGTCGAGGTCGATTACGAGCCGTTGCCGTCAGTGACTTCGCTGGCGGAGGCCGCGGAACCCGGATCGCCGCGCGTATGGGACGAGAACCCGGACAACATCTCTCATACCTTCGAACGTGGCGACCGGGCCGCGACTGACGCCGCATTCGCCCGAGCCGCGCATATCGTGCGTCGTCGCTACGTCATCTCGCGGGTACATGCCCAATACATGGAACCTCGGGGCGCGATTGGTTCGTATGACAAGTTCGAAGACCGCTACACGCTATATGCCGACGTCAACTATCCCCACCGGGTGCGCAACATGCTCGCGAACTCGGTGTTCCGGGTGCCGGAGAGCAAGGTGCGCGTGGTCTGCTACGATGTCGGCGGCGGCTTCGGCGCCAAGGGCTGGCAGTATGTCGATCATCGGCTGACGCTGTGGGCCGCGCGCAAGCTGGAACGGCCGGTCAAGTGGAAATGCGAACGCTCCGAAGTGATTCTCGCGGACGAGCACGGACGGGACAATATCGGCGAAATCGAGCTCGCGCTTGATGGCAATGGCAAGTTCCTCGGGCTGCGGCTCAAGATGTTGGCAAGTATCGGCGCGTATATCGCGTCGGATCGACAGCTTCTCACCCCGTTCGGCCATGATCGTTACGGTATCCGGAGTGTATGACATTCCGACCGCCTATGTAACGATAGACGCTGTGCTGTCGAACACCAATCCGACCGCGCCGTATCGCGGCGCCGGGCGCCCGGAAGCGATCTACCTCATGGAACGGATCATCGAGGTCGCGGCCCGTGAAATCGGGGTCGATCCGATCGAATTGCGGCGGCGAAACATCGTCCAGCCGGACGCGATGCCTTACAAGGCTCCGCTGGGGCCGATCTATGATTGCGGCGAGTTCGCCAAGAACATGGAGATCGCGCTGGAAGCATCTGACTTTAAGGGATTTTCTGCTCGACAGGCGGCGTCGCGCGCCGAGGGCAAGTTGCGGGGTATCGCACTCGTCAACGCGATCGAGCAGGCGGCCGGCCCGGTGCCGGAATATGCCGAAATCCGGTTTCAGCCCAGCGGCAGCGCGATGCTGTTGCTGGGAACCAAAACTCATGGACAGGGACACGAGACTTCGTTCAAGCAGATCCTGCACGAGAAGATCGGGATCGATCCAGCGGATGTGCACTTCATTGATGGCGACACCGACCGCGTGGCCTTTGGAATGGGATCAAACGGCTCGCGCTCGATGGTGACGGGTGGCACGGCACTGGTGATCGCCGCCGACAAAGTCATTGCTAAAGGCAAGAAGATCGCGGCGCAAATGATGGAAGCCGCTGTCGCCGACATCGAGTTTGACGAGGCGAAGTTCTCGGTCGTCGGCACCGACCGCAGCGTGACGCTGAAGCAGGTGGCAGTCGCGGCGTTCCAGCCGGCTCGACTGCCGAAAGGCTTGGAGCCCGGCCTGATCGAGAGCGCCACCTACGCGCCGGAGCGACCCACCTATCCGAACGGGTGCCACGTTTGCGAGGTCGAGGTTGATCCCGAGACGGGCGCTGTCGAATTGGTCAGCTACTTGGTGGTTGACGATGTCGGCACGGTGATCAATCCACTCACGTTGGCCGGACAAATACATGGCGGCGTGGCGCAAGGCGTGGGTCAAGTACCTGATGGAGCAGGTGGTCTACGAAAAGGAATCGGGCCAGTTGCTGACGGCGAGCTTCATGGATTACGCCATGCCGCGCGCCGACACGATGTGCAACGTCTCTATCCGCAGCAACCCAGTACCGACCGCAACGAATTTGCTCGGTGCGAAGGGCGCCGGCGAGGCCGGATGTGTCGGCGCGCTTCCGGCGGTGATGATCGCCATTCTGAAAGCTCTTGAGCCGCTGGGCGTGCACGAGCTCGACATGCCGGCGACAAGTGAACGGATCTGGCAGGCAATACAGAAGGCGCGCGCGGACGCAAGCGCTCGGTCTGAGGCCGCATGAGAACCGGGGCCGAGTACCGGGAGGCACTGCGCGACGGACGCCGGATCTGGGTCCTCGGCGAGGGTCGGATCGATGATGTTACGACTCATCCGGCAACGCGGCCGATGGTGGAAGAATACGTTACATGGTACGATCGGCATTTCGATCCAGCGTGGCAGGATTTGCTGCTGACGCCCTGTGAGGGAGCACGGGAACCTGTTGGTTACCTCGTGCCGCGCAGTGCCGATGATCTGGCTCGGATGGGCCGGAGCTTCTCAGCGACGACCTTTCTCAGCGCGGGCAATATTACCCACACACCGGCCTATGGCCACATGATCGCACTTGGGGTGCTACATGCAGTCGGGCAGCGCGGTGCCTCGGCCGCTGGGACTCAGAATGCGGAGGCATATCGTGCAAAGATCGCGCGTACTGGCCGCTTTCTTACTTTCGCGGCTGGGGCCGCTACGATCGGCTATCGCATGCGTCCCGATCCAGTTGAACGCGCGGCGCTCAGGATTGTTCGGGAGGTCGATGCGGGTGTAGTGATTTGCGGCAAGATCGGCATGCACACGAGCCCCGCGTATGCCGAGGATGTTTACATCGGAGCCAACAACGGCATCGACTTTCAGGGTCACCGTGCGACGTTCGTGGTCGCGGTGAATGCGCCTGGTGTAACAGTCATCTGCCGGCGCCGATCAGCGAGAGAGGCGAACCCGTTCATCGGCCCGCTCAGCAGCCGGTTCGACGAGCTCGATGGACAGATGTGGCTCGACGACGTGCTGATCCCATGGGAGCATGTCATCCTAACAGAGCCTTCGGCTGAACCGGTGGCGCGCTGGCTGTTTTGGCATCAGCTTTACTGTTGGCTTTCAAAGGCCGAGTTCACGCTTGGACTTGCGTTTGCCTGCACGCACGCGATGGGGTTGGTTTCACACGATTCGACCATCGATTACTTGATCGATCTGATCAACGACGTGCAGACGGTCCGCAGCTGTCTCGTCGCGACCGAACTCGACCCAGTTGTTACGCCGGAGGGGTTTTGCGCCCCAAACCACGCTCATCTCTCCGCCGGCAGCATAGCCATGCTCAAGGCTCGACCGCTCATGGGCGAAATACTACGCGCATTGCCCGGATCTTCGCTTGTCGTCGCTCCATCGGACCATGATCTGAACAATCCGGAGCTGGCGGCGGGGCTCGACGAGTCCTTTGGTGGAGGCGGCTATACTGCGCTGCAACGATCCGCGCTGCTGCAGATGGCGTGGGATCACGTCGGCTCGGCGCTCGACCATCGCGAATTGGTCTACGAGTTGCATGCGAACGGCGGTTTGGGGGCATGGCGTAATCGGCTTCGGCGTAGCTATAATCGTTACGAGGAGCTGGCAAACGGGGTGTTGCGGCAACTCGGGCTGCCGATGCCGAAGGTTGATCTGAGTTCAATCCGCGAGGCGCCGATGATGGCAAGACGGCCGGTGACGCCCCCTACCCCGAAAGCGTGACAGGAGATTCTCATGGCTGAACTGCTTCCGGAAACCAGAGATGCTTTGTTGAAGGTTCAAACCTCGACCCTGACGGGGGCGCTGTATAAACGCGGCCTGCGCAACATGTTCATGCAGGACGTCAATCCATTGCGTATCGATCAGCCGCGTATGGTGGGCATCGCGTTTACCATGCGCTTCATCCCGGCGCGTGAAGACAAGAACGGCCCCGGGGTGCGGGGGCAGACGCCGATCCAGCCTCGGGCGATGGAGGAGTGCCCGCCGGGTCATGTCCTTGTCATCGATTCGCGCGGCGATGCGCGGGCTGCCTCGGCCGGTGACCTCTACATCGGGCGACTGAAGGCACGCGGCTGCAGCGGCATTGTTACCGATGGTGGGCTGCGCGATTCCGAAGGTATCCTTCGCACCGGGCTGCCGGCCTACCTGAAGCGCCCGACTTCGCCACCAAGCCCGATCGTGCATTTTCCGATCGACCTCAATCTACCGATCGGCTGTGGGGGCGTGGCGGTGTTCCCGGGCGACATTATCGTGGGTGATTGCGACGGCGTCGTCGTGGTTCCGGCCGACATTGTCGACGAAATCGCCCAGGAGTCACTTGCGACGACGCTGTACGATGAGTTCGCCGAGGAAGAGGTCGCGCGCGGCCGGCCGCTGGCCGGACTGTTTCCTGCCGTGGGCGATGAAGCGAAGCGGGATTTTGAAGCATGGAAGAAGTCGCGCTCCGTGTGAGCAGTATGCTGCCGCACGAAGCTAGCAGAAGACTTCAGGCGAACGGAGTAACGCACCTCTCCGTCGTGGCGCCACCGACCGTTTGCGCCAATGCAGGCGTCGCACCGGGAGGCGTAACGCTAGGGTTGCATCAAATCAATATGCGCAACTATTGATGGCAGAAAACGCAGTGCGGCCGACCTCGATTCTGTTCACTAGACTGTTTGCCGGTCGCCGAGGTCTTGCGCGCAATTGACATAGCGCACATTCTGATATGATCAGACGTATCGACGCGGTGTCGATCGTCTGCCCTCCAGGGGGTTTGCCATGGGCGAGCGTGTCTTCTGGCTTCCGACGATTGCCGTAATACTCGGTCTGCTGGGGCCAGGGAGCATGTCGCCAGCGTTCGCGCGGGGCGGCGGTGGCGGCGGTGGCGGCGGCCACGGGATTGGTATTTCCCGATTTTCGGCGCGGGTTTCTCCGGTCTTTAGGTCGGGACGGATCGGAACACCGGGCGTGACCGGCGGTCTTGGCGGTTTTCAGAATAATGTCTTCCGCGGTGCCACCGCACGTCGCAATCAGGGTTTGGCCGGGATTTGGCCCTATCCGTGGTGGCCCATCGATACGACGCCGGCTCACGCCGCCAGGTCGGGACCGCGATACCCTCGGAACCGCAGGTGATTGTCATTTCAAGTTCGAACTATGCGCCGGGGCGTATCGCGCCGGTGCCGGGAGACCCGCCGGACTACAGCTATGTCCCTGGTTGCCACGCCATTCCAAATGGGTATCACTGCGACGCGCATGGGCACGAGGCTCCGGCTCCCTGATCGCCAGATGTCACGCGTGGGTGGCTATAGGCCACAGTGCCTCGCTAAAGATGCAATTCGATGAACGCCAATGCTGTCGCAAGTGTATGATAGGGGAGATCAAATTCAGACCTTGCCCAGTCGTCGAGATGCATGTTCCCGGTGTAGTCCCGCCATATACACCAGCGAGGCGACCTTGATCCGGGTGGAGAGATTTCGAGAGCCTCCGGCACGAAGCGATGATCTGTCGCAACCTCCAGCCGAATAGCGGGCCGGTTCGCCACCCAGGCCAGAGCTGTCTGCAAATCCTCTAAATCAAAAGATAATCCTTCCAAAGGAACGGGTTCGATGGGTGCGGGGTGATCCATGGCGTCCTCACGTCATGTGCGGGGTTGGGCAAATCGCAGCAAGCCGCGCATTTAACTCCACAATAGTGATGGAGAGGGAACAAATATTCGAGATGTCGGTTACTGTGAGGATAGGTCGATTGATTTAAGCAAACTCACAAGGCCGTGATTTTTAGCGCCGGTTTCCTTGGTAACGTGTATCGTCGGGCCGGCTACGACACGACCGCTTGCGCCTCAATCTCGACCTTCAGTTCCGGAATGACCAGGGCGGCGACCTCGACCAGAGTGGAGGCCGGGCGGTGCGGGCCGAAGTAGCGTTGCCGGATCGGATTGATTTTCGCGCGATCGGCGATATCGGTCAGGTAGACGGTCACCTTCACGACGTTCTCCGCGCCGGCCCCCGCCGCCTTCAGGCAGGCATCCATGTTGGTGATGGCGACCTCGAACTGCTCGACGACGTCCTCCGGGATGCGGCCGTCGGAGGCGATGCCGACAGTGCCGGACACCCAGACAAGGTTGCCTGCCTTTGTGACGTGGCAATAATGGCTAACGGGCTCCGGTTGATTGTCCAGCATCAAGCGTTCGATCGGCGGCATTGTTGCCCTCCCTTCACATCAGCCAGCGAGCCGCAGTCGCGTAGCCGGCCCGTTCGGTCGGGGGAGCGACATGGGTCGCGGTCTCCTGGGCGATCATGGCGGCGACGAGGTCGCGACGGTCGGCCCGTATGGCTGAATCGATCAGGATCTGACGGAACAGGTCGCGCTGGGCGTTGCTGCCGCCGAGCAAGCGGATGCGGTCGAGATGTGGCTCTAGCATAGCAACGACGCGGGCGTGCTGACCGCGCCGGTGAGCCAGACCGGCCTCGCATACCGGTATGACAACGTCTGCGATCGTTGCCGCGTCCCATCGGGATTGCTGTTGTGCCTGCTCGTGCAGGGCTACCAGGAACCGTGCGGCGGCTTCGTCGCGTCCGGTGGCGGCGAGCGCCAGCATCAGGTGCGGCGGGAGCAACAGGTAGGCGCTGTCGCCAATCCGAGCCTCGGCTTTGTCGGCGAGTTCCTCCCAGCGTGAGCTGACATCGAAACCGAGCTGCTCGAGCCGCCACAGCAGGGAGGTAGCATTTTGCAGATCGTTGAACTGGTCCGGCGCCGCCTTGGTCATCGGCGCGTCCAAGTTGCGGATGTTTGCGTCGTAGCTGGCGAGAACGGCGTCCCGTTCGCCAAGGTCGAGCTGCATCAGCGCCCGGTGCCACCACAGGTGGTGGACGAGATTGTTGCCGATCGGCCAGTGACCAGTCTGTCGGGCGAGCCAATCGTTGCCCTCCCACGGGCGGCTGTCTGCTTCGAGGATGTGCGCCTTGACGTGGTGAGCGAAGAAATTGGTCGGGTCTGTGGCATATGCGTTGTCAATCGCGCGCTCGGCGGCGGCGGTGTCGCCGGCCTCCTCGTGAGCGAAGGCCCAGACGGACTGGAAACAATCGTATCCGGGGAGGTCGGGCGACCAGGCCGGGGCGAGACGGTCGGCCTGTTCGAGCACCGCTTGAGTGTGGCCAAAGCGGAAATGCGTGGTGTCGCTGATGCGCACCGCAAGCAGGTCGGTTGGGTCGGCATCGAGCAGGTCGCGCCATATCGCGAACGCGTCCCCGAGGGCGCCGCGCTGCCAGGCAGAGAGTGCCGCGACGTGGCGTTGTTCGCGCGGTGTGGTCATGGAGGCGCCGGCCTCGGCGGAGGCGAGGCTAGCGGCGATGAGCGGGCGATGCGCAGGGTTGGCGCCGGCGAGCATCAGGTAACTCCTGATGCAATGCCCCATGACGAAGCCTGGATCGGCCGCGAGCGTCTGGTGCACAAGGTCCATCGCGTCGGCGTGGTACTTCAGGTAGTGTTCCACCGCGCGATCGAACAGCGTGGCGGCTTGTGGACTGTCGGTGCAGAGGTTCAGACCGCGTGCGTCGCGGATCATTCTAGTTCCCCGTCCCTTGGACTGCGGGACGATGACCTATCCTTGTGGTTCCTGCAACGGAGGTTGGGAAATCGGTAGGGTTGCGGTGCGTTCGGCAACCGAGTAGGAAGCGCCTCTTCGCTGCGGCGGATGGGCGCGTAGCTCAGCGGTAGAGCATTCGCTTCACACGCGAGGGGTCACAGGTTCAATCCCTGTCGCGCCCACCATCCGACGCAGGTGGGTTACGATCCGCGCCGCCATGCCGCGACCCGCGACAAGCGCGGCGTTTGACTGACGGCGACGCGTCCGTCATTTTACCCTCGGTCGCAATGGTTCGGGCTTGTACTCACGGCCTTGGTGCGTGCCCAGTCCCCGGGAATCAGGAACGGAGAGGTTGATGGGAGGGTCCTGCTCGTCGCGGGTGGAACGGGAACGGGCGCGACGAAATCGCTGGGTGGCCGGATGACGCTCAGCGCGAACGACGTGACAATTCGTTTCGGCGGTGTGATAGCGGTGAACCAGATGGCGATCGTGGTTCAGCCGGGCGAGATCGTCGGGCTGATTGGACCGAACGGCGCCGGAAAGACCACCTTCATTAATTGCATCTGCGGCAGCTATCAGCCTTCGACCGGCTCGGTCCGGTGGAAGGACAAAGAGTTGCTGGGACTGTCGCCTAATATGTTGCTTCGACTGGGGATCTCGCGAACGTTCCAAAATGTTGCCTCGCTGCACGACCTCACCGTCATGGACCTGGTGAAGCTTGGCGCCGGGATGAGCCGGCAGCGGCCCGGCTTTCGCGGATGGTTTGGGGAATCCAAGGCGCTGGAGGGGGAGCTGACGGAGACGCTGCTTGGTCCGTTGGGGTTGGAGTCCTATGCGCATCAACCGATTCAGACCCTGCCCTACGGGCGTCGCAAGGCCACCGACCTGGCCCGAGCGCTGGCGGCCAATCCGAAACTGCTGCTGCTGGATGAGCCGGTTGCCGGCCTGACGACGCAAGAGGCAATGGCGATGGCTGGGGTGATTCGGAGGGTTCGCGAACAACTTGGTTGTGCCGTGATGATGGTCGAGCACAAGATGGACGTCGTCTTGAACACCTGCGACCGCATCGTTGTCATGGCGGCCGGCAGCAAGATCTTCGAGGGGTCAGGCACCGAGGTGCAGTCGGATGCAGAAGTTCGGCGCGTTTATTTGGGTGAACCATGACCCTGGCGCTACAGCTTGTCATCTCGGGCGTGGCGACCGGCAGCATCTACGCGCTGGTGGCGATCGGGATTGTGCTGATCTACAAATGCTCGGGCGTCGTTAATTTTGCCCAGGGGGCTTACGCTATGCTGGGCGCCTACGTGGCGTTCGTACCTGTTGAGCCTCCACGTCCCTGCGGTGCCGGCGGTGATCCTAGCGATGGTGGTCATGGCGGGATTTGGAGCGCTGACCGAGCGGCTGGTTTTGCGACCGATGCTAAAGGCCCCGGTAGTCGCGGTCATGATGGTGACGCTCGGGCTGCTGATCTTCATTCGGGCCTGCTGCCTGGTGATCTGGGGTCCGGACCAGATCGCATTTCCGCAGTTGTTTCCTGCCGGCGCTGTTCAAGCGGCCGGTATTTTCGTCACCTATAACTATATTGCCGCCGGGCTGCTGGCGGCGCTGCTGAGCCTCGGATTCCTTGCCTTCTACCGCTACACGCCGATTGGCCTGATGCAGCGTTGCGCAGCAGATAATAGTCGCGCCGCGCTTGCGGTCGGTATCCACGTCAGCAACCAGGTATCGATCGCCTGGGCGATGTCCGCGGCGCTCGCGGGTCTGGCCGGCATACTGGTCGCGACGCTGACGGGGCTGTCACCGGGCCTATCGGATGTGGGCATGCTAGCGTTTCCGGTGATCGTCGTGGGCGGCTTGTCGAGTTTGGGCGGAGCCTTCGTTGCCGGACTTTTGCTCGGTATCCTTCAGGCCTTTACCGATGGACTGCTCACACCGGCGCTGGAGGGATTTCTGCGCGACCACACCACTGTGAGCTCGGTCGGCGCGCTGCAGCAGGTCGTCCCGTATGCTCTGCTGGTGCTGATGTTGCTGGTGCGTCCGCAGGGCCTGTTCGGCCGCCGCGGCACCGAGCGGGTTTAGGCGATGACGCCGCGCCGCGTGCTTGTCGCTGTGCTCGTGGCCGTGGCGATGATGGCAGTCAGCCTCCTGCTCGGCCGCTACGGCGCTTATCTGGTGCATGCGATCGCGATCGCTGCCATTGGGGCTTTGTCACTGAATTTGCTAATTGGGTACTGCGGGCAGATCAGTTTCGCTCAGGGGGCGTTGCTCGGGGTTGGCGCCTATGCTGCCGGAAATCTTGGCAACGCGGGCTGGGACGTGCTGGCGCTGGTTGGCGGTGGCATTGCCGGCGGCATCGCAAGTATGCTGATTGGCCTGCCGGCGCTGCGATTGCGAGGCCTCTATTTTGCTATCGCGACGGTCGCGGCACAAACGATTCTCGAATACCTGTTCAAGACCATCGAGCCGCTGACCAACGGTATCTCCGGTCTGGTGATCCGCCGGCAGACCGTGTTCGGCTTTCCGGTTGCCTCTGATCAGGGGACCGCGGTGATTTCGATCGTCGTGCTATTGTTGGTTTGGCTTGGGCTGGCGCAACTGATGCGTACCAATTTGGGCCGCGCATTCCTGGTTGTGCGGGAGAGCGAGATCGTCGCCAAGGGCATGGGGATCGATGTCCCTCGGACGAAGATGTGGGCGTTCGCGATCAGCGGGTTCATCGCCGGCATCGCGGGGGGATTGCTGGGGTTTGCCACGCGGTTGGCCAGCCCCGAGACGTTCACGCTCGACCTTTCCGCCGACTATGTTGCCATGATCATCGTCGGCGGCCTTGGTTCGGCGGTGGGACCGATCATCGGGGCGGTGTTCGTCGTCCTGCTGCCGGAGGCGATTCAGCGGGTGGGCGAGGCGGCTGAACTCGCCGATGTGCTGTCCGCCTTGCGTGAGATGGCGTTCGGATTGCTTATTATCCTGTTTCTGGTCTTCGAGCCGCGGGGATTGGCGGCACTTGGTTTGCGTTGGCTACCCAGAGGACGCCGCGCACGGAGCGCGGCCCAGGGCTCGTAGATAATCCGGCTGGACCGGGCAAAGGGAGGAAACTCGTGCGGAAATGGCTTTTAGGTTCGTTGTTGGCACTTACCGTTGGTGCCACGGCTCAAGCGAACGCGGCGGCGCTGAACGTCTGCATTTGGGGTACGATCACCGGTCCTGACGCGCTGGTGAACGGGATGAGCTATGGCATCCGGGACTACCTTGAGTACCTGAATCAGACACAGGGCGGCATCGCAGGCAATAAGGTCAACACGCTTCTGCTTGACGGGCGCTACAAGCTTGACGAGGAGCTGAAGATCTATCGGCGCTGTGTCGACGAGGAGGGCGCGGCCTTCATCAGCGGCTGGTCGACCGGCGCGGTGAAGGCACTACGCGATCAGATCTCGGAGGACAAAGTGCCCTACATCACTCAGTCCTTTTCCAGTGAGGTGCTCGATCCGGTCAAGCTGCCGTTTATCTTTATGGCCGGTCCGACTTATGAGCAGCAAATCATTATCGCGCTGCGCGATCTGGTGGCTAAGGGCGGCAAACGCATAGCGCTACTGCATGCCGACAATGAGTACGGCCGCGCTCCGGTGAACGTCATCAAGCAGTCGGGCATCATCGAGAAACTCGGCCTGCAGCTGGTCGATCAGGTCGAGGTCCGATTCGACGCGCAGGATCTGACGGCGCAGATGTTGCGCATCAAGGCGACCAACCCTGATCTGGTGTATATTCAGTCCTCGGCGCCTCAGGCCCTTGTAGCGCTGCGCGACGCTGCGAAGATCGGATTGCCGGCGAAGTTGTTCATAGGCAATATGTACAACATCAGCCCGGCGATCCCAGAGCAGCTTGGACCCGCTGCCGAGGGTTTTCGAGCGATCCAGATTTACAATGCGTTCGGCTCCGATATCCCGGCGATGAAGCAAATCGATACATTCCGTGAAAAGAACAAGATCGCGAAACAGGATGTCTATTATATGAAGGGCTGGCTTGAGGGGATCGTCATAGCGTCGGCCATCGATGTCGCGATCAAGAAGAATGACGGCAAGGTTCCGGACGACATCAAGGCTTTCCGCTTGGCCGTGCGCGATGCCACCGAGGGGCTCAAGGGACTTGATGACGGCGGCATCACGCCGCCACTGAACTACGCGGGTCATCAGGGTTCGACGGTCGCGCGGATCGCTGAGATTAAAGACGGAAAATATGTTCCTGCGGGGGAATGGATTGACGCTCGCTGAGCTAGGGGTTGCAAAGCGGTGGCACTACTCGAGGTCAACGACGTTTCGGTGACTTATGATTCGGCGATTGTTGCACTTCAACACGTGAGCATGACGATCGAGCAGGGCGGCATCACCGCCCTGCTCGGACCCAACGGCGCTGGCAAAACGACACTGATGAAGGCCGTGACTGGGATGTTGCCGTTCGAACTCGGCGAGATCGTCGGCGGCCGGATCGTCTTCGAGGGTCGATCACTGATTGGGTCTCATCCGGCCACCATCACCCGTTGTGGCATCGCGCTGGTGCAGGACGGCCGGCAGTGCTTCCGCGAGCTGACGATTCAAGAGAATCTCAAGGCGGCCTCGCTGATAAGCCGGGCCGGGGCGCGCGAGCGCATGCAACTGGTGTTTGATTACTTCCCGTTCCTGCGGGAGATGCAACATCGGCAGGCGGGTGTGCTCTCCGGCGGGCAGTTGCAGATGCTGGTGATCGGAATGGCTCTGATGGGCGGGCCTCGGCTGCTGATGTTGGATGAGCCAAGTCTTGGCCTGTCGCCCGTGATGGTGCAGGCGGTTTTCGATGTTATTGAACGGGTACGGGCGAATTGGCCACCACTGTCGTGGTCGCCGAGCAGACCGTGCCGCGACTGTTAAAGATCGCAACGGACGTCTACGTGCTGTCGCGCGGCAGCACGGCGCTCCACGCGTCGCCAGATGCGATGGACGAAGCGACTCTGCAACGGCTCTATTTAAGTTGAGCAGGAGATGATCACATTGTTTTCACAAGAAACTTTATCGGCCCGACCGTTCCAGTGAGGATGATGTTGCTTTAGACGTTTCATCCATCTTATAGGGCGCACGCGAGGTCGAGACGGGGCTTAAATAATTGCGGCGCGCTGGTTGTCGTGGCGCAGATAGATGCCCATTTGACACGCGACCGCTTTAGAAGTGGGGGCAAGCCGATGGCGCGGCGCGAAATTGGGGCGATGGACATGAGAACAGCGGCGAGCATCGCGCTGGTCGTGTTCACATGTTATTCGGCGTGGCTGACATCCATCATATTTTGCGCAACCAACGGTCATCGCCCACTCATGATCGCAGGCGCCACCTTTTTTCCGGTCGGGATCGTGCATGGGTTGGGCATCTGGTTCGGCGGCTGGTAGCTGACGACCGCTCGCGATCTTTCGGCAGCCCTTCTGGATGCCTGACTCGCTCTGCGTGCCCTCAATGCTCTCCGGCCGTGTCCAAGGGGGGCAGACCGATTGGCCGGACGCCCCCTTTCCCGCAGACGATGAAGCGTTCGGTCGGCATCCACCAAACCTCGTCCGGCCGCAGCTGATCGATCCATTTCCAGTCGAAGCCGCAAAATCTGTGGTGCAGCCAAACAACGCGGCCGGTGTCCTGCAACAGCATCGACAAGAAGAAGTCCCCGGTGAATAAATCACCGATGATCATGATTGTCGGCCCAGAGCGGTCGCTGGTGGCGAGGGCAGCAGTAAATTCTTTGACCTTGTCCAAAGCCTCCCGCTTTCCAGGCGGCAATGCCGACAGGCGGTCGGTTTCCTTCATGTTGTCCGCGGTTCCGAGCAACCGGGCAAGATCGCCGCCCACGATCGTTTCAGGTGCTCCTAGCACGCGGGCGGGGTCAAGTTTCCAGTCCGGATGGGAATCGCCTTGGACGATCACGTTGAAGGCGGTCACCGCCCCGAATGCCGTCCAATGGGTATCATTCATTCGATAGACTTTGCCCTCCGCTTTCGCCGCGATGAGGGCAGGCCGCAGATCGATCGCCGCAACGCCCCGCGCTGCCAGATCGTCCAGGAATACATCATATTCCGTGCGTTGTCCTCGGTTTCTCGCCCACAATGGAAGCTGGTCCGCGTAAATGGTCGCGGAATTAGGCGGTGACGCGACAAGCAACCGGGTGCCGCGAGCGGCCAGCAGGGTGTGCATCCGCGCCAGAAGATCCGCGGTTTGCGCGACCTGTTCGTCGCGCCGGATCAAGCCCGCGCTCTGCTGCACCATTTGATCGCCGCGGAAGAACATCCGCCCGTTCGATCCGGCCAGAACCATTGGGTTGCCGGTTTGAAATGGAGCGCGGCTCATGATGAAGCCGTAAGCGCGCGAGGAAGATCTCGGCGCAAACCGAAGTGATCGCGCAAATAGGCATCCGTTTGTCTTGGGAGATTGCCCCACGCGGTGAAGTCCTCGGGAAATGCGGGCGTCGGCGCCAGCGACCGTGCCTCGATGCTCGATACGGGCTTGCCACCGGATTTCATGGCGCCGACGAGCAATGGCAAGGCAAGCAAGAACGCTGAAAGCGGCGCCCAGTATCGGCGGTAGTGACGCAACATCTGCGATCAGAACCGCAGGCGGCCGACGGCGACGCGACGATGCGCTACGGACATGATGTCCCCCAGCTTGTGTTGCCCGGGAGCGTTCGCTTTTGGGATCATTGCTGTCCGGACGGGAGCGGCGGCAGGCCAATCGGACGGGCGCCCTTCCCGCAAACGATGAAGCGTTCAGTCGGCATCCACCAAACCTCGTCCGGCCGAAACTGGTCGATCCATTTCCAGTCGAAGCGACAGAGATTGTTAAGCAGCCAGACAACGCGCCCAGTGTCCTGCAGGAGCATCGGCACAAAGAAGCCTTCGGTGAATAAATCACCGATGATCATGATCGTGGGTCCAGGGCGGTCGCTTGTGGAGAGGGCCGTGGTAAACTGCTTGCCATTGTCCAGCGGTTCGCGTTTTCCAGACGGCAAGACCAACAATCGGTCTGTTTCCTTCACGTCGTCCGCCGTTCCCAGCAACCGGGCAAGATCGCCTCCCACGACCGTTTCAGGCGCTCCGAGAACGCGGTCGGGGTTGAGTTTCCAGTCCGGGTGGGAATCGGCTTCGACGATCGTATTGAAGGCGGTCACCGCACCGAACGCGGTCCAGTGGGTATCGTGCATGTGGTAGACTTTGCCCTCTGCTCTTGCCGCGATGAGGGCGGGCCGCAAGTCGACCGCCGGAACACCCCGCGCTGCCAGATCGTCCAGCATTACATCATATTCCGTGCGTTGCCCTCGATTCCTCGCCCACAATGGAAGCTGGTCCGCGTAGATGGTTGCTGAATTGGGTGGTGACGCGACGAGCAACCGGGCGCCGCGAGCGGCCAGCAGGGTGTGCATCGTCGCCAGAAGATCAGCGGTCTCGGCCACTTGTTCGTCGCGCCGGAGCAAGCCCGCACTCTGCTGCAGCATTTGATCGGCGCGGAGGAACATCCACCCATGAGATCCGGCCAGAACCAATGGCTTGCCGGTTTGCAACGGCGCGCGGCTCATGATGAAGCCGTAAGCCTTGAGGAAAATCCAGCGCAAACCGAAATGATCCCGCAAATAGGCGTCCGTCTGTCTAGGAAGGTTACGCCACGCGGTTAAGTCATCGGGGATTGCGGGCGGGGGCGCCAGCGATCTTGCCTCGATGCTTGACACGGACCTGCCGCCGGATGTCAGGACGCCGAAAAGCAATGGCAAGCCAAGCAATAACGCTGAAAGGGGTGCCCAGTATCGGCGGTAGTGACGCAACATGTGCGGTCAGAACCGGAAGTATAGAAAGGGACTGTAGGTGCCGGCGGCGACAAAGATCATTGCCAAGATCAGCAGCCCGAAAGTCCAGACGGTGTCGGCGGATGCTACCAGGCTCGGTGGTAGCTTTGGCACGCGCACCCACCGCGGCAACACGGCCAATGCTGAACCCGTCAGCAGGAGTAAGGAAAGGCCGGTACTGAGGGTCGCGTGCATATCGAGGCTCATTGACCCCAATCCGTGTCTCCCGATCAACCCGGCGTAGATCACCCGCGCGGTTTGCAAATCGCGCGATCGGAACAGCACCCATCCGCCCATCACCGCAAGCTGGGTGTAGGCCCAGCGGCCCGGCAATGGAAGCCGGGCCAGAAGGCGCGAGAGGCGCAGGCGTTCCAGCACCAGAAAGCCCCCGTGCCACGCGCCCCACACGACAAAGGTCCAGTTCGCCCCGTGCCATAGCCCGCACAGTATGAAGACCGTGAGCAGGTTCCGATAGGTTCGCAATACGCCGAAGCGGTTGCCGCCGAGCGGGATGTACAGGTAGTCGCGCAACCAGGCCGAGAGCGACATGTGCCAGCGGCGCCAGAACTCGGTGATCGAGAGCGAGGAATACGGCAGGCGGAAATTGCGCGGGAAGGTGAAACCCAGCACCAAACCCAGTCCGATCGCCATGTTGGAATACCCGGCGAAGTCGTAATAGATCTGGATCGTATAGGCGAGCAGGCCGGTCCAAGCCTCCGCCATCGAGGGCAGCGGCGTGTGATCGAAGACCACCTCGACGAGTTGCGCCAACGGGTCGGCGATCAGGACCTTCTGTGCCAGACCGATGATGAAGATACGGGCACCTGCCGAAGCTCGGGGCAGGGTATGGCGCCGCGCTTGCAGTTGGCGCGCCACTGTTTTGTAGCGGACGATCGGTCCAGCCACGAGTTGCGGAAACAGTGAGATATAGAGCGCGACCTGGACGGGATCTCGATTGGCGCGGAAGCGCCGCCGGTAGACGTCGATGATGTATGACAGGCTGTGGAACGTAAAAAAGGATATGCCCAGCGGCAGCGGAATGTCCGGCAGGTTCACCGCGGTGCCGAAAGGCCGCAGCAAAACGTCCAGATTGGCGGCGAGGAAATTGGCATACTTGAAGGTTGCCAACAGCAGCAGGTTGGCTGAGACGGCGATGCCAAGCGCTATACCGCGCGCGGATCCCCTGCACCCGTCGATCACCACCGCCGCAATGGTGTTGAGGGCGATGGAGGCAAGCAGCACCAGCACAAACCACGGCTCGCCCCACGCATAGAACAAGAGCGAGCACAGCAGGGTGACGAGGTTCTTACCTCGGATCGATGGCGTTACGAAGTAAGCGGCCAGGAAGATCGGTAGGAAGAAGAACAGGAAGGGAATCGAAGAGAAGACCACCGGCGATAAAGGCGGCAAATTCGGGTGCCGGGTCAAGCCACCTTGCCGGCTAGAGACAGAGCGTGAACGTCCTGGCGGTTAGGATGGCACTGCATAAATAAGCGGAAGTGACCCGACCCGGATGGGCTGGAACGACATGGCAGCCTATCGAGCGGGCAGCATGAGCCTGCTTCATGCCTACGCTGGCAATTACTTCGCGGCGACAACCTTATGTCGCCGGTTGAGTTCCGCTCATCTCAACGGGTCTGTGGCGAGTTTTGTACGAGGACAGAATTGCAGGAACTGGCCGACGTATCTCTGCGCGGGCACCAGCAGGTGTCCGCCGGCACCGCTGGGGCGAAGCTACCTACGGGCCGAACGCAGGCCACACGCCCCAGTCCACGAGCTTGGCGTCAGCTTCCTCCGTTGCGGCCATGTTTTTCGCTTTCAAAGTCTGGAGGTAGCTGTTGTAGGCAGCCTGATTGCCGACATACAGGCAGTCGCAAATCGTTGGGTCTGCATAGATTACGACCGGGACGTTGTTGCGTACCTGATGGGAGAATTTATGTGGCGGGAGTGCCGCCATCGAGGCCTGTCGCTGCGGCGTGTTCGCCGGTATCGGCTTGAATCCTGCGGCGGCCAGCATGTCTTCTTTCTGTTGCACCTGCTGGGCGCACCCGGACAGTGCGACGCACAGCGCAAAAAACCCTAAACTCTTTCGGCTCCGGACCATTGTATTACCCCTTACTATTTAAATGATTGCTCTGAGGACGGACCACCCAACGCTTTGCCGCCCGACCCCCTTCGGTTGGCTGATGCATTTTGCAGCACGCAGTAAAATGGAGGCCGCAATACAGATCAGGCTACGGTAACTCGACCCGGATGTCCACGTGAGGCTATCCGAAGGATCCGCAGCATACAAACTCGTGATTTCCTTGGAGAATGACCAGAGCCGGAACCATCACTGGGGCGACTTGCGTCGTTATTACCCTGGGGGAAACACACAGGCAATCGTGACGCTAACCTTAGCGTCGATCTCTGGGATAACGTCGACTGACCTGGCGCCGATTGTCGCCTTCCAACTCTACCTTGTCGGGTCGGTCAACGGAGAGAGCGCCGCGCTGGCCTGGCGTGTTGCCCCGACCGCGAGCAACAGGTTAACGCAGTCATTCGTGTAACCACCGGGGCGCCGATGATCCGGAAGCCAGGAAAGGTCCGCCCGAATGCTTGGCGGCACTGTCTGACGGTTTCGATACCCGGGCGCCCCCCGCTGCCGCGATCGGACGGTTGCTGAGCGACTGTCTACGCGGGCAGACCCTTGGTGGTCGAATACTCGAAATGCAGCGCCTGATCGGGATGGACGATCGGATAGATCGCGTGCGCCGCGACGGCCGCCTCGCTGAAACCTTGCAGGATCAATTTCAGCTTGCCCGGGTAGGTGGCCACGTCGCCGATCGCAAACACACCGGGCAGGCTGGTCTGTGCGGTGGCCGGATCGACAATCACGTGATGCTGCTGGCTCTGCAACCCCCACGCGGCGATCGGCCCGAGGTCCATCGACAGCCCAAAGAATGGCAGCAGCACGTCGGCGGGCAACGACTTCACCGCGCCGTCGAGCGTCGCGACCTGCACCGCGGACAACACGCCGTCGACGCCCGTAAGGCCGTGGAGTTGATAAGGGATGACCATCTCGATCTGTTTGTTTTGTGCGGCTTCATCCAATTGAGCCGCACTTTCCGGAGCCGCGCGGAACTTGGGCCGGCGGTGCACCACGGCAGACGTGGGCGATATCCTTCAGCGCGAGCGCCCAATCGACGGCCGAATCGCCGCCACCGGCGATCACCACGCGCTTGCCTCGCAGGTCCTCACGGCGGCGGACGTAATATTGCACGGCGCCGCTGGCCTCATAGGCTGCGAGCCCTTCAAGGGGCGGCCGGTTCGGGCCGAACGCCCCTGCCCCGGCCGCCACAACGACCGCCTTGGTCCTGACCGTGTCGCCCTGGTCCGTTGTCAGCGTGAAGGCGCCGCGCGTGCCGCTCAGCCCGTTGACCTGCCGGCCGAGCAGCCTAGGCGCCCGGAATGGGGCGATCTGCGCCTCCAGATGAGTGACGAGGGCGCCCGCCTCAATCGCCGGATGCGCCGGAATGTCGTAGATCGGCTTTTCCGGATACAGCGCTGTGCACTGGCCGCCGACTTCCGCCAGAGCGTCGATGAGCACGCTGGACATTTTGAGCATACCGAGCTGGAAGACGGCGAACAGGCCGACGGGGCCGGCGCCGACGATGGCTACGTCGGTTTCGATGGGTTGTGTCATGCCCCGCCGTATAGGTCGCATTTTCGTCAGCACAAGCGTCATAACACCTCGGTGACAGACTATCGCATCCTGTCGGCCGGTGTCCCACCTGCGCCTAAACGTTCTCTTTTTTGGCAGGAACCGCTCCATGGTGTGGTGCATCGGTGGCTAAAAGTATTGTCTCTATCCCGGTACGGAACGAAGCCGAACGGATCGGCCCCTGCCTCACCGCATTGAATAGGCAAATCCACCGGCCGGACGGGGTGGTGGTGCTGCTGAACAACTGCACCGACTCGACTGAGGCGATCGTGCGCGGGCTGGCGCCTCATATGGGCTTTCGATTGGAGGTGGTCCGCCGGGATCTGCCGCCGGCCGAAGCTAATGCGGGTCATGCCCGGCGTCTTGCGATGCAGCTTGCCGCTGAACTGGCTGGTGACGATGGCGTGCTGCTGACCACCGACGCAGATTCGATCGCTCCACCGGATTGGGTGATGCGGAATGTTCGGGCACTGGGGAAGCGGGCCGACATCGTCTGCGGGCGAGCGGTGATCGATCCGGTGGAGGCCGCGATCATTCCGGCGCATCTGCATGAGGATGATGCCCGCGAATGCCACCTGATCACGCTGTTGGACACGCTTGCGTGGATGCTTGATCCGGAATGGCACGATCCGCCGCCGCGGCACACCGAGGCCTCCGGCGCAAGCTTGGCCGTCACTGTAGACGCTTCCCGCCGCGTCGGCGGAATTCCAGCTATCGCGGCTGGCGAGGATCGAGCTTTCGTGCGGGCGCTGTGGATGATGGACGCGCGTGTCCGGCATGATCCGGCTATCCAGGTCATCGTCTCGGGGCGGATTGTCGGCCGCGCGGATGGCGGCATGGCCGACGCCATCCGACGCCGGATGATACGGCAGGACGAATTTGCCGACGAGCAGGTCGAGCCATCGGAAGACGCGTTCCGGCGCTACGGTTTGCGCGGCCGGGCGCGCCGCGAATGGAGCGGTCTGTCCGATGCGGCCTTGGCCGGCGATCTCGGCCTGTCTCGGGCGCGTCTGTCGGCGTGCATGGCGCACCGTCTTTTTGGTTCGGCGTGGGCGGAACTGGAAGCGTGCAGTCCGGTGCTGCAGCGACGCCGGGTCAGGTTCGTCGACTTGCCGGCGGAGATTGCGGCAGCCGAGGTGTTGCTGCATGAGGTCGCGTTGCCTGAAACACTAGCGGCCGATTGAGATGCCAAACGACGAGCGCTCTAGTTTTGCTTTTGGGTGTGCGGCGGCGGTCGCGGAACTCGTTCCGTGGATGCAGAGCCGAGCGGACGGGCTTGATCGGGAGGCGGGGTTTCCAGCGGAGGAGATCGAGCGTCTTCGCGGAGTGGGCGCGTTGTCGCCTCCACTGCCGGTGCGAGGGTCGGGCACGGCGGATGAGCTCGCCGCACTGCTGATTCTGGTTGGCCAAGGTAACCTTTCGGTTGGTCGCATTCTGGAGGCTCATGTCAACGCGCGGCACCTGATCGCACGCTACGGAACACCGCTTGAGGATGGTCGGCTGTATGGGCTGTGGGTGACCGATCCGCCGGCGGGTGGCCTGCGGATGCGGCGTAGTGGCAGCAAGGTGGTATTGAGCGGCGGCAAGCAGTTCTGCTCCGCCGCCGGTCATGCAACCGGAGCCGTGGTGACGGCTCAGGACGACGACGGTGCCACGCGGATGCTGGTCTTGCCGCTGGGCATCGGGGAGGTGGTGAAGCCGCTGCTGTCTCCGTTACAAGGGATGCGGGCGGCGGTGACCGGCGCTGTGGATTTCACCGGTTGCGAGGCCGCTTGGGACACGGTGCTTGGGGATCCGGGGGACTACCTGCGGGAGCCCGATTTTTCCGCCGGCGCATGGCGCGGGTCGGCGGTGGCGCTGGGCGGCCTGATCGCGCTGCTGGACAGCGCTGTCGCGCAGCTTAGGGACGCCGGGCGGCTCGACAATCCGCACACGCAGGCGCGGCTTGGGCAGGCCTTTATTGCTCGCGAAAGCAGCCGCCTGTGGGTCGCGGCCGTGGCGCGGATCGCGGAGGATCAGACGGCGGATACCAATTATCAGGGTCACGACGGTCGGCCTGGGCCGGACCGCGGTCGAGACGGCCTGCCTTGATGCGATGCGTCTGATCCAGCGATCGCTGGGGCTGTCGTCGTTCCGCCAAGGGACCCCGGTCGAGCGGATTTGCCGCGACCTGTCCACCTATCTGCGTCAGCCGGCCCCCGATGAGGTGCTGACCGAAGCCGCAACCTGGTTCGCCGAACATCCGGACGCGAGGGTCGCGCGATGGCCGTGACCGCCGGAGATTGTCATCGCGCCTGGCGGGAGCTTCCTGAAGGGCAGCCTCGACGACATTATCGGCGGGGGCACCTGCCTGATCCTGGCGCCGCATCCGGACGACGAGAGCCTGGGCTGCGGGGGTCTCATTGCGGCCTGTGTCGCCGCCGGGCGGCCTCCGCTGGTGGCGATCCTGACCGATGGCGCGGGATCACACCCGAACTCCAAGGCGTTTCCCCCGGCCCGGCTGCGGGCGCTCCGGGCGCAGGAGGTTCGGGATGCCGTCGGTGTCCTTGGCCTGAGCGAGGACCGGCTGGTGTTTCTTGACCAACCGGATGCGGCGGCTCCGGTTGATGGGCCCGGGTTTGAGGGCGTCGTGGCAACTTTGCTGGCGTTGATCGGTAAGGAGCAGGGCTGCTCGGCGATTGTTGCCCCATGGCGGTATGACCCGCATTGCGACCATGAGGCGGCGGCCTTGCTGGGCGCGGCCGTGGCGTCCGGCGCGGGGGTCAAGCATGTCGCATATCCGGTATGGGGTTGGACGCTAGCGGCTGACGCGGTGATTCCGGAGACGGTCATTGGTGGGTTTCGCCTGGATATCAGCCGTTTCCTGGTCGCCAAGCGGGCCGCGATTCAGACCCACCAGTCACAATACGGCGACCTGATTACGGATGATCCCGAGGGTTTCCGGCTGCCTGCCGGTCTGCTGTCGGTATTCGAAACACCCTTCGAGACGTTTGTCGTGCCATGACCGGATCGCGCGCTGCCACGCATTTCCAACGTCTGTACAAGGCCAATCCGGACCCGTGGGGGTTCCGAACAAGCGCCTATGAGCAGACCAAATATCGCCAAACGCTATCCGCCCTTGGGGACCGGCATTTCACCTCGGGTCTGGAGATCGGGTGCTCGATCGGCGTTTTGACGCGCGTGCTGGCGGAGCGTTGTGACTCCCTGCTGGGCCTGGATATTGTCGAGGATCCGTTGGAAGCGGCTCGGTCGCGCTGCGCGGACCAATCGCAGGTGCGGTTCCGACGGATGCAGGTGCCGGCCGAATGGCCTGCGGGCTGGTTCGACCTGATGGTATTTTCTGAGGTGCTGTACTTTCTGGCGGCGACCGATATCGAACAATGCGCGAACCGCGTGCGGGGCAGCCTGTTGCCTGGCGGCATGGTCATACTGGTCAACTGGCTCGGGGAGACGGACGATCCGACGCCTGGGAATGATGCGGCGGAAATGTTTATCGGTGCGACCGCCGGGAAGTTGACAGCGAGGCGTGAGCGGTACGAGGGCTATCGGTTGGATGTCCTGGTGGCTGGGTGACGGCGACAGCGTCCGCGTGAGTTGTCCGGGTAGCCCCAAATTGCGGAGGCGTCCTGATCCTCCGGGCGGTTGAACCGCAATTGGGCCAGACCGCCATAGTCCGCAGCGAAGAAACGACGGCGCGCACCTTTATCGTGAGGCGCATCGGGCGTGGACCGATGAGGTGGGAGCGCGGGAGCAGGCCTGGCCTCCAGTTCCGGACACACGCCGTAGAAGGAGTTTCGCCAGCAGCCCTCAGTGCAGTACAGTGGAAGTACTAGTCATCGTGCTCTGCCGCCGCCCGCCGCGTCTCTGGTCAGGCACGCGCATTCTCTGTCAAGTATTGGCCTCGCTTCTGTACCGGCGGTCACTCCCCTTCCGGGAAGATTCCCCCGGGTTGCGCAGCGCGTTCTGATGAAGAGGCGATTCGTCTGATCTCTACTTGTTATCAAAAGTGTTCGCCTGCGGATGACCCACAGTTCGGGACGAGTTTGAAATCGGAACGAAGAGCTAACCACCGGAGCGTTACGGCGACTTAAACCCTAGTGCCAGGTCCCGTCCGGGGCGACAAGGATTTGAAAAAGATGCGCAGTCTCGCTGGGAATTCGTTTCTATTTGCGCGGCTCCGGATCGGCTGACAATCATTGCATTTTTCTTTGATCTTCAAGGCGTCCACAGCGGGCCGGACGGAAAGTCTCTATTAGGGCGACGCCGACCCATCACGAGTCGTAATCCTGAACTTCGCTGATGACTTGATCGATTTGCTGGATTACAACAAAGACGAAGGCCGTGCTGATGCCGAACAGCAGCATGCCGTCGGCGGCTTCCAAGGCGCCCATCATCTGCCACTCGGGCTCCAATTTAAGCCCCGAGGCGCCGCGGGTCGTGATCGAATTCGACAGAATACAACATGGCCGCCTTCATCGAGCCGATTGCGCCCAACCAGCGATATGCGGCGGCCCATATAGCAGCCTCGATGCCATGGAATATGGCCAAAACCCATCCAATGGCACCCACCAGTCCCGCTGTCAGGGCGACCGGGTGCCGGAAAATGCGTCCGTGCTTTCTCGCCGTGCCGACGACCCTCCGCAATCCACGCGCGAGCGTCACAACTCCCAAGGCGTGTGCTGCTATGGTCAAAGCTATAAGGGACAGACCCCATGTCCAACTGGCGCCCCATGCAGGTTCCATTCTCGCTCCGACTCAATCAAGCTTCGAGATCAACGGTTCCGGAACATCGCGGATCAGCATTCGTTGCGGCGAAGTTGTCGCCACGGCGCGCATGGCCGCCTCTCTATCGTCGCCCATGATGACGAGGATGTTGGGCTTCTTGTCGCTCTGGCCCCCGCTGAACCATTGGTAGACACTGTGCCAGCCACCAGAAACTCGAGCCCGATTGCCCCGATGTCCTGACAGCGACTTTTGGCATTGTCCGCCTCCATGATGGGCAGCAAGATGCCGCCCCTACCCTTTGGAGAGCGGCATAGCAGCGATGCGCCGTCTG
This sequence comes from uncultured Alphaproteobacteria bacterium, assembly GCA_963778125.1. Taxonomy (GTDB): domain Bacteria; phylum Pseudomonadota; class Alphaproteobacteria; order Acetobacterales; family Acetobacteraceae; genus Rhodopila. The sequence goes on along the minus strand of CAVZTH010000004.1, from coordinate 14,414 downwards.
CGGAAGAAAGCCTTTGCGGTCTATGCGAATTCGGCGGAAGTCGAGAGATGAACATCGCCGCGCCAAGGGCCAGGGTGGCTTCGACTCGATCGGCGCAGCGGACCTTTGATGCCGGCTTGACCGTTACGGCTGTCGCATAAGCTCGAACGTACGCAAAAGCAAACATCCGGTGATTCTCTTAACCGGCGATAAAGCTTCAGCCTGATCCGGCCCGAGCGGACTATTATTTTAAGCATTACTTGGCGAGGAGAGCGTCACGCCCGCGCTAGTGGCTGATTTACGCTCACTGGTCCCCGTCAGCGGCCGACGCGATATCAGCCGCGAGTTAACGCGATTCAGGCCCATTTGCCGACCAATCTATGCCAAATCGTCTCCAAAAGGTAACACGCCGCGGCTCCGTACATATACATAGTGGATAGTGGGTAGACACGAACGGTCATTGCCACGATGATCGGATTTCCACAAGGACGGGGGTTGGAATGTATTCCAGCAGGATCACGAATTCCAATAACTCTGATCAGTTCGCGTCCATGATATGCTCACGCCATAACGACTACACTGTAACGGAGCGGGGATCGTTCAGGGCGCAAAGCACCGTGTTTACCCTTGGCCGCCTGGAGGCGCAGCAGGTTTCTGAAAGCCTGTGCCGCATTTCCCACTTCGAGTGCAGCCGGGTCGGGATCGTTTTTCTCACGGAGCCGGGGCCCAGTTTCGTTTGGAACGGTGCCGAGGTCGGGTATGACCAGGTTGGGGCTTTCGGGCCGGGTGTATCCTGCTTCTTCCGATTGCAAGGTCCTACCAAATGGGCCTCCGTGTCTCTCACCAAGGCAGACATAGATTCGCTTTCCGTTCCGCACCTCGGAGATCAGCTCGACTGGATGACACGAGGAATGGTTTTTTCGCCCGCGGCCGCAGCGCTGCACCAGCTGCGTGCGCTGCACGTTTCCGCGCGACATATCGCCGAATGCCCTTCGGGGTTGTCGGCCTGCCCCGAGACGGTCGGTCTCGAACAAGCCTTTATTCAGGCGCTGTTTGAGACCATCGATGTGCAGGCCCCGCCCTTCGATACCCTTGCTCGACAACATCAACAAACCGTGATTTCGCGTTTCCACGCGATACTCGAGGCGGCAGCCGATCGACCGTTGTACATGCCCGAGGTCAGCAGAGCCATTGGCGTTTCCGGCCGGACCCTGCGGGCCGCTTGCCAGACGCAACTTGGGGTAAGCCCGACGCAATACCTCGTGCTTCGCCGCATGCGGGCGGTAAGACGTAGTTTGTTGCAAGCCGATCCCGCGATCGCGAGGGTTACCTCGATTGCGACCGAGCATGGTTTTTGGGAGCTTGGCCGATTTGCACATAAATATCGCCAGATTTTTGGCGAAACGCCTTCCAAAACTCTTAAATGTGCGGTCTGACAATCTCATGAGTGAGCATGTCGGCATCGCTGATCGGCAGACGCGCCTATTTGGTCATATAGTTTGTCTCAGAGTTTGACTCGAATTGCTGTTGCAACACCATGTCATTATAGCCATTGGAAAATGCCATTTCAGGTCCTTCAAGCGGCTGCCAGACGCCGCGACATCAGCTTGACGCTGGCGATGTAGAGCCAAGTAACCGAGCTCTCGACGGTGGCTTCGACATCCTTTGCCAGTCGGCGATTGCGGTTGAGCCAGGCAAAGGTGCGCTCGACCACCCAACGACGAGGCAGCAGAACGAAGCCCTTGGCTGCGTCGGACCGTTTGACGATCTCGACGGTCCAGGTGCCGAGGCCTTCGAGGGCACCTTTCAGCTTGTCGCCGGCATAGCCTCCGTCGGCGAAGACATATCGCAGCCAGGGATAGAGGCTGCTCACACTCTCCAGCAGCCAAGGCGCGCCGTCTCGATCCTGCACATCCGCGGGATGGACAATCATGCCAACCGGCAGACCGATGGTGTCTGTCAGGATATGCCGCTTGCGGCCCTTGATCATCTTCTCGGCCGCATAACCCCGCGGGCCACCAGATTTGGTGGTTTTGACCGACTGGCTGTCGATCACCCCGGCGGTCGGACTTGCTTTGCGGCCGGCGGCTTCCCGCACTTCCATAAGCAGCACATGATTGATGGTCTGCCAAACGCCGCTGTCACGCCAAGCATAGAAATACCGCTGCACCGTTGTGTAGGGCGGGAAATCCTTCGGCAGCAGGCGCCACTGGCAGCCGGTCTGGGCGATGTAGAAAACGGCATTGACCACCTCTCGCATGCTGGTCTTGCGCATTCGCCCGCAGGAAGGCAGCGGCGGGAGGTGCGGCTCGATCAATGCCCACTCTTCATCGTTGGTATCGCTTGCATAGCGCAACCCATCGCGCTGATACTTGGGGCGCGTGATTTCAGTCCAGGCCATAGGTGATTCCTCGCTGTCTTCGCACACACGAGAGAATCGAAGCCGCTGGAATCACGCAACATTTTTTGGCCAGCGAGAGCCTGTTGTCCAAGGCGTTGATCGGAGGAATATTCCGCACTCATTCCGGGTCAGCCTCTTATGCGCCCGAACTTCTTTCCCTCGGCCCTCGCGCGAGCCTGCCCAGACAGTGTGCGCTCGATCAGCAAGTGCGGCCGTCGGTGAGTCTTGGGTTGCATTCGCCTCGATGGTTCCCGCTTCCGTGCCTGCCACGTCAGACTTCCTTGCTGTTTCATAACGCAAATCTAGCCTCGCGATTTCTCGCTAAACGCGCAAACGGCTGCGGGGGCCAGCATGCGGGATGGCTGCTAGAACGGCAGCGACACCCGGCGAGCGCATCAGTGAGGCAGCGCCGCCGATCCAGCCCGGCCGACCCGCATGATGGTAGCCCTGCTAGCCTTCATCTCTCGCGCCACCGCGCTGATCGAGGCGCCGTCCGCCAATCGCTGCAGCGTCTCCTCCCGCTGCTTATCGGATAGCGCGGCTGGGCCGGCCGAACTTCTTTCCCTCGGCCCTGGCGCGTGCCTGCCCAGACAGTGTGCGCTCGATCAGCAAGTCACGCTCGAACTGCGCTACCGCCGCGATGACGCCCATGGTCATCTTGCCGGCCGGGCTCGTCAGATCGACACCACCCAGCGCCAGGCAGTGAACACGGACGCCCGTCTCGTCGAGCCGCTTGACCGTCGTCTGAACATCGATGGAGTTCCGCCCCAGGCGATCCAGCTTGGTCACCACCAGCACGTCGTCGCGCTCTAGCCGATCGAGCAACTTCAAGAAGCCAGGACGCTGTTCGATCGCGGAACTGCCGGACACCGTCTCGGTGACCAGGCGCCGCTTCTCCACCTGGAAGCCAGCGGCCTCGATCTCGCGGATCTGGTTCTCTACTGTCTGACCGAGGGTGCTGACGCGGCAGTAGGCGAACGTGCGGGCCATGGCGTTTCTGTCGGAATGTGGTGTGCAGAACGTGCACCCTGTGCGTTAGCGATGCAAGCTGTGTTTTGCACAGGTCCCAGCGATGTGTTCACAGATGGTCGGTTTTGCACACCAACGCCGAACGCATAGCCGCCTAAATCGGACGGAGCGGCGGTTGCAGCGTCAGCCGCGGCATCACGTCAGTTCCACAACCGCCTCTAGGTCTGCTTCGCTTGTGGCGTCAATGCGCAGCCAAGCGTTCAAATTCTCCATCGCGAAGAAGGCCCTCGTCCTAAATCAATAAATGGCTGAAACCCGCCATATAGACGCTGCGCATTGGGATCGCGCGCGCGTGCGCGCGAGGCGAAACAAACTCCGCAGCCAATGCCGAGCGCGTTGCCCAGCAGCCCGGTGATCTGCGCCTGGCCGGGGAACGATCGGGTCCGCCCGATATAATCGACCATCGGGCCGCCGAACGCCATCAACGGCGCTTCCAGCCGCAGCAGCAGAAATTCGGTGGCTTGCATCACACAGCCCGCGCGGAGGCGCCGCCAGCGCCAAGCTGTCCTGCGGCCTAACTTGAAAGGCCAGCCAGCCCACCCACCTGCGGGTCCGCAGGGATGGCGGTCGCGTCCAGCAGCGACGCGACCCGCCGAGCCTCCTCGCGTTCATACATCGCGTCGAACCGGGCCAAATGACCGGCCAGCGCTGCCCCCGCTCCCTCGCGCGCATCCCGCTTGGGCACCGGTTGTAAAACGCCGTCATCAGCGAGCGCGGTTGGCGGGTGCCGACTTCGATCAGCACGAGGTCGGCATAGCCGTAAGGTGCCGTCGAGCCGAGCTTAACCCGACTTTCGCAACTCGACCTCGGTTTTGGAAATTTCGTGACGCGGGATGCCGATCGTAGAGCAATACCTAACTGAAGCTTTAAAGAGGCAACAAGGCAAAACCAGGAATTACACTGGGGCTACTTGGGCCGAAACCCCATGGGTGTCCGTAACCTGGGTCACGAAACAGGCGCTTCGGTAACCGAGACAGCCGCAAACGGGTGCATCATGCCGACGGCATGATGGCGCGGATCACTGCCGAGCGGCTTATGCAGCACCTGGCGGCCGTCGGGGTTCGTGCTGATGAAGGGGCCGCCGCGTGTGGCGCCGACGACAAGCGGGATGCCGCCGGGCGGGTGCCTGACGCCACCGCCTAAAGAAAAAACCGACCGCCGAAGCGGCCGGTAAGTTGGAAGTCCGGGGAAGAAGCCGGCCCGTGCGGGTAAGGCATCGAGCGGCGACGACCAATCTGGCCGAACCTCGATTGTCTGTCTGTGAAACAGCTCACACCGCGCGTCCCGCGAACGAAAAACAGGCGCACCTGCCGGATGCGTCTGCGTCGCCCGACGGGATGGGTAAGGGACGGGACTTCGCCACACGGTAAACTGGCAGCATCGAATTCGGGAGGTCGGGGCGGTCTGCTACACACGGTGGTTCGGAACGTCTATGAGGCCGCTGCATGAGGACCAAACAGCCACCGCATCCCCGATAGGCCAGCAGGACCGGCCTTCATGGAGGCTTTCATTTACGTCCGGATGACGTTTCAGCCTTGGTCGCGTAATCTCCAGCCCGATGCGGTCGGATGACAACATCGCCTCGCCGGCCGAGCGGCTGGCGAATGGCGTGGTGCAGAGCGTGAATGTGGTGCTGGCGGTGACAGGGTGTGTCGCCATGGGCGTGCTGGTAGGCACACACACCGATCCGCTGCAACACGGGACATATACACCGTTCATCGTGATCTCGTTCGGAGGGATGCAGCGACGTCGGCTGCTGGGACTGATCTGGGCCGTCGCGCCGGTGGGGGGACTGGTCAAAGCTGATCGCACCGCGCCGCTTCGAGCCCCTGCCCCTCTATCTGGCCATGGGCTGGGCAGTGCTGTCCCGACCAGGATTACTGCTGAGCCTGCCGGCGTCGGTGATCATCTGCTAGTCGCCGGCGGCGTGTTCTATGCGCGTTGGCATCGTGTTCCACCTGGCGCGAGTGCGCTTCCAGGAAGCGATCTGGCACAGTTTCGTCCTCATTGCCGCCGCCTGCCACTACGCCGCGATTGTGCACGTAGGGGCTTGAAGATCACCTTATCCGTGGCACGTTGGACAGCGGTCGGCAGTGGGCCAGAGCAGAATCAGTTGCTGGGTTAACCGAGCAGACGCCCCGGCTGTTGAATAGCTCGATGGCCGGATCAGCCTGCCAATTGCCCGGTCCGGGCGAGCAGCCCCAACAGGTCCATGCGCTCCCACCTGACTGCCACCAGAAGCTTGCGCGCAAAGAACAAGTTTAAGCACTAAGACCGAGCCCTATAAGTTGATGGCTTGCGCGCTCCGAAAGCCAGTTCGGACATAGTGGATAGCCGGCCATGCGTCACTTGCCTGCTGCGTCCGCCAGCCGCAGCATAGGCGGCAGAGGGGACACGGAAAACATGCAACAGGACACCTACGACTTCATCGTCACCGGCGCCGGATCGGCCGGTGCCGTGGTCGCCTCACGGCTGTCCGAATCCGGCCGCCACACCGTCCTGCTGCTCGAAGCCGGCCCGCCCGACACCAATCCCTGGATCCACATCCCGCTCGGTTTTGCCAAGACCTACATCGACCCGAATGTGAACTGGAAGTTCGAGAGCGCGCCGCAGCCCACCTAGACAATCGCCGCCTGTATCTGCCGCGCGGCAAGACCCTCGGCGGCACCAGTTCGATCAACGGCATGGTCTATATTCGCGGCAACCACGCCGACTATGACGAGTGGCGGCAGCGCGGCTGCGTCGGCTGGGACTGGGACTCCGTGCTGCCGTATTTCCGCAAAGCCCAGAACCAGGCCCGCGGCCAAAGCGAATTCCACGGCACCGGCGGCCCGCTGAACGTCTCCGATCAGCCCGACCGGTTCGAATTGACCGAAGCGGTGCTGGCGGCCTGTGAGCAGGCCGGCATCCCGCGCAACCCCGACTTCAACGGCGCCCACCAGGAGGGCTGCGGCTATTACCAGACCACCACCTCCAACCGCCGCCGCTGGAGCACCGCGAAAGCCTACCTCGAACCCGCCGTTCACGGCCCAACCTGACTATCCGCACCGGCGCGCATGCCACCCGCGTGCTGCTCACCAACGACAGGGCCACCGGCATCGAATACACGACTGCCGAAGGCCGCCGAACCGCCACGGCACGCATCGAAATGATCGTTTCCGGCGGCACCTACGGCTCGCCGCAACTTCTGCTGCTGTCCGGACTTGGACCGGCCCAACACTTGCAGGACATGGGTATCGAGGTCGTGCGCGATATGCCCGCCGTCGGTTCCAACCTGCACGATCATTTCACCACATACATGAGCTGGCGTTGTACCCGTGCGATCACGCTGAACGACCTGGAGAACTCCTGGTTGCGGATTCCGACGAAGCCAGCCATCGATTCCGACCGAAACCAGCCACCTATTCCGATCGAAGCCAGCCGGGCATTCCGATGGAACCCAGCCGGGTGGCGGTATGGTCTGAGGGCGACAACATGGGCTCAGGAGCCAGCCGTCTCGTCAAGTCTGGCGTTTTCGCCGCGCGCAGTTTACGCAATGCTTCGCCTCTGAGCTCGATACGGTGCGCGCCGTGGACCAGGCAGTCGAGCACCGCGTCGGCGATCGTTGGATTGCCGATGTGTTCGTGCCAGTGATCCACCGGCACCTGGCTGGTGACGATGGTGGAGGCGCGGCCGTGCCGATCATCGACGATCTCCAGCAGGTCGCGGCGCTGCTCGGCGGTGAGTGGGGTGATCGCCCAGTCGTCCAGGATCAGCAACTGCACCCGCGCCAGGTTCTTCAGCATGCGGGCATAGCGTCCGTCACCTCGGGCCAGGCCAAGCGCTCTCCAGCAGCCGGGGCACGCGTTGATACAGCACCGAGCGGTTGTCGCGGCAGGCGCGATGACCGAGGGCGCAACAAAGCCAAGTTTTTCCGGTGCCGGTCTTCCCGGTCACCAGCAAATTCTGGTGCCGCTCGATCCACTCGCCGCCGATCAGGTGCTGGAACAGGGCGATCGAGACCGCGAGCGGCGCGGTAATCGACGTCCTCCGGTGTCGCCTGCTCGCGCAGGCCGGCAAAGCGCAGCCGGGCCGCCAGTCGCTTGGTGTCGCGCTCCAGCGCCTCACGGTCCACCAGCATGGCCAGCCGATCCTCGAAGCCGAGATCGGCGCTGTCTGGCTGCCGCCGCTGCTCCTCCAGCGCGCGGGCCATGCCGACAAGGCCAAGTTCGCGCAGGCGGTCGGTGGTGGGATGGGTCAGCATAGTTGTCCTCCTCAATGGTAGTAGCGGCCGCCACGGATGTTGCTGTGCTGAACGGGCGGCTCGTCGGGCACGGGCTCGGGGCGATAAGCCCGGTCGAGGCCGTTGCGCAGGATCGACTGCACCGAGCCGTAGGTACGGGCGCCGATGTCAATGCCACGCTGGCAGGCGGCCTCCAGGCGCTCGGCCCCGAAGCTGCGGGCCAAGCGCAGGATGCCGAGGCAGGCCCGAAAACCCTGCTCGGGGTGCGGCTTGGTGCAGGATGCGTTCGATCAGCGCGATGGTGGACGGCCCGATCACCGCCGCCTCGCGCAACAACCGGGTCGGCGTCCACTCGGCGTGGCGGCGGTGCGCGCTCGGCATGTGGTCGGCGATTGTCGTGTGTCGCTCCCGCGTGGACTGCGGACATGGCTGGCGACCCGCATGCCGCGATGGAACAGTTCAATGGTCTGGTCGGTGATCCGCGCCTCGATCGCCTCGCGCATCAGCCGGTATGGCACGGAGTAGAAATGCCCATACACCTCGACGTGGTAGTCGAGGCCCGCGCGGCAGCGACGCCATCCGCATAGACGTCTCGGCCGGCAAGGGCAGCAGGGCCTGCGTTCGATCGCCTCAAACAGGGCGCGGCGGCTACTGCCCAGATGACGCATCGGCCGATTGTTCAAAGCCTCGATCAGTTCGCGGATCGCGCCGTTCAGCTCAGCCAAGGAGAAGAACCGCCGATGCCGCAGCCGGGCCAGCACCCAGCGCTGCACGACCTGGACCGCAACTTCGACCTTGGCCTTGTCGCGCGGTTTGCGCACCCGCGCCGGCACGATCGCCGTGCCGTAGTGGCTTGCCATGTCCTGGTAGGTGCGGTTGATGCCGGGTTCGTAGCGACAGGCCGCGGTGACGCCGGCCTTGAGGTTGTCGCACACCACCTGCCGCGTGACGCCGCCGAAGAAGGCGAAGGCGTCGACGTGGCAGCCGATCCAGTCCGGCAGCCACTGCGTCCAGCGCGCTTCCGCATAGGTGAGGTTGGAGGCACCGAGCGCGGCGACGAAGATCTGCGCCGCGCGCATCTCGCCCGTGATTCCGTCAATCACCTCCACCGTCTGCCCGGCATAGTCGACGAACAGTCGCTCTCCGGCTGGATGGGTCTGGCGCATCATCGGCGACAGTCGACCGCGCCAAGCAGCGTAGAGATCGCAAAACCGGCTGTAGCCGTATCCATCCGGTTGCCCTACCCGATATTCCTCCCAGAGCAGCAGCAGCGTGACGCCTGCACGGCGCAACTCGGCGTGGATCCGCGGCCAGTCCGGCTGCGGACGCGCCGGCTCCGCCGCCACCGCGCCGGGTGGCACGAACAGCTTGCGCTCCAGCGCCGTGTCATCGAGTTCCGGCGGCACCGGCCAGGTGATGCCCACCACGCCGGCGCGGCGCAGATACTCGGCAACCGTGTAGCGGCTGATCCCGACCATGGCGGCGATCTGGTGGCCGCTCTGGCCGCAGACATGCTTGAGGCGAAGAACTTCTCGAACCTGACGCATCGGCAATCTCTCGGCTGGCATGGCGCTCCCCTCGGGTCAGGGAAACAGAATGCCGTCGCTGGACGACTGCCCTCAGACTGCGCCGCCAACCCCCTTCAAGAGCGGATGGCTTGCCTCGGAATCGGTGGCTGCTTTGCGTCGGAATCACCGGCTGGCTTCTATCGGAATGCCCGGCTGCTTTGCGTCGGAACGCGCAGGCCGAACTCGTATAGCGTCTTTGGCGGGGGCTTCCGCTCCTGGACGTAGCGTTCCCACAAGGCCGACACGGTGATGTCTCCGGGACCCGGGACAGCGGCCGGGGGCACCCCGTTCAAGCTGGGCGGAGCCGGCGGGGTGGCTACAGGCTCCCCCTCCTGCCGGGCGGCCATCGCCTGGTAGGCCTCCACGTCCACCTTCAGAATGGCGAGCGCCAGCTTCCGGTATGAGGCTGAGTCGTCATCCAGCTTGATGCCGGCGGCAGCCAGCAGTTCGTCAACTTCATCGGCGATTACACAGGTGTCGCCGCGAGCCAGCGCCGCTTTCATGATCGGAGTGACGAACCCCAACGTCTCGGCTGTCTGGGCGAATTCTCGGTCGTTCATTCCGGACAGCGGCGCGTAGCCATCTGTTGGCCATCTAATTGTCCCACCGGCCGCACGCACATTCTCCCGGACAGACGCGTAAAGCTGGCGTGCTCCCAAGCCATCGCGTCGGGATGTTTCGTCACCCTCCAGTTGCTCGTGGAGGCGGGCTGCAGCCAGGCGGGCAATGTCAGCGTCGCTGAGGCTGTCCTGAATAGGCGCGGCCCGGAGCCGGCGTATGTGATCGAACTCTTCGTCCAGCCGCACGGCCTCCTTGCGGACCCGGTCATACGCATGCCGCGGCCGCCAATGTCGTTCGGGGGCGTGGGCCGGCGAACCTATCGGCGCGTTGGTATCGGAAGGATCAGCTCAGGCTTCCAACCTCGGCGCGGGAGGGATTTCGGATAGCTGGCTCGAACCGCCTCGCAGCAACAGCGCCGCCGTGCCCAGTAGGTTCAGCGGGTTCGACACCGACCCACCCAATTTTTTTCGAGGGTGCCCTTATCGAGGCGGAGGACGCCCTCGACATGGCGAGAGCAGCATGTTGGCGACGCGGCCGAGCTGAGCGTGATGCCGCCGAGGAATCAGGAGTGGCGGAAAGGAAGCGGCGAGCATGGCGTCCAGACCGGCCTGAGACGGTCCGATTCCGTTCGGGTAGCGGGCTATCGCTTCGATGGTCACTATCCCGACCGTTGCTGGAAGCGGCCGAACGGTAATGTGCGAGTGGGTTGGGCAGAGAAATATCAGCGGATGTCGTCCGCGACGCGGACTGCCAACTCGCCCGCTTGTGGTACGCCGTGGCACTGACTTCATCGGCTACTACACGGGTCGGTGGTGGGGGTGGGTGGATTACTACGATCCGGTCCCGCTGATCCAAGGCGAGATCCGTTTTCTGGAATCTGCCCGGCGTAACTCAAGGCTTATTTCCTCAATTTTCCCCCGCGTGTGTCCCCAGAGTGTCCCTGGAAAAACGGAAGGCCGACACTTAGCCCGACCTGCACCCTAACGCCTTGCTTTCGCTTGGAAATCTGGAGCGGGCGAAGGGATTCGAACCCTCGACCCCAACCTTGGCAAGGTTGTGCTCTACCCCTGAGCTACGCCCGCGCTCCGATTGGCCGCGCTTACTACGCGGCTTGGTTCCTGATTGCAAGCGCCCTGGGCCGCGGCTTCCACGACCCATCCCCACCCGACATACAACCGCCTAGAACGGCGGTGGAAAACTAGCCTACGCCAAATGACCCGGATCAGCGGAAGGTGTCAACGACTTTGATACAGCCGGGTTCGAAGTTTGGGCTTGCAAGTTCAGGCTTTTCGAGAGTGGCGCAAAAGGCAATTTGCAAGGAGGAGGTTCGTCCTGTGGATTTGTGGACAACGCAAGGAAGCGCGTTGACCACAACCCCACAGGCCCCGCATCAGCCACGGTTTGATAACTGACGTTTAATCAAGAAAGACGGTTAGTTTAAGACCCAGGGTAAAAAAGGGTTCTGGCCACGCGGAAGCCTAAGTAGTTGCCCCGGTCAAGGGCGCTGACCCGGTTGCGTAGCCGGCGCGGACGTCCCAGACGTTACCCAGGCGGCGGCGGTGCTCTGATGCACGCACAAGTTGACCTCCCCATGGGGTGCTTGCTGATTGGCGCTCGCTTCGGCTACATCCGCGCGAGATGCGGGTTGGGGGCGTGGATGGCGGTCAACAAGGTTTTTCCGGATGCGAAAGCGGCTCTGGCGGGCCTGCTGCGCGACGGCATGTCGATCATGTCCGGCGGGTTCGGGCTGTGCGGCATCCCCTCGGCGTTGATCGACGCGATCCGCGACAGCGGGGTCAAGAACCTGACCATCATCTCCAACAACGCCGGCATCGATGATGTGGGGCTTGGCCTGCTGCTGCATACGCGGCAGGTGCGGAAGATGATCAGTTCGTATGTCGGCGAGAACGCGACATTCGCCAAGCAATACCTGGCCGGGGAACTGGAGATCGAGTTCAACCCGCAAGGTACGCTGGCGGAACGGATCCGCGCGGGTGGGGCCGGCATTCCTGCGTTCTTCACGGCGACCGGCGCGGGGACTCAGATCGCCGAGGGCAAGCCGCAGCAGGAATTCGACGGACGACTATATGTGCAGGAGCGTGGCCTGCGCGCCGATCTTTCGATCGTGCATGCGTGGAAGGCCGATACTGAAGGCAATCTGATCTTTCGCAAGACTGCCCGCAACTTTAATCCGATCATGGCGACCGCCGGGGAGACCGTGGTGGTCGAGGTCGAACATCTGGTGGAACCGGGACAGATCGACCCGGATCACATCGTTACAGCCGGGATCTTCGTCAACCGCATCGTCAGGCTCAATTCTGTAGACAAACGAATAGAGCAACGCACCGTGCGCAAGCGTGGGTAGTTTGATCGCATGATTCACGCGCTTTCGACGTTCCGCCATGCGCGATCATGCTTAATAGGAGGCAACGATGCCCTGGACTCGTGACCAGATGGCTGCTCGGGCGGCCAAGGAACTGCACGACGGATTCTATGTGAATCTGGGGATCGGGATTCCGACCCTGGTGGCCAACCACGTCCCCGCGGGGATGTCGATCCAGTTGCACTCGGAAAACGGCATGCTCGGGATGGGGGCTTTTCCGTTCGAGGGCGAGGAAGACGCCGATCTGATCAACGCCGGCAAGCAGACGGTCACGGAACTGCCGACCACCAGCTTCTTCGACAGCGCCGCGAGCTTCGCGATGGTGCGTGGTGGGCACATCGATATTTCGATACTGGGCGCCTTGCAGGTGGCCGAGAACGGCGACCTCGCGAACTGGATGATCCCCGGCAAAATGGTGAAGGGGATGGGCGGCGCGATGGATCTGGTCGCCGGGGTGCGGCGGGTGGTGGTGCTGATGGAGCACACCGCCGGGGGCAAGTCGAAGCTGCTAAGGCGGTGCACCTTGCCGCTGACCGGGGCAGGCGTGGTGGATCTGGTCATCACTGATCTGGGCGTGTTCTCGGTCGCGGCGAAAGGCCATGACGATGGCCTGACGCTGGTGGAGATGGCGCCGGGAGTGACGCTGGCGGAGGTGCATGAGAAGACCGAGGCACCGTTTTCAGTGGCGGGCCATTTGGAGGTCACCGCTTGACCGGTGGCGCAGCGGCGGCGACCCGATAGATGCATTAAACCAAAGGGGATCAAAGTCAGCGACGGGGAGGGGGCCGCACTCAATACCATAGGCGACGCTTTCCATCACGGGTGAAATACACGATCGCCCGGGTCCCACCCGGAAGGACTAGGCCTGGAGCGTCGCTTAAATTCACATTTTATGATTTTCGTATTTGGGGATTGCGATGCCTGCGGCTTGGCCGGGTTAGGGTCGGTTTTCAGGCATCCTGCCTGAGATTGGCACCGCTTGCCGTGACCCGGACCACGACCAAGGTATCGCCGTTGCTATCGCTGTGGCGGCAGGAGCCATCATCAGCGGCGACGGATCTGCTTACCCTCGGGCAGTTTCCGGGCGTTCGAATGCTCATTGCCCGCGCCTTTCTAGTCGAAACCGGTGCTTCATCCTCGAGTGGGGCCGCGTAGGCGGCTTCCCCTCCTCCGCCGAGGGTTGTGACACCGGATTAGCCCGATCTCGGCGGCATCCATTGAAAGCGGCGGTGGTTCGGGGCAAGCTATTGAACCGAAAGTGAAGATCGATCGCGGGGCGGTGATCGCGGTGCGCGACCGCCCGCAAGCCAAGGGATTTCTATGGCTTTCAAGCGTCTGACACGACTGACGTTGCTCGTGGCTTCGCTGGCAATTCTGGCCCCGGCCCCGCGACGATCCGCGGCTGAACCTCCCGATCCGCAGTCTTCAGACGGAATGCTGATGGCTCCGTATGGGGATGTCATTCGGTCTCTGACACAACGCAATGGCGCACCGTGTTGTTCGGAAAGCGACTGTCGGCCGGCTCAATACCGGGTCAATGATGCCGGCAATTACGAAGTCTTTCTGCGTAAGCTTGCAAAGGATGGGTCTGGTTGGGAGAACGGACCCGACAAATGGGTCGAGGTTCCCAGTGAACGCGTGACCCCGCCCTATCGGCGCCCTCGTGCACCATTCGGAATCGCGTGCTGGAGGTCCGGATACTTGTTTCTGAGCGGTGGCTTCTCCTGCTTCACGCCGGGAACCGACACTTAGTCCAAGCCGATGCTCGGCGATTCAAAGCCCCTGTCTTGCTGCGTCCCTAGCGCCGCAATTCGAAAATCCGGTTGTCCGCATCCTCCCGCGAGGTTTCCAGCGCCTGTTTTGCGACGTCGCGGGAGAAGCCGGCGCGCGCCAGGACGCCCATCTCCTTGATCCGCACCGCGGCATCGGGGTCGTCGGCTAGCCGGTAGGGTCCGATCCGACGCTTGCGCGCCAGCACCAATGCGGCCGCCAATTCGGTTTCGGCGCCGGCGGCCGACACCGAGCGGGCGACATCCGGCGCCACCCCCTTGGCGACGAGGCGCATCTGAATGGAGCGGGTGGACTGCCCGCTTCGCACCAGATTTCTGGCCCGGTTTTCCGCGAATGCGGTGTCGCTGAGCGCACCGGCTTCGGCCAGCCGTCTCACCACCCCGTCGATCTCCGCCCGAGCCGCTTGATGGGCCGGTTCGGCGGCGTCCGGATCGGGCTGCGCGCGGACCCAGCGGTCGATCCTCCGCTCGAGGACGCGCC
>CAVZTH010000003.1:0-76459 GCA_963778125.1 uncultured Alphaproteobacteria bacterium | reverse complement strand
CTGCGGCCGTTGGCGAGATGACTTGCTGATCGAGGACCGGCGTTACATCCGTCGCTCCTGGTGCAGGCGTTGGCCCACATTCTGAAGGCGGAGGCGTGGCCGCTGTCGCGCGAGGTGCCGCACTGGCAAGCAAAGGCGCGTCGGTTCCGCATCGACGCGGCCGATCGGTTTGCGCCGTCCATGCGCCAAGAGGATCGATCTCGAAAAGCTCTACCGCCGGGCGCTGCGGGCGGTTCCCGAGACGATCGACGGTCAGCCGCCGCTGCCGATGTCAGAGGTCTGCACCGTCACCCTGGACGAGTTGCTGAGCGACGAGCCGTGACCGCGAAAACGGCAGAGCATCCCCGCACGGCCCACAGCCGCGGATAGTGGACACCGCGCCGCTGGCTCTTCCAACGTCCGCTAATCACTGGAGCCGAGCAATGCACGCTTTCCACCGCCTGTCTCACTTCGGAGGTTACCGTGAAGGAGGCGCCGACCCGCCAAGACAAACGCGATAATCCGGATCATGCATGCCCGTGGACTGACATACCCCGGGCTGACAATAATAGTTGCCGCCTCCGGCGCGATCCCCGAAACCAACAGTGTTACGACCGGCGCGGACGCCCTCGCCGTCCTCCTTCGCGTTCCCTATCGTCGGCATGTGGTGCAGGCGGAGCCGTGCCGAGTAGACTGCGCAAACACCGATCCTGACGAGCTTCCTCACGTTCTCTCCTTCTCAAGGGCGCCATTCTCCTGGCACCACATACCGCCTGTAAGCCTCGATCCGATTCGTAGCGATCGCACGCTGCGTCGCGCCTTCGACTGCACGCGCATCACTCCACGGCGGGCGGCATATTGGCTGTGGTCGGCGCCGCGGCGGGCTGGCCCTTCATCAGCACGAACCCCGACGCCTGCAGGTGCCTTACAAGCCGCTCAGCGGTGATCCGCGCCATCATGTCATCGGCATGGTGCACGCGCTTGCGGCCCTGGTAGCGCAGCGCGAACGATAGGGCGTTGGCGATCTCGTCCGGTGTGGCGGGGCGCAGGTGAGGCGTGTCGGGCATGGCCGGACCATAGCGGCGGTTTTAGAACATGTCGAGAACATGAGAGGTGGTCAGATGGCACGGCCGCACCGATCAGCGCCGCGCTCGCCATGACCGCGACCGCGTGACGGCGCGGCGTCCCGTCCCCGCCGATAGGTTTCACTCGGCATGCATCAAATGCATCGACGCTATCCTTAAGGCTCGTCCGGGAACAAGCGACTCTGGTCGGTCGGAGCCGGATCTCGTGCCGCGCGACCGAGGCGGCGAGATGCCCGAGTGATCGGTGCCATCAGAGTAACCTGGCGTGAGATCGAGCTGTCTCCGGCATGACTAAGGGAAACTCAAACTCCAATCCCCTCGCATTCAGACTTCCAGGCGCAGAGGACGATAGCGGCGCTCCGGCGGCGAGTGTGTTGAGAGGATGCCGATCAGGCTCGACGGGGACCAGGCCAGGCGTTTCCCAGAAAAAAGGTCCTGCCTTCCCCACCAAGCCGCGGCTTGATGTGGCGGATCAGCGGACCGGCGCCGACAAGGCGTTCAAGATCGACGTAGTGCGGAGCAGCGGCAAGGTCAGATCGTACCGGCGAACAACGTAATGCTGGATCAGCGCGGCGCTGGCATCAGGCTCCAGCAGTGTCACGGCGTTATAGAGCAACCGACGACGCCCGTCGTGACTCAGCATGACCGAACTCCCCAGCCGCGCGCGACCTAGATTGTTCTGGCTCAGGCGCCGATCAAGGCCGATGCATGGAATTTGACGGCCCGGCGATAACCGGCCGAGAAATTGCACCAGGCGCGATATCCGCTTGTCGTGCTAAGGTGGGGCTGCGGGGCGCCCGCGGTTCCGAGACTCACTTTCGAGACGCGCAAACCATTGATTTTCGTCTAGGAACTTACCCTTTGTTGGACGGCGAACGTAACACGACCTTGTCCGGGTCATTGCCATTAATAATCTCGCTGACATGTCGGAAATGAATTTGCCCCTTGAAGATTTTCATATCAAGTATCGGTTTCAGAATTTCCGTTCCCCCTTTATCGACTAAGACAGGTGCGAGAAAGTAGGTGTTGAACCTCCGATACGCCTCTTTGAAGGCGCGCAACTTCGGAGAGTTGGGCGCGTCCATGCGATTGATCCGGCTGCTGATCGCGAGAAAATCGCCGTCCGTCATGAGGCCGAGCTGCTGGAATTTACGGAATAAATTCTTGGCATCGGCTCCAACGTGCACTGAATAACCGGCTGCTAGGCCGGAATTTTTCCTCGATGATCGACACCCGAAGTTCTTCAAATTCATCACGGGGGCCATAGCGTTCATTCCAATCTTTAAAAATTTGACGGGCGGCGTCTTCATTTGCGAAACCCAACCCCAAGATGGGTGGCCCACTCATACTCTGAGGGTTGGGTGAGGGTGGCTCGTTCCCCTATAAGAGAACATGAAGACTGTCGCGCGCCAGTTGGCTCTATTCCACAGGTTTGGATCGACCGGAAGCGACAACAGCATTGCACGGTTGGGTTGGACCTCCCGCTCGGGGAGAGATTTACGCTTGCCGAGAGTCGGTTTTTCATGTCGTTGGATTCCCAGATCGGCCATAAAGCTTTCTCATCTCGTCATCGAGGCGATTTCGTCGCCCTTGCAAGGGGGTTGGGATGTATTTGGCCTGTGTCCGTTCCGAGTATTAATGGAATAAACCTCGTGTTAAGCGAGCTGCTGTTGTAAATGCGATTGTATATCAAACTTCCTTCCCACGCGATGCCAAGTCCTTCTCCGGATTTTTCCTCGCCCATGACACGGCGATAGTAACGCTCGGTGCAAATCATGAGGACAAACTGCGCCTTGCTAATCTCCCGATCCATCCATCTAGGCCAACCTTCCGGCGGGGAGATTCATATTGATCTAGGACGCAATCAATCCCCTCGGATCGAAGCTTGTTCGACAACGACAACACTGCCCGTGCGTGATCGGGGCTGTCGTGGCTATAGCTGATAAACACCGTTCCTGCGGCGTCTGACAAAACCATCCCCCATCAGCCAGGCGTGTGGGTTTTCAATCTGGCTCCGCTTCGCGCGCGTCCGCGAGGCGCTGTCAAAGCGACAAGGCCAAATGACCGTGGATTATGGGCCAAGCAGCCGGCGGCCCGTCGCAGTCAAACCGCCAAACTGGATGCCAAGCATAGGGCTGCCGCTCGTCACTCCTGACGTTACCAACCCTCTTTCGAGAAGAGATTTAAGGCCCGCGTCGATCTGATCTCCGTCGAATCCGGGCACGTCAATAATGTTTGTGACACCCAATCCCTTTGGCTGGACGGTTACACTGGTGTCACCACTGCGCATAGATTTCTGCAGTTCGGCAAGTTGCTTGAGCAATTCGATATCTAAAGTATGATCAGACATGATGCCTCTCCAAAATAGATGGCTCGCGATATGGTGAGCGCGGCGTCTACCTTCAACGCCGAGGCCGTATATCGTGCATAAGTCGAACCGCGCGGCCCGCCCGGTGACAAGGCGACACGCCCCGTCGCGGCTTTGCACCGGAAGCAGCCCGCCCCGCCGATCTTAGCAGGATTTCGCCTTCGGTCTCGACCTCTCCAGTTTCTCGATTCAGCATGTGCCAAGCATCGCGATACTGATTGAGCCATCCCGCCGGGTAGGGATTATCGGTCAGCCCGAAGACGCGGGCGTAGTCTGGAAGCAGTCGCCGCATATCGCCATCTTTATGCGGTCGGCCGTTTTTTCCGGGGGTCGCAAGCCACTTCCTGTGGGCAGCAGAAAGAACCTCTGCAACGATGCCGCTTGGCAAAACATGAACAACGGGGCGGGTATCTGCCTCCTTCCCAAAATTTACAAAGCAATAGAACAGTCGATCAGACTGAATGTTCTCGTGTTTCCCCTTCATGTGCCAGCCGCCATCTGCCCCAATATCGCGGCGTGCCTTGACCTGAATGGAACATAGCCTCGCCCCCGCTACATCAGTCACAAGGATATCGACGTTGGGAACACCTTCCGGCGCGAGGGCGGCGATGTATCCGCGCCGAAGCAGTTCCGCCATGACATGATGTGCGCCCGCCGCGCCAAGCAGGGTAGAATGAGAGGGCATGCCTATGCGCCTTTCTATATGTTGGGTTTCTCGCCCTTTCGTGAGGCGCTGTCAAAGTGCATCACGCCCAGTATGGTAAGGTTTGGGAAGTATTCGTAGAGTGCCGGCGCCGTTGCTGCCGTCATCTCGGCACGGTTTGGTGAGTTGACTGTCTGAACGCCTGTCACGGCGGGCCGCGGGGCGCGCGCCCCTTCGCGCACAGGTTCTGGGTTCAGGTGGAACGAACGCGCCATGGCCTGAATGCGAGGCCGGTTCGGTTGCGACTAACGACATCTTCGAACGCCAAAAGGGCTGGAAGAGGGAGAGACCCGCGAAACCCAACAAGTGCCCGACCGCGCTCAGATAGTGGTGGGCTGTCACCGACGGAGCTTGCTGGCGACCAGCGCCACCGAACAACATCCGATACGGCAACCACACCCGTCTGACATGCCAACAATCTGTGGTCAGGATTTGATGGCAGGTTAAGTCCGAGAACCAATCCCAAAGGTAGTCTCATGTTTATGCCGTCACTTGTCGCCGCAAACGCGCACCTCAAATTGGCACCCAGGGCCAACCATCCCCACCGCCGTTGTTGTTGAATCAATTCACGTTATGTTCTTGACATCGCGCTCAACCGACGCTAGAACAAACGCACAACTGCACACCGGACCGAACCCATGGCCCTCCCACCCAACTCGTTTCTTGAAACGATCATCGCTTTCCTGCTGCCATACTTCTCCGCAGCCTCCAGGGACAAGCAAGAAGCCCGGTCCGAAATCCTCGACACCCTGGCCGCCTACGAAACCCGCACGCGGGCGGAAATGCTGCAGGCTGCCCACATAATCGCCTTCGGCATGACCACCCTGGACGTCCTCGCCGAGGCCAAAACCGCCGAGATGTCACAATCCATGCGCCTGCGCTACCGCGGTTGCGCCAACAGCCTCAATCGCTCCACCCTGCAGACCGAAAAGGCGCTCGACCAGCGTCTCGGCGACGAACTTCCAGCCGCCCCCGCCGAAATGCAGGAGCCCGTGGACGACATGCGGCAGGCCGAAATAATGGCCGCCATTCAGCAATACAAAGAGAAGGTCGCCGCCCAGCGCCCCCGCGCCCACCCCGCCACCGGCCCGCATCTCGCGCCAGACCAGACATGGGACCCCGAACTCTGGGCCACCGCAATGATCAACTCGTTGCAGCAGCCCGCCGCTCCGGCCCAACCTCCCCGTAGCGCTCAGCGCTGAGACGACCGCGCGTCAGGCGACAATTGTCCTTCGCAGAGTAGCGCCAGCTTCGCCTTATCCAATATCCGATTCGGGGTCACGCCACAGAACGGGTATGATAGCGCGGGCCGTTTGAACCCTGGGGCAGACCTGGGGGTAAAACAAAAGGGCCGTTTGCCTCGAAGGGAGCGTTTCATGTTTACCGACAAAGTCATCATCGTCACGGGTGCGGCCGGTAACGTCGGCAGCGCCGTCGCACGCCTGCTCGCGAGCCGCGGCGCAAAGGTCGCCGCCGTCGATGCGCTCGGCCCACCGCTCGCCGCGGTGATGGCGACGTTGGAAAATCCCAGCCGGCATCTGCCGATACCGGAAGTCGATCTCACCGACCCAACCGCCTGCGAAAGCCTGGTCGAGATGGTTGTCCATGCCCTAGGCGGTCTGCATGGCGTCGCCACCACGGTTGGTGGTTTCGCAATGGGCAAACTCGCCGAAACCAGCCTGGACCAATGGGATGCGATGTTCAGCCTGAACGTCAAAACCACTTGGAATATCTATCGAGCCGCTGCACCGGTGCTGAAGGCGGCGGGCGGCGGCAGCCTCGTGGGCATCGGCAGCGCCGCCGGTTTGCATGGCAGCAGCCAGATGGCGCCCTACGCGGCGACAAAAAGCGCAGTGATGCGCCTGACCGAAAGCCTCGCCGACGAACTGCGGCCGGATCGGATCCGAGTCAACGCCGTCCTGCCCACCACGATCGATACCCCGCAAAACCGTGCTGCGATGCCCAGCGCCGACACCACCCGCTGGGTTAAACCGGCCGAAGTTGCCGAGGCCATGCTTTTTCTGCTGTCCGACGCCGCGAGTGGAGTGACGGGCGCGCTGCTGCAAGTTGGCTGAGACCTAATCCACGATCGTCTGCGTCCCTACAGATCAAGCACGACATCACCGTCGCCGCGCGGAACCGAGCAGCAAAGCAGAACTTCACCCTGCCCGCGAGGGGCGACGGGCTCCTCGATATACTCAACCGCGCCGCTCAGGATCCGCGTCGTGCAGGTGCCGCAGATGCCCGACCGGCAGCCGAAACTGGGGGCGAGGCCGATGGATTCCGCCAGCTCCAGCAGCGTGCCCCGGTCGCGCGACCATTCCGCACCGGCATCGGAACGGACGAAGCGCACCGCGACCGCGGCAGCGTTCACCGGCATCGGCCGTATCGGCGCGTCCTGCCGTGCCTCGGGCTTCAGGACCGTCGCCGGACCGAACGACTCGTAGAAGATACGCTCGACCGGCACGCCCATGCCGGTCAGGCCGTCGTACAGCGACTTCATGAAAGCTGCCGGACCGCAGAGGTAAAACTCGTAGTCGCCGAAGGGCAGAATTCGTTTGATCAGGTCGATGTCGATGTGGCCCGCACTGTCATGGCTGACACCCAACACGTCGTCGCTGCCCGCGGCGCTGTAGCTGACATGCAGCTTGAGGCCAGGATGCTCGCCGGCCAGTTCGCCGAGCCGCTCGCGAAAGGCCTGATGCCGCCCGCTCTGCGCGCCATGGATGAAATGCACCGGACGGAAGTTGCCGGTGCGCTTCCCCTCGGCAACGATCTGCTCGGCCATGGCCATCATCGGCGTGATCCCGACCCCGCCGGAAATCAGCACCACCGGCCGCTCGCTCGCCCCGGTCAGCGTGAACCGCCCGCGAGGCGCCATTGCCGCGATCCGGAAACCGGCCTTCGCATTGGCATGCAGGAACGGCGACACCAGCGCTCCCCCCTCGATCCGCCGAATGCTCAGCCGGTAGTGCTCGGGATTGGCGGCCGTGGACAGCGTATAGGTCCGCATCGCCGGCGTGTCCTGCCCGGGGATCGTCACCCGGATCGGCAGAAACTGACCCGCCTGCCATGGATACAACGGCTGGCCGTCGGCGCGGCGCAGGTAGAACGAGGTGATGGTCTCGCTCTCCGGCACGACCTTGAATACTTCCAGCTCGACGAACCGGTTGCGGTCCTGCTCCGGAATCGCAGAGCCGGTGGGCACGACCGGCACAGTGTGCGCCATTTCCGCGGCAGCCCGAGCCGTCACCGCCTTCAGGGCGCCGGCATCGCCCATCACCGCGCTGGCGATCAGCTTCTGGAAGTGCCCGACTAAATGTTCGGCGCCGGTCAGGAAGCGTCCGCGCTCGGGGATGCCGGCGCGCAGGCCACGCTGCACCGAGTCCGTCAATTGGTCGTCCTCCAGACCGACCTGGCGGTTGAACTCGATCAGCTCCTGCGCGAACGTCTCCGTTACGCCGGGCGCGAAATACTGTTCCGAGAATCCCTTCGTCCCGTTCGGGCCGTTCGGCCTCCACACGTCGATCGACAGGTTGGGGAAGCCTGGATTGATGTTGATGGTCATGTTGGGGAACAGCAGGTGATACTGCGCCTGCTCCACCTCACCCCGGGCGTCATAGATCTTGATCTGGCTCTCGCCCCTCCAGGGCCGATTGCCGGACATGCCCGACCTGACTGCAGAACCAGCCATGCGCCGCCAGATTGTAATTCTCCGGCAGCACGTCGATGGCCGCGCTGAAGCCGGGATGCGCCACCGCGCAGTGGTAGCATTCCAGGTAGTTCTCCAGCATCGTCTTCCAGTTGGAGCAGGACTCCCACTCCTCCCGCGAATAGAGCTGCAGTGCATCCAGGTCGACGCCGCTGCTGGCGATGACGTCCATTATCTTGCCGTATTGCGCCTTCAACGGTTCGGCGTCGCGGTCGGCGTTGACGAAGACCCACGGTCCTAAAGTCTCCACCCGCAACGGCAGCAGCGGATAATCCTCCAGCCGGAAACCCGGTTCCGCCGCGGTGCGCGGCGCCCCCTTGAGGCAGCCGGTCAGATCGTAGGTCCAGGCGTGATAGCCGACACTGCATGACCTTCGCGTTGCCGCGGCCCTTCATGACCTCGTGGCGCCGGTGGCGGCAGACATTCACCAGAGCGGTCAGTCCCGCCCTCGTTGCGCACCACCACGACGGGAATCTCGCCGACATAGCCGGTGAGGTAGTCCCCGAGGTTCGTCAGCTCGTTCGCCGGCCCGACATAAGACCATGTCTTGCGAAAGATCTGATGGATCTCACGCTCGGTTATCGCCGGGTCGGTATACCACCGGGCCGGCAGGCTTTCGCCACGCTCGAGTGGCGTCGGTAAACTCGCAAGATCATCGACAGACTGGCTCATGCGCTGCGGGCTCCTCTTTGCTTTACACAGGTTGATCCTCGGAGGTGGTTGTCACCGCGGCAGGGCGGGGTTCATCCTTCAGCAGCAGCAACGGGACACAAACCAGCAGCGCGGCGCTGGCGCAAAGCAGGACTTGCCGGAAGCCCGAGACTCGAGGCCGCAGAGGCAGCGAGCGCGTTCGTCGCAATCATCCCGATCGAGTAGGCGATATTGTAGACCGCATAGACGGCGGCGTAACAGGACAGGCCTCGCCGATCGACCGCGTCGCCCAGTTCCGCCGAGGTCGGGTTGAGCGCAAACGCAAAGGCTATACTTACGAGGCAAAGAGCGGCGCCGGTCAGCACGATGCCTGGCGCGACGCCAAGCAGTGGCAGCGTGACTGCCATCCCGACCACGCCGCCGGCGATCACTCGCTTGATCGGCACGTGCTCGGATACCCAGCCCACCAGCGGGGCGCACAGCCCATAGGCGATGGTAGCGATCGTAAACATCGCGCCGATAGCCGTCGGCGTCGCGCCCTCCTGGTCGAGTCGACCGGGCAACAGTGGCTCGACGATACCCCAGCCGAGCGCCGCCAGAACCACGGCCAGCGCCGGCACCAGGATCGCCCGGTCGGTGAGCAGCGCTCGCCAGTCGGGGCTGGCACCCGTTTGCACCTTGCCCGCGGGCAGCAGGAAAAGACGCATGGCGGCATCAATCGTGACCATGGCGCCCGTCACAATGAAGGGCAGCCCGTATCCACCGAACTCCAGCAGCGTTCCCCCAAGTATCGGTCCGATCAGGGATCCGGCCGTGCTGCCCATCAGAGCGAACCCAATCATCTCCACACGTTTCGTTGGGTAATGTTCGGCGACCAGGGCAAACCCAGCGATCCAGGTTGCAGCCGAGGCGGCGCCCTGAAACAGACGCGCCACAATCAATGGCACAAAGCCGGATGCGGACCAGAACAGCAGCGTCGCCACCGCCGACAATGCCACGCCGATCAGCATCGGACGCTTGCAACCGAAGCGGTCGCCGAGGTAGCCGAACAGCGGCGTCGCCAACAGCACGCCCGCGGCATAGCTGCCATAGAGCAGGGCCATATGGTTCTCGCTCAGCGTTCCAGCAGAGGAGTATGGCGTCAGCGGGACAATCAGTCCGTAAATGAAATAGTCCATGAACACGGCATACGCGACGACCGCGACGACTCCCCACCGATTCATGGTGCTCGCTCTCTGCACGGGCTTGTGCCCATGATCAGCGCCACCTTGTCATTCAGCATCATGGATGCGCCGCGATCAGTTCGGGGGCGCGATCAAGAACGTCTTTGAGGAATTGAAAATCCATGTGTCGACAAAGCCGGTTTCCTTTGGCTTGCGATCCAGCGCGCTCATCGCGCCAACAAGGCACATCCAGTTCAGGATTTCCTGCTGACCGCTCTCCTCGACCGCGAGCCCGGAGTAGTTGCGCCAGGCCTCGTAGTTGCCGTTTCGCAGATGGTCGTACATTTGCCGGTCCGCCGGCGTGTCAGGGTAAAGATAATAGTTCTTGCCCGTAAGGAAAGCGTGAGACCAGCCGGAGGAGGCGAGCAGCGCCACGCGGTAGGGCGATTCGGCGAGTATACGCGCGGTCGCGGCCCCAAGGTCGAACAGCCGCCATGGTGTCGGCGCCGGCGGATCAAGATCGAGGTCGGCGATCTCCTTGTCGAAGGACGGCATCCCGCCGCGCTGGGAAACGACTTTGCGGCCGTAGCAGTTGATCGCGAACGGCACGATCGGGTAATGAAATCCCCGCCGACTGTAGTCGAGATAGAAGATTGCGTTGGTAAAGGCGTGGCCGAGCGCATGATGCAGTGGCTTATAAGCGTAGGCGGTATCGAAACCTTGCTCGATCAGGCGCGTCGTCAACATCTTCGCCGCGCCGCGGTTGCCCGCGAGTTCGTAGGTCTTGTCCGTCTCGCCCCAGACGTTATCGGCCGGCGGTCCGAACGAGAATTTGTCGAAAGCACTGATGCAGTATGGCGGGATAATGTCCTCGCGAAAGTTCTGGTCCTGATCATCACCCCACATCAGTACGAAATCCGGATTGAAATCATCCAGTGCCGCTCTGGTTTTCTCCATCCAGCCAACGAGGGCGGCACGATGTTTGCCCGCCGCTGCGGTGCCTTGATCGTCGCCCCACTCCGCGCGCATTTCCGCCGGCCAACCCTCGGGCGTCCGCAGATCCTCCGGAAGCTCCGGGTTCAGCATCATGCGCCGCAGGATCGCCGACATGCGATCGTCGCGCCCGGTCAGAGGCGGGTAGTGCGATATTCCCAATGCCAGTATTTCGCCCATTGTTTCCTCCTGCTGGGGCATCGGTGCCGCCGGGTGGACCTCGACGCTACTGTGCCGCCATCGCCGTGTCACGGACAACCGGATAATCGCCGAGCCCCCGATAGCCGCGGTGGGCCGACTTCACACCTCGCCGTTCCGGGTCAGCCGCTCGCGCCACCCACCGACCGCGCCAGGTCCGCACGGAGCAAAAGCGATCGAGCCACTCGCTCGCCAACCCCTACTCTCAGTCCGCGTAAGTAAGCCCCCAAACGCCGGTCCCATCCGCAGGCGGCTCACACCAGACCGGCACCGCGTTCCGGGTCCGCACATTCGGCTCATGCCCCATCGCGCCGCGCAGCGCCCGGAAAAGCGCCCCGTGCGCCACCACCAGCACCAAAGGCGGACGCGCGATACACCGGTTGATGGCGGCGACGGCCCGCTTCGTCAGCGTCGGAAAACTCTCGGCTCCCTCCGGAGTCAGCAGCCCGTCCACCCAGGGCTGAAACCACTCCGACATCGGCTTCCCCTCCATCACGCCGAACGCGACCTCCTTCAGTCCGTCATCGATCTGGACCGGCAGACCCAGTTGCGCCGACGCGATATCGGCCGTCACCTTCGCCCGAGACAGCGGCGAAGAAATGATCGACCGGATTCCCCGTCCGCGCAGCAACAGCGAGGCAGACCGAGCCTGCGCCAGCCCGGTCTCGTTCAGCGGAATATCGACCGCCCCTTGGGATAGATTCTGCGCGTTCCAGTCGGTCTCGCCATGGCGCAGGAACCAGAACGCAACCGGATGCAGCCTCTCCGCCGAGGGGGCGCTCATCGGCTCAGGTCAGGCCTTCCTGCTGCAGCACACGTTGCACGGCTGGCCGTGCCAGCATGCGGTCCAGATGGGCCGCGCAGTTCGCCGGCAGGGGCAGTCCAACCCGCTTCGACCAGAACTCCACGTAGAAGATAGCGGAATCCGCGATCGAGAACTTGCCGATCGCGTAGTCCTTCCCCTCCAGCGCCTTGTCCACCAGCCCGAAGCCCCTTTCAGCGATCTCCTTGCCGCGCGTCTTCACCGCCTCCTCATCCGCCGCGCTCGGCGTGAAGTTGGAGGGCCGGAACTGCCGCCCGAACCCCTGCATGTGGATGGTGGCGACCGCGTAGTCGGTCAACTCCAGCGCCTTCGTCTGCGCATCCACATCGTCCGGCAGCAGGTTCGCGGACGGGTTGGTCTTCGCCAGCCAATAGGCGATCGCCGGGAACTCCGTCAGCACCGAACCGTCGTCGCGGATCAGCGTCGGCACCTTCGACTTCGGGTTAACCGTAGTGAAAGGCGGCTTGTATTGCTCACCCTGCTGCAGATTGACGCGTTCGGAGTTCGTACGGCTTGCCGATTTCCTCGAGCAGCACATGAATGCCGATCGAACAGGCGCCGGGTGCGTAATAGAGTTTCATACTCGCCCTCCGTTGCTGGCGTGGCCGGCCTTTGCGAACCCGGGTCCGACGCTTCGAGACGGGAGCATAGCACACGGGCGTGCGAGCGCGAAGGCAGGTCGACCAGCGCGATACGGATCGCAGCGCCAGCTGGATTTACCGGGTTGTCCACAGGATTCTGCCTGTTGGAGTCGAATCAATCGTTGCCATAGGCTCCGCTAACCCATACTGTATCTAGTAGGCACCCGCGAAAAGGAACCAGCATATGGTATGGGATGAGGAAACGATCCGCCTTCTACGGGATCTCTGGGCGCAGGGACATTCAACCGCCGAGATCGGTCGCCGGCTCGGCGTGTCCAAGAACGCGATCGTTGGTAAAGCTCACCGGCTGGAACTGGATGCGCGGCCGTCGCCCATTAGGCGCGATGTCGTCAAACCGGCGTCTGAGCGTCCACCACCTTGCCTCCGCGCGGCTGGACCAACCCTCCCGCCACTGCCCAGTGCGAACGTTCAGAGTGCGAACGTTCAGGCGTTCTCCACCACGCCCGCGCCATCCAATCTACGGCCGTTTCGCACGGCAGCGACGCTGAATCCCCGTCCGGTTTCACCGGCACCCGCTGCGCCCCTCGCGCCACGTCCGGTGATGCCGTCCGCTCAGTTCCAGAGCCGCCGTCCAGCGCCATCATGCTGCTGGCCAATCGGGGAACCCGGGACGAAGTCGTTCCGATTTTGCGATGACCTCTCCGTCCACGGCAAGCCGTATTGTGACGAGCACGCCAAACTGGCGTACGTGAGGGTCCGCGACCGCAAGGAAGACGCGGCGTAACGAGCACGATCGCGTTGACCGTGATATCTTAGGCGGGACCGTGCCTGCATAGCCTGAAAAGGTGTGAAACCGCGCTCGACCGTCATGACCGCTTTGCTGCGCCCCATGCGCCGTCTATAAACGGTGCACATCAGCCGAGCGACCCCATGGCAACTCAAAACGAACTCTTCGCCGAAGCCCGCAATTGTATGGTAGACAGCCAGATCCGCCCCAATCGTGTGGTGGATCCGCGCGTGCTGACTGCCATGCGCACCATCCCGCGGGAGCTGTTTCTGCCGCCAAACGTTCAGGCCCTGGCTTACGTGGATGAAGATGTGCCGTTGGGCAACGGCCGCTTCCTCATGGAGCCGATGGTGTTCGCGAGGATGCTCCAGTTCGCCAATCTTCGCGAAAACGAGCAAGTGCTTATCGTGGGTGTCGGAACGGGCTATAGCGCCGCCGTATTGAACGCCTGCGGCTGCCGGGTGACCGCTCTCGATGAAGACCGGGACCTGCTGTCGATGGCTGACGCTGCGTTGCCGCGCGAGGCGATTGGCGTCACCTTGGTAGCGGGTCCACTGGCCGCGGGTTGGCCACCTCATGCCCCTTACGATCTTATCCTAATCGAGGGTGCGGTCCCTGAAATACCCCCTGCCCTGGCGGCTCAAACGAACCAGGAATCTGGCCGCATCCTTGCCGCGATCTATGGCGAAGGGCGTATTACCCAGGCCGTGATCGCCGAGGTGACTCCCTTTGGGGTTGGGATTTCCCCGCTCTTTGACTGCGCGACTCACCCGATCCCATCACTGCGAAAGGCGCCGGTTTTCGCTTTCTGAGGGACGACCCCGCAGACATGTTGCACGTGACACTGGACTCAGAGACAAGATTGTGACGATTCTGGTTCCGGATTACGGTCACATCGTCTGATAAAGCCTACCAAAATGGTACGCGCTCTGCCGAAAAAGGGTCTTCTATGGGATTGCGCCACGGATTGTTCGCCGGCTTCAGCTTGGTTGCTGTCGCGGCCTCCGCCAGTGCCCAGACGCCGCCGCAGTCTTCGCCGTTAGCCTCGCCCACGAGACCATCGGCGTCACGGCTTGAGGCACCGAGAACATCACCAACGAAGGTGGCTCAGGCCCAGATCGTGTCCCCGCACGCGAAGGCCGCCCCGGGTCCGCAGCACTCGCCGCGCAGAGTGTACCACATACGCTGATCGAAGCCTTGGCCGCGACCTATTCCTATCAGCCGGCGTTGCAGGCCGAGCGGGCCAAATTGCGGGCCACCGACGAAAACGTGCCGACCGCGCTGGCGGGTTGGCGCCCGACCGTGGTGATGGCCGGCACCGCCGGCTACGGCGATGGCCTGACCCGCGAATATCTGACTACTGTGCCCCCGCCCAAATCATTAAGCTTCTCAACCCTCGCGAGATCGCCACGGCCCAGGCCACGGTCACGCCAGAACCTCTATACCGGCGGCAAAGTGTCGGCCAACGTCAACCGCTCCAAGAACCAGGTGATGGCGGAGCGCGCCACGCTGATCGCGCAGGAGCAAACCAGCTTCAACAACGCCGTCAGCGCCTATGTCGGTGTCATCCAGGCGAAGCAACTGCTCGATCTGCAGATCAACAACGAGCAGGTGCTGGCCAAGCAGCTCGAGGCCACGAACGATCGCTTCCGGGTTGGCGAGATCACCCGCACCGATGTGGCGCAGGCCGAGGCCGCCCTGGAGGGCGCTCGGGCAACGCGGGAAACGGCGGTTGGCAATCTACAGACCGCCCGTGGCACGTTTCAGCAGATTATCGGCGTGTTTCCGCCCGACGACCTGGTGGAACCGCAGCCGTTGAACCTGCCGGTGAAAAGCGAGCAGCAAGCGTCGTCCATGGCCGCCTTCAACAACCCCAACGTCATCACCGCGCTGTTCAACGATGCCGCGGCGAAGGACGCGATCGACGTCGCGTTTTCCGCGTTGCTGCCCCAGCTCAGCCTACAGGGACAGACCTTCCAGCAGACCAATGCGTCCGCCCGCAGCTCGAGCTCGAACGGCTATCAGGTTACCGCCCAGCTGTCCGTGCCGCTGTATCAGGGCGGATCCGAATACTCCGCCGTCCGCCAGGCGCGTCAGGCGGAGCAACAGACCCAGCGGCTGATCGAAGATGCCAAGCGGACCGTGGTCCAAAACGCCGTGCAGGCCTGGGATACGCTGGTCGCCGCCAAAGCCTCCGCCGACAGCACTCGTGCTCAGATCCGGGCGAATGAGATCGCCCTGGAGGGTACTGAGCGGGAAGCCATAGTCGGCAGCCGAACCACATTGGACGTCTTGAACGCAACCCAGCTTCTGCTGCAGTCCAGGACCACGCTGGTGCAGAACTTGGCGCAAGTTATCACGGCCTCGTATGGCGTTGCAGTCGCCATCGGACGGTTGACCGCCAGGGATTTGCATCTGCCGGTGCCATTGTATGATGAAACGGCCTACTATCAGGCGGTCAAGGATCGCTGGATCGGTCTAGGCGACTATGCAACCAATCAGCCAGGTCGCTGACCCAGGTGTCGATGAGTGAAACCCCACCCCCTGCGGCAACACCGGACGGCGCGGATCCTTCGATGGAGGATATCCTCGCCTCGATCCGTAGGATTCTGAACGAGGAGGAGGTTCCGGCGGAGGCAGCCGAGCCCATCGAGGCCCCAGCAGACGACGATGTATTGGTATTGGACCAATCCATGATGGTGTCCGCCGGGGAACATTCGCGGGATGCGATCGAGACCGAGCCCGAACCCGAACCTCCGGTCCCGGAAGTCGAACTGGCGGCACATGGCGCACCGCCGCCGATCGAAGCCGAACCGTCCTATAAGGAGACAGCGTCCAATCAAGCTCGCCCGATCGAAGCACCGGCGAAACTCTCCGACTTGATGGCCCCGGAAACCGCCGCCGCTGCCACGTCCTTGGTTGGTAGTCTGGTCCGGTCGTTGTCGGCTGACCGTGCTACGAAAGTATATTCGGGTGGCCCGACGCTTGAAGACCTGGTGCGCGCCGAATTGCGGCCGTTGTTGAAGGATTGGCTGGACGCCCACCTGCCTCCGCTTGTGGAGCGATTGGTCAGGACCGAGATCGAGAGGGTCGTCGGCCGGGCGGTTCCCTGATATGGGGCGTCGCTACAGGAGCGGTTTTCCGACAATGCCGGCTCTCTAGTCTTGCCGGCTCCCTAACATTGGATGGCGTGGACCAAGGCGGCGCATACGCCGGCCACGGGAGAGATCAATGACACTCAATAGCAGGTTCGCACCGGCCGAGATCGAGGCACGCCTGTATGAAGGATGGGAAAACGCCGGCAGCTTCGCCTGCGACCCGGACTCGAACGCCACGCCCTTCACCATCATGATCCCGCCGCCGAACGTCACCGGTAGCCTGCACATGGGCCACGCGCTGACGTTCACCATCCAGGATACGCTGATCCGCTGGCGCCGGATGCAGGGTCGCGACGCGCTGTGGCAGCCGGGCACCGATCACGCCGGCATCGCCACACAGATGGTGGTGGAACGGCTGCTGGCGGAAGAAGGCAAAGACCGCCGGGATCTGGGCCGCGACGCGTTCATCGAGCGCGTTTGGCAATGGAAGGCGGAATCCGGCGGCACCATCACCGCGCCAGTTGCGCCGCCTCGGGGCGTCTCTCGACTGGCCGCGCGAGCGCTTCACCATGGACGACGGTTTGTCCGCCGCGGTGAAGGAGACTTTTGTCACGCTGTATGGAGAAGGCCTGATTTACCGCGACCGCCGGCTGGTGAACTGGGATCCGAAGCTGCAGACGGCGATCTCGGATCTGGAGGTGGAAAACCGCGAGATCAAAGGGTCGCTGTGGTATCTGCGCTACCCGATCGAGGGCGAACCCGGCCAATCCATCATCGTCGCCACCACGCGACCCGAGACGATGCTCGGCGACACCGCCGTGGCGGTGCATCCCGATCATCCAGTATACGGCGCGCTGATCGGCAAGCGGGCGATCCTGCCGCTGGTCGGCCGATCGATCCCGATCATCGCCGACACCTATGCGGACCCGGAAAAAGGCACGGGCGCGGTCAAGATCACCCCAGCCCACGATTTCAACGACTTCGAAGTCGGCCGCCGCCATGATCTGCCGATGCCGTCCGTGCTGGACCGCCAGGCGATGGTCACGCTGGCCGAAATCGAGGACGCGCTGACCTCGGTTCCCGGCGTCGCCGACCCCGCAGTTTGTCCGCTCGCTGGCCGGTCAGTCTCGGTTTGCCGCCCGCAGCGCCATTGTGGCCGAACTGGAACGCCTGGAACTGCTCGACAGGATCGAGCCGCACGTCAACCAGATACCGCATGGCGACCGTGGCGGCGTCCCGGTCGAGCCGCTGCTGACCACCCAGTGGTATTGCAACGCCGGCGCCCTGGCCAAGCCGGCGATCGAGGCGGTGGAGACCGGCAAGACCGTGTTCGTGCCGAAGCAGTGGGAGAACACCTTCTTCGCCTGGATGCGCGACATTCAGCCTTGGTGCATTTCGCGCCAGCTTTGGTGGGGCCATCGGATCCCTGCCTGGTACGGACCGGATGGTACGGTGTTCGTCGCCAAGGACCCGGACGCCGCCGCCGCCCAGGCACGCGATCATTACGGCCGTGACGAGCCGCTGGTGCAGGACGAGGACGTGCTGGACACCTGGTTCAGTTCGGGGCTCTGGCCGTTCTCGACCCTGGGATGGCCGGAAAAAACCAAGGAACTGGCACGTTACTACCCCGGCGACGTGCTGGTCACCGGTTTTGACATCATCTTCTTCTGGGTGGCCCGCATGATGATGCTGGGGCTGCACATGATGGGCGACGTGCCATTTCGGGAAATCTACATTCACGGCCTGGTACGCGATGAGCGCGGTCAGAAGATGTCGAAATCCCGTGGCAACGTCATCGACCCGCTGGAGTTGATCGACCGCTACGGCGCCGACGCCCTGCGCTTCACCATCTGTGCCCTGACCGGTCCGGGCCGCGACGTGAAACTCAGCGCGGCGCGCGTGGAAAGCTACCGCGGGTTCGTGACGAAGCTGTGGAATGCAGCGCGGTTCTGCGAAATGAACGGGATCAGTCCCGACGCCGGGTTCGATCCAAGCCGCGTCGTCTTGCCGTTGTCTCGCTGGCTGCTGGCGGAAACCAATGCAGCGATCCAGGCCGCGACCGATGCGCTGGAGGCCTACCGTTTCGATGAATACGCATCGGCGGTATATCGTTTCGTCTGGAACACGTTCTGCGACTGGTTCCTGGAATTCGCCAAACCGTTGCTGGCCGACCGGAGCGGACGCCACGGCTGCCGCGGAAATCCGTGGCGTGGGCGCCTATGTGCTGGGCCAGATCCTGCGCCTGCTGCATCCCGCGATCCCGTTCGTCACCGAGGAGTTATGGGATCGTTTCGGCTACGGTGAACCTTGCAGTCTGATCGGCACCGCCTGGCCATCGCCCGTCGTGGCGCCCGGCGCGGAACAGGCTCGCGCCGAACTTGACTGGGTAGTGCGGCTGATAACTCTGGTTCGATCAGTGCGGGCCGAGATGAACGTCCCGCCATCAAAGCCCTCGCCGGTTCTGTTGCAGGGGGCTTCGGCGCAGTCGATGGGCCGGGTCGATCGATGGATGGACGCGATTCGCCGGCTGGCGCGCGCGTCGGATATTTCGGCTCTGGTAGGGGACGTGCCGAAAGGGTGCGCTCAGGCGGTGCTGGACGAGGCCACGATCGTGCTGCCGTTGGAAGGACTGATCGATATCGCGATGGAACAAGCGCGTCTGGTCAAAGAACGCGACAAGTTGCTGGCTGACGCGAAAAAGACCGCGCAGAAGCTGGCAAATGCCGATTTCGTCAGCCGGGCGCCAGAGGAAGTCGTGACCGAAAACCGCGAACGCCTGGAGGCCGCTCAACTCGAGATTGCTCGGCTGCAGGCTGCCCTGGATCGGCTGGGATGAGGTGAAGTGGCGCGGCCAAGGCGGGCGAGACAGACGAAGACCATTGACGACCGGGCCGTGGCTTCCTATTATAAATTCCATTCTGATTGTCGGGCGGTTTTGCGCATGCGCTTAACGCCCTAAGCCCAATATCCTGACCGGCTGAACCTCTGGGCGGCATCGCGCCCGAGAACCATTCAAGCCATTGGCACGTCCCCATAGCGCCCCCTCACGTCCAGGCACCCCATGCACCTTGCTGAACTGAAGAAAAAAACGCCAGCCGAGCTGGTCAATTACGCCGAATCCGTGGAGGTCGAAAACGCCTCGTCGCTGCGTAAGCAGGATATCATGTTCGCTATCCTGAAGAACCTCGCAGACAAGGATCAGGCGATCTACGGCGAGGGCACACTGGAAATCTTGCCCGACGGGTTCGGCTTCCTGCGCAGTCCCGAAGCCAACTATCTCGCCGGCCCCGATGACATCTATGTCAGTCCCAGTCAGGTCCGCCGCTTCGGCCTGCGCACTGGCGATTTAGTCGATGGCCAGATTCGCGCGCCACGCGATGGAGAGCGTTACTTCGCCTTGCTGAAGGTGGACACGGTCAACTTTGAGCCGCCCGACGCGGTGCGCCATCGCGTCAACTTCGACAACCTGACGCCGCTGTATCCCGAAGAACGCCTGAAGATGGAGATGGAGAATTTCCAGTCCGTCGCCAAAGGGCCGGTCAAGGACTTCACGCCTCGGGTGATCGACCTGATCTCCCCGGTCGGCAAGGGCCAGCGCGCGCTGATCGTCGCGCCACCCCGCACCGGCAAGACGGTGATGCTGCAGAACATCGCCGCGGCCATCGCCGCCAACCATCCGGAAGTCTTTCTGATTGTGCTGCTGATCGACGAGCGGCCGGAGGAAGTCACCGACATGGCTCGCAGCGTGAACGGCGAAGTCATCAGTTCCACCTTCGATGAACCGGCGACCCGTCATGTGCAGGTCACCGAGATGGTGCTGGAGAAAGCCAAGCGCCTCGTCGAACACAAACGCGATGTGGTTATTCTGCTGGACAGCATTACGCGCCTGGCCCGCGCCTACAACACCGTGGTGCCGTCCTCCGGCAAGGTTCTGACTGGCGGTGTCGATGCCAACGCCCTGCAGCGGCCCAAGCGCTTCTTCGGTGCGGCGCGTAATATCGAGGAGGGTGGCTCGCTGACCATCATCGCCACGGCGCTGATCGATACCGGCAGCCGCATGGACGAGGTGATCTTCGAGGAATTCAAGGGCACCGGCAATTCGGAAATCATTCTGGATCGGAAACTGTCAGACAAGCGGTCCTTCCCGGCTATCGACATCACCAAGTCCGGCACGCGTAAGGAGGAACTACTGGTCGAGCGCGGCGTACTGACGAAGATGTGGGTGCTGCGGCGCATTCTGAATCCGATGGGCACGGTGGATGCGATGGAGTTTCTTCTGGACAAGCTGAAGTACAGCAAGACCAACAACGATTTCTTCGACGCAATGAATACTTAGCGCGACCATGCTCTAACGCCGACTTCCAGGGTCAAGTCTAATCCAGAGCGTTTGTGTTTGGTATGGCAAGAAATTGACGCTATGTGGCGTTGGATACTTCGGCGGTCGGGGACAAAGACGTCCCGAATGCGAGCAATGCCGGATTCGCCGGCGCGCCATGTGCGGATCAAAGTTTAGGCCTGTGGGGTTTGCCACAGCGATTGCTTCGCCAAAATGGGCGCGCGTTCCCCGGCACTCGATTTCCGCGCGTCCCTGGGCATGAGATCGTCGGGATCGTTGATGCGGTTGGCGCCGACGTGCCGGACCCCTGGAACGTGGGCCCGCGGCGTATGATCGGATCTTAGCGTCGGCCCATGGTGCGTCCGGGGGTCCGGGACCTCCATCCGCACTTTGCGCGCGCAGTGACACTATATTGCGCTGGCACGGGACGTTCCGGTGGGCGCGATCATGCTCTAATCAAATACGGTCCGAGGACGATCACCGCGCGCTCTGCGAACGCAGGAGCCGCAACGCCGATTTATCGGGGGACCGGCCACCTATGTCGCGTATGATCGAGATTGTGCTTTTCCTAACCCCCTTTCTGAGCTTCGCCGCGTGGCGCCTGCTGTTTCCCTCGCCGCTGCCGCCGCTTTGGCTGGTCTATAGCCTGACCGGGTTCGTGATACTCATGCTGTTGGCGCTCGTCTGGTCGCGGCATCTCGATGCCGGTGACGCCCACGAAGGCTACGTCCCCGCCCAATTGATCGACGGCCACGTCGTGCCGTCACATCGGGCGCCGCCGCGATGACGCAGCCGGCCTTCCTGACCGATCCGGCGTTGGGCCATGTGTGGGATGTGCTGCCGGAGGCGCGGGTGGTCGGCGGCGCGGTCCGTGATGCGCTGGCGGACCGAGCCGTGGTGGATATCGATCTGGCGACGTCTCGGCCGCCGGCCGACACGATGGCGGCGCTGCGGCAGGCCGGCGTTAAGGTCGTTCCGACTGGCTTGGGGCACGGCACCGTCACCGCGGTGGTGGACGGACGCGGCTTCGAGATCACCACCCTCCGCCGCGATGTCGAGACCGACGGCCGTCATGCCGTCGTCGCCTTCACCGAGGATTGGCGGTTGGACGCCTCGCGGCGGGATTTCACCATCAACGCGATGTCGATGGCGCGCGACGGGACACTATTCGACTACTTCGACGGGACCGCCGACCTCCAAGCCGGGCGGGTGCGCTTCGTCGGTGACCCGGCAACCCGCATCGCCGAGGACTACCTGCGCATCCTCCGCTTCTTCCGTTTCTATGCCCGCTACGGCCGCATGCCGCCCGATCTCGGCCACGCTGGCCGCGTTGCGCGACGGCATCCCCGGTTTGAGCCGCCTATCGGTCGAGCGCGTGTGGATGGAGCTACGCCGCATCCTGGCCGCGCCGGACCCGGAGGAAGCAGTCGGGTTGATGGCCCGCCTCGGCATTTGGGTCGCCTTGCTGCCGGAGGCGCCAGCGGTGTCTCGGCTGGCGGGGCTTCCGGCTGATCCGGTGTTGCGGCTGGCCGCGATGCTGACCGGAGATCCACTCGCGCTGGCGGTTCGGCTGAAAATGTCGAACGAGGACCGCGAGCGGCTGGTGCGTCTGCTCGCGACCCCCAGCCCTGAAGGAACAGACGCGGATCTACGGCGCTTGCTGGCGGATCATTTGCCGGCCGACCTGATCGACCGGACGTGGCTCGACGGTGCCGCGGACATAAGGCGGCGGCTGAGCCGGATGGCCAGGCCGGTTTTCCCATTGGAGGGTCGCGACGTGCTGACGGTCGGCGTCCCCCCCGGCCCGCTTGTTGGCGCGCTGCTGCGCGACGTTCGGCGATGGTGGCTGGATGGCGGCTGCGTCGCCGATCGCGCCGCCTGCCTGGCGGAACTTGCACGCACGGCCGATCTGCCCAACATGAGCGGACAGAGGTGAAAAAGATGCCGGATATCGAAATCTATACGCAGCCGTGGTGCCCGTTTTGTGAACGCGCCGTGCACGTCCTTACCACCAAGGGCGTCGAATTCCGTGAGATCGACGCGCCGCATGGATCCGCCTCCCGGCGGGAAGCTCGCGAGCGATCCGGCGGAAGGACCTCAGTGCCGCAGATCTTCATTGGCGGCACCCATATTGGTGGCTGCGACGACCTTTTGGCACTCGACCGCGCCGGAAAGTTGAATCCTCTGCTCGGACTTGCATGAAAAGTGTTGGCACACCTTTTTGGTAGAGTGTCAAATGGCGATATTAGTTCGGATTTTTGTCAGGTCTCGGAATGATCCACTACCAGTTGCGATGCGGCCAGTTGCATGGGTTTGATGGCTGGTTCAAGGATAGCGCGAGCTTCGAGAAGCAGGCGAAGCGTGGCTTGATAGAATGCCCCGAATGCGGCGGCACCGATATCGAGCGCGCGTTGATGGCGCCAGCCTTGGCAAAGCGGGAATCGTTGCCGGTTTCGGTCGCCCGACCTGAGGCGCCCGCTCCGGTCCCGCCACCCGTGAAGGCAACCACCGGCCGGTTGCCGGCCCAAGTGATGGCCGCGCTCCAGCGCATGCGGGCTGAGGTGGAAAAAAATTGCGAGTATGTCGGGCCCGACTTCGCCGATCAGGCTCGGGCGATGCATCGCGGTGAGGTGGAACCTAAGAGCATCTACGGGGAAACAACCGAGGAACAGGCCGAGACCCTCTCCGAGGAGGGTATTGCCGTGGCCAAAATTCCTTGGGTGCCGCGCGCCGACGGCTAGGATACGCAGTCGATGTAAGATTTCTGGATCTGTTGCCGAGACCTTGGCCTCCCTACGTTATGTCGAACCGCAGGGAAGGAACCATCAATGCAAGTTAAGCCATACCTGGTCTTTGAGGGACGCTGCCAGGAAGCGATCGACTTTTACAGCCGGGCCCTCGGCGCCTCCGTTGTGATGCAAATGGCATTTAAGGACAGCCCGGAGCCGACGGGGCAGCCGCCCGGGGCCGGCGACAAGGTGATGCATGCTACCGTGCGAATTGGGGAGACCGAGGTGTTCATGTCCGATGGCCGCTGCAGCGGGGCGCCCAAATTTCAAGGGTTCTCGCTGTCTTTGAATCCGGCCGACGATGCCACGGCAGCCTCTGTGTTCGCCGCCTTGGCAGACGGTGGGACAGTCACCATGCCATTGGCGAAGACGTTTTTCGCCTCCTCCTTCGGGATGCTGAATGACCGGTTCGGCGTTGGCTGGATGGTCATGGTTCAAGGACAGTAGTTCCGACGCAGCCCGCGGCCGGGGCAGTACCCCGCCTAAATATCGGGTTGAGCCCGCAGAGTGTCACCTCCGGCCCGTGGGGGTGACTTACCGTTCATGTCCGGCTAGGAGTTCGGATTCTGTCGCGTCTGCCGCGACATCCGAGAAACCCTTGCAGAAAGCAAATTACCCATGACGATCAAGGTCGGCGATACGATTCCGTCCATGAAACTGATGGTCGCGACGGCGGAGGGCCCGAAAGAGATCTCCACGGACGAGATCTTCAAGGGCAAGAAAGTGGTCCTATTCGCGGTCCCAGGCGCTTTCACCCCCACCTGCAGCGCCAAGCATATGCCGGGTTTCGTACAAAACGCGGACGCCCTGAAGGCCAAGGGTGTCGACACCGTCGCCTGCATCGCCGTCAATGACGTCTTCGTCATGGGTGCCTGGGGCAAGGACCAGGGCGCCGGCGACAAGGTGATGATGCTGGCCGACGGCGCCGCTGCTTTCGCGAAGGCCATTGGCCTGGAACTCGACCTGAACGCCCGCGGCATGGGATGGCGCAGCCAGCGCTACGCCTTGATCGCCGAGGACGGCAAGGTCACCCATCTGGGCGTTGAGGCCCCCGGCGGGTTCGAAGTGAGCAAGGCTGAAGCGGTCCTCGCCGCCCTCTGAGCGGTTCCGGAAGCCTGCGTCCTGGGCGTGGGCCGCACGTCGTCCGCGCTGCCATCTTGTTTTCGGTCCTGGCGGCCCAGCGCGGCTACGCCGCGGACGCGCCCACAACCGACGCGGCCGATACGGCGGCGCCGCTTGAGCAAACCTGGGCGATCCATGGTCAGAGTCACCTATACCCAGGAATTTCAGCCGGCGTTCCGCTCCCCCTATCAAGGGCCACAAAGCCTCTCCCCGGCTGCAAACGGCCGGGAAACCTTCGATGCCACGATCTATGCCGGGTTCCGTCCCTGGAACGGCGCGGAAATCTGGCTCAACCCCGAAGCTGACCAGGGCTTCGGGCTGAGCAACAGCTTTGGTGCCGCCGGCTATCTCAGCGGCGAGGCTTACAAACTCGGCGAAAACGACCCTTACTACCGTATGTCGAGGGCGTTCTTCCGCCAGACCATCAATCTCGGCGGCGAGATCCAAAAGGTCGATCCGGACCTCAACCAGCTTGGCGGTTCGCAAACCGCGAACCGCGTGGTCCTCACGATCGGCAAGCTCTCCGTGGTCGATATCTTCGACACCAACAAATACGCTCATGATCCGCGCAACGATTTCCTGAACTGGTCGGTCGTCGATGCCGGCACCTTCGATTATGCGGCGGATGCCTGGGGCACAACCTACGGTGCCACGGCCGAATGGTACCAGGCATGGTGGGCCGCCAGGGTCGGCTTGTTCGACCTTTCTAACGTACCAAACAGCATTCATCTCAGCCTGCCGCTGATCCATCAGAACCAGTTCGTCGCCGAGCTGGAAGAGCGCCACACGGTGTGGGATCAGCCCGGCAAGCTCAAGTTCCTTTACTGGCTCATGCGCGCCAACCTCGGTTCATATCAGAATGCGGTAGCATTGGGCGCGGCAACCGGAACTACGCCTTCCACCGCCGCGGTTCGCAACTATCGCAGCAAATACGGTGTGGTGCTGAATCTGGAGCAGCAATTGACGCCGGATCTTGGTTTGTTTGCGCGGGCCGGCTGGACGCAGGGCGGCATTGAAGAGGTGGATTTCACCGATATCAACCAGTCGCTGCAGATCGGCCTGTCCCTGCAGGGCACCCGATGGGGGCGGCCGGACGACACGGTAGGACTGGCCGCAGTTGCCAACCAAATCTCTCACGACGGCAAGGTGTATCTGGCGGCGGGCGGGCTGGGCGGGATCATCGGCGACGGACAACTCCCGGAGTCTGGTCCGGAACAGATCATCGAGACCTACTACAGCTTCGCGGCCTTCAGCTTCGCCAGGGTCACCGGCGACTATCAGTTCGTCAACAACCCGGCCTACAACCGGCAGCGCGGTCCGGTGTCGGTCTTTGCTCTTCGGCTGCATGCCCAATTCTGACAGCTAGCGATGGGCGCTTCGTGAAATGCGCGGTGGAATCGACTTTCATGATATAAGCGAACCTGAAGACCTGGATGCGCGCAGGTAACTCTTTGATAATATCGCCGCGGTTGACCAGGCATATCTCACCGGCCCATAGAAAAGCGTGAAAAGCACAGAGGCCCACACAATTTGGTTGATCCATTGCTCCTTCGCGATAGGGCGATTTGCGACCTCGACACTTCCCGTCGCTCAGGTCCAGCGGGCAACGGCGGGGGTTGGCGATTACACAGCCCGCGTCTGCATAAGGCCCAGGCATGAGTAACAGCCCGATTCCCGCCAGCGCCCACGATCTGCATCGAACCGGCGGCTACCTGCTGGGCGGCGCAGGTACACGCGATCGTGTGCTTCCCACGCCCGGCCGGATTGCTCGGCGTCGCTTCGTAATCAACCTGACCAAATGGGTGTTGCCGCTCGCTGCGATGGGTTTGCTGGCCCTGATCGCGTTGTGGCCCGAGATCAATGCTGCCGCCACCAAGGCGCGCCTGGCGATGGGCCACGTCTCAGGAGAGATGTCAGGCGGCAAGGTGATCGACGCCCGTTACAATGGCGTGGACGAGAAAGGCCGTCCTTATACCCTCACCGCCGCGACCGCTCGGCAGATCAACGCACAGAAGGTCGGACTGACACTCCCGAAAGGCGACATCACGCTGAAGAACGGCACCTGGCTGATGCTGAACTCGAAAGAGGGCACCTTCATTCAGGGATTGAATCAGCTCGATCTGGTGAAGGACGTGACGCTGTATCGGGATGATGGCACCACGATGCACACCGAAAGCGCTTCGATCGACATGAAAGCCGGTGCCGCGGCGGGATCGGATCCGGTGCACGTGGAGGGGCCGTTCGGCGTGCTGGATGCGCAGGGCTTCACCGTGATGGACAAGGGCAACGCGATCGATTTCCCGGGCCCGGCGCACGTTGTGCTGAATGGGGCCGGCCATTGAGGAGCCTTTGGGCCGCCGCGGCGATGACTTGCCTGACCGTCCCATCGCTGACGGCGCCATTGCTCATGAGGCCGGCCGTGGCGCAACAGCTTGATTTCTCGCATGGCGGTCCGATCGATATTTCCGCCCGCGACGGGATCGAATGGCGGCAAGTCGAGCAGGAGGTCATCGCGCGCGGCAACGCCAAGGCGATCCGGGGCGATGTTACAGTGACGGCCGATCAGCTGACCGCGTGGTACCGCAAGAAGGGCGCTACCGCGGCCGCCCAACCGGCGCCGGTGTCGGGCCTGACCGGTGACCCCTCGACCGAGGGGAACGAGATCTACCGCCTGCAGGCCGATGGCCACGTGAACATCTTCACCGCGACCGACCGGGCGCAGGGCGACAAGGCAACCTACGATCTCGATCAATCCGTCATGGTGATGACTGGGCACGACCTGAAACTGACTACGCCCAATGACGTCATCACCGCCAAGGACGACCTGGAATACTGGCCGCAGAAACACATGGCGGTGGCGCGGGGCGACGCCGTCGTGGTGACCACCGACGCCAAGCGCGTCGCGGCCGACACGCTGGTCGCCTATACGAGCGACAACTCGCAGCCCGCCCCGACGGCCGCTTCCACCGCCACCCGCGTATCGACCCCGGCCAAACCATCTAACGATCCGCTGGCGTCAAGCGGCAAGCTGCAGCGGGTGGAAGCTTTCGGCCACGTCTCGATTCGCACGCCCACCGACACCGTGACCGGCGATCGCGGCGTCTATGTTCCCGACACGGGAATGGCTCGTTTGGGCGGCAATGTGCGCATCACGCGGGGACAGAACCAGTTGAACGGCGCCGAAGCGGACGTGAACATGAAGACCGGCATCGCGACCCTGGCGGCGCAGAAAACCGCCGTGGGGCAGAAAGCCGACCGGGTGCACGGCCTGGTCGTGCCGAATGATGAGAGCAGCAAGTCGCTCGGCAACACGACCGCCGCGACGACCCCGGGCGGGCCGGCCAAGCCTGCTACAGCCAAAACGGCCTCCCCCGCGGCTTCAGGACAAAAACCATGAATGTGGTGCGCCCAATGCGGCCGGCCCGCGGGTTGACGGTGGTAGCGGGGGGCGGCGGCCTGACCGCTCGCGGCGTTGGCAAAACCTACAAGGGCCGCCCGGTCGTGCGGAACGTCACCGTGACGTTGCACCGGGGCGAGGCCGTCGGGCTGCTGGGCCCGAACGGCGCCGGCAAGACCACGACATTCTACATGATCGTCGGGCTGGTTAGACCCGATACCGGGTCCATCAGCCTGGACGGCGCCGACATCACCAAATTGCCGATGTACCGCCGCGCCCGTCTGGGGATCGGCTACCTGCCGCAAGAAGCCAGCGTGTTCCGCGGCCTGAACGTCGAGCAGAACGTCATGGCCGCGCTCGAGGTCATCGAACCCGATGCCGCCACCCGTGACATGATGCTGGACGAGTTGCTGGCCGAATTCGGCATCAGCCATCTTCGCCGCACCCCGGCCCTGGCGCTGTCCGGCGGCGAGCGACGGCGCGTCGAGATCGCCCGCGCTCTGGCCACCCAGCCGTCCTACATCCTGCTGGACGAGCCGCTGGCGGGCATCGACCCGATCGCCGTGGGCGAGATCCGCGATCTGGTCAAGCATCTGAAGGATCGCGGCATCGGCGTGCTTGATCACCGACCACAATGTGCGGGAAACGCTGGATATTATTGACCGAGCCTACATCATGCATGACGGCCAGGTGCTGATGGAGGGCAAACCGAGCGAAGTGGTTGCTCACGTAGGATGTGAGACGGGTGTATTTGGGGGAAAAGTTCAGCCTGTGAGAATTTTATTGACTAATGCCAATCTACGCGAACCAAGCTTGCACGCTTTTTGCATGCCAATGCGCCGAAACCATTTGACCCCGGGCCGAATGGCTAGATAATCGCCGCTCATGGCGATTGCCCCCCGTCTCGACTTACGCCAAAGCCAGACACTGGTCATGACGCCGCAACTGCGTCAGGCGATCAAGCTGCTGCAATTCTCCAATATCGAGGTCAACTCCTTCGTCGAGGAGGAGATGGAGCGCAATCCGCTGCTGGAGCGCGATGACAGCCCGAACCGCCGGTGGGCGAACGGGCGGCGCTGGACCAGATCGAGCCGCGCGCTGCCGAGGTGATGGACTCCGCCGATGCGGCGCGGGCGGACACGTTGCCGGCCGACGCCGGCTCGCCGCTCGATGCCGTACATGCGGAAACATACGATCCCGGCGGAGCCGGCGACGGCGCACCGCTTGCTGGGACGCATGGATGGCGGCGGCGGCAGCCACAGTTTCGAGGGCGACGACCGCGGCATCGACGATTTCGCCGGCGACGACCGGTCGCTGCGGGATCATCTGGGCGAGCAGTTGCGGCTGAATTTCTCCGATCCGGTGGACCGGATGATCGGCGCGCACCTGATCGCCCTGCTCTGCCCCGCCGGCCGATTGACCGCCGAACCGCGGGCGATCGCGACCGGCCATGGGCCTGCCGCTGGAGCGGGTCGAAGCGGTTCGCGCGCGGATGATGCGGTTCGATCCCGTGGGTCTGTTCGCCCGCGATCTGCAAGGAGTGTCTGGCGGCGCAGCTGGCGGAACGCAACCGGCTCGATCCGGCGATGCAGACGCTTGCTGGACAACCTGGACCTGCTGGCCAAGCGGGAAAACCGGCGGCTGATGGCGCTGTGCGGCGTCGATGCCGAAGACCTGACCGACATGATCGCCGAGATCAAGGCGCTCGACCCGAAGCCGGCGGCGACCTGGGACACCACGCCGCCGCAGTTGGTCGTGCCGGATCTGCTGATGCGGCAACTGCCGGACGAAAGCTGGATCATCGAGCTGAACCCGGAGACGATGCCGCGGGTGCTGGTGAACGAGCGATTTTATGCCAAGGTCGCGCCGCAGGCGAAAAAAGACGAGAAGGTCTTTCTGACGGA
This sequence comes from uncultured Alphaproteobacteria bacterium, assembly GCA_963778125.1. GTDB lineage: Bacteria > Pseudomonadota > Alphaproteobacteria > Acetobacterales > Acetobacteraceae > Rhodopila. The sequence continues at coordinate 46,749 of CAVZTH010000003.1, read as the reverse complement.
GCGGCTGGCGAACGCCAACTGGCTGGTGCGCTCGCTGCAGCAACGGGCGCAGACCATCCTGAAAGTTGCGGCGGAGATCATCCGCCAGCAGGACGGGTTCCTGCGGCTGGGCGTCGCGCATCTGCGCCCGATCATCCTGCGCGACATCGCCGAGGCGGTGGAACTGCACGAAAGCACCGTCAGCCGCGTGACCGCGAACAAATACATCGCCACGCCGCGCGGCACATTCGAGCTGAAATATTTTTTCACCACCGCAATCCACGGCACCAATGGCGGCGACTTCGCACAGCGCCGAGGCGGTGCGTCATCGCATCCGTGGTCTGATCGACCTGGAGCCGCCGGCCGACATCCTGTCGGACGACGCGATCGTCTCGGTCCTGCGACGGGAAGGTGTGGATATCGCGCGGCGGACGGTTGCCAAATACCGCGAGGCGCTGCGGATACCGAACTCCGTGCAGCGGCGGCGAGAGAAAGCCGTTCCGGCCTGAACCGGGGGCCGCCGGGCGTTGGGCCGCGCGACGCGTGGTGCCGCGTCTCCGGGTGGTTTCCAAGCTAGACCGCGCGGCGCAAAACGTCCCAGATGCGGGGATTATGCCGATCAAACAACGAGAATCCGCCCAGCCATCGGGACAGCCTTGGAAACCGTTTGCTTTGAAAACAATACGGGCTTTTCCGTAGTGGACACCGCCGGGGTTTCGGGTGCCCAATACCGCATGGCCGCCAGGGCGCCGGTTCACACAATCGTCCTGTGCGGCCTGTCGAACTGGTCGGGAGATTACGATGCAGATCACGGTTGCCGGCAAACAAGTCGATTTGTCGGATGCGTTGCGCACGCGGGTGTCCACCCAGATGGACACGATCGCTGGCAAATATTTTGACCATGCGTTGGAAGCGCACGTGACATTTAGCCGAGCGCGAAGTTTTTTCACCTGCGATATCAATGTGCACGCGGGACGAGGCCTGCAGCTGCGCGGTGAAGGCGAGGCCGCCGACGCCAATACGGCGTTCGACGACGCGGCGGAGCATATCGCCAAGCGCCTGCGCCGCTATCGCCGCCGGGTCAACGACCACCATCGAGACATGGCCAGCCGCCAGCGCCCCGAGGCGGCTCGGCAATACATCCTGCGGGAAGAGGTGAACGGCGCCGAACACCGCCGCGCGACGGCCGCAGCCTGGATGAGGCTTATGCGACCGTCATCGCGGAAACCCAGACCGAAATCGCCATCCTGTCGGTTGGCGAGGCGGTGATGCGGATGGACCTCGCGGATCAATCGGTGATGATGTTTCGCAACAGCGCGAGTGGCGTGCTGAACGTGGTCTATCGCCGCAACGACGGGCATATCGGCTGGATCGATCCGGGGTCGTAGGTTCGTCAGGCGAGTCGTCCGTGCCTCAGGCCGCCGCGCGCAGATGGGCGCGAGTGGACATCAGCGGCTGGATACGCTGGCCGAACTGATCCATACCGACGACGAAATCGTCGAACGTGAGCATGATGCCCGCCGTGCCGGGCACCGATGCCGCCTCGTCAAGCATGCGGGCAACGTTGGCGTAAGACCCCACCAGCGTGCCCATGTTGAAGTTCACCGCCGACGTGGCCTGCGCCATCCAGCGCGCCGTGGAACCGGAATCGGCGTTGGTGTCGGCACCGGCCTGGAGGCCGAGATAGGACAGCGCTTCGGCGTCCGCCCCTTCGACATAGCGCCGCCACTTGGCGAAGGCGGCGTCATCGGTCTCATCGGCGATCACCATCATCAGCGGGTAGCACCCGACGGTGCGGCCCGTCTTCGCCGTCTCGGCCTGCAGCCGTGCGTTGTTGGGTGCATAGGCGGCGGGTGTGTTAAGTCCGGCTCCGACACAGAAATTATAGTCGGCGAATGCAGCGGCGAACTCCATGCCGCGCGGACTGAGACCGGCGCAGACCACCGGCACCGGCCCTGATGGGCGTGGGCTCAGGCGGCAGTCATTCATGGTGAAGAATTCACCCTTGAAGTCCGAGCGCCCCTCGGTCCAAAGCTGGCGCATGATAGTGGCGTATTCGGTGAGCATGTCGTAGCGGCGTTCGTAGTGCTCGTCGCCCGGCCACAGGCCCATCTGATCGTATTCGGCTTTGGCCCATCCGGTGATCAGGTTCAACCCGAACCGGCCCGGAGCGATGTTGTCGATCGTGCTGGTCATCCGCGCGGCGATCGCCGGCGGGATCGTTAGCGTCGCCACCGTCGCATACAGCCGTATGCGGCTGGTCACCGCGGCAAGGCCTGCCATCAGCGTGAACGATTCCAGATTGTGGTCCCAGAACTCCGACTGACCACCAAAGCCGCGCAGCTTGATCATCGATAGCGCGAAATCCAGCCCATACTGCTCCGCCTTCTGCACCACCGTCCGGTTCAGCGCGAAGCTCGGCCGATATTGCGGCGAGGTCGTCGAGATCAGCCAGCCATTGTTGCCGATCGGAATGAATACGCCAATATCCATGGGCTATACTCCATGCTGCCGAATTGTCCGCCGGCTCACGCCGCGACAGTCGCTGTCTCCGCCATTCTCACGGGCTGGGCTGGGACACGATCCTCCAGCATGCGCACGTCGCCCGGCGACCAGCTCGCCACCGCGCGATCACCGATATCGATTGGGTCAACGAAGTAGTCCTCGTCGAGCACGTTGGCGACGAACTCCTCGCCATCCCCGAGATCGATCGTCACCTTGACGTACGAGCCCTGATTTTCGATCGCGTGGATCTCACCTGCGACGCTGTTCAGCAGGTCGCGGCGCACCTCGCCCGGCGCGGGCCGGCGCACCGTGATGCGATCACGGCGAAGCGAAGCGAACAATGTCTCTCCGGGGACGATACGTTTCCCCGCGAGCGGCACCTCAACACGCGCGCCGGTGCTGGTCAGCGCCACCGCTCGTCCGTCGGCCATGCGCTCGACCGAACCGGAGAGCACGTTCTGCCCGCCAATGAAGCGCGCGACGTATGCGTTGCGCGGGTGCAGGAAGATCTCCCGTGCGGACGCCGCCTGCTCGATCTTGCCCTGTTCCATGACCACCACGACATCCGCGACGGCGGTTGCCTCAAGCTGCGTGTGGGTGACGTGGATGAAGGTGATGCCAAGCTCGCGCTGGATACGCCGCAACTCGCCGCGCATGCGCAGACGCAGGTATTCGTCGAGCGCCGACAGCGGCTCGTCCAGCAGCAGCACCCGCGGGTTGGTGATCAGGGCCCGAGCCAGCGCCACTCGCTGCTGCTGGCCGCCCGAAAGTTCCGATGGCAGGCGGTTGGCGAACGCCTCCAGACGCACCTTCTCCAGCAGCTCGCGCGCGGTGGTGTAGCGGTCGTTTTTGCCGATGCCGCGCATCTTCAGCGCGAAGGCGACATTGTCGATCACGCTGCGATGCGGGAATAGCGCGTAGCTCTGGAACATCATCGCCGTGCCGCGCTCCACCGGCGGCAGGTTGGTGACGTTGCGGTCGCCGATCAGCACGTCGCCGGAGGTCGGGAATTCATGTCCCGCGATCATGCGCAGGATTGTTGTCTTGCCGCAGCCGCTTGGCCCGAGCAGGCAGCAGTAGGCGCCGTGGTCGACGCGCAGATCGAGATCCGCCACCGCCGGCGGAGCGCCCGGGGTATATTGCTTGGTTACGTCGACGAGCTCGATCTTGCCGTTGGGAACAGCTGGGGCCATGGCGGGATTTCGGTCCGTTATCAGAGGGGAGCGCGGGCGTGGCAGGAAGGCCCATGTCGGATGAGGTCGCGTGCCGCGATCGGCGCCGCTGAATAAGTGCGATCGACCCGAGCGCGGTGCCGATCACGGTGAACGACACCAGCGTCGTGACTGTGCCCGACCGCGTACAGTGCCGGCGACGTGACATTCGTCGTCATCGCCCAGATCTCTAGCGGCAGGGTGTTCTCGCTTCCCGCGGTCAGCACGGTGCGGGCGAATTCATCATAGGACAGGGTGAAGCCGAACAGCGCGACGCCGATGATGCCGGGCAGCAGGATCGGCAGCGTTACCTCGCGCGTCCCCTGCCAGGCGGTGGCGCCCAGATCGCGCGCGGCCTCCTCGTAGGAACGGTTGAAGCGGCCGATCACCGCGAACATCACCAGCAGCCCGAACGGCAGCGTCCAGGTCAGTTGGGTGCCAAGACCGGAGGTTCGCCAATCGGTCTGCCAGCCCAGCAGCTGGAAGACCAAGCGAAACGCCCAGGCCCACGAACAGACCGGGCATCACCAGGCTGGCGATCGCCATGTAGAAGACCACCCCCGAACCGGGGAAGCGGCGGCGGAAGCCGAGGCCGGCGCTGACGCAGATTACCACGGTGACGAAGGCGACGACCGCGGCTAATTCCATCGAGCGCGTGAAGGTCCCGGCGATGTCGCCGCTGCGCCCATTTTCGATCAGTTCGTGGAACCAACGGGTCGAGACCCCGTTCATCGGGAAGGTCAGGCCGCCCTCCGGTCCCTGAAACGACAACACATAGATAACCAGCATCGGCCCGTACAGGAAGGCCAGGAACAGCGCGAAGCAAAGAGTCAGCGCGTAGAACGTCCAGGGACGGCTGTCGGAGGCGGTGGCGTGCATTGGGGGCAGTCCTTAGCTCGCGAGTTCTTTGCGGACGTCAACCACGCGGAGAATGCCGGAGACCATCAGCACGACGACGATCACCAGTATCACCGCGCTCGCCGCCGCCGGCGGATACTGCAGCGCCGCAATCTCGTTCTGCAGCGCGGACACCACCGAGGCGCTTTGGCCGCCGCTCATGACCTTGACCACGAAGAAGTCGCCCATCACTTGCGTCACCACGAAGATCGAGCCGAGGGCGATGCCGCTTTTGCACAGCGGCAGAATGATCTCCCGCAGGATCTCCCAGCGCGAGGCGCCGGCATCCTTGGCCGCCTCGATCAGCCGCGGGTCGATCCGCGCCATCGAGTTGAAGATCGGCACCAGCATGAACAGCGTGAACAGGTGGACATAGGCGACGATCACCGCGAAATCCGAGAACAGGAGAAAATCCAACGGGTGCGAAATCAGATGCGCGTCCATCAGCACGGAGTTGAACACACCATTGCGTCCAAGGAATGGAATCCACGAGATCATCCGGATAATCGTTGAGGTCCAGAACGGCACCGAGCACAGTAGAAATAGCCCAATCTTAAGCAGCAGACTGTGGATATGAAATACCAGATAGTTGGCTAAGGTGAAGCCGATCACCAGGGTGATCGCCCACACGATCACCGCGAACTTGAGCGAACTCAGATATAGCCGCCAGGTCACGTCGGAGGTGAAAATATCCGTGTAATTGTCGAGGATGAAGGTCGGAACGATGTCGCTATGGTCGAAGTCGAAGAAGCTGACGACGATCACCACAAGGACCGGAATACCGAAGAACAGCGTCAGAATAGCTGCAAGCGGGCCGACTTGCAGCCAGGAGGCGAACGCGGGGCGTATCTTCATGCCGATGCGCAATTCCTTAGTCGAAAGGGGCGGCGGGCCGGTCGTGAACGCCGGCCCGCAGGTGATCAGGCCGAGATGAAGTCGTTCCAGCGCCTGGTGAGATGGCGGTCCTCATCCATCACCGTGTTCCAGACGGTGACATTGCCTTCTCGCTGCCAGAGCGAGCCGCCGTCGCGTGTCGCGCCCTTCTTCTCCATCAGGTTGCCGTATGGGTCCTTGATATCGACCGCCGCCGGCTTGCCCTCGTACCAGTAATCCCACTCTTCCGGCGTCATGAACTTCCTCGCTGTCTCCGGAACCGGCGAGTAGTAGCCCTGCTTGGCGATGAAGCCGCCCTGCCACCCGGAATTGTACCAGTTCGAGGTACTCCATCGCGCAATCAGCCTTCAGTCCGGTCAGGTGTGCCATTGGCGCCAGGCCATTGGTCCAGCCACGGTAACCTTCCTTAAGCGGCGCGTAGTAGCAATCGATCCCGCGTGAGCGCACCGCGGTGACCGCCGGCGACCACATAGACTGCAGCACCACTTCGCCGGACGCCATCAGGTTGACCGACTGGTCGAAATTGCTCCAGAAGGCCCGGAAGTGACCGGACTTCTTCAGCTCCTCCATGATCTTGATGGTCTGGTCGATCTCGGCCTTGGTCATATTGCCCTTGTCGACATATTTGACTTCGCCGCGCGCTTCGAGCGCCATCGCCACATCGATGACGCCGACCGGTGCGTAATCCACCAGCGCCGTCTTGCCCTGGTATTTCTTTTCGAGCAGGTCGCCCCAGCTCTTTACCTGGTCCCGCCCGCCAACCAGGTCGGGGCGCAGGCCGAGCGTGTCGGCGTTGAACAGGCTGGGGACCATGGTTAGGAAATCGGTCGGCTGGTCGGCCAGCTTCTTGGCATCCGGCCCGGTCCAGAAGCCAATCTTCATCGGCGACAGGCCCTGGTTCGCGATCGGCCTGCCGTCAGGGAACTTGCCGGTGGTGAAGATCGGAACGGTCTGGTCCCACAGCTTGTAATCCTTGACGGGGATCGGCTTCAGCACGCCCTTGCCGACCATGTACACAATCGATGAACTGTCGATGTTATTGATATCGAAGCTCTTCGGCTGGGTCAGCGCACGGTTGAGCTGGGTCGCAGGATCGACCACCTGCATCTGGATCTTGAAGCCGAGATCCTTGCCAGCCTGGTCGGCGATCTCTTTGATGCAGGCATAGGAGCCGCCGATGTGAACCAGCGTCACATCCTTGATATTCTGCGCCCAGATGGTCGGAAAGCCGGTCACGGCCCCTGATCCGACCGCCGCCCCTACGCCGAGGGCAGTACCCTTAAGCAGTGCCCGGCGTGACAGGCCCGCTCCACTCCCGCTGATTTTGTCGCTCGTCATCCACAACCCCTGTTCTTGCGACCCGGACACCAAGCGCGGGTTGGCATCACAAATACCAATGCGCGGGGGCCGCCCGGTCTCGCGGCCGATTTGGGTGCTGCAAACCTCGTACCGATCGCGCCTTGCTCCAAAAACCGGAGGAATACGGCTGTTCAGTACGCAGTTCGGGGGAATTGCATCGCGGAATAAGCGAGGGATGCCCGAAGTTTGGTCAATTGCTCTTTCATGCTGTTGGGAAATAGACCCCTATAGGCAATGGCTTACGGTCTCGACAGCTCGACAGCGGTGTCAGGACCGCGCCTCGGGGTCTTGTGCGTAGCGTTGGTCCCCACAGGCGCCCCGAGCCTTGGCGTGGTTCGCACCCTCGAAGAGGGATCCATCTCGGGGTATGGGCGTTTCACTTACCGCGATGATCCCGGCGATGCGCAGGCGGACCGCGCTCGCCATATGGGGTTACGCTGATGGAGGAGACCATAGGATGACAGCCATGCTCGCCGAAAAGACTTGCACACCCTGCCGCGGGGGCGTGCCGCCGCTGACTCTGGCGGAGGCTGATGCCTACCAAGCCCAGGCGCCGGCATGGACGCTTCGCGATGAAGCCACCCGCATCGACCGCACCTACCGGTTCACCAACTTCGCCGAGGCCGCCGCGTTCATTCGGCGCGCGGCCGACCTGGCCGAGGCCGAAGCGCACCACCCGGACATCTCATTCGGCTGGGGATACGCGACCGTGTCGCTGCGGACGAAGAAGATCAAGGGGCTGCACGAGAATGACTTTATCATGGCCGCCAAGCTCGACCGTATTGTCACAGGTGTTTGATCCATGCGCACGATCACGCCGAGCGTGACGTCCCCGAGGTCTGGAGCAAACAGATGCCCGCGCAGCCGGGCTTACGGTAGTCTAGGAGAATACCATGACCGTCACAGTCGTTGCGGAGCAAGGCAGTCATCTGCTGATCGCGGACGGCGAACGATACGCTGTCGTCGAGCGGCGTTAAGATCATCTCTACAACTGTCACGACAGAGCGGGTGCCGGTGTTCCGGCGAAGGACCTGTCCGCGGCTAGCCGGATTTTGGACGACAGCGACTGGGCCGACCGGGCAACCGCACAAGCAACGTTCGACGCCGTGGTTACCCGTGGGTCGAACCTCGCGCAACGGATGTGACGGTGCCGCGGCCTACCGGCCTTGGCGTTCCCGCTCGACCTCCACGCCGGCCGACGCCGCATCGGCGAAAGCATCCAGCTTTTCGACGCGGATCCTGGCGGTCCTGACCCGCGCGTCCCGCAGGCAGGCTTCGGCGATCCGTTCGGCCATGGTCTCGACCAGGCGCGTATGCCCATCCGCCACGATCGCCCGCACGGCGACGACAATCTTCTCGTAGTTGACCACCCGGCTCAGTTCGTCCGGACCGACCGCAAGACCGGCCAACGCGCTTTCATCGTCGACCGCGAGATCCACGTTGATGCGAACGCGTTGCCGGCCGGAATGCTCGTGCGGGTAGACGCCGATACTGGCGGTCAGCACCATATCCCGCACAAAGACATGGCGGATGCCGGGCTCTGACAAGGCGTCGCCGGACGATGTCATTCCTCGGGACCCGCTGCGTCCTTCACGGCCGCCCATTGCAGGTGCTGTCCGCCATCCAGCGCGATCATCTGGCCGGTCATCGCCGGCAGACCGAGGATTATTACGGCGGCACGTCCCACCTCGGGCGCGCTGGTGCCGTGGCCCAGCGGTACGGACGCCGATTGCCGGGCGAACTGGGCCTCGGTCTGCCTGGGGCTGGGAAGCGCTGGTCCCGGACCAATTGCATTGACCCGAATGCGCGGCGCCAGCGCCAACGCCATGGTCTGGGTCAACGCCCACAGGCCGGCCTTCGACACCGTGTACCATACGAAGTGAGGCGTTAACGACCAGACCCGCTGATCGATCATATTGATGACGACACCTTCGGCATCGGGCGGCAACATCCGCGCAAACGCCTGGATCAGAACGAAGGGCGTGCGGAGATTGGCGTCCAAATGGGCGTCCCACGAGGCACGCGTCACATCATGCCATTCGTCCCGATCGAAGCGGCTGGCGTTGTTGATCAGCACGCCAACCCGGCCGAGTTGTTCCGTCGCTCGCGGGATCAGCCGCTCCACCTGCGCCTCGTCGGCCAGATCCGCTCGGAGAAGAACCCCTCGCCGGCCCAGGGCTTGAACGTCGGTCAGCGTCTCTTCGGCCTCGTCCTGGCTGCTGTTAAAATGAATGGCAACATCGAAGCCCTGCCGCGCGAGTGCCAGAACGATCGCCCGGCCAAGGCGGTGGGCGCCACCGGTCACAAGGGCGACTCGCGGGATTTTGGTGGATATTCCGGTCATGAAGCCGCGCCGGGTGGAATATCCCCGGCGCAGAAATCATGCGGCCAGACAAAAGTATAGACCATATTCAGCCTGCACAGTCAGGGTGACGTGGTCTAGTCCGCGCGAGGATCAGCGTAAAGACGCCAGCGCCCCCCGTGACCTAACCGACCACCTCCCGCACCGGCGGCTCGATGCTGGTCCCGAGCCGGCTCAGGACCACATCCAATTCGGTTTGCATGGCTGCGATCTCCACGCCAATCTGCGCCGCGCTCAACGACCCGACGGTCTGCTCCAGCGTCGAGGCGCGCTCCGCCAGCGCATCGGCGCCAACATTCCGCGCGGCCCCTGTGACGCTGTGTGCTAAGCGATAGGTCGTCTGGAGGTCCTTGCTCGACGCCGCCTGTTTCATGGTCTCCAAATTCGCCTTTGTGTCCTCCGCGAAGGTGCGCACGATCTCCGCCACCGCCTCGTCCCCGAGCATTTCCGTCAATTCGGACAACCTCGGGGTCGACCGCTCTGGGCCAATCACGGGGCGGCTTCGCCCGGCCGTGCCGAGCCCGTCGGAGAGCGCCGCCCGCAGGCGCTCAGGGGTGACCGGCTTGGTGGTGACGGCATCCATCCCCGCCTCCAGACAGGCCGCCAGATTGTCCGGACCCGAACCGGCGGTCAGGCCGACAATAGCGATTCGCGCGCCGGCGCCCTCCGCAGCCCGGATCTTGCGCGTGGCGGTCAGCCCGTCCATTTCCGGCATCATCACATCCATCAGGACCAGGTCGTAACGGGTGCGCTCCAGAGCCGCGATCGCCTCGGCATACCGTTGCCGACGACGTCTGCCTGATGCCCGAGCCGCTCCAGCATTCGCAGGGCGACGAGGCGGTTGGTGGGGTTGTCCTCGGCCAGCAGAATTCGCATGCTTGGGCGGGCCGGGGTACGCATCGTCCGCCAAGGTTCCGCGGGCAGTCGCTGCCTGGCTGCCAGCCTCAACGCCACGTCGAAGCTGAACGTGCTGCCGGCGTCCGGCCGGCTCTCTACCGTAATGCTGCCACCCATCAGCTCCACCAGCCGGCGGCAAATGGCCAAACCCAGTCCGCTGCCGCCGAACCGGCGGGAAATCGAACCGTCCATCTGGGTGAATTCCTGGAACATCCGCTCGATGGCTTCCGGCCCGATCCCGATGCCGCTGTCCACGACGCTGAACAGCAACTTGGCGCAGCCATCGGGGGCAGTTTCGCTGCGTCAGTGTCACGCTGACCCACCCTTTGTCGGTGAATTTCACTGCGTTGCCGACCAGATTGAGCAGGATCTGCCGAGCCGGCCGGGATCGCCACTGACCACCGCCGGCGCCTGATCGTCGGCAGTCGCCGACAAGTGACAGCTCCTTTGCTGAGGCCTGGGTCAAGAACATCTCCACGACACTTTGCAGCCAGCGTCCGCGGGGCGAAATCCGCCTCCTCCAGCTCCACCCGTTCGGCTTCCAGACGGGAGAAATCCAGAATTTCGTTGATCAGCTCCAGCAAATGGTCACCTGACTGCCGCAGCAGCCGCACGTACTCGCGCTGCACGGATCCGAGCTCCATGTCCTCCAGCAATGCCGCGACACCGATCACGCCGTTCAGCGGCGTACGGATTTCGTGGCTCATGACCGCGAGGAATTCGGATCGGGCGCGTGCCGCGGCCTCGGCCGCATCGCGCGCATCCGCCAGGGTGCTGCGCGTCGTGCTCCTGTTCGGTGATATCGGTGAATGTGCGCACCGCGAGGCCCGATTCCAGCACCTTGGTGCGGATCTTCCAGCACCGTGCCGTTGCGCCGCGTGCGGCGATAAACGGCGTTGCCATGTTCGATCCCGCCGGATTCGGCACAGGGTTCGCTCAGCCGCCGAGATCGGTGTCCATCAAACTCGCCCGCCTCGATTGCCATTCCAAGCAGGTGTCGAACTCAAATCCAGGCAGCGTCAGAATGCGGCGGCAGGTCCAGCAGTTCAACGGCACGCGCATTCAGCAGCGGCACGCGGCGATCCGCAGCGATCACCATCAGGCCTTGGCTGATGTTGTCCACCGCCGCCCGCAGCATTTGGCGCGACATCATGCTATCGATGCCGGTTACGGGCGAGGATGGCACTGACCAATAAAGTCATCGCGGTCAGGCCAAGACCGATCGACCACGCAACGCTTCAAATCCTCCCGATAACCGGCCAGTGCGTCCTCAATGGACAGGCCAGCAACCGACCACGAGGCCGTAAGCATCGACCGCCGCCAGCCATATGTCCGTTCGATCCCGTCCGTAGTGGCATTCGTAGTGCCGAGACCGTGCGTCCCGACCAAGGCGGGATCGGCGAACCCTATCGAAGATCGGTCATCACCCAACCCGGCTGCCGTACTTGGTCCGACCGATCGGACGATCCCGTCGCGGCCCAGCACAGCAGCAGCGCGCCGCGGCCAATATCGAGGGAGGTGTAAAGGCGCGACAAGAAATGCCGGGTCGAGCGAGGCGACGATAACGCCATCGAACGCGCCCGCTCGCATCGAACAGCTTGCGTACGAACTGCACTGACCACCGGCGGGAAGCAGGCCCGATCACCGGACGACTGATGAAAAGATCATCGCCGGCCTGTGTCCCTGGGCACGCGGAAATGCTCTCGGTCCGCGATGCTTGTGCGTTGGTCCGTGATGGGGCCGAGGTTGCTCGCGAGGATGTTCGCCGGCGCGATCCGATATCGAAATCTGTAGCGCCAAGTCGCTTGTCAGGCCACTCTCGCGTTCCCAGGATGCTAGATCGAAACCCGTCGGATCGCGTGCCCGCGCAGCCCTAACCGATCGGATCGTGGTATCGATCGCCTCGACCGTGCGGCGGATATTTTCCTCGAACGCTTGTGCGAGACTGCCAGCTTCTTGCTGGACACTGAGCGATCTCGGAGTTGTGTCTCTGGACAAGATAAGCGCCTATCGCGAGCCAGATCAGGAGCACAATGGGTGTGGCGCCAGGGCAGTTCGGAGGCGCATCCTGTCTCAGGTCAACGGCTCAACGCCGGCAATCTCGGGCGACGGCTTCAAGGTTCGCTTGAAATATTTCCGCCGGCACCGCGCGTCCATACAACCAGCCTTGCCCGACCTGGCAGCCGGCATCCTGCACAAGACGCGCCATGGCCTCGGTTTCCACACCCTCGGCCACCACCTTCAACCCCAGTTCCCGCCCCAAGGAAGCGCTGGCTCGGACCACCTTGCGGGCGTCGCGGTTGGAAATCGCGTCGGCCACGAATGCCTGGTCGATTTTCATTTCGTTGAACGGCGTACGTATCAGCGACAGCAGGCTGGAATGGCCGGTGCCGAAATCGTCCACCGCCAGATTTACCCCCCGGATGCGCAGGCGTGTCAGGATTTCCATGGCGCAGGGGGTGTCAGGAATACCGTTGGTTTCAGTGATTTCCACTACCAGCGCGCCCGGTGGCACACCGTGCCTCCGCAGCTTCTGCTCGATCCGATCGACAATGCCAGGGTCGTCCAGCAGCAACGGCGAAACGTTGACGGCAACCCAGCAATCTGGCCGCTTGTCACGCCAGCCCGCGCAAGCAAGCAGCGCCCGATCCAGTATCAAATCGGTCAATGCCGCCGCCATGCCACCTTGCTCAGCGAGCCGAACAAAAGTCGACGGCGGAATCCAACGGCCGTCAGGAACGCGCCAACGAGCTAAGGCTTCCGCGCCGACCACAACGCCGGTTTCCAGCGATATCTGCGGCTGAAACCAGGCCGTGATCTGTCCCATGTCGATGGCGTGACGAAGCTGCTCGGGCGGGATCGACAGCGCGTCAGCGCCGTCTTGGTTCAAGGCACAGGGTGACAGGTGTAGCAATCGTTGCAGCGCAGTCGGCAGGATCGGCTTGCGCAACACGCCCGCCACCCGAAGTCCAAGGCCGGAGGCGAGGCGTTGGCTGGCGGCCAGGATTCGACCATCGAAGCTCGATGCCAGGACAACGACGGCGGAAGGATCGAAGCGGGCGATCAACGGCAGGACTTCCAGGCCATCTTCGGCGCCAAGCGCCAGGTCAAGCACAACGAAGTCAAAGTGATTGCCGGTCTCGAGGAGCGCCCTCGTCTCGTCAATCGATGCGGCGCAACTGACTCTGTAACCTATCTGAGTGGCGGCGTGCGTCCCGATGGCACGGTCGACCCGCTGGTCGTCGACGATTAGCAGGTGCTGCCGCAGCGGCATTCGGTGTCAGCCTCGGTCGGATGATGTGAACGCCGACCCCATGCGCGCGATGAACATACGGAAAGGGCGGGACGCGTGCGACATGCCCAGTGGATGACATGGCAGGTGATAAGAAATCGTTAATGAGGCGCCAAAAAGCGCTCACCCTTCGAGCGTCTTCCACGACATCAATATTTGTGGCAACAACGAGCGACCACAGTCTGCTAGATCTAGCGCTGCCGCCAGGGCAGCCCGTCCGCCTTCCAGCCGGCGGTGGTCCCGCGATGGCCCTCGGCGTCCGGCGGACCCTCGAACCCATCGGCGACGTTGAACACGTGAGAGAAGCCGGCGAACCGAGCGGCCTCGGCTGCCGCCATGCTGCGGGCACCGCTGCGGCAGATAAAATAGATCTTGTGCTCGGCCGTCAGGCCGGCAGCGCGCAGGTTCGCCTCGAACGAGCCATTGAGCTGCATCGTCGGATAGACCTGCCACGGGATCAGAAGCGGCTGTTTCCCGGCCGCCTTCAGGTCAGGCAGCCCGACGAAGGTCCACTCGACATCGGTGCGGACGTCGACCAGCTGCGCATCCTCATCGGCTTGCAGGGCTTCCCAGGTCTGGGCTGGCGCGACATTCTCGACCATGCTTGACACTCCGCTGGGGCGATTGGGGGTTACGATGACAGCCTTATATCACGGCACGTCCTGGCAAGACGACCTGGCTCAAACGATCGGCAACACGCCGCTGATCCGTCTGCGGCGCGCCTCGGAGGCGACCGGCTGCACTATCCTCGGCAAGGCCGAGTTCATGAACCCAGGCGGCTCGGTCAAGGATCGCGCCGGATTGGCGATCATCATAGACGCCGAACAGCGCGGCACCCTGCGTGAGGGTGGCACCATCGTAGAGGGCACCGCCGGCAACACCGGCATCGGCCTGACCCTGGTCGGCAACGCCCGCGGCTACCGCAGCGTGATCGTCATGCCGGAGACCCAGTCGCAGGAAAAGATCGACTTCCTGCGCATGATCGGAGCGGATCTGCGGCTGGTCCCGGCCAAGCCGTACCGCGACCAAGGCAATTATGTGCACGTCTCACGCCGTCTGGCCGAGGAGCTTGCCGCGACGACCGGCAATGCCGTTTGGGCCAATCAGTTCGACAACCTGGCAAATCGTGAAGGCCACCGCATGACCACCGGCCCGGAGATCTGGGATCAGACCGGCGGCAAGGTCGATGCATTCACGTGCTCCTGCGGCACAGGCGGCACGCTGGCCGGTGTCTCCCTGGCATTGAAGGAGCGCAAACCCGGCGTCCGCATCGTACTGGCCGATCCGCTTGGGTCCGGTCTGTATGGCTGGGTGAAGAACGGGGATTTGACGATCGCCGGGTCATCGATCACCGAAGGCATCGGCAATTCGCGAGTGACCGAAAACCTGTCCGGGGCGGCGATCGACGACGCCGAACAAATCCCGGACGCCGAGGCACTGGAACAGATCTTCGAGGTGCTGATCCACGAGGGCCTGTCGGTCGGGACCTCCTCCGGGATCAATATCGCGGCGGCGATAAGGGTGGCCAAGGCGATGGGACCAGGGCACACGGTGGTGACGATCCTGTGCGACGGCGGCTCCCGCTATCAGTCGAAACTGTTCAACCCGACGTTCCTGCGCGAGAAGGGATTGCCGGTGCCGCCCTGGTTGGAGTGAGGGCGGCACTGCATAGCGGTATCGACGCCTCAGCTCGCGAGCAACTTGCGCAGAGCCGCGTCCAGGGTCGCGACATCTTTGGGGCTGGTTCCCGGGCCGCCGGCGAAATGACCCCATACCGTGTCAACCACCTGAAGTTCCGCATTCGGCATATGCTTCACCTCGAAAGCATTGTCCTCAGGCGGAAAATACAGATCGGTCGACGCCGGCATGACGATCGCCTTCGCCTTTATCGCCGCCAGCGCCTTCGGAAAATCGCCCTTGAACATATCGTTGTTGCTGATATCGCCGTTCTGCCACGTCCACAGCATCGTCAGCAGATTATTGGCGTCGCGCGGCAGAAAAATCCCCTCCCAGAAGCCAACGAGAAAATCTTCAAGTGAGGCATATCCCATGTCCTTCAAATCGAGTTCCTGACGATAGAACGCCTGCGAGAAGCCCCAACCGGCATAAACCCGAGCAAGTGCCCGAAGTCCCTTCACCGGCGGAGTGTCATACCAGCCCCCCGCGAACGCCGCATCGGCGGTTAGCGCAGCCTTGACGCCTTCCAGAAACACGAAATTATGGCGTGAGCACTTCGCGGAACCTTCGAACGGCAGAATACGCTTAACCATATCCGGATACATCGCGCCCCAGTGATACGTCTGCAGCGCACCCATCGACCAGCCGGTCACTAGTTGCACCGTGTCTATACCAAATTTATCGTGCACCAGCCGATATTGCTGCCTGACATTGTCGTAAGCGGTGATGTTGGGAAAGCGAGCCCGATCGAACGGCGCGGGCGTATTGCTCGGTGAAGTCGAAAGACCATTCCCGAACATATTAGGCACTATTATAAAATACTTGCTTGGATTCAGCGCCATACCTTCGCCGATCAGCCATTCATTTTCATAGTGTTGACCGGAATACCAGGTCGGGTAAACAATCACGTTGTCCTTCGCGGCGTTCAGGGTCCCATAAGTCTTATAAGCCAGTTTGGCATTCCGCAGCGTCTGCTTGCATTGCAACACCACGTCGCCAAGCTCAAAGATTTCGTAGTCAGCCATGTTCATATCCTTTTCAGCATCATTTGAAATCGTTGGTTACCGGATGGACGTCGCCGACGTTCCAGCGCGCCGTCACTTGCTCCCCGACCACGATCGGAGACCGGAAATAGTTGCCTTCCTCGACATAGGCGACGAACTGACTGCCTGTGGTTGAGGACGTGCTTTCAAGTGTGACCTTGACGAAAGTTCCCTGATACTCGATGGCGCGCACCCTGCCGGTGACCGAATTGACCGGCGGAACTTCCCCAGCCGTTCGGGGCTCCAAACGGACGTGATCGCGGCGCACGGCAAAGTATAGTGTCTGACCGACCAGCGCATGCAGCCCGTCCATCTGCACCGCGAAGCGCTCGCCATTCTCCCCAACCAGAGTGCCCAGACCGCCGGCAATGGTTTCCAGCTTTCCGGCCAAGACGTTCTGGCCACCCATGAACTGCGCAACATAGGTGCTGTTGGGTTCAGCGTAGATCTCGCGCGCGTTGGCCGCCTGAACGATGCGACCCTGCGCCATCACCACCACCTGATCCGCGACCGCGACGGCCTCCAGTTGCGTGTGGGTGACATGAATGAAGGTGATGCCCAGCCGCTGCTGCATCTCCTTCAGTTCCGCCCGCATCTGCAGACGCAGGAACTCGTCGAGCGCCGAAAGCGGCTCGTCAAGCAGCAGCACGCGCGGCCGCGTGATGATCGCCCGGGCGAGCGCCACCCGCTGCTGCTGCCCGCCTGACAACTGTAGTGGCAGGCGGGCAGCCAACTCCGTCAACTGCACCTGTTCGATCATCCGGTCGGCCTCGCGGTAGCGTTCGCGACGTGAAATCCCGCGCACCCGCAAGCTGAAGGCGACGTTGTCGCGAACCGAAAGATGCGGGAACAGCGCGTAGTTCTGGAACATCATCGCGGTGCCGCGCACCCGTGGCGGCTGCCCTACAACGTTGACGCCATCGATCAGGATTTCCCCATCAGTTGGGTTCTCATGCCCCGCGATCATCCGCAGCATCGTCGTTTTGCCGCAGCCGCTCGGTCCCAGCAGACAGCAATAGCTTCCGCCGTCGATTCGCAGATTGATGCCGTCCACCGCGAGCGCCCCGTTCGGATAGCGTTTCGCGATTCCAGCCAATTCCACGGCACCTTTCTCAACCGTGGCGATGCGCGAGAGTTCGCTGGCATTGTCCATTCTAGGCCCTGTCACCGTTAAAGCTTCGTCACCGAACCCAGCCGCCGCCGCTGGATTAGCGCAATCGAGCCGATCGAGATGCCGATGACGAAAAACGAAAGCGCGGTGGTCAGCGTGCCGAGTGCATATATCGACGGCGAAGTAACGTTCTGCGTCATGCTCCAGATCTCGATCGGGACGGTGTTGTTGGAGCCAACGGTCTGCAGGGTCCGCGCGAACTCGTCATAGGACAGGGTAAAGCCGAACAACGCTACGGCGATTACACCCGGCAGCAGGATGGGCACCACCACCAGGCGCATCGTCTGCAGCGGGCGGGAGCCGAGGTCCCTCGCGGCCTCCTCATAGGATCGGCTGAAGCGGCCAAAGACCGCGAACATGATGAGCAGTCCGAACGGCAGGGTCCATGACAACTGCGCACCGAGCGCCGAGGTGTACCAGTCGGTTTCCCAGCCAAAAAGCTGGAACATCAACCCGATGCCGATGCCGAGAACGTAACCCGGAGCGACCAGACTGGCGATGACCAGATAGAACAGCGGGCCGCTGCCAAAGAAGCGGGTGCGAAACGCCATGCCCGCCGCGAAAGAGATCGCGACCGTAAGCACCATCACCAGCACAGCGAGCGGCAAGGAGCGTGAGATGGCACCCATCAGGTCGCCGGTATCGCCTTGGTCGATCAATTGCGCGAACCAATGCAGGCTGATCCCGCGCATCGGAAAGCTGAGGCCGCCCTGCGGGCCCTGGAACGATAAAATATAGATGCACAGCATCGGGCCGTACAGAAACAACACATAAAGCGTGAAGATTGTACCTAGCAGGTAGAATGTCCAAGGCCGTCCGCCATTGGCCGATATCACCGCCATGTCAGCGATCGCCGACCAGTTCGCGCCGCACGTCCACCACCCGCATGATCGCCGCGATGACCACGCTCAGGACGATCAGCAGGATCACCGCGCTGGCGGCCGCGTGCGGAAACAACAGGGTCGAGATGTCGTCCACCATGGCGGACACGACGGACGCATCGCCGCCGCCGCTCATGATCTTGACGACGTAGAAGTCGCCCATCACCAGTGTCACCACGAAGACCGACCCGAGCACGATGCCGCTTTTCGTCAGGGGCAGCACGACCAGGATCATTGTCTTCAGCCGTCCCGCCCCGGCGTCCAACGCGGCTTCGAACAACGCCGGGTCAATCCGGCTCATTGCGTTGAATATCGGCACGATCATAAAGATGGTGAACAGATGGACATAGGAAACGACCACCGAAAAATCGGAGTAAAGCAGGAATTGCAACGGCTGATCGATCGCCCCGGTCGCCATCAGTGCTTGATTGATCACGCCTTGCTTGCCAAGCAACGGCAGCCAGGAGATCATCCGGATGATGTTCGAGGTCCAGAACGGCACGGTGCACACCAGGAACAGCCCGATGGCGATCAGCTTGCTGCGGACGTGAAACACCAGGAAGTAGGCGACACAAAATCCGATAACCAAGGTGCAGGCCCAGGTCAGCGCCGCCAGCTTTATCATCGTCAGATACAGCGACAACGTCAGGCGGGAGGTCAGGACGCTCTGGTAGTTCTCCAGGGTGAAGGCCGGGATTACGGCGAAGTTGTCGTAGCGGAAGAAGCTGACGGCCACCACCGCCAGCAGAGGCGCCACGACAAACAGCAGCAATATCACGGCCAGCGGCGATGCCAGCAGCATCGACGAAGCCACCCGGGTCTGATTGTTCCACCGTGCCGCCAACGAAGCCGCCATGCCTTTAGGCCGACTTGAACTCGTTCCAGCGCTGGATCATGTACTGATTTTCATCCATTACTGTGTTCCAGCATGAAATGTTGGTGAAGCGCTCGATGAACGACCCGCCATCGCGCACCGATCCCGGCTTGGCGATGCCGGCGCCATAGGGGTCCTTGATCTCCTCGACCGCGGGCTTGCCCAGGTACCAGTAGCCGTATTCGTTCGGCGTCATGAATTTTTCGGCCGTTGCCGGAACCGGGCTGTAGTAGCCATGCCGGGCGACGAAAGCGCCCTGCCAGCCGGTGTAGTACCAGTTCAGATACTCGTAAGCGGCACCGAGCTTCTTGCCGCTCAGATGGCGCATCAGGCCCATTCCGTTGCACCAGCCGCGATAGCCCTCAAGGCCGTCTGGCCGCTGGTTGACCGGCGCGTAGATACACGGAATCCCCTTGGCCAGAACCGCCGTTACCGCCGGCGACCACATCGACTGGATCTCCACCTCGCCCGCCGCCATGAGTTCGACAGACTGCTCGAAGGTGGTCCAGGTCGCGCGAAACTGGCCCTGCTTCTTGAGCGCGATCAGCGCGTTGATCGTCTTGTCGATCTCCTCGCGCGTCATGTTGCCCTTGTTCTTGTACGTGGATATCGCCGCGCGATTCGAATGCCAGGGCGGCATCCATGATGCCGATGTTCGGCACGTCGAGGATGGCCGCCTTGCCTTTGAACGCCGGCGAGATCAGTTCCTTCCACTGCGTCACCGGATGATCGATCAGATCCGGGCGGTAGCCGATCGAGTCAGCGTTATAGACCTGCGGCAGGAAACTGGCGTACTCATGCTCACCCTCGACGATCTTCAGCGAGTCCTTGCTGTCCAAATACATCGCCTCGTAGGGCGAGATGCCCTGCCGCGAGACTTTTTTGCCCTCGTATTCGCCCTTGGTGAAGATCGGCAGCATATCGTTGAAGCGGGTGATTTTCTTCACCTCGATGCCTTGGAGGATACCGCGCGGAACGGCGACCTTTGCCTGCCATCCTTCGAGATCGGGGATATCCACGCTGTTAGGCTGGGTGATGAAGCGGGTGATGGCGGTCGAGGTATCCAGGTTCTGCATCGCGACCTTGAAGCCGAGGTCCTTCGAGGCCTGATCGCCGATTGCCTGCACAACGGAATACGAGACGCCGATATGCCGGAGGGTAATGTCCTTGATGTCCTGCGCCCAGATCGTCGGGAAGCCGGTGATCGCTTCAGATCCGACCGCGGCTCCCGCAATGGTGGACGCAGCCTTCAGTAAATGACGACGGCTGACACCTGAAGGGCCAGTCCTGGGCTTTGTGTCCATTGTAATCTCCACCTGCTTTTACCACGAACCTGGTCATTCTGGCTCTGAGAAGGCGGCCTTCAAAAGATCTTTGGCACCTTCACTCCTGGCGGTTGAGTATGGGGATGGGTCAAAGCTGCCAATACGTCAGATGACGTATTGCAATACAACGCACACCATTCGAAATGGAGGGTTTTTAGCGGCCAGGGTGGTCCGGTTCGTCACGGCTTTGCATCTGTTTTGCTACTTGCCGGCACACTGGATAGTGCGACCACGCTGCTCGGGACATTTTTTTCCAGCGTCCCGCCCGGGCCGGGCTTCGTTAGGCGGGAAATATGGCCGGCGTGCAAAGGCCGGGGCGATCGCTAGCGACGGGGCTCGATCCGTCCGTTGCACAGGCCCCCGGGCAGGTATCCAATCCCGAACATTAGCCGGGTCGCGCTCATCGCAAGTGTCGATTTCCGATCGAAACAATCCCACCCGGCGACCATAGCCTTTTTACTGTGCCAGTCTCAGAAAACACCAATCCCATGCTCCGCCTCGGTTCACGTCAAGGTTGGCTGTGTCCATCGCGAACCCTCCGCGACGATGACGCTGCCCGGCAGCCGGATGCATGCGGGCGTGGCTCGTCCGACTGATCCTGCCGGTGCACCACGTTGTTTGACAGGTCACCTTTGCCGTGTTGTTGCTGTGCTACGTGCAAACGCGCGCATCCGGTCTTTCGCTCTCGTTGGGGCGTAATCGCAAGGTTGAGCGGTGATGACGGAGCCTGCGAGGCGCGTGTTCCGAACGACTTGGCGCGAATGGCCACACGGGCAAGCGGAGCAGGAATATAGTGCCGCGCAAGGAATTTCACCGCACGCAACGGACCGGATGGTTACGCGCCGCGGTATTAGGGGCAAACGACGGCGTCGTATCGACTGCCAGCCTGTTGGTTGGTGTTGCGTCGGCGCATGGCCCGTACGCCGGCGTCCTGCTCGCGGGGATAGCCGGACTGGTTGCGGGAGCCATGGCGATGGCTGCTGGCGAGTATGTCTCGGTGAGTTCGCAAGCGGACACGGAGCGGGCCGATCTGTCGCTCGAGCGGCAGGGCCTCGACACGGACGACGCGGGCGAGCACCAGGAGCTTGCGGAGATCTACATAAAGCGTGGGTTGAATGCCACGCTTGCGCAGGAAGTCGCCGAGCAACTCATGGCATATGACGCTTTGGGTGCGCACGCGCGTGACGAACTCGGGATCAGCGAAATTCTCAAGGCGCGTCCGCTGCAGGCTGCCCTGGCTTCGGCGGGAAGTTTCATCCTGGGCGCCGCCATGCCGCTGCTGACCGCGATCGTCGTTCCGGAGGCGCAGTTGATCCCTCTCGTCGCTGTGACATCCCTGGCTTTCCTCGCGCTCCTGGGTGGCGTGGCCGCGCGCGTAGGCGGCGCGAGCATGATCAGGGGTGCGGCGCGTGTCCTGTTCTGGGGCGCGTTGGCAATGGGACTGACTGCCGGCGTCGGCATACTGTTCGGGGCATCCGCGTGAGCGGGCACCGTGCCGCCCATGCCCGCTGGAGGCAACGGTGGAGAGACTTAGGCGACGGGGTCAGTCTCAGACCGGCAACCGAATCCTCGCACGCAGCCCGCCCAGCGGGCTGTCCTCCAGCACGATCTCCCCGCCATGAGCGCGCACGATGTCGCGCGCGATCGTCAGACCCAGGCCGGTGCCGCCGGACGACCCGCTCTCGAACGGGCGGAAAACGCTCTCGCGCTTGTCGGCCGGAATGCCCGGCCCGTCGTCGTCCACCGTCACCAGCACCGAACGCCCCTGCGCCACCGCGCCCAATACGACATGCCCTCGCGTGCCGGCGGGCGTTGTCCACCAGGTTGGTGACGGCTCGGCGCACCGCGTCGGCGCGCAGCTTCAGCGTCAGGTCCGCCGGCACGTCCAGCTCCAGCACCGCCCCGGCGCGCCGCGCGCCGGCCGCGACGTCGTCCAGGATCGCCGCCAGATTGACCGGTTCGGCCTGCTCCGTGCCCTCGCCGCGGGCGAAGGCGAGATAGCCGCCGATCATGCGCTCCATTTCCTCCACGTCGGCGGTCATTTCGGCCACGTCCTGGCGGAGTTCCTCGGTGCGCGGCAGCATCGCCAGCGCCAGCCGCAGCCGGGTCAGCGGCGTGCGCAGATCGTGCGACACGCCGGCCAGCATCTCGGTCCGTTGCGCCAGGAAGCGGCGGATGCGTTCCTGCATGCGGTTGAACGCGGCGGCGGCCTGACGCACCTCCGACGGCGCCTTCGGGCCGGATCGCCGGCACGTCGCGGCCCATGCCGAACGCCTCGGCCGACCGGGCGAGACGGTGGATGGCGCGCACCTGGTTGCGCATGAACAGGGCGGCGATGGTGAACAGCAACAGCGCGGACCCAACCAGCCAGCCGACGAACAGGAACATGGTGCCGATCGCCAGGCGCTTGCGCGGCGCCTCCACATCCAGCACGCCGTCCGGCAGTTGCAGGTGGATCAGCACGGAGTGGGGGTCAGACGTCCAGTCCATGGTGAACGGCACGTTGAATTCTGGCGTGAGGGCGGCGGCGAGGTCGTCGTCCATCGGGCCGAGGATGTTGACTCGCTTGCGCCGGTCCAGCACCGCGCCGGGTTCAAGCGTGATCTCCAGCGTGAACTGCTCGCGCGCCGTTTGCAGCACCCATTCGCGGTCGGCGGTCGGTGGAACTGGTGCAGCAACTCGACGGTGTAGGCGATCTCGCCGGCGATGGCGCCGGACAGCCGGCGCGACACGATGCCGAGGTGATTGCCGTAGAATATTTGCAGCGCGATGGCCTGCACCACGACCAGCGGCACCAGCATGATCAGCAGGGTGCGCCCCAGCAGCGACCGTCGGCATGAAGCCGCTTGATCCAGGCCGCCGAACGGCAGCGGAATGCGTGCGCGCATCTCAGACGCCGGGCTTCAGGATGTAGCCCCGGCCGCGCACGGTGTGCAGGAAGCGCGGCTCGCGCGGGTCGGCTTCGATCTTGCGGCGCAGGCGAACGACCTGGACGTCGATGGCGCGCTCGCCGGAATCGTCCATCCCGAGCGCCTCGGCGATCTCCTCGCGCGACAGGACTTCGTTGGGCTTGCGGGCGAGCGCGGTCAGCAGCGCCGCTTCGCCGCCGGTCAGCCGGATCGGGCCGGTGGCGTCGCGCAACTCGCCGCGCTCGAGGTCGAATTCCGCCTCGCCGATGCGCACCGGTCCGGCCGGCGCAGCTCGACTGGCCGCAGGCGGTGGTGCGCGGCGCAGCAGCGCTCGGATGCGCAGCACCAGTTCGCGCGGTTCGAACGGCTTGCCCAGATAGTCGTCGGCCCCGGCCTCGAACCCGGCGATGCGGTCTTCCGGCGCGCCGCGCGCGGTCAGCAGCAGGATCGGCATGTTCGTGGCTGCTGTTCCACACGCAGCGACTGGGTCAGATCGAGGCCGCTTTCGCCCGGCATCATCACGTCCAGCACCATCAGGTCGGGATTGATCGCCCGCAGTTGCGTCCGCGCCTCGGCGGCGTCGCCGGCGGCGGTGACGCGGAAGCCCTCGCCGGTCAGATAGCGCGCGAGCCGCTCCCGCAGCCGGGGGTCATCCTCCACGACCAGGATGTGGCAGTCGTCGGCCATTCGTTCATCAGGCGTCCTCCGCCGAATCCGGTGCCATCCATATAGTCACGCGCGCCCTTGTCCATCATGGCGCGCATGACGGTGCGAAACCCCTGCACCGCCTGCGGACCGCCGGCCCGGTACGCCTGGGCGACAGCTTGTCCCGCTGCGCGTCGAACAGGCGCCGCTCCAGCGCCTGGCCCTTGTCCGTCAGGGTCAGCAGCCGCAGCCGGCGGTCCTCGTAGCCCGGCGGCCTGACCGACATAGCCTTCATCCACCAGCGCGTTCAGCACACGCGCCAGCGACTGCTTGGTGATGCGCAGGATCGCCAGCAGGCCGGACACGGTGATCCCGGGGTTGCGGCCGATGAAGTGCAGCGCGCGGTGATGCGCGCGCCCCAGGCCGAGTTCCTCCAGCACCTTGTCGGCGACGTTGGTGAAGTCGCGATAGGCGAAGAACAGCAGATCCTGGGCGAGGCGCATCTCGGCGTCGCCGACATCGACAACCGGCGTTGGCGGCGGCAGTTTGGGCGGCGGGATAAACTTCGACTAGCGGGACTTGGCTTTCAGCATGCCTGATATTCGCATCCCGAAATAGGTCAGTAATATTGACTTAATATGCAGCGCTGCGTTTTAAGTTCGCGCTCGCTGAGAGCAATAAAATTACGGAGAAGGCGGCCATGACGTTACTTCCTTTCGACGACCGAGACGGCTGGCTTTGGCTGGACGGTTCCCTGGTTCCCTGGCGGGACGCGAAGCTGCATGTTTTATCGCATGGATTGCACTATGCCAGTGCCGTCTTCGAGGGCGAGCGCGCCTATGCCGGTCAATATTTTCCGGCTGCGCGATCATACCGACCGGCTGATCAACTCCGGCCGCATCCTGAGCTTCGAAATCCCTGGCTCGGCGGAGCAGATCGATGCCGCCAGCAACGCGGTGCTGAAGGCCAACGGGCTGACCGACGGCTATGTGCGGCCGATCGCCTGGCGCGGGTCGGAGCAGTTGGCGGTGTCGGCGACCGGCACCTCGATCCATCTGGCGATCGGCGCGTGGCCGTGGCCGAGCTATTTCGGGGCGGAGCGGATGCAGGGGATCCGGGTGGCCGAGGCGGACTGGCGGCGGCCCCCGCCGGAGACGCGCGCCGGTGCATGCCAAGGCGTCGGGGCTGTACATGATCGCGCTCGCTGGCGAAGGTGAAGGCGGAGCAGGAAGGGTATTCGGATGCGCTGATGCTGGACTGGCGCGGGCTGGTGGCGGAGACGACCGGGGCGAACATCTTCTTCGTCATCGACGGCGATCTGCACACGCCGGATGCCGGACTGCTTCCTGGACGGGATCACCCGGCGGACGGTGATCAGCCTGGCCCGCGCGCAACCAGATGAAGGTGATCGAGCGGCAGATCGATCCCTCCGGATGATCTGGACCGCGCGACGGAGGTGTTCCTGGCCGGGACCGCGGCCGAGGTGACGGCGGTGCGGGAGATCGGGCCGCACCGGTTCACGCCGGGGACGATCACCGAGACCTTGATGAAAGATTACGACCGGCTGGTGTTGCAATCTCCGGAGGAGGTCGCCCGGATCGTCGCCTGAGCGCGGTCCCGGCCATCCGCGCGCCGGTCGCTCAGGCGCACATGGCCGCACCGCGCGCGGCTATGGTAGAACAACCAACCTGATGCGCCCCTCATCCGATGCGCATCGGGCGACGCTTGGCCGTGACGGCGATGCGCAGCGCGATATTAG
The DNA here is from genome assembly GCA_963778125.1 of uncultured Alphaproteobacteria bacterium. GTDB lineage: Bacteria > Pseudomonadota > Alphaproteobacteria > Acetobacterales > Acetobacteraceae > Rhodopila. The sequence continues at coordinate 21,069 of CAVZTH010000003.1, read as the reverse complement.
GAAAACCGCGTGACCGACACCGACGTCGTGATCATCGGGGCCGGTCTCGCCGGGACTGGGCGCAGCCGCGGCGTGCCGGACGCCGGCAAGCGGGCCGTGGTGCTGGAGGCCTCCGGCCGTGTCGGCGGGCGCGCCTGGACCGATTATCCCGCGGCGCTCGGCGGGATCTGGTTCGACATGGGCGCGATCTGGTTCCACGACGCGGAGCATAATCCGCTGGTGCCGATCGCCCGCGCCGCCGGCGACACGCTGCTGCGGTCCGACGAAATCCGCCAGGAACGCACCTTCATCGGCGATCGGCTTGCCACCGATGCGGAACTGGCCGCCTATGCCGACGCCTGGCCCCGCTACGAGGCGACGGCCGACGCGATCACTGGCGGCCGAGGGCGATGTCTCCCTGGCCGAGGTCACGCGCCGGCTGCCTGACGACCCCTGGGCGGCGACCATCGAGGCCTGGGAAGGTCCGGTGATCTGCGCCGTCGACGCCGACCAATTCAGCGCGCGGGACTGGCGGCGCAACGGTTTGGGCGGCGGCAACCTGCTGCCGGACGGCGGGATTGGCGCGTTCGTGCAGCGGCGGCTGACCAAGGCCTGGATATCCGGCTGAACACGCCGGTCACGCGGGTGCGCTGGGGCGGTCCCGGCGGCACGGTCACGGTCGAAACCGCCAGCGGATCCGATCACCGCCGGCGCTTGTATCGTGACGGTTTCGACCGGCGTGCTGGCCTCCGGGGCGCTTGCTGTTCGATCCGGCGCTGCCGGTGCGGGTGACCGAGGCGGTGCAGGCGCTGCCGATGGGGCTGGCGATGAAGGTCGCCCTGCGGGCGACCGGGCCCGACCGGCTGGATCTGCCGCTGCATTGTTCGCTGGACCGGATCCTCGAGCGGCAGGGCGAGCCGCTGATGCCGTTCCAGTGCTGGCCGTTCGGACGGGATTACGTGCAGGGCTGGATCGGCGGGTCGGTCGCCTGGGACCTGGCGCGGCAGGCGAGGCGGCGGCGGTGGATTTCGCTCTGTCCTATCTGCGCCAGGCGTTTGGCGGGCGAGTGGATCGGCTGTTCGCCGGCGGCGCCTCGCTGGTCACGCGCTGGGATGCCGATCCCTGGGTGCGCGGGGCATATTGCTACGCGGTTCCGGGGTTGGCGCTGGCCCGGGATGCGCTGGCGGAACCGGTCGCCGATGGGCATCTGATGTTCGCCGGCGAGGCATGCCATGTCGGCTTTGCCGGCACGCTGGCGGGCGCCTGGATCAGCGGGCAGTCGGCCGCGAGGACCGCCCTGGAGGCGATCGACCAGTAAGTCCGGACGTCTGGCCAAACGAACAGGCCCATCCATCACCGACGACGCAAAAGAATTCGGGACCTATTGGCGCGTCCGGCCCCGGTACGCGCGATCGTCGCTTCCTCCCGAGTCGCAGCGGAGCGCCCATCCCGCCCGGTCCCCCGCCCACGCATCCGGGGGATCAGCGGGCGTAGGCGATCGCTCGCGAATACCGTGCGAAACTCGAAGACCTAGCCCGCCAGTATGCCACGCGCGTTACCGTGGAGTGGATCCAGACGCTGGAACTCGTAATGCCGGTGCATCGTTTCGTCGTGCAAATACGGCGGCGCAAGGCTGATCGGACGATTTGGCTGGACTGTAATCCGCTCGCCCGCCGCCTCGAACCCCCGGTGTGCGAGGCCACGCTCGGCACCGAACGGCCGCGCCTCGTGTGCGACGAAGCGCTACATCTGGTCGTGCCCGCCGGGTTGGGACCATGCGAGGGCTGCGGCAAGGCGTATTGTCGCGCATGCCACCGGGGGAGTTGTCCCAAGTGCGGCGCGCGTAATCACATCACGCCATTTACCCCACCCCAATGAAGTTTGTTTGATTTTTCGTACCCTGCTACAGGACGAGTTGCCCAGGCTTTACCAAACAGCACCGGTCCGGCTTGGTGACCGGTCTGGTCGTGCGAGCCAAATCGGCGTCACGGCAGTCGCAACGACGCTGCCTCCGTTGGCTGTTCTCTGCAAACGCCGAACCACGAAAACACCATCAACCCGGAAGTTCACGACCGATGCCGCAACCCGACCACATCTCGAAACTTGGCGTTCCGGACCGTTCGGACCTGGATGAAGACCTGAAGCAGGTATTTGCGAAGTGCGTGGACAAGCTGGGCTTCGTGCCCAACGTGCTCGCCTCCTACAGCCTGAGACCGCAGCGTCTGCGCAACTTCATGACGATGTATAACGAAATCATGCTGTCGCCGTCCGGCCTTTCGAAGCTGGAACGGGAGATGGTGGCGGTCGTCGTTTCATCCGCGAACCGCTGCTATTATTGCCTCGTCGCCCACGGCGCCGCGGTGCGGCAATTATCCGGCGACCCCGAATTGGGCGAGATGCTTGCGCTCGATTATCGCGTCGCGCAACTCGACCCCCGGCCGCGGCTGATGCTCGATTTCGCCTGGAAACTGACCACAACGCCGCACTTGGTCGATGACTCCGATCGTGATGCGTTGTCGCAACAGGGCCTGAGCCAGGAAGATATCTTCGACCTCGCGGAGACCGTCGCGTTCTTCAATCTGTCAAACCGCATGGCATCAGCCACTGATATGATCCCGAACCGGGAATACCATGGGCAAACACGCGCGGGTTGGGACAGGCCAGCCCCGGACTAAATGAACCACTATACTTGGAGCGGAAGGTCGCCCAAGATCGCCGTAAAGCCTTGAATCCAGACGTTCCACCCGCTATGTATGCCATAACGTATTACTAAGGACATCGATATGGCCACCATCACCGCCCGGCGCGTCGGCAATTCCACCGGCTTCACCATCCCCGCCGATACCTGCGCGCGGCTCGGTATCGTGCCCGGCCGTGCCTTTACCCTTATCGAGGGCGAGGACGGTCTTAAGATCGCCAGAACCAATCCCTTGCTGGAACGCCAATTGGCCCAGGCCGATGAGGTGCTGAAGTCCGAAGCCGACGTCCTGCAGGCTCTTGCCAGGCTTTGACCGAACCGGAGTTTCTACTCCGAGACGTTGTCGAATACCTTCACGATCAAGCGGTCCGCACCTACGGCGGACATTTCGGTATCCGCGATGACGAGATGCTGGAAAGCGCGCTCGCTCGTCCCCGCGAGAAATGGGCCTACGGGGATCCGCCCCCGGACATGGCGGATCTGGCCGCGGCCTACGCATTTGGCATCGGACGGAACCACGCGTTTATAGACGGCAACAAACGCACCGGATGGGCCGCATGCGTTCTGTTCCTGAAGGCAAATGGCGTCTCGGTCGGCCCTTCCGGGGCCGAAACCGTGGCAAACATGGCCCAGTTGGCAGGGGGCCTCTTGTCAGAAGCGGCCTTCGCGACGTGGCTGCGATCGCGAATCCAGCCGCGACCATAGTCGCGATTTTGCCGCCGCTTGACCCAAATTACCCATCCGCCCAGTGTGCGCCCAACAGCGTACGGGAGGATCTGATCATGGCCAGTCTCAACGGCAGCGACGACAAACGCCTGCGCAGCCGCCGCTGGTTCGACGAACCCGCCGACCCCGCGATGACCGCGCTCTACCTCGAGCGCTACATGAACTACGGCATCACGCCGCGAGGAACTGCGCGGCGGCAAGCCGATCATCGGCATCGCGCAGACCGGCTCCGACCTTTCGCCCTGCAACCGCCACCACATCGAGCTCGCCAGCCGCGTGCGCGACGGCATCCGCGACGCCGGCGGCGTGCCGCTGGAATTTCCGATCCACCCGATCCAGGAAACCGGCAAGCGCCCGACCGCCGCGCTCGACCGCAACCTGGCCTATCTCAGCCTGGTCGAGGTGCTGCACGGCTATCCGATCGACGGCGTCGTCCTCACCACCGGCTGCGACAAGACCACGCCCGCCTGCCTGATGGGCGCCGCGACGGTGAACATCCCCGCCATCGTGCTGTCCGGCGGGCCGATGCTGGACGGCTGGTGGAAGGGCCGGCTCTCCGGCTCCGGCACCATCGTCTGGGAAGGCCGCAAGCTCTTCGCCGAAGGCAAGATCGGCTACGACGAGTTCATGGAGATGGTGTCCTCGTCCGCGCCCTCGGTCGGGCACTGCAACACGATGGGCACGGCGACGTCGATGAACTCGCTGGCCGAGGCGCTGGGCATGTCGCTGCCCGGCTGCGCCGCGATCCCGGCGCCGTATCGCGAGCGCGGCTGGATGGCGTTCGAAACCGGCAAGCGCATCGTCGGCATGGTGCAGGAGAACCTGCGCCCGTCCGACATCATGACCAAGGAGGCGTTCGAGAACGCGGTGGTCGCGGCGGCGGCGCTCGGCGCGTCGTCCAACTGCCCGATCCACATGGTCGCGATCGCGCGGCACATGGGCGTCGAGCACACGCTGGACGACTGGCAGCGCCTCGGTCCGGACATCCCGCTGCTGGTCGACCTGCAGCCGGCCGGCCGCTTCCTCGGCGAGAAATTCCATCGCGCCGGCGGCGTGCCCGCGGTGATGAAGGAACTGCTGGCGGCCGGCAAGCTGCACGGCGACGTGCATGACCGTCACCGGCAAGACGCTGGCCGAGAATCTGGCCGACGTGCCGGACGGCGACCGCGAGGTGATCCGCTCCTACGCCAAGCCCGATGCTCGAAGCCGCCGGCTATGTCGTGATGTCGCGGCAACCTGTTCGACAGCGCGGTGATGAAGATCAGCGTGATCGACCAGGAATTTCGCAAACGCTTCCTGTCCGAACCCGGACCGGCCGAACGTGTTCGAGGGCAAGGCGATCGTGTTCGAGGGGCCGGAGGACTACCACCACCGCATCGAGGACCCCGACCTCGGCGTCGAGGAGCAATCGGTGCTGATCATCCGCAACTGCGGCCCGGTCGGCTATCCCGGCAGCGCCGAGGTCGTGAACATGCAGCCGCCGGCCGCGTTGCTGAAGCGTGGCATCAACACGCTGCCGACGATGGGCGACGGGCGGCAGTCCGGCACGTCGGCGTCGCCGTCGATCCTGAACGTGTCGCCGGAGGCGGCGGTCGGCGGCGGCCTGGCGCTGCTGAAGACCGGCGATCGCATCCGCATCGATCTCAACACCCGCAAGGTCGACGTGCTGCTGCCGGCCGGGCGAGCTGGCGGCGCGCCGGGCGGCCTGGACGCCGCCGAAGCTGCCAACCATGACGCCGTGGGAGGAGATCTACCGCTCGATGGTCGGGCAGCTCGGCACCGGCGCCTGCCTGGAACCGGCGACGCTGTACCTCAACGTGATCGAAACCCGCGGCGAATCGCGCAACAACCACTGAGAGCAAGTCTCCCCAAGGCCGGAGCAAGCGTGCCCGCAGCCCATTGCCCGGGCCGCCCAGAGACCCTATGCTCAGAATACGACTGAGACTACCTCCAGCCAGCCGACGGGTGGAGCCTGGCGATACGGCTATCAACCACTTAGAGCAGCAAGAAACGACGGGGAAATCGGAAATGAAACGACAGCAGTTGATTTATGGCGCCTTGGCGGCGGCGTTGCTGACCGGCACGACCGGCTTGGCTAGAGCCGCGGAGCTTGACGGCAACGCCTTGCTCAACGCCGACCAGAACCCCAACGACTGGCCAATGTACCACGGGACATACAAGTCCTGGCACTACAGTGCGTTGGATCAGATCAACAGTACGAACATAAAGCAACTACAACTTGCCTGGATGCATAATCCGGGAAGCAGCCCGCATGGCGGGATCCAGTCCTTCCCGTTGGCGATCGACGGCGTCGTGTACTACACGACGGCGATGGATCAGATCTGGGCGGTCAACGGTGCGACCGGCGCTTTCCTTTGGTCCTTCAAGCCGCAGATCGACGAGGACTGGGCCAATACGATCACCACTGTCTACAACCGCGGCTTGGCGGCGGCCTACGGCAATCTCTACGTCGGCACGGTCGATGGCCGTCTGCTCGCCGTCGACATGAAATCCGGCAAGCAGGTCTGGGAGACCAAGCTGATTGATGTCGCCAAGGGCATCAAGGGCATTCACCGGGGCGCCGCTCGTCGTGAAGGACAAGGTGATCATCGGCTCCACCGGCGGCGAGCGGTCAGGCTGCTGCGGACCGATTTTCGCGGTTGATGCCCGCACCGGAAAGAAGGTCTGGCAGTTCGACGTGATCGGTGGCGACGAACGCTCGCGCGCAAGCTGGGGCAATGACAGCTGGAAGACCGGCGGCGGCGGCGGCTGGATGACCGGGACCTATGACGCGAACACCGATACCGTGTTCTGGGGTACCGTCCAACCCGGCGCCGGACTATGATATCGACCACCGTCCCGGCGACAACCTGTACACCTCCGGCGTCGTCGCGCTCGATGCCAGCACGGGCAAGCTGAAGTCCTACTTCCAGGAAGTTCCGCACGACAGTTGGGATTTCGATGGCGCCGTCGGCGAGTTCGTGATGATCGATCGCGGCGGGCAGCACTATGCCGTTCATCCCAACAAGGGAGGCTATGTCTACGTCTACAACCGCGATATCGGCGAGCCGCCGCTGAAGATCGAGAACGTCTGGCATCTCGGGGAGACGTCCAACTTCATTGATGGCGTGGATCCGCATACCGGCCAGCTCATCGGCCGGCACGACATAACGATTGGAAAGCACGACAACGTATGCCCTGCGATTGATGGCGCTATCAGTTGGAATTCCGGCAGCTACAATCCGGATACCGGCCTCTACTACAAGGTTGGTCAGGAATGGTGCCAGAACATGGAGGCACAGAAGCTGCCCAATCCGGGGGACTACTCGGGCAAGGATTACATCAGCGCGAGTTTCACGCCGGTCCCTGCGCACGGACATGACGCAGCCTACGGGCATATCAACGCTGTCGACCCGATCACTGGAAAGAAGGCCTGGGAAGTAGTCTACAAATATCCCCCGATGGCGAGCTTGCTTTCGACCAAGGGCGGGCTTCTGTTCGTGCCCGGCGCCGACGGCATGCTCGACGCCCTCGATGCCAAAACCGGGGAAAAGCTCTGGTCGCACAACGACGGTATTGGCCACGACGGCGGCATCATTACTTATGTGGCGAACGGCAAGCAGTACATCGCCGTCACCACCGGCTGGGGCACTTGGGTCTCGCAGAACTTGGCAAAACTGTACGGTGAGCCGTTCACGAGCATGCCATTGGACGGTGGCACCCTCAATGTCTACGCGCTGCAATAGACGCGCGAACTGATAACGGAAGACCCACGGTCCGACGGGCCGTGGGTCTTCCGTTTGCGGGTTGACCCACTTCCGAAGGTAATTGGGCGTCTGGCATTCGGCTAACATGATCGCGCTGGGTCAAAGGTCCCAAGCGCGTGAGGCCATGCAACTAAACGAAGAGATAGACCATTGAGCCCAAACCATCAGGTAAAAGTGGTCTAAAAGGGCAATGACGATGTTTCGTATACCGATGTGGCCAGTCCTGGCGGCCTGCGGAATGTTGATCGCGCCGCACGTTGCCGGGAGCGGCCGACGAGCCCACGCAAACGCCTCCGGCCACAACAAGCGCCGGTACAGAGGATGCACATACTGGGGATGCAGAAACGTCGGAACCAAAGGCAATTTTTGCCGCTCAATGCGGTTGGTGTCACGGCGACTACGGAATGCAGGCCGCCAAGGGCCCTCGGCTGGCTGGGACCAAAATGACGGAACACCAAGTCGAGGAGAGGATCCGCAACGGAAAGCCTGGCTATATGCCCTCGTTCCGCAAATCCCTTGACGATGGGCAGATCGCCCTAATGGCGAAATACATCAAATCGCTCAAGCCACCTCAGGACTAACCTGGTGCCGGCCACGGCAAACCCCGGCCGGCACCAAATTCACACCTGCCTCACAGCGCGATGGCTCGCGCTCCTCAAACCCGCCGACGGCGTCTCATCCCAGAAACAAGACGCAGCACCGGCAACACCATCTGCGTCAAGCTCAACGCGCTGCCAATCCCCTCCAGCGCCCTCCGCCTCACCTCAAGCGCCTCGGTCTCGGTGCGGCTCGGAGTGGATCGACTGGCGAGCACCAGCAGGATGATCGCAACCAGCAGGTCGGCACCACCCAATATCCCCGCCGCCGCCAGAAAGGACTGCTCCAACCCAACCCTGATCCCGTACCAGGCGGCGATGTGACCGAACGTTAGCGCTCCGAGCAAAAAAATCGAGGCAACCACAGCAAAAATGGCCCGGGTTACGATCCGGGTCACCAAGCCGCGCAGACGAACGCCCTCGGCTTCCGCCGCGATGCGAGCAAGCCGAAATGGACGCATCGATTAGCGCATCACGCGGCCGATAATCCAACCGGCGGCAGCCGCGATAATGATCGCGATCAGCGGCTGATCCTTCACACGCCCCGACATCGCTTCAGCCTGATCGCGCACCACCCCGCTTGCGGTGTTGTAGGCGCTCTCCGCCCGGCCAGCATATTCGGCGACAGCCGGGCTGACCCGATCCTTCATTAGCGCCTCGACCTGCTCCCGCAGCCGAACGATTTGGGCCTGCGCGTCGTCAAGTTTTCCCCGAGTGTCATTAGCAAAGGCCATGGGTATTCTCCGTTTCGAGTGCCACTACGAACGAAAACGATAAGTAAGCAGTCTGGTTCCCCAACGACAGCCCTGCGCCCGCACGCTTGCGCGACTGAGCGGAAATCCGACCCATGGCCCTGTGGTGGCGCCCACGCGATTGAGAGGAGGTCGATTTCAGATCGGCGCCTTGACGCAATAGGATCCAGTTGCGCCGCCCTTGGCGAAATCCCTTATTCGCAGGCAAACTATCACCCGTCACTAGTAATACTGTCCTTTTGCCTGAACGATCGGGTCGCGAGGCCTCGTTCAGTGCATCGGCGACCTGTGCGTAATCGAGGCAAAGCTGCCCTTCAGCGGACGCAAATCAGCTAAAAATTGGTGCAGCATCAACCCGCAATACAAATTCGTCCGCGCTTTGACCACTTTGATTTCTGTAATATAACCGGCAACCAGGGTCGTCCCAGGCTGTGTCTTTTTGCTTGTAATCCCGATGCGGGCGATGCCGAAATCCGCGATCGCGGCGTCGCTAAACGTCCAGCTGGCCTCTACAACCCTACCCCACCGAACGCCGTTCAAGGCTCGCAAGGGACCGTCCCTTGGTTTCCGGCAGCATCAGCAAGGCCACGATCATCAGCGCCAAGCCGCCAAAGCTGAACGTCGCGATCGCCGCGGCCAGACCCAATCGCGCGGCCAGGAATCCCGACCAGCGCCGGAAACACCGCGCCGATGCCGCGCCCGGCATTGTAGCAGAACCCCTGCGCAACGCCGCGCACCGCCGTCGGAAACAGCTCCGTCATGAACGGTCCCATCGGCGAGAACATCATCAGGTTGATGTAGCCCAGCAGAAAGCCCACCGGCAGGATCAGATCGTTGCTGAGCGGCGCAAACAGATACACCAGCATCAGCACGACCGATACCGATGGCCGACACCAGGAACGTCGCCTTCCGCCCGATCGCGTCCGCCAGATACGCGCCGGACAGAAACCCAAAGAACGCCCCCAGGATCAGCACCATCAAATAGCTGCCGGTGCCGACCGAAGTCAGATGGCGCTCGGTCTTCAGATACAGCGGCAGGAACGTCGTGAGCGCATAGCTCGACCCCTGCGCGCCCGTAACCATCATCGCCACCCGCCAAGTCGTGCGACAGGTACGGCGGCCTCAGCGCCGAGAACAGATGCAGCAGCCCGACCGGGCCACGGCGGCGCGCGGCTGGATCGCCGGCTCCTCCACGAAGCGCCGGATCCAGAACACCAGCGCCGGCCGGCGCCAGGCCGATCCAGAACATCACCCTCCAGGTCAGCGCCTCCGGCAGATTCGCCGACAGCAGAGTATAGAGCAGCGCCGCCGTCCCCCACCCGACCGACCACCCGGTCTGCACCAACCCGACCGCTCGGCCGCGGTATTTGTCGCGGATCACCTCGCCCATCAGCACCGCGCCGGCCGCCCACTCGCCGCCAAAGCCGAGCCCCTGCAGCGCCTTCAATAAACAGTTGATTGAAGTCCTGGCGAACCGCACAGGAAGGTGAAAATGCATACCACAGGATGTACCTGCAGACGCACGCGGCCGAACGATCGACGAGCACCGGTCAGCCAACAATCTGACACGACCAGCGACGTCGCCAGCACGCCGGCCTGGCCGGTGATACCAGGCCAGCAGGCGCGGGGATCACAAGCTGAAATCTGCACGTCCAGAGCGTCCAGTGACCAGCCCCGAACAGCCACCATGGTCCGGCGCCCTGCCTTCAGGTCCTTGAACCACGCACAGTCTCCCCCGATTTTATTTCACTCGACGCAGTGAAGCCCGGTTCCGAGGCAAGTTTGCGCGAAGACTCGGAACAAAACGACGCTGCCCATGCCACGCCGTGCCGCCTCATCGGTTATGGCCGCAAGCAACTGAACGGGAGAGCCGCCGACATGACCGACCACATCTACCGCATCATCGAACTCGCGGGATCATCGGAGACCAGCCATGCCGACGCGATCGAGAACGCCATCGCCCGCGCGTCCAAGACGACCCGTCACCTGCGCTGGTTCGAGGTCACCCAGATGCGCGGCGAGATCGAGCATGGGAAATCCGCCACTATCAGGTGACCATGAAGGTCGGCTTCACCCTGGAGGATTGAATTCCGCGCGGCAGGGGTGACCTCGGCCGCGAAATAGCCTAAACCCGCCCCCGCCGCGCCGATCGGTGCGGCGAGGGGGAGGGCCAATGGCATCATTGACCGGTAAGACAGCCTTCGTCACCGCTGCGGGCCAGGGCATCGGCCGGGCGACCGCTCAGGCCTTCGCCGCCGCCGGCGCCAAGGTCATCGCCACCGATGTCGATACAGCCAAGCTGAGCGGTCTGGACTCTGACCAAATCCGCACCCGGGCACTGAATGTCCTCGACGCCGCCGCAATCGCGGACGCCGCGCGGGACGCCGGTCCGGTCGATATTCTGTTCAACTGCGCCGGGGTCGTGCATCAGGGCACCCTGCTGGACGCCACCGAGGCCGACTGGTCCCTCGCCTTCGACCTGAACTGCCGCTCGATGTTCCGCACCATGCAGGCGTTTCTGCCGGGCATGCTGGCCCGTGGACGCGGCTCCATCCTCAACATGGCCTCGGTCGCGTCCAGCCTGAAAGGGCGTGCCGAACCGCTTCATCTACAGCGCCTCCAAAGCCGCCGTGATCGGCATGACCCGCTCGGTTGCCACCGACTACGTGGCCCGCGGCATCCGCTGCAACTGCCTCTGCCCCGGCACCGTGGAAACCCCCAGCCTGGACGAACGCATCGCCGAGAATGCCGCCGCGGCCGGCTCCATCGACGCCGCCCGAGCAGCGTTCGTGGCGCGCCAGCCGATGGGCCGGCTGGGCACAGCGGAGGAGATCGCCGCGCTTGCGGTCTACCTGTCCGGCGACGACGCCCAGTTCATCACCGGCCAGTCGATCGTTATAGATGGCGGCCTGACACTTTAGAGGATGACCGCGCCGAGCGGAACCGTCCAACACCTGAGGGGGAGAAGATACTATGAAGTTGTTGCGCTATGGTTCGGCGGGTGCCGAGAAACCGGGCCTGTTCGCCAACGACGGCTCCATCCGCGATCTGAGCAGCCTCGTCCGCGACATCGACGGGTTCGCTCTGTCCGCCGCGTCGCTGCGGATGATCGCCGAAGTTGATCCGATGAAGCTGCCTAAGGTGGAAGGCAATCCCCGCATCGGGTCCTGTGTGGCTCGGCCGGTCAACTATGTCTGCATTGGCCTCAACTACGCCGATCATGCCGCCGAAGCCGGCATGCCGGTGCCGAAGGAGCCGATCATGTTCCTGAAGTCGCTCAGCGCCTTCAACGGTCCGAACGACGACGTGAAAATGCCGCGCGGCTCCAAGAAGCTGGATTGGGAAGTCGAACTCGGCGTGGTGATCGGCAAGACCGCGCGGTATGTGCCGGAAAACGAGTCGATGGATTACGTCGCCGGCTACTGCGTGTGCAACGACGTCAGCGAGCGCGAATTTCAGTTGGAGCGGGGGGGCACCTGGGACAAAGGCAAAGGTTGCGACACCTTCGGCCCCACCGGCCCCTGGATGGTCACCAAGGACGAGGTCAGCGACCCGCAGGACCTGCCGCTATGGACCGAGGTGAATGGCCGGCGTTTCCAGGACGGCTCCACCCAGACGATGATCTTCAACGTGGTCAAACTGGTCAGCTACGTCAGCCATTTCATTACGCTGCACGCGGGGGATGTGATCGCGACCGGGACGCCGCCGGGCGTCGGCAGTGGCGTCAAACCCGAACCGGTGTTCCTAAAGGTCGGCGACGTCATGCGGCTCGGCGTCGAGGGCCTCGGCATCCAGACCCAACGGATCGTCGCGGCGTAGCAGGGCTATTGGGTGGCCGCTGGTCTCGTCATGGCCGCCTGATGTTCAGGATAACACCTGGGGCGCCACGCGGCCTGTCGCCGTCGGCCCTCGGGTTCGAATCCCAGCGGCAGCTGCCTTTTGCCCGGTTTGGGCAGCGGCAGGTTCGTTCGCGATGGTCAAGGCGACCGGGGCCAATACAATGCCTGTATGGACAGACATCACGCATCACCCTGCCTTGGCGTCGCCCGCTGACGGCATTGTGGCGACGATGATGTCGGTGACTGCGTGGTTCGACGCGACGTCAGCTGAGATCGCCGATCGCACAGTCCAATGAGGGTTCCCGGATGCCCGTGACTACCCAGCCGTTCCCAGATGGATTCCAAGCGGTGATGAAGGTGTAGAGGCACCTGGTGACTGACTGGTCACCGCCAACGAACTGCGTTTGCGTGATCTTGCGGCCCTTATTGTCCTTATCGGTCGTAGTCACAGCGGAGACCGGCGTGGTGTCGACCGAAATCTTCGCCCACTGGAAGGCACGTGTCCCATTGCCCAAATCGATCTGATTCATCGGCGGCCCGTAGGCCAGCTCAACCGCGCGAATGTCCTGACCTACATAGCTCCGCATTTTATCGGCCACGCAGCCAACGAGCAGCGTTGCCACAACGCAGAGCATAAGCGCAAATTTCATTCTGCCCCTCAACGAGCCAACCGTGTCTTGCATCGTGGCTGCTCACCGTCCTTAGCACATGATTTCATACAAGTCGTGTGGTGACCGCATCATGGCCAGCACCGCCCGCCATGACCGGGTTGTTGGTCAGGAAGGCGGGTCGGAGTTGGACGGCACTGCATCCGGACGCACCTCGCCCGTTTTGGCGGCAGCGTGATGAAGTAGGTGCTGACATAGGTGTCGGCACAAGTGTTGGACACGCCGCCGTGTCCCAAGTGTAGAGCATGGAGATCGCTATCGGGCGAGGCCGGGTCATAGGTGGCGCTGCCGCGGCTCACCGAAAGCCTGCTGGCCTCCGATCGAGGCGCCGTCAGCCCAATTGCGCGCAGCACGGAATGAGGTAGGGTCAGTGAGCGCTACCCTTTTTGGGGAAAATCCGATGTCCCTTGATCCGAACCGGCTGATCCTGACCGGCGAAAACCCCTTCATCCGCCTGAGCGACACCGACGGCGGCGTGATCACCACCAATGCGAGTTTCTGGCGCATCCTGATCTCGCCCGCCGGTCCCGGCCATGTGCTTTACCTGAAGAGCGATCTGACCCAGGACCGATGGAAGATCTACGCCGACAACATCGCCATGGCGCGCTGGCTGCAGACGACCGTGCAGGGAATGCTCAACGACGAACTTTCAGATACTTCGATTTCGGTGACTGACGCCGCGTTCGACAAGACGGGCGATGCACGCGATTTCTGGACCGAGCGGGCTGTGTCGCACGATGAGGAGGTGGCGCTTACCTGGTATGACATCGGTGAGCCGCTGCTGATCCACACCCAACCAGGCCCTCCCCCGGCTCGCAAATACGGTGTCTGCACGGTGCTGATCCCAGCGCTCGGGGCACGCGTGACGGTCAATGGAGTTCAGGCGAAGGGCCGCCCGTTTCCGACCCAGCGCGAGGGCAAACCGTTCAGCACCTGCGCCCTGGCTTTCTCCGAGAGCTGGACCGAGGCGCGCTGATACGTCGGGGGACGCAGCGTCGCTGCGTAGCGAGCCGCGGTCTCGTCATGGCCGCCTAAGTCAGGATAAAAATAGGCCATCACGCGGCCTCCAAAACCGGCCCCGGGAGAGCATTACGAGAAGCGGCGGGCTCTGCCTTTTGCCGCTCCCGGGAACCCCACCCTTTGCTGGACGCTTTCACGCCTGTCTTACGCACCTGATTTATGCGCGGAAAATCTGCAGCGTTTCCATTGGCCGGTTTTTGGATCAAAGTCTGGATTGGTGGGGAGCGGATATCCGGCTCCGCTCCGCTAAAACGAAACGCCTCTTAGAAGACTTTCAGATAAGACGCTTGCTCATATACACGGCCGCGCCGAATTGGGGGTGAACTTCTTCACGATCAACTCGATATCCCACGTGCTTATAGAGCTTAATGTTGTCGGTAAAGCTGCCATTCGTGTAGAGGCGCACCTCCTCTAGTCCGAGCGATCGGGCGAGTTCTTCTGCGTGGCCCAGGAGGGCACGGCCATAGCCATGACCCTGATGGGCGGGCGACACCGCGACGTTCACAATGAGCAGGTGGTCAACTTCGGGCCGCATCTCGATTAGCGCCGCTAGTTCGCTGCCAAGATGCAGCAGGTCCACCATGTGGTCGCGAACGGCCAGGTCATAGTCGGCGTTCATCGGCCCGGGCTCCCGACCGATGACAGGCACCCACTTGGCATAAGCCGCCCGCGTTAGATCGCGGACAGCTGTGGTGTCCGGCGGAGTTGCGCGACGCAAACGCGCACGGATCGTGTCAGTCAGAGGTGTCGGGGAGGCCAGACTTTCCGATGGTGACAGCTTATTCAGCACGGTCGTCTCCTGTGCGAAGGACAAAGAAAAACCCTATGCATCAGTTCCTGGTGCAAGACCCAGATGGTTATCATGCTGCGCCTTGCTGCTCGGCTCGGCAAACGAGCCGCACCACCGCTTTAATTCTTCTTGATGCGCCGCCCGTTTGTCCACGTGGTTTGGCGTGCCACCATTGCACGGAGTAGAAGTGAGCCGTCCCTTTAGACGAGGCAGGGCCATGAACACTGACCTGATCGACCTCATCTGCTCGACCCGGGCCATGCGTCGGCTGAAGCCGGACCCGGTGCCACCCGAACTGATCAATCAAATCCTGCGAGCCGCCACCGCCGCGCCCCCTGCCAGCAACATGTATGGCTGGCGTTTCTTGGTGATCCGCGATCAAACAATCAAAAATGCTGTCGCCGATAGGTACCGGCGCCTTTGGTACGATGAAGGCGGCGCACCTGCTTTCCGTAAAGCAGCGCCGAGTCGCGTCCGATACCAACAGATGTTAGACGCCTGCGACTACCAAGCGGATCACCTGCACGAAGCACCGGTCTGGATCGTGCCGTGCCAGTTGGGCCACACCCGGACCTGGGATGCTGGCTCAGGTATCTACCCGGCGGTGCAAAATATGCTTTTGGCGGCCCGTGCCCTAGGACTGGGTGCGACGCTGACAACGCTGTTTCAATATGCAGAAGACGCCGAAGCAATGTTGGGGCTGCCGGACGACGCACACTCCTATGCAATCCTGCCGATCGGTTATCCGTTGGGCAATTTCGGCCCCGTGGCTCCAGTGCTGCTGGAAGAAGTGGTGTTCGCCGATCGGTGGGAAGAGAAATGGTCAGGTGGCTGACCACGTTCGAGCGTTGTGCCATGTGCGTCAAAGACGCATAAGACGCCGCTCTGGGTGGGGACGTTTTTCCTACAATTTATGAATCTCGTAGAAGTCTACTCCGAACAAGATTCGGCGTCATTGATGCTGCGGCAGCTCTATGCGTCGCCGCGTTTGGGGGCCACCTTGGAATGAGCCATGGAATGTCGATGCGGCGAAAGCTAGACTGAAGCAGATTTACGACACTCCAAGATTTATGGGTTTCGTTTTGCAGGATCGTGTGGTGACCCCTTTTATCCGCCGGTTAAGTGGCCTCAGTCTGATCCATCAAGTTTGTCACGAGCAATTCCACAGCGGGAACCAGTGCGCCGTTTTCTGTGGGCAGGGGCCCCCACTCGCCTCGTGCAGCCGAGCCAGCGGCTCTGAATATGTGAACATGAAACGTAGTGTAGTGGATGGCGGAATCACCAGGGTAAGTATATCTAACAACGCCTCGGATAACAATAACCAAACCCATTGCTTGGTTCCGAGCAATGTCTATTTGGCTTTTCATGATCCCATATCCACTAGGTTCACTCACCGCCTGTTGCGGGAAGATTACGCCACGAGGCTTTAACGGTGTAGCGATGTGCTTATTGATATGCTCGGCTATATTCGGATCCAGGCTCGTATTCGGATACTGATCCCAAGGATGAGCTGCTGTCCATACACGCTCAACGAAAGCCGGCAGGCTGCCGTTGTTCCGAAGTTGCAGTAATAAAGAGCCGAAAGCCAATTCATGTTCAAACTTCATGGGACCATCTACCTGTACAGCTACGCTTACCCAAGCGCGTTGCGTCGCAGAACTGAGATCACGCTGGCTCGCTATAATGCTTCGTTGCTCGTTCATAGCGAGCGCGACACCCCATGGCCTGTGCGCCACTGGCAGATGCATCAGCGTGGCGATTAGCGACTACAACCGCGGCGTTTGCTGTCTCCACCGATTTCTGACCGTCAACGAGCGCTTGTTTGGTGGCCTGCCAGAGGAGCGCGGTAAAGATCCAAAGTCCGAGAGTTGCAACGAAAAGACCGAAGGTGAATATCGCCACCCACCAGTCTGCCTTGGTGTACCACTCGTCTGCGATTAGAGCCACAGCGATCAGGGTTCCACTTACTGTCCCTACACAGGCAAGCAACCGGGCAAGGCTTATAGTGCAAAGCACGCATTTCATCTGGCGTCTCTCTCATCAGATCGGCAGATGCAATGTCCCAGCCCTAACCCGACGTGACCAGTCCCTGGCAGGATTTAACCGACGGGACTGCCTTGCCGTAACCCTCTGGCCGAGAGAATTCGCAAGAAAATGCTTCCCCGGCGAAAACCGGTTCTGATGCATCCCTCTCTCGGAAGGCTCTGACCGCCTTGCGCACGGCGAAGAGCGGCACAGCACCAGCTCC
Source organism: uncultured Alphaproteobacteria bacterium (assembly GCA_963778125.1). Classification (GTDB taxonomy): domain Bacteria; phylum Pseudomonadota; class Alphaproteobacteria; order Acetobacterales; family Acetobacteraceae; genus Rhodopila. Next base: position 3,986 of record CAVZTH010000003.1, on the reverse strand, counting down.
GAACCCATAAAATCGTCGCAACTTTGTAGTTCCGCGCGCTTCCGGGCCTTGTCCCAGCACTTACCATATTCCTCCTTGGACTAACCCGCTGCGCGGGAGTCGTGTGAGTTAGACTGCGTTTTGTGATCCTACAGGGTCAGTTGATGGGCACCGGTGCGCGGCCCCCTCGCCCAACAACTCAACTGCGAGACGATGCGATTGCGCCATGTGGCGCTGCTCATCTTACAGAGGAGTTGGTCATGACCCCACTTCGCCGTCGCATGATCGAGGACATGCAGGTTCGCAACCTCGCCCCCGAACTCAGGTCAGCTATGTCGAGCAAGTCGACAGGTTTGCTCGCCATTTTCGCAGATCGCCAGAGTATCTCGGGCCAACCGAGACCCGCGCCTGGCAGCTTTACCTGGCGCAGGACAAGCGCCTGGCAGCCAGTTCGGTCACTGTCGCGGTCTCCGCGCTTCGGTTCCTGTACACCGTGACGCTTCGCCGGGAATGGAGCATCAAGGATGACATCCCGAGCTTTCGCAAGCCGCACCAGCTTCCCGAAGTGCTGAGCCCCGAGGAGGTGGCCGCTTTCCTGGGATGCGGTGAAAATCCCAAAGCAGCGGCTGATTTTGACCGTCTGTTACGCGGCGGGGTTGCGTGTTTCCGAGGCGGTCCGGCTGAAGCCAGCTGCCATCGACAGCCAACGGATGGTCATCCGCGTCGAGGCCGGCAAGGGGCGGAAAGATCGTTACGTGATGCTTTTGCGTGTCCTACAATTCGTGCAGAAACCGGAACTGTCCGAAGTGCCAGGGCCTCGCACGAGACCAGTGGCTGGCGGACCGCCAAGCGGAACTGCTCGACGTGCCCTACTACCACGTCGTCTTCACTGTCCCGGCGGCGATCGAGGTCATCGCGTTCCAGAACCAGACCGTGGTGTACGATATCCTGTTCAGGGCAGCGTCGGAGACGTTGCGCACCATCGCCGCCGACCCGGAGCATCTGGGCGAGGAGATCGGCTTCCTCGCTGTGCTCCACACCTGGGGCGGACGCTGTCGCAGAACCCTCAGACATGATACCCGGCATTATCATTTCCAGCATTTTCAGTGAACAAGGCAAGCTGGTCCTCCGTGCGGCCCCCTTGCAAAATCAGTTTGCCGGTGCGGTGGAGGCAATCGATAATCCTGCGAATGGGTTCGGCGTCCAAATCGCTGCGGCGAATTTCCCAAGGTGCACGGGGAGTCACTTGTTCACGCTTTAACAGGTCGGCCTCCACCAGCCGTTCGATCGTGCGATGACTGACGCCGCATATTCGCGCAGCTTGGCTCAAACTAACTCTCTCCGGATCAGGCTGGGCTCGCTTTTGACCGACAATGGAATGGTTGCGCCTGGCTGTCGCCACGCGAACCTGATTCCATCGCTTCCCTTTGCCCGTGGAGTAGCCGCGTCGGTTCAATACCGAGGCAATCTGGTCGTCGCCGTGGCGAACAGCCATACTACGGATGATATCCAGCGCCTCCACAGGCGTGCCGGTTTCCGTTGCAGAGCGTGGCCGCTCCATCACAAGTTGCGTATGCACACCTCCCTTCCAGTGAATTATCAACTCAAGGGACTTTCTATCCAGGTCGGTGTGCACGATGATCTCTTCGATGGCGGTGCGGAAGATCATCTTCTTGAATGTCGGAGGACAGTGATTACTCTGCCAGACTTCGGAAAAGCGATCACCCATCGAGCGTATTCTGATTTCTTCTTCGATTGATACCGAATAACGCTGTGCATCCAGACTGGAAAGCCGTTGCTTGACTGCCTCGATTTCCTCCAGCTTCTCGTTCCATCGCCGCTCCAACTCACTCGCCGCAAGCCGATTGCGAGCATCTACCGCGTCGTACTGTTCGAAGGCCTTTTTTGCCTCATACACCAGTTGCTCCAGCTTGCGCGACAGGGCGACACGTTGAGCGGAGCCGTCGGCGCTCAGTTCTTCGAGCGCTCGTAGACTGGCTTCCACCCCCAAAGGCGCGATCACCTTTAGTACTTCTTGTCCTACCCGGCGGTCTACCGAGCTGCCTCCAAACCCGATGCAATACTGCCCGCCATCATCAAAGTCGCCTTTGCAAAGATAGCGTGCATTGGTACCGCGGCCACCCCAATACCTTACATGCAGCTTGCGTCCACAGTGTCCGCAGCGGAGGAGTCCTACCAGAAGACCCTGGCCGGCGCGTATCGCCGCCATCGATTCGTCCCCCTCCCGGCTCACCGAATTGCGCCGCACCATTCGCCGATTCTCTTCGTATGTGGCCCAGTCAATATAACCTACGTGATGATCGCGGATGAATACGCGGCATTCTTCGGCGGGGCGCATCGCGCCCTGACGTTTCTCCAACCGGCCGTCGACCAGCAAGGTCGTTACCGGACGCCGTGCCCAAACATAGGCGCCGGCATAGAAGGGGTTGCACAAGATGTCGCGGATCAGGCTCTGCGAGGGAATCTTCCAGACCAGCCCGGTTCCCTGGATCGGGTTGGCCGGTAGCTCCATGTCGTGGTCACGGAACCATTGGAATGTCTGACGCACGCTCCACAGTTCTCGAAACTTGGTGAACACCAGTTGGATCGCTTCGCTGACCCGGCGATCGGGGTGAAACACAACCTTACCGACAGCGTCGCGGGCATACCCAATTGCGAGCCTTTTGAACAGTTCGCCCCGGCGGGCTTTGGACTCCTGCCCCGCTAGCAATCGCTGGCGTATGACCTTGAGCTCGACGACGCTGAGGGTGCCTTTGATGCCCAGCACCAATTGATCGTCGAGATAATTCAAGTCGTATACCTGCTGCTCGTCAGCGATTAGCGTTCCAAAGATCTGACACACCTCCAGCAGCCGACACCAGTCTTTGTCCGTCCGGGATAGCCGCGATACCTCCCGGCTGCCGACGATGCCGACCTCTCCCAGTGCTACCAGGCTGAGGACACGCTCGAAGCCTTCCCGCTGGGCGGCGGCAATACCCGCGCTCGATCCGAGGTCACTATTGATGACCTCGACCTGCGCCCAGCCCAGAGCGCGCACCCGTTCGGCCACCGCGTACTGGAGGAGTTGACTTTCCTTATTCTGTCGTACTTGTTTGTCGCTGGACTGCCGAAGGTACACAATCGCCTTGCGAGCCAAGTGCTCCGGTTTGATCTTGGGACTGTATACGACTTCTGTCATTGCTTCCCCCCTCCTCGTGAAAGACCGCCACCACAACGCGGGCCATGAGATTGATGAGATCGGCGCGTGTCGCCGCGTCCATCGACACCGCACCGCTTCCCTTTCGAATCATCAGGTCCAGAAGTTGAAGTTGTACCACGATGACCTCCCTCGCATCCGCTAACGGGCGTTTGCAGAAGGTCATCGTGAACACGGCCTTTGGAGTCGGGTTGTGATGCAATCAACGAAGCAAGAGATAGGAGCGCTTCCTTACCCAGATGCGGTCGTCCGGAAATCATGATCTCGGCGTATTCCCGCAGAAGCATCCAGACTGGAATTTTTAGTCGCTGCCCGCCGGGGTCGATGACGCAGACTGCCCCATCTCCCCGCTTCGGTTTGCGAAGGATCTGCAAGGTAGCCCCATGAAGAGGGTGAAAGGGGTAGAAGACCTGAACATCCGTATTGTCCGGGCTCAGGGTATTGTGGACGTGGGTGTTATCACCCGCACATTCATTTTCTCGTTCCGGGCGGCGGGATCGCGCCAGACGGTGAAAGCTGGATCGCCTGCCGACCGGGATTCTTTCTACCGTCAGAGTGCTTTCGCGCATGTTCCGGGGATTATTCTTGCGCTATCTGCAGAAAGCGTTCGACGCCGGCGATTTAAAGTTCTTTGCCGCGCATCGTCACCTGCATGAGCCCGCTGCATTCCGGCGCTGCTTGAAGCCGGCCTGGAACACCGATTGGGTGGTCTATGCCAAGCGGCCGTTTGCCGGGCCGGCTCAGGTTCTGGAGTATGTGGGGCGGTACACCCATCGCGTCGCCATCTCCA
>CAVZTH010000002.1:0-11080 GCA_963778125.1 uncultured Alphaproteobacteria bacterium | reverse complement strand
CACCCGATCGGCGCCACCGGCGTCTCGATGCACGCGATCACGGCGATGCAGCTCACCGGCCAGGCACCGGAAGGCATGCAGTTGCCGAAGGCGGACCTCGGCGCGGTGTTCAACATGGGCGGGGCAGCGGTCGCTAACTACGTCTCGATCCTGGAGCCAGTCCGCTGACCCCGGGCTGATCCCAACCGCCAACCTTGCGTCGATGTTGATCCAGACTGCTCGCCGGTTTCCCGACCGGCCGGCCATTGTCTGGCGCGAGACCACATGGACCTGGGAGTCATTTCGTGACCGCGTTCAGGCAGCGGCCGCCGCGCTTGCCGAACGCGGCGTGCATCATGGCGACCGGATCCTGCTGCACGCGCGCAACTCAAACGCCGTGCTCGAGACCATGTTTGCGTCCTGGATGCTCGGTGCGGTGTGGGTGCCGACGAACTTTCGTCTCACCCCGCCGGAGGTTGCCTATCTGGCACAATCCTCCGGCGCCACCGTCCACATCTTCGATGGCGCCTTCCCGGATCATGCCATCGCCGCGCGATCTGAAAACCCTGCCTGTCGTTTGGAATTCTCCGTTGGTGGCAGCGGCCCCGACGATTGGGAGGCGTATGCCGCGCACCCGACGAAACTGACACGGCCGGCTGATGTCGAACACGATCATCCAGCTTGGTTCTTCTATACTTCAGGTACCACCGGGCATCCGAAGGCGGCCGTGTTGACGCACGGGCAGATGGATTATGTCGTGTGCAACCATCTGTGCGACCTGATGCCGGCCACCACCGATCAGGACGCATCACTGGTGGTGGCGCCGTTGTCGCACGGTGCCGGCATCCACGCATTGGCGCAAATCGCGAGGGGAACCGCGACGATTCTACTTTCCGGCGAACGGTTGGATTGCGAGGAGGCGTGGCGTCTCACCGAGCGGCATCGCGTGACGAACATGTTCACCGTGCCGACGATCCTGACGATGTTGACCCGGCATGAATCGGTCGATCGCTACGACCATTCGACATTGCGATACGTTATCTATGCCGGGGCGCCGATGTATCGCGCCGACCAGGTCCACGCCCTGCGCAAGTTGGGCAAGGTGCTGGTGCAGTATTTCGGCATGGGCGAGGTGACCGGCAATATTACTGTGCTGCCGCCTTCCCTGCACAGCGAGAATGATGCCGAGATGCCGGTTGGAAGCTGCGGTTTTCCTCGCACCGGCATGGATGTCGCGATACTGGACGATGCCGGGCAGCCGGTGATGCCGGCACCACCGGAGAAATCTGCGTGCGCGGCCCGGGCGTGTTCGCCGGCTATCACGACAACCCTGAGGCCACCGCGAAAGCCACCGCGCATGGCTGGTTCCATACCGGCGACCTCGGTCACATGGATGCGCGCGGCTTCGTCTATATCACCGGGCGGGCATCCGATATGTATATCTCCGGCGGGTCCAACGTGTACCCGCGGGAGATCGAGGAAGCGCTGTTGCTCCACCCGGCCGTCGCCGAGGCCTGCGTTGTTGGCATGCCGCACGAGAAGTGGGGCGAGAGCGGCACGGCCGTGCTGGTGCTGGAACCGGGGACGAGCGCCTCGCCCGCGGAGATGCTGTCGCACCTGGACGGCAGGCTGGCAAAATACAAATGGCCGCAAGCGTTTGTCTTTTGGCCGGAATTGCCGAAATCGGGCTACGGCAAGGTGACAAAGCGCGACGTAAAACATTTGTTGCAAAAGGACATATGATGGCCGCCTCGCCGATCGATCCTGCCGTGATTCATGATTATCATATGCATGTCTATTACGATCCCGATAGCCGGGATCGCGCTGGGCAGTTGCGAACGTGGGTGGAGGAACGATTCGCGGTCCGGATGGGCCGCTGGCACGATGTCCCGGTCGGGCCCCATCCCACTGCGATGTATCAGATCCAGTTCACGGCCGATCTGTTCCCGGCACTGGTCGCCGTTCGTTATGATGAATCGAATGGGTCTGACGGTGCTGTTGCACCCGGAATCTGGACGCCCGCGAGATGACCACACGATCAACGCCACCTGGATGGGCGCGGTGCTGCCACTGAAGACGGATGTGCTGCCGGAAACCGATTGATCGTTTGGACTGGCGGCGGGAGGTGATCCTTGGTGCCGGATTTACGCCGCGCCGGGCGGATAGGGGGTGCCGAGCGCGGAACTTCCGGCGCGGCAAGATCCTCCCCATCGAAATGCGGCTGTTGAGCACGCAATGGGTATGACCGGCGCGTGACAGGTCGAGAAAAAATCAGCCGGCTCTTCGATGCGCGGCTGCCAAACCAGGTGAACCAGTCGTTGCCGATCTGCGTGCAAAAACCGTTCTTCCCGACATGGCGCGCACCGGTGTCGTCCACCGAGACAAACGGCAAGGTCTCTAGCCCGGCGCGCAATACATCAGAGCTTCGGCGACCAAATCCGCCTGCTCGTTGGTCAGCAGGCGCTGCAACTGACGCTTTGAGATCGCAACGCCCAGCGAGCGAAGGAGCGACCCAGCCGCCGCACGGCTACAACGGCGTACCAGTTGTTTTTGGTGGGTTCGCGCCACCTGGGCCCCTCGGAACGAGACGTCGAAGCGTAGGACACGAAAAGACCCCCTGGAATGATATTCGGGACAGGGTCTTCCCGTCTCCGGTGTTGGAGTTTGCCCGAATGGTGAGACGGGTCAGACGATAATTCGCCCATCGCGGGATAATCTTGCGCCCCCATTGCCGGGAGCACACATTGACGACCAGCAAGAAGGGGACCCCCGGCATGGACTTTGATTTGTTTGTCATCGGTGGCGGTTCGGCCGGGGTCCGCTGCGCGCGTATATCCGCCGGACATGGCGCGCGTGTCGGCATCGCAGAAGAGCGATTTTGGGGCGGCACCTGCGTCAATGTCGGCTGCGTGCCCAAGAAATTGTTGGTGCAAGCCGGCGAATACAGCGGTTGGGCCGATGATGCGGCGGGCTTTGGCTGGACGATTCACAAAGGTCCGCACGACTGGGGCAAGCTGATCGCCGCCAAGGACCGCGAAATCGCTCGCCTTGAAGGCATCTACCGCAAGCTGCTGACTGGCGCCGGCGCGACGGTGTTCGACGGAAAGGCTGTGCTGGTCGATCCGCACACACTCGAGGTTGCCGGCAAGCGTGTCACCGCGGAACGGATCGTCATTGCGACCGGCGGTCATCCTGAGCGTCCTGACATCCCAGGGGCAGACTTGGGGATTATCTCGGACGACGCCTTCTACCTGAAGACTATGCCTCGCCATGTCGTCATGGTCGGGTCGGGTTACATTTCGCTCGAATTTGCCGGCATATTTCGTGCCCTGGGCGCCGAGGTACACCTGGTTTATCGTCAGCCTCTGGCACTGCGCGGCTTCGATCACGACATCAGGGAAGCGATGGAAGCAGCGCTGATAGCGCAGGGAATTATCTTGCATCCCAAAAATGTGCCCACGAAGTTGGAGGCCGATGGCGACCGCCGCATCCTGAGCTTGGGGGACGGCCAGACAATCGCCAGCGATCTGGTGTTCTTCGCCACTGGACGACGCCCCAACGTCAAGGGCCTTGGGCTGGATTCGGTCGGAATTGAGTTGAACGCGAAGGGGGCGATCAAGGTCGATGAGCAGTTACGAACGTCGCAACCGCATATCTACGCAATGGGGGATGTGACGGATCGAGTGAACCTAACGCCGGTCGCCACGGCCGAGGGACACGCGTTGGCCGACTCCCTGTTCGGTCACAATCCACGTACAGTCTCAATGTGGAACATTCCGTCAGCAGTATTCACCACGCCGCCTGTCGCTACCGTGGGGTTGTCCGAGGAGCAGGCGTCCGCTATGGCGCCCGTCGATATCTACGTGACCCGCTTCACGCCCCTGCGGCACGCCTTGTCTGGCCGCGACCGGAAAACGACGATGAAACTTGTTGTCGACAAGACTACGCAGAAGGTCGTCGGCGCACATATGCTCGGCGAGGACGCCGCGGAGATCATCCAGGGCATCGCGATCGCCATCGTAATGGGCGCAACAAAGTCGGATTTCGATCGCACAATCGGAGTCCACCCAACGGCGGCGGAGGAATTCGTGACGCTGCGCACGCGAACCCGCACGACGGATCTGGCGAAGGCGGCGGAATAGGCAATCGGTTCCCTGCATCGACACGATCGCACATCTGGCTGCAATCAGACCTGACCACCGATGCGGCTATTGCCGCCGAAACCGGTGCTTCTCGTCACATTTGGGACCCGGAACCAATAATGACTGACGAACTCCTCTACGAGCGCCGCGATGGTGTCGGGCACGTCACCCTCAACCGGCCGGAGGCGCGCAACGCTCTAACGTTTTCGATGTATGAGCGCCTAGCCGAGATCGCCGCCGATCCCGGCGACGTGCGTGCCCTGATCATCACTGGTGCCGGGGATAAGGCTTTCGCTGCCGGTACCGACATCAACCAATTCCGAGCCTTTAACGGCGCTGACGATGCCATGGCGTACGAAGCGCGCATCGACCGCGTGGTCGGGACAATCGAGCGCTGCCCGGTCCCAACCATCGCTGCCATCGCCGGAGCCTGCACCGGAGGCGGCGCGGCCATCGCCGCGGCCTGCGACCTCCGGATTGCCGCGGCTAATGCACGATTCGGTTTCCCCATCGCCCGCACCTTGGGCAACTGCCTGTCGATGTCCAACATCGCCCGCCTGTCGGCTCTCGTCGGTCCGGCTCGGGTCCTGGAGATGATCCTCACCGCGCGCTTGTTCTCCGCCACCGAGGCGTTGTCGGTGGGATTGGTCAGCGAAGTGCTGCCCGACCATTCCGCGCTGAAGGCCCGTGCGGCGGAACTCGCCGCTCTGATAGCCGGACACGCCCCGCTAACCATGCGGGCGACACGGGAGGCACTGCGCCGGATGCGCGACCACCTGCCACCGGATGAGGACCTGATTCGCCTTTGCTACACCAGCCAGGACTTCAAGGAAGGCATGGACGCCTTCCTGACGAAACGCCCGCCGCTATGGCGAGGGATCTGACATTTATTTTTAACACGTTATGACGCGAATATGAAACTTTCCCCTGGCCATTATCCCCTATAGGGGCCGCGTGAGATATCTTACCGATTTCGCCGATCAGGCTGTTGTAATTCCCGTGGTGCTTGCCGTCGCTGTCGCGCTCGCGGTGCAAGGCTGGCGGCGCGGAGCGTTGGTCTGGCTGCTGGTCGTAGCGGGAACCTTTATCGCCACGCTGACATTCAAGCTGATGTTCCTCGCGTGTTCACCGTTATTCGGACCAATCGACATACACAGTCCGAGTGGACACGTGGCTGCGGCGACAGTGGTCTCGGGTGGCTTGGCTGCGATGCTGACACGCCGGCGTGCCAGCATCCTGCCTGTCGCGGTGCTCGCCGCTATCGTGATCGGGGTCTCGCGTGTCGTTCTCGGCATGCACTCCCTGCCGGAGGTGGTGGTGGGTGCGCTGATAGGGCTGGCAGGTGCGGTAGCCCTGTTGCGTTTCTCGGGACCATCGCCGCGGCTGCAGATCGCGCCGCTTATCGCGGTGATCGTGGTGGCCGCGGCACTGTTTCACGGCCTGCACCTGCCGGCGGAGGCTGCGATCCGCCACACCGCATTTCGCGCCGCGCAATACATCCCAGCATGTCGTGAAACGCCGGAATTTCAGCGCCCGTCGCGGGGGCGCGACTGACGCGGCCAGCGTAGCGGGAGAACACATCAGGCAGCCATGGTCGTGGACATGTGACAGTACGGTTGCTAAAAACTCCCCGTTTCCGGCTCCCCGACCGGTTCGGTATCCTTTTCCAGCGGCCCCGCTCATGAAGATCGTCGCCTGCAACAGCAATCGACCTCTGGCCGATGCTGTGGCTCAAATTCTTGGGTTGCCGCTCACCAAAGCCTCCATCAGGCGCTTTGCCGACATGGAAGTCTTCGTCGAGATTCAGGAGAACGTCCGCGGGGAGGATGTTTTCGTCATTCAATCCACCTCGTTTCCGGCGAACGACAACCTGATGGAACTGCTGGTCACGCTGGACGCTCTGCGGCGTTCCTCTGCCCGCCGCATCACCGCCGTCATCCCGTACTTCGGCTACGCCCGGCAGGACCGGAAATCGGCGCCCCGCACGCCGATCTCGGCCAAACTGGTCGCAAATCTCATCACCGAGGCCGGCGCCAACCGCGTGCTCACCATGGACCTGCACGCCGGCCAGATTCAGGGCTTTTTCGATATCCCGGTGGACAACCTGATCGCCGCTGGCGTGTTCAGCCGCGACATCCAAAAACGGTACGATGGCCACGACCTGATGATCGTTTCTCCCGATGTCGGCGGCGTGGTGCGGGCGCGGGCGATCGCCACCAGGCTCAACTGCGACTTGGCGATCATCGACAAGCGCCGCGAGCGTGCCGGGCATTCTGAGGTGATGAATGTCATCGGCGACGTCGCTGGTCGCGATTGCATCCTGATCGACGACCTGGTCGACTCCGGCGGCACGCACTGCAATGCGGCGGACGCACTGGTGAAACGCGGCGCTCTGTCCGCCAGCGCCTATGTCACCCACGGGGTCCTGTCGGGCGCCGCTGTCGCGCGCATCGCGTCCTCGCCCATCGAGATGATGACAATCACCGACTCGATTCAGGCCACGGATGAAGTCAAACAGTGCAACAATATTCGCGAGCTCACCATCGCGCCGCTGCTCGCGGAGGCCATGCGCCGCATCAGCGACGAGAGCTCGGTCAGTTCATTATTCGACTAGAACTACGGGAGGGCCAGGCCGCCGCCGTCTATCGGTAGGGCATGGCCGGTGATAGCGCGTGCCTCCGGGCGGAGAAGCCACACGACGGCGTCGGCGACCTCGGCTGGCGTCGCGACACGACCTGTGGGCACGCCAGAAGCGGCCTGTTCGGCTGTGATGCCGAGTTCGGCGTAGCGCCGCTCGGCCATTTCGGTGGCGACCCAGCCGGGGCAGAGCGCATTGACCGTGATGCCGCGGGGGGCCACAGCCAGCGCCAGGGCTCGGGTGAGGCCCACAACACCGTGTTTGGCGGCGCAGTAGGCAGTCTGGTCCGGCACCCCGCGCAGACCAAGGACCGAGGCGATATTGACGATCCGCCCAGTGTTGTCCGGCAACAGCGGCAAAGCGGCTTTGCAGGTGTGGTAGGTGCCGTGCAGGTTGGAGCCGATGATGGCGTGCCAGAGCGTGTCGTCGGCGTCCAGGCGGTTGGCGCCGGCGATCCCCGCGCAATTCACCAGCGCATCGACCCGGATCAGGCGCGCAAACACGCGGCGGACGTCTTCGGCATCGGCGACGTCGCAGGCGGCGAAGCGATGCGGGGTAGCGACAGGGTGGCGAGCGAGGACCAGAACGTCCCAGTCCTCCGCCGCCAATCGGTCGGCGACGGCCCGGCCGATCCCCCGCGTGCCGCCGGTAACGACCGCCTGTTTCATTGCGCGGTGCCGCCGCCATCGACGGGCAAGATCACGCCGGTAATGAAGGACGCGGCGTCGGAGGCAAGGAAGGCGACCGCCGCGGCGATCTCTGACGGGTCGGCGAAGCGCCCAAGCGGGACGCTGGCTTTGTAGGCATCAGTCGAGGAAAGGCGGAAATCGCTGAGGGTATTTCGCGGCCAGTTCGCCGATGACAGTGTCTAGCATCGCGGTCTGGGTGGAACCTGGCGCGACGCAGTTGACCCGAATGCCGTGTTCCGCCCAGTCCAACGCGGCGGAACGGGAGAGTTGGGCGATGGCAGCTTTCGAAGCGCCGTAGGCCGCGCTGACCCTCTTGCCGATCAGCGCTTGGTCGGAAGCGATGTTGATGATCGCGCCTCGCCGGCGTTCAGCCATGCCTGGAAGCACGGCGCGCATCAGCGCGTAGGCGGCGACGAAATTAACGCGGAAAACACATTCCGTTTCGGCCAGGGAGGTTTCCAGGACAGTGCCGAGCACGGTGACGCCGGCATTGTTCACCAGTATGTCGATCGGGCCTTGGGCCGCGACAAGGGCGGCCAGGCGGGGTTCCAGGGCACCAGTGTCCGCGAGATCAAAATCAGGTAGGTCGAGGCCGATCACGTCAGCGCCGTCGCGCGTTAACGTTTCGAAAATGGCCCTCCCGATGCCGCCGCGGTGGCCCGTGACGATGGCTCGTCGTCCCGCCAGGCCGTAGCTCAGTTCGACACCCATCTTGCCCCCAGTTCCAGCAGTGCCATTCTGGCGGAAATACACCGGGAAGGAACCCTCGATGCGCAGATTACCCGCGATCCTATCTTTGCTTATGGCTTCCGGGATTTTGCTTCCTGGCGTCGCTGAGGCAAATGACAAGGTCATCTTTGGTTTGGACTGGAAGGCCGAGGCGGAATACGGCGGTTTCTACCAAGCCGTGGCGACCCGTATCTATGCCAAGCACGGTCTGGACGTGACAATCCAGGAGGGTGGACCGCAGGTCAATCATACGCAGCTGCTGCTGGCCGGGCGCCTGGATTTCAATATCTCCTCGAATTCCTTCCTGGCGCTGAATTTCGTCAAAGAGAACATCCCTTTTCGCGCAATCGCCGGAATATTCCAGAAGGACCCTTCCGTGTTAATCGCGCATCCGGGTGTGGGCAATGACAGTTTTGCGGCCCTGAAGGGCAAGCCGATCATGATCAGTGCTGATACACGCGTCGGCTGGTGGAATTTCCTGAAGGCGAAGTTTGGCTACAGCGACAGCCAGATCCGGCCCTACACCTTCAATCTGGCGCCATTTCTGGCGGACAAGAACGCGATCCAGCAGGGCTATCTGGGATCCGAGCCGTTCTCGATCAAAGAAGAGGGGCACGTCGATCCGGTGGTCTTGCTCGTAGCCGACGCCGGCTTCAAAGGCTATGGCAGCATGATCGCGACGTCGGACAAAAAGATCGAGCAGCAGCCTGATCTGGTGCAGCGGTTCGTCGATGCCTCGATCGAGGGATGGTATTCATATCTGTTTTCAGATCCGACTCCGGCAAACACGTTGATTAAAAAGGCCAATCCGGAAATGAACGACGCGCTGATTGCCTACGGTATCGATTCGATGAAGAAACATAGGATTTTGGACTTCGGCGACGCCAAAGCCATGGGCATTGGCGCCATGTCGGCCGATCGTTGGAGCGAGTTTTATCAGACCGTTTCTGAACAAGGTTTTCTACCCGAAGGGACTGGACGTGACCAAAGCCTATACGTTGCAGTTCGTGAACAAAAAGGTCGGCATGGATCAGAAACATTGAGGCGCTGTGGACCGAGACTCACCGCAGTCGTGCTGACTTCTTTCCGACCTTAGTTGGGCCGGGCGTGAACGCGAGTGACCGAGCCCGGGCGGTTCAGGAAAAAGACCGGCGGCCCAGTCCACGGCCCAGCCGGGGGCTGTATCTGAACCCATCGGGCCGGACCCCGCGTGCTGAGCATTAGCCATGTCGCCCGCCGCTTTCCGGGTGGCGTCGAGGCATTGCGCGACACATCCCTTCGTGTCTCAGAGGCCGACTTCGTCGCGCTCGTCGGTCCATCCGGCTGTGGTAAATCGACGTTACTGCGTCTGATCGCCGGATTGGACCAGCCTGATGACGGCCGGCTGACCTGGGATGGCGGCCCGCCGGCGCCGGGCGACATCGGCTATGTGTTTCAGGACGCCACCTTGCTGCCCTGGGCGACAGCCGAGGACAATGTGTTCTTGCCGCTGCGACTACGGGGAATGGCGCGCGATGCCGCGATGCCCGAGGTCCACGCCATTTTACACCACGTTGGCCTGCAGGGATTCGAGAAAGCGCGGCCCCGCGCCTTGTCCGGCGGTATGCGCATGCGGGTGTCTATCGCTCGGGCTTTAGTCACCAAGCCGCGCCTGCTGCTGATGGACGAACCCTTCGCCGCGTTGGACGAATTTACCCGGCACAAGCTCCAAGCCGATCTGCTGGGCGTTTGGCGCGGTGCCGGATGCACCGTGATGTTCGTCACGCATTCCATCTATGAGGCCGCCTTCCTCGCCCGCAGAATCGTCCTGATGACCCCCCGTCCGGGGCGGATCGACCGCGAGATCGCGTCGGGCCTGACGCCGGGACCCGAAACTCGCCTGGACCCGGCTTACGCTGCGCTGGTGGCCGAGATCACCCGCGGCATGGAGGACGCGCTGCGATGAAATGGGCGCCCGCCCTGTTTGGCGTGCTCGCCCTGGCGCTGTGGGAAGCCGCGGTGCGGATCACCGAGGTACCGGTCTACGAGTTGCCCGGTCCGATCGCAATCGTCGGCGCTTTCGCGGCAGATCCACTCGGGCTGCTGCAAGCATTGGGCTCGACCTTGTTCGTAACACTCGCCGCGCTGCTCGTGGCCGCGGTGCTCGGGGTGGCGATGGCGGTGGCGATGGCGGCAAGCCGCCTGGCTCAGGCCGCGATCCAGCCGTGGGCAGTGGCATTGCAGGTGACGCCGTTGCCGGCCATCGCGCCGCTGATCATCATCTGGATAGGACAACCGTTTGTCGCTCTCGTCGTTTGCGCCACCATCATCGCGTTCTTCCCGCTGTTCGCCAATACGGCGACGGGCCTTGCCTCACCGCCGCCGGAGTTGAACGACCTGTTCCGGCTTTATGGCGCGAGCCGCTGGCGCACGATGGCCTTGCTGCGGCTGCCCGCCGCCCTGCCCTATTTCTTGTCTGGGCTGAGGATTTCAGGCGGGCTGGCCCTGGTCGGAGCGGTGGTGGCGGAACTAGTGGCCGGGTCCGGCGGTTTTGGATCCGGTCTGGCCTACCGCATCCTCGAAGCAAGTTTCCGGTTGGAGATGCCGCGCATGTTCGCTGCTCTGGTGCTGCTGGCGCTCGCTGGGATTCTGCTGAATTACGGCCTGGGCGCGCTGGGCCAGGTGATCCTGCGACGGAAAGGCCTTGCATGAACCGGCTGCTCATTTTTGGACTGGGCTATAGCGGTTCCGCGGTCGCTGATGCAGCCCGGGCGGCGGGGTTCGAGGTAGCCGGAACGACGCGGCAAGGATTGGACGGAAGCGTTCGGTTCGATTCCGCCGAAGCGGCAGTCCAATCCGCGACGCACCTACTGATTACCATCGCACCGGGCGAAGGTGGCGACCCGGTGCTGGCTCGCTTCGGA
>CAVZTH010000001.1:0-26987 GCA_963778125.1 uncultured Alphaproteobacteria bacterium | reverse complement strand
AACCAGGAGTTCTCCAGGTCGTTCAGCGTGATCGCTCGGGTGCAGCGCCAGCTCATGTAGGTATTGAAATGATCGTGCAGGTTGGATCCGACGGCCGGGATATCTCGCACGACCTCGATGCCCATGTCCTGCAAGTGCTGGGCGGGGCCAAGGCCGGATAGTTGCAAAAGCTGCGGGGAGCCGTAGGTGCCGCCGGAGACGACGATCTCGGCGCGGGCGGTGGCGGTATGGCGTCCCTCGGCGGTGGTGTATTCGATGCCGGTGGCCCTGTCGTTGGTGAACCGGATGCGGGTGGCGTGGGCGCCGGTGCGGATGGTCAGGTTGGGACGTGTGCAGGCGGGTTCGAGGTAGGCTTTGGCGGTGCTCCAGCGGCGGCGGTTGGCGGTGGTGGTCTGGTAGTAGCCGCAGCCTTCCTGCTGGGCGCCGTTGAAGTCGGGATTGCGTGGGATGCCGGCTTGTTCGGCGGCCGCGAGCACGGCGTCGGTCAGTTCGAAGCGGCCGGGCTGGTCGGAGACGTTCAGGGGTCCGCCGGTGCCGTGGAATTCGCTTTGGCCGCGGGCCTGGTTCTGGGCTTTGCGGAAATACGGAAGGACGGAATCCCAGTCCCAGCCGGTGCAGCCACGCTGCCGCCACTCGTCATAGTCGGCGTGGTTGCCGCGGATGTAGACCATGCCGTTGATGGAACTGGTGCCGCCGAGGGTCTTGCCGCGCGGGAGGTAGAGGCGGCGGTTGTCGAGGGTGGGCTGCGGGGCGCTCTCGAATTTCCAGTTCACAGTCGGATCGATAAACGTTTTGGGAAAACCGAGCGGGATGTGGATCCAGGGATTGGTGTCGGGCGGGCCGGCTTCGAGCAGCAGGACGGTGTGGCGGCCGGATTCTGACAGGCGTGAAGCGACCACGGCACCGGCCGATCCTGCCCCGGTGACGATGAAGTCATAGGTCTCCTGTTGCATGTTTTCCGTGTCCCCTCTGCCGCCTATGCTGCGGCTGGCGGACGCAGCAGGCAAGTGACGCATGGCCGGCGATCCACTATGTCCGAACTGGCTTTCGGGGCGCGCAAGCCATCAACTTATAGGGCTCGTTCTTAGTGCTTAAACTTGTTCTTTGCGCGCAAGCTTCTGATGGCAGTCAGGTGGGAGCGCATGGACCTGTTGGGGCTGCTCGCCCGGACCGGGCAATTGGCAGGCTGATCCGGCCATGAGCTATTCAACAGCCGGGGCGTCTGCTCGGTTGACCCAGCAACTGACTCTGCTCTGGTCCACTGCCGACCGCTGTCCAACGTGCCACGGATAGATTGATCTTCAAGCCCCCAAGGTACACAATCGCGGCGTAGTGGCAGGTCGGCGGCAATGAGGACGAAACTGTGCCAGATCGCTTCCTGGAAGCGCACTCGCGCCAGGTGGAACACGATGCCAACGCGCTGTAGAACAAGCCGCCGGCGACTAGCAGATGATCACCGACGCCGGCAGGCTCAGCAGTAATCCTGGTTGGGACAGCACTGCCCAGCCCATGGCCAGAGAGAGGGGCAGGGGCTCGAAGCGGCGCGGTGCGATCAGCTTTGAGCAGTTCCCCCACCGGCGCGACGGCCCAGATCAGTCCCAGCAGCCGACGACGCTGCATCCCTCCGAACGAGATCACGATGAACGGTGTATATGTCCCGTGTTGCAGCGGATCGGCGTGTGTGCCTACCAGCACGCCCATGGCGACACACCCTGTCACCGCCAGCACCACATTCACGCTCTGCACCACGCCATTCGCCAGCCGCTCGGCCGGCGAGGCGATGTTGTCATCCGACCGCATCGGGCGGAGATTACGCGACCAAGGCTGAAACGTCATCCGGACGTAAATGAAAGCCTCCATGAAGGCCGGTCCTGCTGGCCTATCTGGGATGCGGTGGCTGTTTGATCCTCATGCAGCGGCCTCATAGACGTTTCCGAACCCCCGTGGGTAGCAGACCGCCCCGACCTCCCGAATTCGATGCTGCCAGTTTACCGTGTGGCGAAGTCCCGTCCCTTACCCATCCCGTCGGGCCACGCAGACGCATCCGGCAGGTGCGCCTGTTTTTCGTTCGCGACGCGCGGTGTGAGCTGTTTCACAGACAGACAATCGAGGTTCGGCCAGATCGTCCGCCGCGGCTCGATGCCTACCCCGCACGGGCCGGCTTCTTCCCCGGACTTCCAACTTACCGGCCGCTTCGGCGGTCGGTTTTTCTTTAGGCGGCGTCAGGCACCCGCCCAGGCGGCATCCCGCTTGTCGTCGGCGCCACACGCGGCGGCCCCTTCATCAGCACGAACCCCGACGCCGCCAGGTGCTGCATAAGCCGCTCGGCAGTGATCCGCGCCATCATGCCGTCGGCATGATGCACCCGTTTGCGGCTGTCTCGGTTACCGAAGCGCCTGTTTCGTGACCCAGGTTACGGACACCCATGGGGTTTCGGCCCAAGTAGCCCCAGTGCGATTCCTTCAACTTACCGGCCGCTTCGGCGGTCGGGATTTTTCTTATAGACGCAGCCGCCCGATCCGCGTGAAGCCCGCAGGGTAGGGGCTCACCTCACCAGAGCGCCCGCCACCGCCGGGTTGCCGCCACCCCAACCGCGCCATACATATCACCCCATGACCATCGTCACTACCCGCCCGCGCAAGCGCCTAGCGAAGCCCGCCCAGGCGGCCACGATCACGGTGCCCCGGATCGTGCAGCACACGCCCCAAGGACGTGCGTGGAAGCTCCCACCGGACGACCCCGAGGCCAAGACGCGGGCTGTTGCGTTCTTGAAGCGCGTGATCCGGCCTAGGTCGGGGGGTCTTAGGGCGGCGACCCCGGCCGGCCCCTAGTATGGTCAGAAGCGTTCGCGTTGTCTTGGGACCTATACCTCACCTCCGCTTCTTCTTCGCCCACATGATTGGAATGAGGATCGATGACATCAGGCAGGCGATGCCGATGAAGCCAGCAGGCGTTGCCCTCAGCGTGGCATTTACCGAAACCCATTTGCCTATGGATAGGTTCATCGTCGCCCTCATTTCCTCCGGATGAGGTGCGGCGGTCGGTGAGTTTTAGAGTTCAACTCGAATTGCTGTTGCAACACCATGTCATTATAGCCATTGGAAAATGCCATTTCAGGTCCTTCAAGCGGCTGCCAGACGCCGCGACATCAGCTTGACGCTGGCGATGTAGAGCCAAGTAACCGAGCTCTCGACGGTGGCTTCGACATCCTTTGCCAGTCGGCGATTGCGGTTGAGCCAGGCAAAGGTGCGCTCGACCACCCAACGACGAGGCAGCAGAACGAAGCCCTTGGCTGCGTCGGACCGTTTGACGATCTCGACGGTCCAGGTGCCGAGGCCTTCGAGGGCACCTTTCAGCTTGTCGCCGGCATAGCCTCCGTCGGCGAAGACATATCGCAGCCAGGGATAGAGGCTGCTCACACTCTCCAGCAGCCAAGGCGCGCCGTCTCGATCCTGCACATCCGCGGGATGGACAATCATGCCAACCGGCAGACCGATGGTGTCTGTCAGGATATGCCGCTTGCGGCCCTTGATCATCTTCTCGGCCGCATAACCCCGCGGGCCACCAGATTCGGTGGTTTTGACCGACTGGCTGTCGATCACCCCGGCGGTCGGACTTGCTTTGCGGCCGGCGGCTTCCCGCACTTCCATAAGCAGCACATGATTGATGGTCTGCCAAACGCCGCTGTCACGCCAAGCATAGAAATACCGCTGCACCGTTGTGTAGGGCGGGAAATCCTTCGGCAGCAGGCGCCACTGGCAGCCGGTCTGGGCGATGTAGAAAACGGCATTGACCACCTCTCGCATGCTGGTCTTGCGCATTCGCCCGCAGGAAGGCAGCGGCGGGAGGTGCGGCTCGATCAATGCCCACTCTTCATCGTTGGTATCGCTTGCATAGCGCAACCCATCGCGCTGATACTTGGGGCGCGTGATTTCAGTCCAGGCCATAGGTGATTCCTCGCTGTCTTCGCACACACGAGAGAATCGAAGCCGCTGGAATCACGCAACATTTTTTGGCCAGCGAGAGCCTGTTGTCCAAGGCGTTGATCGGAGGACTATTCCGCACTCATTCCGGGTCAGCCTCTTATGCGCCCGAACTTCTTTCCCTCGGCCCTCGCGCGAGCCTGCCCAGACAGTGTGCGCTCGATCAGCAAGTGCGGCGGTCGGTGAGTCTTGGGTTGCATTCGTCTCGATGGCTCCCGCTCCCGTCCTGCCACATCAGATTTTCCTTGCTGTTTCATAACGCAATCTAGCCTCGCGATTTCTCGCTAAACGCGCAAACGGCTGCGGGGGCCAGCGTGCGGGATGGCTAGAACGGCAGCGACACCCAGCGAGCGCATCAGTGAGGCAGCGCCGCCGATCCAGCCCGACCGACCCGCATGATGGTAGCCCTGCTAGTCTTCATCTCTCGTGCCACCGCGCTGATCGAGGCGCCATCGGCCAGTCGCTGCAGCGCCTTCTGCCGCTGTTCGCCATCCAGAACAGCCTTGCGCCCGAACTTCTTTCCCTCGGCCCTCGCGCGGGCCTGCCCAGACAGTGTGCGCTCGATCAGCAAGTCACGCTCAAACTGCGCTACTGCCGCGATGACGCCCATGGTCATCTTGCCAGCCGGGCTCGTCAGATCGACACCACCCAGCGCCAGGCAGTGAACACTGACGCCCGTCTCGTCGAGCCGCTTGACCGTCGTCTGAACATTGATGGAGTTGCGCCCCAGGCGATCGAGCTTCGTCACCACCAGCACGTCGTCGCGCTCCAGCCGATCGAGCAACTTCAAGAAGCCAGGACGTTGTTCGATCGCGGAACTTCCGGACACCGTCTCGGTGACCAGGCGCCGCTTCTCCACGTGGAAGCCAGCGGCCTCGATCTCGCGGATCTGGTTCTCTACTGTCTGACCAAGGGTGCTGACGCGGCAGTATGCGAACGTGCGTGCCATGTGCGTTTTTTCTGTCCGAATGTGATGTGCAGAATAAGCACCCTGTGCGTTAATGATGCAAGCTGTGTTTTGCACGGGGCACAGCGATGTGTTCACAGATGGTCGGTTTTGCACACCAACGCCGAACATAGCCGCCTAAATCGGAGGAGGGGCGGTTGCAGCGTCAGCCGCGACATCACGTCAGTTCCACAACCGCCTCTAGGTCTGCTTCGCTTGTGGCGTCAATGCGCAGCCAAGCGTTCAAATTCTCCATCGCGAAGAAGGTCCTCGTCCTAAATCAATAAATGGCTGAAACCCGCCATATAGACGCTGCGCATTGGGATCTCTCCCTCGCGCGCGCGAGGCGAAACAAACTCCGCAGCCAATGCCGAGCGCGTTGCCCAGCAGCCCGGTGATCTGCGCCTGGCCGGGGAACGATCGGGTCCGCCCGATATAATCGACCATCGGGCCGCCGAACGCCATCAACGGCGCTTCCAGCCGCAGCAGCAGAAATTCGGTGGCTTGCATCACACAGCCCGCGCGGAGGCGCCGCCAGCGCCAAGCTGTCCTGCGGCCTAGCTTGAAAGGCCAGCCAGCCCACCCACCTGCGGGTCCGCAGGGATGGCGGTCGCGTCCAGCAGCGACGCGACCCGCCGAGCCTCCTCGCGTTCATACATCGCGTCGAACCGGGCCAAATGACCGGCCAGCGCTGCCCCCGCTCCCTCGCGCGCATCCCGCTTGGGCACCGGTTGTAAAACGCCGTCATCAGCGAGCGCGGTTGGCGGGTGCCGACTTCGATCAGCACGAGGTCGGCATAGCCGTAAGGTGCCGTCGAGCCGAGCTTAACCCGACTTTCGCAACTCGACCTCGGTTTTGGAAATTTTGCGACCGCGGGATGCCGATCAAGCCAGGAATAGTGCGGCCTGAGCCGGAGCGAACCGGCTGAAACCGCTTGCGGTGCCGACCAAGCCCCTTGCGAAACGGCCAGCGGCTTTGGAAGGCTGGCGTCATGTTTCTACGCCACAAGGTTCGTCGCAAAGACGGCAAGGAGCACCGCTACTGGAGCATCGTGGAGAACCGCCGGGTGTCCGGCGGCCGGACGGTGCAGCGGCACGTGCTTTATCTGGGCGAGATCAACGACAGCCAGCGCGCCGCATGGTGCCAGACGATCGAGGCGTTCGACGAGGGCGGGCAGGCCGGCAAACAGATCGCGCTGTTTCCCGAGGATCGTGCGGCGCCGGCATTGGATTGCGATGTCGTGCATGTCCGGCTCAGCGGTCTGCGCCTGCGCCGGCCGCGACAATGGGGTGGCTGTTGGCTGGCGTGCCATCTATGGGATCAGCTTCAACTGGATGAGTTCTGGTCGCCACGCCTGCCGCCATCACGGCAAGGGACACGCTGGCTGAACGTGCTGAAGACTCTGGTCGCTTACCGATTGATCGATCCGGGCAGTGAGTGGCGGCTGCATCGGCAATGGTTTGAACGAAGTGCCATGGGCGATCTGCTGGGCGAGGAATTCGACCTGGCGCAGAAGGACAATCTGTATCGCTGCCTCGACAAGCTGCTGGCACACAAGACGGAACTGTTCAGTTTCCTGCAGCAGCGCTGGAAGACCCTGTTCGACGCCAAGTTCGAAGTCCTGCTCTACGATTTGACCAGCACGTATTTCGAGTGCGATCCGCCCGCATGCCGGCAAACGGCGGCATGGCTACAGCCGGGACAAACGATCCGACTGCGTCCAGGTGGTCATCGCCTTGATCGTGACGCCGGATGGTTTGCCGCTGGCCTACGAGGTGATGCCAGGCAACACCTCGGACAAGACGACGCTGCGCGACTTCCTGCAACGGATCGAAGCCCAGTATGGCAAGGCCGGACGCACCTGGGTGATGGATCGCGGCATCCCGACCGAGGCGGTGCTGGCCGAGATGCGGGCAGCAGAGACGCCGACCCATTACCTGGTGGGCACGCCGCGCGGGCGACTGAGCCAGTTGGAGAAGAACTTCCTGGCCAAGCCATGGGCCGAGGTGCGCGAGGCGGTGCAGGTCAAACTGGTCGAGCAGGACGGCGAACTTTACATCCTGGCGCGCAGCGGCGCCCGCCGCGACAAAGAGCAGGCGATGCGGTGCCGCAGGTTGAAGAAGCTGGTGAAGCGGCTGCATGAGTTGCGCCAGCAGAAGCTGACCCGTGACCAGTTGCTGATCAAGCTGGGGGCCGCTCGGAAAGAAGCTGGGCCAGCAGTTTGGCGGATCATCGACCTGCGGTTGCCCGAAAGGGATCAAGCCGTCACGCCAGAGACGTTCGGCTTTCGGTTGAACTGGCAGAACCTGCGCGAAGCCCGTCGCCGCGAGGGAAGTTATCTGCTGCGATCGAACCTGACCGGCGGCGATCCGGCACAGCTCTGGGCGTTCTATCTGCAACTGACCGAAGTGGAGCAGGCGTTCAAAGAACTGAAGCACGATCTGGCGATCCGGCCGATCTACCACCAGACCGATGAGCGGATCGAAGCGCACATCCTGGTCGCATTCCTGGCTTATTGCCTCCAAGTGACGCTGAAGCAGCGGCTGCGATCGCTGGCGCCGGGACTGACGCCGAGGTCGGTGCTGGACAAGATGGCAGCGATCCAGATGGTCGATGTGCATCTGCCGACCACGGATGGCCGCACTGTTATCCTGTCGCGCTACACCGAGCCCGAGCCGGATCAGGCGCTGCTGCTTCAGATGCTGAACCTCAGTTTGCCCAGCCAACCGCCGCCAAGGATCATGTCGGATGGCACTCCGATATCGCAATGACCGCAGCCCCTGTGGTGCCGACCTTGCAGGACCCAGCCGCGGGAAACCGGCCGCCTGGAGGATTATTCGGGGCGAGTTGCGAAAGACGGGCTAAAGGCGGGTGAGGTCGTCGCGATCACCTGCACGAGATGCTCGGTCGCCTTGGCGGCGAGGCGCAGGTCGGCGCTCCGCCATGCCTCGGCCGGAACCCCTTCGAGATTGGAGACGAGTAACGGTAAGTCGATCACCAAATAGCCGTAGAACAGGCCGCTGGTGAGTTCCGCAGTCTTGGATCAGCCCGGTGCCGAGTTCGCCAGCCTCGCACGTGAGGCCATCAATCGCAACGAAGTAGTCCGGCTCGGCTTCCTCGGCATGGACCGTCAGGGCATGTGCGACATGCACCGCGCCATCGCCGCGCGCGAGAATGTCGGAGGTGACCATGCGCCCGAACAGGGCGGCCTCGAGGCCCGCGGCAAGGCGCAGGGCCTTGAGGTTGGCGAGGACATCCTTACGCTTGAGATAGGCTTCCGCAGCGGCATCGGGATCGTTGGCGTGCTGGCGCAGCAGATCGGAGGCGGTGCGGCGGATGAAATCGATCTCCAGGCGGCCGAGCACGATGACCTGGTTGGTGTCGAGCACCTCCAGTCGCTTCTTATGCAGGGTTAGAGATGACACCCTCCGACGGCGGACACACTGTATGCGAAACGGCATCACAGCGAAACGGGCGAGCAGATCAAGGGCCGCCGCGCGGGGTCATCTTTGGCGCGCACCCCCGGGCCGCTCGATGCGCCGTCGCCGCGTCACCTTGGGCGCCGGCACGGGGGCGGCTGCCATCTCGCATATCACCGCTACCGGTCCGCGTGCCGTTCGACAAGAACGTGGCGCTCGAGAACGCGTTCAAGCATCTGGGCCTTTACGAACGCAACAACACCCAGCGCCGCGAGGATCTCCGTATCGTTGTGAAACTGATGGGATAAGCAACGTGACCCGCGAGCCGCGCTACCCGGGCGCTTCGTCAGTTGTATTCCCGGCTAGACTTTTACTGAAAGTCCGCTTCGCGGGATTGGTGCTGCGGGTGAGTTAAACCCGACACCTAAACCATTGACCGATGAGGCAAGTAAGGTTGGAGCGCTGCCCCAAACCCCGCCAGGGGCCGAGCCCCTGGACCTCAATACTTATGCGCGTTTTCGATGAAGTCTTGAGCGGGGCGTAGTTGCCTCTCGAGCATGGAGTTCCCTTCATCATGAGAGGAACTTTCAATGCCTTCCAACGATCGACCGCCCCGTCAACGCGCTGCGGCAGCGCATGATCGAAGACATGGCAATGCGCGGCCTGCGATCAGATACCCAGCGCGACTACATCCGCGTCGTGCGCAGCTTCGCCGCCTTCCTCGGGCGGTCGCTCGATACGGCGCAGGCTGAGGATATTCGCCGGTTTCAGGTGCACCAGCGCGAGAGCGGGGTACAACCACCCACGTGGACCCTCACGCTCAGCAAGTGGTGCTTCTGCGGCGTGGACGGGGCAAATGCCGCAGTGGTAATTTCGCTTCGGTCAGCGCCATGGCAAGGGCGATAGCGGCGCCGTAGATAACGAATTGGAATGAGGTGGACAGCCCGAGCATCTTGAGCGACTGGCCGAGTTGAGTGAGGAACAGTGCGGCCCCGGCGACCGCCACCATGCTGCCGACGCCACCGCTGATCGCTGTGCCGCCAAGCACCGCCGCCGCGATCGGCGCAAGCAGATACGGATCGCCGACTTTCAGGGTGGGATTGCGAATGAATGCCGACAACATGATCCCGGCAATGCCATAAAGCAGTGCCGCGAAGGCGAATGCCGCGGTCTGATAGGAGGCCGACGTTGATGCCAGCGACCCAGGCCGCGCGCGGATTGGCTCCGACCGCGACGAAGCGGCGGCCGGTGATGGTCTTGCGCAGCACGAGGGTCAGCGCGATCACCAGGATCGTTGCGACCCACACCGAAACGTTCAGCCCAACAGATCGCGAGCCTCCCCAGGCCGCCATCGCTGGCGGCACGCGCGATTCCGCCGGAAGAGATTTGCGATACCACAGCGTGACGCCGCTGGTGATTGCGCCGACCGCGAGGGTGACAATCAACGCGTTGAGCTGCATACCAGGCGACCAGCAAACCGTTCAACAACCCGATAGCCGCAGCGCTCGACAATGCTGCTGCCACTGCCAGCCAGACGTTCCCGTCATGCCCCTGCGAGACGCCGAGAATCAACGTGCTGGACAGCGCGATCACCGCCGGTGTCGACAGGTCGATCCCGCGCGACATCAGCACCAGCGTTTCCCCGGTCGCGGCGATGGCGAGAAATGCCGCCAGCGGCACGGTGGCCAGGAATGTCGAGGGCATCAGACTGCGCGGCACGATGATCGCACACACGCCGACCAACGCTAGCATGGCAAACCAGATGGCGGCGAAACGCATCTGGACGCCCCGGCCCCGCGGCCTGTCTGCCGCGCGGTGCGACCCCACGGCAGTCCTGGCCGCACTCAAGACACGCTCGCCCGCCTGGCGGCCATGGCGCCGGGTGCGAAGCGGGCGCGGACTTGTGTCAGCAGACGTGCGAGGGGCTGCCAGCCGGAATACAGGAACACCGCGAAAAGGGTCAGCGCGCCGCTGGTGATGATGCCGGCACCGGTGTTGAGGCCTAGCAACGTGATAACGTTGATCGTGGTGGTGAAGAACAGCGCGCCGAACATCGCCCCGGCGAATGAGCCGCGACCGCCGTTCAGTGCTGCTCCGCCCAGCACGGCGGCCGCGATGCTGGTTAGCGTGTAGCCCTGTCCGATGACCGGATGACCGACGCCCACCTCCGACGACAGAAAAAACCCGGCGCCCACTGCCAGCAGGCTGGACATCGAGATAGGCCCGCATGTGGACGAATTCGATGTGTACCCCGTTGCGCCTCGCCGCCTGCTCACGAAAGCCCACGGCACGCATCTTTAGGCCGCCGCGCGTGCCGTACAGCCACAGGTCGCCGCCGATCGCCGCTGCCAGGATGACGTAGAACGACAGCGGGATGCCGCTTACCTGCACGGCCAGCAGGTCCATGAAGTCAGCGTTGATGGCTCCGCCGGGAGACGGACGCAGGAACAGCGCGATGCCCTGGAGCACGCTGAGCGTGGCGATGGTGGTGATCACCGGATTGACGCCGAGACCCCGCACCAGCGCACCGTTGATGCCTCCGACGACGATGCCCGCCATCAGGCACAGCGCCACACCCGTCACAATTTCGCTCGCCGCTGCCTCGGCGCCGATCAGAAACGATGCCAGCACGACCGTAAGGCTCATCAGCGAGCCGACCGAGATGTCGAAGCCGCGCACCATCAGCACGTTGAACTGCGCCATGGTTACCAGTGCCAGCGGCGCCGTCGCCAGCAGAATGTGGCGGATGTTGAGTTTGGTCAAAAAAACGTCCGTGTTGGTGGCGGCGTAGGTGACCATGACCAGCATGAGCAATGTCAGGAACGCAGAAGGCCACCCACCACTGGCCGCTACCGCCGGAGGCCAGGCGGCGCAGCAGCGCAGGCAATGGGCCGTGTGTTTCATGAGACGCTGTGTGCGAACTCGGCCGACTTCGGTCGACCGGAGAAATGCCGAGACAATACTTTCTTCGCTGATATCGGCCCGCTGCAGCTCGCGGATGACCCGCCCGCGTGAGAACACCAGAACACGGTCGCAGATGCCGGCAAGTTCCATCGCGTCGGAGGAATTGATGATGCAGCTGGCGCCGCCGTCCATCATGGCCCGGACGGCTCGGTAGATGTCAAACCGTGCATTGGCGTCGACACCCTGGGTGGGTTCGTCGATCAGCACCACCTTGGGCTTGCGCAGGAAGGCTCGCGCCAGCACCGTCTTCTGTTGATTGCCGCCGGACAGGTAGCTGATCGGCTGCTCCAGCGTCGGCGTAACGATATTCAGTTCGTCGGCCAGTGCCTGTGCCCTAGCCCACTCGCGGGCCGGTGAAACAAGCCCGGCGGTGGCGAAATCGTCCGAGCACCTGCACGGTCATATTCTCGCGCACGCCGAGAGCAGGGAACATCAACTCCTGCAACCGGTCCGCACTGACCGACAGGATGCCGGCGGTGAGCCCATCGGCCGGGCTTAGGATCGTTGCCTGAGCGCCGCCACAGGTGATCACGCCGCGGCTCGCCGCAAGGCCACCGAGAGCGCGGATCGCGTCACGCTGGCCGTTGCCCTCGGCGCCAGCGAAGCCGAGGATTTCTCCAGGACGCAACTGGAACGACAGATCCCGGAAGCCGGCTCCGCCAAGGTCGGCGACCGTCAGCACCGGCTCGGGCGCCAGCCTGCCGACGCGTTGTGGATACTCCGCCTCGATTGGGCGACCCACCATCAGCGCGATCAGGTCGGCTTCGGAAAGGGTCCCATCTACCTTATAGGTGCCCTGACCGACGCCATCGCGAAGGATGGTGACACGGTCGGCAAGGGCGAGGATTTCCGGCAGCCGGTGACTGACATACACGACCGCAGTGCCCTCGGCTGTAATTCGCCGGACGATGGCGCTCAGCATCTCCACCCCGGTTTCGTCCAGACTCGCTGTCGGTTCGTCGAGCAGAAGCACCCTCGGGTGGCCGATCAATGCCTTGACGATTTCCAGAAACTGCCGCCGCGCCGGGGTGAGCTGTCCGACCTGCATGTCGGGGGCGATGTCCAGCTGGTAAGGCGCGAGCGTGCGGGCCGCCCAGTCATGCTTGCCCGACATCGGCGCCGTGTTGCCGCCAGCGCCAAGCACCAGGTTCTCCGCGACCGTCAGTTCGCGAACCAACGAGTTGTCCTGATAGACGATCGCCAGCCCCAGCTGCCGCGCCATCAACGGATCGGCGGCGGCAAGCGCCTTACCCATGATGGTGACACGGCCTTCATCCGCTTCAGTGGCGCCGCTGGCTATGCCAAGCAGGGTGCTTTTGCCGGAGCCGTTCTCGCCCAAAACTGCGTGAATTTCCCCGGGGCAACACTCGAAATCGACATGATCAAGCGCCAGCACGCCCAGATACCTCTTTGTGATACCTGAAAGCTTGAGGGAGGCCGAAGCCATCGAATGACGGTCTCCGTTGCACAGGTGACTTGCAGGAAGGGGGGCTTGCAGCATTGGCGCGCGCACATTGAGGTTAGCGCGCGCCAGACCCATGCGGCGATAGCGCTACTTCTGAAAACATCGCCTTTAGCATATCGTTGTCGAGCAGTGTCGACACCGAGGCGTCTTCCGGCAGGGCCCGATTGCACATGCCCTTGGCCACCTGCTTCATGCGAAACGGCACATCGATCGTTGGCCGGTACATCGTTTCCGGCCTTCTTCATCATAGCCGCAGTCAGCGCGAAGCGCGACTGGTAGTTCTGGCCATATGAATAGAAGATCTTGAAATCCGGATCGTTGATCTTCTCCCAGTCGCAGAACACGCCCTGCTCATCAGTGCGCAGCGCAACGATCAGCTTGGGAGCCTTCTTTGCCGCCTCGTAAGCGCGCAGAGCGCCACGGAAGCCATCGGCGTATTCATAGACAACAGCGTCGACGCTGCCACCCTGCGACAGGAATCCCGACATCGCCTTGAAAGTGCCTTCTTGGGTCCAATTGGTGTCGGCCTTGCCGAGAAGCTTCAGGTTGGGATGCTTGGTGATCTCCTGGTCTCGGCACATTTCTGCCAGCCGCACTGAGGGGTTGCCAGGCGTGCCGCCGAATTCCACGATCGTGGTCGGGTTCTTCTTGGAGTTTTCGAGCGACGACCTTTACGAAACCTGCGCCGAGGCCGCAGATATTCTCAGCGATACTGGATACGTAGTCCTTTCCGGCCTTGCCCCCAACATTGGTGCCGTTGTGCACGGTCGACCAAGATGCCAGCCGCGGTGGCCTCCTTCACCGTCGGCAGAAGAGCGGCTCCCGCGTCTGCGAAGATGACAATCACGTCGACTTTCTGGGCGATATAGGCGCGCATGTCGGAAATCGCCTTGGCTGCATCGCCACCGGCCGAGGTGTAGATGATCTTCTTGATGTCGGGATACGTCAACGCCTGGGCGATGAACTCCATTTTGGTGACCTGGCGCCAGACATTCTCGCCGAAGCCGTCGGCGTAGGCCACGGTCAGCTTACCGTGGCCGGTCTCGCACACCTTGTTCTTCCAGCATTTCAGCGCGAGTGCCCGCTGTTCCGGCGTCAGATCCATCGCAGCGCGTTTGAACGAGTCGGCAATCACCGGCCCCGGATCGTCAGTCGTGCCAAGCGCTTTGGTCATCAGATTGTTGACGTCGGCGGCCTGCGACCCAGGCGGTGCCAGCGCCAGACACGCCGCCACCAGCGCCGTCCCGGCAAGCATTTGACGAGTTTTTCGGATCATGTTCATCATTTCCACCCTTTGTATTTGTTATGTCAGCTCTTTTGGCCCCGATACCGCCGGCTTTTTAGCCTAAGAGGTCTTTAGAGAGGCGCACGGGTACGGCCGGCATCGTCGGGGCGTCGCTAGAAGGCACAGCGCTCCATCATCCAGTCAAGCACGCCTCATCCCAGAATCCTGGTACCAATACTGGGCGAGCGGCAGCAATTGGTCGGCGCGCGTCTGATGGGCAGGATGGGTGGAGGCAATTCCGCTGCCCGCAGGCATTCGCTGGCGCGCTGTCAGCGTCGTGGCCTTCCGCCCTCCATGCGCGGGGTTGGTGGACTGGATTGCGTCGACAAGCATGGAAGGCTGCACCGCGAAGCAACGCGCGCGATTCCTCGCCAGAGTGAAAGGCCGTCTCTCCCGGCGGCAGTAGGAGCAATATCGCTGCGATACCGGCGACGATTGGTCTGCGGCAGATCGGAACTGGTCGCGCTGGCGATGCTGTCGATGGCGGGCTCGGGAGCGATGCAGCAATTTGGATCTGTATCTGGCCGAGCTTGGGAGGCGGAAGGAATTCGAACTTTACAATAGTTGTAAATCGCGAAGGCCTTGATCGGCAAGCCAAACAAGCTTGTAGAGTAAATCCGTCGGCTCCCAAGCTTCGGAGAGAGACCGGAGTTCGGAGAGAGAATTTCAGTATCGTTCCTCAATCGGAACCCCAAGCCTGACGTCCCCGCTTTTTGGTAGCTATGTGGTAGCTTTTGCTTCTGGCCGGTCGGCGGGGGAACATCGCGCACGTGGAAGTCGAAGCCGAACGAGACCATGCCGAATACGCCAAGCTTGCAAAAGACGTCCGGGCACTCGGCCATTGCCCTGATGTTCTTGCGCCACCTAGCCAGGATCTCCTGCCGACAGCCGGAATAAGGTCCCACACCGAGGACGCCGCCGACGTGATTGAGGAATGGTGGTGTCGGGAAAGGAACGTGCCAGATCGACCCCGTCCGCGCCCGCGATGAAAAGACTGTCATCGCCCCCGCATGCTCGCGCGCCACAGCTCCGTCTTCGCGGCGTTCACCGCGTAACCGTAACCGTCGTCCACCTCGTCGAACACCACGCCATAGACGTCGGTCGCATGCGCCGGGTGATGAAGTCGTCGAGCACGATCGTCCAGCACCTTTCGCCGGATCGCGGTCGAGCGGGTCGCCGTATCCGCCGCCGGAGGGCGAGATATAGGTCACGGTGTCGCCTGCATCGACGCGAAGGCCCGGAGAACTTCGCCGGCACTGAGTTCACGTCCTCCGGCCGAGCGATGTTGTGGATTTCGCACCTTGCCGCCGTGCCCGGCTTTCGCCGCCGAAGATGCCCCAGGGCGCGTCGTCGTGCCGGTCGGCCTCGTGCGTGACGAAACCCGGGGTCAGGAATCGCTGCGACTTCACCACGCCCTGCCCGCCGCGGAACTTTCCGGCACCCGGAAACACGTCGTCGCGCACCTCGTAACGGTCGCAGATCAGCGGCAGATGCATGCCGAGATCCTCCAGCGGATTGTTGCGCGTGTTGCGCATCAACTCCTCGACCGTGTCCGGCCCGTCGGAGTCCGGCCGGCCGCCCATCGCCGCCTCGTTGACCTCGAGAAACACCCAGTAGTCGCCGTTCGGCCGCACGCCGGAATAGGCGGCGAACGACAGCGTCGCCGCGTTGCCCGGCCGTGCACCTGTCCGGCACCACCGGCGCCAGCGCCTTGATGATGAGATCGACGACGCGCTGGATCTGGGAGAACCGCGCCTCCGCCGCGACCGGCGCGATCGGGTTGAAGATCGACCCGAGCGGCGCCGTCACCTTCACCGGCCGGAAACTGCCCTCGTTCGCGGGGATCTGCTCCGCCAGCGTATACGTGTCGAGCAGCAGCGCGCGGAAGGCGAAATAGCAGGCGACCTTGGTCGATGCCCTCGAACGGCACATTGAAGGCAGTCGGCACCTGCGGCGCTCGATCCGGTAAGGTCCACCTCGACACCGTCGCCGCGCACGCGCACGGTGACCTTCACCGGCAGATGCACGCCGCGAGTTGCGCCCGTCATCATCCAGGAATCCCTCGGCGATGTAGTCGCCATCGGGGATCTTGGCGAGTCTCGCGGCGCAGCGCCGCCTCCGAATAGTCCATGAGTTGCTTGCAGCACTGCAGCACCGTCGCCTTGCCGTATTTCGCCAGCAGTTCCTGGAACCGCCGCACGCCCAGTTCGGCGGAGGCGATCTGCGCCTCGAGGTCGCCCATCACCAGGCCGGGAACCCGCGTGTTGTCGCGGATATACTTCCACAGGAATTCGTTGCGCTTGCCCTCCTCGTACAGCTTCAGGCCGTTCAACAGCATGCCCTCGGCGATACATGTCCGGCACGTCGATGATCAGGCCGGGTGTCGCCGCGCCGATATCGACGTGGTGCGCGGTGTTGGCGGAGAAGCCGGCCAGTTCGCCCTCGAAGAACACCGGCATCACGATGGCGATGTCGGGCGAGTGGCTGGCGCCGAAATACGGATGGTTGTGGATCACGCAGTCGCCCGGCTTCCAGGCATCCAGCGGGATCGACTTCTCGATGCCGCGCAGGTAGCCGGGCAGCGAACCGATATGCATCGGCGTCGAATCGGATTCGCACAGCGTGTGGTACTGCGTATCGAACAGCCCCGCGCCGAGATCCTGGCTCTCGCGAATGATCGAGGAATAGGACATGCGGTAGAGCACGTTGCCCATCTGCTCGGCGATCGAGTGCAGCGCGCCGCCGACGACCTGCAGCGTGATCGGATCGACTTCCTGGCTCATCGGGATGTGCCCTTTCGTTTGCATCAGGCGCGGGCGATGTGCATGTCGCCGTGCGACAGCACGGCGGCGCGATATGCCGGGCGGCAACAACGTCGTGGAATTGTGCTGCACGATCGAGCGCCGGGCCGGTCACCATGTCGCCGGCGAGCAGCTTGCTGCGCTGATAGCGCGGCGTCGGCACCGCGCTGCCGTCGTCGAACATCGTTTCGCGGACATAAAGCTCGCGCCTCGGCCGGATCCGTGCGGCCGCCCTTCGGCAGGTCGGGCAGCCGCAGGCTCTCCACGTCGGCCGACGCCGACCACGCGCAGGGTCACCACCTCGACCGAGCTGATCCTCGAAGGCGTGGCCATAGACCTGCTTGTGCGCAGTCGTAGAAATTCCGGATGACCACGCCGACGTTCGCGGGCGTCAGCGGATCGTCCGGCATCTGCGCGCGGAGTTCGAAACCCTGGCCGACGTAGCGGCATTCGGCGATACGCGATGAAGCGCCGCTCGCTCCGGCGCGATGCCGTCGGCGGCAAGCTGCGCGGCTGCCTCCGCTGCAGCGCCGCGAGCGCTTCGTTGACATGGGCGAATTCGCCCGCCGTCGCCGAGGTCAGCACCGTCAGGACGGAGCGGGTGTATTCGTAGCGCAGTTCCGTCACCAGCAGGCCCATCGCCGCGGTGATGCCGGGATGCAGCGGCGAGACGATATCCTTTGCGTGGATCATTTCGGCAAGCGCGACCGCGTGCAGCGGTCCGGCGCCGCCGAAGCCCATGAGCGTAAAGTTGCGCGGGTCGATGCCCTTGGCGACGGAATTGGCGTTGATCGCGAGCGCCATGTTATTGTTGATGATCTCTCAGCATGCCGAGCGCCGCGTCGACGGCGCTGAGGCCGAGCTTCGCGGCGATGCCGCGTCCTCGACCGCCTGATGCGCCAGCGCGGGCTCGATCCTGAGGTCGCCGCCCAGGAACTGCTCGGGGTCGAGCCGCCCGAGCACGACCTGCGCGTCGGTCACCGTCGGCTCCGTGCCGCCGCGCCCGTAGCAGGCCGGACCCGGATCGGCGCCCGGCCGATCGCGGGCCGACCCGAAACGCTCCGCCCGCATCGATATAGGCGATCGAGCCGCCGCCGGCGCCGATCGCGTCGATGTCGATCATCGGCACCAGCACCGGCAGCCCCGCGACCTCGGTGTCGCGCGGGTTCTTGATGCGCAGTTCGCCGTCCTGGATCACGCTGATGTCGGCGGAGGTGCCGCCGATGTCGATGGTGATGACGTTGCCGGTGCTGCACGCCTCGCCGGTCCAGCGGCCCGCCGATCACGCCGCCCGCCGGACCCGACAAGCAGCAGTCCCACCGGCCGGTGGCGCGAGTTCTCGACGGTCGAGATGCCGCCGTTGGACTGCATGATGCGGACCGCCGCTTGTATCGCCGTGCTCGTGCAGCCGCCCCTCCAGCTGGCTCAGATAGAGCGAGGTCATCGGCCCGATATAGGCGTTCATCGCGCAAGACGAGAACCGCTCGTACTCGCGCATCACGTTGACCACCTCGGACGAGGTGCAGACATATGCGTCGAGGCAGCGCGCGCCGGACGATCTCGCGCGGCCTGCTGCTCGTGGCTGTCGTTGAGGAACGAAAACAGGAACGCAACGATCACCGCGTCGAGGTTGCGCTTGGCGAAAAGCGCCGCCGCTCGTTCCACCTCATCGATCGCGAGCGGCGTTTCAACAGTGCCGTCGGGTGGCATGATCCGCTCGGTCACCACGATCCGGTTGCGACGTTTGACCAGCGGCTTGGATTGCCACGGCACGTCGAACTGCAACGAGAAATTGTGCGGCCGCTTGTGACGCGCCATGTGCAGGATGTCGCGGAAGCCGCGGGTGGTGATCATGCCAACGTCGGCGCCCTTGCGCTCGATCACCATATTCGTTGCGACCGTTGTGCCGTGGAACAGGAAGTCCAGTTCGTTCGGTGCCACGCCTGCCATCTGGCAGACCTCGAGTACACCGCGCACCACCGCCTCGCTCTGGTCGGCGGGCGTGCTGGGCACTTTGTGCACCACGACCTGCTGCCCACCGTCCGGTGTGGCGTGCTCCAGTACAATGTCGGTAAACGTTCCGCCGACGTCGACGCCCACACGATTCATGGCTTTTGCTCTCCTCGGGCGGGCCGTCGGCCCTTCTCAACAGCTTGCGGTCACGTATTTCGACATCTCCGAACTGGCCGTCGATGTCAAATGGGTCAGGTGCAGACGCGCGACACAAAATCTGGCCTGCAGGCCAAGCCGTAGGTGGCGCCCGTAGGTCGCGGCGATGCGCAACGCCACGGGGGCGCCGTTCGGCGGCGACGAAGCGGCCGCGTACAGGCCGGGCTTATCAGCGCAGAGTTAAGCAGACGGCTGAGCCGTCACCACGATGGGATAAAATGGCCCTGCCGGTTGCCTCGGAAAGCGGGTTGGCAGCGGTACGGTCGCCGCCGCTTCCATTTTTATGGTAGAGCGCCTCCGTCCATACCACCGGCCGGGCAGACCGCGACCGGGAACGTCCCGAACGCAACATGGCGCCCGCGTCTTCCGTTGCTGCGCCGCTCATCCCTGGAAGCGGAACGTCGACCGCTCTGCCTCGTCGATAGAGACGATCAGTGCCCGTTTCCTCGTTTGGCGTGATCGGGTCGCGCTGACCAGCGGGTGACTATGCGGGTCAACTCCCCGGACGGTGCGAAGGTTATGGGCGGCAGCAACTGGCCGCCGTTCAACCGGGTGCTGCTCGAAACGACACTGGCGACCATCGCCACCACCACGAACGACCCCGAGGCCGCGTCCAACCGCCTTGCCGCCGCCGCCGCCGTACTTGCCGGGTTCAAGCCGACGGATGAGATCGAGGGCATGATCGCGGGGCAGGCGGTCGCGATGCACCACGCGTCCATGGACTGTTTTCGCCGGGCGATGATCTCGGGCCAGCATCCCGAGGCCGCGTCGAAACTGCGGCGGGACGGCGCAGACCTCGCCCCGGGGCATGACCGACATGCTCGCGGCTCTGGATCGCAAGCGCGGTAACGGTCCACAGGTTGTCCGTGTCGAGCGTGTCATCGTGCATGAGAGCGGTCAGGTGATCGTCGATAGTGCGCAGGGAGGCGCCACTCCGCCGACTGCGCCACCCCTTGCGATTGGGCAGGAACAATCCGCCATCACGATGGACGATCTCATCAAGCAGCGGGAACTGGTGGCCAGGGAGGGGGTGTGATGACAACAAAACCTGGGAAGAACCCCATGCGTAAGATGCCCGACTGGCGCGATGTGCTCGCTTGGCTCGTGCCTCCCCGCCGGTGTGGGGCACGCACCAGGGCAGGCACGCCTTGCAAAGGGCCAGCGATGGCCTCCGGGCGGTGCAGGACGCATGGCGGTCCCATCCACAGGCCCGCACGCCGGAAGGGCTACAGCGCATCGCGCAAGCACGGACGAAGCATGGCCTCTACTCGGCTGAAAGTCGCCAAGTGGCTACCATGGTCCGGGACCTGAAAGCCGGAGCGAAGCGGCTGGTGGAACTGACGTGATGCCGCGACTGATGCAGTTCACCACCCGTCTCTGCTCGCGTGGCAGCGGCTCCCTCGCCCGTGGACTACGCACTGGTGCCGGACCGCTGCCGGCGCAATCCAGCCGCTTCGTCCGATTGCTATGTCCTATGACCTTCTGGGATAAATCGGACATGAGACGGCGCATGATCATCGGATACGGGCGGACCAGCACGACAGACCAGATCGCCGGCCTTGCCGGGCAGGAGCGCGACCTCAAGGCCGCGGGTGCGGCGAGGCTGTTCACCGAGCAGGTTTCGAGCGTCGCACTAAATGAGTGCCTTGCCTTCCTGCGTGAAGGCGACGTGCTGATGGTGACGAAGCCCGATCGGTTGGCGCGATCGACGGCGGAACTGCTGGCGATCGAGGCGGACCTGTCCAAGCGCGGCGTCGGCCTGGTGGTCCTGAGCATGGGCGGCGAACGCCTGGACACCCGCAACCCGACGGCGAAACTGATGCTGACCGTCCTGGCTGGCGTGGCGACCTGGGAGCGGGAAATCATGCTCGAACGCCAGCGCGACGGTATCGCCAAGGCCAAAAGAGAGGGCAAATATAAGGGCCGTCCGGCTTCGATCGACGCCGCTCAGATCCGGCGATTGACTGCCACGATGAGTACCGCCGCGATCGCCAAACAACTCGGTGTCGCCCGCGGCACGGTTTACCGGCTGCTCGAGCAAACTGAGTGACAGGCTCATGGTAATTACATGCCCTTAGCTGGATGGCCGATAAGACGGCTTGCCGCATAGTCCAACGGGCTCGAGCCCGCTTTACAGGCTTTCCCCCTCATGATGGTTCCGATATGAGATGCCGGTGCCGCCGCTGTCGGATGCCATTGCCTGGTATGATGCGAACGTCGCCTCCGCCGTGGCGCGTTCCGAGGCGCATGACGCGGCCGAACTGAACTGCTGGCTGATGAACCTCCTGCCGCAGGCGCCGGCGGTAATTAATTATGGATGTCCGCGCCGGCTCTGGCCGAGACGCCGCTCGGCTGGCCTCGCTCCGTTACAAGGTTCTGGCCGTCGAGCCGTCCGCTGCCATGTGCGTCGAGGCGGCCCGGCTGCATCCGGCAGAAAATATCCGTTGGCTCAACGACCGCCTGCCGAACCTGGAGGGGCCCCCATCCGCGCCGGCCTCTCCGTAGACGCCATTCTGTCCAGAGCGGTCTGGATGCATGTCACCGCCGCCCGACCGGCTGCGTGCCTTCCGTAAGTTGGTCTCCCTGCTGCGGCCGTGCGGGACTACTGGCGATTACCCTGCGCGACGGGCCGCCCGCAGAGCCCGGGTGCGGCATGCATCCCGTGAGCCTCGCCGAAATCGAGCGCCTCGTCGCCGACCATGGCCTGGCCATGGTGCGTGTCCACCACCAGCCGGATCTTGAGGGGCGGCCGAACCTTCAATTTGCCGTCGACGATCTCAACGTCCTTCAGTCTGGCCGGAGGCAAGAGTGGTGTCGGTCGCCTTCAGCTTGGCGCCGACTTCCTGCGACCGCCGTGCAAATAGGTTTCAACATCGACCTCGAACGGCAGCGACAGCGAGCCCTCGTCGCGCAATACCCGCACGGTTGTCTCTGGAAGAAGATAGCTGTCGAAGGCGCGGAACTGCCGTAAGCGTCGGCCCAGCCCCACCTTGCTTTAGCAAGTCATTCCGGTCTGGGTTCTGCCGACTTGAAGTTCCAGGGCAGCAGTGCATCCAGCGCCTTGCTGGTGTGGCCCTTTGCCATGCGATCGATGACGGCGGCGATATAGGCCTCGGGATCGAGGCCGTTGAGCTTTGCGGATTCGATCAGCGTGTAGAAGATTGCGGCTCTGTCGCCGCCGCGGTCACTGCCCACGAACATGAAGTTCTTGCGCGTAATGGCCACACCTCTGAGCAGGCGCTCGCTGAGATTGTTGTCGATGCTCAGGCGCCCATCGGTGGCGAAGCGGGTCAGCGCCTCCCAGCGTCCAAGCGAGTATCCGAACGCCTTGCCAAGTGCGGTCTTGGCGGAGACACGGCGGCGTTGCCGGTCAGCCCAGGTCTTGAACTCGTCGAGCAAGGGCTGGCTGGCGGTCTGCCTGGCGGCGAGGCGTATCTCGGCGGGTTTGCCAGTGATCTCGGCTTCAATCTCATAGAGACTGGCGATGCGGCGCACCGCCTCTTCGGCGATCGGTGACTTCGTTGCGGCAAACACCTCGAAGAATTTCCGGCGTGCATGAGCAAAGCAGGCAACATGCGTCACCCGCGGTGGCTGGTTGCCGCTGACGCGATACAGCGCGCCGTAGCCGGCATAGGC
This sequence comes from uncultured Alphaproteobacteria bacterium, assembly GCA_963778125.1. Lineage (GTDB taxonomy): Bacteria > Pseudomonadota > Alphaproteobacteria > Acetobacterales > Acetobacteraceae > Rhodopila. The sequence continues at coordinate 4,319 of CAVZTH010000001.1, read as the reverse complement.
ATCGGCGTGCAGGAACCCGCTGAAGCCGGCGAGATGCTGGCGCGGGCGCTCCCCATCGCGATCGGGGCTGTAGCGGTAGAACGCCGCCGGTGGCCCGCCGTCCGCCCAGATCCGCGGGTCGACAGCGTAGACCCAGAAGCGGGCCGTGCGGGTTTGACCGTGGCCGGGTGCCAGCACTTTGATCGTGGTGTCGTCGGTGTGGATCACCGGCGATCGCATGACGTACTGACCAGTCAGCACAGCCAAAGGGGCCAGCCACCAGGCGGCGTGGCCAAGCCAGTCGGCCAGCGTGGCGCGGTCGATCTCGATCCCTTCGCGTGCCAGGATCACTGATTGCCGATACAGCGGCAGCCCGTCGCAGAACTTGCTAACGGCCGCGTTGGCGATCAGGCCCGGGCCTGGCCGGCCACGTTCGATCGGCAGTTCCGGTGCCGGTGCCTGGAACACAGCTTCACATGTGCGGCAGGCATAGCGCGGACGGACGTGGCGGATCACCTTCAGCCGGGCGGGGATTTTCTCGAGCACCTCCGTGACGTCCTCGCCGAGACGGGCGAGTTTGGCACGATCGCAACCGTGGCAGGCGCAGATGATCGTCGGCTCATGGACCACAGTCTCGCGCGACAGATGCGGTGGCAGCGGCTTGCGCTGCGCGCGCTTGCGCGGTTGACGTAGTGACGGATCTGGTTGCGCGACCCTGGCACTTTGCTCCGCCTGGCTTTCCTCGAGATCCTCCAGGCGTAACTCGAGTTGCTCGACCTCCGCATCGAGTTTTTCCGACGATCGTCCGAACTGCCGTCGCCGCAACACGGCGAGATGGAATGTCAGCGCCTCGATCTGGGCGCGTGCGACGTCCAGTTCGGCATCCCGCTCCGCCAACTGGCGGCGCAGCAGGGCATTCTCCTCTTCCAGCGTTGCAGGGGCGGCGTCCACTCACACAGACTAGCAACGTTGTTGGAGTGGTACAAGCGGCTATGTCGGACCGCAGCCACTTTGTCAGACGGCAACCTCCGGCCGCGCAGTCCAGGCCGGCATCCGCCAGTCGATGCCCTCCAACGAAGGCCTACAGGAATATCCCCTCTGGTGAACCTGACGAATCTTTAGCCGAAGTGGTCCAGGTTCTAGATCCGCGACATCCTCTATACGGACGATCCTTCCGCGTCATCTGTCGTTCATCGCATAGAGGCGGCAATTTTCCGACTTCGTACGAAGTCGAGCATAGAGGCGGAACAAGTCTATTGGTTCCAATATCTGCAACTGAGCCTGATGAAGCGAGTGCGAATCGGACAAAATTGAGTATAGAGGCACTCTGCGAGCTTATATCGGCGGTCGAATGTCTCGAATCCGATGAGCGTAGATCCGAAAGATCTCTGGGCGGCGCTGCCGCCGGGTCTGCGGCGACAGATTGTCGACGACGTTGCCGCGGTTCTGGCGGAGATTTCTCGTGAAGTCCGAACTGATCAAGCCGGTCCACCTGGCGCGCAAGGCCGTGGTCTACGTCCGGCAATCGACACCCCACCAGGTGGTAAGCAATCAGGAAAGCCTGCGGCTCCAATACGCGCTTCGCCAGCGCGCTCGGGAACTCGGATGGCATGAGGCCGATATCGACGTGATCGATGCGGATCTCGGCCTGAGCGGGGCGTCGGTTGCGCAGCGGAGCGGCTTTAAAGAACTCGTGGGCCGGGTCGGGCTTAGCGAGGTCGGGTTGATCTTGTCGATCGACGTGACGCGGCTGGCGCGCAACTGCTCCGACTGGTACCCGCTCTTGGATATTTGTGGCTTGCGCGGTTGCCTTATCGCCGATCGCGACGGCGTCTATGATCCGGCCAGCGCCAACGGCCGGCTGCTTCTGGGACTGAAGGGAACGATATCCGAGCTTGAACTGCACACAATCCGCAGTCGCCTGACCGCCGGGCTTCTCGCCAAAGCCGAGCGCGGCGAACTTGCACTCTGCTTGCCAATCGGTCTCGTGCGTGACCCAAGTGGTGTGGTCGTCAAAGACCCTGACATGGCGGTTCAGGAGCGGCTGGGTCTTGTGTTCGAGATGTTCCTGAAGTTCCGCACTGTCGGCAAGGTCATGCGCCTACTCAACGATCGTGGTCTCGACCTGCCTCGCCGGGACCGGCATGGCGATTTGTGTTGGGCACGAGCGACGATCTGTTCCGTCGCCGCGATCCTCAAAAATCCTGCCTATGCCGGTGCCTTCGTCTATGGCCGCACCCGCATGCGCGAACTCGCTCGTGAGGGCGCGTCGCGGGCAAAAGTGCCGCGGCCGATCGAGGAATGGCGGATTGTCGTGAAGGATCGATATCCTGCTTACGTCGACTGGGCGACTTACGAAATGATCCGTAATGTCATAAAGGATAACCGGGCCGAATACATGCGCACCAAGACGAGAGGCGCTCCCCGCGACGGCGATCTTCTGTTGCACGGCATCGCCTGGTGCGCGCGGTGCGGCCATAAGATGTATGTCCGCTACAAGGGCGGCGGGCAATATGTATGTAACCATCTGCGTTCCAATGAGGGCTCGCCGGCCTGCCAGTACATCCGTGCCGCACGGGTAGACGCGGTAGTGGCGGATGCCTTCCTGACGGCCCTCGCGCCTGCCGAGCTGGACGCGCTGTCCAGGGCTCGGCGCGCCCAGCAGCAGGTGGATACGGCGCTGCGAGCCAGTGCCGAACGGCAGCTCGAGCGCAAGCGCTATGCCGCCTCGCTGGCCGAACGCCAGTTCAACAAGGTCGACCCCGATAATCGTCTCGTCGCTGCGGAACTCGAACGACGCTGGGAAGTCGCCTTGAGCGAGGTCCGAGCGGCGGAAGAGGCGCTTGCTCAGCAATCCTCGCCACAGGCCATCGGTCAAATGGGGATTGGTAAGGCCATGCTTGGCAAAGTCGTGAACCTCGCCGGGCACCTCCCACACATTTGGAAGGATCCAGCCACCACGGATGCTCAACGCAAGGCGCTGTTGCGGTGTCTTGTCGAGAAGGTCGTGCTTGATCGCGGCGAGCACGATCTCGCTGTGGTCAGAATCGTCTGGCGCGGTGGCGCTGTGAGCAACCTCGACGTCAAGATGAAGGTCAACTCCGTCGCCAAACTCACGCGAGGCACGGAAATGCGTAATCGGGCGCTGGAACTTGCCGGCAATGGTATGCCCGACGACGCAATCGCCGCGGTCCTCACTGGCGAGGGTCACCGCTCCCCAACTTGCGAGAACACGGTCCTACCGATCACAGTGGGACAGATCCGGCGCCGCGCCGGCATCAGGGTGACCGAGCCGCGCAACAGGTGGTCCCATGGCTCCAGTCTGCTCAGCGCTCCGGAATTAGCCAGCCGACTGAATATTCCGGTGAACTGGATCTACGTGCAGATCAAAAAGAAGCAGCTTTTGATCGATCGGCAGCCGAGCGGGGCCTACCTCTTCCAAGATACCCCGTTGGTTCTCGATGCGGTCAGAAACTTGCGCGACCACACAGTCAACTGCGTCGATCTCAGAATTTGTCAGCCTCATCATGAGGGGCATCAACATGCGTGATCGAGCAACGTGTCATTTGTGCCGGGGTCAGCGATCTGGTCCGGTCGTCGTCGTCGAGCCAAACGAAGCGGCCGCGTTCAAGACGTTTGGCATAGAGAACGAGACCCTGGCCGTCCCAGAGCAGCGCCTTCAAAAGGTCACCGCGTTTCCCCCGAAACAGGAAAACCGCGCCGCTATACGGGTCAAGCGCCAGTGCGGTGTGCACCAGAGCCGCCAGCCCATCGAAGCCTTTCCTCATATCCGTCACGCCACACGCGACATAGACGCGCACCCCGGCCGGCAGCATCAGCGCCGATCCAATGCCGCAAACACATCGCACAACAGCGCCGCGCCGGCGCCGTTGCCAACACGCACCCGCGCACCATTGGGTAATTCGACCTCGACCGCGATATCCATGGTTGCCGGCCCTACGTTCGCCGGCCACCGCGGGAGCCGGCAGAAGCGGCGCCGCCGGTGGCTCGGCAACCGTCTCGACGGCGGCAAAGCCGGTGATCGCTGCGGCGAACATCTGTTTGCGCCACGTATACAGCAGCCCGGTTCCGATGCCGTTCTGGTCCGCCACGACCTGCGCAACCGCACCCGGGCGGAGCGTTTCGCGGACAATCCGAAGCTTTCCTCCGCGCTCCAGCGACGCCGACGCTCAGCGCGCACCGTCACCTCAACACGATCCACAGGAGCGCTCTTACGCGCCTCGTATGAGCCCTCGTCCATTCTCCCAACCCCACAGCATGGTCAGCGCCGGCAATGTCGCCGATCACGCCGAAGCCGCGACAGGTGGGGATGGGCTTTC